>NZ_BJED01000017.1 GCF_005405485.1 Enterococcus hulanensis | reverse complement strand
CGGAACTGGCAGACGCACAGGACTTAAAATCCTGCGGTGAGTGATCACCGTACCGGTTCGATTCCGGTCCTCGGCATAATAAAAATATGCGCCCATAGCTCAACTGGATAGAGTGTTTGACTACGGATCAAAAGGTTAGGGGTTCGACTCCTCTTGGGCGCGTAGTTTTTTTGTTTATCGGGAAGTAGCTCAGCTTGGTAGAGTACTTGGTTTGGGACCAAGGTGTCGCAGGTTCGAATCCTGTCTTCCCGATCAAAAAAAGAAGGTGAAAGCCTTCTTTTTTTTTATCTTAATTTAAAGAAAGGCGTTCTTCTTTATTTCATGCGCTAAGTTCGATATAATTATGGTCAGGAATAGTCAATAGGGGGCGATATTATGAGCAGAAATACCTCTGATTTGATCGAATCTTACTTGAAAGATATTTTAGAAAATAGTGAAATAATCGAAATTCGAAGAGCAGAGATGGCACAGCTGTTTAATTGTGTTCCTTCTCAGATAAATTATGTAATCAATACACGTTTTACTTTTCAACGCGGTTATTTAGTTGAAAGTAAACGAGGTGGCGGAGGCTATATTCGAATAAGTAAAGTTAAGATTTCTGATCAGCATTACTTTTTAGAACAATTGATGGATTCTTTTGGAGCTGAAATTTCTGAAGCAAATGCTTTTGGAATCATTCAGAAATTATTTGAGGAAGAAATTATTACTGAGAACGAAGGTAACTTGATGTTGAGTGCAGTATCGAAGACTGTCCTTGGTATCAGTCAAATTGAAAACAGACTACGAGCAAGAATTCTTCATGGATTTTTGGAACGTTTAAGTTATGAGAAAAAGGAGTGAGGGATATGGATCAGCTGTATACAGAACGTGCAAAAGCAGTATTAGCGATTGCGCAACAAGAAGCTAAATATTTTAAACACCGCTCGGTTGGTTCGGAGCATTTATTACTAGCGTTAGTGATTGAACAACAGGGAATTGCGGGTAAAACCTTACGTCAAATGAATTCAAGTGAAAATGACATTCGTGAAGAAATTGAACATATGACGGGTTACGGGTCAGTTAAGTCTTATCCTGAAGGTGGCTATCTTCCTTATTCTCCAAGAGCAAAACAGATTTTGATTTTTGCTGATGATGAAGCCAAACGTTTCAATGCAAAATTAGTTGGAACTGAGCATATCTTGTTAGGTCTATTACGTGATGATGAAATCTTAGCTTCACATATCTTAGTGAATTTAGGTTTGAGCTTGCCTAAGATGCGGCAGCTTTTACTGAAAAAAATGGGCGTCAATGAGGTACAAAATGCTAATCAAGGTACTGGGACTCGGAGAAAAGCAGCGGCTAAACCTGCACAAAATAATTCTCAAGGAACGCCTACCTTAGATGGATTGGCTCGTGACTTGACGAAGCTGGCACGAGAAAAACGCTTAGATCCAGTAGTTGGAAGAGATAGTGAGGTTCGTCGTGTAGTCCAAATTTTGAGCCGCCGTACGAAAAATAATCCTGTATTAGTTGGTGAACCTGGTGTCGGTAAGACGGCGATTGTTGAAGGTTTGGCACAACGGATCATTTCTGGTGATGTACCAGAAGATATGCGTGGAAAACGTTTGATGATGTTGGATATGGGCGCTTTAGTTGCTGGAACAAAATATCGTGGGGAATTCGAAGATCGATTGAAAAAAGTAATCGATGAGATTTATCATGATGGTCAAATTATCTTGTTTATTGATGAATTGCATACTTTAATTGGTGCTGGCGGAGCTGAAGGGGCGATAGATGCCTCAAATATTTTGAAACCTGCATTGGCTCGTGGTGAACTGCAAACAATTGGTGCCACGACGTTAGATGAGTATCAAAAATATATTGAAAAAGATTCTGCTTTAGAACGTCGATTTGCTCGAGTGCAAGTGGAAGAGCCAACACCTGAGGAAGCGGAAGAAATCTTAAAAGGATTGCGTCCGCGTTATGAGGATCACCATGGAGTAGAAATAACTGATGAAGCGCTGCATGCTGCAGTTTCTTTATCAGTAAGATATATCAACTCACGCCAGTTGCCAGATAAGGCAATCGATTTGATGGATGAGTCTTCCGCAAAAGTTCGTTTGGATTCTACTGATGAAGTATCGGAACTTACGGAATTAGAAGATGAAGTTCAAGAATTGGTGATGGAGAAGGAAAAAGCGATTCAAAATCAAGACTTTGAATCAGCAGCGCGTCTGCGTTTGCGAGAAAAACAATTAGCCGAAGTATTGGAACAAGCAAAAATTAAAGCGGCAAAACAAGAAAATGGTTATATTGATCAAGTGACGGATGAAGATGTTGCGGCGGTTGTTTCCCAATGGACAGGTGTGCCGTTACAACAGTTGGAGAAAAAAGAAAGTCAGCGTTTATTGGATTTAGAAAATGTTCTGCATAAGAGGGTAGTCGGGCAGGAAGAAGCAGTTCAGGCTATCTCGCGTGCTATTCGTCGGGCTCGAAGCGGATTGAAAGATCCTAATCGCCCAATCGGCTCCTTTATGTTCTTGGGTCCAACTGGTGTTGGTAAGACAGAGTTGGCGAAAGCTTTGGCCGAAGCAATGTTTGGCAGCGAAGAAGCTCTGATTCGAGTGGACATGTCTGAATACATGGAAAAATACAGTACGAGTCGTTTGATTGGATCGCCCCCGGGCTATGTTGGTTATGAAGAGGGCGGGCAATTAACGGAAAAAATTCGTCAAAAACCTTATTCAGTGATCTTATTAGACGAAGTGGAAAAGGCTCATCCAGATGTATTCAATATTTTATTGCAGGTTTTAGATGATGGTCATTTAACGGATTCAAAAGGTCGAAAAGTTGATTTCAGAAATACAATCTTGATTATGACTTCCAACATTGGTGCGACAGAAATTCGCGAAGAAAAAAATGTTGGGTTCAACGTGAAGGATATTACCAAAGATCATCAAGCGATGGAAAAACGAATTCTGGAGGAATTGAAAAAAGCCTTTCGTCCTGAATTCTTAAACCGAATTGATGAAACGGTTGTCTTCAAAACATTGGATCAAGAACAAATTCATGAAATTGTGAAAATTATGAGTCGTTCTATCTTAGATCGTATGAAGGAACATGAAATCAAAGTGAAGATCACACCAGCTGCCTATGATGTGATTGGAAAAGTTGGTTTTGATCCTGAATACGGTGCTCGGCCAATTCGCAGAGCGTTGCAAAAAGAGATTGAAGACCGATTAGCGGAAGCTTTGTTATCTGGTCAAATTCAATTAGGTGACACAGTGACGATCGGTGCCAGCAAGGGCAAGGTGACATTAACTGTAAAAAATTCTAAAGAAGAAAAAATTCCAGAAAAAGTTTAATTAATCAGAGGATGACGCATTGGCGTTATCCTCTTTTTTATGCCGTCAGTTGGAAACTTTGGGAAGCTGTGATAGTATGAGAAAGTCTAAAAGGAGGACCTAACATGATCGAATTAATTGCGACGGTAGAGTCAATGGCACAAGCTGAAGACTTGTTTGCTGCCGGCTTAGATACATTATACATAGGAGAAGAAGAGTTTGGTTTGCGATTGCCGCATTCTTTTTCTCGTGATGAACAAAAAGCCTTGATTGAAATGGCCCATGCTCAAGGAAAAAAGGTGAATGTTGCTGTAAATGGTATCATGCATCCTGATAAGATGAAAAAAATTCCAGAGTATTTGACATTTTTAGCAGAGGTGAAGCCGGACTATGTCGTTGTTGGCGATACTGGTGTAATCTATTTATTGCAAGAGTATGATCTGCCTTATATTTATGATGCGGAAACCTTGGTAACTAATGCACGACAAATTAATTTTTGGCAGAAGAAGGGTGCGGTAGGGGCTGTTTTAGCTCGTGAGGTGCCTTTTGAAGAGATGCAGCAGCTACGGCAGTATGTTGATGTTCCGGTAGAAGTATTAGTCTATGGGGCTACGTGTATTCACCAATCGAAAAGACCGTTATTAGATAACTATTTCAATTATACGAAGCAGGCGGAAGAGACTTCAAAAGAACGCGGGCTGTTTATTTCAGAACCGAAAAAGGCTGACACGCATTATTCAATCTACGAGGATCAGCACGGGACTCATATTTTTGCTGATAATGATCTGAATTTAATTCAAGAGTTGGCTGAATTAGCTCAAGCAGGCTATCAAACGTGGAAACTCGATGGTTTATTTACACCAGGAGCAGATTTTACAGCTATTGCAAGAGTTTTTGCGGAAGCTAAAGGAGCAATTGAAAAGGGAACTTGGAACGAAGCGGAAGCAATTCGCGCGCAACAAGAAATCCAAAAATATCATCCTGTTGGTCGAGGAATGGATACTGGCTTTTATCATTTGGACCCAACAGCGATTAAATAGGAGTAATAGCAACATGACAGAGAGAAAATTGAAACGGCCCGAGGTTTTAGCGCCGGCCGGGACATTGGAAAAATTAAAAACCGCGATTCATTATGGCGCGGATGCAGTATATATCGGCGGAGATGCCTATGGCTTGCGATCCCGAGCGGGGAACTTCTCATTTGAAGAGATGGAAGAAGGAGTGGCTTTTGCAAATAAGTACAACGCAAAAGTCTACGTAGCAGCTAACATGGTGACACATGAAGGCAATGAAGAAGGCGCTGGAGAATTTTTCAAAAAGCTGCGTGATATCGGAATTTCAGCAGTAATTGTTTCTGACCCAGCCTTGATAGAAATTTGTGCTTCAGAAGCTCCGGGGTTAGAAATTCATTTATCAACCCAAGCGTCGGCAACAAATGCTGAAACATTGAAGTTTTGGCAAAATGAAGGTTTGGAGCGGGTTGTTTTAGCTCGTGAGGTCTCAATGGAAGAGCTGGCGGAAATTCGACGGAATACGGATGTTCAAATTGAAGCCTTTATTCACGGTGCCATGTGTATCTCATATTCAGGACGCTGTACATTGTCGAATCATATGTCGATGCGGGATGCAAACCGTGGCGGCTGTTCTCAATCATGCCGTTGGAAATACGAATTATTTGATATGCCGTTTGCTCAGGAGCATCGTTCATTGACCGAAAACGGGGATGTCACAGAAGAGTTTTCTATGAGTGCCGTGGACATGTCCATGATCGAACATATTCCTGATTTGATCGAAAACGGCGTTGATAGTTTGAAGATTGAAGGACGGATGAAGTCGATTCATTATGTTTCGACTGTTGCAAATGTGTACAAAGCGGCCGTGGATAGCTACATTTCTGATCCAGAAAATTATGTCTGCAAGCAGGAATGGATCGATGAATTGTGGAAGGTCGCTCAACGGGAATTATCGACCGGGTTTTATTACCATGTACCGACGGAAAATGAACAGTTATTTGGTCCGCGCCGGAAGATTCCAGTTTATAAATTTATTGGCGAAGTTTTAAGTTATGATGAAAAGAGTGGAATTGCCACTGTTCGTCAGCGGAATCATTTTAGAGTGGGCGATGAGATCGAATTTTATGGGCCAAACTTCCATCATTTCGAACAAACGGTTACCGAGATGAAAAATGATGAAGGCGAAATGATCGATCGAGCACCAAATCCGATGATGATCATCACAATGCCGGTGGCTCAACCAGTGAAGCCTGGAGATATGATACGTAAGAAAAAAGACTGAGGAATAAATTCTCAGTCTTTTTTAGAGCAGAGAATGAGGAAATACTTCAATCATAAACGGAATAGGCAAAAAGCAATTCTTTTTTAGCAGAATGTATTAAAATGAACGTATTGGGTCTGAAGCAGTTGCTTAATAGGTTCAGTTGATAGAAAGTTTTTACATAGTGAAATTAGACTTATATTAAATCAGTATAAATTAGGAGGCAGTTGAATGAAGGAATATGATTACATCGTTGTCGGTGGAGGCAGCGGCGGGATTGCTTCGGCAAACCGTGCGGGCATGTATGGCGCAAAAGTACTATTAATCGAAGGAAATAAAATCGGTGGTACTTGTGTCAATGTTGGCTGTGTGCCGAAAAAAGTAATGTGGCAAGCTAGCAGTATGCTGGAGATGATTGAACGGGATGCGCCTAGTTATGGTGTTCAAGCCGACGTGGAAAAATTTGATTTTAAAGAATTAGTTGCACGACGCGAAAAATACATCGATTTTTTACATGGCGCGTACTATCGCGGGCTGGATAGCAATAACGTTGAGCGGATCGAAGGATATGCCACGTTTAAATCCGATCATGTCATTCGTGTAAATGGTGAGGAATATACAGCGCCGAATGTTTTAATCGCAACAGGCGGTCGCCCAAGTCAGATGACTATTCCTGGCGGTGAATTGGCGATTGATTCGAATGGATTCTTTGAATTGACAGAACAACCGAAAGAAGTGGTTGTCTTGGGAGCAGGATATATCGCAGCAGAGTTAAGCGGTGTATTGCAAGGAATGGGCACTCAGGTTCATTGGGCTTTCCGGCATAGTCGTCCCTTACGGACTTTTGATAAAATGCTGGCAGATAACTTAGTTGAAATCTATCGTGAGAACAAGATGAAGCTGTATGATCACCATGTAGCAAAAGAAATTAAACAAAATACTGACGGAACGTACACCGTCCATTTTGAGAATGGCAATACTTTAACGGGTGATAAGGTCTTATTTGCTGGCGGCCGTTTACCTAACACTGATAAATTAGGTTTGGAAAATACCTCGGTAACCTTGAACGAGAAGGGCTTTGTGATTGTCGATAAATATCAAAACACAACGAGCGAAGGGGTTTATGCTGTTGGCGATGTCATCGGTAAGATCGATTTGACTCCTGTAGCGATTGCTGCAGGGCGCCGTTTATCTGAACGGGTATTTAATGGCAAGTCCGAAGAATTTTTAGATTATGAAAATGTACCAACCGTGATATTTACCCATCCAACGATCGCAACGATTGGCTTAACTGAAGATAATGCTATCGAGCGCTATGGAAAAGATCAGATCAAAATTTATCATTCACGCTTCACGCCAATGTATTTTGCATTAAGCGATTATCGTCAAAAATGTGATATGAAATTGGTTTGTGTTGGCGAGGAAGAGAAGATCATCGGTCTGCATGCGATCGGCATTGGCGTTGATGAAATGCTGCAGGGATTTGCGGTAGCGATCAAAATGGGAGCAACGAAGAAAGATTTCGATGATACGGTTGCCATTCATCCAACTGGCAGTGA
This sequence comes from Enterococcus hulanensis, assembly GCF_005405485.1. Lineage (GTDB taxonomy): Bacteria > Bacillota > Bacilli > Lactobacillales > Enterococcaceae > Enterococcus_A > Enterococcus_A hulanensis. Next base: position 109,568 of record NZ_BJED01000017.1, on the reverse strand, counting down.
AGAATTTGTAACGATGCGATAAAAAAATGATGTGCCCGAATGCGGCACATCATTTTTTTATTGGATCGAACTTAAACTAATTTCGCCGGAGGAAAGAGTAACCTTTTCGTCTCCTAAATCGACAACTAATTCTCCGATGTCGGTAATCGCAACAGCGGTACCTAGATATAGCTGATCTTTACGCTTGAACGTAATTTTCTTGCCTAATACGAATGATTTTTTGCGATAGGAATCAAGGTAGGTTGTTTGTTCAGCTAATAAGTCGAAGAAACGATTCCAAATATTGATGATTAATTGATTTCGTGTAGTCGTTGCTTTTCCATCAGAAAAGAGGGAGGTTGCTTTTTCACGCAGCTCCTCAGGATAAATTTCCTGTGGAATCGAAAAATTGATCCCCATACCGATAATAATGTATTTCAATGAATTGGTTTCAACATCAGTCATCGCTTCGGACAGTATTCCAACCACCTTTCTGTGATTCAAGTAGATGTCGTTGACCCATTTGATTTGACTCTCGACTCCTAATAGTTCATCGATCGCTTCAGCGACAGCGACGGCCATTAAGATCGTGTATTGCGGCAATTCCTGCAGCTGTTCTTTGGGTTCCAATAATAAACTCATATAGATCCCTTGCTGCTTCGCCGCAAAAAATGGTCGGTTGAAGCGTCCTCGCGGGGCCTTTTGCATATCCGCCACAATCAATAAGGGGGATTTTTTGCCTTCCATAACGGCTAGCTGCGCATCTTTCATAGTTGAATCTGAAGTTTCCAAAACGGTGACGTCGACAGCTTGGTTAATATGTTCCTGGATCTCTTTTGCATCTAAAATATCTGAAGGCTGGTAGCGATAGCCATTTGCTAAATGTTGAATCTGGTAGCCTTTTTTTTCCAGCTCTTTGATTGCTTTCCAGATAGCGGTGCGGGATACACCCAATTCTTGAGCTAAGGCTTCACCAGATAGAATTTCTTCTGCGGCTTTTAAACGTGCCAAGACTTTCTCTTTTGTTGTCAAAGGGATACCTCCATCATTTTTCTTTCTGGGCTCAGTGTAACAAAAAAACAGGCTGCATAAAAGCAGCCTGTCAAGAAAGAAGGGAGAATCTTTTGTGGAATCAACCCAATAACAAGGCGTCGTCTTTTAGTTCGACACCAGAGTTTTGATGGAAAAGCTCCATTAATTTTGGCACAGTTAAATTCTGCTTTTCCGCTTGTTTTAAATCTAATGCAATTTGTCCTTGGTGGAGCATGATTAAACGATTGCCGTATTGAATCGCATCCTCCATATTATGGGTAACCATAAAGGCAGTCAGCTCTTGTTCACGAATCAAGCGTTCCGTCAGCTCCATGACAGTCAATGAAGTTTTTGGATCAAGTGCTGCTGTGTGTTCATCTAGTAAAATTAGATCAGGCCGTTGCAAGGTTGCCATCAGTAAGGTGATGGCTTGCCGTTGACCCCCAGAAAGCAGACCAATTTCAGCATCTAATCGATTTTCTAAATTTAAATTCAGCATCGCTAATTGTTCTTGGAAGAAACTGCGATCTTTACTTTTTACGCCTAGAGAAAATCCGCGTTTGTGTCCGCGTTTCATTGCCAGCGCTAGATTTTCCTCCACCGATAACCGAACGGCCGTCCCCATTTTAGGATCTTGGAAGACCCGGCTGATTTTTTTTGAACGGCGTGTTACGGAATGTTTCGTGATGTCTTCTTCATTCAAAAACATTTGACCTTCTTCGATCGGCAACGTACCGGCGACACTATTTAACAGGGTTGATTTACCTGCGCCATTTCCGCCGATAATAGTCACAAATTCGCCAGGGGCTAGGCTTAGATTAATGCCGCGCAATACATGATTTTCATTCACTGTTCCGCGTTCGAAATATTGATGAAGATTATTGATTCTTAATACTGGTTGCATTTGCGTCAGCCCCTTTCTTCTTTGTTTTAATGGTAAATTTTGAACGGATTTGTGGTAATGACAGACAAATAACTAATACGATCGCCGAAGCTAATTTAGAATCTGTCGGCTCTACGTTCAACTCAAATACTAACGCCAAGATGAAACGGTAAATAATTGCTCCCGCCACGATCGTAATCAAACGAATAAGAATTGGTTTATTATGGAGCAGAACTTCTGCGATGATAATCGAAGCTAATCCAATAACGATCGTACCGACTCCGGAGTTCAAATCCGCAAAGCCGTTATTTTGAGCTAACAAGGCACCTGAAAGAGCGATGCTGCCGTTTGAGATCATGTAGCCCAAAAGCTTCATATTTTCAGTTTTGATTCCATTGGCTTCACTCATATCGGGGTTATCACCGGTTGCTCTAACAGCTAAACCAATCTCCGTTCGGAAAAAGAGGACTAGCAGCAAAATAACCAGCAGGACAATTAACAGACCCACTAAGATCACCGCATTATTTTTACTCAAGCCCATATCTTGTGCAGCTGTAAAAACAGTACTTTCGCCTAATAAAGCGATGTTTGGAGCGCCCATCACCCGCGAAGTAATGGAATACAAGCCAGTCATAGTGATAATTCCAGCTAGCAGCGCCGGGATTTTGAATTTCGTATTCAAGATCCCAGTAACTAATCCGGCCAGCATGCCGCCGCCGAATGCTAACAAAGTAGCTAGAGCAGGATGCATGCCATTAACGATCCCAATCGCAGCGATCCCGCCGCCCAAGGGGAAACTTCCCTCGGCGGTCAGATCGGCAATATCCAAAATTCGAAAAGTCATGTAGACTCCAATCGCTAGTAACGACCAGAGCATACCTTGTGACGTCGCTGATAATAACAAAGTGATAACGTTCATGATTCTTCCTTCTTTCTTTGTGAAGCAGTTTTAAATATTTTTATTTAGGTTCTTTGATACTATCTGGATCAATATCTAAGGCTTTTGCCATATCTTTGTTAACGACCAATTTAAGCGTATCAGCAGATTCCACTGGTGTATCTTCAGGTTTTGCATCACCGTCTAAAATTTTCGCCGCCATTTTTCCAGTTTGTTTACCAAGTGATTTGTAGTCGATCCCAACAGTAGCTAAACCGCCGCCGTCAATTTGTTCAGTTGAACCGGCAACTAATGGAATTTTCTTTTCTTTTACCACATCGCCAATGACCGAAGCAGCACTTGCGAAGGTATTATCTGTTGGTACGTAGATACCATCTGTTTCATTTGCTAAAGATTCCGTTACTTGTTGAACATCATTTGTTGTGTTGGCTGTTTTTACTTTTACTTCAACGCCAGCTTTTTTCAATGCTTTTTCAGCAAGATCGGCTTGGATTTTTGAATTAGCCTCACCTGCGTTGTACATGATCCCGATAGATTTTGCCTCTGGAACGATTGATAATAATAGATCGATTTGTTTATCGATCGGAACCATATCGGTTGTCCCCGTTACGTTTCCGCCCGGTTTTTTATCACTTTTAACCAATTTCGCTTCTTCTAAATCGGTAACGGCAGTAACGGTGATCGGAATCTCGGTTGTCGTGTTCAATAAAGATTGAGCGGCTGGAGTAGCGACGCCTAAAAGTAAATCGGGTTCGTCTTTGACCAATTTTTCACTCATACTTTTTAGATTGTCTTGATTGTTTTGTGCATTTTGATATTCGATTTTTAAGTTGTCGCCTTCTTTATACCCGCCTTCAGCTAAACCTTCTTTGAAGCCTTCATAGGCATTGTCTAAGGAAGGGTGTTGAACCAACTGTAAAACTCCGACTTTTTTTGCTTCGTCATTGCCGGCCGCTTCTTTGTTGCCGCAAGCCCCTAACATTAATAAACTTACCAATCCAATTCCTGCTAATACTGCTTTTTTCATAATTTTCTCTCCTTTTTCATTTTAAAGAATTTATTTTTCCAAAAACCGGAAAAATAAGTTTGATTTTCAAGCCGTATATCATCCCTCTAAACAAGTGTAGCGATAATCGGCTTAAATTTTTGACCTAAACAAACTGTGAAAAGAGATGCTGACATCCTTTTCATAAAAAAATCACCCGCTTAGAATTGTCGAAACTCTAAGTGGGTGATACGAATACAAAAATAGTATGATTCTTCAGCCACTTAGATTTCTCTATGCGGCCGGTGGTACATCGAAATGCTCTAGCCATCATAGATACAAAAAACACTCAAGTTGTTTGTACCCATCATGATGAATACAAACCTATCTAAAATAGCTAAAGTAATAGCGGTTATTCAGTTGTGAGTTTTTTGCGTTCAACATAAGGAACAACCTCCACTTGATTAAGATGTAAATTAGTATACGTTAAGAAAAATGAGATGTCAATAATAAATCGTCGAATATTCTGAATATTCAAAAATGTAAAACTAATTAAACCAATTGATCTTTGCTGAAAACTTTAAGAAAAGATTGCGAAATATTTATTCAACCGTTGAGGCTATTGACTTTTGTGTTTGCGTCATGTATTATATTAATTTGCTAAAACTATCTGAAATGATAACAGGCAGGAACGAAATATTGTCCGTTCCGGCTTTATATAGGGAAACAAAAGTAGAAGCTCGCGAATATTTTCAAGAGAACGTTCTATTTTTGGTTTTTTTTTGCCTAAAAGCCGCAAAAAATGTCAGGTGTTACAGTAATTTAATCTATGTAACATAAATGTAATTTATCTTCGGATCGGTTTTCAAACTTTTAAGAGGGGTGAAGAACTTGGCTGGACACGTAGTGAAATACGGGAAACACCGAGAACGTAGAAGCTTCGCACAAATCAGTGAAGTGTTGGAATTACCGAATTTGATCGAAATTCAAACAGATTCTTATCAATGGTTCTTAGATGAGGGCTTACGAGAAATGTTTGAAGACATTTTGCCAATTGAAGACTTTAATGGAAACTTGTCACTTGAATTTGTTGACTATGAATTGAAAGAACCTAAATACACCGTTGCAGAGGCTCGTTCACACGATGCAAATTACTCTGCACCATTACATGTTGTATTACGTTTAGTAAACCGTGAAACTGGAGAAATCAAATCCCAAGAAGTATTCTTTGGCGATTTCCCATTAATGACGGAGCAAGGAACCTTTATCATCAACGGAGCTGAACGGGTTATCGTATCCCAATTAGTTCGTTCTCCCGGCGTTTACTTCCACGGAAAAGTGGATAAAAACGGGAAAGAAGGATTTGGTTCAACTGTTATCCCTAACCGCGGCGCATGGTTAGAAATGGAAACAGACGCAAAAGATATTTCTTATGTACGTATTGATCGTACGCGTAAAATTCCTTTGACTACGTTAGTTCGTGCATTAGGTTTTGGGTCAGATGATACAATTTTTGAAATCTTTGGCGAAAGCGACTCATTACGCAACACGATCGAGAAAGACTTGCACAAAAACCCAAGTGATTCTCGTACCGAAGAAGGTTTGAAAGATGTATATGAACGCTTACGTCCAGGCGAACCAAAAACAGCAGACAGCTCTCGCAGCTTGTTAACTGCTCGTTTCTTCGATCCAAAACGTTACGACTTAGCAAATGTTGGTCGTTACAAAGTAAATAAAAAATTAGACCTTAAAACACGTCTATTGAACTTGACCTTAGCTGAAACCTTGGTTGATGCTGAAACAGGCGAAATCATCGTGGAAAAAGGAACGGTTCTAACACACCAAGTAATGGAAGATTTAGGACCACACTTGGAAAATGGCTTGAACTCAGTAACTTACTACCCATCAGAAGATGCGGTTGTTACTGATCCAATGACTGTTCAAGTGATCAAAGTCTTTTCACCAAAAGATCCAGAACGTGAAGTTACAGTGATCGGCAATGCTTATCCTGATTCTTCTGTACGTACGGTTCGCCCTGCTGACATCATTTCTTCAATGAGCTATTTCTTGAACTTGATGGAAGGCATCGGCAATGTCGATGATATCGACCACTTAGGAAACCGTCGTATCCGCTCAGTTGGTGAATTATTACAAAACCAATTCCGTATCGGTTTAGCTCGGATGGAACGTGTCGTTCGCGAACGCATGTCCATTCAGGATCAAGAAACATTGACACCGCAACAATTGATCAACATTCGTCCAGTTGTTGCCAGCATCAAAGAATTCTTTGGTTCTTCTCAGTTGTCACAGTTCATGGATCAAACGAACCCATTAGGGGAATTGACTCATAAACGTCGTCTATCTGCCTTAGGACCTGGTGGTTTGACGCGTGACCGTGCGGGCTATGAAGTTCGAGACGTTCACTATTCTCACTATGGCCGTATGTGTCCGATTGAAACGCCCGAAGGTCCCAACATCGGGTTGATCAACAGCTTGGCTTCTTATGCCAAGGTCAACAAGTTTGGTTTCATCGAAACACCTTACCGTCGTGTTGATCGTGCAACTGGTCGAGTAACGGATAAAATCGATTACTTAACAGCTGACATCGAGGACCATTACGTTGTTGCCCAAGCAAACAGTAAGTTGAATGAAGACGGCACCTTCGCTGAAGAAGTCGTTATGGCTCGTGCAACTTCTGAAAACTTGGAAGTAACGATTGATAAAGTGGATTACATGGATGTATCGCCAAAACAAGTAGTTGCAGTCGCTACCGCTTGTATTCCATTCTTGGAAAACGATGACTCCAACCGTGCCTTGATGGGTGCCAACATGCAGCGTCAAGCAGTACCATTGATCCAACCTCGTTCTCCATGGGTTGGTACTGGTATGGAATATAAAGCAGCTCATGACTCAGGTGCCGCTTTATTATGTAAAAACGAAGGTGTCGTTGAATTCGTTGATGCTCACGAAGTTCGTGTACGTCGCGACAATGGCGCATTAGATAAATACGACATCACTAAATTCCGTCGTTCAAACTCAGGAACCAGCTATAACCAACGTCCATTAGTTGGTTTAGGTGAAAAAGTTGATGTTGGCGATATCTTAGCTGATGGACCTTCAATGGAAAACGGCGAATTGGCATTAGGTCAAAACGTGGTTGTAGCCTTCATGACTTGGGAAGGGTACAACTATGAAGATGCCATCATCATGAGCCGTCGTTTGGTGAAAGATGATGTTTATACTTCAATCCATATTGAAGAATATGAATCAGAAGCACGCGATACGAAATTAGGACCTGAAGAAATCACCCGCGAAATCCCTAACGTTGGGGAAGACGCATTGAAGAACTTAGACGAAATGGGGATTATCCGCATCGGTGCTGAAGTTCATGATGGTGATTTATTAGTTGGTAAAGTCACTCCTAAAGGGGTAACGGAACTATCCGCTGAAGAACGTTTATTACATGCGATCTTTGGTGAAAAAGCGCGTGAAGTTCGTGATACTTCTCTACGTGTGCCTCACGGCGGCGGCGGGATCGTTCATGATGTGAAGATCTTTACTCGTGAAGCAGGCGATGAATTATCTCCAGGTGTGAATATGTTAGTGCGCGTTTACATCGTGCAAAAACGTAAAATCCATGAAGGGGATAAAATGGCCGGCCGTCACGGAAACAAAGGGGTCGTTTCTCGCATTATGCCTGAAGAAGACATGCCGTACTTACCAGACGGCACACCAGTGGATGTCATGTTGAATCCATTAGGGGTACCATCTCGTATGAACATCGGGCAAGTATTGGAATTGCACTTAGGGATGGCTGCTCGTCAATTAGGTATCCATGTGGCAACACCAGTATTCGATGGCGCACAGGATAGCGATGTTTGGGAAACTGTACGTGAATCTCGTATGGCGGCAGACGCTAAGACTGTCCTTTATGATGGACGTACCGGTGAACCATTTGATAACCGTATTTCCGTTGGGGTTATGTACATGATTAAATTGGCCCACATGGTCGATGATAAATTGCATGCTCGTTCAATTGGACCTTACTCTCTTGTTACGCAGCAACCATTGGGTGGTAAAGCTCAATTTGGTGGACAACGTTTCGGGGAAATGGAAGTTTGGGCACTGGAAGCATACGGTGCTGCTTACACATTACAAGAAATCTTGACTTACAAATCAGATGATGTGGTTGGTCGTGTGAAAACTTACGAAGCCATCGTCAAAGGTGAACCTATTCCAAAACCAGGCGTGCCTGAATCTTTCCGCGTATTAGTGAAAGAATTGCAAGCCCTTGGTTTAGATATGCAAGTCTTAGATATTAATGACAAAGAAATCGAGTTGCGAGACATGGACGATGACGATGATGACTTGATCACAGTTGATGCGTTGACGAAATATGCAGAACAGCAACAAACTGCAAAAGAAGTCGAAGAACGCGCAGCTGCTGAAAAGGCCGAACAAAAGTCAGACTTGATCCAAGAAATCGAAACTGCTGAAGACTTATAAGAGTCGCACTTGTCTGAAGAGGTGGTGTCAGAAGTGTTCAGCTTCAAGAAATAAGAAGGAATTTCAAAAAATTATTTCTCAAATTTTATGAAATTTCGGCTTATTTCCGAAGAAGCTACTTCTGGAACACCGTTTGTGCATGTGTAAGACAGCTAACCCCTAGCTGTCTTACGATAAAATGAAATGGAGGGAAACCCTTTTGATCGATGTAAATAAATTCGAAAGTATGCAAATAGGTTTGGCTTCTCCTGAAAAAATCAGAAGCTGGTCATACGGTGAAGTAAAAAAACCGGAAACCATTAACTATCGTACATTGAAACCTGAACGCGAAGGGTTATTCGATGAAAGAATTTTTGGGCCAACCAAAGACTGGGAATGTGCCTGTGGGAAATACAAACGGATCCGTTATAAAGGGATCGTCTGCGACCGTTGTGGTGTTGAAGTAACACGTTCAAAAGTTCGTCGTGAACGGATGGGCCATATCGAGTTAGCAGCCCCAGTAACACATATCTGGTATTTCAAAGGAATTCCTTCTCGTATGGGTCTTGTGTTAGACATGAGCCCGCGTGCGTTAGAAGAAATTATCTACTTTGCATCTTATGTCGTAATCGATCCAGGTAATACAAGCCTAGAGAAGAAACAATTATTGACTGAACGTGAATATCGTGAAAAACGTGATCAATACGGTCAAGAATTCCATGCGGCAATGGGTGCCGAAGCCATCAAACAATTATTAGATAAAGTTGATCTAGATGGCGAATCAGCAGAGTTAAAAGAAGAGTTGAAGACCGCTCAAGGCCAAAAACGTACACGAGCAATTCGTCGCTTAGATGTTTTAGAAGCCTTCCGTTCTTCTGGCAACCAGCCAGGCTGGATGGTGATGGATGTTATTCCTGTCATCCCGCCAGATCTACGTCCAATGGTTCAATTAGAAGGTGGTCGTTTTGCAACAAGTGACTTGAATGACCTTTACCGTCGTGTGATCAACCGTAACAATCGTTTGAAACGTTTGTTAGATTTGAATGCACCAAACATCATTGTGCAAAACGAAAAACGGATGCTGCAAGAAGCAGTCGATGCTTTGATCGATAATGGTCGTCGCGGCCGTCCAGTTACTGGACCAGGTAACCGTCCATTGAAATCTTTGTCTCACATGTTGAAAGGGAAACAAGGTCGTTTCCGTCAAAACTTGCTGGGTAAACGTGTCGATTACTCTGCTCGTTCAGTTATCGTCGTTGGACCTTTCTTGAAGATGTATCAATGTGGTCTGCCAAAAGAAATGGCGATCGAATTGTTCAAACCGTTCGTGATGAAAGAATTAGTTCAACGCGAGATTGCTTCAAATATCAAAAATGCAAAACGTAAAATCGAACGTCAAGAAGACGTTGTATGGGATGTTTTAGAAGAAGTTATCAGAGAACATCCAGTTTTACTTAACCGGGCACCTACGTTGCACAGACTGGGTATCCAAGCTTTCGAACCGATCTTAGTTGAAGGTCGTGCGATTCGTCTTCACCCGCTAGTATGTGAAGCCTACAACGCCGATTTCGATGGAGACCAAATGGCTGTCCATTTACCGCTAGGAGAAGAAGCACAAGCGGAAGCTCGTATGTTGATGCTGGCTGCAACCCACATCTTGAACCCTAAAGATGGTAAACCCGTTGTTACACCATCTCAAGATATGGTCTTAGGTAACTACTACCTGACAATGGAAGAAGTAGGCCGCGAAGGTGAAGGAATGATCTTCCGTGACATGAATGAAGCTGTCTTAGCATGGCGCAATGGCTATGTTCACTTGCATTCACGTGTGGCTGTTGATCCTAATACATTAGGCGACAAACCATTTACAGAAGAACAAAAAGAACGCATGCTGATCACGACTGTTGGGAAAATTATTTTCAACGAGATCATGCCGCAAGAGTTCCCTTACTTGAACGAACCGACTGATTTCAACTTAACGCAATATACACCTGACAAATATTTTGTCGAAAAGGGTGCAGATATTCCTGCAGCGATCAAGGAACAAGAAATTATCTTGCCATTTAAGAAGAAAAATCTTGGAAATATCATCGCTGAGGTCTTCAAACGTTTCAAAGTCACTGATACATCAATGATGCTTGACCGGATGAAAGACTTAGGTTACAAACACTCAACACATGCTGGTATGACCGTTGGTATCGCTGATATCATGGCGCTGGCAGAAAAACAAGAAATCATCGACAATGCCCACAAGCAAGTCGGCACGATCACGAAACAATTCCGTCGTGGTTTGATTACTGATGATGAACGTTATGAACGTGTTATCGCTGTCTGGAATGCAGCGAAAGATAATATTCAACAACGTCTGATTGAATCAATGGATGCTAAGAATCCAATTTTCATGATGTCTGATTCTGGAGCCCGTGGTAACATCTCCAACTTTACTCAGCTTGCTGGTATGCGTGGATTGATGGCCGCTCCGAATGGACAAATCATGGAATTGCCGATCATCTCTAACTTCCGTGAAGGTCTATCTGTCTTGGAAATGTTTATCTCGACTCACGGGGCTCGTAAAGGGATGACCGATACTGCCTTGAAGACAGCCGATTCAGGTTATCTTACTCGTCGTTTGGTTGACGTTGCCCAAGATGTCATCGTACGTGAAGAAGATTGCGGCACTGACCGTGGTCTGGAAATTTCTGCGATTCGCGAAGGTAATGAAATCATTGAATCATTAGAAGAACGTCTAGTTGGACGTTATACACAAAAATCAGTGATGCATCCTGAAACGGGTGAAGTTCTTTTACCTGGCGATGCACTGATTAGTGAAGCCGATGCAAAACGCATCATTGACGCTGGCGTTGAGAAATTAACGATCCGCTCAGTCTTCACATGTAATACTAAACATGGTGTATGTAAACATTGTTACGGCCGCAACTTGGCGACTGGTGACGACGTTGAAGTTGGTGAAGCAGTTGGTACTATCGCCGCTCAATCAATCGGTGAACCAGGTACTCAGTTAACCATGCGTACATTCCATACCGGCGGGGTTGCCGGAGATGATATCACACAAGGTCTTCCTCGTGTCCAAGAAATCTTCGAAGCACGTAATCCTAAAGGTTTGGCTGTCATCACTGAAGTTACCGGTGAAGTTGTTGAGATTGCTGAAGATGCTGCAACACGTACGAAAGAAGTTACCGTCAAAGGTGAAACGGATACTCGTACCTATACTGTTCCTTACACTGCACGTATGAAAGTCGTTGAAGGCGATATGGTTCACCGTGGGGATCAATTAACGGAAGGGTCAATCGATCCTAAACACTTATTGCAAGTGCGTGATGTGATTTCTGTTGAAACATACTTGCTGCGTGAAGTTCAACGTGTTTACCGGATGCAAGGGGTAGAAATCGGCGATAAACATATTGAAGTTATGGTTCGTCAAATGTTGCGTAAAGTCCGTGTAATGGACCCAGGCGACACAGAAATCTTGCCAGGTACATTGCTTGATATCGCTGACTTTAAAGACCAAAACTACAAGACGATCGTTACCGGCGGAACACCTGCGACATCTCGTCCAGTCTTGCTTGGTATTACGAAAGCTTCATTGGAAACAAACAGCTTCTTATCTGCTGCATCATTCCAAGAAACAACTCGTGTCTTGACGGATGCTGCGATCCGCGGTAAGAAAGATCCATTACTTGGATTGAAGGAAAATGTTATCATCGGTAAAATCATCCCGGCAGGTACTGGTATGGCAACTTACCGTAACATGGAACCAAAAGAAGTCGTTGTGGCTAGCGAAAATGTGTACAGTATCTCTGATATTGAAGCACAAATGGCTGCTGAGGACGCTTTGAACAATCCATTAAATTAATACTAGAATTGAGACCACAAGATTCAAAAGAATCTTGTGGTCTTTTTATTTTCGCGCTATTATAGGAAGGTATCTGACAAAATGACAGCGGTCACTTTGTTCAGATATTAAATTTCGTTTAGAGCATAAAAGTAAAGCTATGTTCAACAGCTATTTTATGAGAAAATATCGGAAACTATATAGATGTAAGATTTTTGAGGTGCTGCATGAGCAAAACAAAGAAGATCATCTTGATTGTCGTAGGAATTATTGTGTTACTCGTCGGAACGGGGACCGTTTATCTATTAAAAGTGAATTATGACGTCGATCAAGCAATCAGAAAAATGACTAAGAAAGTCAATTATAAAAGTCAACGTTCAGATACAATAGATTTGAAAAGTGGAGAGCCGTTTTCGATTCTTTTGATGGGTACAGATACAGGCGATAAGGGGCGGACCTACCAAGGTCGTTCAGATTCCATGATGTTGGTGACCATCAATCCTAAGAAGAAGCAAACCTTGATGACGAGTTTGGATCGCGATATTTATACCCAGATCGTTGGCTATAAGGGTGATGAGAATAATTACGTCGCAAAAGGCGATACCTATTATGATAAATTGAACGCGGCCTATTCATTAGGCAGCACGAAGATGGCGATCGAAACGGTGCAAGAAATGATGGATGTTCCTGTTGATCATTATATTGAGATCAATATGAAGGGATTGAAATCGTTAGTCGACGCAGTTGGCGGGATCGAAGTCGATAATAAGATCGACTTTACCTTAGATGGTGTGCATGTGAAAAAGGGCAAACAGACCTTAGATGGCAGACATGCTTTGGAATATGTGCGCATGCGCCATGAAGATCCAAAGGGCGATGTGGGCCGCCAAGCGCGGCAGCGTGAAATTTTATCGAAGATTATTGATAAGCTGCTTTCCGTTAATTCGGTGACCAAATATAAAAAATATCTACGTGCAGTGGAAGATTATGTACAAACTGATCTAAGCTGGAATGAGATGCTGACGATCGCAAAAGACTACACACCAGCAGCGAAAAATATTAAACAAACTCAAGTCGAAGGTCAAGGTGAGATGATCAACGACATTTATTTCCAAATATTGGGCTTGAATAATTTATTGGAAGAGCAAAACATAGTTAAGAAACAGCTGGATTTGCCTACGAAGAAGAAATTACCCAATCTAGATGAAGACGACGACAATCAGTTATTCTTTGATGATAGCGACGTTGATAAAATCAGTGCAGGAACCCATTACGATTACACCGGATATGGCAAAATTCTGTATCCGATCGATAGCGATAATTATTAAAAGCTAGTGTGCCAGTTGGATCGGCACGCTAGCTTTTTTCAATTCAAAATTTTAGTCTTATTGCTGTGAGACACAGCGATCGGTTTTTTGGAGCTGAGGTGGAACAGTACCTACTTGGTGCTCAGCTAACTCTTAACTAAGAAATCATTTTTCTAATCACGCTAAAGTGTGGAGAAAAACTGGCAAAGCTGAGCGAGTTCGCAAAGTCTTTCTAATATTGAGCAGATTCATTTCAATTTTGCTAAAAATGGTTATGATGAAATCAAAAGGAGACGATCTTATGACAGAAGAAAAAGCAATTTTTGCCGGCGGCTGTTTTTGGTGTATGGTGAAGCCTTTCGATCAAATGCCGGGAATTAAAAAGGTAGTATCCGGTTATACGGGCGGGCATGTGCCGAATCCAACGTATGAAGAAGTTTGCAGCGGCGCGACCGGACATACTGAGGCGGTGGAGATTACCTTCGATCCGGCGGTCATCTCTTATCAGGAATTGGTAGAGATTTATTGGCAGCAGACCGATCCGACTGATGCTTTTGGTCAGTTTGCCGATCGCGGCGATTCTTATCGTGCGGTGATTTTTTATGCTTCACCGGAACAAAAGGAAGCCGCAGAAGCATCGAAAGCGCAGCTGCAGGCTAGTGGACGTTTCAAAGAGCCGATCGTTACAGCAATCGAGCCGGCACAGGTCTTTTATCCTGCGGAAGAGTATCATCAAGATTTTTATCGGAAAAATCCTGAACACTATACAGCTTATAGTGAAGGCTCCGGCCGGCGCGGATTTATTCGTCAAAATTGGGACGCGTAATGATTTTTCAAAAGCAGGACCAACAGTCCAATAAATAAGAAGGGCAGAAAAGGCAGCTTCTCTGGGACTTTTTTACGAAATGCTTGATAGCTGAAAAAGCCGATACCGCTAAGCGAAGCGATGAAGAGCAGCTGCAGCAGCTCGTAGCCAGACAGAAAGAAGCTCCATAGCCCAATCACCCAAAGATCTCCCAGACCTAAGCTGTCTGGGAGAATTTTTTGGCTAAGATAAAAGAGTCCGCAGACAATCAGCGGATGCGTCCAATAAAATTGGAAAAGAAAGAGCCCGCTAATTAGCAAAATCACTCCTGTTGTCCAAAAAATCCTCATCTCCACAATGAACAGCTCCCCATCAATTACGGCTAAAACGAAGGCACTTAATAGCCAAAACAGCCGCCAAAGGTTGATCCATTGTAAATCGTGCAAAAAAATCAAAAAGAGCAGTCCGCAAAAAATTTCCAGCCAAAAACTGCGTGGAGAGAATTTTTGCTGGCAGTGGGTACAACGGAACCTTTGATGCAATGCGGAAATCAATGGGATCATTTCGCTTGGCCGCAGCCGATGTTTGCAATGATCACAATGCGACGGCGGATAAAGTAATGATTCGTTTTTCGGGAGGCGGAAACAAACGACAGCTAAAAAAGACCCGATGATCGTTCCAAAAATGAAATGTGTGATCGCTTTCACCTCCTTTTCTAATAAGTTACGAAAAAAGAGCGAATTTCCAGCATTTTCTTTGTGCTTTTGCCATAATTGTATTATGCTTTTAATGGAAGATAAATTAGGAGGTATGAAGGAATGAAATTCGAAAAAACAAAAGAAGTATTGAATCAACTAGTTGCAGACTTAAGTCAAATGTCCATGGTCATTCACCAAACACATTGGTATATGCGCGGCCCTGGTTTCTTGACATTACACCCAATGATGGACGATTTCATGGATGACGTGAACGATCAATTGGACGAAATTTCAGAACGTTTAATCACATTAGACGGCTCACCTTATTCAACATTGCGTGAAATGGCTGACCAAACAAAAATCCCAGACGAAGTAGGACGTTGGGACCGTACAATGGAAGAACGCTTAACTACACTTGTTGAAGGCTACCGTTACTTAGCAGATCTTTATCAAAAAGGGATCGAAGTAACTGGTGAAGAAGGCGATGATCCAACGCAAGATATCTTCATCGAATTCAAAACAGCAACTGAAAAACGCATTTGGATGATCCAAGCGCATTTAGGAAAAGCTCCTGAAATTGATGCTTAATTAAATTAAAAAGAGGTTCTCATCATATTGATGAGAACCTCTTTTTCACTATTAATGAGTGGTATCGGTGTTTAAACCAATCACGCCGTCTACGGGAATGGAAATCAAGATGCCTTGCGCTTCGCTAAGCAAACCGCATTGTTCGCTGATGGCTTTCATGATGGCCATTTTTTTATCTTGATTGACTAAGATATAAACCATTTCTTTTTCTGGTTGAATACTGATGCCCCATTTTCTCATCGTTTCTTGCGAATCAAGGCGGCGGGCGTGTAGAACCGTTCCGCCTGCGGCACCAGCTTCGGTGGCAGCAGTCATTACTTCTTCACTGAAGCCTTGGTTAATCGTAACCATCAGTAAACTATGTTTTGCATCTTGGATCATCTGCTTTTCCTCTCTTTCCATGTGCTTTTGCATTTTTTCGTGCATTTCTGAATCTAAAACTTTCAGGACATAACTGCTCGCACCAGAGATGGGAACAGTAAATGCACAGCCTCTGTTAGGTTTATGGAGACATAAGCCTTCACCAAGAGCATCAAATAAATCAGGTACGCATTTTTTTAATACGGGACAAACGAACAGCGCTTTTTCTGATGTCCCTAATCCTAAGTAATCCATGACTTCATTCGTTGCTGTCCCTTCACCGATACATAAATATTGGACCGGCGTTTTATGGGCATTAAAAATGGCATGGGCTTTTTTCTTATCTTTTTGATCAATGATCAATATCAACATTTGTGCTGCCGGTTTATTATGCATCCTCTTCAGCGTCCTCCCATTCTTCAATTTCATTAAGTTCTTCGATTGTTAAAGCATCGGTTTGATCAGATTGGCCTTCGCGCCATTTGTAGACGAGTCCCATGATTTGAATGGCGATCAATGGAGTCAACGCGACAAGCGCCACGACACCAAAAGCATCCGCCATGATATTTCCACCTAAGGATTCACTCACCCCGATACACAGCGGAAGCAGGAACGTACTGGTCATTGGACCACTGGCTACCCCGCCGGAGTCAAAGGCGATACCGATAAATATCTTAGGAACAAAGCGGGAAAGCAGCAGAGCGATCAGATAACCGGGAATGATGATCCAATAGATACTGACACCAGTGATAGAACGCATCATAGCAAGGCCCACACTGACTGCCACCCCGAAAGAAAGGCAGAGGTTCATGGAAGCGGCGGAAATCGAGCCGCCTGTAACATTTTCGACCTGGTGGTTCAATACTTGAATGGCCGGCTCGGCTTTTACGATAAAATAGCCGATCAGCATACCAATAGGAATCAGCAGCCACTTGAATTTACTTGCGGCCAGTTCTCCACCCAGCAAGCTTCCGACTGGGGCAAAACCGATACTGACTCCGGTTAAAAAGAGCACGAGGCCAATATAAGTATAAATCAGACCGACGATCATCCGGATGTATTGTCTGTGATGATATCGGCGGCTGATGAGTTGAAAGACGAAAAACAGTACAGCGATTGGCAGCATGGAAATAAAGACCTCTTTAGCAAAATGAGGCAGCTCCAGCATGAATTCACGCATAACGTCTTGGGTCGTACTCACATCAAGAAATTCCGTTGGCGTATAGGCTGCGTCTGTGGGCTGAAAGAAAATCCCCAATAATAAAACGGCCAAGATCGGTCCAATGCTGGAGATTGCGACTAAACCAAAGCTGTCATCAGAAGCATTTTTATCACTTCGGACAGAAGCCAGCCCGACCCCTAAAGCTAAGATGAAGGGAACGGTAATCGGTCCGGTAGTAGCCCCGCCAGAGTCAAAAGCCACTGGCACGAAATCATTCGGCGTTAGAAAAGAGAGCAGAATGACAATAGCGTACAGCACCATCAGTAAGAGGGATAAATTGATTTTGAATAAGATCCGCAGGACGGCGATCATTAGACAAATGCCGACGCCAATGGCTACGGTCCATATTAATAAATTACTGGGTATGGCCGGCATCTGATCGGCCAGTACCTGCAAATCAGGTTCTGCAATAGTAATCACAGCACCAATAACAAAGACACTGAAGGCCAAGATGCCGATTTTTTTACTTTTAGAAAGCTGAATCCCCATCCCTTCACCGAGGGGGGTCATGGACATTTCAGCTCCCAGCTGGAAGAACCCCATCCCAATAATCAGCATCACGGCGCCCATTAGAAACATCGCAAAGGTTCCGATCTCCATCGGGACCAAAAAGACACTGACGACGAGCACAGTAATGGTAATCGGTAATACTGCTGATAAGGATTCTAAAATATTTTCTTTTAATTTTTGATTCATCGATTCACTCCTTGTTCATTTAATAAGGATTTATTTTTTCTTTTGGAAAAAATAATTCCGCTATTCACGCCGTATCCCATCCTACTAAACGTCAAGATTCAGAATTGAAAATAAATGGCGTGAATGATAATTGCATGTATCTGCTGCCAGAAGTAGGACTGGCATCCTTGTTCATTTAATAAGGATTTATTTTTTCTTTTGGAAAAAATAATTCCGCTATTCACGCCGCATACCATCCTACTAAATGTTGGAATTCAGGATTGGAAATAAAAGGCGTGAATGGTAATTGCATGTATCTGCTGCCAAAAGTAGGACTGGCATCCTTGTTCATTTAATAAGGATTTATTTTCTCTGCCAGAAAAAAATAAATCCAATTCTCAACTCGTACATCTTCCTTTTTCTGTTTGAGAAGGGAAGGTTGTTTTTGCCGTGAGTTGACACTTAAAAGCCGTATTATGGCTATTTCTTAATTATCCGTAACACGCAAAGCGTAGGAATCAAGTAAAATCCTCGCGATAATTTGTAATGGCAAGCGCGAGCGAACTTCGTAATCAGGGAAATAGGAACCTTCTGATTTAAAACCAACCAAAGCGATTTCGCTGTAATTCACCAGACTGGAAGAATTGTTCGCCGTTAACAGGATTGACCCTATCTCTCCATCATAACAGTTTTTGGCGGCCACGACGAGCTCCTTCGTTTCACCATTCAGCGAAATGAAAATGACGATGTCTCGTTTTGTCAGCTTTCGGCTGATATTTTTTATGATTTCCGGGTCGGTATGCATCTGACAGTTTTTACCGGTCAATTGGAACTTCACCATCATTTCTTGGCCGATCATCTCCGAAAAGCCGCGGGCAAAAATAAATACCCGCTCCGCAAATTTGATCTTCTGGATCGCATCCTCGATGTTGCCGATCTCGATCATATTGATCGTACGAACGACTTCTTGCTCATTTTTTAAAATGGCTCGCCGAATCCCCTTATCGACTTTATCCAATGAAGAAAAATTGATGTTTTTATTTTCTTGCTCCTTTAAGTGGTGCTTAAAAGCGGTGAAGCCTTCGTAGCCTTTCTTTTTCATCGTACGAACAATCGTAGCGGTTGAAACGTTGGCTTGCTCGCTAAGTTTTACGATGGAGTAATTAGGGACTTCAAGGATATGGCTTTCGATAAAATCCCAAAGATATTGTTCCGTGTCGCTTAATTTATGTTCCATTGTTGTACTGACCTTCCTTCGAGTAGTTACTAGTTAAAAAGTATCATGGGTTGTAAAAAGATGTAAAGCTTTTCAGGAAAAAGGCCTAAACGTGAAAACCTTTTCGGTATGCTATGTCCCATAATAAGGTCAAGGAGGTCGTCACTCATGTCTATTTACACATGTACCATGAATTTAGCGATTGATCTATTTATCGAAACGGACACCATGAATCCTTTTACCGTAAATCGAACGAAGGATGATGATATCCAAGCAAACGGCAAAGGAGTGAATGTGTCGCTCGTACTAAAAATGTTGGGAGTCACCACCACTGCACTCGGTTTTCGTGCAGGGTTTACAGGAAACTATATCGAAGATTATTTACGGGAAAAAGCAATCAGCACTGATTTTATTGAGGTTCCTGGGATGACCCGCATCAATGTATTCACGCAAGTCAATCAAACGAAGGAGGAATATAAACTAGTCAATCAAGGACCTGAAATACCGCCTGAAAAGATCCAAGCCTTTTTGGATCAAATCAGAAATTTGCAGGCGAAGGATTATCTTTGTATCTCAGGGAGTTTGCCGCGCGGGGTGGAGCCTGCGATTCTGGTTGAGATCAGTCAAATCTGCGAAGCGCGCGGAATTCACCTGATTCTTGACAGCAGCTATCAAGAAGTGATGGACTGTTTGCCTTATCGACCGTTTCTGCTGAAGCCTAATGAAGAGGAATTGGAATCTTGGTTTGGACAAGTGATCGACACAGAAGAAGCCTATTTGTTTTATGGGCAGCAATTGTTAGAAGCAGGCGCTCAAAATGTGCTGCTGTCGCTGGGCGGAGAAGGAGCGATCTTTTTCACTAAGGATAAGATCATTCGCGGCAATTCGCCAAAAGGCAAAGTCGTCAACACGGCTTGTGCCGGAGATACGTTGCTGGGCACTTTTTTGGCTGGCTATTTGACCAATCAACCGTTGGAGGAAACGTTACGGAAAAGTTTGGCCGCGGGAAGCTCAACCGCTTTTCGCAAAGGGCTGACCGATTTTTTAGATGTTGAAGAACTAAGCAAGCAAATCGAAATCAAAGAAGAGAGGGTAAAAACATGGGAAATTATCAATTAATCGCAGCAACAGGTTGTCCGACAGGGATCGCCCACACCTACATGGCGCAAGAGGCTTTAGAGCAAGCGGCTAAGAAAAAGGGCGTCACCATCAAAGTCGAAACACATGGACAGATCGGGATCGAAAATGAATTAACGGCAGAAGAAATCAAAAATGCCGACGCGGTTATTATTGCCGCAGACAAGGATGTTCATCCGGAACGCTTCGCGGGAAAACGGATCATTGATGTCTCTGTGAGTACGGGAATCAAAGATGCGGAGCGTTTGATCGATGACGCATTGGCAGGTAAGGGATCGCTGGCAGCAGAGAATCAATCGGTTGATGCTTTGGAACAAGAAACTGGGAGCAGCACCAGCTTTGGTCGCAGCATTTATAAAAATTTGATGAATGGTGTCTCTCACATGCTGCCTTTCGTAGTAGCTGGTGGTGTCTTGATCGCGATCTCGTTTGCTGTTTGGGGAATTTATTCCTTTGATCCTGATAATGCGCAATACAATTCTACAGCAGCGATGCTAAAAGCGGTCGGCGATGCAGCGATGGGGATGATGGTCCCGGTGCTGGCTGCGTATATTGCTGAAGGAATCGCAAAACGTCCGGGGCTAGTCGTTGGTTTTGTTGGCGGGATCGTTGCGATGAATGGCGGTACTGGATTCTTAGGCGGAATTTTAGCTGGTTTCTTAGCGGGTTACTTCATTTTATTCCTGCAAAAGGTCTTGGAAGTGTTGCCGAAGCAATTAGACGGCTTGAAAGCAATCTTCTTATATCCGGTTATTGGGGTCGCCTTCATTGGGATCGTGATGTCTTTATTGGCAGGACCGATGAAAGCTGTAAACGAAGGGATGATGAGTTTCTTAGCTGGCTTTGAAAATTCAAATCCTTTGGTGCTAGGTGTGATCGTCGGCTGTATGTGTGCTTTTGATATGGGCGGACCGATCAATAAGGCGGCGTACGTAACAGGTACCGCATTATTGGCACAAGGAAATACGACCTTTATGGCGGGTGTCTCAGCGGCCTGTATCGCACCGCCGTTGATCACCGGATTTGCGACATTGTTATTCGGAAAATATTTCGATACGAACGACCGCAATGCCGGCTTGGTCAATTTCATTTTAGGCTCAACGCATATTACCGAAGGCGCGATCCCATTTGCGGCGAAAGATCCGATTCGGGTATTGCCGACAATGATGCTGGGTTCATCAATCGCTGCTGTTTTAACGTATATGTTTGGCGTACAAGTGCCAGCACCTCATGGGGGCTTCCTAGTTTTACCAGTTGTTACCGGGAAAATCCAATGGGTGCTTTCCATTCTGATTGGTTCGATCGTCGGCGGTGTGATCTTGGGCTTGATCCAAAAGAGCAGTGTTGCCGCAAAGGAAAAGAAAGCGAATGCCGAGCAAGCAGATAAATCGGCTATCGTGGAATAGAGAGGAAACGATGATGGGAATTATTCAGGAAGAAAAGATCTTTTTAAAGCAATCGCTGGCTAGTCAAAAGGAAGTCTTTGATTTCTTAGCGGAACAGGCGAAAAAGTTAGCCATTTCTACTGATGAGAAGCAGGTTTATCAAAAATTAGTAGAACGTGAAAATGAAGGCACCACAGGAATGATGGATGGCTTTGCGATCCCCCATGCCAAGGATCAGACCATCAAGGAACCAAGCATCATCATCGTGACGCTGGATCAGGGTATCGAGTGGAATAGTCTAGATGGTCAATTGATCAACTTTGTCATCGCACTATTTATTCCTGATTCAGAAGCGGGCACGACCCATTTGAAATTACTATCGGCAGTCGCGCGGCTGCTGATGCGCAATGAAGTCACGGAACAATTAAAAGCCGCACAATCAAAAACGGCAATCGCGACACTACTAAATGAAAAAATAGGTGAGAATGAATGAAGACAATCAGTGCAGGGAAAAAGCGTTACTTAGAGCAAATTACCAACGAAGCAGGGATCATCGGTGCATTAGCGATCGATCAGCGCGGGGCCTTGAAAAAAATGATCGGCAAATACAAAGAAGCGACCGCAGAAGATGTGATCAAATTCAAAGAGCTGGTTTCTCAGCAATTGACGCCGTATGCGTCTGCCATTTTACTAGACCCGGAATATGGATTGCCGGCCGCAGAGGTGCGGGATAATGATTGCGGACTGTTGCTGGCTTATGAAAAAACCGGCTATGACGCAACTACGCCGGGACGTTTGCCGGATGTCTTGGATGTGTGGTCGGTGAAACGTCTGAAAGAAGCAGGAGCCGACGCGTGCAAGTTCCTACTATATTATGATGTGGATGAACCGCAAGAAATCAATCAGCAAAAACAAGCCTATATGGAACGGATCGGTTCTGAATGTACGGCAGAGGATATCCCATTCTTTTTAGAAATTGTTTCCTATGATGCCAAGATCACCGATGCTGCTTCATTAGACTATGCCAAAGTAAAACCGAAGAAAGTAATTGAAGCGATGCGGGAGTTTTCTAAGGAACGCTATCAGGTGGATGTCTTGAAGGTAGAAGTGCCGGTAAACATGAACTTTGTCGAAGGGTACGGTCAAGAGGCGTGCTACAGTCAAACAGAAGCAGCGGCTTACTTCAAAAAACAATCAGAGGCGGCTGATCTGCCATTCATTTTCCTAAGTGCCGGCGTTAGTGCCGAGCTGTTCCAAGAAACCCTGCGCTTTGCCAAAAAATCAGGCTCGACCTTCAATGGGGTCTTATGCGGACGGGCAACGTGGGCTAATGGTGTAGAGTCCTTTGTAAAAGAAGGTGAAGAACAAGCAATCGCTTGGTTATCCGAAGAGGGCAAACGCAACATCGAAGAATTGAATGCAGTATTAAAAGAAACTGCGACTTCAGTTTATACAAATGCATAAGAAAAATCGACTATCCATGCCGGGTAGTCGATTTTTTGTACGAATTATAATTCAGCTTTTGCCAGTTGAATTTGTTTTTGAACTTGGTCAAAGCCGGTGCCGCCTAATGAATGGCGACGGGTCACTGCGGTTTTCGATGACAGCGTATCATAGATATCTTCTTCGATCACTGGATTGATGGACTGATATTCTTCCAATGGGACATCTTGCAGATAAATCCCTTTTTGAGTGCAGGCCAGTACCAGTTTGCCGACGATTTCGTGAGCTTGACGGAAGGGAATCCCTTTTGTAGCTAGATAGTCAGCTAGCTCAGTCGCGTTGGAGAAGTCTTTTTCTGTGGCATCGTGCATGATTTGGGTATTGACCTTCATCGTGTCGATCATACCGGCCATGATGTCCAAGCTGGTGGCTACGGTGTGGACCGTATCAAACATGCCTTCTTTATCCTCCTGCAGGTCTTTGTTATAGGCGAGCGGCAATCCTTTGATAACCGTTAATAAGCCGACCAAGTCACCGAAGACACGGCCTGATTTCCCGCGGATCAATTCGGCCATATCGGGATTTTTCTTTTGCGGCATGATGGAGCTGCCGGTTGAAAAAGTATCTGTTAATTCGACAAATTTAAATTCATGGCTGCACCATAAAATAATCTCTTCGCAAAAACGCGAAAGATGCATCATTAGGATTGAGCTGTTACTTAAAAATTCAAGAATGAAATCACGGTCACTCACGCCGTCAAGACTGTTCATGTAAAGATCAGCAAATCCCAGCTCGTCTGCCGTCATCTGACGATCAATCGGGAAAGTCGTACCAGCCAAGGCAGCACACCCTAGAGGAGAAATGTCGACACGCTTCATACTTTCCTCAAGGCGAGCCTGATCACGCGTCAGCATGCCGTAATACGCCATTAAATGATGACCAAAAGAAATCGGCTGTGCATGCTGCAGGTGGGTATAGCCGGGCATGATCGTTTCCACATGTTCTTCGGCCTTATTGACCAAAACAGCGCGGAAATGTTGGACCTTCTCGATGATCTCGGTCAAATGTTCCTTCAGATATAAATGCATATCGGTTGCGACCTGATCGTTTCGGCTGCGGGCGGTGTGGAGCTTGCCGGCAACAGGGCCGATCTCGTCGTGGAGCATCTTTTCCAAGTTCAAATGAATGTCTTCATTTTCAATCGTAAAGGTTAATTCATCCTTAGCAGCTTTTTCTGCCAATATTTTTAGACCAGCGGTGATTTGCTGGGACTCTTCTTTTGTAATGATGCCTGTTTCACCAAGCATTTTGACATGCGCCAAGCTGCCGGTGATATCTTGTGTAGCCAGTTGCTGGTCGAAGGGAATTGAAGCACCGAATGCGTCAATCCATGCTTCATTTTTTCCATCAAAACGGCCACCCCATAATTTTGCCATTGTTTTATCCTCGCTTCTATTGATTGATTTTTAGCAAAAAAGACCGTCGCAACGGTCTTTTTTTTATGTTTAGCTTTTCTTAGATGTCTAGTTTATCGAACTAGCTCTTTGAAGCAACAAGCGAAAATTTTTGTAAATTTGAGGAGCAATTTAAAAAATTTTAGACTTGTTGCTCAAGAGCTGTACGAGCCCGCTTAGCTTTTCTTTATATCTAGCTTTTCGAACTAGCTTTATCGACAATAAGCGAAAATTTTGTTAAGTCTTATTGCTCAAAAGCTGAACGAGTTCGAAAAGCTTTTAGTTTGATGTCTAGCACGCGGGCTAGCTCTCTACGACAATAAGCAAAAATATTGAGAAATCTGAAAAACGATTTATCAATATTTTGGTCTTATTGCTTGAGAGCTGTACGAGCCCGCTTAGCTTTTCTTTATAGGGAGGAGGCATCTTTTCAGATACCTCAGGATGAAAACATTGCTGGTTTCCTTATTTCCTTACAGGAAAAGAAACTCTCCTAAGAGCAATGGCAAGATGTGAAACCGGACGGCCTTATTTACCGGCAAGTAAAAGCCGCCTCACATCTGGTTTCTCTTGCAAATTTCTAAATCGTCGGTTGTTTGTTCTCTGCTTGGATCTCAGCGTGGACCTTAGTTGGCAAGCCCCACAGCTTGATGAAGCCGATCGCTGCATCTTGATCGAAAGTATCAGCAGACGTATAAGTTGCCAAGTTTTCGTTGTATAAGCTGTTGTCAGATTTACGTCCTTCAACGATGACGTTGCCTTTGAAGAGTTTCACACGCAAGACGCCGTTTACGACTTCTTGTGATTGCTTCAAGAAAGCGATCAACGCATCCATTGTTGGATTGAACCAAAGTCCATCATAGATCATTTGGCATAATTGCTGTTCAATGACTGGTTTGAAATGGGCCATCTCACGTACAAAGGTCAAATCTTCTAATTCTTTATGGGCTTTCATCAATACTTCCGCACCTGGGCATTCGTATACTTCACGAGATTTGATTCCCACCAGACGATTTTCGATATGGTCGATTCTGCCGATGCCGTGAACGCCGGCGATGGTATTCAGCTTCATAATCAATGAGGCTAATGATAACTCTTCACCATCTAAAGCAGTCGGAACGCCTTTTTCAAAAGCGATCTCAACGATGGTTGGTTTATCTGGTGTATCTTCTAATTCAGCGGTGATCGCATAAGCGCCAGCTGGCGGTGTAGCCCAAGGGTCTTCTAGGATGCCGCATTCGCAGGCACGTCCCCATAGGTTTTGGTCGATCGAATAAGGATTGTCTAAATCTGCTGGGATCGGCACACCTTTTTCAGCCGCGTAGTTGATTTCTTCTTCACGGGACCATTTCCATTCACGAACCGGCGCGATGATCTTCAAGTTCGGATCAAGGGCGGCGATGGAAACTTCAAAACGAACTTGGTCGTTTCCTTTACCAGTACAGCCGTGAGCGATCGTGGTTGCTCCAGTTTGGTGAGCCAGCTCCACTAATTTCTTCGAGATCAATGGACGAGACAGCGCAGAAACTAATGGGTAAGAATTTTCGTAGTAGGTATTTCCTTGCAAAGCAATTAATACGAAGTCTTGCGAGAATTCTTCACGAGCGTCGATGGCATATGATTCAATGGCGCCGACCTGCAGCGCTTTGTTCTTAATAAATTCGGTATCGCGGCCTTCGCCGATGTCTAAACAGCAGGCAATCACGTCGTAACCTTCATCGACGAGCCATTTGATTGAGACTGAAGTATCGAGACCACCTGAGTATGCTAAAATTACTTTTTCTTTCATCCTGATTGCTCCCTTATCGCTTTTTCATTAAATTCTAATTAATGTGTTGAAGCCATATTAGCACCGTAAAATACAAAAAGCAAGCACTTTTTAAATATTTATGCAAAATAATTTCGATCATTCGTTTCTTTATTCATTTATCGGTGTATATTGCGAACGATTATGTATAGTAGGAGAAAGTTTGGGAAATGAAAATATTTTGCGTTTTCAAAGAGAAAAACATTGACATGACAAGGCTTTGCAAGTATTATGGTAAATGGTATTGTTTGCCCCACAAGAGCCCCGGAAACTCAAGTGTTTGTCAAACATTCGAAATCGAAATTGGAGGAAAAAAAACGTGCGTACAACATATATGGCTAAGCCAAACGAAGTAGAACGTAAATGGTACGTAGTAGACGCAACTGATGTTCCTTTAGGACGTCTTTCAACAGTTGTTGCATCTGTACTACGCGGAAAAAATAAACCAACATTCACACCACATATTGACACTGGTGATTTTGTAATCGTAATTAATGCGGATCAAATCAAATTGACAGGTAAAAAAGCAACTGACAAGATTTACTACCGTCACTCAAACTACCCTGGTGGATTGAAATCAATCTCAGCAGGCGAAATGCGTGCTAAAAATTCTCGCCGTTTGGTCGAAACTTCTGTTAAAGGAATGCTTCCTAAAAACACTTTAGGTCGCGCTCAAGGCATGAAACTTCACGTTTACGGTGGAGCAGAACATCCACATGCAGCACAACAACCAGAAGTCTTAGACATCACAAACTTGATTTAATAGGAGGGAAATTCATTGGCACAAGTTCAATATATCGGCACTGGCCGTCGTAAAAATGCAGTTGCTCGCGTACGTTTAGTACCAGGAACTGGTAAAATTACTGTAAACAAAAAAGACGTTGAAGAATATATCCCACATGCTGACCTACGTTTAGTAATCAACCAACCATTTGGTGTTACTGAAACTGCTGGTTCATACGATGTATTCGTAAATGTAAACGGTGGAGGCTACGCAGGTCAAGCCGGCGCTATCCGTCACGGTATCTCACGCGCTCTATTAGAAGTAGATCCTGATTTCCGCGCACCATTAAAACGCGCTGGATTGCTTACTCGTGATTCACGTATGGTTGAGCGTAAAAAACCAGGTCTTAAAAAAGCACGTAAAGCATCACAATTTTCAAAACGTTAATATATTTTATATATCGACATTTCAGACGTTTCGCAATTCAGTTTGCGAAGCGTCTTTTTTATTTTTGATTGAACAAAAGAGAAAGTCATCTTTATCGAGCTATTCAAACGAATACAATTTGCATATCGCATTATTTTATGAGATCCTGGGATCAAACATAACGCTAATATAAGAGGGTTTATTGGAATGAAAAAAGAGATTTTTGTAGTAGGAGCTATTATTATTCGTGATGGGAAAATCCTTTGTTGCCAAAGAGGAGAAGGACGTGCTTTAGCAAGATTATGGGAATTTCCTGGTGGTAAGATTGAAAAAGACGAATCGCCCGTAGAGGCTTTGAGAAGAGAATTGATGGAAGAGCTGCGAATTCAAGTTGAAATCGCTGATCACCAATTTGAATCAACAACATATGAATATGATTTTGGGATTGTTACTTTAAAAACGTATTTCTGCCATTTGAAGACAGGAGATCCTGTTTTGACGGAGCATATCCAATCAATATGGCTCTCAACAGATCAATTGGATCAATTAGATTGGGCACCAGCAGATATTCCAGCGGTGCAAAAATTAATTCAACAGGGTATTTTATGATGAGTAATATTGGATATTTAAAGCAGGCTGTAAATCGGGCTTTTTTTGATAAGGATATTGATGCTAATCCGTTAAGTCCAGCATTTATTATCAATCGCCCAGAGAAGAAACAATTCTTTTTACCCACATTACAAGAAGAATTTGCTGAGTGTGTAGATTTTACCCTATCTGTAGCATTCATTACTCAGAGCGGTTTGGATTCTATCAAGGCACAATTAATGGATTTGCACTTGCGAGGGATTAAAGGACGAATATTGACTTCGACTTATTTGGGATTTAATAATCCAGATGTTTTTTCATCCCTGTTGAAAATTCCTAATGTCGAAGTACGCATTTCAGACAAAGAAGGTTTTCATTCTAAGGGCTATCTTTTTAATCATAAAGATCATCAATCCTTCATTATTGGAAGTTCAAACTTAACGATGAGTGCATTAAAAATCAATTATGAGTGGAATGTTAAACTCACTTCTTTGGACCATGGAGAGTTGATTTCTGAAATAAAAGAACATTTGGAAGAAGAATGGGAAAACGCAGAACCATTGACTGAAAAGTGGATTTCTAGTTTTAAAATTAACTACAAAGCCCTAGTTATGCCACAAACACTAAATCTAACAAAGTCTATTGCTGAGAGTTCTGACTATATTACACCTAATACGATGCAAAAAGCAGCGTTAAATGGATTGACTGATTTACGTAACAGAGGCGAGCGAAAAGGGTTGATTATATCTGCAACAGGAACGGGTAAAACCTATTTAGCGGCTTTTGATGTTGGCGCCTTCAAGCCGGAGAAAATGTTGTTTGTAGTGCATCGGGAGCAAATTTTGAATAAAGCAATGGAGACATTTAAAAAAATTCTCGGTGGGGATGATGCCGACTACGGAATCCTTTCTGGAAGTTCTAAAGAAGTTGATGCAAAATATTTATTTGCTACAATCCAAACGATTTCCAAAGAAAAATTTCAGCAACAAATAGGTGCAGAAGCCTTTGATTATATTTTGATTGATGAAGTCCACAAAGCTGGAGCGGAATCTTACACACGAACGATTGATTTTTTTAAACCGAAGTTTTTATTAGGGATGACAGCTACACCGGAAAGAACGGATGGGTTCAATATTTTTGAGCTGTTCGATTACAATATTGCTTATGAAATTCGATTGCAAGAGGCACTTAAAGAAGACTTATTATGTCCGTTCCATTATTTTGGAGTGACTGACTATGAGAAGAATGGGAATATTATTGACGAAACTGCTGATTTAAAATACCTGACGGATAATGAACGCGTGGACTTTTTGATCGAGAAAATTGATTATTATGGCTGTTACGGAAATAAAGTAAAGGGATTGGTTTTTTGTAGTCGTAAGGATGAAGCCCAAAAGCTTGCTCGCCTTTTTAACGAAAAAGGTATTCCGAGTAGTTATCTATCAGGAGATCATTCGATAGAAGCACGTGAAAAAGAAGTCGAAAAGCTAGAGAATGGATTACTTAATTACATTTTTACTGTGGATATTTTTAATGAAGGGATCGATATTCCTAAAATAAATCAAGTAATCATGCTGCGAAACACGCAATCGAATATCATTTTTATTCAACAACTTGGACGCGGTTTGCGTAAAGATCCATCAAAAGAATTTGTCACAATCATCGATTTTATTGGGAATTATAAAAATAATTACATGATCCCGATGGCTTTTTCAGAGGATAATAGTCGGAATAAAAATAATTTACGACGGGATACCTTTGATACGAATTATATTGAGGGACTGTCGACGATTAATTTTGAAAAAATCGCAAAGGAACGGATTTTTAAATCAATTGATGAGGCTAAATTGAGTGGATTAGCTGAGATAAAAAAGAGCTTTTATGATTTGAAAAATCGTTTAAATCGTGTCCCAATGCTTATCGATTTTAAACGTTTGGGAAGTATTGATCCCTTATTGATCGCAAGTAAGGAACAAACGTACTATAATTTTCTAGTTAAGATAAAGGAAAATGAGACAAGGATCAGCGACGAAGAGAATCTTATCTTAAAATTTATCACGGGAGAACTATTAAACGGGATTCGATCACATGAGTTAGAAGTTTTAAATCTGTTTTTGAATGAAGATCGAAAAGTAATCACTCGTCAAGAAGTGACAGAATTATTTGAATCAAAAGGTTTGCTATCAGATCAAGATATTGTTAATTCAATTTTTAAAGTATTGGATCTATCCTTTTATGAGAAGAATTTGTGGCGAAAGTATTCTGAAATTCAGCTGTTTACTATTAATGACGACAAGCTAATTTCAACAGACTTATTTTCTCAAATTAAAAATGATGAATATTTTGTCCAATTGTTCCAAGATATAATAGATACTGGACTTGAAAAGGCGAAAGATTATAATTTTTCAGTCAAACTGGATTTGTATAAGAAATATCGCCGTAAAGATGTTTTACGTGCCCTTAACATGAATTTCGAGCAAAATGAACAAGGAATTGGCGGTTATACTTACAGTAATCATCATTTTGCGATTTTTGTTACCTTGGATAAAGGTAAGGATTTTAAAGGCTCATTGATCTCTTATGAAGATGAATTTCTTGATGAGAAACGATTTCGCTGGTTTACCAAAGCGCCTCGAACGATAGAATCTAAAGAAGTTAAGGTTTTGATGAATAACGAGGATTGGATCGTTCATTTATTCGTCAAACGACGGTATAACAAAACTGACAACGAGACCGATTTTTATTATTTGGGCGAAGTATTGCCAAAACATGAAACAATCAAGCAGGTTCAAAAAACAACGAGTGATAATAAAAAGAAAAATGTTGTAGAAATGGAATTTGATCTTGTACAATCTGTTGAGCCAAATATCTATAAGTTTTTAACTGGTAGTTTGACTAAATAATTCAATTTTCAGAAGCCTCGCCCTTTACTCGGAGAGGCTTCTTTTTGAGTATACAAGGTCACTATCGATAATTTTTTCCGCACTCAATAAAACTAAATATGTTGATTGGTAATGATTAAGCGGGGAAATATAGTATACAATTAGTAGTGGTAAATAATTCAACTAAAGGAGTATGGGATGAAGAAGAAAGTGATTGTTGGTGGTTTATTTGTGAGTCTGCTTTTTCTTGGGGCTTGTCAAAAATCGAATACTGATACTACAGCAAAGTCTACCAAACAAACGAGTAGTATTGTAAAAAAATCTAGCAGCAGCTCAACAGCGGCTAGTACAACGAGTAGTAGTTTGGAAAAACAAAGTAATGATGTAAAGGATTCGTCTAATAGCGATCCAAATATCATAAGCACGGCACAGCAACAGCTAGTTGGGAAACGTTTTTCCATGATACCTGTTTTGTATGATGGTGAAGATGCTGCTCAGGCAATGGCAGAAAATAAAGCGCCGCAAAACTTAATCCATGATGGAGCGACAACGTTCAGTTTTACTAATGACTCTACTGTGCATGTTGAATTGCTGGGTACTTACAGACCTGACTATGATACCTCGTATACGCTGACCGATAATATGATAATTATTCAACAACGAAATATCCCTTATTCTGTGAAGAATGGGATTGTTTCCTTCGATGATTGGACAACAGATCTTGATGGTCATATGGTAACTTGGTCCTTCGCTCCAGAAGAAAATTCTTCTGAAACGAGCGTTGATACAAAGAATTTAACTTCTGAGCAATTCAAAGAATGGGTTAGTGCGGTGTTAGACAAACAGTTCAGTATGGGAAGAAGTTCGTTTCCGTATGATCTGATTACAGAAAATAATAATGGGTATGCTTATGTTCGAGTGAAACATAGTGAGATGCAAGTAGATACGATTACGATGTTTCGAATAAATGATGAGGGGCAGTTGGAGGAAGAGGATAAATCAAATGGCTATCCTGTAACTTATAAGGTCGTATCAACTAAGTTTATGGATACTTCGGATGTGACTGTGGTACAGTAACACAACTTGAGAACGAGTACTGGCTAAGCTCTCGATTAGTATTGAATAGATAAAAGTAAAACTACAAGAACGTTGGATTTGTCGATAAATAGCCTAACACCAAAAAGTTGCGTATACACTAAAATCAAAGTTTAGGTGTATACGCAACTTTTCTATTTAAGTATAGTCGGTGATTCTCCTCCATTAAAGCAGCTTATTCTGACTCGACTGAATTTCTTCTAGTAATCGATTCTGTTTGCGGACATCAAGATGCAGGCCGACATAGTAGGCGATCGCGCCAATTATGTAGAGAATCGTAAAGGAGCGGAAGGCGCCGATGTAGCTGTTTGCGTATAATTTTTCAAAAAAGCTGCTAATCCAAATGGTCAAAAATACCAGCAGCATCGCCCCGACATATTGCAGTACGATCATCGCCAAGGGTGATAGGCGTTCCAGCAACGGATGGGTGTATAAGATGCTCACTGCAATGGTGGTACAGATGAATTTGAACAGCAGGCTGGAGAAATCGTCACGGCCATCGTAAAATAAGCGATCGAATAGGGTCGTTCCGAGGGAGATGATCGTATAGCTGATACAAATCATTGTCAGCATTTCTTTTAAACGATTTTTAGTCATGTAAAATACCTCGTACTTTCTTTAAATAGTTTTGAAAGATCTTGCGATAATAGCGGCTGATGACTAGTTCCTCCTGATTATTCAAAACTACTTTCAGCCGCATATTGGCTTCGGATTTTACTTTCTTTATGTGCTGAATGTTGACGATATTGGCTTTACTGATGCGGCAAAAACCATGTTTGGACAAAGCAGATTCAAGAAAGGTTAGACTTCCTTGGATTTGGTAAACGTGCTCTTTTAAGTAAGCGAAGGTCTTTTTATCGACGGTATCAATATAAAAGATTTCTTCCAGCGACAGAAGGATCTGCTCGCCATCCTCTAGTCCAAAAAGCTGGGGGACGGAACCCTCCAGCAATTGGCAGACTTTCTCAATTTGCTCGGTCATTTCACGATAGTAAATTTCTGTTCGGTCTTCTTCAAGAGCGTCCTCTTGAAATAATTTGATCCGCATAGTTCGGCTCCAATTCAATCAGTTATTTTGCTAGAAATTGCATAACGGCTGCTGTGTATTCTTCTTTCTGGTCCAGCATGCCTTTAATGTGCTCGGTATCGATGGAAACGAGCTCCTTATCCTCTGCGGCAACATTCTCATATAAGGTCTCAACCTTTTCTGGCAGGCATACGTCATCTTGCTCGCTCTTGATAACGAGTGTTTTGATTTCATTATATTTTTGTTGTTCGGTGATTTCAACATCTTTAAAGGTAAAGCCGTAGTTTAGCTTCATATATAAGTTCCCGCAAGTGACAGCATACGAGAAAGGAATGTCTTCGGTATCTTGCCAAACGCCGGCAAACATTTCCTCCATACTATAAACGGGCGAATCCATAATCACAGCATCCACATGTTTGGCTGCGTGTTCAGTCGCTGCATACATGCCAGCAGTCGCGCCGCCTATTGATTGACCGTGAACGATAATTTGCTTATCCGAATTTACTTTTTCTGCATAATCGACGATCGCACGTACGTCCATTCGCTCTAGGTAGCCAAAAGTAACCAAAGGATCTTCGTTATCACCATGTCCGCGCAGATCGAAAGTCAACACGTTCCAGCCATTTTCCAAATAAATCTCTGCCAAAGGAGAAAGAAATACGTTATCGCCGCCCGCACCATGAATCAAAATCACGGTATCTTTCGCTTTATCGCCATCTGTGCTGTAAGAGGTCACTGGAAATGTGTTGCCATCTTCAGCCTTCAAGTGAAAGGTCTCGCCAGAGTATTTCGCATTAAATTGCTCCAAATCATAGCCCCATTCCTTCAGCTGCAGCAAACTATTCTTCTTTGTATCGTTTCCATCGTTTTGGTGGAACAAGCCTTCTGTTACCAACTTTCCAAAATAGTAGCTGCCCCCGATGCCGCCAATTACGATAATTCCTAACAAAATACTTACCCCGATGATGATTTTCTTTTTGATTGATTTTTTCATTTTGTTCTCCTCCATGTCGTTTTTGTTTTATCTTTAAGGTCATCATAGGCGATTGGAAAAGGGTTTTCTACCGAGTTTTTCTTTGTTGCACTTTGGAGGAGCTGAGTTGCACTTTTAAAAAAATTTGCGGTGAATTTAAAGATCAAGCATTTACTAAGGATTAGTATTCAGGTTTATCTAGAAATGATATGCAAATTTTAGAAACGACATTGAACTTAATGGTACTAGAAAGATTCCCCAAAAGTTAGAATACGAGGCTATTTCTGATCTTTCTCGTGCGCAGAAATCATGGATGATCACTGTTAGGGTTTTAAGAAACTTAATCACTATGAATGACGGGGAAAGTAAAAGCTTTCGGATTTTTTTCTCCGCCATCGTTTGTTTTTCTCCGCCAAATGATATAAAATGGCGGAGAAAAGAGGTGGATGGCGGTGAAAGAATTCAATTATCGTGAGTTGGAAAATTTATCCCTTAGTCATGATTTGTTGAATATGTTGACAAAGGTTCATGAATATAAGGGGAAACAAGAGCTGTATATTGCCACAAAGCCAGAAATTTTAAACAAATTAACAGATTTAGCGTTGATTCAAAGCACAGAGGCTTCTAATAAAATTGAAGGAATAGCAACGACAAACGGTCGCTTGAAACAAATTGTTGAAGAAAAAGTCACTCCTCGTAATAGAGATGAAGAAGAAATTGCGGGTTATCGTGATGTTCTGAAACTGATTCATGAAAGCTATGAGTATATTAATGTAGTGCCCAATGACATTTTAACGCTGCACAAAAATCTCTATAATTATTCTGCTAAAAGCTATAAAGGAAAATTCAAAAGTGGTGACAATGTCATTACTGAAAAAGATGTAGATGGGAATGAACGGGTTCGGTTTGTACCCGCACCAGCTTATTTAACGCCAGATTTAGTAGAAGAATTGTGCTATCAATACAATCAGGCAGTTCAAAAGGGAGAGATTGATCCTTTACTGCTGATTCCTTGCTTTGTTTTAGACTTCTTATCGATTCATCCATTTAGTGATGGAAATGGTCGGATGTCCCGACTACTGACTTTATTGTTATTATACAAATCCGGTTATTTAGTGGGAAAATATATTAGCATTGAGCTGCTGATTGAAGAATCGAAACAAACGTATTATGAAGCCTTACAGGTAAGTTCTGTTGGCTGGATTAAAAACGAGCAAGATTATACGCCGTTTGTTCGCTATTTGTTAGGGATTATTTTGCGAGCTTACGAAGGTTTTTCAGAACGTTTTGAAGTTATAAACAATCGCATATCAACGCCGGCTGAGCGACTGTTGCTGGCGTTGCAAAAATCTTTTGAACCCCTAAGTCGAGCTGAATTGGAAGTAATATTGACCGATATTAGTCGGCGAACAATTGAGCGAGCGCTATCAGATTTGCAAATGGAGAATAAAATTGAGAAAATCGGACAAGGGCGCTCAACTAGATACCAACTATCTGCTCAATTTAAAAGTTAATCCACGCATTGAATAAAGAAGCTATTATGAAATTCAGTATTTTTTGATGTTCGTTGAATCGCAATAAAATGAGGAAGCGACTAATCAGCTCTAAAAGGCTTCGCCGTTTTCTAAAGCAGACACTTTCCATTCGGAGGGTGTCTTTTTGCGTTGCCGAAACAGTAAGAAAGGAGTCGATTTGCACGAATCGACTCCTTAAATTTCTGAAAAACGTGGTTCTGATTCTTCTATTTATAAAAGCATTACCGCTTTTTGTTTTGACGAATAAATCTAAACGTGTTTTTTATTACATTTTGGCATTAAATTTATTGGTCTTTTTTTGGAAAACGCTTCTTGTTAAAAAAATCACCCAGGTCATGAAAAAGAACCAATATCCCGTTTAACTGTCGAATTTTATTCAATTATTC
Organism: Enterococcus hulanensis; assembly: GCF_005405485.1. Lineage (GTDB taxonomy): Bacteria > Bacillota > Bacilli > Lactobacillales > Enterococcaceae > Enterococcus_A > Enterococcus_A hulanensis. Next base: position 73,720 of record NZ_BJED01000017.1, on the reverse strand, counting down.
GGAAAATAAAAGCGTGTTCTGCCTTGTTTTCCCAATGTTTTTAGAGAAGATAAATAATTTGAAAAAAACAAATATCAGAGTATAATTCCGTTAGAAAAAAAGAGAGATATAAGAAATATTCCCCTTTTTGATCTTAAAAGATTGGTGAGGTGTTTAGGATGTTGTTTTTAAATTTTTTGATTTCTAAAAAAACAAAATAGAATTTCTTTTGCCGTGCTTGTATGATGTTGTTTGTCTCAGAGACAACAAATCTTATTTTTAAGCAAAAGGTATCGAAAGGAGGGTTTTACAACGAAAAGGATAGTTTCGGTAATTTCAGCAGCGTTAATGGTTTTTGTTTTTTCCAATGGGGCAGTACATGCGGCAGAGCATGATTATCGTTCACATGGCGTAACGAGTTTTTATGGCAGCTATGAAGAACCAAAAGAGGAACCGCAAAGTTCGGCGCCAGAGAACGCCTACCCAGATAACTCCTCCACTGAAGGAAATAAGAATCAGGTGTCATCTAATCAATCTCGGACTTCTCCGAATTATTCGGCCTCTGGTCGTGAGATCATACCAAATGCTGGAGACCAAGATTTTACAACCATTCAAGCGGTTGGATCATTACTATTATTTACGCTTGTATTATTCCTAGGGATACAGAAAAAGGAGAGAATTTTGAAATGAAAAAAAATATTTTATTCGCTTCCGCTGTTTTAGCGTTAAGTTTGGTTGGAGGAACTGCTCAGGCTTTTGCCGCTGAAGATGGCGGCACAATGCCGACAAACGGAACAGTCAACTTTGTCGCTGGTCAAGATCCAACAGACCCAACAGACCCGACTGAGCCCGGCAACCCAATCCAACCGATTGATCCTCCTACTCCAGTCGGCGGTGCTTTATCAATCGATTATGCATCAAATTTCAAATTTGGGGAACAAAAAATCTCTACAAAAGATGAAACTTACTACGCAGCGCTTGACCAATTTAAAGGTTCAGATGGCGAAACGTTTGGCGATAGCAACTACGTGCAAGTTACTGACAAGCGCGGAACATTAGCTGGTTGGACTTTAACAGTTGGTCAATTAGATCAATTTAAGACAGCAGAAGGTGAAGCCTTAAACGGTGCACAATTGAAAATCAATACAGCTTCTGCTGTTGCGGCCGTTGATGATAACTCAATGGATGGCTACAAACCAGGTACAGTCGCTTCATCAATCACTTTAACACCTGGAGATGGTACAACACCAGGGACTTCAGATGCGATCACAGCAGAAGAAGGCAAGGGTGCCGGTACTTGGGTTTATCGCTTTGGTGATACTGCGGATGCTGGTAAATCAGCAGTTCAACTAACGGTTCCAGGTAAATCTGTGAAATTAGCCAAAGAATATAAAACAACCTTGAACTGGACATTAGCATCTATTCCAGAAAACGGAAGCGAAAATTAAAGATAGGAAGCGAACCTAAAAATGAAACCAATCAAAGCATTGAGCTTTTTAGCTCTTAGCACCGTAGCGTTAACAACGATCGGTTCAACGGCTTTTGCGGCGGAAACGCATGAATATCATTCACATGGTGTGGTTGAATTTCAACCAAATACTGATCCGACTGATCCCGTTGATCCAGAAGATCCTGATCCAGAACACCCAGTTGATCCAACTGATCCAACTAATCCAGGAGGAGAACCAGAGCCGGGAACACCGGGCCCGTTATCCATTGACTATGCTTCAACGCTGGATTTTGGTGTGAATAAAATCTCAAACAAAGATGAAGTTTACTATGCTCGTGCGCAACATTATGGCGAAGGCCATGCAGATACACCTGATTACGTCCAAGTTTCTGATAACCGCGGAACCAATGGCGGCTGGACTTTGAATGTGAAAGAAACCGGTCAATTAACGGCAACGACGAACACATTAAACAAAGTGTTAACTGGTGCACAAATTGTTTTAAAAGAACCAGAAGTTAAATCGAATGCGGTAGGCGTTGTTGAGCCAACACCTGCGCAAGAGATTACTTTGAACCCTGACGGTGCAGAATCACGAGTAATGGCTGCAACAACAGGTTCTGGTGCCGGCACTTGGGTCGACTATTGGGGCCATGTAGAGTCAGAAGAAGAAACAAATGAATCAGGTCAAGAACAAAACGAAGATGTAACTAAGAGTGTCGCATTAAGCGTACCCGGCTCAACACCTAAAGATGCGGTGGAATATGAAACAACGTTGACTTGGGTACTAACGGATGTTCCAAGCAACTAATCAAGACAAGAAAGAAGCGAGAAAATTTGTTCAATAAATTATTAGGTACATGGGCCGCAGCGAGTTTACTTCTTTTTAGTCCATCAGTCGTTACTTTAGCTGCGCAGGTTTCAACTCCACAAGAACAATTGAATAATGGGCTTGTTCAAGAGGGCGAGACTACTAATGGTGAACGTACAAATTTGACTTCTTCGTCTTCTGAAATTCCCACGCTTGAAAGTTCAAGCGTGGAATCTTCTACCAAACCATCAGAGTCTAGTACGGATGTCGCGGATAAAAGCTCTGATACAAGCCAATCAACAACACAAACGACGTCTTCGAGTGAGACGACAGCCTCCTCTGAGAAAGAAGTTAAGATTGCTGCTCAAGCGGCGGCAACAGAAGTAAGTACGTGGGCTGATTTCGTCAAAGCGATGAAGGATACCAGTGTTTCTGCGATCAAAGTTACCGCTGATTTAACAGCAACTTCTGCTGGGCCAACGGTAACACGGACAGTTGAAGTGGATTTTGGGTCACATACACTGGACTTGAAGGGTCAAACGTTGACGATCAATACACCAGGAGATGTGATCATACACAATCTTCAGTTAACAGGTTTAACAGCTGGGTTCCTAGGAACTGGTACCGGGACATTAGAACTGACTGATAATTTTTCTAGTGTAGCTGGTAATGCTGCTGGTATTGCAAGTATGAAGGCTGGTAACGTGATTTTTGATGGAGTTACGATGAATTATGATCGTGTGCCAGACAGTAAAGCTACCACTGCCAATCCTTCAATTATCAGTACGAATTTCACTATTACGAATAAATCAGTCGTAGTTTCAGATGCGCAAAATTTCTTTGCTTCTGGTAGTGCAGCAGGCGGACAGGTTCGTATTGATGGTGGGTCTGAAGTTACGACCAATAGTAATAAAGACAAAACGAATATCGCTACTATATGGGATATTGAAAGACAAAGTGACATCTGGATCACGGATAATTCGACAGTATCATTGAACGGAAATGCTACTGGGGATAATGGACTTATGGCCATTGTGGCACTTAAAACAACTCTAAATGTTACTGGGAATTCGCAACTAAAAGCAATAGCCAATAATTCTTCTGCTGTACTATTGCAAAGTGATGGTGGAGCATTTAATGTGGATGATCATTCAAGTATTGACTTAACTTCAAATGGTGAAAAAGATAATGCTCAAGCTACATTACGTTTTAAAGCCGTTGGTAATATGAGCTTCAACGTGAGCAATGAATCAAAAGTTAATATCGTAAAAACAAGTGATAGTGGAACGACTAAATTCGCACCTGCACTTCGTATGCTTGGTGGTAACAATAAAATTAATGTTTCTAGCGGAGCCGATTTTATTGTAAAACGTGACACTACTAGCCAGATTGGTGATCCCAATGGTAATGGTAACAGTCAAGCAATCCAATATTCACTAGGTACTGGCAGTGGTGGAGATACAGGCAACGAGTTTAACTTGACGGGTAAAAATTCGTCAGTTTTAATCGATTCTAAAACTGGACCAGCGATTGATGGTAGTAGTAGTGGTGGTGTTGCAGGGAGCGATGTTGATATTACGGCTGGTGCCGGTACGTACTTTATAGCTCGTGGGAATACTAAAAGTGCCGACAAAGGAATTTTTTCCGCAAAGAAAATGAATTTTACGATGGATGATACCAATTACTTCGATTTTCGTAATAACCGTGTAGGCGGCGGATTGATATTTGGTTCCACCGATGCTGGTTCTAAATTTTCAAGCAAGAACTCAGACTTAGCTGTTTGGAATGCTGGAAGTGATTTAGATGGCAATCCGACACATCAATGGTTCAATGTGAATTTTGAACTTTCCGGCGCAAACTTTGCCAACCTTGATTCAACGGACAACTCACAAATGCAAACGCAATTTGGTTCGTTAACCAACTATTCTCGAATGAGTGCCAACAATCAAGCAGCGGTCTTAGACGAAATCAGAGTCCCGACAAATGCCGATAAATACATTTATGCGCATGCGTCTGTTCCAGAAGGAAAAGATGAGCTGCGGGATGCTTATACTGGTGAGGTTCAAGCGACGATCGGTGTGTATGATGAAACCGGAAAAGAAGTCACTCAAGTCAAAGGGGAATCCATTGGTGATCCGCTATCTGTATATGGCGACGCTGATCGAAAAGGGATAATCAAAATTGATGCGCCTGACAAAGCGTTCTTGAAAACCGGCTACACGTTAAAAGTTCTAGATGCTTGGCGTGGGGTGAACGACTCTGGCTGGATTCATCAAAGTTCACCAGATGAACTAACAAAGGATACGCCGGAAGTTTATGATGTAACGCCAGCAGATCCGGTCAAATTGACAAGTGGTGGTGACACGGTTGCCCCAAGTGCCAAAGAAGTTACAGGAACTGGTGAAGCCGGAGATATTTTGGATGTTTTCTTAAACGGTGTGAACACTGGGATTGAAACAACCGTTAACGAAGCGGGTGAATTTACTGCAGCGTTGCCGACTGGTCTGAAAAAAGGTGATTTCCTACAATTATTCTTAAGAGACCATGCGGGAGCAGCAGCCGTAACCAATCCGCCGCTAACAAATGACAGCGTCGGGAATATTGAACCTGCCACAGACATGACCTATCATGATGCTACATTTAAAGAAGCGAAGAAAGTTCAAGTAAATGGCAGCCTAGAGCTGGTATCCGTTCCAGATACAGTAGATTTCGGGACACAAAAAGTAGGCACGAAAACAGAAACCTACTATCCAAACGTTTCGGGTAAGTTAGCAATCTCTGATACACGAGGAGACGGCAAAGTGCCATGGCAGCTTACGTTAAAAGAAACGGAAGGGCTGCATTCAGATACGAATGACCTAAGCGGCTTATTATCTTACAAGAATGCACAAAACACGGTTCAAATTAATCAAGACAATCAAGTAGTGGAAACTGGCAGCTTTGATCAAGATGGTCTGCTGACAATCTCTGATCAATGGGGAGAAGCCAATCATAATAATGGCTTGGCATTGACGGTTCCTGTTGGAAAACAATTACTTGGTGAATATAAGGGTACTCTTTCTTGGACATTGGAAAATGTTCCAGGAAATAATTAAAGATTAAAGGGGAAATCAATCATGAAACACGTTTCTAAAATTTTATTATCAACAGTGGTATTGGGAGCTATCGCAGCTGCTCCACTAACAACTTTCGCCGCAGAAGATGGCGAACACGGTGGTGTTTATCATTCAAATGGTGTGATTGAATTTACACCAAATACCGACCCAACCAAGCCGGTAGACCCAACTGACCCAACTGATCCCGTTCAACCGATCGATCCAACTGATCCTGAAAAACCAGTAGAACCAGGTACTAACGGTCCGTTGTCAATCGATTTTGCTTCAAGCTTAGATTTCGGGAAACAAAAAATTACTTCTGAAGATAAAGTCTATTTAGCATCAGCGCAACCATATCAAAAATTAGGTGAAGACGGCAAACCAACTGGCGAAATCTTATACGGACCAGACTATGTCCAAGTAACAGATAACCGCGGTACTGAAGCGGGCTGGTCATTAACTGTCGCACAAGAAAAACAATTTACAGGTACTGCTGATCATGAATTGACTGGTGCAGCGATTACCTTAAAAGGTGCGAACGTGCAAACAGCTTCTGAATCAACAAAACCAACGCCTAACGATAGTGATTTGACACTTGTTCCAGGGGAAGTTTCACCAGTAATGAGCGCTCAAGCAGGTCAAGGTGCAGGTACTTACTTGAATGATTGGGGAACTAAAGATAATTTAAGCGTAGTTCAAGAAGACGGTAAAGACGTAATAAAAACCAACAATATTCAATTAGCTGTTCCTGGTGCAACAACCAAGTATGCTGAAAAATATTCAACGAAATTAGTTTGGACATTAACAGACGTTCCCGGAAATTCAGATCCTGAAGGAAACGCGTAGACTGTTACACTTGTGAGATTCGCAGTGTTTGCGAATCTTACTTTTCTTATCAAAGGAGAGAGCTGCATTGAAATTTAAAAAATCATTACTTACTTTAATCATCACGATCTTAGCGGTCTTTTCTGGCGGTTTGACTTCATTGGCTAGTGAATTCAGCTTTGCCGTGACGCCAATCATTCCAGATAATCAAATCGACAAAACAAAAACATTCTTTGACTTAAAACTAAATGCCGGACAAAAAGAAACGGTCTATGTTCAATTGCAAAACGACTTGGATCGTGCTGTGAAGGTGGATGTTTCTGTCAATAGTGCGACTACGAACACCAATGTCATCGTAGAATACGGCAAAAACAGTATCAAACCAGATAAAAGTCTGAAATATGATTTAGCAAAATATGTGAAGGCACCTAAACAAGTAACGTTAAATCCTCATTCAGCAGTGAAGGTACCATTTGAGCTTCAAATGCCCGCAGAAGCATTTAATGGTGTCATGGCTGGCGGGATCACGTTTAAGGAAGCCAAAACAGAGAAAACTACCAAGGCCTCTTCCGATGAAAAAGGCTTGGCTATTCAAAACGAATACTCGTATGTGGTCGCTTTGCTAATGCGTCAAAATGAAACGACTGTGGCTCCTAAGGTTCAAATGAATTCAGTTAAACCAAGTCAAATCAATGCAAGAAACGTTATTTTGTCGAATTTGCAAAATGATCAAATGACCTATATTAACCAAGTGGCGATTGACGCAGAAATCACTAAAAAAGGTGATTCAAAGGTTTTATATGATGAACATAAGGATGCCTTGCAAGTCGCTCCTAATTCTAATTTCAACTTCCCAGTAAATCTAAACGGAAAACCTTTAGAAGCAGGAGACTATCATATCAAGCTTGTGATGGATGGTAATAAAAGTGCCGATGGCAAGTATGTTCGCGGCAAAGACAGCGCTGGAAAAGAAGTTCGCTATCAAAACCAATGGGTGTTCGAAAAAGACTTTACCATCACTGGTGAAGTAGCACGTGATCTAAACAAAAAAGATGTGACAGTCAAGACAGACTATACTTGGTTATTTGTTCTGATCGGTATTGTGTTGTTACTGTTAGTGCTATTCATTATTTGGTTGATTTGGAGAAAGAAGAAAAAGAATGAAGAAGAGGAAAAACGAAAAGCAGAATAGACTAGTCAAAATAGTTGTTTTGTTCTTGTTATACACTGGCGTTTTATTAGTTAGTTTCCCGATTCTTAAAAATAGTATTTTGGTGGAGAAGGCAACGACCTCGAAGATTACTGAAGTGAAGAACTTAACGGAGATCACTCAGATTCCCTTCGAACGAATCGAAGCCCCCTCTGTCAGTGAGATTATGAAAAGTAGTAATGATTTTTCTAGTATTGGTGAAGTTCAAGTTCCTGGGGTAGGTTTAGACTTGCCAGTTTTTGCTGGATTGAGTCAAGAAGAAATGATTTATGGTGCTGGCTCGATGTATCCAGAAAGAAATCCGCAAAAAGATAATTTAGTTTTACTAGGTCATCATTTGGGCGTTTCTGACCTTTTGTTTGGAAAGTTAAAAGACGCGCAGCTAGGTGATACGATCTATTTGCGCTATCTTTCCAACTATTATGCCTACAAGATACAGTCAAAAGAAATTGTAAATGAAGCCGATATCGCGGTTTTAGAAAATACAGCAAAGCCCTTATTAACGCTAGTGACCTGTGATCGCGGTACGCAAACGACCGGTCGATTAGTGATCACGGCTAAGCTGGTTGAAGATCAAGCAAAAGCCAGTATTCAAACCAAGATGACAAAGCAAGAAAAAGTGAGTCACGGTCAAAAGCCTCGGCTGCGTCTTTCGATGATCTGGCTGCCATTGCTCGGTATCGGTTTATTGCTGGTGCTGTTAACCTATTTAATCATCAAGAAAGTGTGAGGTGCGGATGTGGAAAACAAGAAAAAAATTATCGTTTTAGGAACATTGGTCTTGTTTTCTACGGCGCTGCTTCTGCAAGAGGATGTTTCTTTTGCCAACGATACGATCTATAGTCCTGTTGACCCTAACCAAGAAGTAAAACCAGTCGCTCCTTCCGATGTACCTGAAGAAAAGACCACTGAAAGTTCAGTACCTGTCGTACGTACGGAGTCTTCTAGTAAGGAGCAGCCAAAAGCAAAGAAACAAACTCCTAAGAAGGAAACTGAGAAGAAGACGATGCAGAGAAAAAAACTTTATTTGGACGAGGCTTTTTTTACGAATGATTTTAATCATCAAGCGATTGCCTTAAATGGCGGCTCATCCGGAGGCGGACAGGGACAATCTGAAGCCCAGCTGACAGAAACATTAAAGCTGCTTTCAGGTGTGGCGATATATGGAAGAAGGAAGTGAGAGAGATGTTGAGTTTGGAAAATTTCTTAGATAAAGAGGATCGACGCAAGTTTGATTTTCTTCGCCTTTTGGAGGAGTCTTCAGATCTAACGGCGCTAAATACAACGATTCAAGCCCAACTGTCTCTTTCAAACTTCCTGTTCAATAAAACAATTGAAGAGTTATCTCTAGACTTTGAAAACTATGGTTTGGAAGTCTATTTTGCTATTGATAGCAATAATGTCCAAACGACGTTATTAGAAGTCGGACAAGCAACTTCGGATTTATTACTGGCGCATTATTTGCGCAACTCTCTTTCCTTTGCGATTTTATTGGCACTGTTTAGAGAGGATTACCAGTCGGCGAATAATTTTGCTTTAGAGAGCTATACGAGTTATACCAATGTGTATAGCCACACGCAGCAGATAAAAAAGCTGCTGAAAGAACTGCAGATTGAGGTTAGTAAGAAATATCACCTGGCCGGCAATGAAGGAAATGTCCGCTATTTATTGACGCGCATTTTTTCGTTTGTGCTCGCTTCCGATACGGATGTCTATCCCGCTACCTATAAAAGCAAAGTCGCAAACATCATCGATGAACTTTCAGAAACGGGAATAAGCTTGCCCCGTAATGTTCAGACCAAGCTTTTTCATTTTCTAGCGATTTCATTGATGCGCCAGGACAAACAGTATCAATTAGCAAAAAAAGATATCAATAAACAAAAAGTGCTGGAAAAACTAAAAGCGGTTTATGCTCAAGAATTCCAAGTTATCCAAACAGTTGATATTGATCCTTCTATTCAGGAGGAGGTTTTAGCTTATTTATATACGAATGGCATGCTTTCACGGGAAAAGATGAAAAACCAAGAACTGGGAAAACGAATCAACCGACTCAACGAGCGTTTCATCCAATATTTTACGGATTCGTTTCATATCGAAGATCGTCAAACGCAAGAAATACTGGCAGCCGAGCTGAATCGTCTCCATTTTGAATTGGCTTATTTTCCATTAAATGCCTTTAATTCCTTTGAACGCTTTGATGTCAGCTTTTTTAAGGAATCCTATATCGAGTATTTTCTATTTTGTCGGGACTATTTGATGGATGATGCCTTTGTTAAGGAAGAAAACTTTTCAGCCTACCGTCCCTATATTTTCTATAAATATCTGATGATCTTAGTGAGTCATGTTGAATTGGAGCGGGTGATGCCGCAAATAACGATTTGTATCGATTTTTCTTTTGGTCAGGAATACAACGAGTTCATTAAGAGAAACCTGACTTTTTTTGTTAATCTGAATGTGGCGGTGCAATTTGTTTTCGATGAATCAACGGATATTGTGATCACCAATTTGAATTCCGAATATGAAGACCTCGATGTTGAAAAGGTCATTTGGTTAGATCCTCCCAGAGCGATTGACTGGGCGCATCTAGGAAATCAGCTGCTAGAAATCCGTGCGCAGAAGCATCAGCAAGCGAACGTTTAATTGAAACTATATTTAGACACGCCAAAAAGCGAGTAGATCTGAAATCACTCGCTTTTTGGCGTTTTTTTTCTAATTTAGGCACCACAAAGAAACCTATTTTTCCAATACTAAATAAGCCAAACCCGCAGGCTATTTATGCTCAACGGTCGTGCTGAATAAACTGCTCGTAATATTGCGGGCGCATCATCATTTTTTCTTCTTTTTTAGGGCCTTATTAACTTTCTGCTGGCGTCTTCGCTCTTCCCGCGCCTGATTGATCTGTTCTTTGGTTTTCCCATGGCGCATATAGGAGGTATCGGGTTCGAGAAGTGCGGCGGCGCTCTCGGTCATTAGTTTGTTGGTTTTGGGCGGACGGGTTTTCGCAGAGTCAGAGGGGTTCTCTGATTTGGTTGGCGGCGTTTTTTCTTGAAGCGGGGTCCGTGTGTCTGGCTTCGCAGCGACTTTTGGAGCGTTTTGCTTGGTTGAACGAGCGTTGCTGGATGATGAACGAGGTTGGCCTTTTGGAGCGGCCTTGCCAGTAGCTGCTTTGACTGGTTCTTGCGGCAGACTTTCTTCTGGCTGTTCTTCTTGAACAAGTTCTGCTGGAGCAGCTTCGTGTTCGGCATCGATACAGCCTTTTTGGCTTTTGAATTTTACATATTCGGCGAAGCGGCGGACACCTGAGGCTTGGAAGATCGTCAAGGTCGTTAAAATTTCCAATACTTTCGCGGTTTCTTCCACAGAAGAGACTTGCTTCGTATTGCGTAAAGTCCATGTATGGCGTTTTCCATTGGCGTCTTTAAAAATCGACACGAGGTCGAATTGAAATTCGCTTTCTTTCGGTGTTTCAAGATTCTTTTTTATTAAGAGCTGTTTATATAAACAAGTTTCCTTGGTAAATTCATGGTATTCTTCTTCGTTGGTGAATAGGCGTTGGATAACGGTTTGCCATTCTTCTTGCGCAAAGAATTCTTCAAAGTAGACGCAGTGACGGCGCAGGGTATTATTTGGTGTTTCAGTCAAGAAAATTTGGCGGATCAACTCGCTTAGCGGTTGAAGCGAAAAGTCCCCGACACAGATTGAGTGACGAAAAAGGATCACGACAAGGTACTCCACAACCTCTGCCGCATGCTGGGTTTGTTCGAAATATAGGCGGACTCTTTTTAAGAGCGTCTCCTTTTTCATTCCAAATAATTGTCTTTGTCCTAGTTTCGCTACGTCCATCTTCATTTTCCCCCATACTGTTCTAAATTTGTTTTTATTTACCGAAAGCGTTTTCTGTTATTTGTATCTAAAATAGTAGCCTTTAATAACATGATTGTAAATAGTTTTTTCAAAAATTATTTCTATTATTTATTATTAAACATTTGGATTATAAGGTTTTACGATATTTTCGAGGGGGTTTTGATGACTTCACGACTGTTAAAATAACTAATTTTAGGAATTTGTTCTGAAGGTTTAGGTGGCGGCGGGTATTTATTTGATTTTTTCAAATTTATTTTTATTGCCAAGTAAGCAGGTTGATTATAATTATTTTCAATAAAAAATAGATACCACACAAAAAATGCGGTATCTATCCTTATTGTTTCGTTAAGACGCAGGTGAAGATGTAGTTGGAGATGTCTTTCAAATCGTGGGTTAGGTTATTGATTGAAATAGGAAGAATAAAATTCTTTTCCTGATTCATTAAACAGCGCTCACACACGATAAAGCAGTTGATATTGTAGAATAATTCCGGGATATCATCCATGGAATAATAGATCTCGTCATTGATGAAGAAATAATTTTCGGAGATGATCTTGCGGATATTATTTCTAAACAGCATGTGGGAGTATTCATCTTTAGAAACGATGATGATCGGGACCTTCTTTTTCTCACCTTTTTTCAGAAGAGGCATGACTAAATGACAAAATTGCAAAATGATCGATTCGGACATCGTTATGTTGGCCGAAATATTTTCTTTCAGCCAGGCTCGTATGATTCGGCTGATTTTTTCTTTGATGGAGTAGTCATTGCAATCGATGAAATAGTACTGGTTCAGCAAAAATTCATTGAGCCCCAAGGAAGTCGTGTAGACCAAGTCCATCAAAGGTTTTTCAAACTCGATCTCGCCCAAAAGCGTCATGTCAAAAGCTGCTTCAAAATTTCGGATCAGTTGAACGACCGAGGGATAATTTTTGATTAATCGGTTTCGATAGTATTGGTAGTCCATTTCGATCAAGCGATAGTTTTCGGGGTTGTAGGGCAGATTTTTATAGATAAAAGAAACAAAGGCGATATTCGCATCATCTACTTCGAGACCATGCTGTAAAAAACAAGTCTTAACGCTGTTGAAAATAATTCCAGTTTTTAAAAATTCGATCATTTCGCTATCGATCGGCAGCGTTTCTTTTCTGCGGATGCTTAAAAATATCGCGTATTGCAGGTAATGCAGACTTTTTTTGCTGAGGCGATTTTTTAACAGCTCGCCTAAATCCTGTGCAATTCGTTCGGACTTTAAAAACAGCAGATCGTTTTTCAACTCGTTGACACCGATTCCTCTCATCCAGAGGGTCAAGTAAATGTATCTTACTTTTAGTTTGTCATCAAAAGCGATTTTCCCCGTAGGAGCTAGCCCCAGCCCTTGTCGAAAGTATCGTTCAGCCTTCTTTTTCAAATTGAATACTTTGGTCACAGAGATGAATTCCTCTTCTGCTATGGAAGTGTAGTTATTCTTCCCCAGCAGGCAGCGATAACATACTTTTAAAAAAAGTGAATCTGAATACAGCTTGCGCACCAGATCGTAACAGCAGACATCCGGTTTGAATTGAAACGATAGCTGCGAACGGGAGATATCGTAAGAGACGATCTCATCTTCTAGTTTCGAAGCGATCTTTTGGCAATCTTTTTTGATCGTATTGAAGCTGGTATTCATATTCGCAGCCAGTTCCCCAATTTTTATCTGCCTGCATTCATATAGTACATAGGTGATTTTTACTCTGCGCAGGATATCTTTTTCTATAAAGTTGTCTATCAATTGAATGTCTCCTTATATTGTCACAGCCAGGAAAAAACTTAATAAAATAAGTATCCCTTTATCCTTCTTGTCTAAGCCATAAACTTCTCTACCTCGCTAAACAGCAGATCCCCTAGAAAATAGCCCTTATTCCATGAAGTGATCAGCTCGCCATCGGGAAAATGATTGACCGTAAGTTTCTTTTTGATTCGATGGGTCAAGTTGGAAAGCTGACATAAATTGGATTTTGTCACATCGGATTCCCAGATCAGCTGGCATAATTTTTCTCGCGACAGAACTCTTCCCTCTTTTTGGTACTGGTACAAATGGTATAAGAGCTTTTTCTCATTAGAAGAAAGGCTGAAAAAGAATAGATCGGCGTTTTTTTCTTTCTTTGATCCGCTGGTTTCGTTGCTCGCAGCCCGCGCTTTTTTCTGATCACTGGTAAATTTAGCGATTTTTTCAATGATCTCGATCTCAGAGGCATCTCGGTCGATCCAATCATCGAACTCTTCGATCAAGTAGGAAAATTCAGATTTTTTTAAGTCGTTTTTATTGCCTTTGCGCAGAATCGCCAGACCGTTTTCTTTGAAAAAGGAATAGCATTTCGAGATATCCAAAGTAGAGACGGTGTCGCTAAAGATGACCAATGAGAAATACTGGATGATCTCTGGAGAAAGCCGTGCATCAGCCATCAAATCGCTGGAGCAGTATACCTCGTCATTGGAACGCTGCAGAATCGCCTGCAAATCTTGTTCTGCCAATAAATTTCTTGTTATGATTAATATTCTTGCCATGCTTTTCACTCCTATCAGCAAATAAATTTGCCTTATTTCTGTGTTAATACTGCAACAATACATTATCAAAAAGATCCAGCATATTTTTTCCTTCTTTTTAATTTTTTTAATTCATAAATTAAATTTTTGAATAAAATACATTAAAATATCAACGCATAATCCACAGTTTATCATTACTTATAAAGGGGGAGGGTGTATGAATAAATTACTAATACGCTTTTTTAAACAACTAAATAGCAAAAGTATCGCAGATTTTATTCCTGCTAAAGAGTGATTTCCTCCTTTTGCACATTACTTTTTTGTTAGTTTGAATTATGTTGGTTCGCTGAATGCGCAAAAACCAGCTTTTTGCTTCTTCGGGCAAAGCTTAGTATAATAACGTTGTTTTGGATGATATAGGAGGAAACATACATAATGACAACGAATTTTTGGGCGGAGCTGCCAAGGCCCTTTTTCATCTTGGCACCGATGGAGGATGTGACGGACGTGGTGTTTCGTCATGTCGTAAAAGAGGCGGGAGCGCCGGATGTCTTCTTTACTGAGTTTACGAATTCGGACAGCTTTTGCCATCCGGATGGGATCGAGAGTGTTCGCGGACGTCTGGCCTTCACCGAAGACGAGCAGCCGATGGTGGCGCATATTTGGGGCGACAAGCCGGAATTTTTCCGGGAAATGAGTCTTGCCCTAGCCGATATGGGCTTTAAGGGGATTGATTTGAATATGGGGTGTCCGGTCCCAAATGTTGCTGAGCGGGGCAAAGGCAGCGGCTTGATTTTGCGTCCTGATGTGGCGGCGGAATTGATCGAAGCTGCGAAGGCGGGCGGATTGCCTGTAAGTGTGAAGACGCGGCTGGGCTTTACAGATACGGCTGAGATGAAAGACTGGATCAGTCATTTATTAAAACAGGATATTGCCAATCTTTCGGTTCATATGCGGACCAGAAAAGAAATGAGCAAAGTCGATGCTCATTGGGAGCTGATTCCGGAGATTGTGAAAATGCGGGATGAGCTTGCTCCCCAGACCTTGATCACGATCAATGGTGATATTCAGGACCGCCAGATGGGATTAGCGTTAGCTGAAAAATATGGTGTGGACGGCTTGATGATCGGCCGAGGAATCTTCAAGAATCCTTACGCCTTTGAGAAAGCTCCGAAAGAGCATTCGCCAAAGGAAATGATCGGCCTGCTGCGGCTGCAGCTGGATTTGCAGGATCAATACGCGGAGCAGGTACCTCGTTCGATTGTTGGGCTGCACCGTTTCTTCAAAATTTATGTCAAAGGCTTTCCCGGCGCGAACGATCTGCGGGTAAGTCTGATGAATACCAAATCAACCGAAGAAGTCCGCGAGATCTTGGACAATTTTGAGAATCAACACGCAGAAATTATATAAGTTAAATAGGAGGAGGGCGTCGGATTTATTAGCGGACAGCTCCTCCTTTCTTGCTATAATAAATAAAAAGCTCAAGGAGGAAAAAGCGATGATTGAAGTAAAAATCGGCGATATTTCTCGTTTAGACGTTCCTGTGGATGCGATAGTCAATGCGGCAAACGCGGCCTTGATCCCTGGCGGCGGTGTCGATGGTGCGTTGAATCGAGCTGCCGGACCTAAATTGAAGCAAGCGATGGCATCCATTGGCGGGACACCGACTGGAACAGCGGTGATCACCCCCGCGTTCGAATTGCCGGCAAACTATGTGATCCATGCGGTGGGACCGCGATACATTGACGGCAAGCACAAGGAAGAAGCGCTGCTGTATTCGGCCTATGAGGCGGTTTATCGGTTGGCTCATGAATACAAGCTTCACACGATTGCAGTGCCCGTGTTAAGTGCGGGAATTTACGGATATCCGAAAGAGGACGCGGCCCGGATACTTTGTGAAGTGGCTGATCGAAGGGAAAATCGGGAGATCACAACGCAGGTAATTGCCTTTGAGGAGTCTTGGCTGGCGATTTTTGAGAAAATCAGGCAACGCGGCTTAAAGTGAAAACGGTTAATTCGTTGAATCATAACCCGAATAAAGTGCTAAAATAATAGTAAATAGACGAAGTGAGGCGATTTATTTGAAGGCTATCTCCATTCACCCCGAGCCAGTTATGGAAATTCTTTCCGGCAAGAAAACTGAAGAATATCGATCGTGGACGACGCATTACCGCGGACCGCTCTTGATCTGCTCGACCGCGATCAAGACCCCCGGCTGTATCTCAGGACATGCAGTTTGTATCGTGGATCTTGTCGATGTAAAAAAAATCGCCGAGGATTCGTATGCGTGGATATTTGAGAATGTGCGCTGCATCAAACCTTTTCCCATCAAGGGTCAGCGGCGGCTTTACCATGTGCCAGATGACCGCATCATTGAACCGGAAGCAGGGGAATTCGTGATCGAGGATGGCGAAAAAGTTGTGACCGAGGAATTTTGGCAAGACTATTATTTATCCTTAATTAGCGACTAAAAAAACAGGTCAAAAACAAAAACCACGTAACGAACGGTTTTTCTATAAACGTTGATATAACAATGAAAATAGCGATTAAAAAAACACTCATTTGACCAATGAGTGTTTTTTTTTAATGGCAAACCACGAAAATAAAAAAACCTTTTTTAGAATTGTTAGTAATAAAAAAAGGTTTATAACTAGTTATCATACTAAAAAAGTCCTGAATCCTATATTTAACAATAAATCGCATCTTAATAAATAACTAAATTCCGATTTATTGCCAAAAAGCACTTTTGGTTAAAATGATATATACGAGTCGCTGGCTATTAGTTTCTATTCATTAGAGGCGTTTTTGAAGGGAGTGATCTGTGGTGAAGAAAGTCAGTCTTATTTTTATTTTGCTGGTTCTTTTTTTTATTCAAAGCCCGTTTCTGGGATAGAGGCTTCTGTGCCCATCCTCATCGATACGAAGGCAGCGGGTGAAAAAGTGGCAGGGACCGAAACGCTCTGCTTTGACGTTTTTGATCTGACCGCTTGGAGTCAAAAGAGTCAGCAGAGTGAAAAAGACGTGAAGCAATTTTGGCTGAATCGTTATCAGAGTAAAAGGCAGTTTCAGCAGTATGTGCAAAAGGCAGCCTTGCCGAAAGTCAATGCTCGTCCTTTAATGGTTGATACTGACGGGGTCGCCCGGATAGAACTTCCGTATCAACAGCAGGAACAGCCGGCGGTGTATTTACTGGCAGCATCAGGTGAGACGGGAACACAAGAGTTTTTACCCATGGTGTTCTTTATGCCAAAGGAGTTTCCCAGCGAAACACTCGCGCTTTACGGGAAATACCAAGAGCAGCAGCCGGCAGAAACTGTCGAGGAACCAAAAAAATTAGTGAATAAGCCATCAAAAGAAAAACAATTGCCTCAAACCAATGAAGTGTCCAGTAATGTTTTGCTTGGCGGGTTGTTATTGGCCTTGATTGGCGGCATGGGTCTGGCTTATCAAAAACAAAAACAGGAGGAAAAGTAAATGAAAAGAACGAGGATAGTAAATATGGTAACGGCAATCATCTGTCTATTACCATTGATCGCGGGGGCGTTTGGCTTTGGGAATGCGGCGCAAGCGGCAGAAGAAAAGGTGAATGTAACACTGCACAAGAAAAAAATGGACCAATTCCCAACCCATGATGTTGAAAATACCGGGGAGGAAATGGATGAATTTAACCAATACGAAGGACTTCCAGGGATTACCTTTGAAGCGTGGGATATCACGGCGGATTTTTATGAAAAGTTAAATGGGATTGTCGGTCAAAATGCGTCGGACGCGGAATATACGACCGCCGTCAAAGGGTTGATGAAAAGCTTTAAACTAGAGGAAGCGGCAAAAGCTCAGTCAAAAGGCAGCGACGTAACAAACGAAGCGGGTATCGTTACATTTAGCGGACTGGACAAACGAACCGCAGAAGGAATCTACAAAGTCTATCTTTTCGAGGAAAAAGCAGCGGATGGCGTGGAAGGCTCCAGCTACCCATTGATTTTAATTTTGCCCGTCGTCAAAGATGATGTAGAAAATACGGATATCCATTTGTATCCGAAAAATAAGGTCAAAGGCGATATCGGCAAAGAATTAGTCGATGAAACGGGTGCACCGTTAACTGGGGAAAATCGTTATGACTTTGAAGTCGGCCAAAAAATCTATTACCATGCCAGCTTCACGATCCCTAACCAAATCGGCGAGATTCTTAATCAGGATGGTGCTGAGCAGACGCGTTATTCGCAGCTGCAATTTAAGGATGAGGTGAGTAAAGAGGGAGTCAAATTTGAAGGAATCGATCGCATCTCGATCGGCGACACAGCGACGAATATCAAGGAGACCTTCTTGTCCCATGGTGCGGTAGAATATACGAATACCGTTCCTAATTACACTGGACTTGCCGGCTTTGATATTCAAATGAATTTGAATAAGGCAAAAAGCAGTGAAAACGCTGAGGACTTCCAAAAATCAAAAACGACAGCAGAATATTTGAAGGATTTTGGCGGTAAAACGCTCCATATCTATTATGCTGTCTCCTTCACGGATGAAACACCGGTCGATGTCGACATCAACAATAAATTTTCCGTCGAAATGACTCACGATGGCGACCAAAAGGATTCTGAAAATCATACGCCGACATCGCCGATCACTACTGGCGGCAAGAAATTCATGAAGCACGAAGCCGGCAAGGAAAACCAAGCATTAGACGGTGCCAAATTCGTGGTGATTAAAAAAGAAAATGAGAAATTCTACTATTATACAAATGCCGGCGACCAAGTGAAATGGGTCGAGGTTAAAGCGGATGAAGACTATGCTGGCGCGACTCACTTTGTTTCTAAAGATGGCGGGCATTTGCAGGTCAGCGGCCTAGCTTTCGGCACCTACTACTTGCGAGAGATCGAAGCGCCGAACGGCTTCCAGCTGCTGACGGAAGATAAAGAGTTTGAAGTATCGAAAGGATCATTCGACGAAAATGAGCAGCTGAGGATCGCCAATGTTTCAAAAGGCGGCTTCTTGCCATCGACTGGTGGGAAAGGGATCATCGCCTTTCTAATCGTCGGTTTGGCATTGATGCTGGGTGCGTTCATTAAGTATCGCCGTTTGCAGCAAACCACCGTATAAATGATCGCGAAAAACAAGGGAGAAAACTTCCCTTGTTTTTTATTTTTTTGCAAAAAATTGGGAAAAGGCTTAAAAAAGGTGTTTTTCCTTTGGCTGCAGGCCGAAATTGGGCTTGGGGCCGCTTTTTTTGGCGATTTTGGCGCATCTTTTTTCCCTTTTTTTTCTTAAACTAAAAGAATTTGATTTTAAAATCATGCTTTTTGAAAGATTTTGACCAAAAATTGCCATATTTATAGTTCCGTATTATTATTTGTTAACAACAAAAGGAATTCAAGTATTTGCTATTACTTTCATGTAACTAATGGGAGATGTTTGGAAAATTATCGTGAAGAATATTTTTTGAATACCAGATTTCATTTTTTTAGACAAAAAAACGGATACTTGTTTTCTGATTTCTTTAGAAAGTATGAGTTTTTCACAAGTAAAACAGCTTTGATACGGATGTTTACGACGGATGAATTCACGAACTCGGTTTTTCGCTGAGTGCTTAAAGACTGAGTGGAACTTTCTAAAGCAGAGTCATTTTTTTAGGGGAAGGCGTTCTTTTGACAGGGGGAGAATCATGGATTTTCGTGCAGTATTAGGAACAAGCAACAAACGGCGATTGGCCTTAGTGGAGCAACTTTATTATCGTCGGAATGATTGGTCGAGCGATCAGCTGTTAAGTGAACTGAATTGCTCGCTGCCGATTCTATTGAATGATATCGAATGGATTAATGAAGAGTATCCTAGCTTTCAGATTACGAAAACTAAGGGGCTTTATCGTTTAGAGGTGGATAAAAGGGTTAATCTAGGGTATCTTTATGCCAATATTTTGAACAACAGTCCTGAATTTCAAATTATCGAAGAGCTTTTGTATGAGGAATGTGAGAATATTACGGCGCTGGCTAAGAAACTGTATCTCAGCTCATCCAACACCCAGCGCTATTTGAAGAAAATCGAGAAGGCTCTGACTCAAGCCGGGATGGAATTGTGTTATCGTCCATTGCGAGTGGAGGGCAACGAAGGGGAGATCCGTAATTTTTATTTTCGCTTTTACAGTGAGCGCCAGATCTCATTTGAAAGCACACTGCCTAAATTACCTTCGCCCCACTATCACATTATCGAACGCTACGTGGAAGAATTCGTGAAGCTCAACCAGATTCATGAGAAGTATGTTTTTCAAAAACGCTTGATTTACAACTTCTATATCAGTATTTGGCGAATGAAAAATGGGCATGAATTCCCACAAGAAGAGCTGCGGACCAAAGGCTTGATGCTGCCGATGGCGTTGCCTTATAAGCTGCTGAAGCATGCTGTTAGAGAAGGTGTGGAATTGGACCTAACGCCGGATATGGTGCGAGACGGTCTTTGGCTGTTGTTTTCCGATTCGATCGTCTTCAGTATTTCCCATCGTGAGTCGGCTATCGCGGATAATGAAAAATACCAGCAGCTTTTTATGCGGCATTATGAACTGGTGGAAAAATACAACGAAATGCTGGGCCATCGATTAGACAAGCAAAGCCAGATCAACTTGGCGACGGTTTTATCGAATGATTTTTACCTTTATGATCCTCAAGGGCAATATGTGTGTCTGCTGTGGCGCAATCGCTCGATTTTCCTATCGGAGGTTTCAAAGGTTTATAGCCGTGGAGTGGAAAATGTGCGGGAGCTGGTCCAAAAGTTTGTTAAATGCTATCGCATGTATGAAGAAGAGGACTTCATTCGTAACTATGTTTATTTGCTGATTACCACCGAAGAACGCGGAATGGAATGGCTGGCCAGTCAAGAACCGCTGCTGAAGGTTTTGCTGCTGTCTGACTTGACGCCGACCGAGGAAAGCTTTTTGGCTAAGCAGATTTCTGACACGATCTACGGCAACTTTCTGATCGTTCATTTCGAAAAATTATCTGGCGGTACACCGGAGTTACATAATGAATTGAAAAACTATGATTGCCTGATTACGACCGGTTCGGCGGAAGGCTTGCCGAAGAACTATCCAGTCGTGGTGATCGATCCTTTTTTGACCAACCAAAGCAGGCGCTGGATTCAAGATACGATCAACGAGCTTGAGGAAAAACGCAGCTTCGTTTCTGTGATAAAATAGAAACGAAAGAAGGTTGACTATGAATAGTATGGAAAAAATTAATCAATTTCGTGACGAAAGAAACTGGCGCTCTTTTCACAATGAGAAAGATTTAGCGTTATCGATCTGTTTAGAGGCGGCTGAATTATTGGAACTTTTCCAATGGAAGGATTCAGAAGAAGCACGCACCCAAACGGAACGCCTGAAGGAAGAATTAGCCGATGTACTGATTTATTCTTACATGATGGCAGACAATTTGGACTTTGACATAGATGAGATCATCAGTGAGAAGCTGAAGAAAAACGCGATCAAGTATCCGGTGGAAGAAGCGTAGGGTTGAACATAGGAATAAAAAAGTTTAGAGCAGAAAATTCTGCTCTATTTTTTTAGCTATTCATGCAACTCCAACGGCAAGCCATCAGGATCAAAGAAGAAGGTCATCTTCTCGCCGGTAAAATCATCCGTCCGCAACGGTTCACACTCGATGCCGTGACTTTTTAAATAGTCAACGGTTGCTTCGATGTCTGCTGTTTTAAAGGCCAAGTGGCGCAAGCCGGCAGCTTCAGGGAAGCTGGGGCGCTTGGGCGGATTTTGGACGGCGAAGATTTCTAGTTCCGCGTCATGTAATTGCAGATCCAATTTATAATCTTGGCGTTCGGGCCGGTAATTTTCGCGAATGATCGGCAGCCCTAGAATATCCACGTAGAATTCGCGAGCTTTCTGATAGTCTGAAACAATGATAGCGACATGATGGATCGCTGAAAAATCTGGTTTAACCATAAAAACACCCTTTCTGTTTTTCTTAAGCTTTAAGAAAGTATAAGTTTTTTCAAGTAAATAGCCATGGTCCCAATAAATTGCGGTGTCCGGCTTCACGAACTAGCTTTATCGGCAATAAGCGAAAATTTTGTTAAGTCTGAGAAGCGACTTATCAAAATTTTAGTCTTATTGCTCAAAAGCTGAGCGAGTTCGGGAAGCCTTTCTTATTATAAGCTAGTTGGATTAAAAAAAGTATGTTATACTCCAATCAATTGAAGAGAAACATTTGGGGTGCTGTTTAGCTGAGATTATACCCATGGAACCTGATGCAGTTAAGACTGTCGCAGGGAAATGTAGCTAGTTGACTGATCGTACCCGACCATTTTATTTTGGTTGGGTTTTTCTGTCTTTTGGGATACCCCGCTTGTTTCTTGATAAATGAGAAAGGGGTTATTTGTCGTGGAGAAAAATAAAATCCACAAATTAACGCTGCTGGCTTTAATGATCGCCTTAGATGTTGTTTTGTCTCCCTTGATGCGGATCGAAGGGATGGCGCCGATGTCCAGTGTGATGAATATTATCGCCGGAGTTTTGCTAGGGCCGCTCTATGGAACCGTGATGGCGGTGGTCTGTGCACTGATACGGATGACCATGCTGGGGATACCGCCGTTGGCATTGACAGGCGCGGTTTTTGGCGCATTTTTGGCGGGCTTGTTTTATCGGATAGGGAAAAAGCTGGTCTGGTCGATGATAGGAGAAATCATTGGCACCGGAATTATCGGTTCGCTTTTGTCTTACCCTGTGATGGTTTGGTTCACCGGCAGTCAGAGTGATCTGTATTGGCTGATCTACACGCCGCGCTTTGTGGGTGCGACGTTGATCGGTTCGGCGATCGCGTTTGTCGTGTTAGTAAAATTACAGGAAACAACAATTTTTAAACGATGGCAGCGGTTATTTTCCAGTGAAAGGATGTTTGGATGATTAATACGAATTTTGCTAAAGGTTTTCCTATAACAGAGGCACCTTTAGTTCATTGCATAACCAATGAGGTTACTTGTGAAACGGTGGCGAATGCGCTGCTGTATGTCGGGGCAAAACCGATCATGGCGTCTGATCCGCGAGAGTTCGCTGAATTGTTCCGGCAAACGGATAGTCTCTTGCTGAATCTGGGGCATTTATCGGAAGAACGGGAAGCCAGCCTAGTTGCGGCAGCCAAGCTGGCGAATAAGGTGAAAAAACCAACGGTGGTTGATTTGGTCGGGTATGGTGTCAGTCAGACCCGCGATCAAGTCGGTCGCTGGCTGGCGGCGGAAAATTCTACCGTCGTAAAAGGAAATATCTCTGAGCTGCGGAATTTTTGCGGCTTGCCAAGTCATGCCCGCGGCGTGGACGGCAGTGAGTTGGATCAAGATGATGAAGCGTTGGAAGAATTAACGATAGCAATGCAGCAATTAACTAAGACTTATCCGGACACGATCTTTTTAGCAACTGGCAGTCAAGATATTGTCGTTGAGCAAAGCCGCATTTGGCGCTTAACAAATGGAGTGGCGGCGCTGGATCGCTTCACTGGGACGGGTGATATTGTTGGCGCATTGATCGCCGCATTATTAGGCAGCGGGGTAAAACCAGCGGCTGCGGTCGTGACGGCGGTCAGCTATTTCAATTGTTGCGGAGAGCAGGCAGGAGATGCGATCGGTTTAGCCGCTTTTCGGCAGGAAACATTGAACCAGCTCTCGCTATTGATGGAAAAAGATTGGTGGACTGAGGTGAAAGGATGGGAAAAGCAATGGATTTAACTTTATATCTGGTAACGGGGCGTTATGATTTTAGCGATGAAAAATTTCTAGCAGTGATCGAAGAAGCGTGCAAAAACGGTGTGACCTTGGTTCAGCTGCGGGAAAAGGAATTGGTAACGGGAAAATTTTATGAGCTGGCCTTAAAAGTAAAAGCGGTGACCGATCAGTATCAGGTTCCGTTGATTATTAATGATCGAGTGGATATTTGCTTGGCAGTCGATGCGGCAGGTGTGCACATCGGAGACGATGAGCTGCCAGTGGATGTTGTTCGTTCATTGATCGGGCCGGAAAAAATCTTGGGCGTTTCGGCCAAAACAGTCGCAAGAGGTTTGGAAGCTGAGGAAGCCGGCGCGGATTACTTAGGGATCGGTGCGATTTTCCCGACAAAAACGAAGGATACACCGCTGACTTCTAAGGAAACATTGAAGGCCATCAATGTGGCGGTGACAATTCCGAGTGTCGCGATCGGCGGGATCAAGGAAGACAACTTAACGGATTTTTGCGGAACAGGCATTGCAGGGATCTCGATCGTCAGTGAGATCATGCGGGCAGAAGCTGTCGGTGAGAAGGTTCGCCGATTAAAGGAAAAAATCGTTGAAGTATTGGATGCCGATCCCACTTTACAAATAGAAGACTAGTGATTTAGGCGTGAAACTCAGACTTAGTAAAAAAACCTTAATAGAAATTAGGAGGCAGAAAAATGATCAATCAAACACCTCAAGTTGTCACGATCGCCGGCTCTGATTCAGGCGGCGGCGCGGGCGTTCAGGCAGACCTGAAAACATTCCAAGCGCGAAAGGCCTTTGGCATGAGTATTTTCGTGGCATTGACCGCGCAAAATACGTATGGCGTACAGGATAGTATGGCGATTCCCAGCAGCTTTATTGAAGAGCAGTTTGACTCTTTAGCGGCGGATTTTGCGATCGGTGCGGCGAAAACTGGCATGCTAGCAGACGTGGAACGAGTGGAGACCGTCGTGAAGAAATTGAAGCAGGTCGATTTCGGACCGTTAGTCGTTGACCCTGTGATGGTGGCAAAAGGCGGGCATCATTTGTTGCAAAGCGATGCGGTGAAAACCATCAATGAAGAGTTGTTGCCGTTAGCTGCGATCGTTACACCCAACCTGCCGGAAGCAGAAGTGATTATTGGTCAACGAATCGTGACGGATCAAGAAATGGTCGAGGCGGCGAAAAAACTGCAGGCTTTCGGCACGAAAAACGTGGTCGTTAAAGGCGGACACAGCCAAAATAAAGCTGCGGCGGATTTTGTTTTGCTGGAATCAGGTGAAAGCTTTTGGATGAGCGCGCCGCGCGTCGAAACGGCAAACACCCATGGAACAGGGGATACTTTCTCCGCATGTATCGCAGCTGAGTTGGCAAAAGGAACCGAGCTGAAGGAAGCGATTATCATCGGGAAGAAATTTATCCAAGCCGCCATCAGCCAACCGATCTTCGTAGGTCACGGTCATGGGCCGACCAATCATTGGGCGCAAATGACGGATGATGATATTGTAATCAACTAATTCAGAATATAGAAAAATCAGGCCTTCCTCTCGATAAGTGAGAAGAACGCCTGATTTTTTAGTTTGCCTTCAAGCAAATATCCTGTCCTTGTTCTTGCAGGTGAGCGACATGCTGTTCGCCCCAATTGCAAAGGCTGTCTAAAATATCTGAAAGGCTGCGGCCGTAGTCGCTTAATGAATATTCCACTTTTGGCGGGACTTGCTGATAAACTTTGCGGTCGATGATGTTATCATCCTCTAACTCACGCAGCTGCTGTGTCAGCATTTTTTGACTGATGCCGGTGATTCCGCGTTTCAAATCACTAGGGCGCATCGGTCCATGGCGCAGGTTGCAAAGAATAATAGGTTTCCATTTTCCGCCGATAACATCCATCGTTGCCTCGACGCCGATCATGTATGCACGATTTTCCAAAAAAAGATTCCTCCTAAAAACCTTGATATGATCCAAAAGTTACTGAAAGGTACCTATAGTACAAAAAAGTGGGTACTTATCAAAAGGTCATCAACAGTATATAGTATCTTCTCGTAGGTTACAAATACTTTTATTGGAGGAACTAAAATGGAAAAGAAAATCTCACCAAACTTAACGTTACTGGCTCTCGCAATCAATGCTTTTGCGATCGGGTCCGCAGAATTTATCAGCGTAGGGCTTTTGCCGATGATCGTTAAAAGCTTCAATGTCACACTCGCCCAAGCCGGTCTGACCGTATCTTTATATGCTTTAGGGGTGACGATCGGCGCACCTTTGCTGACGGTCTTAACCGGAAAATGGAATCGCCGCAATTTGATGCTGGGGATCATGCTGCTGTTTATCGGCGGAAATTTGTTAGCGGCTTTTGCGCCGACCTTTACGATTTTATTGCTGGGTCGTATTTTGGCGGCATTGGCTCACGGAATCTTTATGTCGGTTTCTACCGTTATTGCAGCGGATGTTGTGGAACCTTCACGGCGCGCAAGTGCGATCGCCATCATGTTTACCGGTTTGACGGTAGCGACAGTGACCGGCGTTCCGCTTGGAACCTTCATTGGTCAGCAGACCACTTGGAATATGTCCTTTATTTTTATCGCCGTGGTCGGTTTGCTTGGTCTGATCGCCAGCAGCTTCTTAGTTCCCCGTCATTTACCGATTCCCGGTAAGGTGGACTTGAAGGGCTTTGGCCGTATCTTTACTAATAAACCGCTCGTGATGTCTTTCTTGATCACTGCCTTTGGTTACGGCGGAACATTTGCGGCTTACACTTACCTATCGCCAATTTTGGAAGGCTTTGGCTTTTCGGCCAGTGCAGTCGTGATTATCTTGATCGTCTACGGTGTAATGGTCGCGATCGGCAATACGGTCGGCGGGCATTTGGCGAATGAAAAACCGTTGGATTCATTGATCAAGATGTTCGGTCTTTTGATGACGGCCCTTGTCTTTTTATTTGTGACGACCTTGATCGGCAATTCTATTTTGGGCTTGTTCGCCGCCCTGCTGTTAGGGTTGTTCGCCTTCATGAATGTACCCGGATTGCAGTTATATGTGGTGCAGCTGGCAGAAAAATACGTACCACAGGATATAACGTTGGCTTCGGCGTTTAATATCGCGGCCTTCAATATCGGGATCACGCTAGGCTCGACAGTCGGCGCGCAGGTCACTGGCAAAATGGGGATCGCCTACACACCTATTTTCGGTGCAGTGATTGTTCTATTCGCGATTCTGTTGATCATGCAGGTAAGGAAAAGCGAATCTGCTGTTTCACTAGATGAAGCCGAAGAATGCCGAAATTAATCAAATTTACGCAAGCAAAAAGCCGTGGGTACTGAAGCCACGGCTTTCGTTTTAATTGTTTTTCCAAACCTGTGCCAAAATATCCTTGAAAACTAGAAAGGCATCTTGATCGTTGTAGCCATAATCCTTTTTCAAACGCTTCAGCATATCAGTGATCTGGGGAATGTAGTCATCGAGGCGGACGTCTTGTTGATATTTTGCTAAAACGGGATATTTTTCCGCCCACACATTTGTCCAATCGATGGCCTGCTGTTTTTCTTCACTGGTCTTAGCGATCACTTCCTTGATGTCGTTCAAATCAGGATCGAATTCGATCAGCTCGTCTAAGGATACTTTGAAGGCGGCGGCCAATTTTTTTGATTGGTTAATATCCGGCAGTGTTTCGTCGAGCTCCCATTTGGAAATGGTTTGTCGGCTCACCCCAAGTTTTTCTGCCACCTCTTCTTGTGACAGTCCTTGTTTTTTTCGGGCATTGAAGAAATTGTTTCCTAGTGTCATGTTTATCCCTCCAAACTTGATACTTTAAGTTTAGCAGGATGTACCATGAAAACCAGCGAACAGCGGCTGAACTTTTGCCCGTATTCTTAACTCTTATCTAACGACCGGTTCTTTCCGAAAATGAATCAGACAAGCAAGCAAAACGGCCAATAGTAAAGCTAGTAAAACGATCAATGAAATTTGTGAACCCGTAACCGTTGCGGCAATAAAATCGGGTTGAGCTTGCTGCGCCAAATTGATGATCGTCGCAACAATCGCGGTCGCAATCGCACCAGAAAATTGCTGAAGCGTATTGAACAGCGTATTGCCGTCTCCATATTCATCTTCTGATAGCAGGTTCATCCCAGTAGTCATTAAGTTGCTGTAAGCAAAACCGATACCGATCATGTAAAAGACATGTCCTGCGACAAATCCAAGTAACAACGGTGAACGCAATAACAGTGTCAAAGCGATCCAGCCGATCGTGGCAAAACTCAATCCAAGCAGGATCGGTTTTTTCGGACCGAAAGAATCGAGGACACGACCAGAGATCGGCGCCAAGATCGCGCCTACCGCAGCACCAGGCATCATGACTAGACCGGCGATGAAGGCATCTTTGCCTAAAACGATCTGAATAAAGTTAGGCAGCACAAAAGAAATACCTAACAGCAAGAACTGACAAACCAAGAAGCCGCACAGGAATAAGACGAAAACTTTATTTTTCAAAACCGTAATGCGCACCAGCGGATTCTTCGCGCGTGTCGCTTGGCGATAAAAAATCACTAATCCAACGATACCCACCGCAAGTGAGACAAAGCCCATCAAGCTGCCAATTTGGTTTAAGAACATCAGCAGACCACTAAACAGCAGCGCGACCCCAATCAGACTCATGATATCCAGAGCTCCAGTTTTTTTGACCGGCATTTCAGGAATAGCGTACAGCCCGATGACCAGAGAAATCGCCAAGACCGGCAATAGGAATAAGAAAATAGAGTGCCAAGAAAGACTTGCCGTCATGATCCCGCCGTACGTTGGGCCGATCGCAGGTGCAATCGAAGTCGTCAACGTACCGACACCCATCATGGTGCCGCGTTTGTGCATCGGAGTGAAATTCAAAATAATATGAAACATCAAGGGCAAAGCGATCCCTGTACTGATCCCCTGAAACAAGCGCCCGACTAATAAAATACTATAAGAAGGCGACCATAAATCAATCACTAACCCCGCGATAAAAAAGAGATTGGCAACGATAAACAATTTACGGATCGAGAAATTTTTCAATAAATAATTAGAGAAGGGCACCATGATAGAGATCACTAAGAGATAAATGGTGGTGACCCACTGCACCATCCCGGTGGAGATCCCGAACTGTTTAATCAGGGTGGGGAAGGTCACATTCATGGCGGTCTCGATCAGAACGCCGGCAAAGGACATGATCCCGGTGGCAAGGACAGCTAACAACAAATGGATTTTCTTTTCTTTCATGTAATAACCTCACTTTATTTCGACAGATAACTTAGATTGATGAACATTGCAAAAGTTGGATTGGGAGTTAATTTGTAGAACTGAAAAAAGCAGAACTGGCAGCTATCTCAAGGCAGCAGAAAGTATTTTTCTAAAAAACCAGAAAAATACGTCTATTTTCGCTACGCATATCATTCTGCTAGACAGCTCGAACCTTTGAGTAATGAAAAAATTTAGTTACTGATCACCTAACTTACAAAACTGCGAAAAGCAGAACTGACAGCTACCTCAGGTCAGTGGAAAGTATTTTTCCAAAAACCGGAAAAATACATTAATCTTCGTCACGCCTACGATTCAACTAAACGACACGTGCTTTTAGTAGGCGAGGCCAAACAAAAAACACCTCATCTTATGAACACTGCAAAAAGTTGAACTCGCAAAAAGAGAGGTGGTTTCTAAATTAATAGAAACCGCCTCTCTCTCGACACGCAATGCGTGTTATCTGTACGATTTATTCACAAACAGCATTGTAAAGCTTTTTGCGGACAAGGTCAAGTTTAGCGTTGAAGGAAAAAGCTGATGATAGCAAAAAATGCGATGTGTGCGGGATAGAAAATATAGAAGAAATTCCGCATACTCTTCCCTTTTTCACCACTGTAAAGAATGATCGGAATCGCTGATAAGAGCATCATCCATTGGTAATTAAAGGTGAAGGCATGTTGGACACCGCCGCCAAAGACTAACGTAATGATCGCGACAGCGACTAACGCAGCTACTTGCAGCATTTTTTTGCCATGGAACAGATAGAACAAGACTGCTAGTGCGACAAATAAAATTCCGCCTTCTGTCATCATAAGTGTCGGTACCAACAAGGTGAAGCCGCGGAAGAAAAGCATTCCGAATCTTGAGCTGAACAGACTGTCGTTAGATAAGAGCATCATCGAAAAGACGTTTAAAAGAATCGGCACAAAGAACCAAATCAGACCCTTAACAAAGGTTTTTCTTTGCTTGAAGTATTCGCAGGCTTGCATGTAGACCGTCCCTAAGAATAATGTACCAAAAATGTTGTTAATCACGATCGAACTACCAACGGTAAAAAACTCATTCAAAATCATATTAATAATTCCCATCAACCAAAAGCCGGCTAACAAACGAAACATATATCTTTTACGATTACTCGTGTGAATGAATCCTTCAGAACTTTCAAATAGAAAAATCGGTGCTGCCATCCGGCCGATCCAGTGGAACCACATAGGAACGCCTAAAAACAGGAAAAATTCCGCGAGGTGATCGAGCACCATCGACACAACCCCGATTACTTTTAACTGGAAACCAGTCAATCCCTTATTCATAAAAAAACTCCTCTCAATTTATAATCCTACGATACCGATTTTTGGAATCGTGCACCATTTATTGAACGAACAATCAGCTTACAAAAATGAGAGATTGAAATGTCAGAAAATTCTTTAAACTCATTGACAACTAAAAGAACCTCCGTTATCATTACAATCATAAATTAATTTAAATGCCATTTAAATTTAATTTTAAAAAGGAGAATTTCTATGAACGCGACGACTACTGAACAAATGATTATTATTAGACTGAGGACTTGAAGCTTGTTTTGCAAAAAACAGTTTGAAGTCCTGTTTGACATTTGTTGAGTGGGATTCTCCAAAGCATCCCACTAAGCAATTAGTGAGATGCTTTTTTTGTTGACTATGCCTTAACGTATCAGCTGTCAAGTCTAGCCAAGGGCACAACGTTAGTTCACGAAATCTTTCTATAAAAAAAAGGAGTGGGGAAAATGGAAAACAATGTAACGAAGGTGGATTTTCAAGAACCAACAATCTACACAGTGGAAACAAAGGACGCACCAAAAGCAATCGGTCCTTACGTACAAGGGAAAGTCGTAAATGGTATGCTCTATGCTTCTGGGCAGATCGCGCTAGATCCGGTAAGCGGCGAGATGGTGGGTGAAACGATTGAGGATCAAACCTATCAGGTTTTACGAAATGTCGGCGGCCTGTTGAACGCTGTCGATGCGGATTATGATCAAGTGGTAAAGACGACCTGCTTCTTGAAAAATATGTCTGACTTTACAGCCTTCAATCAGGTATACGAAAGCTTTTTCGATAACGAAAAGCCCAGCCGCTCTTGTGTCGGTGTCGCTAATTTACCAAAAGATGCCTTGGTAGAAGTTGAGATCGTCGCAGTAGTGAAGCAGTAATAAGCGGTATTTAAATAGATATTTTTAAGCCTTCCGTTTTTATTTGGGAGGCTTTTTATAATGGAATAAAAAGAATTTATTTTTACTTTTGATAAAAGAAAAACAAATATTTTGTAGAAAACGCTTGCATATATTATTTTAGGATGCTACTATCAAGGTGTTAACAGGTTAACGTGTTAAGTTATAAAAGGAGGATCATTATGGCCATATCAAAATATGAAGAGATAAAACAGGATATCGTTAAACGCATTCTTTCAAAGGAATTTCAGCCGGGACAAAAGATTTCCAGCGAAGCAGAATTGAAAAGCAAGTACAATGTCAGCTCTACGACGGTAGTAAAAGCTCTCAATGAACTTGTTTCAGAAGGCTATGTCTATCGGGTTCAAGGAAAAGGGACTTTTGTGACTAAGGCGCTTAGAGGGACCGCTGTCAGATATTTTGAGAATGATTACAAATATTTTGATCGTAGTGATGAACGCACAGAAGTTATTTCTGTGAAAAATGAATCGACTTCTGAAATCATCGGTGAATTTGAAGAAGGTATTGAAGTTCAAGAAATCACTCGCTTAAAGTATGCCGGAAACGATCCTATTCAATTGACCGTCACTTATATGGATTCCAACTATATTCAAGGGGCTTCGAAGGAACAACTAAAATCGATTTACGACACTGTTCGTGAAAAGCGAAATATTAACTTGTTTAATAATCGATTCGAAGAAAATTTCAAAATTTTATTCCCTGTATCAGATAAAATCAAAGAATTACTCAAGATTTCTGGAGAAGAACCGGTAGTTCTTATGACACAAAAAACATACTCAACCGACAACAAATTAATTGAATTTATTCTTTCGTATAAGAAGTATAGTTACTTTGACATTACTGTGACATCAGTATAGGAGGGCAGAAAAATGATTATTTTATGCGGACATGGGAAGTACGGCGAAACGCTCAAAAACAGTTTGGAAATGATCGCAGGTAAACAGGAAAATATCTACACGGTTGATTTTACAGAAGACATGTCTGTCACTGATATTATCGAACGGTACAATGAACGAATTGCAGCGGCTGCAGATGGCGTATCGATTTACTGCGATATACCTGGGGGCAGTCCTGCGAACGCGGCATTGCTAACCAAAAAAAGCAATGAAGGCGTGCGCGTTTTCACTGGCTTGAATTTATCTATGCTCCTGAGTTTAGTTATGGAGAAAGATAGCGAAAAGAGTTTAGCAGATGCGAAGGATTCTATAAAAGAGCTGTAGAAAAGGAGGCGAAGAAAATGATTGTTAATGTTCGAATCGATGAACGCTTGATCCATGGTCAAGTAGCGACAATGTGGACGAATCATTTAAAGGCTAATCGAATTATGGTCGTTGATAATGAGGTTGTCAAAAATGAGATGGAAAAAGACGTTCTTAAGATGGCTAAGCCTAATTCAGTTAAGCTCAGTATTTTAACGACAAAGGGTGCTTCTGCAAGAATAAAGGATGGACAATACGATAATCAAAAGGTTTTTCTGATTGTAAAAAATCCTGAGACGCTCATTGAATTAGTGGATAGCGGTGTGGAACTGGTCGAAGTAAATGTAGGAAACATGTCCGCGAAGAAGGGTTCAAAGCAAGTGGCGAAATCAATCGGTGTCACACCTGAAAATATCGAATCATTTAATTATTTGAATGAGAAAGGTGTGAAGCTAGTAGCACAAATGGTACCCAATGAAGATAAGAGCAGCTTCATGAAACTATTAAAGGAGGGGGATTAATATGGAATTAGCTACTTGGCAAATTGCTATCTTAATTATCTTTTCATTCTTTTGTATCTTAGATAATTTAACTTTAGTTATTGGTATGCAATTTCCAGTTATCGTTGGAACAATTGCAGGATTTATTGTTGGTGACGTTACTTTAGGTCTAACGATTGGGGCAACTTTGCAGTTGATGGTTCTTGGTGTGGGAACTTATGGAGGCGCTTCCGTCCCAGACTTTACGACTGGTGCGATAGTCGGGACTGCGCTTGCGCATGTCTCTGGAAAAGGGATTGAATTTGCCTTAGCCATAGCAGTTCCAGTAGGTCTTTTGATGGTTCAATTAGATGTATTGGCAAGATTTGCCAACACGTTCTTTCTTCATAGAATCGACAAGAACATTGAAGACTTGAATACTAAAGGGATCGCTAGAAATACGGTGCTGGGAATGTTTCCTTGGGGATTATCACGCGCGATTCCAGTCGGCATCATGCTTATTTTCGGCCAAAAAGTTGTAGATGTGATCGTAAATGATATGCCTGATTGGTTGATGGGAGGTCTTAGGGTAGCTGGGGGCTTGCTTCCTGTAGTTGGGATCGCAGTTTTATTGAAATATCTTCCTACGAATAAATATATTGCCTATTTAATCGCTGGTTTCTTCTGCGCCGCCTATTTGAAAGTGCCGATGCTAGGGGTTGCTATGGTTGGACTAGCTTTAGCGATCAATCATTTCAATCGCAAGGTTGGTGAGGACAAGAAAGCAGAAGCGGCACCTGTTGCTGCTGCCAATACGAATCTAACTATAGGGGGCTATGAAGATGGAGAATATGAAGAATAATATAATCACCAAAAAAGATCTTTTTCGCGCTAGTTACCGCTGGTTGTTAGGAAGCCAAATTTGTTGGAATTATGAACGTATGATGTCTACTGGTTATCTCTATACGATGTTGCCGTTTTTAGAAAAGAAATATGGGGACAATAAAGAAGAGCTTCAAGAAATGCTGGAAACACATAATCAATTCTTCAATTGTAATCCAATGATGGGCCATTTCATTGTCGGAATAGATCTGGCGATCGAAGAGCAAGAAGGCTTTGAATCAAAAGAAGTTATTACTGGGATCAAAACTGGTTTGATGGGACCTTTCGCAGGTGTAGGGGATACGATATTTGGTGTTTTGCTTCCTACCGTTTTAGGATCGATTGCTGCCTACATGGGGCAAAAGGGGAATGTGACCGGTGTCATTATTTGGCTGCTGGTAAATACTGCGGTATGTATCGCCCGACTTACGTTCCTGCCATTTGGATATAAGCAAGGTCTCAAATTAGTAAATGAATTCAGTGATAAATTGAACGCGTTGACAGATGCGGCGATTTTACTGGGAGTTACGGTAGTAGGGGCACTTATTCCTACAGTTATTACAGCGAATGTCTCCTTCGTCTATAAATCCGGCGAAGTGACAATGAAGCTGCAAGAGATCTTAGATCAGATCATGCCTGCTTTGATTCCAGCTTGTCTAGTCGCGTTAGTTTATTGGCTGTTAGGTAAAAAAGGAATGACTTCGACAAAAGCTATTTTACTAGTAATGGTGCTGTCGATTGTATTTTATAATCTTAAGATTTTAGGATAAAGAGACTTAGCTCAGTCCGGAGATCAGTTTTACTCCCTGCTTTAGCAGGTTAGAAAATTAATATATCAGTAGGAAGAAGGAGAATCAGAAATGACATTAGAATTTTTTGAAGAATGCAAACGAATTACAAAAGTTCTCGAAGAAAATGAAGGAGAAAATATTTCAAAGGCGGCTCAAATTGTGGCTGAGGGAATTATGAATGGCGGGATTACCCAAGCCTTTGGCAGCGGACACTCTTATGCCGCAGCAATTGAAATCAGCGGGCGCGCTGGTGGATTGATCACATCAAAGGCGATCATGGACCCAGCGGGCGGGATGTACGAACAATGTGAAGGTGTTGGGAAAACACTGATGCATAAGGTTATGGTTAATCCTAATGATATCTTCTTTTTGATCTCAAACTCAGGAAGAAATCCTATGGCGATCGAAATTGCGGAGGAAGTTAAAAAACGCGGAAACAAACTGATCGTTCTTACTGCTTTAGATATCTCGAAGGCGACGACTTCACGTCATCCTAGCGGAAAAATGCTATATGAATTTGCGGATGTGGTGTTGGATAATCACTCTGGTTTTGGCGATGCAGCATTAGAAATCGAAGGTTTGGATACAAAAGTTTGCGGAACCTCTTCGT
Source organism: Enterococcus hulanensis (assembly GCF_005405485.1). Taxonomy (GTDB): domain Bacteria; phylum Bacillota; class Bacilli; order Lactobacillales; family Enterococcaceae; genus Enterococcus_A; species Enterococcus_A hulanensis. The sequence goes on along the minus strand of NZ_BJED01000017.1, from coordinate 38,785 downwards.
TTGCTGCAACCTTGCTTTTACAACAAACAATGTTTGAAGCAATTAAAATCATGGTGGAAAAAGGCTTCGAACCGCCTGTATATATGAGTGCAAATGTTGATGGCGGACATGAACGAAATCTAGCGATCGAAGATAAATATGCTGATCGGATCTTCCATATTTAAAAAATGGGGCCTTGAACTTGATTCTTCAAGTTTAAGGCTTTTTTAGAATGTTAGTTGGTTCGCATTTGCGAATATCTAATTAACAGATAGGAGCATAAAATGGAAACAGTAGCAAAGGTTAGAAAGAAAACCCATTCGAAAAAGTGGTCGCGTTATGGAGAAAAAGATATCCTGCCCTTTTGGATCGCGGATATGGATTTCCCATCTCCTGAGTTTTTAACGGAGCATTTAATTTCTAGGGTTCAGGATAATTATTTCGGATATACGGATATTCCGCAGGAGGTAAATCAGGGAATTTGCCAATGGTATAAAGCGCAATACGGCTGTGACGTGAAGAAAGAGGATCTTCTTTTTTCCACAAGTGTTTTACACAGTTATCGGATAATCATTGAAACGTGCTTATCAACAAGTGGAAAAATAATAGTCTTTACACCGAGTTATCCACCGTTGATAACTATTGCCCAAAAAAGCGGGGTAGAAGTGATCGAAATACCGCTTCTGCATGTTGATAACGGTCATCAGATCGATTTTAAAAAGGTAAAACAAATCGTGAATGAGGACCAGCAGGTAGAAGCAATTGTTTTATGCAATCCGCATAATCCGGTCGGGCGCGTTTGGAATAGGACTGAACTAGATGAAATCAAGGAACTGGTGCAGAGCAGAGAGTTATATCTGATAGCGGATGAGATTCATGGCGACCTTGTATTCAATGAATATTCATTCAACTCGGTTTTACGAAATTGCCGTCCTGTGGAAAAGCTGATCGTACTTTCTTCGCCAGCAAAATCATTTAATGTTGCGGGGATCAAGGCTTCGTATGTCGTTACGAAAAATCCTGCTATAAAAAAGCAATTAGAAGAAGCCTTTAAACGAAATGGCTTGAACGACTTAGATTTATTTGCCATAGAGACGCTGGAATGTCTTTATAGAAACCCAGAGAAGGCGCTTAGCTGGTTGGAAAGCCTAATTGAAGTTTTAGCAGAAAATTATCACTATCTTGAAAAAATTTTTGCCGATATCGAACGAGTTGAATTAATCAGATCTGAAGGCTCGTATCTGGCGTGGATAAAGATATTGGATAGTCCGTGTGCTGATTCGGATGAAATCAGGACAATATTAAAAGAAAAGTACTGCATCGATGTGCATGAAGGAACGATTTTTAAAGAGATTGATGGAAAGTACATTCGGGTAAATTTTGGTTGTCCAAGTGAGATTTTAGTCAAAGGAATGGATCGCCTGCTTGAAGCACTCAACGATAACGCGATCTAGGATAGGAGATTTTGGTATGAGTAAAAAGAGAGTAATCAAAGAATACTGCGCCGAGAATTTTGAACATATTCCCCAAGCGATCGCTGCTGGTGCCGGCAGAATTGAGCTTTGTGATAATCTCGCAGAAGGCGGAACAACCCCCAGCTATGGTGTAATAAAGCAGACCCTTTCTTATGCTAAGGAAAAAAATGTCCCCACCATGGTCATGATCAGACCCAGAGGAGGAGACTTTGAATATAATGAAGCGGAAGCTGCGATCATGCTTGCTGATGTGAAAATATGCAAAGAATTGAAGGCAGACGGCATTGTTTTTGGTTGTTTAAAAGACCATTGGTTAGATGAAAAACTCATTCGAGCACTATTGGATCAAGCCGGAAATCTGTCAGTTACTTTTCACATGGCTTTTGATGAACTAAGTGAAGAGAATCAATATCGAGCCATTGATTGGTTAGCTGAAAATGGTGTGGACCGTATCCTAACGCATGGTGGGAGCGGTGAAAAACCAATTTTCGAAACGGCTCCGCATTTATTAAAATTGATTTCGTATGCGAACGAGCGAATCATTATTTTGCCAGGAGCGGGAATCCGTTTTGATAATGTGGACGAGTTGCTTACTACATTAAAGCTGTCAGAGGCACACGGAACCCGAATCGTTTCCTTTTAATTCTAAATATGCAAAAGAAAAATAAACACCAGCGCCGCAATCGTTTGAACAGCTCCGACAGACAAACCGTAAAGTAAAAAGCGGGGACCTTCCTTCAAGAATTTTCGGAAGTCTAAGCGCAATCCAATCGCGGCTAAGGCGGTCGTTTCAAACCATGTGCTGACAAAATGAGCGCCGTCACTGAAAAGTGCGGGTAAGGTAAAGAAACTATTGATGATGCAGAAAATCAAAAAACAAGTGACATACCAAGGGATCGGGAATTTTTTCTTCGATCCTTTTTTTGTTACGATGCCGTCACGCTGCGCTTTGCGTTCAAAGACAAAGACGACGACCACTAAAAAAATGATGCGAGTAATCTTGAACAGCATCGCATATTTAACGGTTTCTGGATTGACTAAGCTGGCGCCGGCAACGACTTGGCCGACGGACTGCAGGGTTCCGCCAAGCAACGCACTCTTACTTAATAGCGCATCGCCGAATAAAGCGATGCCTAAAAAAGGAAGTGTCAGCATCATGATTGTTCCCAGCAGATTGACAAGGGTAATGATCTGTCCCTTTTCCTCATCGTTTGCTTCGATGGAAGGGGCAATCGCGCCGATCGCCGATGATCCGCAAACAGCATTTCCGCCTGCCATCATCATGGACATTTTTTCATTGAAGCCCAGCTTGCGGCCGATCCAATAAGCACCTGCGATTACGGTTGTCATCATTAATAAAATGAAAATCAGTCCTTTGATCCCCATCTCGCCGATTGTTTGGAAGGTTACAGTAAAACCTAGCAGGACGACGGAATATTCCAACAAACGACTTTCAGAAAATTTTGTGCCGACTGCTAAAGCGGGCTGCTTGAATAACGTGTTTCCTAAAATGATCCCTAATAGAATGGCTAAGGTAGCTCCACCTAATTTGGGTACTAGCAACGCCAATAATTTCGCTAAGATTGCCACGCCGACAGATAATCCCAGACCTGGCAAGATCGGTTTGGCTTTTGTGTAAAAATTAGTAAACATAGTTCGACCTCTTTCTAGTTGATGATTTCTTTCGATTGTTCACGTTTTTATACCGAACGTTATTAAAAGATGTTTCTCACTAAAAGGGTCAACGTTTTTTCATGGCCCTTTCATTTGCAAAACAAATTATAACCGATAACTTTCATTATTATAATTTATTGATATAATACCTTAGATAGAAAAAGATAATGGAAGTGATTACGATGTTTAAGTGGCTAGAAACCTTCAAGGTAGTATATGAAACGAAAAATTTTTCGAAGGCTTCGGAAATTTTATTTGTTTCCCAGCCAACCGTCTCCTCGCAAATCAAGCAATTGGAAAATGAATTTGGCACCCAATTATTTATCCGCAGCGGGCGCAAAGAAGTGCTGGTGACGCCGCAAGCGGAGATTCTTTATGAACGTGTCGTGGATTTGATGGATGATTGGGATAAGCTGTATCAGGCCGTCCAAACAAAACAGCAGCAGATCATTCGCTGTGTGATCGGTGCTTCCCACACATTTGCCAATTACGTTTTGCCGTCACTTTTGATCCAGATGCACGAGAAGTTCCCGCAAATTCGCTTTAGTGTTCGGATGATGAATTCTTTAGAGGTTTTACAAGCGCTGGAGCACCATACCGTGGACATCGGCTTTATTGAAAAACCATTGTCTGCTCCTAACATCAAACGTTTTTCTTTGATGGAGGATCAGCTGGTCTTGGCAGGGGATACGGAAAAAGGACCGTGGTTGGTACGGGAAAATACTTCCGGCGTTTATTACTATACAAAGCGCTTTTTGGAAGAAAAGGATATTGATGGTCCGGTCATGGAGATCCAAAACAATGAAGTTATTGTGGGGCTGTTGAAACAAGGCTTCGGCTGTTCGTTGATTTCAGAGCGTGCAGCAGAAGGGATCTCCCATCAACGACTGGATGACAGCTACAAGCGAAATTTTTATTTGATTCGGCGCAAGTCCGGCTCTTCCGAGGATATCGAAAAATGCGCTGAGTTTATTTGTGAGTGGAGTGAGCAATAAAGCGGAACGTTTGAACGTAAAAAGAGCAGTCTGCGAAAATCGGCAGACTGCTTTTCCTTTTTAATTTAAACATTTAGTCAGCTCAACTAAATATTGAACGGTTTCTTCTAAGCGTTGGAAATCAACGATCGATAGATTATCTTTCGGTGTGTGCATGACTGCTTCCATTAGTAAGTAGATTTGTGTGGAAGTGATGGCAGCTGCCGGGATGCCCGCTCCTGCAAACAGCATATGATCGCCCATCGGCCAAGGTTCGACTTTTTCGACAGTCGGATAAGCTTTGGAAAACGTGTCTAGCTGTGCGGTCAATTGTTCGGAGCATTCATAAAGTGAGTAGGAGATGGAGCTGTTTTGCATTCCGGCACCATCTACATTAATGGCGAATTCATATTCTTCCGGCTGATTTAACGATTGAGCCATAAAGGTCATTTCTCCCGGCATCGAATAGTAATCTTCACCATTGAACAAAACAAATTCAAGCTGATGATTCAACTTTGTTTCAACCAATTGTTCGGCTAAGGTTAGCAGCGTTGCGACACCTGTTCCGTTATCTAACGCTCCCGGTGTGGTAGGCTTCGTATCGATGTGTGCTGAATAAGCGAGCTTCTTTCCTTTGCCGTAAGTGGCGATCACGTTTGCTGCGACGGCGGCTCTACGTTCAGTGAATAGTCGAAGGGCGGCGTTCTTTTTATTTATTAACGAAGGCAAAAATTTACCCTTCACTGTTCCACATGGAACAGTGAAATCACCGTCTTGAATGATTGGTACCGCTACTTCTTCAAGGAAGCTCACTGTAATCACCGCTAGCGGTTGTTTTTGTTCCAGTTCACGAATGATGGCTTGGTGCTCTTCCGGATTCCAAAAGACCATACTTTTCGGCATGATCGGTTCTTTACACAAATCACCGTACATCACACAAATTTTATTGGTTAAATCGGCTGCTTGCAGCTCTTGAATCGTTTGTACGCAGATCAGATCCCCGCTAACATCGCAAGGCATCGCATATTCCGCCGCTTCTACTTCGACTGCTTGACCATCTACAAAAAGCTCTGCCCCGTCATTTTGCCAATTCATACACGGGAATTCCTGTAACTGAACATCAAACCCTAACAAACGAAATTTCTCCGCAGCGTAATCCACCGCGAGTTTATTTCCAGCTGAACCTGTCGCGCGCGGCCCGATTTCCTGACACAATTTTTCCATATGACCTGCTACACTCTTTTTGATACTTTTCATTTTTTTCCACTCCTTCTTCATAATAAAGAATTTATTTTTCCAAGTTCAGGAAAAATAAGTTCGATTTTCCATCCGTATACCATCCAACTAGATTCTTGTGACGTAATTCAGATAAGCTTATTTTCCCCCTCTCATTTCTTATAAAACTGTGAAAAGTTGGACTGGCATCCTTCTTCATAATAAAGAATTTATTTTTCCAAGTTCGGGAAAAATAAGTTCGATTTTCCATCCGTATACCATCCAACTAGATTCTTGTGACGTAATTCAGATAAGCTTGTTTTCTACTCTCATTTCTCATAAACTGTGAAAAGTTGGACTGGCATCCTTCTTCATAATAAAGAATTTATTTTTCCAAGTTCGGGAAAAATAAGTTCGATTTTCCATCCGTATACCATCCAACTAGATTCTTGTGACGTAATTCAGATAAGCTTATTTTCTCCTCTCATTTCTCATAAACTGTGAAAAGTTGAACTGGCATCCTTTTTTGACTCAGTATTTTTGGATCGATCAGCTTAATAACGTTGGACTGACCTCTCGCTAACTGATAACCTAATTATAGGAGAGGCTGGAAAGCATTTCTTGACCTTCCTTGTGATGATTTGGTGGATCGAGTATACATAGTAAGAAAAAATTGGAGGGAAATTATGGCAAATTTAGATCATGCGGCGGCAGTCACTCGGATGCAGACATATATAGAAGAAAACTTAGCTGAGGAGATCACCCTGCATGCGTTAGCGCAGCAAGCGGGCTATTCGCCGTGGCATTGTGCCAAAATGTTTAAAGAGTACACGGATAAATCACCGTTCGAATACATTCGCAAATTGCGTTTATCGAAGGCGGCTTTGGTTTTGCGAGATGAGCAGCTGCGGGTGATCGATGTGGCCTTGGATTTTGTCTTTGATTCTCATGAAGGATTTACCCGAGCGTTTCGCAAACAATTTGGTGTCACTCCCAAAAGCTATCAAAAAAAGACACCGCCGATCCCACTATTCACCCCGTATCCTGTCGAAAGCTATTATTTAATGGGAGAAAAGCATGCTGATTTGCCGCCAATATCGAAAAATCTCCATGTACGTTTAATTAATTTTCCCACCCGCAAGCTGATTCTCTTACGAGGAAAGCAAGCAGAAAGCTATATCGAATATGCCCGCGAGGCAGGCTGCGATGTGTGGGGCATTCTTGCCAGTATCAAGGAAGCGTTGTATGAACCGGTAGGATTGTGGTTGCCTGAGACGATGCGGCCAGCCGGAACATCAAGGTATGCGCAAGGAGTCGAAGTCCCCGTTGATTATCAAGGGATCATTCCTGAAGCCTTTGAAATGATCGATTTGCCTGCTTGTACGATGCTGCTGTTTCAAGGAGACCCTTATGATGAAGCACGATTTGACGAAGCGATCAATGCAGTGATCGAGCAGATCAATCATTATGATCCTAAGTTAAATAATTGCCAATGGGCGGAAAATGACGCCCCTCGCATCCAGTTGGAACCCCAAGGCTATCGCGGCTACATCGAAGCACGACCTGTCCATTTTAGCTAAAACCCAAAAAGCTTTCAAACTTCTTAAAAAAAAGTTTGAAGGCTTTTTCAATCTCTATATATGAAGGAAAAAAATCAGCGAAATTATCTGTCAACCACCTAACTCAAATATCGGTCGAAAGTCTGAGGTGCAGGTTTCCCGGAGTGCTATAATTAGCTCAACCACAAAGAATAAAAAAATCAGAAAAAAGGTTGGGATAGAAATGAAACGAAGAGGTTCAGGTATCATTGTTGGGATTGTCGTCATCGCTCTGGCAATCGGAGCATATTTAATAACGACATATAACTCATTGGCTTCAGCAGAAAACAACGTGGATGCAAAATGGTCGCAAGTGGAAAATGTGATGCAGCGGCGGGCAGACTTGATTCCAAATCTGGTGAACAGTGTTAAAGGCAGCATGAATCATGAGGAAAAGATCGTCAAAGAAATTACCGATGCGCGGAAGGCTTACAATAGCGCGAAGACACCGGCTGAGAAAAATGACGCGAATAATCAAATTGAACAAAGCTTAGGCACAATGGTAAATGTTATTCAGGAAAATTATCCGACACTGGCTTCAAATGAAAATGTCAAAACGTTGATGGTGCAGTTAGAAGGTACAGAAAACCGCATTTCAGTTGAACGGAAAAACTATATCGAACAGGTCAATGATTACAATCAAAGCTTGGTTCGTTTCCCTAAAAACATGGCAGCGAAAGTTTTAGGCTTTGAGAAAAAGGCGAACTTCAAAGCCGACGATAAGGCAAAAGAAGTGCCAGATGTCAGCTTTGAATAAGAATGGGTGAGGAAGATGAAAAGGGAACAGCGTACTTCAGGGAAACAGCTCCATCAAGAGGTCGTTGAGAATTATCGTAAGGTACGCAAACGCAATGGGGGCTTTTCCATAATTTTAGTGGTTGTGATGCTGGTCAGCGGATTCGGATTGTTCAATCTCTTTACAAGTAACAGCTACAACGATAAAAAAGAGGTTTACGATCAGCAGCTGACTACCTTAGACCAAGAACGTGAAGATATTTTGTCTGGTAAAAAAGTCACGGTTAGTCAATCCTTCAAAACGACGATGAATGATAATTTGGCGAATTTGAAGGAATATCCTAAAAAAGCCAATAATTATGATGTGGCGATCGAAGGTTCCGACGGTCATTTGACCATCAATAAAAATAATATCTTTGTATCTGATAACGCCAAGATGCTTAGTCAGAAGACAAAGGAGAAAATTTATCAGTTAAACAAACAATTAGCCGCCAGCACTAACGGCGCACAGTTTGTAGTGGTCACTATTCCAGAATTGCCTCGAGGAGAAGATATTGAATCTTATGCCAATACGATCTTTAATCAATTGGGGATCGGTGATAAGAATGAGAACAATGGTGTCTTGTACTTGGTTGCTTTAGACGAACGAGAATTTCGTTTGGAAGTAGGCTATGGCTTGGAAGGTCTGATTCCTGACGGGAAGGCAGATGACATCATTAATGACGATGATGTGGTAGAAGCCTTCAAGGATGAAGATTATGACAAGGGTGTCAATCAGGTCTTGGATGAAGTGTTCGCGATCATGAATACGAAGACGGCCTTGGTAGATTCACAGATCAAAAAGGTCAAGAGTTCACGGACACAGCTGATGTTCTTTCACTGGACTGGTATGGTAGTCTTAGGCCTGCTGTTCTTCGTCAGTCTGTTATTAGTAGTCAATCTTTTACGAGCACGCGTTTTCCTAAAAGAGAACTACAAAAAATATCAGTCAGAAACAGCTTCTATCACCGGTGAAGAAGAGTTTCAACGGAAAATTAAACACACAGAGCTTTACCAAATTTTGTTAAGCGGCTTATTGATCGGGATGTCTGTAAAAGGAATCAAACGGGCAATCATCCAAGGAAGATTGCTAAGAAACCCTTCGGCTGAAAAGAAAATGTTCGGCCGTATATTGATCGGCGATACCTTATATTCCGGTAACGGCGATGTATTAACGACAGCGTACTTGGCGTCGAATTATAATTCCAGCAATTGGGATAATGACAGCAGATCAGGTGGCGGCGGCTCCTCTTGGGGCGGCTTCGGCGGCGGTTCATCCGGCGGTGGCGGCGCATCAGGCGGCTGGTAATTGAATAAAATACAAGCAAGCGTGAGACGAAAAAAAAGTCTCACGCTTATTTGCGAGTCCAACTTTTCCCAGTTTACTTTGTTCAAAAAGATTATCTTGCAAGTACAACTAATTAGGGAGCAAAAAGTATAGTTGGATCGTATGTGCACCGAAAATAAAAGTATTTTTCTGTTTTTTAGAAAAATACAATCAGTGAAGTCGAGGTAGCTGCCAGTTCCAGTTTTCCCAGTTTATTAATATTAGTCGATCGAAACTAACGGTTTTCCACTAAACTAGATGCCGAGCAGTTTAGCGGAATGGTATGCGCACCGAAAAATGAGTTCTATTAAAAAGAGGCAACTGCCATTTCTACATTTTTTAGTTAACAATGAACGCTATGATTTATCCTAACATTTACTACTTATTAAAGGCTTCCTGACTATAATGGAGAGGAAGGCTTTTATTTTTTGTCCGTTGCAACGGTCAAAACCAAGTGAAGCGTTTTCTTTCTGACAGGTTATGATAAAAACAAGAAGGGGAGGTTGATAGCCATGGGAGCAAAGAAAAATCGTGAACAAAGGCTGTTACTACTTCTAACGAAACGACATGATTATATCACGTCCGATGAATTGGCGGAGCACCTAGGAACTTCGCAGAAGACCATTTATCGCCTAATCAAAAAAATCAACGAAACACATGGCGAAGGACTGATCCAGTCAGAAAAGGGGCGAGGCTACAAATTAAACTACGAGAAATATATCAATCAGACAAATGTCCAACCCAGCCAGCACAGTCAATATTCACCACAAGAGCGCAGAAATCGGGTGACGGAGGAATTATTACTTTCATCGCCTAATGCGAAGAGTGTTTATGACTTGTTTGAGGATTATTATGTTGGCGAGTCGGTTATCTTCAGCGATGAGCAGCTCATCGCGGAGCATTTGCAGCGCTACGAGTTGAAACTGGAACGCAAGCAGCGGACATTAGCTGTTTTAGGAAAAGAAGCCAATATTCGTCGTGCGATCGCGGATTTGATCCAGATGCACAACATCATTGAGATCGACGAACTGAAGAATAATTCTGAATTGAACTTCAATAACTACGATGTATTGTTCATTTTGGATCAGCTGAAATTGATCGAAAAACAATTGCAGCTGACGATCCCGTATCCATACAACGTCAATATTTTTACTCATTTATATATTTTAATCAGTCGTTTACGTAAGATCCGTAAACTGCCGAACGAAGAAATGAGTCCGCTTTCTAAAAAAGAGCAGGAACGCTTGGAGCAGGACACGGCTCTTTATCAGGTTGCCAAAGCCGCGATCATAAATGTGGAGAATTACTTGCACAACGAGCTGCCAGAGTCAGAGGTTTACTATCTTTATCAATATTTGGCCTCTTCACGAATGCAGGGCTCCTTGAGTAAAGTAACGAAATTTTCTTCAAGGGTCGTTGAGATCACGAATACCTATCTGGATGGTATGGGCCAACGGTTGAATATCCCGATCAAAGGGGATTCGATCTTTCTTGATTTAGCCAATCATATCAAGCCGATGATCAATCGCTTGGAACATGGGATTCACGTAAAAAATAGCTTGCTGGATCAGATCAAAATGACCTATGAAGCAATTTTTGCAGATGTCAGTGATGTTTCTGATGAAGTGAGTCAGCGTTTTGAATTGTCGAGGATCAATGAAGATGAAAATGGATTTATTACGTTGTATTTTGCCCGGATCATCGAGACCAATCAATTACCGATCCGTACGGTGATTATGTGTACGACGGGCGTCGGCACTTCGGAACTGTTACGGGTCAAGATCGAGAAGAAATTTCCTGAATTGGAGATCGTCGATGTGGTGGCTTCAAGAGATGCCAAACGCTTCACGGAAAAATATCCGGGAATCGATTTGATCTTAACGACGATCAGTGTCAGTGATACGATCCCGATCCCATCTTTACTGGTGAGTGCGATGTTTACCCGCGACGATCAGAACCGACTACAAAAGAAAATCGAGGCGATCTATGATGAACGATAATTTTTTCACTGTCTATTTAAACCAACCATTAACAGACAGAAATCAAATTCAGCGCTTTATCGCAGATTTTGCCAATCGGGCTGAAGCACAGGAGCTGATCGCACTTTTACAGCAGCGGGAAAAGGTCGGCAACACGATGATCGCAGAGCATGTGATCCTGCCGCATTTAGAGAGTCCAAAAATCAAGCAGAGTCAAATCTTGATTGTCCGCTTAGCAGAAGCGATCGATTTTGACGAAGAAACACCGCAAGTTCAACTCGTGATTACAATTTTATTGAAAAGCGGCGAAAGTCAGGAAGTTAAAAAGAAAATCGCACAGTTCACCCGGCGCTTAGCCGATGAGGCTTTTCTCGAGGAATTACTGAATATTGAAAATGTAGAGCTTTTTTACCAAAAATTGGAGGAATAAATTATGAAAATCGTTGGAGTCGCAGCATGTACAGTGGGAATCGCCCATACCTACATCGCACAAGAAAAATTAGAAAACGCCGCAAAAAAAGCGGGTTGTGAAATGAAAGTCGAAACACAGGGAACGATCGGTATCGAAAATGAATTGACACAAGAAGAAATCGATCAAGCCGATATTGTGATTTTAGCAGTCGATGTAAAAATTTCGGGACGGGAACGTTTTGACGGTAAGCGGATCATTCAAGTACCTACCGAAATTGCCGTGAAGTCACCTAACAAATTGATCGAAAAAGCCCAAGAGGTTGTTGCCCAGAAGGCTTAGGATGTCAGTTCCGCTTTTCGCAGTTCAAAAAGAATTACTGCAAACAGCCGTTTTTTTAAGGATGGCGAGTGAAAAGTTTAGCGGAATGATATTCGTAGTGAGGATCGAATTCATTTTTCTCCTTTTGAAAAATGAGTACGTTCGTTCGAAATAGGAGGAATTGAGATGGAAGTAAAGGACATTGTGGATTTAGATATTGTCAAAACCAATATGACGGTCAAAACCAAGGATGAGGCTTTGAAGGATTTGGCAAACCAGTTGTTGGACAATGGCTATATTTCAGAAGTAGAAGGATTTATCAAAGATATCTATGCGCGGGAGGCGGAAGGTCAAACGGGCATTGGAAATTATATTGCCATTCCTCATGGAAAAAGCTCCTTCGTCAATAAAGTCGGCGTAGCAATCGGGATTAATCAAGAGGAGATCCCTTGGGAAACATTAGACGGCAAAGGCGTGAAGGGGATCATTCTTTTTGCGGTGGGAAATGACAATGACGGTGCGACCAATCATCTAAAACTATTGTCGCTTTTTGCCAGAAAACTAGGAAACGATGAAGTAGTTGGTAATCTGTTGCAGGCGAAAAAGCCAGAAGATGTTGTTGAAGCATTCGCTTAATGGAGGAAGAAAAATGAAAAAAATTAAAGAGTTAAATCTTAAAGGGCATTTACTAACGGCGATCTCATATTTGATTCCGATCGTCTGCGGTGCCGGCTTCTTGATCGCCATCGGGATGGCCTTTGGCGGTTCAAGTCAGGATGCATTGGTGCAAGGCAAGTTTACGATTTGGGATGCTTTGGCAACGATGGGCGGTAAAGGCTTAGGCCTGCTGCCGGTTGTGATCGCGACGGGGATCTCATTTTCTATCGGCGGCAAACCAGGGATCGCTCCCGGTTTTATTATTGGACTGACGGCCAATGCCATCGGCGCTGGTTTTATCGGCGGAATTTTAGGCGGTTACTTAGCAGGTTATCTAGTAGTAGCAATTTTAAAATATGTGAAACTGCCAAATTGGGCGAAAGGCTTGATGCCAACGCTGATCATTCCATTTCTAACATCAATCATCGGCGGCTTGATCATGGTGTATATCATTGGCGCACCGATCGCAGCACTGACTTCACTATTAACAAACTTTTTAGATGGTTTAGGCAATTCTTCATTATTAGTCTTTGGTGGTGTGATTGGTTTATTAAGTGGTGTCGATTATGGCGGTCCCATCAACAAAACCGTTTTCGCTTTTGTCTTGACGATGCAGGCGGAAGGCTTGAATGGCCCGATCACTGCTTTACAGTTAGTTAATACTGCAACACCGATTGGTTTTGGCTTAGCCTTCTTTATCGCGAAGCTGTTCGGAAAAAATATTTATACAAAACTGGAAGTCGAAACATTGAAATCAGCGGTACCGATGGGTGTCATTAACATCGTTGAAGGGGTCATTCCGTTAGTCATGAATGATATTGTGCGCGGTGTTGTCGCAACAGCGATCGGCGGTTTTGCCGGCGGAGCAACTACCATGATCTTAGGTGCAGATGCGACCGTACCGTTTGGCGGAGTCTTGATGATCCCGACCATGTCGAGACCATGGGCAGGGGTGATCGCGATTCTTGTCAATGTAGTTGTAACGGCTGTCGTATTGGCAGTCATCAAGAAAAATGTTACAGAAGAAGATGAAGCGATGCACGTTGAAAAAGAAGAAGACGATATTAATCTGGAAGATATTCAAATCTTCTAAGGCAGAAAGAGTGACGACACATGAAAAAAGTAGAATTCTCTCCATCACTAATGACGATGGACTTGGATAAATTTAAAGAACAAATCACTTTCTTGAACGATCAGGTAGATTCGTATCACATTGATATTATGGATGGACATTATGTGCCGAACATTACGCTCTCTCCGTGGTTTATCGAAGAGCTGCGAAAAATTACCACACTGCCGATGTCGGCCCATTTGATGGTGACTGATCCCAGCTTTTGGGTTCAGCAGCTAGTCGATCTGCACTGCGAATGGATCTGTATGCACGCCGAAGTGTTAGACGGCTTAGCCTTTCGTTTGATTGATCAAATTCATGATGCTGGCTTGAAAGCGGGAGTTGTTTTAAATCCTGAAACACCGATCGAAACGATTTTCCCTTATATTGAACTCGTTGATAAAATTACGATCATGACGATCGATCCAGGCTTTGCCGGACAGCGTTTTATCGAAAGCACGTTAGATAAAATCGTTGCACTACGAGAATTACGAGAAGAAAAAGGCTATGACTACGTAATCGAGATGGATGGCTCTTCCAATCGCAAATCCTTCAAACGAATCGATGCAGCCGGCCCAGATATCTATATCGTTGGTCGCAGCGGACTATTCGGCTCAGACGAAGATATCGCTAAAGCATGGGATATCATGGTTAATGACTATGAAGAAATGACTGGGAAAAAACTGACTTATATAGAAGCAAAATAATTTTGAACACTTGGAGTCTTTCGGCTCCAAGTTTTTTGTTAATTTTTCCAAACACGAAACAACCCTTTTGTGATATAGTAAACAATAATGTAAACGCTTTAAAAAATGGAGGGATTGAATGGAATATCGCGGACCAATGCTGGTAGTAAAAGATATGGAACGGTCAAAAGTGTTCTATCGAAAGTTTTTAGAAGTAGATATTATTTCTGATTTTGGAGAAAATGTGACGTTTAATGGGGGCTTATCGCTGCAAACGGAGGAATCGTGGATTCGCTTTACCGGTTGTGACAAAGAGATATTCAACTATAAAAATAATACAGTGGAATTCTATTTTGAGACGAAGGATTTTGACGCCTTCATTGAACGGACTAAAGGAGAGGGATTAGAATTCTTGCGAGACGTCGCAACGATGGAATGGGGACAAAAGGTTGCCTGTTTCTACGATCCCGATAAGCATGTAATCCAAGTCGGTGAAGATCTGACCGTCATGGTGAAACGATTGGCGGCAGAGGGAATGACCGTAGATGAATTAGGTGAGAAAACATTTTTAGGTAAAGAAATCGTCGAAAATATGTTAAATAGCTAAAAAGGTGAAGACCGCCGCGGTCTTCACCTTTTTTTTAATTTTCAAATTGGGCTTGATGCAGTTCATAATAACGACCTTGCTTCGCTAATAATTCTGTATGGGTTCCTTGCTCGACGATATTTCCGTCATTGACGACCAAAATCAAATCAGCTTCACGGATCGTTGAAAGGCGGTGGGCAATAATGAAGGAGGTTTTATTCACCATCAATTTCCCCATAGCCTCTTGGATTTGCAATTCTGTTTGCGTATCGACATTTGACGTGGCTTCATCAAGAATCAAGAGCTCGGCGTTTAAAAGCATTGCCCGAGCAATCGTCAGTAATTGCTTTTGCCCTTGAGAGATTGCTAAGCCATCTTCCGTCATCACAGTGTCATAGCCTTTTGGCAATTGCGCGATGAAATCATGGATGTGGGCGGCCTTTGTTGCTCTGATGACATCTTCTAAAGTGGCTGTTTCATTCCCGTAGGTCAGATTTTCAAAGATCGTCCCAGTAAAGAGCCACGTATCCTGCAAGACCATCGCGTATTGCTTGCGCAAGCTAGCGCGAGTCGCTTCTTTGATATTTTGTCCATCCAAGTAGATCGCGCCGCTATCAGGATCGTAAAAACGCATCAATAAATTAACGATGGTCGTTTTTCCAGCACCAGTCGGACCAACGATGGCCACGACGCTGCCGGCAGAAATATCAAAGGATAAATCCTTGATCACCGGCTGTTTTCTTTGATAGCTGAAAGAGACATGGTCAAAGCGAATATCTCCGTGGGCTTTTTCAAAGACATGAGCATCCGGCACATCTTGGACTTCTGGTTCTTCATCCAATAGCTTGAAGATTCGTTCAGCCGCTGCGATAGAAGATTGCAGGTCGCTGAAAATATTTGCCAGCTCATTGATCGGACCAGAGAATTTCCGTGAATATAAGACGAAAGAGGAAAGCTTCCCTAATGTTAGGTGACCATATAAGAATAGAAAGGCACCTAAAATACTGATCAATGATAGTGACACATTGTTGATGAAGTTAACAGAAGGGCCGGTCATACTGCCGTAGTATTCCGCGTTGTAATACGCATTCATGGCTTCTTCGTTTTTCTTGCCGAAGCGAGAAATCATGGTTTCTTCCTGATGATAAACCTTGGTCGTTTGTTCCCCAGATAAGAGCTCCTCTGTTAACCCGTTCAATTCACCTAATTTAGCCGAACGTTTCCGGAATAAGGGTTGGAACTTATTGGTCAAAAAGCGCGTCAATAAAATCGAAGCCGGTACTGTCACTAAAAAGATCGTCACCATTAATGGCGAGATTACTAGCATCATGACAAAAGATCCGATGATCGTTACTAAACTGCTTAGGACCTGCACCGAATCACTCGCTAAAGAAGTATTGATCGTGTCGATGTCGTAGCTCATACGGCTGACGATATCCCCAGTTTGATGCTGGTCAAAATAACCGACCGGCAGCGAAACGATTTTGTTAAATAGATCCTTCCGTAGACGAAAGGCGATTTTTTGACTCAAGTAGATCATCAAGCGGCTGATCCCGTAGCTTAAAATCGCAGAGGCTAAATAGAAGCCCACCATCAAACTACAATAGAAGAAAACTTTTTGGAAGGCGACGTTGCCTTTACCAATCTGGATCGCATCAATGGCGTAACCAGACAGCAGGGGACCGACTAAAGCAAATAAATTGCTGGCGATCGTCAGGATTACGGCTAAAAACAGCAGCCACTTGAAATGGTACAGATATCCCCACAAACGGAGCAGCGTGCCTCGGCGTGAATCGTTATTCTTCAATGACTTGCCCTCCCGTCTGTCCTTGGTAAATTTCTTGATAGGTTGGATTTGCGGCTAACAATTCATCATGCGTACCGTAGCCGATCATTTTGCCCTTATCCAACAATAAAATTTTATCCGCATGTTGAATTGAGCTGACCCGTTGAGCGATCAAGATTTTTGTTGTATCACCAAAATGTGTTCGCAGCGCTTTTCGCAAATTGGCATCAGTGTGGTAATCCAACGCACTAGAAGAATCATCTAAAATCAGCAAAACCGGTTGACCGATCAGTGCCCGCGCCAGCAGCACCCGCTGCTTTTGTCCGCCGCTAAGGTTTTGACCTTTGGCTTCCAAATGATGCTCGAGGCCATCCGCTAATTTATCGATAAACTCGCGAGCCTGAGCATCGTCAATTGCCTGCTGAAGTTGTTCCTCGGAAAATGTGCGGCCAAATAAAATATTCTCCCGAATCGTATCAGCAAAAAGCACATCCTTTTGCAAAACCGCACCGATTCTTTGGTGCAGAGCATCCAGCGAGTAATGTTTAATCTCTTGCCCGTCGAATAATATCTGCCCAGCGGTTCGGTCGTATAAACGCAAAATCAAACTGGCGATCGTGGTTTTTCCGCTGCCGGTAGCACCCATGATCCCTAAGGTTTCACCGGGCTTAACGCTGAAACTAATATTTTCAATCGCCGGTCCGCCGTCAGGATAGGCAAACGTCACATCATCAAAAACCAATTTTGTAGAAGTTGGTTTTCTTTGATCGATAGCTCCGGGAACTACTGTCGGTTTCTTGCGTAAAACTTCATTGATCCGATTAGCCGAAGCCAGACCGCGAGAATACAAGACGAAGATCCGCGTGATGGAAAGCATCGCATTCAAAATAATCGTGAAGTAAGTCAAGAAAGCCACGATGACGCCCGGTTGTGTCAAGCCAGCGTTCACTCGATAGGCACTGACGACGATCACTAATGTCAGACCTAAGTTTAAAAATAGATCCAACAAAGCAGGGGAGGCAGCCAGCGTAACATTTGCGGTTGTTTCAGCATTTACTAACGACTGATTGACGTTTTCGAAGCGTTGACGCTCGTAGGCTTCTTTGGATAAGGCTTTGATCACTCGTGATCCGGTCACATTTTCCCGTACCGTCAAAACGAGCTGGTCGACTTGCTTTTGCAGCTTGCCGAAGAGCGGAACGCCCTTTTTAGAAATATGTGTCACCATCACGAAGACGATCGGCATGATTGCGACTAATACTAATGTCAAAATCGGGTCCAATGTGGTGGTAATCAATATTCCACCGACTAAAAGGATCGGTGCGCGAATCCCCATCCGCATCATAACTCCCAAGGTCAAATGGATATTGTAGGTGTCAGATGTTACACGTGAAACTAGAGAGGACACTCCGACATCTTCAATCTGCGTCGTATCCAAATAAGTAATTTTATGGAAGAGATCCCCACGAATGTGCTCGGTCGTATCCTTTGCGATCCGTGAGACCATCCGATTGGCGACGATATTTGCCCATAAAGCAAAGGCAGAAGCTACCAGCATCACACCGCCCCAAAAAAGAATCTTCTTGGGATCTTTTTGCGGGATGACTTGGTCAAGGATATACGCCAAGTTCCATGGAAGAACCAATTCCATCATGGTTCCTAAAAATTTAATGATCACGCCTAAGGTTACCCGAGAACGATAGGGCTTCAGGTAGTTAATTATTAATTTCATTTTTGCTCCTCACATAGTTGTTTGATTCTGTATCAGTTCATAAAAAACTTTGAAGGCTTTATTTTCCTCCGCACATTTCCGTTTCGGCCTTTTCCATGATGGTTTGTAAACCAGACAAGACGGCTTCTTGCTGTTCAGCCGGAATTTCAGCTAACAACGTTTGGTTCCAATTTGCTAAAATCGAACGAATTTCTGTTTCTAGTGCCAAGGATTTGTCTGTCGGAAAAATTCTTAACCGCCGGGCATCCTTTTGATCGCTTTGGCGAATGATAAAGCCCTTTTGTTCCAACTGAGCTAATTGGCGTGCGACATTGCTTTTATTGATGAATATCCTGCAGGCTAATTCCTCTTGCGAAATCCCTGGTTCAGCACAGACACTTAGGATATACGCGTGGTGCATCTCCCCTAAGCCCAGCTTCTTGAACTCCTTTTCGCGGTACAAAGCCGACAGCCGTGAGATGCGATTGACCATTTTAACAAAAGAATCCATCTAAAAAAATCCTCCTCGGTATTTCTCATTAAACAAGCACATACCAGTATAAAAGAAAAATGTTGCGGGCGCAACGATTATGAGCTGAAAGTTTCCCAATAGGCTGCTTTGAGATTTTTCAACCGATTTTTTCTAAAGCCATGTGCAATAATTAACATTCTTTACACAACCATAACAATCTTTATTTTAACTTTGCATAAACTTGATCGTGTCTTTACACTGCATCGGTATACTTTTTATCAAAGGATGTCGATGTGCTAGTCGCTTTTTGCTTTCAACAAGTATTGGCGAAATGGGCTCCTTATTACGAAAAAAGGGGAAATAAGTGTGCTAAAACTCGAAAACATCACGAAAAAATTTCAAGAGACGACGGTGCTGGAAAATATCAATTTGGAAATTGCGTCTGGCGAGATCGTTTCTATCTTGGGTCAATCTGGTTCTGGTAAAACAACTTTGCTGAATCTGATTTTAGGTTTAGAGGAACCTAGCGGAGGCGAGATTTTCTTTAATGGAAGTAATATTACACACACGCTGATGGAAAAGCGGCCGTTCAACATTGTCTTTCAAGACTATGCGCTGTTTCCGAATTTGACGGCTTATCAAAACCTGACGTATGGATTGCGCAACAATAAAGAATGTTCGACTAAAGCAGAGGTAGACGAGTTGATCGAATTGCTGAATTTGGAAAAGCATTTAGAAAAACCAATCCATCAATTATCAGGCGGTCAAAAACAGCGGGTCGCTCTAGGCCGAACGCTGGTGATGAAGCCGCAGCTGCTTTTATTAGATGAACCATTGAGCGCCTTAGATGGGGTCATCAAAGAATCGATCAAAGAAAAAATCCAAGAGATTGCTCGCAAACTGCATCTAACGATTGTGATCGTTACTCATGATCCAGAGGAAGCCCTGACGATGTCTGACAAAATCGTCGTTCTTGATGAAGGGAAAATTGCGCAGTGCAGTTCGCCGATTGAGATCATGAGCCAAGCTTCATGTCATTTCGTCGAAGAATTTATCGTCAATCAATTAGCGATCAAACAGCATAACATTCAACAAATTTTTCAACAATCAATGAAAAGAGCGGCATCATGAGAATCACAGTTTCATTGAAAAAGCTGATCAGCTGGATCGTATTGGCATTCTTCTTTCTGTTTTTAGCTTATCCGATCATTCAAATCATCCTGACAGCTTTTTCGCAAACAGATAAAGCTAGTCTGGATATCTTTAATCACGATTGGCGGATTTCCTTTAGCAATAGCTTGAAATATTCGCTGGCCGCAACTAGCTGTTCGACGGTCCTAGGCTTTTTACTCGCTTATGGGAATAATTTTACGCGAATCAATCGGAGATTTTTGAAGCTGAATGAGAGCATCCTGCATTTTCCGATGCTTTTACCAACGATCACTTATGGATTTGTCCTTATTTATGCTTTTGGCAAGCAGGGATTATGGAGCAAGGTTTTTCAACAGGAACTGTTCCACATCTATGGCTCCATTGGTATTTTATTGGGATTTATCATTTATACGCTGCCGCCGATTTTTATTTTGATCAATAATTCGATGAAATATTTGGATACGCAGTTATTCATCGTTTCTCGCTTGATGGGGGATAGCTGGTATCGTTCACTTTATAAGAC
This sequence comes from Enterococcus hulanensis, assembly GCF_005405485.1. Classification (GTDB taxonomy): domain Bacteria; phylum Bacillota; class Bacilli; order Lactobacillales; family Enterococcaceae; genus Enterococcus_A; species Enterococcus_A hulanensis. The sequence continues at coordinate 18,376 of NZ_BJED01000017.1, read as the reverse complement.
GATCTTGACGCCATTGACACGGGTTTTGGCTGTGGCTTTTTTGCAGGGGTTCTTCATGTCCTTTACCGATTTTGGGATTCCTAGTGCGGTGGGTGGGCAAACACCCTTCATTACCACACTGCTATATGAAGGTTTTATGGGGACGATTCCGAACTTCCAATTTGGCTCTTTAGTCGCTTTAACAATGCTATTGCCGTCGATCATTAGTATTTTGATCCTGAATCATTTGCAAAAGAAGGTGGTCCGTTACGAACGGCCGCGGCAGGCAGTAATCAAAAAGAATGATGTGAGGGATTGGTGCTTCCAACTGCTTTTTGTCAGTATCTCTCTGTTTATTTTAGGAGTATTTGCGGTCTTGATTATTATTCCAATGGTAACGAATTGGCCGTATGACCTAAAGCCGACCTTAAACAATTTTGCACAGTTTATCCAAGATGACAGCTTGGTTCTAACTTTGAAAAATTCTTTGCTAATGGCGTTATTGACGGCTGGGCTTGGAACGGTCATTGCTTATTTGGCAGCGATTTTGACTTCTAGAGAACGTAAAATCTATAAAGTGAACCAGATCATTGACAGTATCGCGACGATCACGAATTCGATTCCAGGAATGGTTCTGGGTGTTGCCTATTTATTACTATTTAGCGGCAGCCAGCTGCATAACACCTTGCTGGTTTTAGTTATTGTGACGATCGTCCATTATTTTTCGACACCCTATCAGATGGCTAAAGAAGCATTGCAAAAAATGAATTTGAACTGGGAGAATACCGCCAAATTAATGGGGGACAGCTGGTTAAAAACAGTCTGGCGAATTTTGATTCCCAACTCCAGAGTGACGATTATAGATATTTTTGCCTATTACTTTTTCAATTCGATGGTCACGATCAGCGCGGTGATTTTTTTAACCAGCGCCAATACGATGGTTATTACCGCCAAATTGAAGGAACTGCAGCACTTTGGCCGCTTTAACGATATCTTCATGCTTTCGTTGTTCTTACTGATAATCAATTTAATTATGCAGGGACTTACCCAACTATTGAAAAAAATGTCCGTTTCACATTTACCAGTTCGACAAGCGAAAAGAAAGCTAAACACAAAAGTAACTACTATTGTACAAAGAAAAAAAGCTTAAAAATTAATCCACTAATTTGAAAAAGGAGAATGATGAATGAAGAAAAGGAAACTAGTTGCTTTACTAGGTAGTCTGCTGTTCCTTCTATTATTAGGAGGCTGCAGCAAAAGTAATGCGGCGAACGAGAAAGTCACCATCTACACCAATGCCGACGAAGAGCCGGTGGAAGTGATTAAGAATGTTTTAGACAAAAATGGCTACAAAGGCAAATACACGCTGCAATCTTTTGGAACGTCGGAGTTAGGCGGCAAACTTCTAGCAGAGGGAAAAAATATCGAAGCTGACTTAGTGACGATGAGTACCTTCTATTTAAATAGTGCTCAAAAAAAGGAAAAGATGTTTAAAAAGCTGGACCTGTCTGTCGATTCATTGACGAAGATTCCTGACTATACCGCGCCTTTCACGGTACAAGAAGGAACGATTTTTTACAATACGGATGTTTTAAACGAACTGAAGCTGCCGGTTCCTACAAGTCTAAAAGATTTAGCAGATCCTAAATACAAAGATGCGATATCCATCTCGGATATCAAGCAATCTTCTACCGCATGGTTATTGTTCCAAGGCTTGGTTGACAGCTATGGAGAAGCTGAAGCCAAAACGATCTTAAAAGGAATCTATAAAAATGCCGGAGATCACCTAGAAAGTTCTGGTTCTGGTCCTTTGAAAAAGGTTCGCCTAGGAGAAGTCGCGATTGGTTTTGGACTGCGGCATCAGGCAGTCAAAGATAAACAGGACGGATTGCCGATTGATTTTGTTGAGCCATCAGAGGGGACTTACACGTTGACGGAATCTCTGGCGGTGGTTGATAAAGGGGAAAAGACGAATCCAGAAGCAGAAAAAATGCTGAACCTGATCTTAGAAAAAGGCCGCAAGGATTTATTGAAGATTTACCCTAGTGCGTTATACGAAGGAGAAACGGTTAACTCGGAACAAGTAGCGAAGGATCAGAAAGTGTTCCCAGACGAATTAACCGCAGAATTATTAGAAAAACACCAAAAATTGGTAGATTAAGGAGTTCAGTATGGAATATAAATTATTAACCCCTGGACCATTGACGACGACTAAATCAGTTAAGCAGGCTATGATGGTCGATCACTGTACGTGGGATCAAGAATATAAAACGATCACTCAAGATATTCGTCAGAAACTATTGACCCTAGCAGGAGTAACAGATACGGAATATACCACGATCTTGATGCAGGGCAGCGGCTCATTTGGGGTGGAATCTGTCTTGAGTTCGGTCATCGGAGAAGAGGATCATGTATTGATTTGTGTAAATGGTGCCTATGGTCTCCGAATTGTCAGTATGAGCGAACGCCACAATCTGACCTACACAGTGTATGAAGTTGCTGAGGATGAGATTCCTCAAGCAGAAGCTATTACGGAAATTCTTAAGAATGATTCTTCTATCACAGCCATCGCAATGGTTCACAGTGAAACGACTTCCGGTATTCTAAATGAGCTGGAAGATATTGCGCAGCTGGCTAAAGAAAATGGACTGCTGTTTATTGTTGATGCGATGTCTAGTTTCGGCGGGATTCCCATTGATGTTTCCGGGCTGTCGATTGATTTTTTGATCTCAAGTTCAAATAAATGTATTCAAGGAGTTCCGGGCTTTTCCTTTATTTTAGCGAAAAGAGATCAGTTAGAAAAACGGCGTTATGCTCGAACGGTGTCATTGGATCTTTATGACCAATACGAAACGATGGAAAAAGATGGGAAGTGGCGCTTTACTTCGCCAACTCATACAGTTCTGGCATTTCAGCAAGCATTGAAAGAACTGGATGAGGAAGGGGGAATCTACCAGCGCTATATGCGGTATTTGACCAATAATCGACTGCTGCGGCAAAAAATGGAGGAGTTGGGATATCACCCCTTTATCAAGCAGTATCAAGGACCATTTATCACGTCTTTCCTGTTTCCAAAGCAAGCGTCCTTTGATTTTGACAATTTTTATCAGCATTTGAAGGAGAATGGTTTTGTGATCTATCCAGGGAAAATCAGCACAGCAGACTGTTTTCGGATTGGTAATATTGGTGATATCTATCCTGAAGATATTCATCGTTTAGTTAAGGTGATTGAAAATTATGCGGAGGTGGCGTATGTCAGTTAATACAATTATTTTAGACTGGGCGGGAACGACCGTTGACTTTGGCTGTATGGCTCCGGTCGAAGCTTTTAAAAAAGCATTTGAAAATAAAAAGATCGAGCTTACGTATGAAGAAATTCGAGAACCCATGGGAATGCTTAAAATCGATCATATCAAGCAGCTGCTTTCGCTTGATAAAGTAAAAAAGCAATGGTTGGAGCTGTATGGCCGCCCCTCAGTGGAAGCCGATGTATTAAGTATCTATCAAGACTTTGAAAAATATTTATTTGCAGATCTGGCGGAAAACAGTCACCTAAAACCAGAAACCAAGCAGGCGATGAAAAAAATCAAGCAGCTAGGCTACAATATCGGTTCGACTACCGGTTACACTAAAGAAATGATGAACGTCGTTTTTGAAACGGCTAAAGTCGAAGGGTACCATCCGGACTATGTTGTGACGCCGGATGATGTGGACTCGTTGGGTCGCCCCTATCCATTTATGATTTTTGAGAATATGCGCTATTTTGAAAATCATTCGATGGAGGAAGTGATTAAAGTCGGAGATACCATCTCTGATATTAAAGAAGGTAAGAACGCTGGCGTCTTGAGTATCGCGGTAACAGAAGGCAGCTCGGAGATGGGGCTTTCGTTGGAAGAGTATAAAAGTCTTTCAAAGGAAGAGATGGAACGTTTGAACCAGCTGACAGCTGAAAAATTCTACCAGCATGGCGCCGATTTTTGTGTAAAAAATTTATTGGAGTTAGCAGAGGTTTTACAAGAGCATTCGACGATTCAAAAATTGCGCGGGAAAAAAATCGAAACGGTATTTGATTAGAGCAAAGCATCGACTTTTATAGTCGGTGTTTATTTGTTTTTTAGGAAGAATATAACGATTGAATGAATTACCCAAAAAGTGAATAAAAAAAACAAAAAAAGAATTTTTGTCTTGCAGTTCTATTTACAGCTTTGAAATATAGCTAGATGTAAGCAAGCACAGAAAAGAAAGCGGATACATGCGCGTGGATTGCTTATTTTTACCCAAAAATTAAATTTTATATTTTAAAAATGGCTGAGACATTCCTTATAAATGCGGGTAGAATAATATTGTAACCAATGGTGTGCGTAATGAAGGTGTTTTCTCTGGTTTATGAGACTATCGAAGGATTTCATTTTGAGAATTTTTAGAGTGGTCAATTGTCTACTATTAAAGTACATAAAAAAACAAATCAAATAATATACATAAGAGATCCGGTCATTGTAATTTTATTACTGACAGCATGCTGAAGGTTGATGGGTACTCAATCAATGAATCATGTTGATAGCATCTTTCCTTATCAGGAAAAGCCAAAATGCCGCGAATCAGTGAAATATTGTGACTTATCAGATGCTAGTTAGAGTCTTAGCGATGAGCGGCGTAGGATGATCAGCATTCATTGGTAACTTGTAAAGAATGGATGCATCATTATCGAAGTTTGAATCAAGGATGCGGATTATTGTCAGCATCCTTGATTTTTTTTAAATCATTGGTTGCCCCAGTATTTTTAAAGAATACTTAGCTTGATTTAGGAATAGAAAGAAGGGGAAATGTTCATGAAAAAGATTGTTATGGCAATTTGTGGGGTAGCAGTATTTTGTTGGGGAGTAGCTAGCTTGCGCAGCGGGGCACTAAAAGCTGATAACTTACTTCAAGAATCTTCTGTCGTGGAGATGACAGTTCCAGAAAGCTCAACTGTGGCAGAACCAGCGCCAGCTGTACCGGAAACTCCAGCTGAGCCGGCAGAAAGTCCAGAAACTCCGGCGCCGGAACCGCCTGTAACTGAGCCGCCTGCTGTGCCAGAGGCCCCGGTGGAACAAGCGCCAGAAGAAAATACGCCGGCAAAGGAGCCTGTTCCGGAATCAACGCCGGAAAGCAGTACGGTTGAACCGCCGAAGAGTGAAAGTTCGGCCACTGAAAGCACGACTAACGGAGAAACAACGAGTGAAAGTTCAACTGGCGGGACTACTACAAGTCAAACGTCCAGTTCAACGACACCTAGTACTTCTACAAGCGATACTTCAACTTCTAGCAGTACTCCGAGCAGCACTACCAGCTCAAGCAACGATGGTTCGACAGGGACGACGACAACTAGTTCGTCTACACCGCCACCAGCGACTAGTCAGGAACAGCCGCAACCGAGTACGCCGTCGGTTCCGACGTCACCAGGCTCGATTCAAAATCCGTCACCAAACACGCCAACACCGCCGGCACCAAGCGAACCTAAAGTTCAAGCTAGCACCGCTGTTATCCAAGATACACCGGATGCTTTTTCTGAAACCAGTACCTTACAACTACCAAGTGAATTGAAGACAGCCGAAGTCGCTCAATCAGATTTGAAAGGCTATGAGCTGCCCTTGCTTTCTAGTTTTGAAAATAAAGCACATGCGGCATTGATCTATGATGGAATCAAAAAACTTGGGGTTGAACAAGAGCAGGATTTCAATGTAGAGCAATTAGCGGCTAAGCTTTACAGCGATCTTTTCGCGATTGAAATCACAGGAACACCTGAAAAGCAGACGGACGAAATCAGTGTCGGCAGTTTGCTTTATCAAAAGAAAAATAATCAGCTTGAAATGATCGGGGTATACATCGGCAAAGATTATTACTTAACGGTTGAGGATGTAGAAGTAGAGGCTTCCGCGGATTCAACAAATACCGAAGACGCTGATGCAAAAGAGGCTGATCCGAACGAGGATAAAGAAACTACTGAAGATTCAGCCGAAAAAGAAAAGCAGCGGCAGGTCGTTTTGCAGCCGATGGATATTGATGAAGAGCTGTTAGTGCAGGCTTTACCAGAGGTTACTTTGACTGAATATGGTCAAACTACCTTGGCAGAATACCCTGCTTCGATCAATTTCACCGAAAATGAAGCGTCGAAGAAATTCATTTCGACGATTGCGGAAGATGCACGCAAGCTGGGACAAGAATATGATGTTTTTGCATCAGTAATGATCGCTCAGGCATTATTGGAAAGCGGTTCTGGCAGCAGCAGCTTATCGTTGCCACCGAACTATAATCTTTTCGGAGTGAAGGGAACCTATCAAGGACAAGCCGTCTCCATGGCGACTCAAGAAGATCGCGGAAATGGGGATCTGTACTCGATTAATTCCGCATTTCGCAAGTATCCAAACTATGCCGCTTCATTAGGTGACTACGTTCAATTATTACGCGGCGGCATCTCTGGCAATGACGGGTACTATCAAAAAACTTGGCGTTCGACTGCGAAGAATTATTTACGGTCAACCCATGCGCTGACGGGGACTTATGCGACAGATACATCTTATGATAGAAAGTTGAATTCGATCATCGCGGTCTACAATTTGACGCAATACGATCGTGTAAAAGTCGATCAGTCATCAGGGGTCTTTATTAAAGGTAAAGATGAGATCCCAGAAGAATATCGCTCTATGATGCGCTATCCGGATTATAACGGAGTCAATTACAATACCTCAGGTTCGTATCCAGTTGGACAATGTACTTGGTACGCCTTTAATCGTGTGAAACAGTTAGGAAAGAGCGTTGACGACTTTATGGGCAATGGCGGTGAATGGGGAACAAAAGGCAAAGCACTGGGTTACGAGGTTAGTCGCGAACCTAAAGCAGGCTGGCTGATTTCCTTCACACCGGGTACGGCCGGGTCAGATCCGCGCTATGGTCATGTAGCTTTTGTTGAGGCAGTTCGACCAGAGGGGATTTTGATTTCAGAAGGTAACGTATATGGAGGTACGGTGATTTCCTATCGTGTGATCGACGCGAATTTAGCGAAATCTGATTTAGTAACTTATATTAAAGCAAAATAAAGGGGTGCCATTACTCATGGCAAATAGGCGACACGAGCACGCAGAGGATCCGCCGCATGACAGGAGGGCAGTCATTTTAACCATCGTCCTTCTTATCATTTTATCTGTAACGATGCTGTTTGTTATGAGAGGACAGTTACAAAAGCGCTACAGTGTTCATACAATTTCTGGGACTTCGATGATTCCTACGCTCACTGAAAGGGATCAGGTTCTAGTGAAAAAAAATGTTCAAATCCAACGCTACGATATTATTACGTTCTCAGTTGATAAGGAAGAGGGGATGTTTGTCAAACGCGTGATTGGTTTACCCGGCGACAGTATGTTTGTCCGAAATGATCGAATGGTTTTGAATATCGGCGAACAGGGTGATTTTGAAACAACGAACACGTTTCACCTATCGCCGACTGTGGCAGATGAATTTCAAACGTTAAACAGAATTCCAGAGGATGTTTATTTTGTGATCGGGGACCATGTCGATGTTTCTAAAGACAGCCGGACGTTTGGGTTTGTTCATCGGAAGTCAATCGAAGGCACTGTCCAATTCCGTTTCCCAGCGATTCATCTCGCTAAAGTAAAAAACTAAAAGAAAAGGGGAAAACACGTGATAATCATTAATTGGGTTTGCGTAGGGCTTATTATTATAGTGCTCCTAGTGTGGTTGTATCGAATGATTATCAACGTTCGATTGCAATTGATTAAGCCGCCGCGAGATGCTTCGGCGACTTTTCAGCGAAAGTTGGATTACGTCAAGCAAATTCAACAATCAAAGCATATATCGGCGTTATTATTCGTCACCTTCTGTTTAGCAGTAGTCCTTTTTTTGAATACTTTCAGCCTGTTTCAAGTGCAGGATCAGCTATATGCGGCCAATGAACAAAACAGTACGTTGAGAGATGATGTTCAGGTGATGAAGAAGGAACAAAAGAAGCTGATCAATAAGCTGCCGGTCAAAGAGTACCCTAAAGAAGGGCTTGGCCTGCAGGATTATGCATGGGATGAATTATTCACCGATGAAAGTCGCGAAAAGCAATACGCGATGGAGAGTGATCTTTCCAACAAACTCAGTCCTTATTTTGGTTTGCCGACGACCTTGATCGTCTTAGATATACCGACCCAAACGTTGAACATTGCTCTGGCGGGAGATTTGACTAGTGAAGATAATCGGCAGCAAATTAAAGATAATATCAAGTCGTTTGCGGCTGAAGCAGAGGGGGTAGTAAATCTGACACAGATCACCTTCCAGCTGAACGTAAGGGATGGCGAGCAGCAGAAACAAGATTATAGTTGTACTTTCTCTCGTGAGAATGGAGAAGATAAATTTGTAATGATTCAAGAAGAAGACTAACGGAAAGAAGGGAAAGCAATGGTAGCACAACAAAAGAAGAGCGGATGGTTTTTCAATAAGAACATTATCGATGAAATCAATTCCGTTCCGGAGGAGAAAGTGGAAAATGAAACGCAGGCACCAACACAAAATCAAACACCAACCCCAGCACCAGCGCAGCCAAAATCTGCACCTGCATTAAAAATGGTTTCTGATAACACTGTTCCTGAGTCGCCGGAAAAACAGGCAGAAGAAATCAAAGAACTGAAACGTTTGATTTTTGAAAAGGAGCAGGTTTTACAGAAATATAAAAAAGAAATGACGGCTCAGACCCAGCAATTGACGAAGGAAAATGAAAACTATCGTCAATCAGTTTTACGAATGGGTGAGGAAAAGGCGCAAAACCGTCGTCAAATCCAAGACTTGGAGGCAGAGGTTCAACGAGCACGCCAAGAAGTTCAGCGACTAAAAGAAACGCAAGAGCTGGATAATTTGAAACAGCAATTAGAACAAGTGCAGGAAGAAAACAAAAAACTGAAAGATTCAGTGGAACATTTAGCTACAGTTGAACAGGAGCTGGAAGAAATTCACGAAGAACATCAAGCGCTGGTTGCTCAGCAAAAAGATGAAGAAATCCAACGACTTGAAAAAATCCATCAACTGGAAGGTCAAATCAATGACCTTATTGCGGAGATCAATGAGAAGGACGAACAGTATTCTCAATTAGATAAAGTAATCGTTGAGAAGGATCAGGCGATGGATCGAATGATCGAAGAACAAGCAGCCAAAGAAGTTCAGGCAAAGGAAACGAGTGAACTACGTGAAAAGGTTGCGCAGCTCCAAGCAGAAAATGAGCAGTTGAAGCAAGATGCCGTTTCGACCCAGCAAGAAATTGGGGAAGTGTTGATTTCAGCACGGAAACAAGCCAATCGGATGGTAGAAAAATCTAAGATGGACGCTCACAGGATCATTGAAGAAGCTAAGAGAGAGTTGGCCTTAATCAATGAACAGGCGAAGGAAATTTCCGACGAAGTGATCGAATCACGTCAATCTGTATTGTCACTGTACGAAGAGATGCAAACCCGAGTAGATATCCTTGCGCAAGGAAAAATGCAGGAAAATGTCATCAATTCCGAAGATTAATGAATCATTTTAATTAAGGTATCGGCAGGTATTGGCTGATACCTTTTTTGGCGTGCACCTAGAATCTTAGGCAGATTGTTTTTAGCGTTTGAAAACGCTATACTTTAAAGTGATTAGGATAAAAATATCTACCAAATTTTTTATCAATTAAAGGAGCGGATGAAATGAAATTAGCGATCATTTTGGAAACAAAGGAGCACGAAAAAGCGTGGAATGCCTTTCGCTTTGGTGTGGCTGCCCTGAAGAAAACGCATGAAGTTAAATTTTTCTTGATGGGAGAAGCAGTAGAAGTCGAAAGCATCGAAGACGAACAGTATGATGTGCCAGCTGAAATGAAGAAGCTGGAGGAAAATGGCGGAGAATTATTGGCCTGCGGGACTTGCTTAAAATCTAGACAATTAGAAGATCAGACCTCTTGTCCGATCTCAACGATGTTTGATTGCGTGGAAATGGTGGAGTGGGCAGACAAGATCGTGACATTCTAATAAATAAAATCCCTGACTTGGATCATCAAGTCAGGGAATTTTTTAGTTATTCAACTGATTTAAGCTGGCAGCCATTTTTTTGTTGTCGTATTTGGAATAAAAGTAGAAGGCAATGATATGCAATATCAGGGTCAATAATAGTACGCCAACAAAGAATGGGCGGATAAAATCAAACATTTGAACGGAGTAAAGGTAGACGCCTGCATAGGCACAAAAGGTATTAACCAGTGTACAGATAATAATGTTAGTCGATGCCTTCAAGGTTGAATAGTTCCATAAGTAGGGATAGATCACACCAAATACTAGACCGACCAAGCTGCTGATCCCGATCAAGTGCCAGGTATAAGTGAAGGGGATCTGTGAAAATAAATCGGTGATGGAACAAAGAATCGTGATCCAAATCAACGATCCGAAAGCGGCTTGGAAGAAAGAATTTTTTAATTGTTTGAACATGAAAGTCTCTCCTTAATATTTTTTGCATAGTGGCGGCTGACGACATAAGTAGTATCGGTTTTAGTTTGAACTTCTAAGCGGGCGTGTTCTCCTAATTGAAAAGATTGGATACTGCTTAGATTTAAAATCTGTGAATTATTGATCCGATAGAAGTTTTCCTTCTCTAGATTGATCAGTTCTTTAAGACGTTTTTGCATGAGATAGTTCTGCTGATTCAGCAAATTTACTTTGACGAGATGTCCCATCGTTTCGAATGATTCGATTTGATGTAACGGTAATTTAACGGAGCGATTATTTTTTGGATCAATCGCTAGGATTTCTTGTTCTTGATTTAAGTGTTTTTCAAGGTGCAGCAGCCTTGGTTTATTTTCCGGATTTGCGAAGATATCTATTTCGTTTAATGCTTTTTCTTTCACCCAGGTAAAGTTGATATTCATGTGTTTCCTCCTTTGTGACTTTAGCATAGCAAGGATTTGCTACAGAAAGAATCTTTTTTTCGTTTGTTGCATTAAAAGATGTGTTTGTTGCAAAAGGAGTCCGCTAAATTAGGAATGTCAAATAATGCTTGCGCGATAAAACCAGTAAGCAAGCGGGGCTTTCTAGTATAATTAAAAAAGAAATTCTATCATTAAATTAAGAAGGAGGGATCACTGTGATTGCTGAAATTTTGAAGGCGCAAAGAAAAAAGCGGGGACAGACGCAACAAGAAGTGGCGGAGATTTTTAATGTGACTCGCCAAACGGTCTCGAATTGGGAGAATGAGAAAAATTATCCTGATATTCCAACGCTGGTGGCTATCAGTGATTATTATGAGATTTCTCTTGATTATTTGATGAAAGGAGATGCGAAGTACATGGCTAAGATGGCAAACGAGGCGAGGCTGCTGCAGACGATCCGGATCGGATTGTTTTCAGGAATCTGTGGGGGAGCGCTGCTGATCTTTTCAATTATTAGTTTTTTGACAGCGTCCAATGGCGGCAGACTGGAAAATATTATCCCAGTTCAGCTTTTGATCGTGATCGCTGCGATATGGTTGTGTGTGATCCACTTCAAAAATCTGAAGGAGGAAATGGCTGCTCCTATTCGAACGGCCGCCAGTGTTTTCTTATTAGCGGCTTTATTTGTGACACTTTTATGTTTGATGATTTTCATTCTTGCAGCGATGGGATTGATTCATTTCTGATGGTCTTGTTACAGGTATTTCAGTAAGCGTTTTTATTGCATTGGCTAGATGAGGGGCATATATTTAGCATGTAATACGTGAATCCCGAATTTTCTTTATTGGAAGAAAGTTTAATGATAGATAGCTACGAAGAAAGAAGGAATCTAGTCATGTTGAAGATAGTTGAGAGAGAAGCGGTGACGGTTCATGGATGGCTGACGACCTTGCAGCCGTCGAATTCGCCGGAGGAATTGGCTGAGATGAGCAAACAAAAAATGCGAGCTAAAGAAGAGTATGCCTCGAAAATTGAGGGAGAGCTGTTGGCTGTGAATGCGGTGATCGATGGGGATCAGTGTTATCTGATCGGTGATACCGAAACAGCAGAAACACGTCCCTCGGAGTTCGAGCTGCCCGCTGGAACTTACACATGCTTTGACTTGAGCTACACAGATCAAGTGGAGCTAGATCAATTAATCGGTCAGAGTTACGGCGAATTGATGCAAAATGAGGCTTATCAAATTGCCGGTAATTTTAATTTAGAGGAATATACAAGTGTCGGAAAGCTGTCATTCTATGCGCCAGTTAAGAAAAAGGCACAATAGTAGACGAAGGGATTCACTTTGAAATAAGGGACTGCTAGGCGTTGATCGTTTAGTGGTCTTTTTATTGTCAAAAAGAATTAAAAAAATAATATTCAGCGATGATATAGTAAACGCTATCGTGAAAAGGTATACTAGTGATGGAATTCACTTAGGTGGAATGAAGCAGGAGGTGAGAAAATGTTTATGCAGCGTTACTGAGCGTGAAGATCGCTAAATCTTAGAGTTTCTAGGACAGCTAACAGAATAGACAGACTTTCTCACCTCATTTTTTTCAATAATTAGTGGGTTTATTTGTGATTGGAAAATGAGGAGACATACTAACTGGTATGCCTCTTTTTGTCGTGCACAAAAAGTGCTGTCTGTTTACTAACGTTCGTATTAAAAAGCATTCTAATCGAATGAATCCAAACTATCTATGAAATTTAAAAACAAGTTGGAGGGTAAAAATGAGTAAGATTGATTTGCAACAAGTAGGGTTTGGTACTTTGGCGATTCATGCCGGACAAGAACCGGACCCAGCGTATGGCGCATTAGCAACACCGATTTATCAAACATCGACGTTTTGTTTTGAGTCCGTTGAAAAAGGAAGTCAAGTTTTTGATGGGGAAGTTCCGGGATATGCTTATTCTCGTGGCGGAAATCCAACCACAACAGCATTAGAAAATAAGCTAGCTGCTTTAGAAGGCGGTGAAGCGTGTATTGCAACGGCTTCTGGTATGGGTGCAATTGGTTCGGTTTTCGTTGGATTGCTGCAAGCGGGGGATCATGTGATTAGCGGCGAATGTATTTATGGGTGTTCATCACTCGTTTTAAAGAATACATTAACGAAATTTGGTGTGACGACTACATTTTTAGACACTAGTGATTTAGTTGCAGTGGAAACGGCGATTCAAGAGAATACAAAGATGATCTACTTTGAAACACCAACAAATCCAACCTTGGAGTTAACGGATATTGCAGCAATCTCTGAATTAGCGCATCAGCATGATATCAAGGTTGTTGTCGATAATACATTTGCGCCGCCGCCAATCCAATATCCATTGCAGCTGGGTGCAGATATCGTGGTTCATAGCGGTACGAAATACATCAATGGGCATGGTGATGTAATTTCTGGTTTTGTGATCGGAAATGAAGAGGATGTCACGACGATTCGCAAGGATGCTGCAACGAAACTGTGCGGCTCAACACCGAGTCCGTTTAATTCATTTTTGGTATTGCGTGGTATGCAGACTTTGGAATTACGGATGGCGCGTCATTGTGAGAATGGTCTGGCGGCCGCAAAATATCTTGAGGATATGCCTTTTGTCGAAAAAGTTTATTACCCAGGCTTAGAAAGTCATCAGCAATATGAACTGGCTAAGAAACAGATGAATGACCAATTCAGCGGTATCATGGCTTTTGAATTAAAAGAAGAGATTAATGGCATGGACAGCTTTACTGCTTGTAAAAAAGTTGTGAACCAATTGAAGGTCGCTTCAATCGCTGTGAGTCTCGGCGATCCGGAAACTTTGGTACAGCATCCGGCTAGTATGACTCATGGGAATATGCCAAAAGAGGATCGGGAAAAAGCAGGTATCAAAGATAATTTGATCCGTTTATCTTGTGGATTAGAGAATAAAGAAGATATCATTGCCGATTTTGAGCAAGCTTTTGCCGTTTTAAAATCATAGATACTTTGAGGTAAACGAGTGTTTTTCATAGGTGAAATGAAAAAGATATTTTAACTGAGAAAGGAGAAGTATGGAGCAGATAAGAGTTACCGACGTTTCATTTGCGTACAAGGAAGTCCCGAATCGATTGATTTTGAAGGACATTAATTTGGAGATAGAGTCGGGCGAGTTTGTTTGTTTATTAGGACAATCGGGTTGTGGCAAGAGTACCTTTTTAAGGTTGTTAGCAGGATTAGAAATGCCAACATCGGGAACTCTCACCATAGACTCTATACCGATTAAAGGGGCAAGTTTGGAGCGCGGCGTAGTTTTTCAAGACTACGGTTTGTTTCCGTGGATGAGTGCTGGTGAAAATATTTTGCTGGCATTAAAACAAAAGTATCCGCAAAAAGACAAAAAGGAATTAAAGTCGCTTATTTTAGACATGTTCGAAAAGGTTGGTTTGGCCCCATCTGTTTATAAAAAATTGCCAAAGGAACTTTCGGGCGGGATGAAGCAACGATGTGCAATCGCGCGTTCATTGAGTGTCGATTCGCCGATTTTATTGATGGATGAACCCTTTGGAGCTCTTGATGCGGTGACACGGGCTCGATTGCAGGATTTGATTTTAGATTTGTGGTCAAAAGAAGAAACGAAAAAGACGGTCTTTTTCGTAACTCATGATGTGGATGAGGCACTCCTTTTAGCCAATCGAATCGTTGTTTTGGGACAGTCTCCAAGCAATATTATTTACGAATGCCGAATTCCTGAGGAAAAAAGAGCGACCCGTGATACCCAGTTTGAAAATCTAGAAGTTTTAAAGCTGCGTAACACGTTAATTAAAAACATTAATCGTGATGTCGAGAAACATATTGAATAGGAAATGTATTAGGAGGAGAAACATGAAAAAAAGATTGATTGCTTTATTGGCACTAGCCACATTGGTTTTAGGGTTGGGTGCCTGCGGCGGAAATTCAGCGAAGATCGATAAAACGGACTCTAAGGCAGAAAAAGGTGAGTCTAAAAAAATTACTTGGGCTCAAGGAAATAGTGGGAATGTGTTGGTAAGCATCGCTAAAGACAAAGGCTATTTCAAGGAGCTGGGTTTGACGATTGATGAGGTTCCATTGGATGAAGGACAGTTGGAAGCCGTTACGACTGGACAAGTAGACATTGCTTCTAATTCAGGAACGTGGACACCTGTACAAATGATTGCGGCTGGAGATGACATGGCGATCATCGGCGGCTTCATGCTGACTGGTTCGATGCCAATCATTGCTGCAGAAGATGCAGAATGGAATGGGCCTGAATCTTTATTAGGCAGTAAATACGGAGATACGATCTCTCGTTATGCGACCTTGCATGAATTATATGAAAAGGGTCATGATCTAGAAAAGGAAATCGAATTTGTCGATATCAGTGATGATGACGAAATCACCGCAATTCAAAAAGGTGAGCTTGATTATGCTGTGATCGGTACTGGCAAGATGTACCAAGTCCAAAATACTAAAGGCATCAAGATTGTGGACTACTGTAGCGATATTACTCCAAATTATTCATGCTGCAGGATGGTTGCGCGGGATTCATGGGTCAAAAAAAATCCTGAGACGGTTAAATTATTGAATGAAGCTTTGATTCGTGCGCAAGCCTATTTTGAAGCAAATCGTGAAAAATGTGTAGGCTTGATGGCAGAGCAGTTAGGAACCGATGAAGAGTATGTTGAGGCCTACATGCTGAATGAACACTATCGTATCAATCCGGATACGGTTAAGAATATTGTCATGGATAATTACAAATATATGAAAGCAGTTGGCGGAATTGATCAAGAGGACAAAAACGTGAAGCTTGAAGACCGGATTTACTCTGATCTATATAAGGAAGCGTTGGATAATGCTGTAGAAAAATACAGTGACGAAGATCCAGAGTTTTATAAGAATGCCGTTGAGTTCTATGAAGAGAACAATTTATAGCCGACTAAAGGAAAATATAGATGAAAAAAATTAGTCTATTCATCAAAAAATATTGGATCACTTTTCTGATTTGTGTCGGTTTTGTCTTTCTATATAAGTATGTTTCGGACAATAAAATGTTTAACGCCTTAATGTTTCCGCCAATTGAGGATATCTGGGAAGCTTTTGTTAAGGATCGCGATTATGCAGTGCTTAATCTACTGTACTCATTAAAGCTTTTGATTCCTTCGATTTCGGTAACGTTAGTGATTGCCTTGGGTTTAGGCGTGTTAGTGGGGATGAATACACGATTGCGGGAGATTTTGCACCCAATCATTTATGCCTTCAGTTGTGTGCCATCAATATTACTATCGCCATTTGTCGTTTTATTAGCTCCCGATTTTTGGTGGGCATCAGTCATTTTAATCGTCTATGGGACGGTTTGGGCCACACTTTTCGCGACGATTACAGGTATCCAAACGATTGATAAACGTTATTTGGATAACGCGGCGACATTGGAACTGCATGGGGCGAAGAAATTTTTTAAAGTGATTTTGCCTGCTGCTAGTCCGTCGATTTTATCAGGCTTTGTCAATTCTCTGCGCAGCTCTTTCGTGATGCTGGTTTATGCTGAAATGTATGGCGCAACTTATGGCTTAGGATTTTATGTCAAACGCTATTCCAGCCTAGGAATATACAAAAATATGTGGGGCGGCTTCATCTTCATGGTATTAGTGTTAGTGTTGGTGATGCAGATATTTGAGAAAATTAAGAATCGATTGTTGAAGTGGACAATTGATTGACCCGTAATTTAAAAAGAGTCGAAAGGTTGATGAGTTCTGTTAAAGTTACTCATCGACCTTTTTCTTTGGAATAATCAGTCTGATCTAGGTTGAACAGCTTAAAAATAGGGGAAATTTCTATCAAAAGTACCAGCAAAAATTCTTTTTTTTAATAACGTCGAATATAATCGGATTATATTAAAATTTTTGTTGAATTTAAGTAAATGAGAGCGTATACTCGTGATTATTGGGTGTTTGAAAAAAATATTTTTTTAAATAAAAAAAGATAACAGATGTTATCTCTTTTTTATCGCACTCAAACAGACAAATGGATTGAAATCAGGAGGGAAAAGAATGCGCAGGGAAAAAAATAGATGGCTGATCGCCTTATCAGGAGTAGCGATTCATCTGTCTATCGGTTCAGCATACGCGTGGAGTGTATTTAAAGAACCGATCAAAGAATTGACGGGATGGGACAAATCGTCGATCTCTTTTGCATTTAGTTTAGCGATTTTCTGTTTAGGAACATCAGCGGCGTTTATGGGGAAATTTGTGGAGAAATTTGGCCCGAGAAAAACCGGAACGGTCGCATCGATTTTATTTGGTTTAGGAATTATTTCGACTGGGTTTGCCATTTCTAGTCAATCATTGCCAATGCTGTATCTGACTTACGGAATTATCGGCGGGATTGGTTTAGGAGCGGGGTATGTTACACCTGTGTCAACAATGATTCGCTGGTTCCCGGATAGAAAAGGCTTGGCTACCGGACTTGCTATCATGGGCTTTGGTTTTGCTTCCATGATCACCGGACCGATCGCCCAACAATTAATGGTGCGTGTCGGTGTTTCTAATACCTTCTATATTTTAGGGGTTGCTTATTTCTTAGTGATGTTCACTGCTTCGCGTTATTTGGAAAAACCGCCAGTTGGCTGGACGCCGGCAGGCTTTGAAGCGCCAGAACCAAAAGAAGAAGTGAAGGTCCAATACAGCGGTGTGCAATTGACCGCCAATCAAGCAATCAAAACCAAAACATTTTGGTTATTATGGTTTATGCTATTTTTAAATATTACTTGCGGAATCTCGCTTGTTTCAGAAGCTTCGCCAATGGCTCAAGAAATTACCGGAATGTCAGCTGGAATGGCTGCTACGATGGTCGGTGTGATGGGTGTCTTCAACGGCTGCGGCCGCTTGGTTTGGGCGCTGATTTCAGATGTCTTAGGTCGAAAAAATGTCTTTACGATTCTTTTCGTGATCGATATCGTCGTTCTATTGAGTTTATCAGTAGTAAATTCACCGTTGCTGTTTGCAGCATTGATCTGTCTATTGATGACTTGCTACGGCGCAGGCTTTTCGATCGTGCCCGCTTATATCGGGGATGTTTTCGGTTCGAAAGAAGTCGGTGCGATTCACGGTTATATCTTAACTGCTTGGGCTGCGGCCGGAATGTTTGGCCCAATTTTCCTAGGCAAGGTTACTGAGATGTTCCATTCTTATACGAATGTTTTACGAATCTTCGCAGTTTTAGCGTTGGTTGGTTTCACGGCTTCGATGATTATTCGTGCGGCGATCAAAGGATTAGCTAAAGCGAATACGAATGAGGGTGCAGCAGGGGCAAACTGTGACAACACTAAAAAAGCGTAAAAAGTAAATTTAAAGCGATTGAAATCAATTTGATTTCAATCGCTTTTTTTTGACTGGCGGATTTACACTTTAAGTGCAACACAAAAAAGACTCATAGATGATTTCCTTGTAAAATAGTAATTGCGAGATAA
>NZ_BJED01000016.1 GCF_005405485.1 Enterococcus hulanensis | reverse complement strand
CTTACCCGCATAGCGGGTAGTTTATTTGTTTCGGACAAAATACGTCCGAAACTGGGCATCTAGGCCCATAAATAAAAAAGTACAATCTGAACGAATCTCAGATTGCACTTCTCTATTAAACGACTTAGTTACGATCGGGTGAAATTATTTTTGTGATCTCGCCAATTTTTTCATGATAGGCATCAGAAATGATTGTTACATCTTCTGTACTAAAGGCCTTAACTGCGGCCACTTTATCATATTTCGAACTATCACATAATAAATAGGCTTTCCTCGCGTTGATTAATATCTCTTGCTTTTTATTTGCTTCAACTAGATTTGGGGTGCTGACCCCTTTCTCCGCATCAATGCCATTGCCGCCTAAAAAAGCTTTTTGAAAATTGAAGGTTTGAATATTAGAATCGGTTAAAGGACCATTCAATGACGAGATTACCGGATTATATCTTCCGCCTAGGAGAATGATCTCTGCTTGCGTTTCTTGCTGAATACTGAAGACACTAGTATTTGTCGTTACGATGGTAATTTTTCGGTTAAGAATTTTATTTAGCAGCGCCGTGCAGGTTGAACCGGAGTCCAAATAAATGACGTCCCCCTCATGAATGAGTTCCGCGGCTAAGGCTGCTATTTCTTCTTTTTCTTTTGAATGCAAGGTGGATTTGGTGGCAATCGACATTTCAGAGGTGGTCGAACAAATTTTGAATGCTCCGCCGGCTAACATCTCTATTCTTCCGGCTTTTTCCAATTCTTTTAAATCTCTTCTCAACGTCGACATAGATACTTCAGGCAAAATACTATGCAATTTTTCGATTTTGATTATTTCCTCTGAATTTAGTGTTTCCAATATTTTTTCTTGTCTTTCATAAGGTATCATGAAGAACCTCCATAGAACGTGAACGTACAAAATATTCACTTTTTTTCAAATTATATCATACTACTTCTACTTTTATCATTCTTCCTTCCATTAAGAAGTATTTTTCAATACGAATTACGCCATTAACTCATGGAGCTACTCGATAATGAAAAAGAAGATGCAACGGACTTTGCATCTTCTTTTTGCTTGCTATTAATTCTGAAGTTGACTGATTTGATCGACTCTTTTTTGATGGCGTCCGCCTTGAAATTCAGCATCAAGCCATTCCTTAGTGATCATTTTCGCCAGTTCCGGCCCGATCACTCGTGAACCAAAGGCTAAGATATTGGTATTATTGTGCTCTCTTGAGAGCTTCGCGCTATAGGGCTCACTGCAAACTACTGCTCGAATCCCCTTTATTTTATTAGCGGCAATAGAAATTCCCACACCAGTACCGCAGATCAGAATACCCAAATCACAGTTTTCAGCGGCCACGGCTTGCGAAACTGCCTGTGCATAATCAGGATAATCCACACGCGCCGCGCTATCCGTGCCAAAATCTTGTACCGAATGCCCAAGCTCTTCTAAAAATTCGACAATAACCGGCTTTAGTTCTATTCCAACGTGATCACACCCAATTGCTAGCTTCATCTATACTTCATCTCCCGATTTATACTTGGATACGAGTTCTTCGTAGGATTCTTCTTTTCCAAAAAGTGCGGAGGTACCTAGGACAAATCCATCTACTCCAAGCTGGCCTAATTTTAGAATCTTTTCCTCCGAAATTGCACCATCTACCATTAATTGATAATCATAATTGTGCTTTAGACAGGCTAAACGTTTGATTTTTCGGTCAACATAGTTCAAATACACTTGCCCCGCAAAACCTGGATTAACAGTCATCACCATCACATAATCAATCATTGGCAATAACTCTTCAATTAAAGCGATACTCGTCCCAGGATTGATGGCAATACCGACTTTCTTCTGCTTCTTTTTGATTTTATCGATTGTACGCGCTGGATGTGTATCTGCTTCTGGATGAAAATAGATAATATCTATTCCCAAATCCGCGAATTTTTCTACATATTCTCCAGGATTATCGATCATCAGATGAACGTCTACTAATTTATTGGTCAATTTGCGAATGGTTTCTACATCCTGTAGCCCCATGCCAAAATTTGGAACAAAATGTCCATCCATGATATCGAGATGAAAAATATCTATCCCAGCTCGATCCAAGTGCTCAACCTCGGCTTCCAAACTAGAAAAATCTGAACACATCATGGAAGGACAGATTAGATTACTGCTCAAAAGATTTCCCCTCCATTTATTACTAGCTGACAACGCCAATTTCTTGGCCAGTGTCGGCTTGCCCTTCTTCAATTTCTAAAGTCCTTTTATCCAAATTTGTAAAAACGACCATCACATCTGTATCCTTACCCTCAGCCTGCAAGAAATCAAAATCAACTTCCGCCAGTACCGTATCAGCAGTAACTTTTTCTCCCTCTTCAACTTTAATCGTGAACCCCGAACCATTTAATTCCACTGTATCAATTCCGATGTGAAGCAAAACGTCCAAACCGTTTTTACCTTTCAATGAAATCGCATGTTTTGTAGGAAAAATCGATGTTACAGTCCCATTGACCGGTGCCGTAATCGTTCCATCTGCTGGTTCAACGGCAAAGCCATCACCTAATGCTTTGGTAGAAAACATTTCATCGTTTACTTTAGCGATCGACTTGACCAATCCCTTTGCAGGAGAATAAACCAAACTCTTCTTATTAAAGAATCCCATTATCATTTCCTCTTTCTATGCTAATTTTTCATCTCTATTAGTAAAAATGAAGGCCAATACTGCTGAAACTACCAATGAAATCAGTAAACCGATCATAGCCTGAATGAAGTTCGATGAATTTTTCTCAACAAATGCTGGAAAAGTCGTGACACTGCCGAAAACAAACGCATTCGTGACAACTTTAGTTAAACCAAGATAAGCCCCGCCGACTGCTCCACCAATAATTTGTGCTAAGAAAAGCTTTTTATTTTTAACAAGCAGACCAAACAACGTCGCTTCAATGATTGCCGACAATGCGATTGTAACTAAACCAGTCAAAGCAAATCCGCGTAATTTCTTATCTTTTGCTTTGAAATAAACACCGATAGTTGTTCCAATTACTGCAAAGTTACAAGCAAACGTAAATGGTACGATGTAGTCAAAACCATACGTAGAGATATTATTGATCATGATCGGATTGACTGCCCAGTGGATACCCAGACTTACAAGGACACTCCAGCCGCCGCCAACCAGAATCCCCGTTAAGACACTGCTGCGCTCAATCAGCCAGTTTACAACATTTGCTACTGCTTCTCCGCTGTAAACACCAATCGGTCCAATCACGATAACGGTTAAGGGGATCATGATCACTAATGACACCAATGGAACAATCACTAGCTTCAAGGTTTCTGGCACTTTTGCATCCAAGAATTTATAAAGATAAGAAAATGCCCAAATAGAGAGAATAATTGGAACGACTGTTGAATTATAGTTCATCAAAACCACTGGAATTCCAAAGAAATCGGTGGTAGCACCGTTCCCTGCATCACCCATCAACCCAATAAAATCAGGATTAATTAATGCTGCGCCGATTAAGGCTGAAATATATGGACTCGCGCCAAAACGCCGCGCAGAAGTAAACGCTAACAAGACAGGCAAGAAATAAAATACGCTCATAGAAGCAACATACAAAATCGAATAAGTGCCGCTGCCTTCGCTGATAAGTCCAAGCTGTACACATAGAATCAATAAGCCGCGTAAAATCCCGGAACCCGCCAATGCCGGTAAAATCGGTGCGAAAATCGCTGAGACTGCTGAAAAAATACTGCTAATAATGTTTCCAGAGGAAGCCTCTTTACTATCAGTAACCGCAGCATCGCCATTCCCTTTAACCAATGGTTCGAATTCATCATAGAGTTTTCCGACCTCTGTACCGATCAAAAGCTGATATTGCCCTGCCTTGTTGATGACATTGATCACACCGTCGATATTTTCGACGGCTTGATCATCAGCTTTTGAAGTGTCTTTCAAGGTTAAGCGTAAACGAGTTGCACAATGAGTCATATTTCCAACATTTTCAGAACCACCAATATTTTCTAAGATACTTTTCGCCATTGCTTTGTAGTCCATTTTATCCACTTCCTTTTTTATCGTCTTATTTGCTTGTTGCTGACCAAAAATCAATCATCAATTGGTTGGCTGCCACTGCATCATTTTTATCAATAATCGACTGAATATGCTCAAGTCCCACCGTATCGATCATTTGATCGAGCAGCTTGATCATTTTCATATTTTGCTCACACTCTTTTGAGGCATGTTCAATAATTGGGAATGTATCAAAGTAAATCACGCCATCAAAATCATGTTTCTTTATATAATAGAGAAACTCTAATGTTTTAAACGGTGTAGCAGAACCAATCATCAAGCCATCATCATTTAACCCGTAGCCGTCATTAAGATGAACTCCATAAAGCTTTCCCTGGTTGCCAAAAATATCCGCGGCAAAAGCTGGATTTTCGTGCTTCATCAGCATGTGACAATAGTCTAATGTCACGCCAACATTTTTACGATTGATTTCATTTAGCATCATTCCGGTCACACCCATGCTGTCAATGAAGGCATACGCTCGCGGTTGGAATGGTTTGTATTCGATACTGATTTGCAGATCTGGTGCATAATCGGCGATTTCAATAAACGCATTTCGAATTTGATTCCAAACTTTTTGATAATTAATTTGGAAGCTGTAGTCGAACCCGTCAAATCCCAACCAAACCGTAACTACTTTACCGCCCGCGTCGCGACAATAATCAGCCGCCTGCTTACATAAGTTTAAGGCGTCCGCCGCAATTTTTGAATCGGCATTCCCCAATTCACCATTAATAAACTCACTTCTAAAGCGTAACGCAACACCATTTAATTTCAAGTTGTTCTTGGCAAGCATCCCATTCATGTCAGAAGCTTCGATCCCTTCTACATGTTCTGGATAGTTCAAATCAACATAATCTAATCCTAAATCGTTGAATGCACCAAAGACATTATTCAAATCATTGTCATAAATTGGCAAAAACGAATTGATCCGTGTGGCTAATTTCATCATTATCCTCCTCCTTGTTTTGTACAACCAAAGAATACCACGAATCCCGACCATTTTCAATCATAAATTTCCATTTTATTCCAAATTATTCCATATTTTTTCAAATAGCTTTTTAAAGCCGATTTTTGCCCTACTCAAATTCCTGATATTAGCAAACAAACAAGCTGCTCTAACTAGTTGCAGCTTGTTTGTGATAAAAAATCTTGCAGACCTAAAAGGTAGCGAGTCTTTTTTTGAAAACTGATTTGAATAGACAGCACAAAAAAATCACCCTCGCTTTTCACGAAGGTGATCTCTTTATTAATATACTTGATACTCTTGTCCAGTTTGTTTTCCTTCGACACTTTTAACATAGGCCATCGCGACACGTTCTGCCGGAACAGGAACAAAGCCCTTGAAGGAATCCTGATAGTTATCATAAGACTCTACTAAAACATTGGGACTGACACAATTGATCCGAATACCATGAGTAAAATCAATGGCCGCAGATTTTACAAAAGCAGCAACTCCGCCATTGGCCATCGCCGCAGACGCCCCTCCCGGAATTGGATCATCCTTCATAATTCCTGTCGTCAGCGTGATACTGCCGTCATGACGCAAGTATTTTTGGCCAATCAGCGCCAGATTGATCTGTCCCAGCAATTTACTTTGGACTGCTACCAGATTGTCCTCAGGAGTCATCTCTTCTACTAATTGAAATTTCGCGGCTCCTGATGCATTGACAATGGCATCAACATGACCAACCTTTTTGAACATCGCTTCGATGCTGTCCACCGAAGTCAAATCTACCTGTACATCGCCGCTCGTTCTGCCTGCTAGGATAAGCTCGTGAGCGTCCTTTAATTTCTCAACGACCGCTTGACCGATCGTTCCTTTACCGCCAACTATTAAAATGCGCACAATCATCCGCTCCTTTTATTTTTCTATGTACTCTTTAGTCGTCATGGTAGTGACGCCAAGTCCTTTTAATTTTTTATTCCAAACATTTCGCATGGGCTTGATCACCGAATCATGAGCATCCTCGATTAATGTCACAGGAAATTTTTCAGCCAAAGCTCCTTTACAAGTCGCTTGAACACAGGCATTACTCATTAATCCAACCACAACAAAATTCCCCAGTCCCTGTTCTTTCATCACTGTCTGAAATTCTGGAGCCTTAAACGTATTCATCGGAACCTTTGTTACTACCGGATCATTTGCCTCTCGATGCAGTTGCTTAGAAAGCTCCCCATACCCGACCTTCTTAATAAAAATGACCGGCAGCTCTTCATGATGAAAATGATCGATCAGCTCGTTCACATTTTTTAAAAGAGTTTCTTTTCCCATCAATGGTGCCAATGTCCCGGTTTGTATGTCTACTACCAACAGTGCAGTTTGCGTCACCCTAACCCCAACCTTTCCTTGTGCTTTCTATTATAAAGCAATTGAAAAAGGCTTTCAGCAAAAAATGAAGGTATGATGAAGCTTTCGCTAAAGGAATAGCCAACTAAACTTTTCTAAACTTTAAAAAGCAGAACAGATAAAAATAGGTTTCAAACTCAAAATCCGAGCATGAAACCTATTTTTCAACCGTCTTAATGATTAATCTTCTTTTTCTTTGTCGATTTTTTTGTTGATCTTACCAGCAACATCATCTGCTGTTTCTTTCGCTTTGTCTTTTGCTTTACCAAAGCCTTGTTGGATTTTTCCTTTTAATTCGGTTGATTCATCGTCTGTAACTTTTCCTTTAGCTTCGTTCACTTTACCTTTTAATTCATCGTTGTTTGCCATCATAAACCCTCCTGTTTGATAAAATAATCAAATCTTGTTCTTAAAATTATTCTACCACCCGCAAAAATAGAAGGCTAAAAATCTGCTTACTTATTCAAAAGGCGTTCCGCCTGTTGGATCTCCTGTTTTAACGACTTGATCCGCTCATCTTTTAATTCACTTGAAAAATCTAACTGCTTCAATCGCTCCAGCTCGATTTTTGCTGCAGTCAACTCAGCTTTTATTTCGCAGAGAACGCTTTCATTCACTTCCATTGTATATCTCCTCTCAAGCATCACGCACCGACCACCAATTAATTCTATGCTACACTGCTTTTGAGGTGAAGTAAATGCGAAATACATGGCTGCAAGAACAATTAGCAACGATTTCAGATGAAAAGTCGCGCTTTGTTATCGAAGAAGCGATCAAGTACATCGAACAATTAGAAGATGACAACGAAAGTCTGCAGGTTGCGCTGGAAGGAAATATCTGGAGCCCCAAAAAATGGAACGAAAAAGCAGAGAAGTAAGCCACGATTGTTGGCTGCTTCTCTGCTTTTGTTTTATAAGCTGTAATGAATGACATTCTCGTATTTTTTAAACAGCTCTTGATTCAGCTGATCGCCGCCGTCCAGATTTGCTGAATAGAAAATAGGCGGATACTCAACTCCATGCTCAATCAATTTCCTTGTGACTTCAACGATGATCGTGTTTAAGATCGTTGCGCCTACTACGGTCGAGCTGGGTCCAACTTTTTGTTCGATTCCTTCGATGGAGCAGCAAGCGTCGCCGGTATCACCGTGATTATCCAAAATGATATCAGCCAGCTCAAAGAGGCGTTTTCCTGAAGAGTGTCGGCTAGTCACTTGTTTTGAATAATTTACATTGGTCAGCGCGACGATCTTCACACCTTTTTCTTTGGCACTCAAAGCCAAATCAATCGTTACGGGATTTCTGCCAGAGACCGAGTGAAGAATCAATACATCATCTTTTTTAAAAGGAATAGTCGAGGCAAGTGTCGTCCCATACCCTTCCAAGCGTTCCATTTTACTCGTAACCGTGATCGGTGACTGGTCAAGCATCAGCTCTCGGCCAAAAATAGCATTGACCGTCATCATCCCGCCAGCACGATAATATAATTCCTCAGCTAAAATTCCCGCATGACTCGCGCCAAAAATATAAATTCCTTTTCCTTTTAAGTTAGCATCGGTTAGCAGCTCAATCGTTTGATTGATCGCGTCTGCTTCGTTTACCTCAACTTCTTTTAAAATTTCCTGAATACGATCAAAATATTGAAACATTTAAAAACCTCCAAACAAGCTGCCTATTAATTTTCCAACCATTCCCCATAAGGAAAGGTCATTTCCACCAAAGATTAATATCCAATTCTGGATCGTCGTACTAAATACAACCGCTGAAACACCTACCAACAGAACCATCGCTACCGACGCAGTAATCGTCCCGATAATTGCTCCGCGCAGACCGCCTTGACCTTCACCGATCACAGCAGCGCCGCCGCATTCAAAGAAACTGGTGATCACTAACGGTACGATCAAAATACCAAATAGATCGAAACTATTGGCTAACACCACTAAGATAGTTGAAGTGACCATGGCAACGATGAAACCGATAATTACCGCGTTCGGGCGATAATTGAAAAGAATCGGTACATCAAAGGCTGGTTTTGCCCCGGGAACGACTTTTTCAGCGATCCCTTGAAAGGCTGGAATAATTTGATTGATCAATAAACGGACTCCATACAGCATAATCAGTAAGCCGGCACCAAAGTTCAATCCAGCTTCAATGGCGAACATGACTAAGTTTCCACCCTCTGGAATCAAGACTGGAGCAATGATCCCCACTACGAGATTCATCAAGAACATTACCAAACCACCGGTGATCGAAATTTCTCTAAAGAATGACAGACTTTCCGGCACGTTCAAATCTTCTGTCGATTTTTCCTTATTTCCTACTCTTTTAGCAACAAAACCTGAGATCAAAGATAAGATTCCTGTAGGGTGACCAATCAAGAATGAATCATCTCCTGTGGCATCCCAAACATATTTCCGCATGATCCACGGCATTACTGACCAATAAATGGCGGACAAGACCGCACTAACAACAATCAGCATTGTACCCTTTAATCCGGCCTCAACACCGCCAGCGACTAATACAAAGGGAAACCACCACAACATATGGCCGGTTAAGAAGATTGTTTTGATCGGTGTGAATCGGGCGATCAATAAATGCAGAATCAACCCTAAGAACATTGCCAACCCCACTGTGCCGCCATATTCAGCAGTAAAAGTAACATCGGACAGTCCTTCCGCGACCTTCACCCCCAACTGTGTTTGAACTGCCGCATTGATCGGCGCAATCGTTCCAACCAGCATGTTGACACCGGCGGTTAAAATGACCATCCCAAAAGCCGCAGTCATCGTGCCTTTAATAATTTCAGATATTGATTTTCGTTGAACGAGCAATCCAATCATGGCAATTAGTCCAAGTAAAACAGGCGGATTTTTTAGAATGTGATCTGTAATAAAACTCATTGACTTATCCCTCTCTTTCGTTTAAATATTTTTCCATTTGCGAACGTATTTCAGCAACATCCATATATTTTTTAATCGGATAAACGGGCGCTTTGACTGATGATTTCAACTCTGACAGTAATTCCTGACTAGTAAAATAAACATCCGCTGGTGTTGCCTTCGCTGTGGAAAGGTCGGTATTTTCAACGGTAGCCTTTAAGCCTAATTCTTTCACCACCTTATCAATCGACATCTTCAACACCATCGAGCTGCCTACACCAAATCCGCACACTGCTAAAATTTTCATTGTTCATTTCCTCCTTCATTAAATAGCTCAGTAATCTCTGCTTTGTTTCCCTCTAAGATCATTTGATACTTTTGTGTATCCATAAAAATGGTCATAATGCGCTGCAGACTTTCCAGATGACTTTGATTGTCCTTGGCTGCCAAGACTAGAAAAATTTTCACAGGCTTATCCAGCATATCGACAGGTTCTTTCACCACCAGCAGGCTCATGCTTTGTTGATTGACACCCTCTCCTGGTCGTGCGTGCATTAGGGCAAAATAGTCTGCCAGCACCATATACGGTCCATGCTCTTCTACACTAGCGATCATCGATTGGATATATGCCGATGTGATATAGTTTCGTTTCAGCAAAGGCTCGCCTGCGAGCGCAACTGCTTGCTGCCAGCTTTCAATAGCTTCAACGACTTGGATTTGATCACTTGGCAATAACGTATTTACTAAACTCATGCTTTAACCTCCATCATTTTTGATATAAACCAATTTTTATCCTCAATTCCCTGCATAACTAATTCCATTACAGGCTCTACTTTTCGCACCTCTTCTTCTTTGATCATTAACAAGACGATGATATCGACTTTTTGATTTCCCCAATTGATCGGTTTATCTAAAATTAAAATCGAGATTGTTGTTTTTTCAACAAATTCCGGTGCTCCATGAGGGATCGCAAAACCATTATCCAGATAGGTCGACTGTAACTCCTCCCGCTCCCATACGGATTGCTTGAATTTTTCTTTTAATGATTCATCAGAAAAGTCCTGCTGATCGATCATAAAATTAAGTGCTACTTCTTTAGTGGAAAAATTTTGGAATAAAATATTTCGTGCGATAAAGTCTTTTGTCTCACTTGCCACCTCCAGCTTCGGCAAATTATTTTGCTCGCGGGCAATGATCAAATCAATGTAATGATTCATAATCCGCTTCATATCCTTGACCGTCACCATTGGACTGATTCGAACAACTGGTTTTTCAGTAGCCGCAATCTCAACAGTTGAGATAATGAAGTCAACGTCTGACAGATCCATTCCTTCAAGTTTTGAGGTGGAGACCGTTTCGATACTATTCACATCCGGTAAAATTCTGCGTATTTTTGCGGATACAAAGGAACTGGTGCCAATCCCGTTAGGACAAACAAAGAGAATCTTGTGCATCTTTTTGACCCGTTCTAAAGCCGCTTGAAAATGAATACTGACAAATCCCACCTCATCATCTGATAAAGCAATTTGATAGGGCTTGCAAAAATCTGCTAGTCCAAACCAAACGACTCCGTAAAGCGCTGGGTATGTTTGCTTGATCTCATCAATCAGTGGATTCACAACAGAAGACTGAGCTTCTAATCGCAAGATCAACTGATACAGGTGAACCACCAAGTCCTCTTCCAAACGGCTATCCTGAGTCAGGTCAATTTGCAGACCTTCACTAACCTTTTGAATCAAAAACCGCACCTTCCCGCGAAAAGCAAAGGGAATAGCATCATCCTTCATGAAAAAACGCAACCCGCTGCCGACGATCAAATAAGTCAGATATTGAATCTCCTCTTGTGAAAAGCTGTAAATATTCTGCTCCTCCAGCTCATTTAAAAGCCCATAAACTAACGGATACTTATCAAACTCCAAAAAGAACTGTCCATATTGATTCGTTCCTTCTAAATGAATGTGATGATTTTCCTTGGCACGCTGAATAATTAAGACGATCGAAACGATAATATTTTGCGTGTAGCTTTCAGGGATCTCGATCTTTTTTTCACCCAATGCATGATAGAAGCCCTTGGAGACTTTTTCCATCAATTCTGGTTCGATAAAAAGCGCTGTCGGCTGCTCATTATTGAGCAGATTGAGAACGATTCGTTTTAAAACTTTTTGGATTTGAACCTCTGAACCTTTGAAAAAAGTACCTGAATTATCAAAGGTCAACGCCAAATCTTCTTTCGAAAATAATTCTTTGATGTAAGAAATATCATTAGCGATGCTGCTGCGCGAGACATAATAATCCTCAGACAGCTGCTGATAACTCAGATGCTCCTGTTCAAGCAAACGTTTGACGATCAAAAACTTTCGCTGTTTACTATCTACATAATCGTTATTCATTATCATCCTCACCTTCATCCTTAATTTATCACGCCGCAAAATCTGCAAGTAGACCAAAAAAAGTTGATTGAATTTAAAAAAAACGCTGAACACTTCGATTGGTTTCGACTGCTTATAATCGGTGTACCCTAAAATATAACATCGGAATCAGGACAAACAAAAAAAGAACCCTCAAAGGTTCCTTTGTTTGCAGCATATTACTTAAACAGCTCAGAATGACTTCCCGTTCGTTCAAAAATAATCGTGTTCTTTTCGAATTCGTAATAGAAAATGACCACCCAATCACTAGACTTCCCGCCAATATGCATGTCCCACCGTTTAGGGATTTGATTCTTGGGCTCTAACGGATGGAGTTTGTACTCCTGACCTAATTCTTCTTCATTTATCAGCAAGTCCATCGCTTTTTGCAGCTTTTCAAGCGGCTTACCTTGCTTGATCAGCTTCTTCACATCCTTGTCAAAACGCTTTGTCGTTCGGTAATTAAGCATTATCGTTGGCTTCCTTTTTCATTCTCTCAAAATACGTTTGCAAGTCCTCAGAATTGTTAAGGTCGTCTTGTTGAATCATCTCCTCAGTTTCTTTGAAGGCCTCTTGGGTTTCCTTATTAGGCTGGTAATCCAGTGTTTCTATTTCAAAGGGGAATTTGCCTGTTTTAACAAATCGCGTTAAAAAGATCTTCACTGCAACAGCCGTGTTCATCCCTACTTCATCAAACATTTCATCGGC
Organism: Enterococcus hulanensis; assembly: GCF_005405485.1. Lineage (GTDB taxonomy): Bacteria > Bacillota > Bacilli > Lactobacillales > Enterococcaceae > Enterococcus_A > Enterococcus_A hulanensis. Next base: position 105,308 of record NZ_BJED01000016.1, on the reverse strand, counting down.
TTCTTTCTTTAAATCATCATCAATTCGGATAGTTGCCATTGTTACTCTCTCCTTCTTATTTCAAGTCTATTTTAGCATTTTTGTATACATTTGTATACTTTTGCGCCGTTTTATGATATCCACAACAAAGCAAAGTCTGATTCTCCCTATTACCAATAAAAAAGACCCTCTATCAAGAGGATCTTTCATCTAAACACCGTATCGCCCGCATCAAACGTTCAGCGCCGTCAATGATTTTTTCTTTTGGCGCTCCTAGGTTGAAGCGCAGGTAGTTCTTGCCTTCTGCGCCATAGGTCTCGCCTTTCATGATGGCGACTTTTTCTTGTTGGACTAAAACGGCTTGTAATTCTTCCATCGTATACGGCAGTTCTTCGATATTGATCCAGCCGAGATAGGTGGCTTCAGGAATGGCAAACTGGATTCTCGGATCTGTATCCAGAATTTCCTTCAATGCGGCAAAGTTCTCATCAACGGTCTGATTCAGCTCTTCCACCCATTGTTTTTGGTTGTTGTAGTAATCCATCGTCGCCAACAAGGCGGGATAAGGAATCGAAGACAAGCCATCCCGCCCTTTTAAGATGCTCAAGAATTTTTCCCGCATCCCCTCATCTGAAAAGATCCCATACGATCCGCCGAGACCCGGTGAATTGAAGGTCTTGGAAGCAGATGATAATAGAACCACAGGAACTTCGATTTGATCCGCAAAGGTCAAGATCGGCAGATGTTTCTTTCCGGGACGGCGGACATCCATATGGATCTCATCGCTGATGATCGCGACTTTATATTGATTGCATAATGAGATTAGTCGGGTTAGTTCTTCCGCGGTAAATACTCTGCCTGTTGGATTATGAGGGTTGCATAATAAGAAGATTCCCGGCTTTTCTGTCGCAAAGACTTTTTCCAAGCCCGCAAAATCAATCGTATACTGCTCTGCTTGATTCGTCAGTGAAAAAGCGACTAAATCGCGCTCATTACCGCCGATACAGTTGAAAAAGGCATCGTAACAAGGTGTGAAGGTCACGATCTTGTCCCCCTTTTCACTCAGCAATTGGATACAAACCGATAGACTATAGATCACACTAGGCGAATACACGCACCATTCAGGGTTAATGGCGCAATCGAACTCCTGCTGGAACCAGCCGCTGATGCTCTGCTTATAATCCAAATGATTCCAACGGGTGTAACCGAAAAAGCCGCGACTAACCGCCTTGTCCAAAACGTCGATCGTTCCATCAGGAATCATAAAATCCGTATCGGAAATTGAAAACGGCAATAGCTCCTTTTCTCCAAAGCGATCCTGAACATAGTCCCATTGGGTCGAATAGGTGCCATAACGGGAGCGCCGCTGATTAAAATTGCTCAAGCTCGATCCCTCCTTCATCTAACGAGCGAATGACTGCCGACAATAGGTCGATCGTTGCTTCTACGTCGGAAAGCGCCACGATGGAATTCCATGAATGGCAATAACGAACCGGCACGCAAAAGACCAGCGTCGGTTTTCCGGCGAACAATTGAACAGAGCCGGCATCCGTGCCTCCGCCGCCTAATAAATCATACTGCCAAGGAATCTGATTTTTTTCGGCGACGTCCTTGCAGTAGTCTATCAATCGAATATTTCCTAAAGCCGTTTTATCCGCCAAAACTAATCCCGGACCGTCTCCTTGAATGCGGTTAGGAAATTCGGCGGCTTTTGGTGTGTCTTTGCCATTGGCAACATCGATCACGATATTGATATCGGCATCGACTTGAGCGGCCGCGACCTTTGAACCGCGGGTGCCTGCTTCTTCTTGAACGGTACCGACACCGATGACTTCGATATTTTTGGTGTCGACTTGATTTTTCACCTGCGCCATCACGGTACACGCCACCCGATCATCCAAGGCTTTGCCCATGATCTTCTGCTGATTGAAGCTTTTTTTCGCCTGTGTATTGGGTAAAATCATGTCGCCAACCTGCAAACCAGCTTCTAACAATTCGTTCTTTGACCGAACGCCAAAATCGATATACATCTCGCTGATCGGCACAACTTCAGTCATTTTGTGGCTAGTTTTGGGCAGCGTTCCCACGATTCCTTCTAAAACGGCACCGTTTTTACGGCAAGTCGCCCTTACCTGCTGGCCTAAAACCACATGACCCCACCAGCCGCCAATCGGATAAAAGTACACAAACCCTTCATCTGTTATGCGATGGACGAAAAAACCGACCTCATCCATATGAGCGTACAAGGCGATTTTTTTCTTGGTTGTTTTCAGATCACCAAAATACAGGTTGCCAAACGCATCCTTGGTTGAGGGTCCTTGAATGGTTTCTTGCAATGCCTTTTGTACTTGAGCTTCTTGTCCCGGCAGTGCATCTAAATTAGACAGTTCCATCAATAATTTATCCGTTGCAATCAATTGTCATCCACTCCTTGTTAAACTTCGTCAAAATTTCGGCGCGTCCTGCATCATTCACCCAGACATCATCTTCGATTCGAATACCAAAGCTGTCCTCCGCCAGATAGACACCCGGTTCAATGGTAAAGGTCATATTCTTTTCGATTGGCAAGGCCGCCTGTGGTGCCAACGCCGGATATTCATGGCAGGAAAGTCCAATACCATGTCCCAGATTATGGCTAAAATATTGAGCAAGGTTTTGTTGTGCCAAAGCCTGTCGCGCGGTCTGATCAATATCGCCGAGCGTTTTGCCAAAAGCGACTGCTTCAACTGCTTTCTTTTGAGCCGCTAACACTTTTTGATAGGCCGCTTTAATTTCCTCAGAGACTTCGCCAAAGCCGAAGGTCCGCGTAATATCCGAATAATAGCCTTGATAAATCGCCCCAAAATCGATCATGATCAATTCGCTGGCGGCAATTTTCTTCTGACTAGCATGAGCATGAGGCAAAGCCGTTCGCTCCCCTGACGCTACGATCGTTTCAAAGGCCGGTCCTTCGCTGCCTAATTTTTTACTGCGATAATCGATTTCATTGGCTAGCTCTAACTCCGTCATGCCGCTGCGAATCATTGGCAAAATCACTTCCAATGTTTGATCAGCGATGGCAGCCGCTTGTTTGATTGCGCGAATTTCTTCTGGTGCTTTGATCATGCGCAAGCCCTCGACTAAATTATTGGTTGCCACTAAGCGGCCGCTGACCTCTGCCATCAAAGCTTGGAAACCCGTAAAGGTCTGATAACCGATCGTCCCCGCTTCAAAGCCCAGTGTCAAGCCTTCAACAAACGGCCGCAGCGTTTCATTTAAACTGCCGCCAACCTGGATCTCGAAAATCTCAACATTGGAGGTTTGCTGCTGTGCCTGCTGGGTGTAGCGGCCATCAACAAATAAACGCGCATCCTTTTCAGTGACTAGCAGTAACCCATTCGATCCGGTAAAGCCACATAAATAGCGGCGGTTGATTTTATCGGTCACTAACAGACCAGCGATTTTTGCTTTTTCTAGTTGTTCTCGTAATTGGTCGATTCTCATTTACATCTGCTCCTTAAAGCAAAAAGGACAGTTAAAACTGTCCTTTTCGGCTAGAAATCAATATCGGTTAAATATTGTTCGTCGTCATCTGAAATGACAGAGTTGGCTTTTTCTGCTTCTAATAAGGCTTCGCGTTCTAATTCTTGTTTTTCCAAGACCTTGAAGAACGGTAAGTATAAACCAAAGGACATCGCTACTTGAATCACTTGAATGATGATCGCGCGCCAGTCAAAGCCGGTTAAAAAGCCTTCCATAAATACCGGCACATACGGCGGATCAAAAATTGGGAAGTTCAATAGCCCCAGCTTCATACAGATCATTGGGAACATCCCAACTAAGGCACCGCCAAAGATGAAGGGAATCATCAAGACCGGATTTAAAATGATCGGCACCCCGAAAAGCACCGGTTCATTGATCCCAAACAAGGACGGCAGTAAGGCCACTGCCCCAACTTTTTTGTAGCGTTGCGACCTGCTGATGAGCATCGCTAAAACTAGCCCGATCGTAACACCTGAACCAGAGAAGTTGGCAAAGGCAGATAACGTGCCGTTAGTAATTACGTGCTGCAAAGGTTCGCCTGCTTCGTGAGCGGCGATGTTTTCTGATAAATATTGCACCGCGATTGGTGATAGGATCGGCGATAAGACTGCTGAGTGAATCCCGAAGAACCAGAAAACTAGACGCAATACCAGTACAATGTAAATGATCCATAATGAATCCAGACTGCCGATGGCTGGTGCTAAAACATCCATGATTACTTGCGGCAATAAGACACCGCCAGACAAACTATCCGTCACAGCGCGAATCGCGATGAACAAGACACCGATCGTAGCCGTTGGCGTGATCAACTCGAAGGAACTGGAAACGAAATCCGGTACCCCTTCAGGCATTTTAATAACCAGCTTATGCTTCGTGAAGAACTGATAAATTTTTACCGAAATAATAGCTATGAAGATTGCTGTGAACAGCCCTTTTGAATCAAGGTAAGAGGCAACAATATTGCCATTGTCATCGACATCCATCGCCACGATCAAAAACGCGATGGCAGAAAGCATCATGGAGCCGACCGTATAAAGCTTGTAATGCTCACTCAAGAAATATGAGATTGCTAAGACTGCATATAAACCAACTAAACCTAATGAAACTTTCGAAATGATTCCAAAAATATAGCCATAGTTTTCAAACCAATTCGCAACCGCATCTGCTTTGATAAACTCTGGGATCGATGGGAAGATCGCTGCGATCGAACCCAGCAGCAATACCGGCGTCATGACGACCATCCCTTTTTTGATCGCCGTTAAGTAAGGATTGCTGTCAACTTTGTTGGCAATTGGAACCAATGTTTTGCGAATGAATCCTTCGACCTTTTCAAAGGCACCCTGTTTCTTTGGATTTTCCATTTTTTTCTCTCCTAACTATTGGGTTTTCTGTGCTTGATTTTTACGATAAGCCACCAAAGCTTGCTTCATAACTGTCGCGCCATCCATTGAACCGTAAATATCAGAGGTTAATAAGACAGTCGGTTTGTCGACTTTATCAGCTTCGCCTTTGATGAAATCGTATTTGTGGCTTAATTGCGGGCCGACTAAAATTACATCATAATCATCGATATAGCGTTCCAATTTATCGACACCGATCGCTTCCATCGGATAATCCTTTTCCTCCAAGCTTTTTGATTCTTTGACCACTTTTTTCATGGACTCCATCATCATGGTAGTTGAGAAGCCTCCGGCACAAACGAGTAATGTTTTCATAGTGATATCCTCCTAAAAATTTTTTATCCTATTGCAAAGCCTTGGTTTCGCTTTGTTCCTTTAACATACCGATCATTTCTTCAATCAAATCACGAGCTAAGATGCTGGTCATCAGGTGATCCTGCGCATGTACCATCAACAAGCTTGTTTCTGTTTTATCGCCGTTGATCTCGCTGGTGATTAATTTGGTCTGCACGTCGTGGGCGTCGATGCTTTTTTCTTTAGCCTCTAGCATTTTCGCTTCAGCTTCCGCAAATTTTCCTTTACGTGCTAAGCGCAGTGCTTCAAAGGCAGAGCCCCGAGAATCTCCTGCTGCGGAAATAATTTTAAAAATATCCATTTCTTGATCGTTCATTGCTTTATCCTTCTTTCATTAAGCTTTTCATATAAGACATGAAGTCTTGAAAATTTGTGATTTTTTGTAATTGATTGTCTAGGGTCGGATCGTCCATCATTTTGATCATCAAGCGGCTGATTTCTTTATGCAGATTCAAATGATCCTTCTTGATGTTGATCAGAAAAATCACTCTTACCTGTTTTTCACGATAGCTCAGCGGTTTTTTCAACAGAATCACATCGATGACTTCCTTGACTGCCGCCTGCTCCATCGGATGGGGCCCTGCAATGCCGTGCTGATAGATCGTATCGATCATCTTTTCCCGTTCCAAGACACTTTGTTTAAAGCCCTGCTCCACCAATCCCTGCTCTTCTAAACGAACGCCTTCATTTTCTAAAAGCTCTAGGTAATCCTGCGCTGGCGGATCGATTTGAAACCAGTCTGGATCAAACAAGCTGAGAATGAATTGATGCACATCGAACACTTTGTTTTGCGATTCTCTTAAAAGATTCAGATCCTTTTCGATCTTGGTGATCTCGGCCTGATTTAAAATCGGTTTTGTGTAAATAATCGGAATATCGAATTGGTCCTGCGCCAGTGGCACTGTCGAGATCATCAAATCATAGGTTGAATCGATCTGATCGATTTCATTTAAGGCAAAGGTATCGACCTCCGCGTTGCTGAAAAGACGTTCCAGCGTGACTTTTAATAAATACGCCGCTCCTCCGCCAGTCGAACAGATAACCGCGATCTTTTGATAATCGTCGATGACTTGATTGGACTGCTTTTCCAAGCTCGCCGCGAAATAAATAGCGACATACCCGATCTCATCCTTGCTGATGTCAGCGTCCAAGTCCTTATTCAGCTCATTAATAAAGCCCATCGCTACATTAAAGACATTGGCATATTGTGTGTAGATGTCATCAATGATGGGGTTTTCCAATTGATGGCCGGTATAGAGCCGCTGCTGCAGCGGAGCCACATGCATCAATAACGCGTTGGCTAAATCTTGATCCTCGCGAAAATGCGTGTGATAGCGCCGATCGACATGCTCTAATGCCTTATCGATCGCCTGCTTTAATTGCCGGTTGCTGGCCGCATCATCTAACACCGCAAATTTTCCCCGCAGCTGTTCTTCTAAATAATTCTTCTCCGCGTTAGAAAATATGATCTGATAGGTCGCTTCGACATAGGCCACCAGTTCTTCGGTCAAACGATCATAATCATCGCCGATTTTCTGCTCCTCATCCTCTTCATTGTTCAAGGTGTTGTCCTGCATGATCCGAAAACTTAACAGGCGAATGTGCTGAACAATGTTCTCAAAGACGATGTCGCTGATTTTCAGTTGATTTTTCTGAAGCTGCTCTTGTAAAAAGCGCCGCAAATCAGCTTCGTCAAAAACAAAGTTGAACTCCTTGTAGCGTTCCGTCAGCACCGGTGTGTGGATGGTGTTGCGGATCAAATACAAGATCGCCCGTCGCTTTTTACTTTCGGTCCCGATGATTTTCAGACCGTAGTGAGCTTTGCTGAAAAGCGACAGCTCGTAAGTTTCGCAAAACTGCTCAACCTGCTTGATGTCCGCCTTAACGGTCGATAAACTAACATCCAGCCACTCCGCGATCTGCTGCATCGTGATGTATTCCTCGTGAAACAGCAGCAGCAGCTCAATATTTTTGATCCGTTCCTGCGGACTTGTGCTGTCTACCTGCTCCTGGCGCTTTGTTTGCGCCAAGTAGCTTTGAAACTTGGCCTGATCAAGAACCTTCAGCTGATAACCGGCTGAACGGACGCGCTCAACGTCAAAGCCAGCTGCTGTCCCGATCTCCTTTAACCATTTGATATCATTTGCGAGCGTTCGCTCCGATATTTGAAATGCAGCGGCTAATGCCTTGGGAGCAATCGCTTGCTTCTTTGCATATAAGTATTCAACAATTTTTTCTTGTCTCATAACTACCTCCCGCTTACAACAAAACTATACAATGTAAGCCCTTTACTTAAAATGGCAACTTTTTCAAATTAAAAATGCAAAAATGAACTGAATGAAAAGGCGCTTCCCTATTAAAGCATAGCTGGCTCCCCCTGCGAAAGTCATTTTTCATGACAAAAAAATAAGCCCTTCATGAATGAAAGACTTATTCTCCAGCTCAGTTTTCTAGCATTTAATATACGAGTACCCCTGCTCCTGCAAATCAACGAGACCGATCACGCCGGATTCGATGATCTCAACCTGCTCATGCATCTGCTTCGAGCGGACGTGGAAGTTCCGCATGGAATGATGACAAGCCTGATAGGTGATATGAGGGTACTCCTTCATAAATTTGATCACCCGCGGCAGCAAATAGCCTTGGATCGCCTCGCCATTCATCAATAGCACAATGTCTGCTTTAGGCTCTGACAACAAGATATGCTCAATATTATGACGGGCCTCTCTGATCATTCCCAACTCATCGACATGAAAAACAACTTTCATTTAAAACGCCTCCCTAATTCTATAATTTCTATTTAATGAGTGAAGCCATAATTTTTTATTTCTGTATCCTCGTGAAAAACCAAGTGACTCTTCTCCAGCTCCTTGATCGCCGCCTTCAAATCCTCGATAAAATCATGCGCCATGTTCATACCGAAATCACTCCGCACCACGATCCGCTGGATCACCTGATGCTCCAGATTTTTCGGCAGCGGATAAGAAGGAACCTGCCAGCCCTTCATCAATAACCGATCCGACAGATCATACAGCGTCCATTGCCGTTCGCTATCCTCTGACAATTTATAGCAGACTAATGGCAGCTGTGTGCCATCATTGATGATCTCAAAATGACGTGAACGCTCCAGCTCTTTTGCCAAATAGACCGCTACATCGTGGGTCCGTTGGTGGATACTTTGATAGCCCTCGAAGCCAAAACGTACGAAATTATAATACTGACCGATCATCTGAGAAGCACTATGGGAGAAATTGATCGCCATCGTCGGCATCTCGCCGCCAAGATAGCTGACCTTAAAGATTAACTCCTCCGGCAAATATTTTTCATCCCGCCACACGACCCAGCCGACACCGGGATAAACTAAACCATATTTATGCCCGGAAGTATTGATGGAGATCACATTTTTCAATTGGAAATCCCATTCCAGCTCCGGTTCAACAAAGGGCGCGTACAAGCCACCCGACGCCGCATCCACATGGATATAGACCTTGTGTTCTGTCTGTTGATTATACGCGTCTACTAGTTGATCTAATTTTTTAATATCGTCATATTGACCGGTGTAAGTGATCCCCAAGATCCCAACGATCCCGATCGTATATTCATCTACCGCTTCCAGCGCCTTTTCCACATCTAAGGACAAGTGATCCGCCGACATCGGAATCTCACGCAGCTCAATGTCCCAATAGACACAAAATTTCTCCCAGCAGACCTGATAGCCCGAAGAGATGATCAAATTTGGTTTCTTGGCCTGAATATCTACGCCTAACTTCTCAGCCCGCTTGCGCCAAGCAAACTTCAACGCCATTCCGCCCAGCATACACGCTTCAGAGGAGCCGATCGTTGATGTTCCGATATATTTTTCCGGACCACGCGCATTCCACAGATCCGCGATCATGTTCACACAGCGATTTTCCATCTCGGCAGTCCGCGGGTACTCTGATTTATCGATCATATTTTTATCAAGCGTCTCACTCATCAGCTTGACCGCCTCAGGCTCCATAAATGTCTGACAAAAGGTCGCTAAATTCAAACGAGAATTTCCTTCATCTAATAAATCATCTTTAATCATTTGGTAAGCAATCCGCGGTTCGATCGATTTTTCCCCTAAATGATAAGACGGCAATACCTCATCTTCATTCCTTGAACCAAAAATCGGTTCCAAATAACTCGCCTCACGTCGATCTTTCTTTCCATAAAGCATCTGACACATCTCCTCTAATTAAAAAAAGTGGCCCTGTTTATCCGATTGAAAAAAAATTTTCCTACTACTTTAAGAGTAGCTGAAAGCGCTAAAAAACACAAAAGAATTCCATCCATTTAACGAGCGATTTCTGCGTTTTTTGCGGATCAATGCAAAATAATGCGGTTATTTCAAAAAAAATAGGGCTTTTTTAAATAAAAGACTTTCTTTTTACTTGTGAATCTATTATTTTGGTAGTAGCATGCAAAAAAAATTAGCGGAGGACGCATTATGTCTTATCAAGAAATGCTTTTCAGTTTCTTAGGTGGTTTAGGAATTTTCCTTTTCGGGATCAAATATTTAGGGGACGGTTTGCAAAAGGCTGCCGGAAACCGATTAAGAGAAATTTTGAATCGATTTACATCAACACCTTTTCGCGCCGTTTTAGCCGGAATCATCGTGACCGGTTTAATCCAAAGCAGCTCGGGCACTACCGTATTAGCGGTGGGCTTAGTTAGTGCCGGCTTCATGACTTTAAGACAAGCGATCGGGGTTATCATGGGAGCCAACGTGGGGACCACTGTGACCGCTTTCATCATCGGGTTTAATTTGAGCGAGTACGCCCTGCCGATCATCGGTGCCGGTGCGATTTTACTCTTCTTTTCGAAACGAACCTCTTTACAATCGATCGGACAGATCCTCTTTGGGTTCGGTGCGCTCTTTTACGGCTTGAAACTAATGGGAGCCGCAATGGACCCCTTAAAAGACCTGCCGCAGTTTAATGAGTTAATGATCAGTGTCTCTCATCACCCTGTATTAGGTGTTGGTATCGGGACGTTATTAACGATGGTCCTGCAAAGCTCCAGTGCGACCATCGGTATTTTACAGCAGCTTTATATGCAAGGCAGCGTGACGCTGGGTGCCGCTCTGCCGATTCTTTTCGGTGATAACATTGGAACGACCATCACGGCGATCATCGCTTGTTTAGGGGCTAGTGTGGCCGCAAAACGGACCGCAGCCTCTCACGTGATCTTCAATCTGGTAGGTGCCCTGATCTTTACGATTCTCTTAGCACCTTTTACCAAAGTCGTCACCTTTTTCGCAGCTTCGTTAGGCTTGAATCCAGCCATGCAGCTGGCCTTTGCCCACGGATTGTTTAACCTGTCCAATCTGGCAATCCAGTTCTGGTTCATTCCGCAGATCGAAATGCTGGTGAAGAAGATCGTTCCAGGCAGCGAGAAGAATTTGAATATTCGAGCAGTCACCTTGAGCGAACCAATCATCCATACCTCTTCGGTTATGGCGATCGAGCAAGCAAAGGGCGAAGTGGTTCAGATGGGGAATTACGTCCTTTCTTCGCTAAACTCTGCCCGAAAATACTATAATGACACAAAAGAAGAATGGCGTGATGATGTCTTACAATATGAAGATGCCATCAATCAATGTGATATCGAATTAACAGAGTATCTCGTAAAAATCTCCGTCAGTGGATTGTCACCGTTAGAAAGTCAGGAACAAGCCATGCTGCTGGAGTTCACTAAAGACTTTGAACGTATTGGCGACCACTCCATCAACATCATTCGCTATGTGGAAGAATCGATTGCTCTGGAAGAAAAACAACGTGCCAAAGACAAACGAAACAAGACCAAATCAACGAGCAGCCGTCAAACCTTCCTGCTTCATGATGAGGATCTTGAACTTCTTTTCGATAAGGTATCAAAAAATATTCGCGATGCGCTGCAAGTTTTGGAAAACGACGATGTCGAACTTGCCCAAAAGATGTTGGACCGCGAAGAAGAAATCAATCAATTAGTAGAATTATTGCGTAAGAAATACATCAAGCTCATGACAAATGGCGAAGGCCGCGCCGCTGACGGTGTGCTTTTGATCGATATCAGTTCGAACCTTGAACGCTCCAGCGATCGTACCTTGCATATCGCCAAGTATTTCTTAGGAAATAAATACAACTTTAAATACGATACGTCCAACTTCCATTATGAAGAAACCGAAGAAGCAGCCGATGAGACAATCGGTGAGGCCGGCGAGGCTTTGGACTAAAAGTTAATCTTTTCGGAGTGGAGAAATCCACTCCTTTTTTTGTATCATTTTATTCCTCCACCTTTCACAATCGTAAGCTTACAGCCTTTTTCGTAAGTATTTTCCTATCAGCTTCCTTGGTAAGATAAATGTATCAAAGAAAGGGAGTTGTAAAAAATGGATACATTTACTGTTATTTTGTTGGGTTGGGGGCTTTATTCTGTTGTTAATTATTTTGAGAAACGGGGCGAACGCGGCAAAGCAATTATCGCGACGATGCTGGTTAGTTTGGCGATCATTTTATCAAATATCTTCGGTAATTTTGCCAGCGCTTCACAGCTGGGCTTGCCAAAGTTACTCTTGACGGTCGGTGCTTGTGTGCTGATTCTTTCCTTCTTCATTTTTCTGCCGGCTATTTTCAGAACAAAAAAATAAACTAGGTGAAAGATCTTTTTCGAGATCTTTCACCTAATTTTTTTATTCTTCGACAGATACGGGCACGACTTCAAACTTCGTTACATCCACCAAGCCAATGTCGGTGATCTTCAAATTAGGAATGACGGCTAAAGACATGAAGCCTAGTGTCATGATCGGATCAACTTTTTCCGACACACCTAACACTTCATGGGCCAAACGATTGATCTCCGCTTCTTGGGCTGCGACCTCTTCGCCTGAAAGATCGCTCATCAATCCCGCGATCGGCAAAGCCATACTGCCGATAACTTCTCCTGATTCGATCAATACCACGCCGCCTTCTTGTTCCTTCAATGCGTGTACGGCGGCAGCCATATCCTCGTCATTCGTTCCTGTAACGATCAAGTTATGGGAATCATGGGCGATCGATAAGCCGATCGCACCTTTTTTCAAGCCATAATCCTTCAACAATCCCGCAAAGACATTACCGGTATTATGATGCCGCTCAACAACCGCGATTTTGGTGACATCCTGCTGCGGATCAAACACAAACCCGCCTTGAATATCTCTTTGAACAGAAACGATCGCTTCATTGGTCAAAGCCTCCTGCGGAATGACTTCGATCGCACGAGCTTTACTGCTGGTTAAGTTCAGTGCTAACTGCTCTTTGCGGAAGTTGTCGATATGGACACTCGATTGAACACTTTCGGTCGAAATTCGTTTGATTGCTGGAAGATACTTTCCATTTTCAGCGATCAATTCGCCAGCAATATACGTCGCTTCGATCTCCACTTGTGCTAAATCAGAAAAAATCACCAAATCGGCTCTCAAGCCGGGAACGATTGCCCCGCGATCAGTTAATTGGCAGCACTGAGCTGCATTAATCGTCGCCATTTGAATCGCTCGAATCGGAGAAACCCCTTCTTCAATACAGATCCGAATGCTGTTGTCCAAATGTCCTTTTTCCAGCATTGTTTTCGCCTGCAAGTCATCCGCTGATAACACACAACGCTGGTAGTTGTTATCCGTCACACCTTTTAACAACGTCCGCAGGTTCTGAGTTACCGAGCCTTCACGTAAAAAGACGTACATGCCGCGAGCGATCCGATCCTTCAATTCCTGAACGGTTGAACATTCATGATCGTTGGCGATCCCAGCAGCGGCATAAGCGTTTAATTCTTCATTGAAAACCATTGGCGAATGACCATCAATCCGCAAGCCGCGTTCCTTTGCGGCCAACAGCTTATCCAACACCTCGTCTTGGGCATTAATCACGCCGGGGAAATTCATGAACTCCGCCAAACCATCCACCTGATTTTTTTCGAAGGCTGGAATCATGTCCGCCGCCTCTACTACCGCACCAGCATTCTCCATGTTCGTCGCCGGTACACAAGAAGGCATCATATAGCGAATATCCAGCGCCGTTTCCTTCGCCGCCTCCACCATATAATCCAATCCCTGCAATCCTAAGACATTAACAATTTCGTGGGGATCAGCCAACACGGTCGTCGTTCCATGAGGCACTAACAGTCGGCCAAATTCCTCCGGTGTCACATAAGAGGACTCCACATGGATATGCGGATCAATAAAGCCCGGCGCCACAAATTTTCCCTTTAAGTCGACGGTTTCTTTCCCTTCATACGCTCCGTTGATCCCAGCGATCCTTCCATCAACAATCGCTACATCCCCTTGCATGATCTCCGCTTGATAAACATCGATCACCTGCGCATTTTTTAAAACTAAATCAGCCGGTACCCGTCCCGCTGCTACATCAATCAATCGCTTTAATGCCTTTTTATCCACTGCCTTCTCCCCTTTTTAAATATTTTTTCTATTATAGCAGGGTTGAACTCGCGAGACACTAACAAATCGCTATAATTTGAAAAAGATTCTAAGAAAGGCTCCACAAACTCGCTTTTCAAAAAATAAGCAAGTTTATGGAGCCAGAGAATTTAGAAATGACCTATAAAGAAGTTGCTATTCTGCTAATCACTCTCTTTTAAAGAAGAGCTCTAATCTTTGCCCTCAGCTTCCTCCCAAACAACATCGCGATAAAGGCTAGCGCACCAACACAGCCAATTACAGCAATCAGAATAATTGATTGAAATCTATTTTCGAAATTAATCATGTTAGATAAGAAATTGAAAGCTAATAAACTGATAAGAATCATCACTAATGTAGACTGAAATAATTTTAAGTAGTAGTTACGATTATAGCTTATTGGATGAATATCTAGCTGCTTAACTATAAATCGATAAGCAATTATTGTTGCAAATACGGTACTAAGCGTTGTCGCAATGGCCAAGCCAAAACCTTTGAACAGATAAATACAGGGGATTTGAAGCAGCAATTTTAATAGAATTATCTGTGAAGTGAAATGGATCGCCTTCTTATGAAAACTCAACGCCTGTAAAACGGCAAGTAATACTGTAAAAATACCCAAGAATGATGTACTAATGATCGTCACTGCTAAATACAGGCTTCCTGCAAAATCAAAACCAAAGAATAGTGTATTTAAAGGCACACATAGCAGTACCATCCCTATTGTTGAAGGTACTAAAAAAGTAATCGTTAAACGAAGGATATCCGAGACACTGGTCAGCAAATCAAATTTCGCCTTAATCATACTCAACAGGGGCAAAGAGGAAATAGTGATCGAACTGATAATAGCTAAAAGTATCGGTGCTAATTTATTCGGATTTGTAGAAGCCAGTGTATAAAGTGTTTGTAACTCACCTAAACTAATCTGTGGAAAAAGTAAAGAGAATAATGGTCTCAATGAAACCTGATCAATCAGCTGTAAAATGGAGATGGCTGATCCTACATAAACAAATGGCAAAGATTCCTTAATTATATCAACGGCAAGTTTTTTCGATTTTTTTAAAGATTTTATTGGTGAAAAAGTGAAATACTTAAGACGAAACATATCCTTCTTCTTCCCAGCCCAAAGCAGATAAGCAATAGCGAATATTCCGCCTACACTTGACGCAAATGTGCTCAGTACAACCGCTGATAGAATACTCCCGTTAAAATGAACTCGGACCAAATAGGTTCCCATCAGAATTACAATCACTCGAACCAATTGCTCGATAACTTGAGAAATCCCAAACGGAACACTCAAACTTAACCCTTGGAAATATCCTCTTATCGCACTTAACATAGGTATGATCAGCAATGAAAAGCATAAGCTTCGTATTGCTGTTGTACCGGCCGCATGATTAACTATCGGACTGATGCTGCTCAATACTGGCGCAAAAATAAACATCAATAAAGCAGAGAGAATACCTATCATTTCCATAACAGCCAAACCACTTTGAAATAATTCTCTTATCCGATCTGTATTCCCTTTAGCATTTAACTCAGCAATTTTTTTCGCAATGCCGCTAGGAAAACCCGCTGTACCTAGCGATAAAAACAAAGCGTAAGGAAGATACGCGACGTTATAAAGAGCTTGCGCAGTTTGCTGATCACGAGTATTCCCCATAAATATCAGCCAAGGAATCAGATAGACAATTCCTAGAACCTTGCAAATAATGTTAGACATAGATAACCAAAAAGCTCCTGTGAGCAATTTCTTTTTCATTTACTTACCTCCAACCAGATAGAATAAGTATAGATAAAATACTCATCGCAAAGCCGTATTGATCAAGTTTCTTAACTATAAATTAATGATGTCTAACAACAGAAAAGTCTATCATAATCAAACGCCAAAAAAGCAGCTCCGCTATTTTCCGGAGCTGCTTCCTTCTATTATATTAGCCTTCTGGATGCAGCACATTATGTGTCTTCTTCAACACTTCATCTGTATAATCCGTTAAGCCTTGATACACTTCTTCATTTAACTGTTTATAGATCGCTACGTTTTCTGGTTTTGGCGTGAAGACATCCTTCACCTTGACCATTTTTTCAACAGCTTCTTCGTAACTTCCATAAATGCCTAAGCCAACCGCTGCGTTGATCGCAGCTCCGACGCTGGCACTGCCGTTTACGACATTTCGTTTGACCGGCAGATTGAAGACATCCGCAAATATCTGCATCAGCAAGTCGCTGTTTGACCCGCCGCCGGTAACGATCACTTCATCGATCGGATGACCCATTTCATCCGTCATATTGGTGACATTGTTCTTAATCGTATAAGCGATGCCTTCCAAAATAGAACGGTACAGATAGCGATAATCGTGATGGGCATTGAAGCCGATCATGACTCCTCGTTTGAATGGTTCCCAAGGATTCGCTAACCAGTCTAATTTTGTCATCAAGCCGTCACTTCCAGCTGGAATATTTGCGGCTTGCTCATTTAGATATTCCTCTTCACTGATGCCTTGATAGTTGGAGCGAATACTGATTTTTTCGCCTAACAAATCTTTGAACCAAGAAACAGTCCACATTCCGCGACGAATACCATAGCCTTCATAAATATAACGACCAGGCATAGAGGACAGGATGCCCCAATAATTCACCGCATCGCTAGGTGGCATCTGCTTACCCATCATCATGCTGCAAATATAAGTACCTAAAGAAACCACAGCACTCGTATCTTGGATCAATCCAGCCCCCAGCGCTTCAACCGCTTTATCACTAGTTGTGGCAAATACTGGCAGACCTTCAGGTAATCCCGTCTTTTCGCTGGCTTCCTTGGTGATCGTTCCCAGCCTGTCTCCGGGTTTGACCGCTTCAAACAGCATATCTTCTGGTAAATTATATTGCTTCAATACTTCTTCATTGGTTGACCAGTCCCACGTATCATAATCCACCGGCCATTGTCCAAAGTTATTGCCGATATTATCCTTGAATTCACCCGTTAAGCGATGCGTGATATAACCGCTGGTGGATGTCACGTATTGCACATCTGGGTTGTCGTGGACATAAGGCGTTGACGTACGTTTATCCATCCAGCTGATGACTGGCTGTGCCAGCTTGCCGTCTTTTTTCAATAAAACGCGGCAGCAGCGGATAAAGCCTAGCCCGATCCCTACGATATTTTCCTTCCGTTCTCCGAATTCATCCATCGCTTTACTTGCGGCGGAGCATAACGCATCCCACAAATCATCGCCTGGATGTTCAACTACGACATCTTCTCCCAGGTGCATCGGACGCAGCGCTTCTTTGCCTTCGCCCACGATATTTCCTTCTAAATCAAAAATGACGATCTTGGTACTTTGGCTTCCGCCGTCAATACCAACAATATATTTTTTCTCCATAGTCTCTCCTTGATTTTTTTCTTCTATAATATAGGTGGACTATCGTACTAAGAACCCACCATCGACTGCCAAGATATGTCCATTAACAAAATGCGAAGCTTCTGATGCTAAGAAAGCTGTTGCGCCCATCAAGTCAGCAACATCGCCCCAACGTCCTTCTGGTGTATGATCCACGATCCACTTGCTGCGTTCTGGGTCTTCGATGGATGCTTTGGCCGCATGTGTTTTGAAGTAGCCCGGTGCGATCCCGTTTACTTGGATATTGTATTGCGCTAATTCGTCACAATAAGCTTTGGTTAAACCAGCCAAGCCGTGTTTAGACGCTGCATAAGCCGGTGCCCATTGTCCACCCAAGAAAGAGAACATAGAACAGATGTTGATGATTTTTCCGCTCTTTTGAGGAATCATTACTTTAGCGGCTTCATGACTCATATCAAAGGCTGCAGTTAGATTGATATTGATGGTTGGGTCCCATTTGTCGCGACCGTAGCTTACGACATCGTCACATGGACAAATGCCCGCGCAGTTCACTAAAATATCAACTGAGCCAAATTCAGCGACACATTTTTCAACTACTTCTTGGCACACGCCGTCTTTAGTAATGTCTGCTTCCATGTAGGCTGTTTTTGCTCCGCGTTCTGCTAACACCGCGTTGAATTCTGGATCGTCAGGCATGATCGACGGCATAAAGATGTTCGCGCCTGCTTCTGCTAATGCCAATGAGAATGCTTGTCCTAATCCCGTATTCCCGCCTGTTACGATCGCGTTTTTCCCTTTGATGTGAAACATATCCATTTTAAAGTCTTTGATTTCCATTTTTCTACCTTCTTTTCCTTTATTTTTGTTTTTCACCCGCTTGGGGGTTATCCCTTAAGTTTGCTGCTGAGTTTCCTTGCGAATTCCGCTGCATCGCCATGTACGACAATACTAGCTAAATAATTCATCGGCGCACCAAGATCCGTGTTCACCGAAATAATCTCTTTGACATTCTTTAATCCTTCGATATGCTGCGTCGAGCCATAAATTCCCAGCGCCAGATAAAGATCGGGGCTGACTGTCTTGCCCGATTGCCCCACTTGGATCTCTCGCGGCGCCTTCTTGCGATCGACCAGCTGTTTTGATACCGCCACGACGCCCTTCAGCTCATCTGCCAAATCCTGCAATTGATCGATCGGCTGCGTATAGCCGCCCCCGGCCGAAACAATCACGTCTGCTTCACGAATATCGATGCCGCTTTGTTCACTTTCCACGACCGCTAACACTTCGATTGATGACGCTTTCAATTCTGCAGGAATAAAATCGATGATTGATGGTTCCTTGGTCAAGTCCTTCGCATGAAAGACATTGGGATGGACACTTGCCATGATGGGAGACGATTCGCACACGATACTTGCCATAATATTGCCTGAAAAAGCCGGCCGCACCAGTTTTTTTCCGCGTTTGTCGACATGGATATCGGTAATATCAGCCACTAATCCTACCTCAAGCCGCATCGCCAAGCGCGGCGCCACCATTCGCCCAAATTCCGTTGCTAAAATGATGATGCTGTCAAACTGATACTTCCTATGAACCTGCTCAATGATATCCGTTACTACCCGACTGTCCTTTAGTTGGAGCGTTGGCGTCTCAACATTAATCACTGCATCAAGCCCTTTAACTTCTTCAGGCAAGTTGATCCCTAAACCATAAACGCAGGTTTCTTCTTCACCAGCCAAACGATTGACTACCTCGACCAAATCCAATGAATAATCGATCTGATCGTTATCTATCAGAATGAGTCCTTTAAACATTATAAGTACCCCTTTTCTTTTAGAAAATGAATCACTTCATCGATGCCTTCGTCGTCGACCTTCACCACTTTGTGTTCCACCTGTTCTCTTTTTACGACTACATTTTTTCTCACCTTGGTAGGTGAACCCTTGCCGCCAATTTGTTCGGCTGTTAACTGCAGGTCCTCATTCGTTACCAGCGCAAATTGGTCATCCACATTTCTCCCGATGTTCTCATATCTAACAAACCCTAAGCGCAAATTCATTTGATGGGTGACGCTCAACACGCTGGGGTTTTCGATCTTCAAGCGATATGTTCTTTCCTCTTGCAGCGCTTCAACGATCGAATAGGCAGGAGTCGCTTCTTTGATTGCAACGATATTTGAAAACTGATTGATCCCCATCGTTTCCGCGATCTGCGGACCCACATGACCTGTTCCGCCATCTAGCGTATGTGTACCGGTGAGCAATAAATCATATTCCTTCGAGGCAAGATAGCGAGAAATGATCCGACTGGTCACCAGTGAATCGCTGCCGGCAAAATGTCGATCGCTGATCAATGTCGCATGATCCGCTCCCAGCCGAACAAAGTCCTTCATCGGCTCTTCCAGCTTCAGCGGGCCCATCGTCACGACTTCCACATAAACAGAAGGGTCCTGCTTTTTTTGCATCATGGCAAAAGCCACGGCATTCTTATCATCTGGATTTAGAATCAGACGTGAAGCGTCGCGATTGATCTTGTCTGTTTCGTAATCGTATTCAAATTTTTCCGTGTCTGGAACGTATTTGACTAAACAAATGATTTTCATACTTGCCCTTCCTATCACTTCATTTCATTCAAGGGCGAAATTTCGCCCTCGAATGAATCGTCGATTTATTTTTGATACTTCAAGCCTTCTTGAACTGGGTAGATATTACCAAAGCTCATGACACCCTTCGGATCGAAGACTTCCTTCAAGCTTTCCAGCATATAGTACGCAGATTGGTGCTCTTCTTTGGTCCATTCATTCCGATATTTGCCGATACCGTGATGGTGACACATTGAGCCGCCTAATTTCAGTGTTTCTTCTACGATGATCGCTTGGATCGGATGATGATAAATCTTCATTTCATCTTCTGGTTCGCAGTTGATGTCATAGTTGTAAACGAAGTACATATTAGTTCCGTTCAAGTAGCTATGAGAAGAATGTCCGCCTAGCATCGTTAAATCATCTGCCCGCGGAAACTCGTTGCGAATCCGGTTGATGACGTTGTTATAGATTTTCGTGATGGTTTCCCAATCGGCTGAGACCTCTGTCGTATAGCCATCATGCTTGTCATTATCGATCATGCCTTGGATTTCATCGTCGATCGTTTGTTGAGTCCAGTTCAATTGGTTGAACCAGTTTTCGATCAACTGAGAATCCACTTGCTTCACAATACCGTCTTTGAATTTTTCGACCGCTTCTTCGATTCCTTTGCCGGTCGCTTCAACGATGCCTTCTGGTCCTTCTGCCATGAAGATCAGGACGCATTTTCCTTCGTAGAAATGATAGAAATGCTGACGTGCATCTTCTGGCGAATACGTCCGGGCAACCGATGGACGATAGCCGTTTACCATCACTTCACGCAGAACCTTCACACCATCTTCGACATCGTTCACTAGATAGCCAAAGAATTTATTATTGTCTGGATAATATTTAAAGATTTTCACCGTTACTTCGGTGATGTAGCAAAGTGTTCCTTCATTTCCGATGACGATATGGCGAATATCTGGTCCGCCGGCACGACGAGAAATATTTTTAATGCGTGAGATGTGACCATTCGGGAAGACACATTCAAGTCCGACTACCATGTCTTCGATCCCGCCATATAACGTTGAGAATTGTCCGATTGAACGAGTGGCCACCAAACCGCCATATTGTGCGATCGGTTTTGATTGCGGCGAATGTCCCGTCGTATAGCCGATCTTTCTCAGCTCATCTTCTAACGCTTGCAAGGGAACGCCTGCTTGAACAGTCGCCTGCATGTTGTAAGGATCTATTTTTAAAATCTTGTTCATACGCGAACCGTCGATTACTAATGCTAAGTCTTTCCAGTTTTCCAAGCCGCCTTCAGTTGCGGTTTGACCACTTCTAGGAATAACGTTGATGTCATTGTCGTTACAATACATCAGCAACTCTTTGACTTCTTCTGCATTGTTGGGATAAACAACTGCAGTCGGCAGCGGATTGTCCAGCACCCCTTTAGCTTTCATATACTTGCGATAGCGGTCGGAGGCGGCATCATATAATGTTGTATGATCCGTGACTACCTGTTCTTCAGCGACGATTTTTTTCACGTCCTTAATGATTGCTTCTTTCACCAATGTTTCAGAATTCATTCAATTAGCTCCATTCATCTTTTTTTCGAAAGCGCTTTTCCTGAGTTCAGTATAAAGGGTCATTTTCCATTTTACATTAAAATTTGATTAAATTTTCTATTTAATTTCATTTTTAGTCTGCTTTTAGGAAAATTTTCCATTTATTGTTTGCTTTTTAGATTCTAGCTATGCTATTCTGAACTCAAGATAAATCCCTGCGAATAAGGAGGCAGCCCTATGAAAATACAATTGGATCGTTTAAACGATCTAGAAATAAAAATCCATAACCGTTTGATGGAGGAAAGCCAAGTCAATCCAAACTTGACCATCACCGAAGCCGCGAAGCTGACGGAGGTCTCGCCTTCCAAAGTTTCCAAGCTGGTCAAAAAGATGGGCTTCTCCGGCTACAAGGAGTATTCCCGTTTTTTAACCGGCAAAGAATTAATCAAGCAAAAAAAATTAAATAGCGAGTTTGCCCGCATCAAAGAGTTCATCGAAAATTTCGATGAATTAGCCGTCGATTATTTAGCCGACCTGATCCAGCAATCCGAAAAGATTTTGCTTTTCGGTTACGGGCCAACCAACTTTTGCATGGAATACTTTGAATACAAGCTGAATTTCACCTTGAACAAAAATGTCATTCGCGTCAGCCAGCCGTCACTGATCCCAGATCTGTTAACAGAAGATTCGCTGCTGCTGATCTTTTCTGTTGCCGGCAAATTCGCCAACTTCGATCCTTTGTTCGAAGAAGCGAAAAAACACCACGCCAAATCATTATTGGTGATGGAGGAGTTGAACACAGACCTATCCCTCGATGCCAGTGAGATTATTTTCTTAACCAAGTCTCACCAAGACGAGCAGTTGAAGTCTCATGAAAAAACGCGGACGATCCTGTTGATGTACATCGAGGAAGTCATTCGTAAGCTGATGAAAGAAGCCCCTCGCGAATAAACTCGCGAAGGGCTTTCTTTTTTCGAGGATTTATTTCATGATCCAATCAAAAATCCAATCCATCATCATGGCGATAAACGCACACAAAACCGCACCGACAATAATGATTGGACCGCCGTCAGTAATAGCGATTCCCCGCAAGATCACATCGCCGACACCACCCGCGCCAACGAATGAACCGATCGTTGTGATACCTACTGAGATCACTAAAGCATTACGCACACCAGCTAAAATCACCGGCATCGCCAAGGGAATCTTGATCATATAAAGAATCTGATACCGATTCATGCCGATCCCTTTTGCGCTGTCCACATACATCGGATCAACATTCACTAGACCAACATACGTATTTTTGACGATCGGCAATAAGGAATACAGGACAACCGTCGCCACTACGGTATTTTGCCCCAGCCCCATCAAAATCAAAAGCACCGTCAGCATCGCAATCGATGGAATCGTCTGAATCACATTGATGATCCCGATCACGATATCAGAAAGCTTTTGCCGCTCAGACAATAATATCCCCAACGGAAATCCGATCAGGAAGGTCAGCACCACACCGATCACCGAAATATAGACATGCACGCCAAATTGCGCGATCAAGTACGAAGAGTTTTCACTTAAATACTGGATCAAATTATCAAACATCAGCTTCCCTCCTCAAAAAAGTTATGCTTCTCCAAGAAACGCCGCGCGATGATTTTGGGCTCCAACAGCTCATTATCCGACTCATAGTTCAAGCGCTGCATCGTTTCCGTATCGATCGTGTCCTGTAATTTCAACAAAATCGGTTTTAATTCTGGGTATTTTTTCAACGTCTCCCCTGATACAACAACGCTGGCAGTATAAGGCGGAAAGAATTTCAAATCGTCTTCCAACATCACAAGGTCGTAGCTGCCGACCCGTCCATCAGTCGAATACCCCAAGATCACATCTAATTCTTCCGAAACCAGTGCATCGTAAAGCAAGCCCACCTGCATCGGATAAACCCGTTGAAACTTGGTGTCGTAGGCTTCAGTATAGCCTTTGTAGCCGTCGCCTTCTCGCTTATACCACGTCTGGTCAGAACCTAGACGCATCTTACTCGCACATTTTTTCAAATCACTGACCTTTTCCAGGCCGTATTTTTTGGCAGTTTCTTGCGTCACCATAAAGGTGAACTGATTAGAAAAGCCGTAGCTTGGGAACCAATCAAAGCCAAAACGCTGATCAAATTCCTTTTGTACGATTTTCAAGGCTTTAGCTGGGTCCTTTTCCGTCGGCAAGCCTAGAGTACCAATCAAGTCCGTGCCAGTATACCGTGTTGGTGCGACATCCAAGTCTCCCCGCACCATCGCCTCATGCATCAAATTGGCTGAGCCCAGATTATTTAGATAGACGATATTTTTATCGGTGGCATGCTGCAGCAGCTCCACCACGATATTCCCTAAAATCTGTGATTCAGAGGTCACTCCGCCAGCCACCGTGATCGTATCGTCCTTGTTAGAAAAATTCTGCACAATAAAACTTCCGAAAAGCAGGAGCATCGCCGCTAATAGAAAAATTCGCTTTTTCATCGACTCACCCTCTATCCATCGTTAATTTGATTTCTGAACGCTTAAGCAAAGCATCCGAAAGCAGCGCCAGCAAGGTGATCGGGATCGTCCCCATCATCACAAGATCCATCCGGTATAAATTCAACCCGTTAAAGATAAAATCCCCTAAACCGCCGGCACCAATATACGAAGCTAGGGTCGTCCAGGAAATAACATAGACGGTCGACACGCGGATTCCCGCCATGATGACCCCCATCGCCAAGGGCAGTTCGATCTGTAATAAGCGCTGCATTTGCGACATTCCCATCCCTTTTGCGGCATCTAAATAGGTCGCATCAACCGATTTGATGCCGACATAGGTATTACGTAAAATCGGCAGCAGCGAATATAGAAAGAGCGCGATCACCGCTGGAATTTTTCCAATGCCGAAAAATGGGATCATGATCGACAGCAACGCCAACGACGGAATCGTTTGAAAAACGCCGACAACCTTGATGATCGTCTCAGAGCCCTTTTCGACCCGCGTCAACAACGCCCCTAAAGGAACCGCCACTAAGATGCCAAGAAAAATCGCCAAAAAGGATAAATAGAAATGCTCCCAAAATTTTAATAAAATCTCATTGCCGTATTCGGTCCAAAAATTCATGTCATCACCTCCTATTGCAACTGTTCCTGTACGAGCGACACCAATGCTGAGCGGGTCACGATGCCCACCAAATGATTCTCATCATCCACCACTGGTAAATATTTATAAATATGATTGATCAGCGGCTCGATCACATCCGCCACCCGATCATTTTGATTCACACTTGCTGTATCCGTCCCCATCACATCAAAAACTGAAGAGGTTGGCTTCAATTTGGAAATATTGCGTTCGATAAAATTAATATCAACAAACCCCTTCAAATAATTTTGGTCATCCACCACCAGCAAGGTATCTACTTTTTTCTCCGACATTTGTTTAATCGCCTCAGTGACCGATTTGCTTAACGAGATCGCTTCGACCCGTTCCACCATCAGATCGGAGACAGTCATTTCATTGTTGTAATAGACATTGCGCTTGCGTTTTCCGATCAGCTCTTCGACAAAATCATTGGCAGGGTGCTCCAAGATCGTTTCCACCGTATCGTATTGAACAATCTCGCCATGATCCATGATAATGATCTTATCCGCCAACTTGATCGCCTCATCCATGTCATGGGTAACAAAAACGATCGTTTTATTCATCTCCTGCTGCAGGCCTTTAATCATTTCCTGCAACGCATCTCTTGTAATCGGGTCCAGTGCGCCAAAGGGTTCATCCATCAAAATAATATCTTGGCTGGCTGCCAATGCACGGATCACACCGATCCGCTGCTGCTGACCGCCGGAAAGATTTTTCGGCTTTCGTTCCAAATAATCCAAGGGCAGATCGACCCGCTGGATCAAACGTTCGGCGATCCCGGATTTTTTTTCATCGCTCCACTTCAGAAGCTTCGGCACGATCATAATGTTTTCTCTGATGGTCATATGCGGAAACAAACCGATATTCTGGATCACATAACCGATTTGTCTCCGCAGTTCATCTTCATTCAGTTTGGTAACGTCGCGCCCATTGATTTTGATGCTGCCTTTTGAAGGCTCGATCATTCGGTTGATCATTCGTACCAACGTGGTTTTCCCGCTCCCACTGGTCCCGATCACACAAATAAATTGATTGTCTTCGATCGTCAAATCAAAGGGGTGGACGGCGATCGCCTTTTCCCCATACCTTTTTTCTACCTGTTCAAACTCGATCATAGCAATGTTCCCTCCATTTTTATGTAATTGCCGTGGCACATAAAACTGCCACGACGAACGATAGCCGTTTACCTTACCAGATAGCCGCCGTCGATCGGTAAAATATGTCCATTCACAAAATTCGAGGCCGGACTTGCTAAATAAACCATCGCACCCATCAAATCGGCCTCCTCTGCCCAATAATTCGCTGGGACATGGGCCAAGACTCGTTGATTGATCTCTGGATTTTCCCGATCACATTCTGTCATATCCGTCGCCAAATACCCTGGGGCGATTCCGTTGACTTGGATATTGTACCCAGCCAGTTCATCACAGTACGCTTTCGTCAAACCTACCAGGCCATGCTTAGCTGCCGCATTTGCCGGAGACTGCTGTCCGCCTAAAAATGAAAATAGTGAACAGATGTTGATGATCTTGCCGCTTCTTTGAGGAATCATCACTTTAGCTGCTTGATGAGACATTTCAAAAGCGGCCGTCAGATTTAACTGGATCATCGGGTCCCATTTCGAACGATCAAACTGAGTAACCTCAGCGCAAAGATGCATCCCGGCACAATTTACCAACACATCGACCGTACCGAAGACCTCCACACAGTGCTCGACCACCTGCTGCGGCACCCCTTCTTCGGTCAGGTCAACTTCCATAAAGACATAACAAGACCCCGTCTCTTCAATAATTTTCTGCGTTGTCCCATCATCATCGATCAAGCTGGGAACCAAAATATTGGCCCCGCTTTTGGCTAATGCCAGCGAAAACGCCCGCCCGATACCAGTATTTCCTCCAGTTACGATAGCGACTTTTCCAGCCAGTGAAAAAAAATCCATGCTGAACTCTGTGATCTCCATTTATCTTCCCTCCGTTTATATGATAAAGCCGCCGCGAACTTGTTCGCTTTTTAAAAGCTCGTTCGTCCGACCAGATATTGTTAAGTACACAAAAAAGCGAACACCAAATAAGCTGGTGTCCGCTTTTCTCTGTCCTCTTAGCTACGACCTTTTTTTGTTTATATTTCCCAAACATCCATGTTTGTCGTTGAAATGGCGACTGCCCCTGCCTGCAAGGCCGTCATGACTAATTCCTTGTCGCAAACCAGCCCGCTGGCTATGATCGGAACGTCCACAACATCTTGCACCCAAGATAAAACTTTTGGCATCGCCCCTGGTAAAACCTCTACTACATCTGCCTTTGATGTTCCTAATTGCTTCGGCAGATTATGAAAAGACTTCGAATCGATCAAGAAGAAGCGATGGATCGTAAACAAGCCTCGAGCATTCGCCGCTCGCAGCAGGATCGATTTCGAACTGATAATGCCGTCCGTCTTAGTGGCGCGCTTTAAATAATCCACCGCAGTTTCCTTCGTTGCCAACCCGTCGATCAAATCCACATCCACCATCACGATCTTGCCAGCCTCTTTTAATTGATCGACGATGTCCACGATGCTGCACACATCTCCATACAAAACGAAGATGATATCACTTTCGCAGGTCAAGGCCTTCTCAAAACTGCGCTTGCTATTGACGGCGGCAATCAGCGGATTGTCCTCCATCATTTGAATAATTTTTCTTTTCATTTTTTTATCCTTATCCCTACTAAGTAATTTAATCCGCTTTCATTCTAGCATATCTCACAAACCCTTACATGAGAAATCCCAAGAACGATAAAGCGTTCCTTCTAAAATGCACCGTCGATTTCACGCTGCCATTTAACTCAAAAATGTTAGTATTTATCAGTCTAAGGGATAACTGCTCTTTCGTCAATTCCTTAAAGAAAAATCTACTTGCGGAAATCCATTGTAAAATCAAGGTTTTGCAGGCTTTTCAAACATGAAAATTTCGCTGAAAAATTATTTTCGAAATCACTTTGCTGTAAAAAGTTGTTGACATCGCTTTCATATGATTCTATACTTTGGGTGTTACTGGAGACCAGAGAGAAGTAACGCTTACTTAAGCGTTGCTTCTTTTTTGTTTTTTTGTAAAAGAATTCACAATCAGGAGGGTGTTATATGAACAAGCAAGCAGTTAAAAAATGGGGAACGTTGTTGCTACTTTCAGCCGGTGCTGGGATTATCTTTCAGCTTCCTTACATTCGGGAGACCTTTTATGTGCCGATCCAAAAAGCCATGGATCTGACAAATGCACAAATGGGTATGCTCTCTTCCGGTTATGCCACAATGGCAACATTTTCTTATTTTATCGGCGGGATCGTGGCGGATAAATTCTCAGCTCGCAAGTTGCTGACCTTTTCATTCTTAGTGACGGGTGTGCTGGGTTTCTGGTTCTCAACCTTTCCAGGCTTCCAAATCAGTCGGCTGATTTTCGTCTTGATGGGAATTTCTACCATCATCACCTATTGGTCCGCAGCGATTAAAGCGACTCGGATGTTAGGTGATAGTTCGGAACAAGGGCGTTTGTTCGGTTGGCAAGAAGGATTACGCGGTCTGTTGAACGCCGTACTTGTATTTGGGATGACAGCTGTGTATAGTCGTTTTTCAAATGAAGTATTAGGAACTGCTTGGGCGATTCGTGTATGTGCCATTGCTGTTATTATTATTGGTATTTTAAATTGGTTCGTTATTGAAGACACAGCAGCAGAATCTCACACAGAACCGATCTCAAAAGTTGCGATCGGCATGTTCAAAACCTTAAAAATGCCTCGTACATGGGTGTTAGTGGCCATTGTATTCTTTGCTTATAGTATTTATGGAATTTTGGGCTACATCAATACTTACGCGATTAACGTCTATGGTCTTTCGGTAGCAGGCGGGACTACTCTTGGTGGTGTACGTTATTTAGTACAAGCTGGCGGCGGGATCGTCGGAGGGATTATCGCGGATAAAATGGGCTCGCGTATCCGGGTGATTATCGGCGGTGCCGGATTATTGACTCTTTGCTTTGCTGGTTTCTTAGTCTTACCAGAGGGCGCGGGTCTATTAACAGCTGTCATCGCGAACTTCATCTTCGGTTTGTTCCTTATTTATGTCGTTCGTAGTCAATACTTCGCGATCATTGATGACGCTGGCTTCCCAGTAGAGATGACCGGTCGTGTATCAGGGATCGTTTCTTGTTTAGGCTATCTGCCAGATGTCTTCATGTACACCATGATCGGCGGCTGGTTGGATTCAAATCCTGGTAAAGCCGGTTTTAATATGATGTTCATGTATGCGATCGCAATGGGTGTCGGTTGTATCATCTTCTCATTGGTTCTTACTGCCATCATCAAAAAAGACAAGGCCGCAAAAGTTGCCGCTGTCGAAGTTGAATAAGCAAAAAAAGATTCATCCCTTCATTTTTAAAGGGATGAATCTTTTTTATTTTTCCGGTACATCTAAAAATTCGCCGTGCATATTTTCATAATGCTTGATGCTTAATGTCTCAAAAACAGCGATCATGGGATGTTCATAATTCAATTCTTTTTGGAACTCATTCAACTGAGCAGCTAATTTTTTGTACTCGACTAATTCTTCTGCGAACAAATACCCCTTCAAAGCGATGCTCTCATGCTTTTCCTTGTCAAAGCAGAATAAACTGCCGCTGCGATTTTGCTGAATATTTTCTGCCGTTTTGCCATCACCGTTGATATAAAATTTGAAATAATAAAAACCATTTCGTTCAAGCGGCGGCGATACAGCGATGGGATGCGGAAAGCCGCGATGATCAATCGTGATCAGCGTAAACGTATCGGCGTTAGCTAACAATGTCTCCATATTCTTATCCAATTCAAAAACCCCCTCTTCCTTTTTCTTATTTTTCTGGTACATAAAGCGGCACAAAATCCGCCAGAAATTCCACCGTTAACGGTAATGCCGGTCCCTTGTCGCCATCGATTCGAGAGTAGATTTTTTTATCGGTCAATGGTTTCAATTCCAGCTTGTCGGTCTCTAAATAAGTCAGCGCATCAGAATCTTTGAGACGTCCGGTAAAGATAAACCGAAGCAGCTGCAGCAGTTTGCGAAATCGCATATTGTGTAAAATACTGACATGCAATTTGTCATAATCAGTATCAACATACGGCCTTCCGCCAATCGAATGCGTGGTCGTCGCCAAGGAGAACCACACCTTTAATTTTTCATGATAGCCCTCAGCCGTGATCTCCACAGGATAAGACGTGTCTTTTCCAATTTGTTTGATGGCTTTCATTGGATACACGATCAAGCCGAATTTTCGCTTTTCACTTTGCCGGACTTCATTGGAAATATCCGCAAAAGAGCCAAAGGTAAAGGAGCTGATCACTGCCTTCTGGCGATCCTGAC
This sequence comes from Enterococcus hulanensis, assembly GCF_005405485.1. Taxonomy (GTDB): domain Bacteria; phylum Bacillota; class Bacilli; order Lactobacillales; family Enterococcaceae; genus Enterococcus_A; species Enterococcus_A hulanensis. The sequence goes on along the minus strand of NZ_BJED01000016.1, from coordinate 75,597 downwards.
AAGCCGCGATGCCCACTTGTCGTTGATGACCAGCGATAATCACGTCCATCGCCTCTTCTTCATCCATCGGCAAATGCCAGCGTTTGGCAAAATTATTGATCGTCCCACCAGGAATAATCCCCAATGGTAATGCTTTTCCAGCTTGTACAAATGCCGTACCAACGATATTTAGCGAACCATCGCCGCCGATCGACACGATCCCATCAAATTTCTCGACTGCTTCTTTTACTGTTTTGACTGCTTCTTCTGGATCGGGTGCTGTTAAATAGTCGGCTGAATGACCGGCCTGTTCAAATTTTTCACGCATTTTTTTTGCTGATTTTTCTGCGTTTCCATCTCCGGCATTAGGATTAAAAAATATTCCGTAATGCATCTTTTTCACCTTCATTCAATCACTTTTAATGTTAATTAGAATACTAATTGTTCTAACCTTTTCTATTTTACTTTATCATTTTTAACCTAAAAAAACTGTTTCGACGAACTAAATTTTTATAAAATGATTGCTTTTACTTTTTTTCTTAAAAAAACCTGCTATGATAAAGCAAAGAGAGGGTTGAGAAAAATGTTTGAACCAACAAAACCGCGTCGCAGCGAAGTGCCTTTTGACGTCGTTCCTGAACATATGCAGCAGGAAATTTGGCATATGATTTTCATGCGCCCGATGAAAGGATTGCCGCTCACTTCACCACAACGGTTTCATTTTTTTAAAAACAAAATTGCTCGGACATTAAGTGTCGTATACTCCCAAAGTGATCCCTATTTTTCTGACGGAATCACCGCACCTTATGTTGAAGCTTATGAAGAAATAGAATTTCCCAAAGTCATGTATGTCTATGATGACGGCACTGAAATGCTGATGACACTAGACGAAAAAAACGTCTGACCAACGTCAGACGTTTTTTGTGTGCTTATTTTACGACCATGACATTACATGGCGCCTGATTCACTACATAGGCAGTCGTTGAACCTACGAATAATAAGGACAAGGCACCTAGTCCGGTCGCTCCCATCACGATCAAGTCGGTCTCCAATTTTTCCGCCAACTCGACGATCTCACGCTTAGGATTGCCGGCGATGATTTGAGAAGTCAGATGGACCTCTGCTTCTTCTGCCACACGATGATTCTCCAACTCGGTAATAATACTTTGGGCTTTTTCATGGACCTCCTGCATCAGGGGAATCGAATTCCCTCCGGTCGTCCCGGTAAAACTAGCCGTATCGATCACTGTTGCCAAGGTCAGCTTGCCTTTATTTCTTTTGGCGATATTGATCGCCTCATCAAATGCTTTTTTGGATTGTTCAGAGCCATCCACAGCAACTAAAATATTTTTATATTCATCAACCATTTTTACCGCCCCTTTCAATCCTATTTTATCATCTCCACGATCGTTCGAAAAATAAAATAAAACCTTCCTCCTCATTTTTTTAATTTTGCAATGCTTAAAACTGCTTTAAAGACGGTTAGATAAATTGTTCTTTTCGCTTCAAGATGCTAAACTTTCTTCAACCAACCGGTAAAAATACATTTAATCGAGTAAGGAGCTTCTGCAATGAACAAAATACAACGAAGAAAAGCCCATCTCATTATCCATAGTGCCTCTACTGCCGCCGCAGGTGTTGGCGCAGGCATGGCACAGCTGCCGTTTCCGGATGCGACCGTTTTATTACCGATCCAAACTGCTATGGTGATTGCTTTGGGCAAAGTTTTTCATATCAAATTAGAGCAAGGCGCCGCTAAAGCACTAGCTACTCAATTCTTAGCGCAAAAAGCCGGCCAAATGACCGCCCGCTTTCTAGCCGGAAAACTTCCAGTCGCCGGTAATGTCATCAACGGCTCCACCGCCGCTGCTATCACTGAAAGTTATGGTTGGATGATCGCTAAAGAATTCTCAGAGGACTTCGAGAAAAAAGTCAAAGTATAATATTTTTTTAATTACTTCTGAACAGCTTTCAAAAACATTCCCGCTTCGCTATACTAATAAGCGTGGATGAACTTGGTGTTTTACTCGTTCAATGAAGTAGTCCGCATTTAAGAAAGAGGTGCTGGTTCGATTCCAGCCGTCCACGTATAATATTTTTAAGGAAGCTGAAGAGCTTCTTTTTTTTGTTGCTCAAAAAACCAGTTCTTTTAGGCTTGATTTAAGGTTGTCCCCCTAGACTGAAGGAAAAATATCACCAAAAGGGGGCTTTTCTATTGAAAACAAAGCGAGCCGCGGTGCTTGTATTATTAAGCACTTTATTATTAGGTACCACTCCTGTTATAGGCGTTGAACAAACTGGGGCACCTGCCGCTCCGCCAGATGGCGGCGGCGGAATGGGCGGCGCCGATACCATGACTTATGATTATTCTGGCGAATTAACGGGCAGTTTGGTCGCAGACAATCAGGAGATCACTTCAACCAGTGAGACGCAACGTTCCGATGAAAGTGATAAAAATACGGCCTTGGTAAAAAATGGCGGGACATTGACACTCGAAAAAAGTACGTTAGAAAAAACTGGCGCAAGCGCAAATGACGATAATAGTAATTTTTATGGTCTAAACTCGATTTTATTGGCGGTGAATCAAGATTCCTTTGCCTATCTTTCCAATAGTCAATTAACAGCGAGCGACCAAGGAAGCAATGGGTTATTTGCCACAGATAATGGAACGATTTACGCGAATGACAATACAATTGCGACGGAAGCTGATAACTCCCGCGGAATGGATGCGACCTATGGCGGAACAATCATCGCGAACAAAACCACGATCAGCACCAAAGGCGATCATAGTGCGGCCTTGGCAACCGATCGCGGCGGCGGAAATGTTTCTGTGACAGATAGCGAATTTACTACACAGGGTTCAGGATCGCCGCTGCTTTATTCAACTGGCGACATCGAGGTAAATAATGTTACAGGGACTTCCAGCGGCAGCCAGATCGCCGGCATGGAAGGCCTTAACTCGATTCAAATTTACAACTCTGAATTAACCAGCGAATTAACAGGAACAACCGGCAGCGATCCTATTGCCAATGGCGTGATTATCTATCAATCGACTTCCGGAGACGCGGAAGCAGCTACTGGGGAAACCGCCACCTTCGAAGCAGTCAACTCGACCTTGAAAAGTGCGACTGAAGGCACCATGTTTTATGTAACGAATACGGAGGCGAATGTTATTTTGCAGGACACCAAGCTAGACTTTGACAGTGACCAAGCAGCGTTATTAACGATTCAAGGAAACGATGCGAATAATTGGGGAACTGGCGGCAGCAATGGCGGCAAGGTGACCTTCACGGGAATCAAACAAGAATTAGCAGGAAAAATCAGCGTTGATTCGATCAGCAGTCTTAATCTGGTCTTGACCGAAGGAACCACTTATAGCGGCAATACTGAAATCACCACTAACGATGTAAACACCGCTGCCACTGAAGCGCCTATCACTGTCACTGTCGATAAAAGCTCTAAATGGATCGTGACCGATGATTCACAGGTAACGAATTTGAATGTAGAAGCGGGCGGAGAAATTGTTGATACGGATGGGAAAAGCGTGACTATCCTAGCCAATGGAGAAACCGTTGTGGAAGGAACTGGTTCATCAACTATCACCGTTACAGGAGCTTACTCCAACCAGATCAGTTTAGATGACAATAGTACCTTGAGTGAACCTTCAATCGATCGCACCGCCTTTGATCAATATTTTCAGTTAGCAACCGCTTTTACCAATAAAAGTACGGCCGCTGAAAATACCGAAACCAGTGAAAGTGTCACCGAAGTCAAATCCAGCAGCAGCAATACTAATCAAGCCTCAATTTCCAACAGCAGAAGCTATATTTCCTGGCTGGCTTTAGGCGGAGTCATTATCGTGGCTGGAGCTCTTATTATGAACAAGTCCAGGAAGCGGACAAAACGAAGACACTAGCAAATCATGCTCGACACGCTTGAAACTTCACAAGTGTACTTCTTTATCATCTAAAAAGGATCACTCATGATGAGTGATCCGAATTTTTTTAGCATGCGCTGTCGCTTAATAGGCTCTCTCCTTTTTCAGATAAGAAGAAAAATCTAAACTGGTTTTTGATGGACCCATTGCTATCAAATATGTTGCCTTGAATAAGGCCGTGTTTCTTTAATTCAGCCAAGCTGTCCTCAAATTCAGCTTTAGAGGTTTTGAAAAACTGATGAGTCAAGTTGCTAAAATTTTTATTAGCAATTTCATCTAAAATATAATACTCTAAATCCTTTATTTTCATGCTACGCCCCCTTTCTGGAGGATCATAATAACATTTATCAAACGGATTTGAGATTTATTTCACAACTTTTTTCTTTTACAAAAAAATTCTTATTAAACTAACAGACTACATCTAAACTTTTGTTAGGCTATCACCATTGCTTTATAAACAAATTGCAACAATTCTTATTTTACCTCTTAAAAATCCAAGGGAATCTATTTTAATTCCTACTATTAAGTCCCCAACCGCTTATTTCCCTTCAATATTTCTCATGCACCAACTAATTATAATTTATTTTTACTTTACGGCACTTTACTTCTGCCCTCCAATACGGTAGCATTCCTGTTGGTAACAGTTTTTCTGTTAGAAACACTGGATAAAAAGGATTTTTTATATGAAAAAATTTTATGCTTGGCTCTATCGCCAACCTAGACACATCATCTATCGAATACTGATCATTTTTTGCCTGCTGTTTTGGCTTGTGATCTATTTTATCTTGAGGTAATGAGTTAAAAGAAACTTCCATTATAGTGGCGGTTTCTTTTTTCTTTTGGCGTATTTTATTTAGTAAAAAGTTCAGCTTTCTACTTTACTTCCCGAACAAATGTTCGTATAATAAATTTGAGGTGATGACCATGTCAATGATTAGTCCAGATTCTGTTGAAATTTTTTATCGAACCTATGATTCCTTAGTAAAGGACTCATTGCCGCTAGCATTATTTTTGAACCAAATTACTACTAAGATGGATAAAGAGAATCGTGATTACTTTGTTATCCCTGCCAAAAAGACCGGTCGCAAAAAAGATATTTGTTTTCAGTTTGAACGTAAAGACAATGAGCTCGTTTTCAAAGGTATCCATACGAGGAGGAAGGCCGATGGAATCTCTTAAAGGCACCGTAACAAAATTGAAGATCGTTCAGTTTTCACAGCAGCCGTTAGTCTATTTTCAATTGTCAGGTACGAACTGCCTGATCGCTGCTCATTCACTGAATTTTCTCGCAGATGTCGAAAACGGCATGAAGATCGTCGTTCTCGGGAAACGTAATGCCCGCGGACAATTGATCATCGCCAAATACGCCGTCTTAGGGAAAACCAAACTCATGAACGATTTCCAAGCCTATCAAACAGCAAGCTAAAAGCCAGCACAAAAATTGTGCTGGCTTTCTTTTTTTATCTAGCGAACCACCATCACGTTACAAGGCGCATTGTTTACAACATAAGCTGTTGTTGATCCCAGTAACAAACGTGAAAAAGTGCCGGTTCCAGTGGCGCCCATCAAAATCAAATCAATCTTTTCCGCTTCGGCATAGGCAACGATTTTGGCTTTGGGATTTCCATCGTCAATAATTGAAGAGTACGAGATATCAGCTGGAATCATTTCTTCCAGCGATTCAACGATAGCTCCTGCTGCTTTTCGTGCTTGTTTGACGATGTGGTCGACTGCATAAGGTTCGGACCCTAGATGATTGGTGTCGGATACGATCAAAATATACAAATGTGCATCATTCCTGCGTGTGACTTCGACTGCCTCTTGAAATGCTCGACGTGCCTGCTCTGATGAATCTACTGCGACAAGTATTTTTTTGTACGACTCTTTCATGGTAAGCCCCCCTTTCCCTTATTCTATTTAATTGTAAGCCAATCTGTATAGAAATATCAAGCGCTTTCAATCAAGCTGTATAAGACTTCCTTGCGCAAAAATAAAAAGCACCTTGATTAATCAAGGTGCTTAAAGGGGATGCTAGTCAAATAAAACTAGCTAAGAAAGATTGAGAGAGGTCTTCCTCATAATCATATTTTAACAGATTTTTATCCTATTTTGGTGATTTTTTGAATTGTTTTTTTAACATTTTTAAATTTATTCTGAATGTTACTAAATATTTTCCTTCTACCAAAATGTCTATATTTTATAATTAAGCCAAATTAAAATTACTAAAATGATTATTTTCCCGTTGTAAGGACATTTTAAAACGTTCAAAAAATCCTTGCAGCCATTAACTACAAGGACATCAACATTTAACTTTGATACATTTTTCACAAAAATAGCTAAAAAATTAAAGCCGTACGCATTCTAATTCAAGCCCTTGGGCATCATTTTTCATAGCAACTTGATATGCGGTAGTCAATGTTTCCATCGTCGCAGGATCTAAAGCCAATTTCATGAAAGTCGGCAGGTCCATTTTCTCTACATCCGCTTCTTGTTGCGTAACTATCGGCTGCATCATTTCAGCAAAGCCGCCTGTGATTGAAATATTTGGTTTCTCGCAACGAATAGCATCTCTTAACTCCATCGGATTCGCAACTACTTTTTTCATTCCCGTCACCTCTTCTTTTTTTTGATGATAGCACAGCATTTATCAGAAATCAATCATTTTGTGAAATAAAACACAAATTTTCTTTTGACCTTTTCTGTTATACTTTTAAAAAAGGAGCGAAATGAATGAACAATAATTCGCAAAGAAAACAACGTGGATGGGTTGAAAACAGTGAACTCTCTGCTTACAAAAAAAAATCTATCAACGAGTTATCCAACTTGCTTTTTTCCGAAAATGCCGGCGAACGTACCATCGCCGCCAAGCTGATCCCGCTCACTTGTGAAATATCAGACATTTTATTAAGCAGGCTAAAAACCGAGCCGGCACTTTACACTCGGCTGGCGCTAACTGAAAAACTAGAAAGCGGCGATCAATCGACGGCTCTGCGAATGATTGATTTCCTCGCGACCATCGGTGATAACCAGCACCGCACGCCGATAGCTCCCTCAAAAAAGAAATCCTTTCCCCTGCCGAGAGATCTGATCGCTCGTTCATTGGGACGAATGAAACCAGAAATTTTTCCTACATTATTGGCAGCCGCAGAACAGCTGCCATCCTCACAATTAAGTGAACTGATCGACGCGATCGGTTATATGGCCTTTTATCATCCGGCATTAGCAACTACAGAAAACTATCAGCGGCTTTTACAAATAAAAAAAGCCCACAGCAATGAACCGCTGATCCAATGGAAATTCCTGATTTGTTTCTCTGCTTTTCCGCAAAGTACCGAACTATTACAGCAGGAAGAACAATTTACAGAGGAAGCACAGCGTTCATTGAAGCTGCTGGCATTAAAAAAGGATTGAGCACTCGCTCAATCCTTTTAATTCGTATAATACTGAATAATCTGGCACAGGGCTTCGGTGGCACCGATTCCGCTTTTTTCATCGTAATAATTAGTAAAGCGTTCATCAGCCAAATAGAGTTCGCTCAAATTCTTGTGCGCTTCCGCTGTGTATTTTTTCCAGCTGAATTGCAGCCACAATCGGTGTAAGCCGAAGATTTCTTCTGCTAATGTACTGGGTAATTCGCCGGCCTCTAAATATTCCGTCAGTTTCTTGAATAATGTCGCTTCGACTTCTTCCATTTTTAGATAGTCGCGCTCGCTCATCTCCAGCCATTTTTGATTCGAGTCCTCGACTGTATCTTCCCCGTATTTTTCGCGAATCTCTTTACCATAGTTTTCTTCATTTTCTAGTAAAGCTTTCTGTTTGAAGGCTTCAAATTTTTCTTCTGTGGTCATTTCGATTTCTCCTTTATAATATAGCAATGTCTGGTCGAGAACTTTCAACAGATCGTCCAATTCTCTGCGTTTTTTCACCACTTCAGCTCTTTGCTCCAGCAGGGTTTGCTGGATTTTTTCGGCTGGTCGTTCAAGTAATTCCCTGATGGTTTTCAAAGGGACACCAAATGAGCGGTATAATAAAATTTGCTGCAGACGGTCGACTTCTTTTTCGGTATACATCCGATAACCAGCAGCGCTTAAAAAGGCTGGCTTCAGTAACTCACGTTCATCATAAAACCTCAACGTTCGCGTGCTTACCCCGGAAAGCTCGGCGATTTGTTTAATTGTATAGTTCATCTTTTTCCTTCTATCTTCTATTGAATAATTTGTTTACAACTCTCGACAAAAACAGCTTACACCTTGACGCAGCGTAAAGGTCAAGAAAAAAATTGCTAGTATTTATTTAACAACCATCACATTACAGGGTGCATTATTAACGACATAATCGGTGGTTGATCCTACTAACCTGCGCTCGATCGCGCCTTTTCCGGTAGCTCCCATGTAGATCAGATCGATCTTGTAGGTTTCCGGCAAATCAAAACAAAGCGCCTTTTTAGGATTTCCGACGCAGGTCACCATTTGCTTATTATAGTAATCGATTCCGGCAACCTCTTCTTCGAGTAATTTGATTGCGGCCTTTTTTTCTTCTTCAATGATCTGGGAAACTGGTGTCGCACTGTTGACCAGCATACCCGAACTGTTCACAACTTGGGCGATATACAAACGAGCATTGTTTCGGCGTGCCGTCTCAACAGCTTCCATCAACGCCTGATGTGCCTGCGGCGAGCCATCGACTGCAGCCAAAATATTATAATAGCGTTCTTTCATTGCGTCTTCCCCCTTTGATTGCTTTCTTTCAGTATAGCAAGTCAAAAATGATTTGTAAGCCTTCTCTTGATTCAAAAGCTTTTTACATCAATATTAAAAATGGGTTTAACTTTTTGAAATGCAGCAAAAAACCACTTCGAAATGGCTCGAAGTGGCTTGATAGCTTAATTCTTTTCTAAATAAAGTGATTGCTGATCAGACTCTTGATAGATTTTTTTCAAATCCGACCAATCAATTTCGCGATTTTGATACCCATATGGATCATTGACATACACGATCTCTTTCTCACGATCAAAACCGGTGATCACTGCCGAGTGAATCAACGGTGTCACGTAAATACTGCCCTGATCCGTCTCCCATAGCAGCCAATCATCATCAGTTGGCACTTGGAAATCTACCGTTGCAACGATCCAGACTGGTTTGCCGCTGGCTACGACATTGATAATTTTATTGAAAGAGTTTTTCTCACCAGCAACGACACGATAATCATCACCCACATACTCCCTCGCCAATTTCGCGATCGGTTCAACCGCCACGCCCATCGCCTCGTCCCCGCCAGTAATATCACCGACAAAACCTAAATGAGGATTCCCGTGATTTCCCGATTCTGTAAACAAGGGCTGATAGTCCAGCTCGTCGGCTAATTCGTTTTTATTCGTATCATAGCCGTAATATTGCAACAGCATCGACAGCGACGTAACTTCACAGCCATTTTCCAATGCGTCCCCGTCGAATTGACTCTCTAAAGGAACATCCATCACTAGTTTATTTTTTTGCTGCGGTTGCTCGATTAAATCCGTGAGCCCATCTGTAAGCTCATTTTTATCTTTAACTAAATAAATCCCGCCGCCGATCACCGCAACGAAAATCAGCAGTATAATAATTCTTTTTTTCTTCATCTTCTCACCTAAATATTAATAGTCCAACGAAAAGTATACGGTCTTTTAAGAAATGCCTCAAAGAATAACCCTTGGCTTATCGGATTTTTAATGTTTGCTCTATTAAACAACAAGCATTAAGGATTTGCTAAGTTTTTTCACGGTTACGAACTTTTTGTTAGTAAACATTGAAAAACTGTGCTATATTAGCATTGGAATTTCGTTATCAACGTGATAGTTGCCTTTCGTAACACTAAGAAAGGAGAATGATTATGACATTCGATAACACAAACGTGCAATACCGTGTCACATTGAACACTGATTTGAATCTTTTTATCGTCTTCGACAAAAATGATCACAATCATGTAGCAACTGGCGTAACGATTGAAAAAGCGGTACAAGAATTGCAAAAAACGAAATAGGAGTGACTCCTCAATGACAGACGCGAGATTGCGTTAGAAGCACCTGCTGTGAATCCACGGTAGGTGCCTTTTTTGACTTTCTTGGCGCTCCTTGTTATGATCGGTAAAATATTTTGCGGAGGTGTCGCTGATGACTACGTTTACCTATTCAATTGATGACCGCTTATCCCTTGTTTTTCCGCAACTCAATGATGCGGAGAAATTGTTCGCCTTGATTGAATCGGATCGCCCACATATTGAAGCCTTTATAGATGTTATCGCTGAAACGAAAACGCTCGAGGATGAAAAAGATTTTATTAAAATGAAATTGCATGGCTACGCAGAAGGTACGGATTTCCTTTTCTTCATCGTATATGACGAAGCGATCTGCGGGTGTATCGACATCCACAATATTGACCAAAAAATCGGCAAAGGCGAGATCGGCTATTGGCTGTATTCTTCTTATACCAAACGCGGCATTGTTTCAAAATGCGTGCAAGCGCTTTGCAGCCTGGCCTTCAAAGACTTCGGACTAAACAAGCTCTTGATCTTTGTTGATGTTGAAAATGCCCCCAGCAATCGTGTCGCCCAAAAGGCCGGCTTCACACTGACCAGTACCGAGCCGCAGGATGCTTTGCTTTTTGGCAAATTGCGCGATATGAACCACTACACATTACTAAAAGAACACTACAAAAAAGGATTTGACGAATAAATCGTCAAATCCTTTTTTTTATCTTACAACCATCACATTACATGGGGCATGATTTACAATGTAGCCGCTGGTAGAACCAACCAATAAGCGTTGGAAACGCCCTTTCCCAGTAGCACCGACATAAATCAAATCGATGTCATACTGTTTGGGTAATTCTTCGGTCAACGCTTTTTTGGGATTTCCGATGTATTGAATAAGCTCCATATTTTGATAACGTCCCCGTTCAGCAAGCTTTTCTAAATATTGCTTTGCCCGCTGAGACTCTTCAGCCAAGATATCATCCATCGGCTGGGCGCTGCTCATTAAAATACTGGAATCATCAATTACCTGAACAACATACAATTTTGCTTCATTTCGCCGAGCTGCTCCGATCGCTTCAAAAAAAGCCCCTTCTGATTGATCCGATCCATCAACTGCAACCATAATATTCTTATATCTACTGATCATAATATCTGCTCCTTATTCATACGAATGAACTGGCATCCTTATTCATACGAATGAATTTATTTTTCGTGCTTACTATTTTAAATTACCGAATCACAGTCACGCTGCACGGTGCATGGTTTACTACATAGGCTGCGGTTGAGCCGATTCGTGATAAGCTGATCTCGCCTTTTCCGGTGGCACCTAGAAAAATCATGTCGACATCATTATCTTTGGCGAATTCAACGATCTTTTCTTTGGGACTGCCTAGATCAACAAACGGTTCAATATTCTCAAATTCTTTGCGAGATGCATCATGAACTTTTTTCAACAAATCTTTTTCGACCTGTTCTTTTTCTGCCGCGTAAATTTTACTGAAAGAAAACGCGCTGGTGGAGAGTTCGCTGTCATTAATGATTGAAATAACATTCAGTTTGGCATCGTGACGTTTGGCTGCTTCAACGGCTTCCTCAAAAGCGTGTTCTGAATGTTCAGAGCCATCAACTGCGACTAAAATATTTTTGTATTTATTAATCATTGGAACCGCCTCCTTTATTAAATTATAAAGGAAAATAAGCGATCTGTGAAACGAAACCAACTTTCTATTTTATAGCTGAGCCCAGTTTTATTCACAACCCTTCCTAGCAAACAACTCTCCTTGGTAAAAAAGAAAATTTTTTAGTGATTACAAAACTTTTTGGGTTTTTACTGTTTTTGGACGATTTAGCCGCCTTTTCACGGTTCACTATTCAATTTTTGACAGAATTCTGATCTCCCATGAGCATTTTTCTTGTATCTATTTTTATAATCCGTTAAGGTTACAGTAGTTCATTTGTTTATCCGAGTTCCTTCCCAGAACTCCGGCCGTCGTTGCCCTGCGACGGCTTTTTTTGAGCAAAAAATTTGCCAAGAAAGCCTTTTCCATTTATAGTAAGAAGCGGGTATTACCCATCCTTTATAGAATTTGTTTTTCACTTGCGGACCGTTGCCTTTTTGGCCGGTCTTTTTTGTTTTTTAGGAAGAAAAAATTCACCAGAACAGATTTGTAAGGGAAATTCTCTTGATAACGGAAAATGAAAAAGCGCCTTTTTATCTCTCGTAACTGTGTTAAACTGAGTACGTTGAACATTGTGTAATTGGAGGAACAAGGCATGTATAAAGCAAACTTAAAAAACATCCTCACCCGCAAGGAGGAACGTACGTTGGATCTGTCGCTGATCCCTCACGTCGGTGATACGTTGCAATTAAGAGAGCCGGATAAGTTTTTTCTGGTTCATGGGGTGACTCATATTATTGAAAGCGAGTCCAGCGAGTTCGAGATTTTTGTTGAACCGATCGATCGCACCTATTGGATGAATGAAATTTAACGAAAGCGAGGAATAAAAAATGATCGCACACAAAAGAGATGAACTCCATGTAGTTTAAAAAAATACAAATTACATGGAGGAATTACAATGAATAATATTTATGATAACGAAGAATTTTTTGAAAGCTATAGTCAGATGGCGCGCAGCCAGCAGGGGCTGGATGGTGCCGGAGAATGGCAGACGTTGAAGGATCTGCTGCCTGATTTTAAAGAAAAACGCGTACTCGATCTGGGCTGCGGTTATGGCTGGCACTGTCTTTATGCAGCAGAACATGGCGCCGCTTCGGTGGTGGGTGTGGATCTGTCGGAGAAGATGTTGGAGGTTGCACGTAAAAAGAATACCTTTAGTAATATCACTTACTTACAAGCCAGCATTGATGAGGTGACTTTTGATGCGGAGAGCTTTGATATCGTCATCAGCTCGTTAGCCATCCATTATATTGCGGACTTTGGCAAGCTGGCTAAAAACATCGCACAATGGCTGGTTTCTGAAGGGCAATTGATTTTTTCGGTAGAACATCCGATCTTCACCGCGGAAGGTTCGCAGGATTGGTCTTATGACGAAGCTGGTAAAATCGCCCACTTTCCTGTCGATAATTATTTCTTCGAAGGCAAGCGCACCGCTCACTTTCTCGGCAGCGATGTGACAAAATATCACCGCACATTGACCACTTATTTGGATCATTTGTTAACGAACGGCTTTCAAATCAAACGCATCGTCGAACCGATGCCGCCTGAAAACATGCTGGATATTCCGGGTATGCAGGACGAAATGCGGCGGCCGATGATGCTGATTGTGAAGGCGGAGAAAGAGTAAAAAATTTCATTTAACTACAAAAATTCACGTGGGTTTCTGTAGAAAACTCACGTGATTTTTGTAAATTTAGATATTCACTTTTTCAGCCATTAAATTAATTAAATCAAAAGTGGACTTATTATTAGGTAATTTCCACTTATAAGTCTTACATTCCTTACCTGTTTGATCTAGCACAATATTTTTAAAATCTTTATACATTGCTTCACTCGTCAAATGGAATACTTTATTTCCCCATACTCCATAAACTTCAGGTTTTCCTTCTACCATATATGCGAACATTCTCATCATTCCTTTTCTATTATTCTCTTCTGAACCGCCAGAGCTTTGATTGATTAAACGATAATAGTAAACTGGTAATCCCATATAATCTCCCATCCAGTTTTTTGCTGGAGTTGTACCGATTCCATTAAGCGAGGAAGTACAATGAATAATCGTTTGATTATCTAAAAAAATACCAGTGTGTCCATTATTCCCTGATGACCCTCCAGGATATCCTGAGACAAAGATATCTCCTTTGCGCGCTTCTGAAGCACTAATTCTCTTAAGAACACTTCCTTCCAACCTAAACAAACTATCCGTATTGCCAATTAAAGTATTAGTAGGTAAAAAATTACCCGCTATCAATGCAAAATAAACTGCCGAGCTACAGTCGTAACTATTCGGACCTAAGCGATTAGGCTGACTATATTTTACTTTCCCCTCACGATCCTTCATCCATTGAATCATTTTGTTTATATCACCCATTTTTTCACCTCTGTTCTATTCCATTTTTCTGTTTCTCATAGTTTTAGCGCTATCCGTAAGCCTGCCGAGCGCCAAATCTCCCATTCATTAAGACGCCGTGTAAACAGTCTCAATATCTAAATTGTCCTACTGCCTACACGGTTTGCGTTACACTCTTGTATCAGCTTTTTTGTATTAAGAACCTGCATTGATAGCTTGATCCAAACGAACCAACCATGCTTCTTTATCGCCGGATAAATCAATGTTGGGCATATACTTCCCAGTATTTTTGTGATAAACCTCGTTCAAAATGGTGGCACAGTCTGCATGCGGCAGGTTGTGTCTTTTTTGTCCATCAAACCAGCTAACTCCCTTTTTACTTCCTTGTCCAATCGTAATTAATGCTTGCATTTCAATTCCTCCTTGACTTGTTGTATTTGCTTGATTTTTAAACTGATCGTACCAATATTGTGCTTGCGTTGCTCGAACTGGCTGATTAGGATTTGCTGGGTGTTCATAAAAAGCAATAAAATACTCAGCAGCTTTTTTCACATCTGTTAGTTTTGTAAAATCTCTAAACGATAGATAACCTAAATCAGGGCGTTGCGGATTGCTAAACCATTGAATACCGTTTTCCATTTCATACTGAATGCGTTGGCATTGTGCATTTACTGTTTTGTAGTTCATTCCTTTTTCAGTACACCAGTTAATCAATTTTGAACTAGGTGTCCATTGGACTAAACCATATCCCCCGTCATTTGACCAAATATCCGGATTAAGACTGCTTTCACTTTGGATATTTCCCAAGATCCCCGCTACAGATTGTTTAGTCCAACCGCGAGATACTAAAAAGTCCCAAACTTCTTTTGCTACTTCTCTTTGTCCCAATTCACTTCTCTCCTCTCTTTTACGACTTAGCATTAATAGCTTGGTCTAAACGAACCAGCCATGCTTCATCTGCGCCTTTCATTTTAATTGCCGGCATGTCTTTCCCATTATTTTCCCGATAAATTCTGTTCAAAATTTCCTGACAATCTTTATTGGGAAGATTATGTCTGCGTTTACCGTCAAACCATGAAATGCCATTGTTCATTTCAATAAAGCACTGTGGTTGAACATCTCCTACAGAAGCTCCCGAGCCGTTAGCATTTCCGCCCTTCAAGCGATAGTAATAAACTGGACTGCTTCCCAACCATCCGGCTGCTGAAGTCGTCACGATACCATTAACGCCATAGGGTAAATATTTAGTCGCGTGAATAATCGTTTGATTATCTAGAAAAATCCCTGTATGTCCATTATTTCCGGTTGATCCACCCTTAGGACCTGATACAAAAATATCGCCTCGCCCCACCTGCTCTTGAGGAATCGGTGTTAACAGCTTCCCTTCAAGTGCATATAATGTTTCAGTGTTTCCATAGTTTCCGCCGCTATTATCTAAAAAACCGCCTGCTCTTAAAGCAGAAATCACTGCTGCTGAACAATCATATCGCGGTGGTGTCCCGGTGCCCCAAGGTCTCACTTGCTCATAAACTACTTTTCCTTCATGGTCTTTCATCCATTGAATCATTTTATTGATGTCACCCATCAAAAATTCCCTCCCTTACTTTGTCGTAACTACTAAACTTACTCTTGTCGCCAAAATTTGTGTCAAATCCTCATCCCTGTTCGCCCATTCTTTCATTTATATGATTGACCGTTGTCTCGATTCTCTCGACTTGCTTGAGTGATTCTGTCAAATCATCGATGGTGTTTAAATAGCGTTCTTCCCGTGCATTGTTCTGCTTCATCACCCAGACTAAGAGAAAGACAAAAAGCACTGGAAATCCGATGCTTTCAGGATTATTGAGGAACGTTGAAATAAAATTATCCATGCTTCACCAGCTTTCCTGAATTTTTACTGACCTGTTAGATAATTCAGAAGAACAAATTGCACGCCTTTTCGTAATTCTCTGTTGATGCTGAAAAACTAACTATTAACCATCTGAAAATAGGAAAATCCTCTGCCAAAAAATCCTTCCGAACTATCTAATTTTCTGCTTTCACTCCACCACAAACATTTCTCATGTTTTCCCGCCCAATTTCAAAACAAATACTCGCTTACTCATCCGTTTCATTCCTTTCTGTTTGATCTATCTACACTATATACGAACTTATGTTCGATTTGTTGCCAAAAAAAAGACATCAGATTCCTAGATGTTCGGCTAACTCTTCAAAAAAAGCATCCCGCAGGCGCATTACTTGCCGCTTGCTTAAAAAGACCTGGTCCGCCACTAGATCAAGATTGACCTTCTGATTGTTCTTCATATAAAGCAGCTCGATGATCTCTTTTGTTTCCGCTGTCGCATTTTCTAAGCACATGGTGATGATCTTTTGATTTCGCTCCAAGTTGACCAGCTGCCGATCTAAAGAAATGGAGATCAATAGTTTTTTATTTTTTGTATCTGTATTCGCCTGTTGACGCGTCCGCTTATTATGCAAAAGCAGTTTTTCTTTTCTTTCTAAGTAGTAATCCTCCATGTTGGGATAATCGCGCAGGATTCCTTTCAAATAGTCTTTCTTCCATTTTTCCATCGTCTTTCCTCCTTAAAATAACTATCGTTAGAAGTCACTGGGAAATAGTAAATTATTTTTAATACTAAATTCCCTTTAAAACGGACTCAAAATCTTTTTTGTAGATTAATGGTAATACATTTCGCGTACTATGTAAATTGTTTTGTCGACATATCGTCTGTTTTTTCTGGAAATCGTTAGATGATTCGTGTTACTATGGAATCGAAGGGAGTGTCATTATGTTTGCACAACAATTAAAAAAGCTGAGAAAAAAAACACCTCACCTTACCCAGTTGGAAATGGCAAAAAAGCTGGGGATCGCGAAAACAACTTACGCTTCCTATGAACAAGGAAAACGAACGCCTGATATCGAGACGCAAAATAAAATCGCGGATTTTTTTAATGTCTCTTTGGACTACTTGCATGGCCGGGAGCAAAAAAATACTTTTTCGGCCAAACAGATGACCGTGGCCGCCCATATTGATGATGAAGTGACCGAAGAACAGATGGAAGATATTCTGAATTATATTGATTTCATTAAACAGAAACACGCAAAGAAGGATTAATCGAATGGATAAAGCAGAAAAACTAATGGCTCATTTTCAAGGAATCAATTATATTTTTGATCCATCCATGCCCGATGGCCAAAAGGGGTTATATATCGATAATCATGTTTACTTGAACCCGCGCCAAACTTCTGAAGAATTAACCGATACGATCGCAGAAGAAATCGCCCATTATCTAACAAGCTCCGGCGACATTACGCAGCAGGACACCCATGAAAAACGTAAGCAAGAACAAAAAGCCCGCGATGTTGGCGCTACTTTAGTCGTCACCCCGCAAGACATCATTGACTGTCACAAAGAACGTTTTTCCACGGTTTGGGAATGTGCCGATTATTTAGGGATCAGTAAGGAGTCTTTGGAGCATGCGGTCAAGGTCTATGCCCGGATGTATGGCGAAGGACTTTCTTATAAAAACTACCGGATTCTTTTTCGCGCTGATGGAACGATCGGTGTCTTTGAATTTTTTGATGAGTAAAAAACGGCCCTCAGCGTGTGCTGAGGGCCGTTCGTTTTATCTATTTATTCAGACCATTAAAAATTGGTCTCAGGATCGACTAGTTCACCATAACTAATGACCGTCGTAAAATCAATGAAATCTTCTGTTTCACTTTTGATGATTTTGACGATCGCTGAATTGTTCAGTTTATTCTTTACAATTCCTAGTTGTGTTTCCTTTTTATATTCGAAAAATACTTCTTGCCCGATCGAGAAGCGCTCCCCTAAAAATGAGGGGGTTGGAGATTTGAATCCATAGGTGTTCGCCATTTGAATATCCTCCTTCAAATATTATAAAAAAAGAAGATCGTTTCCGATCTCCTTAGTCATCCATCAATAGATTAATCTTAGTCTTTTGTGATGTTTGAAGCTTGTAAGCCGCGTTGGCCTTCTTCAACATCGAAAGTCACTGCTTGACCTTCGTCTAAAGATTTGAATCCGTCGCCTTGGATAGCTGAGAAATGTGCGAAAACATCATTTCCGTCTTCTCCAGTGATGAAACCAAAACCTTTGTCTGCATTAAACCATTTTACTGTACCTTTATTCATAGAAAGTACCTCCAATTACACATCAACTGTGTTTATTTTGTTGTAATAAAAAATGACGTGTAATAAAAAAGTATCTTAAAATTCTTAGATAACCACCTAGTCACATATCAAAGTATTACTTAGTTACCATAACATGGCGGAACGAAGAAAGCAAATAAACATGAACATTTACGCAGTCCTTTGCTTATAATATTAAGTTTCGCATCATTTCCTTAATAACTCCAATTAACCCTTGTATTCTCAATTCTTTTCATATTAACAAAAATGAAACGTTTATCGAACCTTTCCGGCGTTAAACACGAACATTTAAAAAAGCCCCTTCACCAACGATGAAGGGGCGGAATTTCGTTATTCGTCAAATTGATACAGGGCAGTCGATAAATAGCGTTCTCCGTTATCTGGAACGATCGCCAAAACCTTTTTGTCCGGTCCTAATTCTTGTGCTACTTGAAGTGCAGAATGGATCGCTGCACCTGCGGATATTCCGACTAATATGCCTTCTTTTGCGGCAGCTTCCCGCGCTGCTTGCAGAGCTGTTTCGCTGGAAACGGAAAGGACTTGATCATAGATCGTGGTGTCCAGTATTTCTGGGACAAAACCGGCACCGATTCCTTGAATTTTATGAGGAGAGTGGGCGCCGCCTTTTAAAACAGGCGATTCTTCCGGTTCTACTGCGTAAATCTTTAGATCAGGATAGGCTTCCTTCAATTTTTGACCGGCACCCGTGATCGTTCCGCCGGTCCCGACACCTGCGATAAAAGCGTCTAAACCGCCTGTCCCAAAAGCTGCTTGAATTTCTTTCGCCGTCGTTTCTCGGTGGATCGCCGAATTTGCCGGGTTGTTGAACTGCAGCGGCATAAAGTAGCCGTCTTGACTGGCTAGCTCGCTAGCTTTTGCGATCGCCCCCTTCATCCCTTCTGCGCCTGGTGTCAGGATCAGCGTTGCACCGTATGCTTGAATGAGTTTTCTTCGTTCAATACTCATCGTATCCGGCATCACGATAATGACTGGATAGCCTTTGGCAGCACCGACCATGGCTAAACCTACTCCCGTGTTCCCGCTAGTTGGTTCCACAATCGTATTTCCCGGCTTTAATTCTCCCGCCTTTTCAGCTGTTTCGATCATATGCAAAGCGATCCGATCCTTCACACTGCCGCCGGGATTAAAGAACTCCAGCTTGACATAAACCTCCGCGCTGTTTTCCGGTACCAGTGGATTCAGCTTCACGATTGGCGTTTCTCCGATTAACTCTAAAATGGATGAATAAGTTTTTCCCATATTGATGTCCTCCTGCTTGTTTTTCAGTACATCAACTATACCTGTTACCGATCCGTCTTAGCTAATTGCGCTTTTTTATGGCTGGTCATTGGTTTTAGTTATGGATACTTATTTTGATAATCACACAAAAAGAGCCCAACCATTTGCTTATAAATGGTTGAGCTCCTCGTTAAATTTCACTAACTGTCGAATCTTCTGCTGCTAACTCATTTGCGGCAGCTTCTTCTTGAACTGCTTGATTATCTAAGGCTTTAAAGAATGGGAAATAGATGGCCATTGAAAGCACCGCCGCAATAATTTCGTAAATACCAAAGGATAAACTTCCCTGCACGATCCCATGAACCAGCGGCGGTAATGATCCGGCACCTAAGATTCCGATTGGAGCAGTAATGATTCCAAAAGAGATCAACAGATATCCCAGAGATACGATCACTAAAGGAGTTAATAGAAATGGAATCAGCAGCATCACATTTAGCATCAGCGGCATCCCGAAAATCACCGGTTCATTGACTCCGAATAATCCGCTGGGGAAAACAATTTTGGAAAAGGCGCGATAACGTTTGCTCTTGGAAAAGAAAAACATATTCGCCACTAAACCGATCGTAGCTCCGCTTCCTCCTAGACAGGCCAGATCGTAAAGACCGAAATTAATGACATGCGGGATCGCTTCGCCGGCTGAGACAGCCTCGGTATTTCCTGCGAGGTAGCCCAAAAAGATCGGCATCAAAATCGGCAAAACGGTCATTGATCCGTGAATCCCAAAGAACCACAGCAGGTTGGAAATCAAAATCAGAACTAAGAATGCTGGCAAGGTTGCGGTCAATGACTGCAGCGGCTGTTGAAGCAAGGTATAAATAAAGTCCGTCGCTGTTTCAAAGCTGGTCAGACTAAACAACAGCTTGATTAGTCCAAAAATCAAAACAATCGCAACAGCCGGAATTAAAGAAGTAAAGGACTTGGTAACCATCTCAGGCACGCCTTGAGGCATACGGATCGTAAAGTTCTTCTTAACAAAAAATCGCATCACTTGAATCGTTAACAGTGAGACAAAGATCGCAACAAAGACACCTTTAGCTCCTAAATAGCTGGTATTCAGATAGGCTAAACGCTCCTCTGGCACATCCGTCAACGGACTAAGCATCAAAAAGCTGACAAGTGAGATCAAGCCTGTTCCTAATGCGTGCTCTTTTATCTTGAAAATATCTGCACCGCAATACGCGATACTAAAGGCCATATACATCCCCAACAAATCAATGGTAAAATCCGGGATATAATTTAGCAGTGTCCCTAATTGTGTACTAGTCAAGAATTCTTGATAAGGTCCCCAGCTGAAACTAGCGATCACTGTAAAAATCGAGCCTACCATAATAACACCCAGCAGCGCCATCGACCCTGTGCTGACACTCTTTAAGTAACGATTTTCAGAGATTTTATTTGCGACAGGGATAAATCGTTTTTCCATGAAATCAATAAAAGTATTCATTCTTCTCGCTCCTTATTTATTCGATTGAATTCGGTTTTTATACCAGAAATAGCTTTCCTTCGGGATTCGACGACAGTCCTTTACGTCTTCATCCGTTCGATCAACATACACCAATCCGTAACGTTTTTTAAATCCTTGATGGGAACTAACCAAATCAAGCAGCGACCAAGGGCAATAGCCAAAGACCGGATACCCCTCCTCCACCAAACGTTCACACTGCTTGATGTGCTGTTCCAGATAGTCAATTCGATAATGATCGGAGACTGTCTCTCCTTCTAAAACATCCGAATAGGCCAACCCGTTTTCGGTCACCACCATCGGAAGTCCGTAACGCTCATAAATATCCCGCATTCCGATGTATAAGCCCTCTGGATCGATCCCAAACTCCATCCATTGGGTCTTGGTCAAATGGGGGTTATTTCCCAGAGTAAATAATTCATTCCGATAAAACGGCGGCAGCTTACTGTTATCTTCACCGTCAGCTAATGCCCGCACACAGGTACTGCAATAATAATTGATCCCGATAAAGTCCGGCCGATTATTCTTTAGCACCGCGGCATCCTCTTCCTCGGATTCAGGATACCAGCCTTTGTTCTTTAAATAATTGCTGTAGCTAGTTGGATATTTGCCAAAAACCGACATATCCAAAAAACAATTCTGCAAAAAATCCTGTGCATTTCGTGCGGCTAGAATATCATTGGGCGCTGGTGTTTCCGGATACACTACCTGCATTGAACAAATCGGACCGATCTTTCCATCTTTTACGATTTTACGAAAGACTTCGATTGTCTTTTTCTCGGCAAGGGACATGTGATAGCTCATTTGATACATGTGTTTCATTTTCAGCTCCGGATTTGTCTCGTGATTTCCGTTTAAATCAGTTGCCGCGCTGGCAATCAGCTGCTCGTTGATCGTGCCCCAATATTTTACCCGATCACCAAAATGACGAAAACAGATTTCCGCATATTTTACGAACTGCTCCACACATTTCCGTGATTGCCACCCGGCAAAATCCTCGACAAAGCGCTGCGGCATTTCAAAATGATACAGCGTCGGAAATGGTGTAATGCCATTTTCTAAACAAAGATCAATCAGCTGATTATAAAAAGCAATCCCTGCTGGATTTTCCTCGTAGCCATTCCCCATGATACGGGTCCAATTAAAGGAAAAGCGATAAAGCGTGATCCCTAATTCCTTCATCAAAAGAACATCTTCTTTCAGATGATGGTATTGATCAGAGGCCACCTTTGAATCCGCTACGCCTGCGGGTACTTTTCGGACATCCGTCGTAGCGACACCTTTGCCGCCTTCGCCATATCCTCCTTCCACTTGGAATGCCGAGGTGGAGGCTCCCCAATAAAAACTTTTTTTCTCCATATGTGCATCGCTCCTTCCTGTTACCTAAACAATAGCACGGAAGCGATTCCATTCACGACGACAAAACAAAGCCCCTAGTTTCAAAACTAGAGGCTTTGTTTCAAAATATGAAACTTCAGGCTAAATAAATCGTTCGCATATAATAAAACAGCAAAAGCTCCATTATATAAAGAACCGACAGTCGTCCTTCTGTGTTTTCATTGCGTTCCCCGCAGAGGATCACCTGATCAGCGCTGCGTTCAATCATCGGTGAACTCTTAAACGTAAAGACAATGATATGGACGTCCTTCTTTTTCAAGGCCGCAATCACTTTTTCGTTGAAATAGAAAAAGCCGCCTTCCATCGAAAAAATCAGCGCCAAGCTGTTAGGCTGGATTCTTTCAATCGCTGCCAATTGATCATCCACAGTAAACCCATTATGAACACGTTTATCCATCATAGCCATGCGACTTTGAAAATGCTGGCTCATAAACGAAGCAAATTCTAAGCCGAAAACCATCACATCAGAAGCTGTATGAATCCTCTCAGCCACTTCCTTCAGCTCAGACTCCGAAAGATGTTCTTGGCAATAAGTCAAATTGCGGTGCAGATTCTCAGTGAATTCGGCAATAAATGAACTCTCCGGTGCCGGGTCCGTTGCCGTATATTTCTTGTCATAATCATGAGTAATTCCTATCTCGGCTTCACAGGCGGATTTAAATTCGGTATACGTCGCAAATCCTAACAAACGAATAAACCGTGAGATCGCCGCGGTGGAAACAAAACATTTTTCACTCAGCTGATAAATGGTTAATTGGGGAATCTCATCAAAGTTATCCAACACGATCTGGGCAATAAAATAATTGTTGTCCTGCTTTTTTTGATTATTGATATAACGAAGTAAAATACTCCTTACTGGATTCCCTAGCTCCATCGTCCTCACCCCATTCTTATGGTCAATTTCCTTTAAAGTATATAATGAAAAAAGAATCCATTCAATGGCTCGCAAAATCCGCTGCGGGGCGTGAGAAAGCTGATGGCTTCTATTTTTGCAGATAAAAGCAGCTTCACTCACCTTGCGCAAACTTAGTTACATCATTTTCTCCGGCAATAATCGACATACCCGAAGGCAAATGCTTCGATCAGCAGGAAAAATGAGGACGAGGTTTGCAGCCACCAATCGGTTGGGTTAGGACTCCGGCTGCTGGAGGCGTACAGTGAATAATCTGCTCGTCCGGATAATAAATTGTTCTGCATGTTCGTGATCGAAACGATGGTGGAGCGATGGGTGGATAGAACGTTCAATACATTAAAGAGGTGCTGATTCTCACCCGATAATGACAGCACAAAAATCAAATCCTCGGCGGTGATCTTTTCCACGATGCGTTTGAACTCATTCGATTGGGAAGAGGCGGGAATCATTTGTGCCGGCTTGCCAATCAGCAGCAGCAGGCGTTGTAATTCGGCTGCTTGGTTCTGCTGGGTGACTCCTGTTCCCAATAAATAGACGTTGCGGCTGTTTTGCAGCGCGCGATAAATATTTTCCCAGTCGTTGTCTTTGAGATAGTTGATCGTTCGTTCCGCGTCGGAAAAAATTCTTTTTTTGAAGGTGGGCTCTTCCACGGCTTCATTGGGATTGTTTTGCCATTTTAAAAAATTTCGCAGCTCGCTGAAGCCGGTAAAGCCCAGCTTTTGCGTAAAGCGGATCACGGTTGATTTCGAGGAATGACAGATTTTGGCAAAATCATTGGTTCCCATCGTCGTCATTTCTTTAGGATGGGCATGGATGTATTGGACCATTTGCAGGTCGATCTCATTTAAATTGTCATAATGCTGATTGACGATATCGGAAAAAAGCATAGTCATCCTCCTTAGCGTTTATTCTTATTTTACCTTACCGGAAAACGAATTCAAACTATGGCAAAACTGGCAAAATATACGTTAGAAAAAAAGTATCAACGATCGTTTCCAATCATTAATACTTTCATTGTAAAACTTATTTTAATTCCGGCCACCAAGTGCCATTGGCTTCGATCATTTCATCCAAGATTTGCTTCGCCACTGCCGCTGATGGAACGGTCTTGGAAAGCGTCATCGCCTGCCACAATTTTTGATACGATTGTTCTTCAAACGCATCGACGACTAATTTTTCGACGGCGACCTGCTGTTCGATCAGCCCTTTTTGGAAATGCGGGATTTTCCCCATACATAATGGTTCATAGCCGCGCTTGCTGACGATACATGGGACCTCGACCATCGCCTCATCGTCTAAATTCGCGATCGCTCCTTCATTTTTAACGATCAAAAGCATCCGCTCATAGGTGTTGTAGGCTAAAGCGCCTGCTAATTGAACGATAAATTCCGCGTGTTCGCCGGCTTCGATCGTCGTATCCTCCGCTGTTTGTGCCGCGGCGATTCTTTCGCATTCCGCAAACACATTTTTTTCGCGATTGTCCATCACTTCATTGGCTCGTGTGTAATTTGGATCGGCGTGAGCCACCACGTAATCAGGATACAGGTAATATTTTAGGTAAGTGTTGGGTACTGTCGTGGGATCGACGGCATAAACATCCTTGGCCTTTTGGAAGGTATCCATCCAGCTGTTTTCTTCCAATAAAGGATTTCCTTCACTTTCTGCCGCGGCATATCCGTATTTCGCCACATGCTCTTTTAATTTCGGCATTAAATCATTGCCCTGCTTGTCGGTCAGTTCTGTCCACCAGCCAAAATGGTTCAAGCCGTAATAACGATCGATGATCTCACTTTCACTTTCTAAACCGACGATATCTGCGATGGATTTTTTGATTGCCACAGGCATGTCGCAAATATTGATGATCTTCGCCTTCGGACGCATTCTGCGGGTCGCTTCCGCTACGATCGCGGCTGGATTCGAATAGTTCAGCATCCAAGCATCCGGCGAATATTTTTCCATATAGTCGATCAATTCCACTACGCCCGGAATAGAGCGCATCCCGTAAGCCATCCCGCCAGGTCCGCAGGTTTCTTGTCCAACGACGCCATATTTTAACGGAATTTTTTCATCCTGCTCCCGCATCGACAGACCGCCTACACGAATATGAGCCATCACAAAGTCGATATCCGTAAAAGCTTCTTCGGGATCGGTCGTTGCTAAAAATTCGATTTCCGGCGCGCGTTCTTTGACGATCACCTCGCAGGCTTTGGCGACAATGCTTTGACGTTCTTCGTCATTGTCGTAAAATTTTAATTTACACAAAGGAAATTTGTCCTGATTTTCAATAAGCATCATGACGATTCCAGCGGTGTAGGTACTTCCTCCGCCTGCGATTACAACTGACTGTTTTTCCAACTTCATTCTTCTCTTCCTTTCAAAATAAACCACAATTTTATGCTTCGCTCATACCTAATCGTTCGCAAATATCATCCTTGAAGCCTTGGACGCCCATGCCGATGATGACTTGGACATTCGTGCCATTTAGGACGACACCTTTTTGCTGCGAGATTTTTTCTAATTGAGCCGAATCTACTAACGCTTCATCTTTGACTGTCACCCGCAAGCGAGTGAAGCAGTTCGAAATACTTTCGATATTTTCTTTTCCGCCGAGACCCGCAACAACGAAATCAAAATCAGTGCTGCCGTCGAGAGCTATTCCTTCATTCGACGCATTCGCTAGGACAACTTCTTCTGCCAGCTCATCTTCTCGCCCTGGTGTTTTAATGTTTAGTTTGTTGATTAATAGAACGAAAACAAAATACCAGATGACCGACATAACGATACCGACGATAATCACTAAGTAAAATTTGGTGACTGAAGGACTGAAAACCGAGTTTGACACAACTGTGTCAATCAAGCCGTACAACATATAGGTTCTGGCACCGATTCCCCATAGAATCGTTTCTGAAACTGCCGTCATCAGACTGTGAACCAACCACAATAACGGCGAGGCAAACAAGAAGGAGAAATCCAACGGTTCAGTGATCCCCGCCACCGCCGCAACAAACATTGAAGGCAGGATCATTCCTTTGACCTCTTCTTTACGCTGCTTTTTCGCACAGTGGATCAAGGCCAAAGACACCGCGATCGAACCAAAGATCTTCACAAACCCAAAGGTCGCAAACCGTAAAGATGGATCTAAACTCGTGATCGAGCCCGCATTCGCCATTTCCGCATAAAAGATATTCGCCGCACCATTGTAGACCTGTCCGCCGATTTTCGCCGTCCCGCCCAGCGCAGTAAAACAAAATGGCATCCACAATAAATGATGCAGACCTGTCGGAATCAAGAAGCGATTTCCAAAGGAGTAAATGAACACACCTAGTAATCCAGTCGTCAAAATGAAGCCTGACAATGACGAGATCCAACTATTTACCACCGGCCAAATATAGCTCATGCCGATCGCAGTCATTAAAATAACCGGAATCAAAATCATGAAGGAAAAACGCGAACCACCGTAAATACTCAGGAAGTCGACAAACTCCTTATCCGAAAAACGATTATGAATAAATGCCACGATACAACCAACCAGCATGCCTAAAAAGACATTCATATCGACAACCTGAAAACCTAAAACAACCGCCTGTCCCGTTCCAAAAAGACCCATTTCACCGGCTTCCGCCAATTGATTCGTCAAGGTCAGCCACGCATTGTTCGCCGCTAAAAAGAATAAAAATGCGATTAATGAGATAAGCGCGGCCTCGACCTTTTTCTTTTTTGCTAATGATGCTGAGATGCCGACACAAAAGATCAGCGCCAAATTATTCAGCATGCTGTCCATCATCGTTTTGATCAATCCGCCGAAGGTCTGCAAGACACCCGGCATAAATTCTAATTGTAAAATAACAGATACTGCCAAGAACAACCCCATTACCGCCATGAACTTGACTGGAACGATCACTGCCCTAGAAAAGTCCTGCATCGTCTGATAAAATTTACTTTTCATCATCTCTCTCCATTCGTTTTATTGAGTATACGTATCTCTTGACCTTAGACTACCAACTTATGAAATCCGTTACAATGCTTCTTTTACGCTTTGGACCGAGGTCCATCGGTAGAAACCGCAAAACGATTTTTAATAACACTTAGCTATCTTTGCTAAATAAAACCTATTTTATGCTTAGCGTTAGCGAATTGCCGGTTTTCATTTCTCTATTAATTAACGAAAAAAAAGTGTGCAGAAAATGAATCATCTTCTGCACACCTATATTTTTATTCCAGACCAATCCTAAGCAGCCGGCTGTTCGTATCAACTGCGCCAATCACCATTGGTTCAACGGACTTTAAGTTATCCGTTTTGGTGACAATGACCATAACCGTTGGATCATAGCCTTCATTTTTTATCGCATCTAAATCAAACTCGACTAAAAGATCGCCTTTTTTGACTTTCATGCCTTGCTGAATATGACTGGTGAAATATGCTCCTTTTAGATCAACCGTATTTATTCCTATGTGGATCAGGATTTCTTCTCCGTTGTTTCCTGCTAGGCCAATCGCGTGCCCCGTTGGATAAGCTACTCTGACGATCGCATCTGCTGGAGCGTACACCTTTCCTTCGCTAGGTTTGATCGCGATCCCATCGCCTAACACTAATTTTGAAAATACTTCATCATCCACATTGATCAAATCGATGGCTTCGCCTTTTACCGGAGCATAATAATCGATCTCTGATTTTCCCTCTTCATCTTTTTTAGGAAGGAAATCTGCTTCACTTTTTTTATCGCCAATAATCAAGGCCGTAATCAACGCAAAGGCAAAGGCCACGATCCCGCTAATGCACAGACCGATAAAGCCGCTGTCAATGCCTTTCGGATTAATGAACGTCGGCAAGCCTAGTAAGCCGTGTGCGCCAAAGGTATACAGCTTAGAACCAGCTAATCCGGCAATCGCCCCGCCAATTCCGGCACCAGTCAAGCAAGTGACTAAAATCCATTTACGAGGAATCAAAACCCCGTATAACGCGGGCTCGCTGACCCCGAAGAAGGAAGAAACTGCCGCTGCCGTTGAAACTGCCCGTGTATCCTTGTTTCTTGTGCGAATCGCTATACCAATCGTCGCACCAAGAATAGCGGGCGCTCCAGAGAAAATAAGCGGATTAATAATATCATACCCATATTGCGCGACATTGATCGCAAAGAAAGGAATAACGGCCCAGTGCAAACCAAACATAACCAAAATGGACCAAAAAGCCCCTAAAAGGAATCCTGCAATCCCAGTATTCAAATTAATCAGCCAAGAGACCGTGCCGCTCAGCATATTTTGCAGAACGATCGAAATGGGACCAATAATAATTAAACTAGCTACCCCTGTAACGATCAGGGTAAAGAAGGGGACAAAAACCATTTTCAACACATCCGGAATGTACGTATCAAAAAACTTGTAGACATAGCTGGCAATCCAAACGATCGCGATGATTGGAATGACTGTGCTGGCATAATTCTGTAACGCCACCGGAATACCTAAGAAGGTTAATTGATAGTTCATAGAAAAAATCGTTCCCGCAAACAACGTATTGATCGGGTCCCCGCTCGCTGCTGCAACAATGCTGGGATAGACTAAAAACGCGCCTAAAACAATTCCGTAAATCTCCTTGATCCCAAAACGCTTAGCGGCACTCCAGCCAATCGCAACCGGGAAGAAATAGAAGAGAACATCAGAGAGTGCATTTAATATGATATAAGTCCCGTCTGTATCAGAAAGCAGTCCGAACACGCTGATTAAAGCCAGCATCGC
Organism: Enterococcus hulanensis; assembly: GCF_005405485.1. Lineage (GTDB taxonomy): Bacteria > Bacillota > Bacilli > Lactobacillales > Enterococcaceae > Enterococcus_A > Enterococcus_A hulanensis. The sequence continues at coordinate 46,661 of NZ_BJED01000016.1, read as the reverse complement.
TTTGATCATCCCTGCACCAGATAAAACGCCTAGTATTGGGATAAAAATTGAACTAACTAACCCCAGCGCCTTGGTCAAAAGATTTTTATCATCCTCCTGATTGGCCTGTGAGCTGTCGAAAGCATCCTCAGAGAATCCGCCTTCTTTAATAATGGCATCATAGACTTTTTTAACACTCGGACCGATCACAACTTGATATTGCCCGCCCTGTTTGATGACATCCAAAACACCTTGCATATGTTTTATTTCGTCGTCATTTGCCTTTTTTTCATCTTTTAATACAAAACGAACCCTGGTTACACAATGCGAAATATTTGCGACATTCTCTTTCCCGCCGACCTGCTTTAGAATTTCTTTGCCTAATTTCATGTAGTCCATAATCATTAAAACCTTTCTATTTTTCATTATTATCGACTTCACTCAGCCCCGATTACGGCTCTTTCCGAACACCCAAATTTGAACCTACGACTGTGAGTCTAACAGCTCGCTTCCTTGACAAAATTGACCAATAATTTTTTCAAAAGTCCCAGACGGAACCGGGTTCCCAATTGTTTCAAAGCTTAGACCGTAATCCTTCTCCTCCAAAAAATAATGATGAAACCCGTCACAATAGCCTGCGATAAGAACGGTTTTATTCGTAGAATTTCGCAGCATCTCCCCGCCTGCTGAAGCCAGTTCTCCGGGAAATACGAACAGGCGCAGATCGCCTAAATCTAAAATGCGCATAGGCACCACATCATAAAACGGCGGTTCCTTCAGCTGCGCTTCGCATTTCTTGATCAGATGCTCCAGCGGCTGAGATCCGACCGCTTTGATTGATCCGTTTTTCATTCCTTCAATTCTCTTTAACAGGTCTTGATCATAGGCTTTCTTATCGTTCACAACTTCTTGATTAAGCGTCAGCACACGGAGCGGCTGATTATCTACAGTGATCGTGCGTTCCAGTTCAATGTGATTTATTTTCTCGGCTAATCCGGTGGTTACCCTGTCCAGCTCAGCAAAATCTCTAGCCGACCGATCATTATGATTGCTGGAATCACCGGCACAGCCGATCAGCATTAATGGGTAAAAGCCCCAAAGATCCTTTAACTTCTGTGACAAATTCCCTGCCAGATCGGCGGTCAGCAGCATATTGCTTCCGCTTAGAACTGTTGAATGGACCGCGATGTTGACCAGTCCCGCGATTTCCTTGCCTTCATGTACAAACTTAACCACGGAAACCGTATTGTCCGATTGCTGGCCGGGATGATTGCGATTGCTGAAATAGCCTAAAACCAAATCATCGCCGTAAACCATCTTCGCCTCTACCAGATTGTTCTCGCATTTTTCATATAATTCAACAAAACTATTCGCTAGAAAATCGCGGTATTGTTCATTAAACTTCCCAAACTCCCAACTTTCGTGAAAGTCTCTCACGGAGTGATGATCATGGGTAACACCGATAATGACATTGGCAAAAGGAATACCGTAGCGCTGACTGATCTTATAGCGAATCGTCGCGGCAAACTGATCCTCCAGCTCCAATAAATCGCCTGTGGCAATAAATAATTTCTGATTTAAATTAGTGCAAATTAACAAACCATTGATAAAAATATGATCATGAATGCCTTCTGCCGGTTGATTTCTCAAAGGTGTTTTATAGCCTAAAAGATAAAACGGCTCCTCGGGTGTAATGTCGATTCTTCCTGATCCTACGTCCATTTTTTCACTTCCTTTTGATTAATTCTGCCAACACTTTTTCACTGACTATTTCGGCGCTTCCGCTGGCAAACATCGAATTCATTGCTTCATAGGTACACTTTTGATAGCTCTCTTCATCGGCCATATACTTTTGCCCGCCATTAATCATTGTCGCGACGATCGTTGTCTCGTACGGTGATCGGGCCTTAATGCCAGCGCCAATATTACTGGTGATTTCCGGTTTCAGCATGACGATCGCCACTTCGCCAAAGGTCACTATCGGAATACTCACCCTTCGATCAGCACTGGGAATAAAGACATGGTCTCTAGCAGGTTTTAACTGCTTTCTATCTGGCAGCTCTTGCCCTTTTACCGTGACTGTCAGTTTGTCCAATACGAAGGGCCCGTCAGTTTCTGACCCCTCCTGCTTTATTTCTTCTATCAGAACATTTCCCAGCGCGGTTGCCTGTTTGGTCAGGTCTTGAAAATCTTGGCTTGCGCTTTTCGGGATCTGATCGGCGGCGGCTCCTAGCATAATTAAAGCGGGACAATCAAAATGGTCCTCGATACTTTTACTAGCCAATCCAATAAAGTCACTGCTGACCGCTGTATCGTCGATCGTTTCGACTAGCGAAGATTGTACGTCCACACTATAAAGAACAGCCAATATCTCTTGATTTTCAGTCATAAATTTGAGAATTGGCAGCTTCCGGTCGGAAAACCCATTAGGATTTCTGCCGATCCAATAACCAGCTTCCTGTTCCACATCCCGATTAATCGTTGCATTCGTTTCCGCTGTATGGCAGATAACTTTGACCCGTTGGATGGTGCCAATCGCCTTTTCCACTGCGTCTGCAACCGCTGATAAAATGATTTGCAAAAATAATTGATTCTTTTGCTTGATCTCCTCACTCGATCTTTCCATTGCTTCGATTGAACGCGTATGCGGCGCAGAAAAGGTATGACTAACGCTGATAAAAATGTGATCCAACGGCACCGCATAGTGACTGCTGATTTCTGTCTTGATGGCGTCAATGGCATATTCTTTTAACGAAGTCAGATCCAAAGAAACAAATACCAATGACTCTTGCTGCTCCAAAATGATGACTCTGCATGCCAAATCATCATGGAGATACCGAAAATTTTCTATGGGAAAAATAGTATCCGGTAATTCAAGGTTTGTTCTCCCCGCACCTGCTCTCATCTTAATACCTCCCCTAAATTGAGCTTTGATACAATCGCTGCGCATTTTCTCCTAGAATTAAGGACTTGTCTTTTTCTTCAATAGCTAAACTCTGGATAAACGCCGCACCTTCTGTTAACCACTCGCGACGCACCGGATAGGAGGAGCCGAAAATAATATGATCTGCCCCCATCATCTTAATGGCATGCTCCAAAGAATCTTTCCCCCACGGTTGCGCATGCGACATTTCAAAATAAATATTTTTCGCTAAATGTGCTTCTACATTGGTTTGGTCATCAGCAAAACGCTGAACGGTATCCTTACTGCTCTTTTTATGAGGCATCAGCATGTTTTTCAGTGCAAAGAATCCTCCGCCTAACATGGAATGAACAAATGTAAGATCGGGATATTTTTCAAAAAAGCCGCTGTACAGCTCCCGACAAACAGCGGTGAGCTGATCCGCACATCTGCCATAGGAACGTCTGATATTGGTGTATTCAAACAAGGCCTCATATTGTGTTGGAACCGGTGTATGGTGGATATAAACTGTTGCTTGATAGCGATTCAATTCCTCGAAAAATGCGGCAAACTGTTCATCATCTAAATAATATTTGCCGTAATGAGTGACCAATTGCACTCCTGGGAATTTCAACTCTTCAAAGCAGCGCTTGAGCTCGTCAAAAACCTCTTGCGTCCCCATTGGCGGTACGACTGCTAATGGAACCAGCCGCCCTTCGCTTTGTTTCATGTATTCATACATTCCATCATTAAATGCTTTACACTGTTCGAGCGTCAGCCATTCATGACAGCCGGGAATTTTTAAGATCGCCTGATTGATGCCCGCTTGGTCCATATCTGCCAGAATGTTCGATAACTGATACTCTCCTTGAAGATAGTTTAGATTTTCAAAGCCTTTGGGCCGTTCGATGACAATTTGAGTGCGGCCATCCTCAAGCTCTTTGTAATAGGCGTTCGTATCATAATGCTTTGGTACACTGCTTAAAAAATTCTCTAATTTTTGCTTCGAAGCAAAAATACTTTCATCAAACCAGTATAAGTTACTGTCAATTATCATTTCAGTTCTCGCTTTCTTGTAATTTTGCTTGGAAATTGAACAAGAGGAATCCCATAACTTTAAAGAAAAAACCTCCGGAGGTCTGCTGCTAACAGAACTGTCTTTTCTCTTTAATGTCCTGCCTCTTTTCTATGTCTTAATGATAATATATTCTGAAACCGTTTACGATTCGATAAAGAACGCTATTTATTCGATATCGGAATAAATAGCATTCTTTTGATTTTTTATATTGTTTTTAAGCAGTTCATTCACCAATAAATTCTAGAAATGCTTTGGTTATGGGCGTGATTTCCTTCGTTTTCGCATGATAAACATTTATATCTGTTCGAATCTCGGGATAAATCGGTACCCTCACGACACCTTTTGAATTTAAATAGCTAATTGGTTTTTCCATTAATAGAGAAATCCCCATGCCTTCTTTCACCAGATCCAAAATATTTTCTGCTCGCTTTCCCGTATAAGCGATTGTCGGTTCGAAGCCCGCCTCTCGACATGCAGTGACGGATAAGTTATACATCACGGTGCCTTTATTTAGAAAAAGAAAGGATTCATCAGCCAGCTCATTCAGCATTATACGTTTGCTTTTCGCCAATTTATGAGATTGAGGAAGCACCGCGACTAAGTGGTCGGTGGAAAAATGAATGCGGGCCAGCTTTTCATTTATCTTAGGCTCCTCTCTGATAAACGCGAGATCACACTCGCCGTTTTCTAAAATGGCCATTAATTGCTGCGAGTCTGCTTCAATCACATGGACATTGGTTTGCGGATACATCTTGCGAAAGTCCATGATTGCTTGGGTAATACCATAAGGTGCCATAATAGGAATCGCTCCGATGGTAATAGTTTGCAGCAGCTTATCCTTAAACTGATTCAATTCAGTCACTGACTTCTCATAAAGACTGACCATTTCTTCCGCGTAGGGCAGATATTCCTTTCCATAGGGCGACAACTGAACATTTCTTGTCGTCCTGATGAAAAGCTTAACGTCCAGCTCCTTTTCCAATAATTGAATATGCTTTGATAAGGTCGACTGTGAAATAAACAGTTCTTCCGCAGCTTCTAAATAATTATTGTGCTTTGTCAAAATGACAAAATCTCTGAGGTAGTTGATATTCATTTTTTCCCCCTCTTTTCAAAAAGACAGACCAGCGAAGTGGGCGTCTGTCTGTGCTAATTTTCTTATGGCATTAAAAATCATTTTCACTTGAAGCTTATCATCTTTTTATAATAAATCAATATTGTTTTCTATTTATTAGCTCGTATTTGCTCCTTTGTTAGCTTAGAATAGCTATTGGCCGGCTATCAGTAACAAACACTGAATAGAAAGAACTCTGGATAGGCTCCTAATTTGAATACAAAAAAGTGTCATATAAACAGCGTTGTTATCCGCTAAATTTATATGACACTAGCTATTAAAGTAGAGTCCCTTTAAATTTAAAATTCAACGCTGCGCCAATCAAATTCGCATCGTTATGAAATTTACAGCATTTGATCGCAGGCATGATCTCTTCAACGCCTTCTTTTTTTAGCTGCTCAGATAATCGATTGGTAAGCTCTGCTGCTAATTCTGGGCGTCTTGAGATTCCTCCGCCTAATACAATCAATTCAGGATCAAACATGACTTGGATATTGTAAAGATTATTCGCCATAATCTGGTACATCTCATTTACAAGTCTCTCAGCCAATGGATCACCATTTTCTTTTAATGCGTAAAGCTCTTTTCCATCGACTTTCGTATTGGTTTGTTCGAAATAAAAGTTCGCAGCTTTGACTAAGGTGCCATTTTGGCTGAAGGTTTGCTCATTTTGACTTTTCAGCAGACCGACTTCCCCGCCAAATAGGTGACTCCCTTTATATAATTTTCGGTGGACAAAAAGTGCTCCGCCTACCCCTGTTCCTAAAACAACGAAAGCGATGTTTTGCGCATCCTTGCCGACACCTAGCTCAACTTCCGCGATTCCAGCACAATTTGCGTCATTTTCTATCGTGACTGGAAGTCCGAAATATTCTTCCAGCTCAGCAAAAATTGGACGTTGATGGATATAATCCACCGCGCTGATACCAAGTATTTTTCGTTGCTCTTGGTCAACGGCTCCCGGCGCACTGATAGCGATGCCCTCGAAGGTTTGATCAGATTCATTGATTACCTGCTGAAAAGCTTCTAATAATGCCTCAAACGTGTCGGGCGTTGGAAAAGCGGCGACCTCACTTAATACCTGATTTTCCCAAATCCCATGCTTGACCGTTGTTCCGCCAATATCAAATACGACTAAACTCATTCATCATCACCTAAAATCCATTATTTTCACTTACTACTTTGATCCAGCGGCCGCTCTTTTTCACAGAACGTTCCAGTGTTTTTAAGTCCAAGCGATAAAAGCCGTAGCGATTTCTGTAGCCGTTCAGCCATGACCAGCAGTCTACAAATGTCCAAGCATGATACCCGAAGCAGTTGCTGCCTTCAAGGATTCCTTTATACAGATAGTTTAGGTGCTCTTCCATGAACTCAATTCGATAATCGTCTTCAATTTCCCCAGAGTCCTTCATGAAGTGCTCTTCTTCTGCGACACCCATTCCATTTTCACTTACATACCAAGGAATATTGTTGTACGCTTCTTTCATCATGACCGCAACGTCATAAAGTGCTTCAGGATAGATTTCCCAGCCGCGGTAAGGATTTATTTTTTTATCCGGCCAATCATAGGCTGCATAAAAGTCTGAAGGCATTTGTGCAGGCATCCGACCCTTTTCCGGTGCTTGAACACGTCGCGGCTGATAATAGTTTAGTCCGATAAAATCTACTAAATTTTCTTTAATCAACTCATGATCGCCTGTTTCCACCTCCGGCAACAGCTGGTTCTCCCTTAACAACGCGATGAGTTCATCAGGAATCGTCCCTAATACTGTCGGATCTAAAAAGCTCCGGGTATTCAGCAAATCTGATCGAAAGGCAGCTGACAAATCCGCTTGCGCTTCACTTTTCGAATATGTTGGCGAAATATTTAAAATAATCCCGATCTCTCCTGCTTGCTCCGCTGCTTTAAAAACCTTTACGGCTGCTTTATGGGCAAGCAATGTATGATAGCCCACCTGAATCGCCCGCTGAAAATCAACGACTGCGGGGTAATGATACTGATAAAGATACCCGCACTCTACATGGACGATGGGCTCATTGAAGGTCGTCCATTTTCTGATAAGATCGCCAAATAATTCAAACGCGGTTTGCGCATAAAAGGCAAAGGCTTCAATCGAAACACGATTTTCCCAGCCGCCCTGTTCCATCAGCCACATGGGCATATCAAAATGAAAGAGGTTAATGATCGGCTCTACGCCATGATCCAGCATCGCTGAAAAGTACTGCCGATAAAAATCAACTGCCGCTTGATTGACTGTCTTCCCATCCGGCAGCAGACGCGCCCACGAAATGGAAGTTCTAAGGGAGTTTAGCCCAATCTCCTGCATTCGCCGGCAGTCAGCCAAATAGTGATCGTATACGCCAGAGGTGATCGCTGGTCCTTGGTTTTGATGGAATTTCTCAGGCGCTATTTGAAACCAATAGTCCCAAGTTGTCGCGGTTTTTCCGAAATTTAAACTCTGTCCTTCTGTTTGGGGAGCCGACATTGCCGCCCCCCACAAAAAGTTCTCAGGAAAATTCTTCATGTGTACTCCTCTTATTTGTGCAATATTTGTTCAGACGCCAGCCATTGAGTGATCGCGTCTGAATATAAATGGATATATCTCTCGTAAACCATATCCAGCTGAATAAGGATCGGTATCTGCGGGGAAATATTTCCTAGGGCTTCTTCCCTTGTAAAGCTCGCGGCAATCAACACAACATCCGCATGAGGAATCAGCTGCGAGTAGCGATTGGAGGTTATCAGCAAGATCGAGACATTTCTTTTTTTCGCGATCTTCATCGCCTCCAGCAATTCTTCGTCATCGCCCCGCAAACTTGAAACGACGATCAATTCATCCTGATTGGCAAAATTCGCCGACATCAAGATCGAATTCTCATCTGAGATCACCCGGACATATTTACCGACTCTGGAAAATTTGAATTGAAAATCAGCCCCCGCATAAGAATTGAAGCCTTTGCCAAAAAAGTGAATGATCTTATGCTGATGGAGCAATTCACAAAAGGCATCGACCACTTCTTGTGAATAGTTGCTGTCGCTGCGTGTCGCCAAGGAATGATACGCAGCGGTGATCTTTGATGACACCGATAAATTTGACGACTCATTATCCAAAGAAAGCTTATATAGAAAAATCAGTTCCTTGTAGTTGTTCAGCCCAATCTTTTTACAAAATCTGGTAATCGACGATTTTGAAACCGCCAGATGCTCCGATAATTTATCGATCGTCATAGCTGCCTGTTTACTTAACAGGTAGTCCGCGATCACCTGCTCAACAGAAGTAAAATTCAAGCGGCAGGATTCAATTAAAATAAAAAGGTCTTCTTGCATATGATTTCTCCTCAATCAACGATATGGATCGTTTTTATTTCTCCTGGTTTAAAGGTTCCTAGAGGAATAATATCATTTTTTTCTGTCGAAGAAACAGCGTTACCTTTGAGGTCAACAAACGTATAGCTCATTTCATGGGGACCTGCGATCGTTTCTCCAGCAACTTCTCGATGGAGGTCCGGATTATACACGCGAAAATCAAAGCCGGGGCCATCTTTCGTTTTTACTAACGCACTGAAAATCAGCTTGCTGCTATCAAAGGTGATTCCTGCTTGTTCACACACCTTGTTTTTTAACGGATTCGAGACAAAATATTTAAGAGTCGTCGTAAAACGATTCAGCTCCTGAATCTGGTAATAAGGACTGCTGATCGCATAGGCTAAATAATCCTTCGCCAGTTGTGGCGGTTGATAGTCGTGATCAATCTGAAGCGCAAACTTGAAAGTCATTTTTTTCTGCATCTGACTATCCGGTGTCGGAATATATTTGAACTCGTTTCCTGAAGCTATTCCCGGTCGTCGCAGCAGATCCGGTCGACCTAGATAGCCTACCGAACGAAACAGTGTCAGGGCCATTGTTTGGAAGTCTTCCCCCACAAATTGATATTCTTTGATCCCCTTGCTGAAAGCAGTCCAGCTGGAGGATGAATCGTGACTATTCACATAGGTCAGCATCGGGAAAATCGCCGTGGGTTCTTCTCGCCACCCCAACTCCTTCCAATCATCAATGTGCTGATCCTCCACCGCCCTTTTGATCGTACCGAAAGGTGTATCGGTATAAGAAAATTCATTTTTATGCGGCGTATCGATCAAGACCCTCATCCGATGATCGCTGGCCTGATTGTCGATTTCCAAATGGAATTGAATTTGTCGACTTTCCTTCATTAATTCGATCGTCAATTGATATGGAATTTTTTGCGTCCGTTTTTGTAATTCACGCTCGGATAAATCTTTAGCGATATTCCACTCCCCGGTAAAAGTGAATTTAGACAGCAACGTGTTTTGGATTACCTCACAATTCGCATCAGCTAAGTTCAAGCGATAGCACTCATCGGCGTAAGGTGGTGAATAATCATAGGTATCTCCTTCGTCGCCGCTATCTTCAAACGCTAAAAAGTCTTTATACGTCTCTCCTGCTTTTCGGTCTACTAAAGAAAGTGCACCCGCTTCAAAAATGATTTGATAAAAGTCATTTCTGATAGATTGTTTGGCCGATTCCTTAGTCGATTGCCGCTTGATTTCCTCAGACTTCTCAACGACTTGATAAGTCATAAAGCTGAGCGGCGGAAGCTCTGCTTCTATTAACAATTCATGAATGAAATAGAAGCTGGTCGGATCTTCATCTGCTTTCTCGCGACGAATCGAGCCGGAAAATTCTTTTCGAGTACCCACGATCTCAAAAGGAATCGTCCTTCCGTCTTTTTCAAGCGCGATAGCTGCAAATGGCGTGGAAACTTCACACTTTACTACTTTTTTATTTTTCCAAGGCAGCGTGTTGAAAATAACGAGTTCACCCTCTGAGACATTCATTCGCGATTCAGCAATTTTTCTAGTTAGATAATCAACCAGCGAATAGGAAAGCTGATCCGTTTCTACAAAGCGATCGGTGATGATTTGATTGGTTTTGTCGCTGTTGCAGCCGCCGGCAGAATCATGGGTATGATTTTTATTCAACAGCTTCCAAATACGATCCAGCAGCCCCTTTTTATAGGGAATCCCGCATTTTTCCGCCATCACCATTAAAGGCTCCGCTTGATAGATCATCCTGCGTTCTACTTTGTCGTTCAAATACTTATGATCGTAGCGCGAAGAATAAATGGAGCGATGGATTTTTGAAACGGAGCTGGAAATAAATTCGCCCGTTACTGTCGGAAGCTTATTTTCTTTGATCGCTTCAAAAAACAAATCGTAATTGCTTTCCACCAGCTTCGTATCTGGCAGCGCTTGGTTATACAGCTCCATACGTTCACGCAAATTGAAATCAATATACCGTTGATCCCCGCCAACCGGTAACACTAGGTCATTACCAGTCGCCCCCTCAGAAATCGTCTCGATCAATGCTGGCGCGTCATCTGAACAGATCAGCCCCACGCCGACAAAGTAGCCATTTTTTATGTTAGAGGTTAAAACACTTGAGCCATCCTCCGCAGTCCAATGAAATTCCCGCTTCGTCGTGACTTCATTAGGAACACCACGCCAAAAGACCGCCTGTTGAATACCGAAGCCATTGTAGATTTTCGGCATATCCTTGCTTTGGCCAAAGGAATCCGGCAAATAACCGATATTCATACAGCCGCCCAATGACTCCGCTAATTCCATCCCTAGATTCAAATTTCTGACGATCGATTCTCCGCGAACGATCAGCTCATCCGTCTGTGTGTACCACGGGCCGATAGCTAATTTTCCGCTTTTGACTAATTGTGCCAAGCGTTCCTTTTGTTCGGGAAAGCTGGTTAAATAATCATCCAAAATACTCATCTGACCATCCAGCAGATAATAATCAATTTGCTTATCTTCTAATGCCTGCATCACTTCGTCCAAATGGTAAGCCAGTTGAACAAAGGATTCATTAGTGGTGAAATACCACTCAAAATCCCAATGTGTATGGTGTATTACATGAACTTTTCTTTGCATAAATGCCATCCTACTCGTAAATTATTGTTTCTGTTGGATTCTTCTGAAGCATTATTTAAAATCAATTTGATTAATAATTTCAGCTAATACAGCTGGATCGTCCTGCTCCAAAACCCCAGCTCTAAAGTCTTGATCGATCAATTTTCTCGCAATCAAGCTTAATAACTTCAAATGCTCTGTCGCCCCTTCTTCGGGAATGGTCAAACCAAATGCTACTTTGACTGGTTTCTGGTCCAAGGCATTCCACGGAATCGCCTGCTCAAATTTGATCAAAAATAAGCCTGGCTTCTTGTTTACACTGCTTTTACAATGAGGGATCGCAATATGATCCTTAAATCCTGTCGTAGCTTCTTGTTCTCGCGCTTTTAATCCCTCGAAATACAGCTGTTCGTCGGAAACAAAGCCTGACTCATAGGCAAATTTAGCAATGCTCTTGAAGGCTTCCTCCTGAGTGGTTGATGTTTGATCAAATAATATATGGTCCTGATTAAATACTGCTTTATTCATTTTTCCTCTACCTGCCTATTCGTTTACTGTTTCCATCAATTGGTCCTGTTCCTCTTGCTCAATAGCAATATCTTCCACTACCTGTTTACGTGTAAAGCCGATCAAAAGAGCGGTGGTTAAAATCCCTGCACTCACACATAATATCCATGTAATAAACGGGATCGGCTGTTCAATATAGCCAATAAATGTTCCTAATGGTGAGCCGATTCCGCCATAGAATTTACAACCTGTCGCAGCCGCTAAGCCACCGGCAACAGCCGAACCTACCACATTCGAAAAAATCATTCTGATCGGATCAGCCGCAACAAAAGGAATCGCCCCTTCTGTGACACCTACAATCCCCATACCGAATGCGGCACTGGCTGCGATCTTCTCATTTTTAGAGAATTTCTTTTTAAACAAAATCGTCGCTAGCCAAACGCCTAATGGCGCAACTGAGATCGCCGCTTGAGTCGCTGTTCCGGGAACAAAATTCGCGCCGTCGATGCCATATTTTGTCAATGTATCCGTAAAAATCGCTGTTCCAAATACTAGTGCGGTTTTATTGATTGGTCCGCCCAAGTCAAAACCGATCATCGCGCCGCAGATTGCCCCAATTAGAATTGGTGCGCCCGCATAATTATTATTCAAGTTGGTTAACCCTTGATACATCGCATCCATGCCAATCGCAATCGGATTTCCAATGATATAAAGTACGATCAACGTAATGATGGCTGTCGCGATAAATGGAATGATCATAATCGGTACAATCGGAACTAATAATTTTGGCCATTTGATTTTCTTCAAGCCCTTTACCAAATAACCAACAATAAATGCGACAACAATCGCGCCGATAAAGCCGCCGCCTGCTTCTGTATTAAGAAACTCTGGATCATTTACCAGATAGGCGCCGATCATCGCCGGAGCAATTGCCGGTTTGTCCGCAATCGAATTCGCTACAAAACCGGCGAACAATGGAATCATTAATTTAAAACCGATTTGACCTACATAAAACAACTTAGACATTAAAAAGCCCATTTGCGTTTTATTATCAAAGCCCCAATTAACGATCCGACCCAAATCATCTTTTTGAAACGCATACAAATTGGCGATGGTCAAAATCAAACCAGCCGCAATTACCATTGGTACCATGTAAGAAATTCCGCTCATGATATGCGTAAAGAAATTTACTTTCTCTTTGTCGTTTCCTATTTGGATCTTTCCTACTTTTGATCCCTTTTTCCCAAAAACCTGCGCCTCTTCAAAGGCCTGATTAATCAGCGCTTCTGAATCTTCGATTGCTGGAATCGATTTGGTGACGAAAAGCCGCTTTCCGGTAAATCGGATCGGGTCGATCTTGATATCTGATGCAACAATCACGACATCCGCTTGTTCGATGTCTTCCGCCGTTAAAACATTTTCGGCCCCAATCGCACCATTTGTTTCGACCTTGATCCCATAACCCATTCTTTTAGCCGCCTGTTCAAGCGACTCCGCGGCCATATAGGTGTGCGCGATTCCCGCCGCACAAGCTGTCACAGCAACAATTTTTCTCTCCATCTTGTCATTCCCCCATCTAATTATTTTCCTTATGAAGAATAACTTAATATCAATTACAATTAAAGCGTTTTCGATTGTTTGGGTACTAGTACCAGCTTTCGCACTATTAGTGGGATTTATTTCACAGCATTATTTGGTATTTGTCGCCAGGCTACGGACCGTTTTCCAAGGGGGCTTTTTGATTGATCCAGCTTATGATTCTCATTCTTTCGGAAGCATTATCTATCTCACTTTTCTTCACACAGAAAAATGCCCAAAGAAAAGGAACGTTTTTCTTTGGGCATCTCGCTATTCAACCAGCAAGTTCTTGTCTTGCTGAAAGGTATTCTTACTAATCGGCTTCTTCTGGCTGTTCTTCTTCTTTCGGTTCATCGGCTGTCGCGGGGGAATCTTCGGCAGGCTGGATGTTTCCCAAGCTGATCCCGATGGTTAGGTTGGCATTCAGCGGAAGGTATTCCCCGTAGCTGCTCATTTCAACCACCGTTCCCTTTGGCTGATCAGAATCAAGATAATAGACATCGTAGGTAATATTCGCTCCCTTTGATGAATAGGTTTCGAAAAACAGCTTTGGCAGATCGCCCTCCAGCGTATTTTTGCGAAGATCCTTGATATAAGGTCGACCTTCGGAGTAAACAACTTCAATAGTTGGCGGATTGTCTTTTTCATCCAACTCGGTTCCCGCCGCGATATTTTGGCTGATAAAATGACCAAAGGGAATCGTTTCGGAATAGGTACTTTTGAGGACCGCCGAAATTTTTCCAGAAAGCTCCCGTGCTTCTTCTAATGTATAGTTGGCGTAATTAGGAACGACTAGTGGTTTCCCTTTGGAGATTTGCACCTTCAATTCCTCTTGCCTTGCGACCTTAGTACCGGCAGCGGTTTGCTGCGAAACCACACTATCTAAAGCGATGGATTGAGAAAAGACTTTTTCCGTCACTAATTTCACTTCATTTTTTCTTACCCATTCATTTACTTCTGTCAGGGTCTTATTGCTAAAATCCGGGACTTCGATATTTTTTTCAAAGGTTTCCTTTCCCTTAGAATAATAAACGATCAAACGATCCTTGCGTTTGTAATTTTTCAGGTTTAATTCCTTATTTGCCGCCTCTTGTTTGATAAACGTCCCTTTTGCAACCTTCTCTTCATATTGTTCGATCACGGATACATTTTCGGCTTTTTCTTTTTTTACCCAAGACTTGGCTTGCCTGGCGGTCATTGTTTCAAATTCCGGTAAAATCACCTGCTCATCTGGATAGGGACCTAGACTGACCGTCAGCTTCAACGTTTTCCCTTTTTTGATTTTCGCGCCAGAAGCGATGTCCTGTTTGACGATTTTATTAGTAGCCAGTTCAAAATTGTAGGTGCTTTTAATGTTTAAAAGAATGCCTTCTTCGACACTCCATTCTCGCGCCTTAGCAATCTCTTGTCCTTGAAAAGCAGGAACTTTCACATGGGTAAACTGATAGTAGGCGACAAAAAGAGTGACGACCGCGAGAATTCCGACTAAAGAGATAAGGAAAACTTTCTTTTGCTTTCTTTTTTTATAGGTGGGATCGAACTCCACCTGTTCCTTCTCTGCTTTTTTTCGTGATTTGGCTGCCGGTTGTTTTTCTGCTTGCTCCGATCCTTCCCGCTCCTTAGAAGCCTTCTTCTTTTCATTATCATCGTCGTTATTAACAAAATTTGATAGAAAATCACTCATAATGACTCAACACACCTTTTCGCAGTTGAAGCACCTCATCCGCCTGTTGGGCAACCTCGCTGGAGTGGGTCACGAGAATGACACACTTTTGATGCTTATGAGCCAGCTCCTTGAAAATAGCAACGATCTCTTCTTCCAACTCTTCATCTAAATTCCCGGTAGGTTCATCGGCCAAAATAATATCGCCGTTCATCGATAACGCTCGCGCAATCGCCACCCGCTGCTGTTCCCCGCCGGATAGCTGATTGACCATGCGATTCGCCTTGTCCTCAGTGATTCCGATGTAGTTCAATAGATTATAGGCGACTTGTTTTTTCTCTTTTGGCAATTCATTTTCCGTGATCGCCATCGGAACTAGGACATTTTCAACAGCCGTCAGATAAGGAATCAGGTTATAGCTTTGAAAAACGATACTGATGTCGTTTCGCCTAAACTTTTCATAGCCGATGCTCGCAATGTCTTGTCCATTGAACAGAATTTGCCCCTCCTTCGGTTTATCTAAGGCACTGATCAACGATAAAAAAGTCGTTTTGCCAGAACCAGATTTCCCTAAAATACTATAGAGCTTGCCCTTTTCAAACCCAACGGAAACTTTTTTTAAGATGAATCTTCGCTGATCCCCATCTTGGTAATAATAATCAATATTTTTCGCTTCTAGTAAAGTCATCATTCATCCTCCTTACATCATAATCTTCTTCGGATTTAAACGAAGAATATACAGCAACGGCAAAATAGCAGAGATTAAAACCGTACCTAAACCAACCAGCAGATACGTCAGGATATAACCGAAGCTGAAGGTGACCTTATACGCCTGTTGAATATCTGAGAAGGAAAGATCGCTTTGCATCAAATTATTCATATAAAGATATTGGTCCGGCTGAGCCGCATTATTAATCCAATCCGATTGGATCAAAGAGCGCGAGATTGCGCCGCCTAAGAAATTCCCGGTAATCAATGAGAATAGCAAGGCCACACTGCTAATCAATAGCAGCTCCAGAACAATTTGCGCGATTACTTTGCCGCGACTTTCCCCGAAGGATAAATAAATTCCCAGTTCGTGTTTGCGGTCCCGCAAGAAAAGCAGAACAACCAATGACAGAATCAGAAGCGTTGCCGCAACAGCGACCACCACAATATATTTAGCGATCGTATTAAGCTTAGTCAACCCGCCAGCTACTTGTTCATATTGATCTGTAGAGGCCACTACATGGTAGTATTCCGGCAAAAGAGCATCGGCATCTTCACGAAAGGCATCCATATCCTCCGATGATTTTAGAACATAGGTCGTTTCATAATAGATGCTCTCTTCACCCGCAGATCCCTCATCTGTGCTTGTGCCCATTTTTTCATCCGATTTCTTTTGAATAGCCTTTGCGGCCCCTTCAGTGGTATAAATCGTATTCATCTGTTCCAGCGCGCGCCATTCTTTGTCCGAGCGCTGCTGTTCGGTTTGCTGGGTATCGGCTTTCTTCTGTACAACGTTAAAAATCCCGGCAACTCTCATTGGCTGATCAAAGGTCGCCGATTTAGGCTGCATCTGCATCTCCTCTTCTTCTGAGGCTTCTGAGGTTTCCGCTTCCATCATTACTTCTACGACCGCATCAAGCACAAAGTTGTCTCCAACCGATAAATTATTTTTTTCAGCGACTTCTTGGCTGATAATTACCGCATCACTGCCTTTTTTTATATCATTGTCCGTGAAGCCGTCTCCTTCGGTTAGTTTGATCAGCCCTTCCGAAACGTCCAAGATATCTTTATTATTGTAGCCCTTGAGGCTAAACATATATTTGGAACTGCCGCCGTAAGACATGCCGCCATTTGGGTCGGTTACAGCCTTGAGTTTATTTGTTCCAACGCCGCTTGAAATAAAAAGGTTATACCGTTTAACATAAGGCAGCTTGCTGATTTTTTCGTAGTCCTTCACTTTCGGTTCATTAATAGCCTGATCCTCGCCAGCTGCAGCTGCGCTCATTTCTTTCTCGTACGCTTCATAATCCATCTCAACCGTTGCTACAGGTCGCATTTTCTTCTTCGTCTCCACTTCAACATTGGTGGTCGACTGCTGAATCGCTACTGCTCCTGCAATAACATTTCCTAAAATAAAAACAACTAAAAATAAGATCACTGACTTCCCTTTTCGTCGAACGATACTGCTGATGGCCCGCTTTTTAAAATCCATACACTTACCCCTTCTCCTTTTATTTTTTTCGTAACTGATCCGTTTCTTGATAAATACATTTTTTTGATGACGTCATATTCAGGTGTTTTTTCAAAAAGATTCCGTGCATTCAATAGAAGCAAAATGATCGCAGATGTTTATTGCGCAGAAACACTCATCGTGCAACATTGTTAAAAAAGTAACAATCCATTTTAAAAAAAGTCTAGCATACATCACATTTCATAATTTATTAATATCCTAAACGGTCGCTTTTTACTCTTGAACGTCAGATTAGAGGCTGTTTGCTAAATGATTGAACCTCAAATAAAACCCTATACTGCGAAATGCTTGGTAAGGAACTGCCGTTATTGGTAAACGCCAAAAAAGGCCATTCCTATGAATGACCTAATTTCTATTATTTTGAACGGTAACTAAACCCGCGCCAAGCATGAAATACCTTCTCGAATGTCCCTGAAATATCCATAGAAGAAGGTTTCGAGATTCCCAGACTATTCTCGGTTATCTGACTATTTTACCCATCACAAAATAAAAGGAACAGACTTTTTTAATGGTGCTAGGCTTGATTTACAATTCCACCCGAATTTTCCCCATCACAAAGAAGCCTGAACGATCCATCAAGTCCTTAGTTCCCATTCCAAATATGCGTAATAACCCCACGCATCAAAACGTCGCTACATGATTTTCGCAAAAAATTCCTTTACGCGGCTATTCCATTTTTTATCGTCATGCGCCTGTTCTATTTGTTCCGCGGGTTTGCCATATCGCAAAGCGGAGGTATCCAATTTTTGCGGCGGTGCCTTAGCTTCCTTCGTCGGAGAGTTTGCCTTTGCGGCTAGACTGTTTGCCTTCGAATCTGCCCGCGCTCTATTTTTCGGTCCGTCTTTTTGTTTCTCGGACCTCGCAGCCACCTGATTCACGGTCTTTTGATGGTTATCTGCGGTAATTTTAGCAGTCGGCGCTGCTTGTTTTTGACGCGGATTCGCCTTCACATCTCGCTTATTTTCAACGATTGATGCCTGAATAGACTCCTCCATCGGTTCTGTTGAATCGGCTTCGTGCTCGGCATCGACGCATGATTTTGTACTTTTGAACTTCACGTACTCAGCGAAACGACGGACACCCGATGCTTGAAAAATCGTTAAGGTAGTCAAAATTTGCAGGACTTCGGCAGTTTCGTTCGCTAAATTTTTAGCGACCTGCTTCGTATCACGCAGCGTCCATGTGTATCTTTTCCCGTTAGCATCCTTAAAAACCGTGACAAGATCGAAACGAAACTCAGATTCTGCAGACGTTTCACGCGCCTTTTTCTCTAATAATGCTCTATATAAACAAGTTTCCTTGGTAAATGCCCGAAATTCTTTTTCGCTCTTAAATAGATGGTCGATGACTTTCTGCCACTCGCCCTTAGTAGTAAAGTAATTTTGAAAGTAAACACAATGACGGCGCAGCGTATCATTCGGCTCAGCAGTCAGGAAAATTTCACGGATCACTTCTGGAAACATATATGAAAAATCACCAACGCAAAGCGCGTCACGAATAAGGATAGCAACCGCAAACTCCACGATCTCTGCGGCATTTTTAGCCTGCTCAAAACGCTGAATCACGCGTTTTTCCAAGCTCTTTCTCAACATACCAAAAACCTGTCTCTGGCCTAATTTTGCTTCCTTCATTCGTTTCATCCTCCGTCCGTCAATTTTAAAGTAATCGTTTACATCGCTATTCTATACATTAAATAACCATATTGTAAATAGGTTTTCAAAAGAACTTTTTTCGCAATTAAAAATTAAGGTTTTGGGTAATAACGTTTCGGATGGATTACTCTATATTTTCGCGGAATAAAATAACACTAAAAATAACGTTTTGAGGCACCTCGATTCCAAACGTCAGTTCCCATTGCTGTTTATTTGATTTTTTCAAATATACTGCATTTAGCAAGTAACTGGACTAATTATAATTTTTTTAAAAAAAAGATCGAGTAAAATTTGATTTTTTACTCGATCTTGCTTCTTTCGTTTTAGATTAGTTTAAACTGAAGCGTTTTGTGGCGCCCTATTATTCCGCTGCCACTGGTTTTACAGAACCGTCCCATTTCTCTAATATCCAATTTTGGACGTCCTTGTCATGCAATACTTTCGTCAATTTCTTAATTCGCGGATCATTTTTGTCTTCTTGGCGAACGGCAATAATGTTTCCATAAGGCGAATTATCTTCTTCTAATAAGATTGCATCTTTGACTGGGTTTAATTTTGCTTGATAGGCGAAATTGGCATTGATCGCCACCAGATCCCCTTCTTCATTATTGTATGCGCTAGTTAAAAGCGACGGATCGATAGAATGCTCGAAGGTCAGATTCTTCGGATTTTCTTCAATATCTTCAAAGTTGGCTGTTTCTAGATCAACCCCCTCCTTAACCTTGACCAAATCAGCATTTTGGAGAATCGTAATGATTCTTCCCCAATCAGAAACAGAATTTGAAGTGATGATTGTTGCACCATTTTTTAGTTCTTCAAGGGCGTTGATTTTTTTAGAATATAGCCCCATCGGTTCGACATGAACAGCTCCGGCATCCGCAAATTTGTAGCCATTTTCTTTTACGGCTTGTTCAAAGAAAGGAACATGCTGGAAATAGTTTGCGTCAATGTCCTTATCGGCTAATGCTTTGTTCGGCAGGATATAATCATCGAAATTCTTGATTTCTAATTTGACACCCTCCTTTTCCAATAATGGTTTTACATGCTCCAAGATTTCTCCATGAGGCGTAGTCAAGGTGCCGATCACCAAGGTGTCCTCCTTTTTATCACTGGTTGAAGCCTTCGTGCACCCGGCAAAAACTAAGATTGCCGTAAATAAAATCGAAAAAACGATTGCCTTTCTCTTCATGTATTCTTTCCCCTTTTTTCTTAAAATTTTTGATTCTGCCTTTTGCAGCAGCTCTGTTCGGTTTAGAAATGACCGTAATATCTTGTTTGAACGACCGAATAATATACCCAATGGATCAAGCTGTTAAAATCGAAGACCGGCAGTCCGGCTGCCTGTTGAATGGCATACGAATACGGCGGTAAATCACTGCACTCTAGTAAAATCGCGCCGATTTCTGGTGACTCAGCCAGCTGTTTTTGCACTATTTCAACTAAATCAGCCGATAATTTCTGATTATCCAATGTCGTTTTTCCCCAGCGGATCGAGGAAAAACTTTCCAAAGCACCAATCTCGCAAATCGTACAATCCGATAAATCCGCGCCCGATGAACAGAAAAAAGCTTCGTTGATGTCTTTCCCACTAGCCACTAAGGTTAAGATCTTCTGCTCTTTTTTAAGGCCTATTTTTATAATCGGTACCTGAATGATGCTGGACAGAAAAACAGGAATCGCTACCGCTTCCGCCACAGCCTCTTGAAAGTGTCCAAAGTAACCACATGCACCAACGATTGCCCGTACCCCTTGTTTTTCAAGCTTTTTGGCAGCACTAATAATCTGCTCCTTGATTTGTTCGCTTCCTTCAAAAAGCTGCTCGATCTCAAAATCAACCACTTCGTAAAGGACTGGAAAATCAAAGGTCGTCGCATTTGCTACATTTCCGGGGACCTTGGGGTAGATTAGATCAACAGCGATAATACCGATCGCGTACCCCGCAAAAGCTGTTGGCGAAACCTGAAAAGTCGCAGCTAAATCCGCTTCTGTTTGAAGATTGCCTCTTTTCATTACTCGATCACTCCCGTATTTAAATAATCCAGCAGCGCATTTTGATCTAAACTTCCAATTCCTAAATCTTCCAAGGTCAAGCCTTCTTTTAAGAAATCACGTCCTGTCATAACAGAAGCCAGCGTGATCATACTGTCGATCACTTTTGTTTCAACTCCGTATTTTTTCCCTAACTCATGATAGATGTGGCAGCCGACAGGTATATCCTCGGTGATATAGCGATCATGAATACTAAATGGACCTGTTCCGATAGCCATCTCAAACTGTTCGTCAAAAGGCACGATACACTCATCTCCCATGTATTCCGGCCCCAAAATACTAGTCCTGGATAGGAAATTTTTCTTAGGAAAACGTTGAAGATCGACACCGATCGCCTCTGCCAAAGCCACTTCTTCCAAATAAAAAGCATACTGAACTTCTGAAATTGATTCGCAATAGGCGTGAGAATAAATCGAATAAGTGCTTTTGTCATTCCCGCCGAAAACTCGGCCCCAATTTTCCATGACTCCCACTCCTAAAATCGTTCCCGGACAATGCAAAACAGGGTTCACATTGCTGAAGCCGATATCTAAAACCGTATTCCCGCCCGTTGGTCCGTCGCCATTTGTGATAGCATCAAAACAGCCCAGCTCTTGTGTACTTTGTAAAAAGACTTCTTGATCTGTCGATGGTAAAGCCGCCCCCCGCAATGTAATTGCTCGATACATCAAGCTGACTTCCGGAGTTAAAACTCCGCCTTCCTTAACCACTCTTGCTCCATATGGGGCACTGGACCAGCCGCCAATGATCACCGATTTAGTACAATTGCTTTCCCGCATTTTTTTCCGCAGCTTTAACGAACCAAAATTATCTGGAATAATATGGACGATCATATTATCTTCTAAAGCAGGAACCAGCTCTTCAAAAAAAGCATCGTGAGCGATCGACGGAACCGCAACGATAACCAGCTTACAGCCAGCGACACATTCCTTTACATCCGTCGTGATCTTATTCAGCACCGCTTGGCCGGAACGCTTAAATCCATACTTGTTGTTTTGATTTCCTGTAAGCAGTATCCCAGTACGTTCGACATTTTCCAGCGTCGTTTCTGCAAAATCCGGCAAATCACAAATGTTGACTTTATTTCCGCCTAAAACACAATCGGCTGCGATCGCCTTTGCCGCTGCACCGCCTCCTAAAACAGCAATTGTTGCTCCATTGACTCTCTTCTCATAACTCATTTCTTTTCCTCCTTTATAATTAAAAACAAAAAAAATCGTCCTTGATCTGTATTCAGAATACAAATCAAGGACGATAAAAATACCTTATCGCGGTACCACCTTCATTACTTGCTTTTAAACAAGTCGCTTTATCGGCTACGGAAAAATTTCGATAGCCTATCACTATAACGGGTGAACCCGTAGTATCTAAAGATTTCTCCCTCGATAACTAACGCTCAAAGACCATTTTCACAATGCTTGACTATCTCTTTTCACCAAACAGAGACTCTCTGGAAATCGTACATCGCTACTCTTCTTATCGTAGCTTAATTATATTTTAATTCAAAAGCAATATTACGTGAGATGAATTTAAATGTCAATACTAAATTTTCACTAGTGAAAAATAAACAGCAACTCCATCCTGACAACAAAAAACCTGCAACTATACCAAGGACTCGGTATGAATTGCAGGTTTTAAACATCCTAGCTTAACTAAAATGATATTCTTTACGTTTTAATTCTTCCCATTTCCAATTTTCGACTTCTGGGATATCCCGGCCTTCTGTCCGAATAAAGTCATGGTGTTTTGCTAATGTTTCGTCCATTTCAGCCAAGAATCCTTTGGCATCTTCTGCATAGACGGCTTTCGCAGCGTCTTGTGCTAAGTGGAAGCGATCCAATTCGCTGAAGACACGCATATCAAATGGTGTCGTAATGTCGCCATTTTCACGGTAGCCGTGAATGTGAAGATTATGGTTGTGACGATCGAAGAAGATATCGCGCACCATGCCTTCATAGCCATGGAATGCAAAGACGATTGGTTTGTCAGCGGTAAAGATCGCATCGAACTCTTCGTCCGTCAATCCACGAGGATCAATATTAGGATGACGCAGCTTCAAGATATCTACAACGTTGACAAAGCGAATCTTCAAATCAGGGAATTGCTTATTCAAGATTGATACAGCCGCTAAAGCTTCCAAGTTCGGCTCTGTGCCTGCTGCTGCGATTACTAAGTCTGGTTCTTCCCCATCATTATCCGTACTTGCCCAGTCAATGATCTTCAAGCCTTTGTCGACCAATTCTTCGGCTTCATCAGCGGAATAGAATTGCGGACGCGGGTGTTTGCTTGAAACGATCAAGTTGATGACTTGCTTGTCTTGCATCGCTTTATCCATTACCGCCATCAAACTGTTTGCGTCTGCCGGTAAATATTCACGGATAAATTCAGGTTTCTTTTCCGCCAAATGAGTCAAAACGCCTGGATCTTGGTGAGTATAGCCATTATGGTCTTGTTGGAACACGGTTGATGTCGCAATCAGATTCAACGCTGGGTATTCTTTATGCCATGCATGAGCACTGGCTTTACGCATCCATTTGAAATGCTGCGTCAACATAGAGTCAACTACTCGCAAGAATGATTCATAGCTGGCAAAGAAGCCGTGACGACCAGTTAATACATAGCCTTCTAAAAAGCCTTCCGCTTGGTGTTCCGATAATTGTCCGTCGATCACACGACCGGCTGAAGATTGCCATTCGTCATTACTGTTTTTTGGTTCCATCCATTGACGATTCGTCACCTCAAACACTTTGTTCAAGCGATTGGATTTCGTTTCATCTGGTCCGAAAATCCGGAAGTTCGTTGGGTTTTCCGTTACCATATCACGAGCTTGCTGACCAAATACGATCATGTCTTGCGCCATTACAGCACCCGGAGTTGTCGTATCGATCGCATATTGTTTCCAGTTCGGCATGTTCATTGGTTTTGGATCAATTCCGCCGTTGGTAATTGGGTTCGTTGACATCCGGCGATCGCCTTTTGGTGAAATTTCTTTCAGCTCAGCAACGATTTTGCCATTTTCATCGAATAATTCTTCTGGGCGGTATGATTTCAACCAGTCCACTAATTTATCTGCGTGCTCCATATCTTCTGATCCTACTGGAATTGGCACTTGGTGCGCACGGAATGTGCCTGCCAATTGTTCGCCGTCCCATGTTTGCGGACCTGTCCAGCCTTTTGGTGTGCGGAACAAGATCACTGGCCAGTGCGGCATTGCAGCGTCTTCTGCTTTGCCTTTGCGGGCTTCTGCTTGGATCGTTTTGATTTCAGTAATGACTTTATCTAAAGTTTCAGCCATAACTGGATGAACTTTTTCAGGATCGGTGCCTTCGACAAAGTAAGGTTTCCAGCCTAAACCTTCAAAATATTTTTGCAAATCTTCATCGCTTTTGCGAGAAAGGATCGTTGGGTTGGAAATTTTTCCGCCATTTAGATAAACGATCGGCAATACGGCGCCGTCATTTACCGGATTGATGAACACATTTGAGAACCAGCCGCCAGCAAGCGGACCTGTTTCTGCTTCACCATCACCTACGACAGTCGCTGCGATCACATCTGGATTGTCTAAAATCGCACCAGTCGCATGAGACAAGGCATAGCCAAGCTCGCCGCCTTCATGGATCGAGCCAGGTGTTTCTGGTGCCGCATGAGAAGCGATCCCGCCTGGAAATGAGAACATCTTGCATAATTTTTTCAAGCCGTCTTCATCTTCTGTGATCTCAGGATAAATCTCTGTATAGCTACCATCAATATAAGAGTTAGAAACCATTACTTGACCGCCATGGCCTGGTCCTTCGATGTAAAACATGTTCAAATCATATTTATTGATTGCGCGATTTAAATGCGCATAGAGGAAGTTTTGACCAGCGATCGTACCCCAGTGACCGATTGGATGGGTCTTCACATCTTCTTTTTCAAGCGGCTTTCTTAGTAACGGATTATCTCTCAAATACATTTGTGCAACGGAGATATAGTTGGCTGCGCGCCACCACGCATCAACTTTTTCCAAGTATTCTTTTGAATCAAAATCTACTGCCATTTGTAAAACTCCTTTTCAGTCAAAATTACTTTTATTATTTTAGTACAATATACCTTTAATTCTCGCAGAAGTAAATACCTTTTCGAAAATTAATAGTGAATTTTACTTTTATTGTAGGAAAAGCCTTTCTAATCCGCTAATTTTAAGTTGATTTGATCATAAACTTCTCTAGATCAGTTAATTTATGCAATAAAAAAAGGTCTTCACCTAAGCAAAGACCACGACAAATTTATTTCATTTTTCTTCAAATTAGCTATTTGATACTGCTGGCATAAAAGCCGATCCCCTCATCGCGCCAACCAACACGAATGAGATGATTTCGTTCACTGAGATGAGGCGTGTAATGATGCGCTCCCGCTTTTGCATTAGGATTGTATAGCCGATATAAATTAACTTTCGGCCAAGTCACTTCTGGAGAAAAGAAGACCTCCCCTTCATCCCACCAGCCTAAACTTTTTAGCCAAGCAACTTCGAGGTTGTTACGAGTATAATGATGGTCCCCAGCGTTAGGATTATAGGCGCGAAAAACACGATCCCCAGTTTCTGGTGCTCGCCAACCAATTCCCTCATCACGCCAGCCCGCCCTGATACAATTGACCTTTTCGTGCATGTGAATTGTGTAAAAGTGCTCACCAGAATTTGGATTATACAAGCGATAGACAGGAACATCCGCGGATACTTCAGTGGAAAAACCAAAGATAGCCAAGCAGCCAAATACCAACATCAGTACAAACGATCTTCTCTTCAATGTAACCGCCTCCTTTTAACCATTATACAATAAAAAAAGCTTGCGAGTGCTATCCTATTGGTCTGTATCCACAATAAAACAGCCCATTCAAAAAATGAATGGACCGCCAAACTTTTTTAATCAATTGGACAAACACTAACGCTGACAGTGTCACCGATATCTTTTTTGATCTCCTTACGAATATCCTTGCGAATACCAAGAATGTAACAGACACTGCCATCCGCATTTTTCACTCCCATGTTCACGATGCTGCCCTTATACTCCACACCATCAAACGTCACCTGCACTTTGACACGCCCCTTGCCAAATTCCTCGCGAACATCGTAAGGAAAAATAATATATGCGCCGCCCTTGCCAACCTCGGAGGCATATATCTTTGATTCGAAATTGTATGTTTGCATGACTAAAAGCCCTCCCTTTTTCTTTAAAATAAAAAAGCCGACGTTCCTATTTAGAAGGCGCGTTAATCTCGTCACTTTTCATTCGGATCCGTTCCTCGGCCTCTGCTTGCTGCTTCAAAATTTTTGTATTTTTCTTGTTAGGATTTTTCTGCAATAATCGCAGCTTTGCGCTTTTTGCAGGTTGCGGCATCTTATCATCTTCTTTCAAAATGAACTGTTCTCTACTAGATAATACTTGTATAATTTAGTTAAAAAATCGAAAAAGGAGTCTATAAAATGAGTACTTTATTGATAATTGGCAATGGTTTTGATAGATACATCGGGCTAGATAGCACGTATGAAAACTTTTTTACTCATCATTTACCCGATGAAACAAGGAACTTCCTAAAGGAAATAAAAGAGAACTACGAATTCAGAATCAGTGGCGAATTTGAAAATCCAGAATTCTTCAATCACTTATCTTTTCCATACGATAGAGAGAGTGTTAAAAATAAATTTTCTCCTTCAACCTCTATAAAAACACCAGAAGACTTCTCTGATAAGCTAAGTTTTTGGGATTTGCTCTTTTATTATTCAATAGATAAACTGCCTGATGAATGGAATGATATTGAGAACAGAATAAAAGATTTCTTCAGTGAAACAGAAAACTCAGAATTCACGTATAAAAAAATGTTTGATACTGATAGATCTTATTTATCTTCGTCAGGCAAGATGCTTTTATCTATATTCTTAGGTTTATTTCCAGAAAATAGATATAGTGATTTTAAGGATCCTGTGGATTTCTTAAAACACGAGCTGCTTATACTAGAAAAATCCTTTTCTGAGTATCTGGAAAAGTTAGTCAAGAATAAATCAAGCTACCATCCCGAATGTCGAGAATTATTGCTTCAACTTTTAACTGAAAGTAAAGAGACAAACTTTAGTGGAGGCATTTTTTCAGATAAGATTCTTTCGTTTAATTATACAGACCCAATTGGTAACTCGACCTTATCCTATAATAGCTATCCTAGACAAAAAGAACTAAATGGATCAAGGGTAGAAGACAACAAGCGATTTTGGGATCAAGTTAAGAAAATGACGATTAATGTTCATGGATCTTTAGAAAAACAGGATGTGGTTTTTGGTTTTGATTCTGTTGACAAAGAGCAACTAGATGATTTTTATCGTTTTTCAAAGACATATAGACAATTGATCGGCTCTTTTTCTTCGGAAGTACACGCCTTTCAATTGGAATCTGCTATTTCAAAAGTTGTCTTTTTTGGTCACTCTTTGAGTCTTTTAGATTACTCGTATTTTCAAGCTATTTTTGATCACTATAGCTTGTATGATTCTTCAATCAAGCTTTATTTCTATTATGCAAATCTTAATTCATCCTCAAGGGAGGATATGGTAAAAAAAGTACTTCATTTGTTGACATATTATTCCAGAAGCTTAGATAATTCTTATCATAGAAAAAACTTACTACACAAACTTCTCCTTGAAAAACGACTTTTCATTATTCCACTCGAAGACGAGCTAGGAAAAATTAAGAAAAAGAGTTCATAAACTCGAAAAGCGGTAATTCTGTGAGAAGAGGACGGCACCGTTCTTCCGCAGATCGCCTTCGCAATTTCGGAGGGAGGAGGGATATCCTCAACACGACACGATAAACACGGCTACTCGTTGTTCGCAAAGAACTTCACTGCGTTGATGCGTGTTCGTTTCTTCTTCTCTCTACCGCTACGCTCTGGATGCTCCTTGTTGTGACAGGTTACGCAGGCCAACTCAAGGTTATCTACATCCCAGAACAACGACAGATCCTCTCGTGCTTCTACCTTG
Source organism: Enterococcus hulanensis (assembly GCF_005405485.1). Taxonomy (GTDB): domain Bacteria; phylum Bacillota; class Bacilli; order Lactobacillales; family Enterococcaceae; genus Enterococcus_A; species Enterococcus_A hulanensis. The sequence goes on along the minus strand of NZ_BJED01000016.1, from coordinate 18,957 downwards.
TGATGGACGATGGTTCCCTTCGAATCATATTCCTTCGTAGACATTCCTGACACAGACCAAAGTCTCTTGAGATCACAACAGGTCTTAGCTTCTTCCACCGCTTTCTCTTGTATAGTTTGTCGATCTCATTTGGTTACTAATGCTTGCTGAACGCACAGGATCCCCTCGATTGATAATCCCTCAACATCTAAATCAAGCTCTCGTTCGAACAAAGCTGCATTGTGTTCTGCTTTGATTGTTTGTTCAGTGATGCAATAGCATAATGCCGCAACCTCATCCGTCTTCAATCCATACGCTGTTATGATCTCGAAGATCGCTTCAGTGATCAGATCCATATCTTTCGAATCTCGTAATGCTTGAAGAGATCCGAAAGCTTTGTCTAGTTGCTGCCTACCCTTTTGCTTCTTTGATATTGGTGGGTTAGCCGTAACTGTTGGTGGTGGATTAGTCTCAACACTTCGTTTTCTCTTCATGATTTCTTACCTCCTAGTAAAAATAATTAAAAGACACCCACAAAAAGTGAGTGCCTTTTAATTATTTTAGTATTTCAATACCTTGTTTTATATATCGGTTAAGGCTACTGAATTTATCTGTGATAGTCCCTACCTCTATACCTTTATCATCACTAAAAAGAAAACTATTCTCATATTCATTAATAAAAGATACAGGATCCTTTATATTATCATCGCTAATTGAGCCATCAATATATCCTCGTCCGATATACATAACAAGTTGGATTTTTTTGACCTCCTCAAGTGACAATGTTTTTAGGTACATTTTCAATCCTTTTTCGTTATCTTTGCTTTCAAACTGCATAACCCTTTCTAAAGTTTCTAATTCTTTGTTGTCGATTACCATAAATTACTCTCCTCCCTTTTTAATATAACCACTATTATACTAAACCCTCTACATAAAAAAGTCCGGCAAACACTGCTGAGATTGGCGGCAAATCAGTGTTTGTCAGACATATTAGTTCAATTGGCGGGAATGTGTGGGAATCGAACCCACCCAAGAAGCTCCTAACTCCTCATACTGGTTTTGAAGACCAGAGGGAACACCAGAACCCATCCACTCCCGAAACAAAACAATCATACCATTCCTTTGTGCGGGAATCAATAACAAATCGCAAAGAAAAAAGAAAGAAGCAGCCTTCTTTTGAATACTTCTTTCTTTTTTAAAATTACTAAATTATTGGGTAAACCCAGACACTGTTCTGACCCTACCCGTCCTCTGAGAACTCGCTGATTTCCTTGTTTAAGAAATAAGAGATCATCGTCCGGATAAGTACGATCAACGCTAGCTTGATAATGTCCTGAAACGTCGGATTGATGATGGATTCGATGATATCGGCCACGATCAAAAATTCCAAGCTCAGCAAAATATAGCTGCCTAGATACGCTTTGATGTACTTGTTTTTGTGCAGCACAGAAGAATGTTCTTCGCCCTTGCCGTGCTGTATCAATTTTATAAAAGAAATGATCGCTCCCACCAAAATAATAGAAATCGATAGCACATCCAATAACAACACGATCGGATGGAAAATCAGCGGGAGTAGATTTTCAATAGTCACCATAGCTATCCTACCTTTTCACGATATATCTCTATTTTAAGCCCAATCCAGCTGCGAATCAAACAGATAATCGGCACAAGTTTTAGTCTTTCTTAGTACCTTTTAAGCGCGCGATAAGCTTCGTTCTTTATCGTGATTTCAATACTTCAATCACCAACTTCTAATTTTGAAAGGATGATTATTATGCTGAAAACTTTACGGGAGAATGCTCCTACTTTTTTAAAAGATGCCTTCTACGATTTATCGGTGCTGCTTTTTTCTCACCTGTTTTATCAAGTAATCTCCTATTTATTGAATCACTGAGCGGAAAAATGGGCGGGAATGTGTGGGAATCGAACCTGCCGACAGGCTCTTTAGACAGAAAAAAGAAGCATCCCAGCAACGGATGCTTCTTCCTCAATCTATTGAATTGGCGGATATAGTGCGGTGGTTGATTTATTGCCGTTCTTCGAGTAAAGGCTGGTTGATTGGCTGCCTTTTTGTTTTTCGATCTCGGCATTCTTCTTATCTAGATCATGATAATCGTATTTTTTCGGATCGACTGGGGTGAAGCCTTCTGGCGTATAGAAGCGCAAGAGATTTTCTTGATTCAATTTGTCAGATAAGCTCAAGGCCTGTTTGACCTGCTTCTGTTCTTTATCAATCTCTGGTGCGATATTCAAGGTTGTTGGATCGACTTTCTCACCGGTTTTATTGTCATAGGTTTCGCCGCTTAATTCCGTGTAATTCGGTGTGACAAAGTCGCCATTACGAAAAGCGACGGTTTGATCGTGCTGTGGTGAAAATAAGTCCGTTCCAAATTGAATATATTTCTTCGTATCAATGCCCATCAAATGCAATAAGGTCGGCAGAACATCGATCTCGCCGCCGTATTGATGCTGGATACCGCCATTTGTGTAGCCTGGGATATGGAACATCAACGGTACCCGCTGCATTTGCGCGTCATCAAATTTATCCCATGTCGCTGGGTCTTTGCCTAAAGCTTTGGCTAAATCTTTATTATTACTATCAGAAATTCCAAAGTGGTCGCCGTAGATCATAAAGATCGAGTTTTGGTAAATACCGGAAGCTTTTAAGTAGTCAAAGAATTGACGCAACGATTCATCCAAATAATGAGCGGTTCGTACATAATCATCAACGGTACTATTTCCCGTGTTTAACGCTGGGAAATTAAAATTTTTATCGTCGGTCAAATACGGAGTATGGTTCGTTACGGTCAAGAATTTGGTGTAAAACGGCTGCTGCAAATGCTCTAAGTGCCCCACCGTTTCCTTCAGCATATCTTTGTCCAAGATCCCATAACCAAGATTTTCATCCGCTTGATTAAAGTAGGAACGATCGAAGAAATTTTGATAGCCGAGATTTTTATACACGTGGTCGCGATTCCAGAAGCTACCGACATTTCCGTGGAAAACAGCGCTGGTGTAGCCAGCCTCTTGATTCAAGATCGCCGGTGCGCCTTGGAAGGTATTGTCATTTCCAAGTTGGGTAAACAAGGACCCTTGCGGCAAGCCGAATGTGCCGGTTTCCAGCATGTTTTCCGCGTCGCTGGTCTTGCCTTGGCCAACTTCATGGAAGAAATTATCGAAGGCCAGCGTTTGTTTATTATCGTTTTCCAAGCTGTTCAAAAATGGTGTAACCTCTTGGCCATCCACCTTCATATTGATCAAAAATTGCTGGAAGCTTTCCAAGTGAATCACGATGATTTTCTTGCCCTTGGCAATCCCATATTTACTTGGATCAGGCGCCGCATAATGACCCTTGGTATATTTCAAGATATCCGTTAAGCCATTACTTGACGCATGCGCCCGCACGCTGTTGGTCTGTTCGGTCTTGATGCCGTCGTAAACAGTAAAGGCATCTAAACCTAAATATTTTACAATGTATGAACGGTCAAACGTCCGCTGCAATAATTGAGGACGATTGGCTTCACTCAGTGATAAATTGACGGAAAAAGTCAATGCGGCTAAACAACTGACTGCCACGGCAAAGGTCTTTTTGACTGGTTTACTATTGATCTCTTTGCGCTTAGCAAAAAGATAGATCAAGATGCCTAAAAAGACGATCAAGTCCGCCCAATAAAAAATATCGTGAACTTTCATCAAGGCAAAGGAGCTGCCTGAGATTCCTTGCGAAACCTTGGAAAAGCCTAAAATCGATTTGATTGTTACAAAGTCCGTGAACTCGCGATAAAAGATCACGTTCAGATAAAGGATCACGCTATTCAGCAAATCCATTAAAAACAACACGACCAGCGCCGGCTTAAACTTTTTTACATAAAGAAACACGCCAAAAAGCAGCAAGGTCGTGGCGATCGGATTGATCCACAAAATGAAGGTTTGAATCGAACCTTCCACCCCTAATGAAAAATCTACATAATAGGCTAAGATCGTCTTTGCCCAAAACAGCACACTGGCCGTCAATAAAATGACCCAGCGATTCGTAAAAGCTTTTTTTAACCGGTTCATCCGGAACACTTCTTTCTCTATTAAATTGTCCGTTCCTACTATAGAGCAGATTTAAAAAATATGCATTTTTATTTACCAGTCTCCAGGCAATTTTATCTTTTTTAAAGAGAAAACGGCTTTTCCTTAAAATTTGAAGGATTGATCCGCGATTTATTCAGCTTTTTCCGACCAAATGAAAATTTCCTAAGACATAAAAAATTCACAATCTTAATAATTATCCATAAAATAACAAAAAATCCGGCATCGCCGGATTTTTTTAGTCTGCACGTCTCATCACGATCCCGGTATATATCCATACGGTCAGTAAATAATAGACAAAATATAGAACAAAGAAAATCAAAAACGGCAGCCAGATATTGCTGTACGGCTCACTCAAAAGCGTCTTGAACATTTGGAGTCCAAACAAGACATGAATGACCCCTAATAATCCCGGAACCAAGAATAGTATCCCGATCTCTTTTCTAATCGATTGGGTCAACAGCTTGCGGCGCGTGCCGATTTTTTCCAGCATGCTGTAGCGTTGAATATCGCTTTTGGCGCCTGATAATATTTTGAACATCAGACAGCTTGCCAGCATCGTTAAAAAGGCGATCCCTAAGAAAAAGCCCATAAATTCAAAGCCTGAGAACAACGCATTATACATATCATAGATCAAAGCTTTTTGCGTAAAATTCCCCACTCCATCATTTAATGAAGGATTTTTTTTCAAGTTTTCTTCCGCTAAGTTTTTTAAGGCTGGACGAGCTTTCGCAAAATCAGCCACCGTGATCAAGCGCAATTCAGTCGCTTGGATCGGCAAAGCCGCAAATTCCTCACTTGTTAAGAATTGGTGCTTCTTCGTTCGTTGTTCCGGCAATTCCAAGTTTCGTAACTTGTCGGCCGCAACAACATCACCTGCCAGCTTCTCACCTGAATACTGAACCTTTTTCGCCTGATTCTGCTTGTCAAATTCGATTGCCGAAAACGGGGTTTGATCAAATTGCCCGCGATCATAGTAAACCGTAGCCGCATCTTCTTTTTGCTGATAAGCAATATCAGAAGTCGGCGTGATTTTTTCCAGCTCTGAAGAAGAGACGTTTTGTCCATTATTCAACACTAGATCATAGGCGGAGGTCGCTTCGGTCATTTTAGAGACTTCATTATGGAAGCCCAGACCTACAGTGATTGCCCCTAGCGCTAGCGCGAAGAGCATCGCCACCATCGACAAAATTTTCGTATAATCTTGAATCCGGAAACTTAGTTGCGACAAGGTAAAATTGTTTAATTTTTTCAAGGCGATCTTATCTCGGCGCTTCAACAGGTCCAAAACAAAAATCAAAATGGAATGAAAAACAAAGTATGTCCCTAAGATAATCGTAACCAGTGCCACCGCCAAGGCAATCAGCTGCAATGTGCCCACTAGCTTCATCATCAAATAGCCGATCCCTAAAAAGATCACCCCTGCCACTACTTCCAGCAGCAGTGTCATTCGTTTACGATTGGCCGGCAATGGTGTTTCGCTGGCTTTTAACAGACTCAAGATTGGTTTTTTCACGATTGTCATGGCATTCACGAAGGCCGCTAACAAGAAAATGATGGTGAAAAAAGCCAAGGTGAACAAGATAGCTGACGAATTAAGTGCCGCAAAATGCGTGACCTTGATAGCGAGCTGTTTGACCAACAATTGCTGGACCACACTGCTCAAGCCAATGCCCAGCACCGTCCCAACGATCGTTGCCCCGACACCAACCACGAAGGTTTCGATAAAGATCAATTGCGCGATCTTCCGACCTTTGGCTCCCAGCATCATGAACATCGCGTAATCCTTTTGCCGCATCGTCATTAAAAAGGAATTGGCATACAAAATATAGACAAAGGTAATAATGGACAGCAGAACGGTTCCTAAATGAAAAATCATAACCACCGAAGAGATCATCGTATTGCTTTCCAAAAAGGTCTTATTAGTCGCCAAGCCTTCAAACATGTAAAAGATCCCAGAAGCCATGACCAAGCCGGAAAAGAGCACGATATAATCTCTCAAACGGCCTTTAATCCCAGTAAGCGATAATTTTAAAAGCATTGAAATTCCCCCTACTGTTCCAGATTCCCGAGAATGCTCAAAATCTGACGATAAAAAGCTTCCCGCGTTTGATTTTCACGTTTGACCTCTTGATAGATCACACCGTCTTTAATGAATAAAATCCGGCGGCAATAGCTGGCGGAAAATGGATCATGGGTCACTAATAAAATCGAAACCTGATCCTTTTGATTCAGCTCCTCCATCGTGTCTAATAAATCCCGCGCGCTCTGTGAATCCAGCGCACCGGTTGGTTCGTCTCCTAATAGAATCGTCGGCTGAGTGATCAGCGCCCGCGCGGCTGCCACCCGCTGCTTTTGTCCGCCAGAGATTTGCGCGGGGTAACTGTTTAAGATACCATCGATCGACAAACGCTTCGCTACTTCGGCTACTCGCCGATGAATTGCTTTACCTTTCACACCTTGCAGGGATAACGGAACCGCGATATTTTCCGCCGCCGTTAAATTTTCCAGCAAGTTGAAATCTTGAAAGATAAATCCGATCTCGCGACTGCGAAAATCGGCTAATTGATTGCCGGATAATTTGGTCACATCGGCCTGATTGATTTTAATCATGCCGCCTGTTGGTTTATCTAAGGTTGCTAATAGGTTTAATAGCGTCGATTTCCCCGAGCCAGAGGCGCCCATGATTCCGATAAATTCGCCCTTTTCTACTTCAAATGAAATTCCTTTTAGGGCCTCGGTCTTTTTCTGATTGCCCTTTCCGTAGGTTTTCTTCACGTCATTGACTGCTACGATTTTTTCCATACTTTCACTCCTTGTTCTGTATAAGCGGCCGAAAAACTAGAACCCTAGTTTTTCCGCGGCCTTTTTCGGTAGTTGTTTTTGTGTGACCTCTTCATAAGAAGTCACGCCCTTTTTCTCGTTCCACGTTACTTTTAGAAAAGCCTCGCGGCGTAATGGACGATCCTTCGATGCGTTAAAGTTCAACACTTTTTTCTCGCCGTTCTTGTCATAGCCGGGCAGTGAATACTTATAATCAACATAAGAATTCCCGCTGCTGTCCTTCTCGTCGATGCGCTCTCCATCTGTGGTAATCTGGACGTAATAGTCCTCGCCGCCCTTCACAACTTTATCTGCTATCTGTAAGCCTACAAAGGCGATGACGATCAAACTCACTAAACCAATCAAAAATTTTTTCATCACTGATTGCTCCTTTTTTATTTCTGAAGCAACTATACAAAACCCTCAGAAAATCAACCATTGAAACAACCTAAAAACACCTAACAGTTTTGTCATTTCGAAAAATTCCCGCAAAAAAACGACCAGCGCCTGTTGATTAGCGGTTGATCGATTACGTTCAGATTCATTTAAGCCCAAAAAAATAAGCCAGCCTCAACTTTTTTCCGTTGATAGCCAGCTCACTTTAAAATTTCCAGACTAAGTACCTTAGCCGCAGAATCTGCTCACGCTCACTTTATTGCAAAACGCTGCATTTGCGGTAATTTGATAAACCACGCAACTAACAGACAAGAGGCGATTTTATCCACCACATTCCCCGTTACAGCACCCCAATAAGTTGCACTGATCATTTCCTTGCCCGAAGCTCTCAGCGCCATGATCACGATGTCTGTACCTGATCCGGTAAACCCGCCAAACAACGCTAAACGAATCGGTGCTCCAATTGCCGGACAAATAAAGGCTAATAATACACCTGCGATCAACGCCTGTTTATACCCAAAGCCCTTTTTCGCCAACAGCGCAACCACGATCGCTACCGCTACATTCACCAGCGCAAAGGGAATCGATAACGGACCGCTGAATAACCCCATCAATAAATTCGTCGTCACTCCGGTCAAAATACCGTAGCCCATGCCGAAATTCGCTGCAATGTAAATCGTCCCCATCGTGTCTAAAAACAACAACGGAATCTTCATCATTGACACCGCTTCGCCCAAGACAACATTCAATCCGACTGCGATCGCACACATCGCGATCACTTTTGCTTTACTGTTCATTTGCTGCCCCTCTTTCTAAAAACTCTTGCAACTGTTCCTTAAATGCCCCTTGATCGTCCTCGCTGTACCAAGTAGGAACCTCCAAAAAGTTAGTCCCGATCTGAGCCTGCTGACACCTCGCGAAAAACTCCTCCATCAAGACTCCCCGTTGCCCGGTAATCGAACAGTTCGGGCTTTCATTGATCCCGATAATTCCGAGATACTGATAGCCTTCTGCCTGATACGTTTGAATCTGCTGGATCATCGGCTCTAACAGTTCCTGACATGTTTGCCGATAATTCGGCAGCTCACGATATTCTTCGTAAGTCATCGGCGGACGATCGCCTCCTAAAACGATAAACTCGGGACACGGCAATTGGATCAAAGCAATCCCGCGACTCAATAACTCGATCGCAAATGGAAAAGCGCCGCGTGCCCGTTCCCAGCCATGGATCACCGCATTTTGGTTCAAAACACAATGAGACACGGCCACTAATTGTTTCTGTGGTTGAATAGTCTCCCCTCCTTCAATCTATTTAAAAATCTCCTGCAGGCTTTCTTGAATCAGCGAAAATTCCTCTACTGCGATCGTTCGCAAATCTAAGAAGTTGCAGTCATTTTTTACCCTTGTGACAATTGGTGTCGCCGCTAAGCGCAGTTTTTCCTGCAAATCATCGGCGGTAAAACGCTCGCTGCTTAACACAACAGCATACGTTGGCAATAAATGCTCCGGATAAGAGCCGCCGCCAATTTTGCTGCTGTCTTTTTCGATCTTCACACTTAATTCTGTGATCCGCTGCAGCATCGCCGCAAGCTCGGCCGCTTTACCTAGACAATCCTCTTCACTCAATCCAATCATTTGCAACGTCGGCACGGATTTCAAGGCTTCCTTTTCATCAAGATACAACGATAATGTCGCTTCCAGCGCGCTCAAGGTCATCTTATCGATCCGCAATGCCCGCAATAATTGATTTTTCTTCATCTTTTCAATGTATTCTTTTTTACCGACGATGATCCCTGCCTGCGGTCCGCCTAATAGCTTGTCGCCGCTGAAGGTCACGATATCGCAGCCTTGATCCAGCACTTCTTTTACGGTCGGCTCATAAGGCAAACCAAAGGGCCGCATATCTAATAACAATCCGCTGCCTAAATCATTGATCAGGGGCAAATCATTCTGATGCGCCAATTCTGCTAAATCCTCCAGCGCTGGACTTTCGGTAAAGCCAACGATCCGATAGTTGCTAGTATGAACTTTTAAGACTGCACCAGTCTCTTCCGTCAACGCTTTTTCATAATCGGCTAAATGTGTCTTGTTGGTCGTTCCGACTTCGACGATCGTGCCGCCGCTTGATGTGATCACATCGGGGATTCGGAAGGCACCGCCAATCTCCACTAATTCGCCGCGTGAAACCAGCACTTCTTTTTCCTGCGTCAAGGTACTCAAGACCAAAAGCACTGCCGCCGCATTATTATTCACCACCAGCACATCTTCGGCACCTGTAAGCTTCTTCACGATCGATACTAAATGGCTGTAACGCGAACCGCGCTTGCCGCTTTCCAGATCAAACTCCAAGTTAGAATAATGGAAACTGGTCGCTAACAGCTGCTCCTGTGTTTTCGCGCTTAATGATGAGCGCCCCAAGTTCGTATGAATCACGGTACCTGTTCCATTGATCACTCGCCGAAGTGAAAATTGCTTTTCTTCCAGCTGCTTGTGGATCATTGCCACAACCTCTTTTTGATCGATGACGGTTTTTCGGGTGCCGTCAACCACCGCTTCGCGTAGACTCGCAACAACCTGCTGAGTCGCTTCTTTGGCCTTTCCGTGAGGATAAATCGGGTCGATCTGTTTCAATAAGACATCCACGGAAGGCAAACTTGCTAAAATATTTTGAATCTCTTTTGACATAGGCCACCTGCTTTCTTAGCGTAACGCCAGATTTTGTAATGCGGCTAAGACTGTATCGACCTCAGCCTTAGTGGTAAAACTTGAAAATGACAAACGAACCGTTCCGCGATCCGCCGTCCCTAACGCCTCGTGCATCAAAGGCGCACAATGATACCCCGGACGCGTCGCAACCTGATATTCTTCCCACAGCACATCACTGACGATCGCCGATTCCGCGTCTTTGATATTAATTGAAAAAACATCGACCCGAGGATTCGTGAAATCTCCATAGATCGTCACGCCCGCGATTTTTTGCAGCTCTTGATAGAAGTAAGTGCCTAATTTTTCCGCAGGCTCTTTTTCCATCAGCCACTGGATGCTGGCACTTAAACCTGCGATCCCGGGAATGTTCAAGGTGCCAGCTTCTAACAAGGTTGGCAGATTCTTCGGCTGCACCTTTGAAAATGACTGCATCCCATCGCCGCCAGTGATCACCGGCTCGACTGGCAAATCCTTCAATAGACAAACGCCGCCAGTCCCTTGTGGTCCGTATAACGATTTGTGCCCCGTAAAGCACAACGCCGCGATTTTTCCGTCACTGAGATCGATCGGTATGACGCCCGCCGTTTGCGAAGCATCAATAATCAGATAAAGCTCTTGTTCCGCGCAGAAATTCTTGACCCATTCAAGGTCTAACAGATTTCCTGTCACATTGCTGGCGTGATTGCAGACCACCGCCTTCGTTTCAGGTCGAACTTTTTCAGCAAATTCTTGATAATTCAAACGACCCGTCACCGCCTCGCTGGAAACAACATCGAAGCTGGCACCTTGCGCTTCTAACTGATACAACGGCCGCAGCACCGAATTGTGTTCCCAAGAAGTCGTAAGCACATGATCCCCCGCATGGATCAAACCCTTCAAAACTTCATTCAACGAGACCGTCGCATTATTGGTAAAAGCAACCTCGTAGCGCTGATCAGCGTTAAACAACTCCTTCACCTGATTGCGCGCCTTTTCGGCCACACGAAAGCCCGCCAACGAGTAACCATGGGCGCCGCGAGAAGGATTTCCATATTCGCCCGTCAAAATTTGCGTCACAGCTTCTGCCACAACCGCAGGCTTTTGAGCCGTCGTGGCGGCATTATCCAAATAAATGCCCATTTATTTTCCCTTCTCTCCTAAGATCCGATAATTTTCCACTCGTTTCGTGATTTCCTGCTTATCCATATATTCCAGAATCAACATCGACGATTTGCGGCTGGAGTTCGTAAAGTCACGGAAATCTCCCAAGGTCATCTGTTCATGCTCTGCAATATATTTTTGACTTTCTTTGACGGCTTGATCGAATACTTTTCCTAGCAGCACATATTCATGGGTCAAGAAGACCACCGACTCGCCATTCAACGCTTCTAACACTTCTTCTGCGTTTTTATCCAGATCATACAATTCTTCTTTTTTGACTGGTGTATAGCCATTTTTTGCTAACGCCTTTTCGATTTTTTCTTTTGCGGCCTGCTGGTATTTATTGAAGGTAACCTCAAAATCGGCTAACGCTATTTTGTCATTCGCCTCTTTGACCAATTCTTCCTTCATTAATCCGATCAGAGCTGAAATTTCTTTTTCAGCTAAGACGCTCCGCATCCGTGAGCGGAATTCTTCTAAAGGCATCCCAAAACGCAGACGGTATTGCTTATGATAAGCGGCCAAAATCTCAGTAGAGCGATCTACCAATTTTTGATAGCTTGCTTGAGCCAAATAGCCGACTTTGGTTTCCAGTACGCGGCCCTCTTCGACCATTTCGGTTAAAATCGGCCGCAATTCTTCCAGATCACCCCCTAAGTATTCCTGCAATTCCTTTTCCTTAGTGAACGGCTGCTTCTTATTGACCATGAAATCTGCGATCAATTCGTCTAAACTGCCTTCTTCTTTCGCCTTTAAGCTTTCCAGAATCTCCATTTTGAAGCGGCGATGTTTATGCGGCGCCGCATCCAGAACCTCGCCGCCTGCGATCGTATACATCGGTGAATAGGAGCGCAAAATAAAGCGATCACGCTCTTTAACCGCGACTTGTTCTTCTAAACGAAGCTGTAAGAAGCCATCCTCGCCCGGTCCGATCCAGTCCACCCCCAAGGGAACTGTCCGCGCCATCACTTCTCGGGTACCGATCAATAGCCGCACCCGATCCCATAGACCAATTCCGCCTTCGACTTCAGGCAAGCAGGTAACCTTTACATCCAGCATCCACGTATCTTCCAGCTTTTCTGACACAGATAACACATCGCCCCGCTGAATCTCATCGGTCGCGATATTCGCCAAATTCAGCGCTGTTCGCTGTCCCGGCTGCGCATTTTTCACATCCGTTTCATGCACTTGGATATTACGCACCCGCGTCTTTTTCTGACTCGGATAGAGATACAGATCATCGCCTGCATTGATCGAACCATCTAATAATGTTCCCGTCACAACCGTACCAAAACCTTTGACACTAAACACACGGTCCACATTCAGACGGGCCGATCCGCTGCCTGAACGCTCCTGCACCTCTTCCGAATGCTCTTGGATTTTTTCCAGCAATTCCTTGATCCCCGTTCCAGTTACCGCATCCGTTTCGATCAAATCAGCATCCGCCAATGGAGTATCTGCTAATTGTTCGCGAATATCCTCAATCACCAACTCTTTCAAATCAGGATCGACCGTATCCACCTTCGTCAAGACAATCAGGAAATCCCGAATACCTAACAAGGTCAAAATATCGATATGCTCTTTCGTTTGCGGCATGATCCCTTCTGCTGCATCGATCACCAGCAGGACTAAATTGATCCCCGGCAGCCCAGCGACCATGTTTTTGATGAATTTTTCGTGCCCCGGCACATCCACGATACCGACCCGTTTTTTGTTTGGCAGATCCAAATAAGCAAAACCTAAATTGATCGACATCCCACGTTTCTTTTCTTCGCTTGTTGTATCCGTTTCGATCCCGGTCAAAGCTTTGATCAGCGTTGTTTTTCCGTGGTCAATATGCCCTGCCGTTCCAATTACAATATTTGCCATCTATTTATCCTTTCTGAATCAACGTATAGTCTGTTTTCAAGCCCTCTTGGGTCGCATGATAAAAGCCCTCCGAAGCAATCCCTGATTCCTCAAGCAACAAGGTCAATGAAGCCTCTTCTGACAGCGGATATTTCAAAGAAAAGCCGCAACTAGCATGAATCTTTTCCGGTGTGGGAATGATTCGAACGGCAAGTTGGGCTTCCTTCGCGATTTCCTCAGCTTTCATGGCCTCCCGGGTTGAATAAAATAACGCAACACCGTATGTCTGCATAAAAACTGCTCCTTTTTCATATTAATGTATTCATTTTTCAAAAGAAAAATGAGTCTTATGTTCAAGCCGTATCTAACTAAAATAATAATTACAGGCTTTTATGGTTTAACGATCTTCGGTGCTTGGCGCATCATTTCTACGATCCGGTACATATTCGTCACTTCACCAACAGCCGCAGTCAACTCGTAAAAGTTCAAGCAAGCGCCGCAGGCATAAATTTCCACGCCATTTTCAGCTAAGCCGCGAAGATCTTCTAATGAATCCGAGCCTTCAACGACTGATTGCACCCCGCCATTATAGAAAATCACTTTTTCTGGCAGTACGTCTTGTTCGGTCAATGAATAGATGAAGCCTTTTAACAGGTTTTTCCCTAATTCATCAGAACCGCGTCCCATCACGTTTGTATCCACCACCACGATATAATCATCGACTGTCACCAGCGGTTCAGCAGCTTGAGGCGATTCCTCAGTGAGGTCCGCATTGGCCTTTGAAATGACTACTGTGTAATGATTCGGAGCATCTTGATCCATTTGATAAATATAGCCCAGCTGTTCCGCCATCTTTTTCAAATTTTGTGTCGCGATCTCATTATCAACCAGCGTTTGTACTACCTCGTGCTCACGCAACGCCTTTTTCGTTTCAATTACTGGTAACGGACAAGCTTTTCCTAAAGCATCAACTTTAAACATCATATCCATCCTCTCTAGTAAACAATCAATTCTTTTTCTTGTTTTTCAACGACTACCCCAAAATCCTTTGCAGGAATATTCGCAGCCTGTAATTCCTCCAGCAAAGCCGCTACTTCATCCTCTGGCACACTGACCAGCAGCCCGCCAGACGTTTGCGGATCAAATAGTAATTCCTCGATCCCGAAATCATTGATTTGGAAATCCATCTTCTCTTCCATATAGTTCCGATTTCGCTGACCGCCCGCAGTGAGGATAAATTCCTTCGCACCCTGATATGCCTCTTCAAAATAAGGCAGGTCTTTTGAATGAATTTCAGCGCTGAATTTGTCATTCATCATTTCATGCAAATGCCCTGCCAAGCCAAAACCAGTCACATCCGTACAGCTGTTAATTTGGTATTTGCGAATAATATCCATCGCATATTTATTTAGGGTTTCCATGCTCGTGGTTGCTTTCACAAATGCCTCTTCGCTGATTTCTTCCGCACTATAGCCCACCGTAATGATGCTTACACCAAGCGGCTTCGTCAAAATCAAATGATCCCCTAATTGACAAGTATTATTTTGATAAATCTTAGTTGGATCAATCGTGCCGGTAACGGACAAGCCGTATTTCACCGACTGGTCATGGATCGAGTGCCCGCCAGCTAAGATAGCCCCTGCCTCTTGAACCTTCTCCGCACCGCCGCGTAAAATTTCTTTTAATATATTTAAGTCTTTTTCTTCTGGAAAAGCGACGATATTCAGTGCCGAGAGCACTTCGCCCCCCATCGCATAGACATCGCTCAAAGCATTCGCAGCCGCGATTTTGCCAAAAAGATAAGGATCAGTTACCATCGTCGGGAAAAAATCTAAAGTTTGAATAATCGCTAAATCATCACGTAGTTTAATAACAGCAGCATCATCTGTCGAATCAAAACCCACCAGTAAATTTTCATTCGTTGCTTTCGGTAAATCCGCCAGCAGCTCTCCTAAATTCCCCGGTCCGATTTTTGCATTGCATCCGCCGCAGACGATCAATTGTTGGATTGTCTCCATGCTTTCCACCATCCTTCACGTCCTCTATTATAACAGTTTACTTTTTGTTTCTCTATGTAAAATTTCGTCACGCTCATTAGCTAAGCAAGATGCTGTTAGTGCCTAGGATAAAACGATTCCAGCGAAAAATTTTCTTCACCATCAGAAAGGATTGCTTATGTTTTTTTACACTGTTGAAAAACTTATTTTTTGTAGCTGGCTAAAATACCTCAAAAAGTGCGCTTCTATCCTACACAACTGCTTTTTCCAACCTATCAATCACTACTTAATTCTAACCAACAAAAAAAGGCGCTTCCCACTCGTATTAACGTGGGAAGCGATCCTTTTTGAATCTTATTTCATTTTTTTACGTTTCAGTACAGCTAAAGCCGCAAGTCCTACAAACACAAACCCAGTAAATAACAAATAAGGAGATTGAACTGAGCCAGTTTCTGGAAGAGATTTCTGTTTTGAAGCACTGCCAAAGTTGGATTGGTTGCCTCCAAAGAATCCATTACTTCCACCGCTATAGTTATTGCCCGTTGTTGCCCCATTTTTCTCCCACTTCGCATACAAAGTGATATCACTTGTCGCTGGTGTAGCGAAATCATAGGCTTGAGTCAATTCTTTATCGGTGTACCAACCTGCAAATGTGTAGCCTGTTCGACTTGGATCTTTTGGCTTCGTGAACAGTGCATCTTTCTTAACTGTTTCCGAAGCAACTTCACTTCCGCCGTTCACTTCATACGTCACCGTATATTCTGTTTCCACAGCTTGCTCCCATTTTGCATACAAGACTAAGTTACCTGTCGCTGGCGTATTGAAATCATACGCTTTTGTTAAGTCTTTGTCCGTGTACCAGCCTGCAAATGTGTAGCCTGTTCGACTTGGATCTTTTGGCTTCGTGAACAGTGCGTCTTTCTTAACTGTTTCTGAGTCAACTTTACTTCCGCCGTTCACTTCATACGTTACCGTATAGTTCGTTTCCACAGTTTTTTCCCATTTTGCATACAAGACTAAGTTACCTGTCGCCGGCGTATTGAAATCATACGCTTTTGTTAAGTCTTTGTCCGTGTACCAGCCTGCAAATGTGTAACCTGTTCGGCTTGGATCTTGTGGCTTCGTGAAGGTTTCGCTGCTATTGACGATTTCTGAAGCAATCTCATCGCCGCCATTCGTTTGATAATCTACTTGATAAGTTTCTTGCTCCCAAAGCGCGTAGATAATCGTATCTTCAGAAATTTCTTTCGTGAAGTCGAACTCCTCCAAACCATTGGCATCTTTATACCAACCAACAAAAACATAGCCAGGTCTTGTCGGATCAGCTGGTGCAACGGCACAATCGCCTTCCAATACGAGTTGATCATTAAGCGGATCACCGCCAGCTGTATCAAAGATTACTTTATACTCTTCAAGTTTTTCCCATTTTGCATATAATGACAAACTAGAAGAAATTGTTTCTTTGTCAAAATCAAAGACTTGAGTGTGTTGAGAATCTTTATACCAACCTGCAAATTTATACCCTGATTTTGTTGGATCTTGTGGGCGAGTTAATTTCTCTCCATCTTGCACTTCTTGTTTAATCGGTGCGTCTCCATTATCCAACTCAAAAGTAACTTGATGGCTAGGAATTGTGATATCTTCCTGCTTCCATTTGGCATAAAGTGTCACATTCTCAGTAATCGTTTCATTAGTAAAATCAAACGGAGTTAAGAAAGTTTGTTCCTTATACCAGCCTTCAAAAATATAACCGGCTTTCGTTGGATCGGACGGCTTCGTTGCTTTACTACCGTCTTCTATCGTTTGTTTTGTAACAGCGGAACCGCCATTACTGTCAAATACAACATCAAACTTCGCTTTCGCTTTCACTTCCCAACCGGCATAGATCGTTGTCGCTTCTGTGATCACTTCGGTGTCAAAGTCGAATGCTTCCGTGCAGCCTGCATCCTTGTACCAACCGGTGAAATCGTACCCTGCTTTTGTTGGATCAGATGGTTTTGTAGCTTTACTTCCATCTTCTACTGTTTGTTTTGAAACTGATGAACCACCATCTGTTTCAAACGTTACATCAAATTTCTCTTTCGCTTTTGCTTTCCAACCAGCGTAGATTGTTGTCGCTTCTGTGATCACTTCGGTGTCAAAATCGAATACTTCCGTACAGCCTGCATCCTTGTACCAACCAGTAAAGTCGTAACCTGCTTTCGTTGGATCGGATGGTTTAATTGCTTTACTTCCATCTTCTACTGTTTGTTTCGCAACAGCTGAACCACCATCGGTTTCAAACGTTACATCGAATTTCTCTTTTGCTTTCCAACCAGCATAGATTGTCGTCGCTTCTGTGATCACTTCAGTGTCAAAATCGAATGCTTCCGTGCAACCTGCATCCTTGTACCAACCGGTGAAATCGTACCCCGCTTTTGTCGGATTAGATGGTTTACTTGCTTTCGCTCCATCTTCTACTGTTTGTTTCGAAACTGATGAACCGCCATCCGTTTCGAACGTTACATCGAATTTTTCCTTCGCCTTCCAGCCTGCATAGATTGTCGTCGCCTCCGTGATGACTTCAGTGTCAAAGTCGAATGCTTCTTTACAAGCTTTATCCTTATACCAACCGGTAAAGTCGTAACCCGCTTTTGTTGGATCAGAAGGTTTACTTGCTTTACTTCCATCTTCTACTGTTTGTTTCGCAACAGCTGAACCACCATCGGTTTCAAACGTTACATCAAATTTCTCTTTCGCTTTTGCTTTCCAACCAGCATAGATTGTCGTCGCTTCCGTAATGACCTCAGTGTCAAAGTTGAATACTTCTTTACAATCTTTATCCTTATACCAACCGGTAAAGTCGTAGCCCGCTTTCGTTGGATCGGATGGTTTATTGGCTTTACTTCCATCTTCTACTGTTTGTTTCGCAACAGCTGAACCACCATCGGTTTCAAACGTTACATCAAATTTCTCTTTCGCCTTCGCTTTCCAACCTGCGTAGATTGTCGTCGCTTCCGTGATGACTTCAGTGTCAAAATCGAATGCTTCCGTGCAGCCTGCATCCTTATACCAACCGGTAAAGTCATAACCTGCTTTCGTTGGATCGGATGGTTTACTTGCTTTACTTCCATCTTCTACTGTTTGTTTCGCAACTGATGAGCCGCCATCCGTTTCGAATGTCACATCGAATTTCTCTTTCGCCTTAGCTTTCCAACCTGCGTAGATTGTTGTCGCTTTCGTAATCACTTCTTTATCAAAGTCGAATACTTCTTTACAATCTTTATCCTTATACCAGCCGGTGAAATCGTAACCCGCTTTTGTTGGATCAGATGGTTTTGTGGCTTTATTTCCATCTTCTACTGTTTGTTTCGCAACAGCTGAACCGCCGTCCGTTTCGAACGTTACATCGAATTTCTCTTTCGCTTTTGCTTTCCAGCCTGCGTAGATTGTCGTCGCTTCCGTAATCACTTCTTTATCGAAGTCGAATGCTTCCTTACAATCTTTATCTTTATACCAGCCAGTGAAATCGTAGCCCGCTTTTGTCGGATTAGATGGTTTACTTGCTTTCGCTCCATCTTCTACAGTTTGTTTCGCAACTGATGAGCCGCCATCCGTTTCGAATGTCACATCGAATTTCTCTTTCGCCTTAGCTTTCCAACCAGCGTAGATTGTTGTCGCTTCCGTGATCGCTTCGGTGTCAAAATCGAATGCTTCCGTACAGCCTGCATCCTTGTACCAACCAGTAAAGTCGTAACCGGCCTTCGTTGGATCGGATGGTTTACTTGCTTTATTTCCATCTTCTACAGTTTGTTTTGAAACTGATGAACCGCCATCTGTTTCAAACGTTACATCAAATTTCTCTTTCGCTTTTGCTTCCCAACCGGCATAGATCGTTGTCGCTTCTGTAATCACTTCTTTATCGAAGTCGAATGCTTCTTTACAAGCTTTATCCTTATACCAACCAGTAAAGTCATAACCCGCTTTCGTCGGATCAGATGGTTTCGTTGCT
>NZ_BJED01000015.1 GCF_005405485.1 Enterococcus hulanensis | reverse complement strand
TGTCTCTTACCCGCATAGCGGGTAGTTTATTTGTTTCGGACAAAATACGTCCGAAACTGGGCATCTAGGCCCATAAATAAAAGCCGCGACCCAAGTCGCGGCTTTTACTATCTGCTGCTTATTCGTACACTAACTCCATGATCGTTTCTTGCTGCTCCTCGGGAATTTCTTCATCGCTGAGATAATACTCATAAGAAATTCCGCTGAACTTCCCGCCGATTTTTTTGATCTCAGCCATCATTGCAAAATAAGGCTCTGTCATATCTTCATATTTACCGACATACAGTCCAGACATTGCCTTATAGGATGGGAGAAAATAGCTGTCGCTATCGATCTTCTTCGCATTTTCCACTTCTTCTGCTACTGGAAAACCGACCTCCATTTCAATTGCGGATTCATCTAAGCCGCCATGCTCATCCATATTTTTGAAGGAAACAAAGGGCGTGCTCAAAATTTTTATGTTTTGTTCTTGGATAAAACCTCCTAGTTTCATGAAGGTTGGTCCAATTACTTGCGGTATTTCCTCCACTTTTACAGTAAAGCTTTGTGAAAGAATCCATTGATCTGGTTTAACGATTGGTTCGAATTGCATAGTTAACTCCTCCTTTTTCTTTAGTCTAACGGAACAAGTTGCCAGAACATGTCATATTAAAAATGATTCTCGTAAAAAGAACCGACATAATTCAGTACTTTTTCGCGAATCCAGCTAGGTTCAAGGATTTCAACATTTTTTCCCAATGGAATCAGGAAACGATACAAATCATCGAATTCCGCAAAGGTCAATGACGCATCGAAACTACTATCCGCATTGTCTTTCCAATCAAAATCCGCAAACTCCGCATATTTTTTATAGGCGATCCGCTTACTAAAACGTAAACGAACGGTCAATTGCGGAAAAATCAGTACCTCTTCAGGAAATGAATAGTTGATCGGCTCTTTTAAAGCAACCTCTCTGATTTGTTTGAGGGAGAATAATCGCCATTCTTCTTTTTCCAATTCCCAAGCAAGCAGATACCAGGTCTGATACTTATACACTACCCGTTTTGGTGCTAATGACAACAGACGAGTCTGACCATATTCAGTATGATAGATACAAGTTATCTCACAATGATTGAACAGCGCCTCTTTAATCTGCTCAAAGGTCTGGCTGGTGATCTCCGTCTGACTCAGATCGACTTCCAACCATTCGCTCCAATCATAAACCGTCCCCATTTTTTCCAACAGCTCTTCTGTATCGGCTAAACCAACAGACTGTAATAAATGCAGCGCTAAGAATAGATCATCCTGCTCCTCTTTTTCAATCAAAGCATTACTGACATGGTAGGATTCATCTAGAAAAATACCGCCATTCCGTCCTTTATTCGCATAAACAGGCACGCCCGCCAGACTCAAGGCATCCACATCGCGATAAATCGTACGGACAGAAACTTGAAATCGCTCCGCCAATTCTTTTGCGGTCACCTGCTTGCGGCTTAGTAAAATTAAAATGGTTTGAAGCAAACGAATAACTTGCATAGCTTTTCCTCCGTAAGTATAAAAAACTTCACGAGCTTCATCAGCCGATCGCTGAAAAATTGCTTCGTGAAGTTCGTTTTGCATCGCTTATCTTTTCAACACTTCTCGTGCCGTTTCTTCTGTCGTAACTAAGACATTGATGTAACGGCCTTTTAGTGCACTGGCGATCGCATCTGCTTTATCGACAGCTTCGGCCACACCGATCCGGTACGGTGTCCGCTTCAAATCAGAGATATCGATCCCGATCATGCGATCATCTAAAGTATTATCAATGTGTTCGCCCTCAATATTATAAAAGCGCGACACCACATCACCAACAACTTTTTTTCCTTCTAAATAAGCCAGAACATCCTCGCCATAGAACTGCTTCCAGCTCTCGCTTGCCTTCAATGTTGGCGAACCGATCCCTAAAATGGCGATATCGATCTTCCGCCAATAATCGATCAATTCCTGATTGAACTCATTTTCCATCAATGCCTTCTTCAATGCGACCGTTTCAGGAAATGCCGGCGAATCAATTAATAATGCTCGGCCGTTCAGTTTCTTCGATGCTTCATACGCGATGGTGTTAACGTGATAGTCACTGATCAATCGGCCAGAAGGTCCGCCAATCATCGGTACACACAAAATATTTTCCACATCATAATTTGTCAGCCCCTCAGGTATCGCGGACATCGTTTCTCCCCATGAAAAACCAAAGATCATATCATCCTTGATGATCTCCGTAAGATATTCACCGACTCCTTGTGCTAATAATTTATCCTTTTGGGTACGGCTTAGATCCGCGCCGGCTTGAACGATGATAGCCTTTTCCAGATCGAATTTTTCCTGCAGCTCTTTTTCGATGCTGTAAGTTCCCGCCTTATCATAGTTGATGGAGATATTCACGATTCCTTCATTTCGCGAACGCTTCAACAAGCGGCTGATCGTACTGCGGTGGATATTCAATTCCTTTGAAATCTGGCTTTGATTTTTATCTTCTTGATAATACATTTCGGCAATGCGAACCAATAATTTATCTTCTTCTTTTTGCATACACTCGCTCCCCTTTTATCACATTTGTGAAAAACATGAGTCAATGTGATTATAGCGTTTCTTTCACTCCACTTGCAAGCCTTTTCCTTTTATGAAAAAATCCTGCTAGCCCAAAATCTGAACTAACAGGATTTTATTATTCCTTCACACTGCGAATAATATAGTAGCCTTTGTCTTTTGTCACGATCTCCGCGTTGCCGAAGACCTCTTCCATCTTGCTCTTCGCACTGGGGGCACCTTGTTTCTTTTGGATCACGATCGTCAGCGTGCCGCCAACTTTTAATAAAGGTTCTGCATCACTTAAAATTTGATGAACGACTTTTTTTCCAGCGCGAATCGGCGGATTACTGATAATCGCCGCGTACTCTTTTTGATGCAAGGTTTCATAAATGTTGGATTGATGGATATCTGCTTCGATCCCATTGCGCTTGGCATTATTTTGCGCCAACTCGACCGCCCGATTGTTCACGTCGATCATTTCAACTGGACGCTGTGTCTGATAAGCTAACGCCATACCGATAGGACCATAGCCGCAACCTACATCTAACAATGTTCCTTCAGGTAAATCCGCTGCTTCAAAATGATCGATCAAAACTCGAGAACCATAATCGACAGTATCGCGGGAGAACACTCCGCTATCGGTAACGAATTGAAAATTTTTCCCCGCTAACTCAAACGACCATTGATGCAGGTCGTGAGCTGTTTCGGGATTTTCGGAATAATAATGATTTGCCATAAACTTACCCTTCTGCTAATAATTTTTCTTTGATGTCTCGTGCAATTAACGCGCCTAAGAAATGGTAGCCTTCTGTGGAAGGATGAATACCATCGAATTTTTGCACAAACTCATTTGGTCTTGGATAAACGGTCATGTGATGATGAAGATCAAGCACGTTGACACCAACCTCTTCTGCAACTTGTTTCGCTTTTTCAGCATATCGTCGTTGGCGATCATTGTCACCAATCGGTAAAGTATCCGTATCAATATACCCAGTCGTCAGTAAAATCACTTTTGACGCATCGAAGGATTCGATGATCTCTTTGATATTTTCACCAAATTCCTCAACAGTATTTTTCTGCTTCAGCGAATCGTTGGTTCCAAAAGAGATTACCAAAAAATCGCCTTCTGCCTCTACTGCCTCATTGATCCGAGCCAATCCATCAGAAGAAGACTCTCCCCGATTGCCCAACTTGACTAAGTGATACCCTGGAAATCCCATTCCTGCCAGCTCATCAAGGATATATTTATCTAAAATATCGCTCGGCTCGCCATTCATCACGCCAGCCAACAAGCTGTCGCCAAATAAAACGATCTTTTTCATATATACCATCTCCTCTTACTAAACTTCTTTCTTATCATAGCACGAATGGCCGGATTTATTTAGCCATGTAGCGCGTCCCGAATTCTTCCCGCGCCTTTTGACTATATTTCTGTACAAATTCAGCTTTTGCATCAGTGTACGCATCGCGATTATGTTCATATTTTTCCTTCAACAACAATTTCAGCTCTTCATATTGCCGAGCAGCTTCCGGATATTTTTGCAAATAATCTCTAAAATAAAGTTCATCCCAATCACCCAACGCTCGCACATGCAAATGATAGACTTTTTCCGCAAAGCCAGTAAGTGTGTAGCCCTTGTTCAAATCCAAGGTTTGTTTTTCCTTGTCTTTAATCATTAAGATCCAACCAGCCTTTTGCAGCAGTGCCGTAACTTTTTCAAGATCATAGCCCTCCGGCAATTCCAGTAAAATGTCCACGATCGGCTTAGCGATTAATCCTTCAACCGACGTACTGCCGATGTGATTGATTCGCTGAATTTCGAACTCGGCCAAAAGCTTCGTTAAATTCTGCTGCTCTTCTTCAAACCAATCAGCATAATCAGCACGATGTTCCTTCAATATAATAGGAAACAATTCCCACAGTTCCTCCAGCGTCATTTCTTCAAGGTTTTTCATTTTGGCACCTGCCTTATTGAAATAGTTGCTTCTATAATACACTTTTTAACGTCGATTCTTAACATCTCACGAATTTTCGTGCCCGCAACTAAAAAAACAATGAAACTCCTACCATTACAATAGCTTTTTTATGTTTTTTTCGGCTAAAATGGGAGATAGCGTTTCTCAACAGAAAATTATTCGGATTTTCTTGGGAATGGGCAACTTTCTAACACTATTTTTATGGTAGAATAAGCGCAGTTATCAATGGATGACAACATCTCTCTTCGTAATTGCTTTGACCAAGTCGAACTGAGATACCTAGCAGAATGAAGATCAAACTCATTTTTCGCCTTTTGAAAAATGAATTCATTAGAAGGAGGTTATTATGAACGAAAGAGGGAACTATTTCCGGATCGCCCGTGACCAGTGGCAAGATTTCTACACACCGGGAAACACACCGTTGACGCAAGCAGAGCTTGATAATATCAAAAGTTTGAACGACCAAATCTCAATGAAGGATGTGGCCGATGTTTATGTACCTTTGTGTCATTTGATCCATCTTTATATGAAAGATTTTGAGTCGCTAACTTTAAGTAAAGGGTTGTTCCTGCATCGCTATGTAAAGATGCCGCCTTTTATTATCGGGATCGCCGGAAGTGTGGCTGTCGGAAAAAGTACCACCGCTCGTTTATTACAAACCTTATTGGACCGCTTATTCAAACATCAAACGGTCCAGCTGATCACCACAGATGGTTTCTTGTATCCGAACGCTGTTTTAGAAGAACGCGGAATCATGGATCGCAAAGGATTTCCTGAAAGCTATGACATGGAGAAATTGATCGATGTCTTAAATGAAGTGAAATCCGGCAAAGAAAATATTCCGATCCCAAAATATTCTCATGATGTCTATGATATCGTGGACGGCGAATATGAAATGATCGATTCTCCGGATATTTTGATTGTGGAAGGAATCAATACTTTGCAGCTGCCGGCCAACCAGCAAATCTATGTCAGCGACTTTTTTGATCTGTCGATTTATGTGGATGCTGATCCGAAGATGGTGGAAAGATGGTATTTGGAGCGTTTCGAATCCTTGCTGGATACCGCTTTTAAAGATCCGGACAACTACTATTATGAATATGCTATCGGGGATCGCAAAGCCGCCCTTTCGATGGCCCAAGATGTCTGGAAAAATGTCAACTTGAAGAATTTGGAAGAGTATATCTTGCCAACACGAGGTCGAGCTGATATTATCTTGCACAAGGCAAAGCATCATATCATTGATGAAATTTATTTGCGTAAATACTAGCTTATAAAGAAAGCTTGCTTTCTTTTATAATAAAACTTGAAAAGGGGTAATAATTGTGACAAACGTTTCTACCGAAATGACAAACGTAGAAAAGATCATTGTACTTGATTATGGTAGTCAGTATAACCAATTAATCACTCGTCGTATCCGTGAATTCGGTGTCTTCTCAGAACTTATGAGCCACCGCATCACTGCTGAAGAAGTCAAAGCCATGAATCCAAAAGGGATCATCTTATCAGGTGGTCCAAACAGTGTCTATGACGAAGGAGCCTTCTCCATCGATCCAAAAATCTTTGAATTAGGAATTCCAGTCTTAGGTATCTGCTACGGCATGCAGTTGATCACATATAACTTAGGCGGAAAAGTCGAACCCGCTAAAAATCGTGAATACGGTCAAGCAACCTTGGAAGTTATTTCTGACGATGCTGTCCTATTTGTCGGAACACCAAAAGAACAAACTGTTTGGATGAGCCACGGCGACTTGGTGACACAAGTTCCGGAAGGCTTTGAAAAAGTCGGCACCAGCAAAGACTGCCCGATTGCAGCGATCCAAGACACCAACCGCAACTTCTACGGAATCCAATTCCACGCAGAAGTACGCCATTCAGAATACGGCAACGACTTATTACGTCACTTTGCCCTAGATGTGTGTCAATGTAAAGGCGACTGGAGCATGGATAACTTCATTGATATGCAAGTCGCAAAAATCCGCGAACAAGTCGGCGATAAAAAAGTCCTGCTTGGCCTATCAGGCGGCGTGGACTCAAGTGTCGTTGGTGTGCTTTTACAAAAAGCGATCGGCGATCAATTAACCTCGATTTTCGTAGACCACGGTCTATTACGTAAAGATGAAGGCGAACAAGTAATGGAAGCACTAGGCGGAAAATTCGGCCTGAACATCATCAAGGTCGATGCCAAAGATCGCTTCTTAAACAAATTAACCGGCGTTTCTGATCCAGAACAAAAGCGTAAAATCATCGGTAATGAATTCGTCTATGTATTCGACGACGAAGCAACGAAGCTTGCTGGTGAAGAAGGCATTTCCTTCCTAGCTCAAGGAACGCTTTATACCGATGTGATCGAATCTGGTACAGAAACCGCTCAAACAATCAAATCACACCATAACGTTGGCGGCTTACCAGAAGATATGCAGTTCGAACTGATCGAACCGCTAAATACCCTATTCAAAGACGAAGTCCGCGAATTAGGAACACAGCTTGGTATGCCTGACTCAATCGTTTGGCGCCAACCATTCCCAGGACCAGGTCTAGGTATCCGTGTCCTTGGTGAATTAACAGAAGAAAAACTAGAAATCGTCCGCGAATCAGACGCGATCTTACGTGAAGAAATCGCTAACGCTGGTCTTGACCGCGATATCTGGCAATACTTCACTGTCCTTCCCGGCATCCGTTCAGTCGGAGTTATGGGAGACGGTCGTACGTATGATTACACAGTCGGTATCCGTGCAGTAACTTCGATCGATGGTATGACCGCAGACTTTGCTCGAATTCCTTGGGATGTCCTGCAAAAAATCTCTGTTCGGATCGTGAATGAAGTCGCTCATGTGAACCGGATCGTGTATGATATTACGAGCAAGCCGCCAGCTACAGTAGAGTGGGAATAAAGAGCCACTATAAATTGAAGTGAGAAAGCCTATTTTACAGCGTTTCTTGGAATGTAGAACGGATTAAAAACACTAAAAATCAAATAGTTTCCTGCCAAAAACCCTGCCAAGAAATTTTCTGGCAGGGTTGGTTTCATTTAAATTAAAAGGATTAATAATCACTTGAGTTATCTATTCTAGCCATATTAGAGCTTTTCTTAGCGATTTTCCTGACAAATGTTTCAGTCGTTGTATTCCAATCATAATATGAGTATCTAGTAATAGATTTCCAAATATCAAGTTCATCACCTATTATATTTCCTTTAGCATCTAAAATAGTTCTTTTGTATTCTTTCTTTAAAAGCTTGTCATATTTTTTTCGCAGGTTATTTCGAAATCCTGGATATTTTGAAAAATCATTTAAAAAATAAAAATATTCACCTTCAAGGATTGGATATTTTGCGCCCTTTTCTAAATAATCATATATTTTCTCGTCTATAATTGATTTTAATTTGTTTATTACAGTTATATATCTAGTATCTAACCTTGACAAATCATCTTCCAAAATATAATAAGCAATGCTACAACAAACAAAATATGAGTCCCTTTTTTCTGATAACACTTTACATAAAAAACTAGATGACAATTTTTTATTTAGGAGTTTCATAAGTATGAAAATGTCATACATATCCTCAATCTTTCCAATATTGTTTTTTAAAACCAGAAATAAGTGTTGAAACATTTTTTCTTGTAAATATTTTAAAGACTCAAGTTCTTTGTCTATCTCTTTTATTTTTTTCCCAATCTCTTCATTATTGCTTTTTGTTGAAGAGAGTTCTTTTCGTCTTATTTCATATTCCCGATTCAAGTCCTTAATTTGACCCAGCAGTTTAGCAAATATTGCAATTAGATAGTTAGTGCTTTTGTGGTTTATATCTAAAGTGAAAATATTAGTTATAATTTCCAAAATATTAGAAATCACATGTCGATGTTTATATTCTCCATCATAAAATATTGCTCCTCGAATAGTTTTCAGAAAGTAATTAATTGTTCTACTTTTAGAATTCGGGTACATTGCAATCAAATTTTCTATCTTAAAAAACAGATCATTCCACTGATTTTTTTCACCTTTATAGTCTTCAAATGCAATATTTTTTTTCACTGCAGATAGTAACTTATCAAATTCAAATTCCTTAATCACTCTCTTCAAACCAATTATCGAAGCATCGTATATCTCAAAAGGTTTTTCTTGCAATTCAGTTTTTCCGATATTTAAAGTCAAATTATACTTTTCTAATTCACTACGTAGGAACGACTGTAGTAACTCGATGTGCTCCTTTTTCGTTGCAAAGATAAAATAGTCGTCAATAAATCGATATAATGAATATTCCCTTTTATTTTGTAAACCACTTTTTTTTGCGAAAATCTCTAAATCAATATCAATTCGAGTAAAAAGTAATTCAGCTATTACACGAGAAAATTCTGGTCCTACAACCAAACCATGAGTTTCATTAAAGTTAATTTTTTGAGAAATTTTATCACTTGCATTTGGAAAAGAATTATCAACACCTCTATAATATTTGGCTAAAGACTTATCTCCAAATATTGCCCATGCTAAAGAATGTGTATAAATACTAGGAAAACATCTTTGTATATCTAGTTTTAAAAAAAAATTATATTTATATTTATCTCTATTAAATCTAGGTGAGTTATATAAATCAGTAATCTTCTTATATTTTCTATAAGAAAAGAAATTGTAAAATAGAATTTGATCTTCTTCACTTGTTACAGATAATTTTTCATTAAAACTATATTCTTCTTCGATCTTAGCTATCTCTTTTTTTCTAAGTTCAATATCCTTAATTTTAGGACGATTTCTCTTCATTGGCGATCTAACACTATAAGTCGAATTTTCACAAAAAGATAAAATCAATTGTTCATATCTGAGCATATAATCGAATGTTTGAATTTGTGCAATTGGGTGTAGAAGTCCTATTTTCCTTTTTTCATTCGAAGACTTAGGTATATGAAAAAAAAGAGGCACAGTTACAGATTCCAACAATTTACTACTGTCCCTATGAAGTTTCATTCTTTGTTTAGTAAAATTCATATATACTGCTTTATTAGAAAAAAGAATTGGAATTTCTTCTGGTAAGACATCCGTTCTCAAAAACAAATTTTTTTTCATGATGTTCTCCTTTAATACTTTAGTTGAAACATGGACGATTTTATAATAAAATTCTAATGTAATATGTTTCATATTATACACTAGCCTCCTTGTAGGTCTCAATGAGAACTACAATTCCAACCTTGATAAGTAGTTAATAGATTGGCTTCTTAAATTGCAGGGCGGAATACACACATGATGGTTACTCAATTAATTTGTAGCCAAATGCTTTAATCGAGCATTTACTCCTCACTCTTTTACTTGAGTGAGGAGAAGGAGTCTAGTAAAAAAAGGAGTTTTTCAATTGAAATCTATTCCTAAATTGAATAAGATCAATACTGGGCAACGAATTTTTTATAATCCCACAAAAAATGAAAAAAAAATATTTTTTGATATTAAAATAGAAATAGAAAAAAAATATGGAATTAGATTAGCTAGTAGAGAGCAAATCATAAAACAGCTTATTGAAACATTGACTCATGGAGATCATGAAAGCTATTTCCTTCCGAAAATAGACCTAAGAATCATCCGTTCGGACATTAAGAATTTTTTCCCTTCCATTAACAAGCATTCTTTATATAAAAAAGTATCGCAAGGGAATATGTTGTCTCTCTCCACGGTAGATATCCTAAAACCAATGTTTTTCTCAAGTGCTGTTTCTGGAATTCCTTTGGGCTTACCATTTTCAAATGCTCTCTCTGAAGTTTACCTAGAAAACTTTGATCAAGACATACGTACAGCTTTTAACCCCATTTTCTATTTTAGATATGTAGATGACATAATAATAATCAATTATAATAATAGTAGAATAGATTTTAATAACGATTTGAACATTCTAAGAGAAGTATTCAAGACTCATTCTTTATTATTAAACGAAACAAAAACTGAATTTTCAGTTTTCGAGAATAATAAAAAAATAAATTTTGATTACCTTGGATATCATTTCACCTCTGATAAAAATAAATTATCAATTAGCATCTCTGAAAGTAAATTCAAAAAAATAGCTAATAACATCAAACGAGATTTTTATAATTATAAAAGAAGCTCTAGATCAAAAAAACAATTTTGGATACTGTACTATAAAATAATGAACAGAATTTACGGAGTTACATCGATAGATAAATATGAGCGAAAGATGCAATTCGGTTTGGGCTTTACTTATAGATTTATTAATGATGATACCAAAATGTTAGAGCTACTCAATATAGTAAAAGGTCTGATTTTCTCTTGTAAATTGTCTTCCTACCAATGTTCAACATTACTTAGTCTTATTTCTTATAAGAAAACTCCTTTAGAGCTTCTTAGTAAACGATATGATTACACGAGATTAACTCAAAATCAATTCAAAATAATAAAGAATCGTCTTAATTTAAACACAGCAAGCAACAATATAAGTAGAATATTCTTTTCTATTTATAAATAAGCGAGCGTATTATAGTCCTTCATGTTAAAACATCTATCAAATACGGATAGATGTTTTTTATTTCTTAAACCACTCATGAACTTCATCTGGTGTCTTCTCCGCATATAACTTCATCAACGCTGGTCGCATAGCTTGAAATATCTCCACTAATTCTTCTCCACCAAAAAAATAGAAAATGGTTTATCCGTCATATCTTGTGATAAATCGGAGATCATCTGCTCCGTTGCTTTATCATCATCAAGAACATTGATCAATTTCCCAATTTAATATGCTTCTGTGAATTCAACCGTCCCTTTTTTTTCAATGTTGTCGATGCCCGCATCAACCATCTTGACGATTTTTTCTTTTTCACCGAACTTTATTTCACCACTCATATCAATAAAGTCGTTTATATCCGAAGCGATTATGACCGTGACTTCTTCCTTTTCTTTATCGGTCACTCCCCCTCAATTTCTCCGAACTCGCGACTTGTTCATCTACTATGTCAGATACATAGAGAGTCATTATCTCTGGCAGAATATCCGCAAAATAATCATCCATGAATTCTTCCATCGAATAGCCTACTTCATTTTCCCAAACCAGATTTTTAAAATCATAAGTCAAAAATTCTTCTTTGATCTTCCTCACCATATCCGGCTATTCCTTCACTAGCTCACCTTGTTCTGTTAAAGTCAGATAATCCGCGATATATTCTTCTATCTCTCCAAAATAAAACCAGCCAACAGACCTTCCGCTGATCTTAGCCACCTTTTCAATCACATCAATCGTTGCTAAATTATATCCTTGAAAATAAGAACTAATCGTCGGCTTCTTCAATCTAGGTCGGCCGCCAAACTCCGTGAAAGAGATATTAATTTCATCTTTGATCTGCTTTAATCGCTTTCCGGCTTTTATTTATTTGGTTGTAGTAATCTAAACATTTCTGATCCCTCCTATATGATTTCATATACAGCATACCGCGTATATATATATTCCGAAAAAAACTATTGATGCCGTATTAAAAATCGTAAAGATATTACCGATCAAATGACTAGCAACATCATTTTCGCTTTTTCAAAAGAGTCAAAAGTCGATTTTTAAAGGAATCAGGCAGTAAAAATATTACACTACCAAACCCCTGATAAGATGTATGTTACCTCTCAGGAATACTATTAAACCAATGTTTCCTGGCAGTTAACTTACACCTAGAGGGAATAAAAAGCGAACATAATATGGATGGGGAATACCAGTAAATCAACGTTCTTCAACTACTCAAAAATTGGTTTCCATTAAAGCTGCTATGCTTCCCTACAAAAAATCCTTTGTCGATAAAACGGCAAAGGATTTTTTTCATCATTAAAAAGTATAAACTTTTATCAGATCCGTAACCTAGCTAACCAGATTTGTGGAAACAGCTTAAACGACTATGATATTCCACACAATTCCAAACTTATCTTGAACGACAGTGTGCAGCGGACTGTAGAAAGTTTCTGTAGGCGGAAGGAATACTTCGCCTTTTTCTTTTAGCTCGTTATACATTTTTGTGCCTTCAGCTAAATCACTAGGATGTATAGTTAAATGGATGTTGTTTCCAGAAACAACGGGCTTAGAAAATTCATCTGCGAAGGTAAATTCGGTATCGAATAGCTCCATTTTTCCATGAAGGACATAATTGCTTACGTCTTCGGTGACTCCGTCAGGGATGTAGTCATTGTATCTAAGAATTTCTTTGTTTTTGCCAGAAAAAATCTTTTCATAATAATCCATCGCTTCTTCGCATTGTCTGTAAAAAATTATATAAGGTGTCACCATGAATATAGCCCTCCAAAATTTTTCTTCATTATAGCATGTTCAATAATGCTATCATCCAGCATTTCCCAATCAGAAATCTGATTGCCATACTCTCCTCTTCCATCTCTGAACTTCTTGTTACTATTTGAAAATCCCTCTTCTTAAATCCAACCTTCTCAAAACGTTTTTTTCTGATAGAATGGAATTATTAATCTATATAATCGCTTTCATTACTTTCAACGAATTAAAAAGGACTTACTGAAAAACATCTTGTTTAGCGAAACGAAATATTTTTTAGTAACGTTCGTAGTTATTTTTTCGTTAATTTAATAAAGTATCCTATTACCTATTTTCATCAAGACGTTGGTGTCGTTTTTAGGATCTAAAAAAGAGTTGTATTACTCAGGGAATTAAAACATTTAAGTTGAGCAGGCTGAGCTTTTGGTCTGCTTAATTTGAAATTGTTTTTTTCAGAATATTTGGACATTTACTTAAGGGGGAGTTAATGAATGGAGCAAGAGAAACATTTGCAGGAATTGAGTACGACAGAGACGGAGTTTAATCGGGAATTAGGCGTCTTTGGCGGGGTCAGTATTATCGGCGGAATCATGATTGGTTCTGGGATTTTTTATTTAGGGTCTTATGTTTTAGAACGGACTGGCATGAGTCTTGGTTTGGCTTTGCTGGCTTGGATCGTCGGTGGGGTAGTCACTTTATTGGCGGGATTATGCTATGCGGAGTTAGGTGTTAGTATGCCGCGGGCTGGCGGTTCGACGGTTTATTTGACCGAAGCGTTTCATCCGGCAGTCGGCTTTTTGCGGGGCTTTACGGATTGGCTGATCGGCGGTCCTGGTTCGATCGCTGCGATGGCGATCGCCTTACCTACTGCTATGAGAAGCTTTTGGACTATCTCTGATATGGAAGTGAAAATAATCGCGACATTCTTGATTATTTTATTAACGGTCTATAATTTATTCGGGATCAAACAGGGCGCCTTTTTACAAAATGTTTCTATGGTCGCGAAGCTGATTCCGATTTTGATCATTTTATTTGCCGCATTATTTTTAGGAACGGAGCAGCCGGATCTGTCGTTGATACCGAAGACGAATCCTGATGCGTCGTTTTTCGATATTATTCCTATGATCGCCTTCGCTACTGTCGCCAGTTTGTGGGCGTATGAAGGCTGGACAAACCTGAATTCTATGACAGAGGAAATGAAAAATCCTAAGAAAAACTTGCCTAAAGCCCTAATCGTTGGGATCGGCGGGATCACGATTTTGTATACTTTGTTTAATTTTGCAATTTATAAGGTGCTTCCTTATGATGCGATCGCGACGAACATTGAGAACGGGAACCTTTATCTAGGTACTGAAGCGGCTAGAAGTGTGCTGGGCAACTGGGGCGGGATCATCGTATCTTTGGGTATGATCCTAGCAATGTTTGGCGGGATCAATGGTCTGATTATTGCGCAGCCGCGGATGTATTATGCGATGGCCGTTGAAGGGCATTTCTTTAAATCCTTCGCTAAACTGCATCCGAAATATAAAGTACCAACCGCATCTATCTTGGTCCAAATGCTTCTTTCGATTGCCTTGGTCTTTTCACGCAACTTGGATCAATTAACTTCCTTAGTTGTGTTTACCGCGATGCTGTATAATCTCTTGACGATTATTGCTGTCTGGGTAATGCGCAGACGTTATCCTGAATTGCATCGGCCGTATCGCGTAGCTGGATATCCTTGGACTGTCTTGATCACTGCGGTTTTATTTATCGGACTGCTGATCAATACATTTACCGAAGATAGTCAAAATGCGATTCTAGGTATGGGTGTGCAGGTGCTTGGAATCTTGGTGTATTGGTATTTTGATCGACAACTTAAAAGAAAGAAGGCATAACGGATGAAAAAATTATTTACCGGCGGAAAATTTTATGTTGCTAGAGATGAGTTCGCAGAGGCAGTGTTGGTTGAAGACGATCGCATTCGTGCCGTTGGCAAAAAAGCCGATCTGCAGGAGTTAGGCTATGATGAGGTTATCGACCTGACTGGAAAAACGATCATTCCAGGTTTGAATGATTCCCACTGCCATATTTCTTGTGTCGGTGCTGCGTATTTACAGGTGGATTTATCCAGCTGCCGTTCAATCGAAGAAATCATCGAATTAACAAAAGAGTTCATCGCAAAAAATCCTGAGTTGACTAAAAATGGTGTCCGAACGATGGGCTGGAATCAGGACTTGTTTACCTCTGGAGAAAAAAGAGTGCTGAATGTCCATGATGTCGATCAGATTTCTACGGAGATTCCAGTTATTTTGGAGCGAGTATGCGGCCATATTTGCGCGGTCAATTCTAAAGCGCTGGCGATGAAAAATATCACAAAAGACACGCCCCCTCCTCGCGGCGGAACGATCGAATGTGATGAGGATGGAAATCCAAATGGAGTGCTAACGGAGAATGCCGTTCAATGGATCGAAGAAATCATTCCGAGCTACACATCTGAGGAAAAGATTCAGTTTATGACCAAGGCATTGAACTATGCGGCTAGCGTCGGTCTAACGAGTGTGCAATCAAATGACATCGCTGCGCCGAATACGTATGGTGATTTTGATTCGATTCGCGCCATCTATGAAAAGGATTTGACGAAGGTTCGTTATCGTCATCAAATCTGTGCCTATTCGCCAGAGGAAATGGACCAGATTATCAATGTAGAATCACTGCAGCCGATCTATCAAGAGGAATATTTGAAATTAGGTCCGATTAAAATGTTTAAAGACGGTAGTTTGGGTGCAAAGACGGCTATGATGCGGGATGGTTATCTGGATGAGCCGGACAATCATGGCGTTTGCGCATTGGAGTATGATTTGCAGGTTGAATTAGTGAAAGCCGCAAGCCAGCGTGGATTGCAGGTCGTGACTCATGTCATCGGTGATGAAGCGATCGCTGAAACAGTGGCTGCTTATCAAGAAGGCTTTATTGATGGAAAAAATAAATTGCGCCATGCTTTGATCCATTGCCAAATCACGGATCGACCATTATTACAGGAAATCGCAGATAAAGACATTTCTGTCTTTTTCCAACCAATTTTCTTAGACTACGATCTGCAGATTCTGGAGGATCGTGTGGGTAAAGAGTTAGCTCGTACGTCTTATGCGTTTAAGACATTAGCGGAGTTAGGCGCACCGATTGGTTATGGGACGGATGCACCTGTCGAAGACTTGAATCCCTTCCCGAATATTTACGCGGCGGTCGCACGAAAGAATCAACAGGGTCAACCAGAGGAAGGCTTCTACCCAGAAGAATGTGTCGATATTTATACCGCCATCGATGCTTATACGATCGGGTCAAGCTATCTGGAATTTAAAGAGAACGAAAAAGGACGAATTACTAAAGGCCACTTGGCAGACTTTACTGTTTTAGACGAAGACATTTTTGAAATAGATACCGAAGAAATCAAAAACATTCAGCCAAGAATGACTGTCATCGGTGGCGTTATTGTCTTTGAACGTAACTAATAGAATGCAACGGTTGCTC
The DNA here is from genome assembly GCF_005405485.1 of Enterococcus hulanensis. Classification (GTDB taxonomy): domain Bacteria; phylum Bacillota; class Bacilli; order Lactobacillales; family Enterococcaceae; genus Enterococcus_A; species Enterococcus_A hulanensis. Next base: position 110,479 of record NZ_BJED01000015.1, on the reverse strand, counting down.
ACAGTTGATATGCTATAATTTAACTAGTACCAGAAAGGAGCATTATCATGGGAGTAATTATTTTAGAAGCCTAGCAAAAGCTTGGCAGGAATGCTTGAATAGCTTTTGCTGAATCCTAAAGATTATTTTATTAGGAGGATAAGAAATGGCTTATCAAAACGCATTCGAACTTCTACCAGAGGAAATCGTAAAAGAGATCCAAAAATATGTGAATGGTACCGTCCTTTATATTCCAAAGAGACCAAAGGACCGCTTGCCCTGGGGCAGCAAAACTGCTAGTAAAGAAATGCTTCAGCGACGAAACCAACAAATCTATCAGGAATATCAGATGGGAAAAAGTACGCGTGAGCTGGCTGGCAGCTATTATTTGGATATCAAGAGTATCCAGCGAATCATTCGCACAATGAAAAAACGATGTTAAGAAAGAGCCGACTTCAGGCTCTTTCTTTTTTTATATAAAAGAGCGTTCCTCCGTCTACGGATTTCTCTTTTATACTAAAGGTAGAACAACGAAAGGATTTGATTCAGATGAGATTTATTACGGATTGCTAATCGCAAATTTCACTGAAAGGAGGAATCTTCATGACACAGTCAAAGGCGAAGCTGGAGGATTTGCTTCATGAGAAGAAAAAAAGAGCGTTCGAACGCTCGCAGCAGCACTCTAAAAATAAAGTGTCGGGAAAACAAAATGTTCCCCATGTACAAAATAAACGCGGCCGACCATTATCAAAATGATCGATCACGTGTTGGTAACTAACAGAGGCTGAGCCATTCATTTAGTAGGAATGGCTCAGCCTCTTATTTCTATTTCTCAAACTTCAGCTTAATTCCATTTGGATCAACGAGCCATAAACTGCCGCTCTCATCCTTGGTATATTCTATCTGGTTATTCCAGTGATTTTCTAAACGATCCAGCTCGGCTTGATCTGGTACTAAAAAGCTGAAATAATCTAATCCTAAGTCCTGCTCTGTCATCGCCGGAATATTTTTTCCCATCCAGATGTTGGACCCGACGTGATGATGGTAATCCCCCGTGGCAAAAAATTTGGCTTGATGCCCAAAATTATTTTTCAAGGATAAGCCTAAGACTTCGGTGAAAAATTTTTCTGTTTGGTGCAGATCGGCTACTTTTAAGTGAACGTGTCCGACCGTCGTCCCCACTGGAAATCCTTCCCAAGTACCGTCACCCGCAGCAACCACTCCTTCTGCATCCATCTCAAGTGTGATACCTACGATCTCACCATCTTCACGAATATCCCACTCGCTTCGTGGTTTGTCATGGTAGACTTCGATGCCATTGCCCTCTGGATCATTGAGATACAAGGCTTCACTATAGCCGTGATCGCTGGCGCCGATTAAAGGGGCGTTGGTTTGTAAATAGTGGCGTAGGGTATTGCCCAGATCCTTACGACTTGGCAATAAGAAAGCCACATGGTACAAGCCTGTTTTTGGTGTCACCGGCAGAGGGTTCTGTACTTTATGCAATTCTAGTAAAACTGTATTGCCGATGCCTAAAGTACTTTGAGCTGCGGTCTGGTCTAAAATTTGTAAGCCAATCACTTCTTGGTAAAAATGGGTCATTTTTTCTAAGTCTGCTACTTTCAAGGCTACTCGTCCGATGTGGGCAGCGGCGTTTAATTGAAAGGTTGGAATAATCACTGTCATGGTAAATCCTCTTGAATGAGATAACTCAAGTGAAGTCTCTCTATTAGTTTCTTGAGTTCACCATAACATCTTACTATTTGTAAGTAAAATTTCCAGCTTATCATTAATCTGTTATCCGTTAAATAAGTTAAAAAAATGATCTTCTTTACCTAAACAAAAGAAGAACGATCCTTTCCAACTTTTTTTATTTCGAAAAAGGAGGATAGTCTTCTATAATGGAATAAAGAAATCACTTAAAGGAGAGCAAGGTTGTGGAAGAGTCAACAGAACAAAGCTATATACGGTTAATCAATAAAACCGAAGATTACATTGAACGACATCTCGCAGAGCCAATATCTTTAAGCGATCTAGCTAATAACGCTCACTTCTCAGCGTTTCATTTCCACCGAATCTTTAAAAAATATTCTTCCGAAACATTGAAGGAATTTGTAACAAGATTCAAGTTAGAGCGTGCAGCTATTTTTCTATCTGTCGCTTCCTCCATCTCACTAACCGAAATTGCTTTGAAATATGGGTATAACGATGCCAGTTCTTTCAGCAGAGCTTTCAAAAAACATTTCGGAATCAACCCCTCAAACTATCGGAAACAGCAAGAAATGACAAGAGGTTTCAATAAAAGCATGAAATAATGGAGTTATTCTTAACGAAGATGGAGGGCGTAAAAATGATTGAACCTACAAGTATTACAACAGAAAGCTTAGATGACTTGAGAATCATCTATATTCGTTTCAGAGGAAGCTACGCGGAATTCAGGAAGCAAAGCCGAAAACTGTTTAACGAACTTTTTCAATTCGCAACAGAAAATAATCTCATCATCCCAAATAAAACCAAGGTACTAACAATCTACGATGATAATCCATTTATTACAGATGAGAAGAACCTGCGGACAAGTGTAGCCATGACTATCCCAAACGATGCAGTAGTAGAAGAGCGCGGCAATATCTGTTTGTCTAGTATCTCAGGCAAGTTCGGAGTGGGGCATTTTGAATTATCCGCAAAAGAATACGGGGATGCTTGGCAATACATGTATCAAGAATGGCTCTTTAAAGACGAAAAAAAGGCGCGCGATGCTGTACCTTTCGAACTATTTGTAACTGAACCGCCGAAAAATTTTAAGGATAGGAGCTTTACCGATATCTATATTCCAATAAATTGATTCTACGGTTTCCAGTTCCTCATGAATTTTTTTTAAGCGAGAAAGAGCTGGCTTCCTCTTGTTCAACAAGGGAAGCCAGCTCTTTGAATTATACGATCTATTATTTAGGTCACGTTGCTACCCTACACTAACGATCGGACTAAAGCTTCAGATCTTTTACCTGCTGCTTGGATTCTTCTAACACATCGCTTGCTTTTGACAAAAAATCAATGATCTGAGCTCTGGTTGTTTCATCATAGGATTGGATCAGCGCTAACATTGATTCATTCAGAGGTTCATAAAGTGTCTGAACATCTTTACGTTCGTCATAGATCGGAACGATATTCACCTTCCGTCGGTCTTTAGTGTCCAGCTCTCTTTTGACGAAGTTCGCCTTTTCCAAACGGTCAATTAATGCGGTGACTGATCCGGTCGATAAACTAGTGCGTTTGGCAAGCTCCCCTGCTGTGATTGCTCCTGTCTCCTCCAATATCTGAATCGTAATAAAATCATAGTTGGAAATATGAAGTGCAGAGGCGATTTGCTGCTGATTTAAAATGTTCTTCACACCGAACTTTCTAAGTGTTTTCGTAAATTCTTGATAGTCGTCTGGTTGTTGATTTATTGACATTATCAATTCTCCATCCTATACTGATTTTATCTCGTTTATCAAGATACTCTTCAAAAGAGATAAACTTTTTTTATCTTATCAAATCTTCTTGAAAATAGCAAAGCGGGGCTTAGAAAGGATTCAGCTTGAAAACAATTATTGTGTATGCGACCAACAGCGGTGCAAGCTTCGAATGTGCAAAACTTATCCAAAAGGAGCTTCCTGCTTGCGATCTCTATAACCTAGAAACAGACTCCTTTAATTTACAGGACTACGACAGAATTATTTTAGGCGCTGGTGTGAAAAATAATACCATCTATAAACCAATGAGGGATTTTTTGAAAGAAAATTTGGCGGTGCTGCTGACAAAAGAGTTGGCGCTTTTTATTTGTAATGGAAAACCTAAATCAGTCGAGGAAATTCTCAATAAAGTCTTTAAACCAGAGCTGCGTGAACACGCCCTATTTGCAGAATCATTTGGCGGGTATAAGCAGCACTGGCTTCCCTTAAAAGAAGACCAAGAATTAAGAGGAATCGACATTCAAAAAATAGAGGCAGCGATAAGCTTGTTAAAAGAAACGTAAGCCCCTGCTTCAAAAAGAGTTATAAAGAATATTCCTTTTCGATGCAAAGTCGCTTGGCTTGTCTAAAAAAGTCTTTCCATTTATACTTATCAAAAGTAAGTAAAAAGCGAGGGATTCTCATGGCAGCATTTCACCACATTTCATTACTAACCAAAGATTGGCAGGAAAATGTGCGCTTCTATACCGAAATTTTAGGGCTGCGATTTGTTAAAAACACGGTCAATCAGGAGAATCATCGGATGCTTCATTACTATTATGGTGATTATCAAGGTTCGCCTGGCAGTGTCGTGACGTTTTTTATCGTGCCGCATTTGGGACATCGCTATGAGAATCGGAATTTTATCGCGACGATCGGTTTGAAGCTGCCGCAAAATAGTTTGGCTTATTGGCAAGAGCGCTTGGCTCGTTATCAGGTCGACTATACGATCAATGGACGGCAATTACACTTCTTTGATGCGGATCAGGTGGCGGTTGTTTTGACAGAAACGGATTTGCCGCCGTTAGCGCCAGAGCAGCAGGTCGAAAATGAGATTCCCGCGGATAAACAGATTTTAGGCTTGAATTCTAGCCAGATTCATGTGAAGGAGCCGCAGGCAACGAGCGAATTTTTTGAACATTTTCTGGGTTGGTCAACGATTGATCGACGTATTCAGTTAAATAATACGGACTTTCTTGAGATTTTGCCGACTGATTCGGATGAGCCTACGCATATGGGGCGAGGCAGTGTGGATCACATCGCCTTTGCGGTCGCGGATGATGCGGCGCTGGATGAGCTTTATCGTCGCGCCGAGAAACAAGGCTGGCAGATCGAAAAAATGGTTTCCCGCGAGTACTTTAAGAGCCTTTATATTCGTGAGCCTGGCGGGAATCGGATGGAATTCGCTACGCTTACTCCCGGCTTTACGATCGATGAATCCTTAGAAAGCTTAGGCACAAATTTTGTCCTGCCGCCGTTTTTAGCGGATCAGCGGGCGGAGATCGAAGCGAATCTCTATCCAGAAAGCTAATAAATCCAAAGCATGGAATGACGTGAGTTCGTTCACTCCATGCTTTTTTGTTTTGTCCGCCACGACAGCCGCAAATTATTACACTCCACCTAATTAATCGTTTATACTCACACCCGCTAACCATTGACAATGCAAAATTTTATTAGTATATATGATACTAAATGTATTTATAATCTTGTATATACGACATCAAATACCACGCGATTATTGAATATTCAGCGAACTAAGTTTTTTTGTAATAATTAATTTATGGAAAAGCTGTCAAAGGAGGCAACGATTATAAAGAATACGAAAGAACGGATCTGGCAAGAGGCTTTAACGCTCTTTTCTGAGCATGGTTATGACGGTGTATCCGTAAAAGAGATCGCGCAAGCTGTAGGCATCAAGGACAGCTCGCTTTACAACCACTATAAGAGCAAGCAAGAAATCTTCGATACGATCTTGATTGAGGCGGCTGAGATTTTAAATGAGGCGAACGATACCTATCTTTTGCCATTGGCCCTTGAGACGGAAGGCTTGTATGTAGATATATCGGCAGAGGACCTGACAGAAATGTTTGTTGATGCGTTTATCTTCTATTTAACGGATGAAACGGCGGCCAAAATCAGAAAGCTGCTTGTTTCTGAACAGCATATCCAAAAATTCGCCGGCGATCTATACAACGAATTGTTCTTTGATTCCCCCATGCACTACCTGACTTCCCTGTTTAACGAGTTGATCCAGCAAGGAACCTTTATTAAGGCGGACCCCTACACTACCGCTATGCACTTTTATGCACCGATGCACTTTCTTATTCGGCGCTGTGACATCCGCCCCGATCTGGTTCAGGAGAACCTCACCTATTTAGAAAACCATATCCAACAATTCGACCAGCTCTACCGCGTTGATCCTAAGTAAAGCAAAAGAAGCCCGACAAATTTGTCGCGGCTTCCTTTTTAATTAGCTTTTTCTTCTTTTTAGTACAAATAGATAACTTCCTAATCCGAAAATCAACGTGATTCCCGCTAAAGTCATGACGTGAGAAAGCTTTGTTTCTTCCCCAGTTTTAGGGAGGATTTTTCCCTGCCAGCCGTAGATGCTGGTAACGGAATGGACGTTGGTCGTCGTGCCATTCGTATCCGTTGGATCGTCAGCAGCAGCGAGTTTCTTCTTATATATATAGACTACCTGCTGTGCTTTGTCCGTGAATTTTCCGGCGGCGGTTCCTTTTACTTCCTTGAAGTCGTAGCCGTCAATTGTTTTTTGCTCTGTCTTGTAGTCTGCTCCGATATTTCCAGTTAATACGACATCCTCGGAAATGCTCTTGCCGTCTTCGTCTTGATATTTGGCTGTCACCGTCGAAGCTTTGGTCTTCACTGTTGCCTTGGTATAGACGTAGGTGACTTCCTGCGGCTGCGCGGTAAAGGTGCCGGCTGCATTTCCCCGTACTTCTTTGAAGGTGTAGCCAGCAATTTCCTTTTGTTCAGAGGTGTATTTTCCGCCTACTTCACCTGTCAGTGTAATAGTATCAGCGAGCGCTTTTCCAGCTTCATCCTGATAGTTTACCGTGACTTTCGCAGTTTCGGCTGAAGTGTCTTTCTTATACACGTAAGTGACTGTTTGCGGTTGATTCGTGAATGGGCCAGTTGGATCGCCTTGGACTTCTTTAAACGTATAGCCGTCAATCGTCTTTTGTTCGGAAACATACGTGTCGCCGATATTTCCTGTCAAAAGCACATCGTCAGCAATCGTTTCTCCTGCTGTGTCTTGATATTTTACTGTCACGTCTCCTGCTTGTTCAGGGTTCTTCGTGTAGATATAAGTGACTGTTTTAGGCTGATCGGTAAACAGTCCGGTTGGTTCGCCTTGGACTTCTTTGAAGGTATAGCCGTCAACAATCTTTTGTTCGGAAACATACGTGTCTCCAACATTTCCCGTCAAGAGCTCTTCGTCAGCAACTTGTTCCCCGTCTTCATCCTGATACTTCACCGTAACATCAGCTCCAGGCTGGAATCTTACGATCGGGATCAAAGCCCGCAAGCTATAAACCCCATATTCTAATGCCCTCGTACCAGCACGAGTAGGAAGTCTCATAAATTCAACGCGAACATAAGCCGCCTCATCAGGAATACTCTCAAACTCCATTCCTTCCTCGGTGTAATCAACCATTGGATACGTGATTTGTTCTTTATCCTCATTCAAAAACCAAGTCATTGGTGGTGATGAATGTGTCGTGCTTGAAAGAAGCGAATTTCCCATGAAATCCTTGAGTGTCTCTTGTTTGTAGAGAAACTCTCCAGTATGACCTTTTTCCAGCATTAAATTCGGCAGCGTTAATTCTGATTGCGTAACAAATTCAGCGGACCAAAGCTCAGTTAAAGCTTCTGACTGAATTCCGATCGAAGAAAAGTCCGCCATGTCTTTAGAAAGGATTCGCAAAGAGTTTGTAGGATTTAAACGATGGATATACTCTCCTAAACCAACAAGCTCACTAGCCGGAACACCATCGTCGTTGCGATTGCCAATTTGCAGCTGTGCAACATTACCTGAATTTTCCAGTTGCTTTAATACATTTGGCATCACATACACAAACGAATCTGCTGCTACTTTGATCGTTGGAACATTTTCAGCAACGATATAGGTCGTATCAAGAGTCAGTAGCTCACCGGCATATTCCAGTCCTGTAAAATCAATGACCGTCCCTTCCGGAATATCTAAGGTGTATTGGTCGAAGGTAAGCATATTCAAACTCGCCATCGCCTCTTTGGTTATCTGACTGGGATCGATCTCTCCCAAATAATAGGCGACCGCTTTTCTTAGATTTGGATCAGGCATCCACGTTTCGACCGCTTCGCTCGCTCGACTCGTGTTGTCCTCAGCTGCATACGCACTTAATGCCGAAGCTCCTCCGCCTAAAACGATGTTGCAGCAAAACAATAAAACAACCAACTTCATACCTAACTTTTTCATGTGTTCGCTCCTTTGAATTTAGTTTTCGGTTTGCGTTGTTACTTCACATTGTGTTTCAACAGTCTGAGAAATGATCGTTAAATACTTATCGAAATCATTGTTCTTCAGAAATTGCAGAAATGGTGCCTGAAGAAAATAGCCTTGCCCCCAGCTAGAGCCCATACCTTCTGTATCGATGCCGGCCGCTAACATTTTCAGCTTCAGACGTTTCGCGATGGCAGACAGATTAGAAAAGCCCGCGTGAGACATTTTCTTCTGCCACATTTTTTGGCAGAGGATCTCTCTAGCCACTGTGTCGCCATTCGCTTCATAAAGATAGACCAGCAGCTGCAGCTCTCTTTTTGAAAGACGGTTGATAAAGTTCGAATAATTCTGACCCGAAAAACCTTCTTCCTTAGCCGGCTGCACGGATTGCTTCTTGTAAAAGCTCGCGCGGGCGATCTTGTCGATGATCTCAGAATCACTGTCGCCTGGTTCGATCCAATAGTCGATATCATTATCCAGCCAAGCAAATTCTGTCGCGCCGATCTGACTTTTGTTTCCCATTCTGAAAAGCGGGATACCGCAGTCCTTGATTCCCTTGATGTATTGGGTTAGTTCAACGTTGGAAATCGTATCGCAAATAATCACCAGTGAAAAATATTGGATCACCTGAATGTGTTCCTTCGCTTGATAAAATAAACTTGAAGAGCAATAAAATTCGGCATTCACTCGTTGCAAAATATTCTCAAGATTAGGTTCAATCGTATGATTTTTACTCAGCAGCAATACTTTTGTCATTACCTGATTCCTCCCTTTTTTTAAAAATCTTGTTCAATCTAAAAATGAAGACATAAGAAAAAGCTCCTCTTACGCCGATCAAACCTTCCTTAAAATGATGCGCTGTCGCTTCATTCATTCGCGCTTTTCCATACAAATTATTTTCATTTTATATTTACACTGAAAGTTAACTAATATATAAACTAGCGCTCACTAGTTTATTTATATATACTAGTAAACACTAACTTTGTCAAGATTATTTTAACTTAAAAATCATCATAAAATGTAATTACTCTTTAATAGGAGCTTTATTTTTATTCTTTTAGCAGTATATTTTTGAGAAAATAATCGAAATCAATCATTTGAAAGTTTTTATCTATTGATTTTTATTGTGTTTCATGTCGCAAAGCTTTTCCTATTTAACCCAAATAAATCATCACTTCAAGTGCAACAAAAATACCGATCAACAGAACCTTTCCTAATGGATGGTACGGATTGATCGCCCAGCCGACACCAAACGATTTCGGAATGATCAACGGCGCCTGCATTCCGCTGGTAGCATCTTCTTTCGGAATAATCAGAAAGAAGCGCACCATCGAAAAGAGAAACACGATCCCTACGATCAACATCGGCCACAGCTTTTGATCGGCAATCTTAGGTATCCGAGTCACCACAAAAGCAAATGCAACCGTCAGCACCAATAAGCCGACAAACACGCCATCAAACACCTTCCGCCGCTTGGTCCGTTTGACCAGCTCTGCGTCCTTCTTCATCTTATCCATAAGTCCTTCATCCCCCTTCAACAATTCATCTAAGGAGATGCCGTAATAATCGCTGATGGAAATAATCATCGGAATGTCGGGAAAGTTCCTGCCCACCTCCCAGTTCGAGATCGTCTGTCGCGATACATGCAAATGATCGGCGACCTCCTGTTGGGTCAATCCCAAGCTCATTCGTTGTGTCTTTAATTTTTCTCCTAGCAATACTTCATCCCCCTAAATCAAACTTACTTGTCGAAAAGTTAAGTTACAAGCAACGTACCAAAGCTTCCTAAAAAAGACAAGCAAGAGTTACAAGCATTGTTGGTGTAGCAGCATTTCCAGCAGGTCTATTGGAAAAAGAAAAAGCCGACTCTTCTTTGAGTTGGCTCCTGATAATCTATTCTTCCGCCGCGAAGATCGTATCCCATTCGTCGCGTTTGTTTAAAAATTCTTCTGCTAATGCTTGCGCGCCTTCCAATGTGTGGTTCGCCGCCCAGCCGCATTGAACTGGATTGCTTGCGGGAACTTCGGTTGCTTGTAATACGTCCTTCATTGTCAGCTCCACCACATCCATGATTGCTTCGATGTCGTCATGGTTTAAGACGGTCAGGTAAAAGCCTGTCTGGCAGCCCATCGGGGACCAGTCCACGATGTAATCCGCATGGTTGCGAATCAATTCCGCCGTCAAATGCTCCAGCGAGTGCAACGCCGCCATTTCCATATAGGCTTGGTTCGGCTGCTTTAACCGAACATCGTATTTCACGATCAAATCGCCGTTCGCTCCTGTTTTCTTGTCCGCCACGCGAATATACGGTGCCTGCACCTTCGTGTGATCGAGGTTGAAGCTTTCTACATTCATTTTCATCTTCGTTCGCCTCCATTATTTTTTCCGCGACGGTCCGCTCCTGTTAGTAAGACCGCCGCAGAACGTAACCTTCTGTATTGCTTTTATAAATACGCTCGCAAAGCTTCATTTTTTAGATGAAGACGTGCGATGATGCCCGCATTTATTTTTGCCAACCTATAAATTCCATAACTTGGCAAGCTGGAGAATGCCTCAATACTCCTCCCGCGAATAAATTTCCTTTGATAAGTAGCGATCCCCCGCATCTGGGAAAACCGTTACGACCCGACTTCCCGCAGGCAGCTTGGCAATCTCCGCAAGGGCAGCCACCATCGCCGCACCCGACGAACTGCCGATCAAAACACCATGCTCCTTCGCCAGCCGCCGAGTCATCGCAAAACCAGCCGTATCACTGACCGTCGTAAAACCGCTGATCGGCAATCCTTCAAGAAAAGCAGGAATAAATTCCACACCAATGCCTTCGATCTCATGACCATGACTCACACCGCCATTTAGGATCGAGCCTTCAGGTTCCACCCCGATCAAACGGATCGCCGGATTTCTTTCCAGCAGATAACGAGCCACACCGCTGAAGGTTCCGCCGCTGCCAATCCCCGCCACAAAACTCGTGATCTCCGTTCCAAGATCCGCCACCAGCTCAGGAGCCAATGTCCGATAATACGCCTCTGGATTGGCTGGATTTTCAAACTGCAACGGCAAATAGCTGTCGGCGATTTCCTCATGGAGCCTTTTCGCCTCCGCGATCGCACCGCTGATCCCTTCATCAGTCGGCGTGTGAACAATCTTTGCACCCAATGCCTTCATCAACGCCTGCTTTTCCATACTGAACTTTTCTGGAACCACAAAGATCGTCGGCAAGCCCGCCCCCAATGCCGCAAGCGCGACACCGATCCCAGTATTCCCAGCAGTCGGCTCAATAATGGTCGTGCCCTCCTTGATCCTGCCTTGTTCAAGACCTTCATCAATCAGATAAACGCCTAACCGGTCCTTGATACTGCCGCCTGGATTCAAATATTCCAGCTTCGCATAGATCGCCGATCCCTCGGGAATTTCCGTGAAATGCTGATGGGTAAAACGCAGCAGCGGAGTATGCCCGATCGCCGCCTGAATCGAATCTATAATCATGGTTGTACTCCTATCTTGTACTTAAGGATTTATTTCGAAAAATGGGTATTTCCTTCTCATTCAACTACGCCGTTCAAATAGTTATCAGATTTTTGGGTAACAAAAAAGGTGCTGACTATTAATCAGCACCTTGAGCTTCCACTATGTCGATACCAGAAAATCCCCGAAGCGGGCAGTATCAAAAATAAGCGAATGTTGGGCAGTTAATAGACACGACAAAATGGTATGCTGCTTTTTAGCACCATACAACAACAGCAAGATTTAGTTGCGAATTGTTTGCCGAATGTCATGTCTCTGCCTCCCCAAAATTTAGAACGGTCGTAATGTTTTTAAAAATTTACCACAGCGAGAAACTCCTGTCAAAGGAAATACTCAGGGGATTTTAATTTTGTGCGGTGGGATGAAGAATAGACGACAACTTGCAAAGCAGAACTTTCGTCACCTTGAATGTTTAGCCGGATAACAAAAAAAGCGGGCGAATTGAATTCGCTCCGCCCGATTGTATTTTTCAAATGATGCCTGTCACTTGTTTACGTCCTTATTTTACGTGGATGCTTTCCTATTTTTCCCTTTTTCAGCAAATAGGCTACCGCTAAAGGAACGATAGCGCCAATTACCCAGTTAATCATGATCCAAGGAAAGTTCTTCCCGAAAAAGTAATCATAAATGGTAGGGATTGTCTTTCTCCAATATACGTAGATGATAATTTCCATAATCCAGCCTAATGGCACTTGAAACAGTCCGATAAAAATAGCGTTCAGATAAATGTTTCTGTAGGCAACCTCTTTGAAATAGAAAAAATACGAACACCACCCGATAACCAGCGGTGTTACCACAATAAAAGAAACAAGCCAATAGGCCCAAAGATTCGGACCAAGCAAATAAGTGATCCCATCAATCTTGACCGGTTGAAATAGAAAGTAGAGTGGAAATAGTGCGAGCCCGCCAATCAGATAACCAGCCACAGAAAAATCAATGGCGGCTGTGAGCGTATGAAGTACTGTTCCTTTTTTACTTACCAAACGATGGAGCAAAAATGATACGACAAAAATTGCTGCCGGGAATGCGACAATCTGCAAGAATACGGATAACACTTTCATTGGAATAGTTTTTCCTTCCTGTTTAACATTATTTGCGGAGCTTCCTCCATGAGAGGATGCTAGATAGCCGCTTCAGCCAACTTGTGAGAACAATTCTACCTGCTAGGATAGAGCGTTACAAGGTGATACCCGCTACAATGTATTAAACAGGGTGGTTTCTCGTCATAACTATTTTTCGCCCGCTTGGATTCTTATTCAAACAACGTAAACTCAATTTGAAAGTGTTGATCAGTATACTGACTTTGCAGATCACCGCGATAACTATTTACGATGGAACGGACGCTTTCCAGACCAAGACCGTGGTTGGCAGGGGCTTTTTTTCTCGTTTGCAGATCAACATGCTTCCCGTCAGTACTGTTTTCACAGTTCACAATCAACGATGCATTGTAATACACCACACGCAAACGGATATACCGCTTATTGGTGCAGTGCTGACAGGCTTCGATGGCGTTGTCCAGAATGTTCCCCAAAGCAGCAACCAAATCACTGCCGTTCATCTGTACATCCTCCGGCAGCTTCACATCAAAGTCGCACAGAATATTGTTCTCCCGCGCCTGCTTGTACTTGGCTCCCAACAAAGCATTGATCGCAGGATGCGCCGTAAAATCATACTGGGTATCCGCAGCTAGCCGGGCAACCAACTGCTGCACATTCTTCTCCGCTTTTTCTAAGTTGCCTGTCCGCAGCAGCCCGTCAAGCGCAATCAACTGATTTTGCATATCGTGCTTCATGATGCGAATTTCCTTCTGATGTGCTTCAACCTGCTGATAATAATCCTCCCGCATTTGGTTCTGCTGCTCTCGTAAGGCATAGCTCTGATTTTGAGCGTAATACTGCTCTATCCTTTCAAAAAAGAAAAAAGCGGCTACATCCATAACAACAATGATCAGTGCGATGACCAGTAATCCAGTCCTTTCCAGATACTTGAACCCCAGAAAAAGCAACAGTAGACTCAGCAGCGGAACCAGCGACTCCAGTGCATACAGACTTAAGGGCTTTGTGATAAAGCCTTTATTTTTGCGCACCCTTTTAATGATGACTACGAGTCCGTACATCAACAAAAGCAGCATCCAATTGACGGCGTACGCTTCCACAGGTTTGACACTTAGGATGGAGTCCAGCTGCTTCCACCACAAAAAAAGCGTCATCGAGATCGCTTCAGCCATAGTGGAAAGCGCGATCAGAAAGAGTGTCAAAAAGCAGCGTTTAGACAGTTTTCCTGCATACGGAAGCGTCACGATGAAAAAACAAAGTGCCGCTTTAAAGATGCTTCCTAAAGCAAATGCAATCGTGTTCAGCGGAAAAGCTGACTCCACCAGCTCGCTAAGCAATGACCAAAGAATGCCGGCAGCCAATAGCAACCCTACCACCCTAGAACTGCTCCAGCCTCTTTTTTTCTCAAGATATAGTCCATGAAACAGGTACCCTACACTTACAGTCAAGATTTCGTGAATGACTAGAATCAAGATACTGATCATAGCCGCACCCCGCCTGTACGCGCCAAAACAAATCGACGATACGCCGCATGAAAGGTATCATGATGAAGATTGCTGATCGAAATTTTAGCACCGCTGCGCATCTCAATCAGCCAGCTTTCCAGATTCTTAACCTGCTCCAGATTAATAAGGTAAGATCTATGTGGCTGCACGAAGGTAAGACCAGCAGCTTTCTCTACCGCATCCTTCATCCTGCCGTAATATTCAATTTGCTGCCCGTCCGTGGTGTGGATAATCAGCTTTCTTCCTTGGCTTTCTATACTTTCTATTTGGGATAAAAACAGACTGTGTTTCTTTTTGCGAATAGTATAAGTGTAGATTGTACGGTGTTTCTCCAACAGCCGCACCGCTGACAAAAAGATACCCTTCACCGATTCTTGCTCAAAGGGCTTTACAATATACTGAAATGCCAAGACACGAAACGCCTCTGGCATCAACTCACGATGCCCTGTGACAAAAATAAGGATGGCATCCGCATCCTGTTCTCGTATTCGCCTTGCTGTCTCCAGTCCATTCGTTCCAGCCATTTCAATATCCAAAAGATAAATCTGAAATTGCCGAGGATGCACCTCTAACGTTTGTAAAAGCGCGTCGCCAGAAGAATATAGCCCTATCTCACACTGGTAACCCAGCTCGGCTACGACTTCAGCGACCAGTTTTTGAAGCACCGCATTCACTGTTTGTTCGTCATCACATATGGCGATTCTCAACGCTCACCCTCCTCTATCGTTTTTTTACACATTGTGCACATCCGGCTATTAGTCAACTTTCCGTTCATAGTCTTTTCATAACATTATACCAAATCACTATTCCCCACGGCTTTTAAACTTAATGAAAGACACGTTCAAATAACCAATAAAAAAAGGCCTCTTGGCAATTATCAACTATTGGTCTATCTATTCGAAGCGGAGAACCTCAATTCCAATAGACACCGCATCCCCCATGCTTTAAAATTGGTATTATTAAGCAAACTAGAAAAATGAGCGGCTTTGTTTCGAGTCATGGAAAAATGTTGAAGCGTATCATTGCACAAGGAGGGTGATTGATTAATGAAAAGTTTGATTACGGTGTGCATCGTTGGGGTGGTACTGGCACTTTTAGAAAACAATACGAAGAAAAAAGGCATCAAGCGAGGACAAAAGAAATTCACGATTCGAACACCTAGGTCTTATTTTATTTTTGGTGTCGTCGAAGCCGGAATGGTCGGCGGAATTTTAATATGGGGCGAACTAACTAACCAACTAAATATTTTTTATATTATAGTATTATTTCTTGGTGCCCTTCCGGGTCTGCTGCTGATGATCTTACCTATCGCTGGCATGTGGGAAGTCCAAGTAGATGGAGACAACATCGAAGCCATTAAATTATTTGTCTTAAAAAAGCACTTCTTATTTTCAGAGATCACCCACTGCAAAGAAACACGCGGCGGCTGGAAAGTATATGTCAATGGCAAACGCAAAAAAGCCTTCTTCGTTGACCGAATGATGGAAGGCGCAAATCTTTTTCTCAAACGAATCGAAAAGGCAAATATTCCCATCGAAGAAATGAAACGTGAAAAAGATTAAAAGATGATCTGAATACACGCCAAAGAAAAGAAATTTTGCATAGTTCGAAAAGGAGCAATGAGCGGTATTATTGGAGACATGGGAAAATGTTAAAGCGTATCATTGCATAAGGAAGGTGATTGGGTAATGAAAAGTTTGATTACGGTGTGCATCGTTGGAGTGGTACTAGCATTTTTAGAAAACAATACGAAGAAAAAAGGTATTAAGCGAGGACAAAAGAAATTCACGATTCGGACGCCTAGGTCTTATTTTATTTTTGGTGCCGTCGAAGCCGGAGTGATGGGCGGAGTTTTGATATGGAGCGAACTAACTGACCAGCTAAGACTTTTTTATATTTTGGCATTTTTTATTGCTGCTTCTCCGGGTCTGCTGCTGATGATCTTACCTATCGCTGGCATGTGGGAAGTCCAAGTAGATGGAGACAACATCGAAGCCATCAAATTATTTGTCTTTAAAAAGCAGTTCTTATTTTCAGAGATCACCCACTGCAAAGAAACACGCGGCGGCTGGAAAGTATATGTCAATGGCAGACACAGAAAAGCCTTCTTCGTTGACCGAATGATGGAAGGCGCGAACCTTTTTCTCAAACGAATCGAAAAGGCAAATATTCCCATCGAAGAAATGAAACGTGAAAAAGATTAAAAGAAAAGAACTTGAGCATAATTTAAAAAAGGAGCATGAAATGACGAATCGTTCATTCCATGCTCCTTTTTCACGCGAAGAATCGCTATTCAAATATAGAGATTATGCTACGGTCTCAAATCTGGATACAGTCTAATCAAGTTTTCCGCTGTTTGTGCGATTTGACTGTTTGTCGCATTGCCAGCGTTTGCTTCTAGTATTTCTTCATCTGGAATCGAAGCTAAAACATCTGCATCCAGCTCTTGATTATTCTCCATAATATCTCTAATCATATTTGCTCTTTCGTGATCCGATGCAGTATTTCCTTCTGTAGAAGATGATGCCTGTCCTTCCTTATTGACCAGACTGGTATCCAAATATTTTTTCGAAACCACGATCCAACCTTTATCGGGCATACTTTGGAAATAGCCTGACTCTTCAAGAAATTCATCGCTGCTAATCCTAAACGAATCTAATGTATCAATCTGTTGCGTCGTCATCTCTACTGTCGCATACAGCAAACCATCGTCTCTAGTTTCTAATTCAATTTCAAAATCAGGATCATTATATGGATCGATGTTCTTTCTTTTAATCCAAATAGAAGCAACCCATTCTTTAACCTGTGCAGCGCTTAAATTTTTCGTATCTACTTCATTCGTTTCTTCTGATTGGCTAGATGAACTCGGCGCAGTGGTACTAGAAGTCACTTGCGTTTCCTCAGAAGAACTCGAACTTTTTGTTGTCGAAGACACTTCGACCTTCACCGATGAAGGACTGTGAGTAGACTCGGTACTTTGTCCATTGTCTTTTCCGCAGCTAGCTAGAAAAAATGGTGAGGATAGGATAAAAAATAGAAATGTGAGTTTTTTCATAGAAATCTCCTTTTTGAGATGATAATCCTTTTTTTATCAGTGGAACTATCCCATGTAATTTCCTCTGAATTAACCTAAAACATCTCTTATTGTTCTTCTTCAAGAAACTCATTCTTACTTTGATCAATAAATCCATGTTTACCACTTCTAAATGTGTACTTAACGTTACCTATCATTTCAGTTGGTGGCGTATTTTCAACAACAATTACCTGGGCTTCAGTAGAGAGTTTCTGCAACATGTAAAATATGTTTAAGTATACTTCTGGATCGTTTATTTTTTCTCCTTCTTCAATTTCTTGATTCTTATTCGTACCAAAATACTTACTAATAGAATCGAGTAGGAGTATCTGAGGATGAAACTTAGATTCTTTATTTGAAATGATGGCATTCAAATAGGAAAGTTGCATACATTCTAATAAGCCACCACTATCCTGTTCATAAACACTAGCATTTTTATAGTACGGAATATAATCTTTAGGATCGATAAAAGAACCCTGTAATTCGGAATATTTCATTTTTTTCATGTCTTCTAAATAGCTTTTATTCAGCGTTTCAATGATTAAATCTTTTCTTCGTCCTTTTTCTTCCATACCTTTCAGTTTTTCTTTTAATTTCATTAATTTTGTTTCTTCAACGTCTATATTTTTGGTTAACTCATCTATTTTATTAAAAACTCGCTTGCTTTCAAGCAATATCTCTCGATTTTTATCATAGTTATTTATATTTACATTAATACTATTTAGTTCTGGCAAAAAGGGAGTTTGTATATCCTTAGCAAATTCCTCTAGAGCTAATAATAAAATTTCTTTTTTTCTATTCTTTTTATCAATCAGCTTTTTTAAATCTAAAATTTTTATGTTGCTAGTTTCTATTACCCCTTCCACCATGCTTATCTTATTTTCTATATCCTTCATAATAGTTTTAAAATTATTCTTGGATTGTTTCTCAATTTTTTCTTCATGAAAACTATTTTTTATTTTAGAATTGCACAATGGGCATGTTAACTCATGCTCATTTATCCTCAGTTTGTAATTTATTTCTTCAGTAGTTTTGATATCTTTCTCTTCTAGAGCATAGTCTTTTAAAAGTATTTGATTACTATTTACACCTAATTGTAATTCATTTACTCTTTTCTTAAATGATTGAATTTCGTTTTCCAATTCTCGTATCTCGTTATTTAAAACTACGTAGTCTCTATTACTTTTTACAACTTCTTGATTTTCACTTTGTCTTTGAACAATCTCATTTTTTCTTTTTTGCAATTTTTCAATTTGCTCATCTAGATTCTCTATCTGATCTAAAAGTTCTACAAAATTTGAATTTCCTCTTTGTTTTAAATAGCCTTCTAGATTCTCTTTACTCTTTCTATAGTCTTCAATACGATTTTGAATTTTAACTATTTCGGTTTGAATATTATTTTGAGAGTAATCAATTAGATCAAATATCATTTCAAAGCAAATAGGATTTTTATATCGTTTCATCGGTTCATTATGGGAAAGAAAGTTGTGCGTCCCTAGATCATGCTGATTAACAAAACAGTACCTATAGATATCTCTAAAAGAAATAGTTTCAGTAGTTAATCTATTCGTTCTAGCTTTGTTTTTAGTTTTTGTAAATTCAATAGCCCCAAGTTTGTCCATTAAAAAACTTTGTAGTTTCTTTTTATCAAATTTTTCTGGTATATACTCGTCAATATCTTTATATTCAGAGTAATAAACCCAGAAAATTGAAACTCCCTTTTTAATACTTCTAGAAATTGTAAAAATTTCTCCTGATATTTCTATTTCCAAAAAAATAAAATCCACATTAGCATCTAACTCGGTCTGTACTTTTAAAGAAATACTGCTCCCTTTTCCTAAACAGTAATCAATAAGTGAAAGAACCAAAGACTTTCCAGAAGTTTTTTCTCCTCTGATAATATTTAATCCTGCAGAAAATTCCAGAGTTCTTTGATATGAATCTCCACGAACTATCAATTTTCTAATAATCATTTTAGAACTCTCCCTCATACAGCAAATTTTGAAATTCAGAATTTTTTGTTCCATAAGAGCATTCATCCATAATAATTGATATATGATTTAAATACACATTGATACTTTCAGATTGCCAAGAATCGATAGCTGCAATCCCATCTTTTGATATCGAGACTTTTAAACCGTTTAACTGTGTAGTTATATCTCCATCAACCTTTACGAACCCCAGATTTTCAAGATAAATTATAATCTCATTAATTCTCTTTTTGTCTCTAAGATATTTGTAAATCAACGGTGTGTTACCACTACTAGTTTTAAAATATAAAACCGAGTAATAATATAATAATTGTTCCAGTGTTAGCTTCCTTTGCCTCAAACTGATTTTCGCTTGATATAAAATACTAAGATACTTCAAAATATCCAATTTTTTATTATCAAATAGTAAATCGATTTCAACTGGTAGATGAGATGGTCTATTCAATTTTGTCATAAACGCTCGCTCCCCCACCAAATATCTTTTTCACGATCGTCAGCAAGAACATGAATGAATCCCTTATTTTCTGAACCTGTTGGTTTGTTTGATTCATTCACTAATCGATCTATGTTGATTTGCCCTAGGTTCTCATGAATGACCATAAGTAATTCTTCGCTGGATTTTCCTTCTCTATAGTAAATCTGACTATACTTCTCTTTATAAGTCATAAAAACTTCAGCTAAAATCCCATCAATAAATTCTTTAGGCAATCCAAGTTTTTGGCTTTTTCTTATAAATTTCTCTGCTGCAATATAAAAATACTTACTAATATCCCGTAAATCTTCCCCTATATCAGCAAGTCTAAGCTTACGGTAAAATAGATTGTCTTCATAAGTTATTCCTTTAGTGAGCAGCTCATCTATTCCGACAGCTGGATAATCGATTGCATCTTTCTTTTCACTCTTTACATCAGAAGATTCCTCAGTAATCTCGTTTAATAACTTCCTTATTTCATCAACGTGAGAGGAATTCTCTATATTATATTCTATTACTCGTATTCCATATTCTTTGCTTAAACTGTCTTTTTTTCTGCTATCTATCGAATCAGAATTTGTTATCATGTAATGTGTTCCTTTAAAGAAGTTTTTGTGGTTCTTGACAAGCGTTTTTACAAAGTCATCATCAAAAGAGAAACCCAAAAAGAGAAAACTATAATTGCTAGAGAATGCACTCATAAGTTTATCAAAATTTGGAGTTGAATAAACCTCATCATATTTCTGTGATGAAATCACTATAGAATCAGGATCGGAAACGCATCCATGAATATGGAAAAGATATTTTTCTTTATCATTATCAAATAATCTTTGTACATTAGATGTGTATTCCGTTAATGATTTGAATCCATTTATACCTTGCATATAATCATCCAGTAATCTGTCATAATTAGTAGTTAAATAAATTTTGAAATTATCCTTTTTCAAATCAACATAGTTATTGTCAATAGCTCTATTTAAGTCTGCTTTTCTTAATGAGTAATCTTTCGAAATTTTTTCTTGTATAGGCTGATCATCTATATGTCCGTATTTTTTTATAGCTTCAATAGCTTCTTGGTAGTTTTTTGATTCTAAATCAAAATCAATTACCTCCCAAAAAGATTCTTTTAGTAATTGCTCTTTCAACTCATTAATCAGCTCTGGCCAAGGTTTCAATTGGAATGGGATAGATAATCCGGCCCCAATAAATGGGATTATTTTTTTCTCTTGATATCTTCTTTTAAGTTCATCAATGAAATATTGAGTCATAAGTTTACACTCCTAGATTAGAAAAATTCTTACGACAATTTTACCACAATTGAATCACGCTTGTTATATAAAAGGGAAATTAGTCGTAAAGTATCGCATTTAGTTCTTTTCAAACCCATATACATATCGTTAAATTAAATAAAAATATTTTTATATTAATATTTTTTGATCTCAATTACGAAAGCTGTGATTATTGCTATTTATTCATTTTTCTTATTTAAAAAGAAAGAGGCCCTAAGACCTCTTACTGCTGACCCACCAGCACTTCATCCACCCCAACCTGCTCATAAACCTTACCATCCAACCGATGCCTTGTCCGGCTAGCTTGTCTTTTAGGTGTTTGACCATGACGGATAGCTAGGGCAAGCAGATTTCTTCTCTTGAGATGCTTTTTTTCATCAAACAGACGATTGCTCTATTCCTGATCTTTTTTCAACTCTTCCAACTTTCAATTTAGAATACTTAGAAAATAAAAAACTTGAAGCGAGAGTTTTCAATTCTGCTCCAAGTTTATTTGACATTTGCGTATCTATTCTAGATGACAGGAACGTTAATCTGTTTTTGAGTCTATTTCTCCTGTTTATCAAACAAAAAGCAAACTATAAGTTGTTGAACTGCCCCTTTAGTTAGCTAGTTGTAATTCCGTAGCTTTTTAATACTTCTTTTAATGTAACATAATTACTATTAAAACTATTTGGATTTAAAACATAATCCTTGTACTCATCTAGCATTTGCTGAAGTTTTTTCGGATCACAAGCTGCTAAAATCCCCTGCTGAACCAAATCCTCTTCGTCCTTTTTTCGGTCGCTAAATATTTTCGTTACAGCGAAATACTCTACTGTAGGAACAATAACTTTTAAATTCGAATATGTTAAAGTAGCAAATGGTTCAATGTCCTCAACTGGCGGCACTTCTACGACCGAAACTTCTTCCATCCCTCTAGAAAACAATAACTCTCGCCAGATATCATATTTTGAATTATCATCAATTGAACTCAGTAAAAAATCAATATCCAAAGTTTGTCTATAGCCATCTAGTAAGAAACGACCAGCAAAGCCGCCAATCAAAATTACTGTAGTAAAAATATTTTGTTCAACCATTGCCTGATTCAACGCTTCCAGTTGGCTCTCTAAAATTGGTATGTTCTTCATTATGCTACCAATTCTTTTTTAGCTAATTTATACAATTCATCACTTTTACAATAAGCATTTAGAGCATTCGTATATTTGTACAATCTATTTTGATCGTAATTTTTATTTTCCGTAGAAAACATTACAGTGGGTTTAAACAGTAAAAAGAGGACACGCTTCTGCTCAGAGTATCTTTCAGAATCTTTGCTATTTCTCAATGATTTAAGCTGCAATCTTTGCAATGTAAATCTTCTCCAAAAAAACTTCATTCTCTTCACAGTATCCACCCTCTTTCATTTTTCACATTTCTATCTATAAATAGTATAGCAAATTCAAGATTTTGAAACAATCTTCTAAGCTGACCTTAACAGAGGATTAAAAGATATTGCTACTGCTAAGTCAGGGGCGTGTGCTCTGTTCAATCAAAGCTCTCCACTTATAAAGGTACGCATAAATGTGGCGGTTTCTGACGTAAAAATATTTTTTCTTTTATATACACGTTTAAAAACCTAGTTTCCATTCTGCTGCTTTAAGAATGTAAATTAGGTTTTTAAATTGATTTTATTCGCTATTCTTTCTTTTCTGCCAGCACCTTATCCAATGCTTGAACGACTTGTTGATACTGTTCATCATTCAAATATTGACGATACGTCTCTTTTATTTTTTCTGCGGATTCGGCGTCGATAACATCTTTTTCGTCTTCTATATTTTTAAGAACTCTCGCCATTGCTTCATCGTCTACTTGTGTTGGAGAAGTAATTTCTTTGAGAAATTCTTCGATTGGGATGAGTGCTTCTTTTTTCGGCAGTTGAACGGATTTATTGTTGTTTTTCGGTTTTTGATTCATCGTCATCTTTACAGTATAGCTTGCACCGTCGTTTGAACTTTTAGCTGTGATCTTGCCTTGTTTTGTATGTTCTTTTGTATCCAAGGTTAGGTCGATCGATAAGCTTTCTAGTTTTTCTAAGTCTGTATTTTTTTGCTTTGATAGATAGTTTTGGATTTCTTCCTTCGTAAAGCGATGGGTTAGCTTGTCACCATCTTTTTTGAAGGAGTCTTTCTCTAGTGTCTTGATGAAATCAGAAATAGTTGTTTTAGGAGCCGCCAAGTCTTTTTGTCCTATTGCCTTGAGCGCCTCTTTTTGTGTCATTGAGATATATTTGCCCTCGCTGTTCTCCATTTTCTGGGTATGAGCGGAAAGGTCTGAGTTGAATTGAGCAAACTGTTGGAGTGCGGCATTAATATAGAGTTCCTTCGCTTGATGATTTGAATAAAAATCAAGCGGCAGTTTCTGTCCAAGTGCATCTAATTGGAGCTTCACGTATTGATTCATCGTTTTCTTGTCCACTTGATAGGAACCAGCGAGTGATACTCCTCTTAGCTGCTTTTCGATCACATCAAACATCATTTTATCTTCAACGCTGGAATCCTTATCCCCGGCATCGATTGAAACACTGTCAATGACAAGCTCAAAGGTTCCACTGTTCATCTTCGCTTGCTTCTGCAGCTCTGCTTGATATTCCTCTTGGAGATTCGTACCTCCGCCGCACCCGCTGATTACACTCAATACCAGTAACAACCCTACAATGAATCCATACTTTCTCACCCTTTTTCTCCTCTCTTTTGAACACTTTTAGCAAACAAAGCGTCAAAATAATCCCTATCCCCCTATCGTTTTTACTTATCTACTGCTGACCCACCAGCACTTCATCAACTTCATCCACCCCAACCTGTTCATAAACTTTCCCATCCAGTCGATACCCGCGGCCCCAACAGGTTTCGATGATTGGTCCTTCGATGCCTTGGCCGGCTAGTTTGTCTTTTAGGTGTTTGACCATGACGGATAGCTGGGACATGCTGGAGTTGCTTTTTTGTCTATTCCACATGCGGAGGCAGAGTTCTTCGCGGGAGACGGTTTTGTTCTTTTGTTCGTGCAGGATGCGGAAGAGCTTCAGCTCGCCGCTGCTGAGCGATAGGCTGGTCAGGTTGATTCTTTCTTCTGATTTTGGAAGAAAGACGATCTTGCTGTCGGTGCGGAGTTTGTCGCAGCTGAGTTTTTCTCTTAGCACTTCGATGCTGGGACGGCTTTCGATCCACTCGGTGACGCCGAGTGCTTTCCATTCTTCTAGCTGTGTTTCTTCTAGTGGTTCATCGGATTTGCGGAAGATCGGGATCGTGTAGCTGCGCAGCTGCTTCACGAGTTCTTTTACTTCGACATTGGCGATCGTTTCGCTGAGAATGATTTGGTGGAAGATTTGGATAAAGTCGTGTTTGGCGTTATCCATTAGGCATAGGTCCACCAGCTCCTTCGTGGTAAAGACTTCGTGGCCTAGCTGTCTGAGGCATTCCTCAAAGGCTTGTTCGTTCAAGGGGTTTTTGGTAAATAATAATATCTGACTCATGCGTATTCCTACTCTCTGATTTTTTTCTTCTATTGATTAAGGCTCATTGATTGGCTGTGGAATTCTCCTTTTAAGAGACAGTTGTAAAAGTACGTGTTCAACTGATACCCTTCACCCCATAATGTGTGGACGGCTTCCTCGATTCCATAGGTCTCTGCCACTTTTTTTCGGATCTTCGTGATGGCTGAGGATAGTTGGCTCAGCTTGGAGTTTTGATTTTTGGAGCGCCAGCCGCGGCATAGTTCTTCTCTGGCTAAGGACAGGTTCTTCGCCGTCATTAGCCGCTGAATGATATCTTTTTCTAGTTTGGTAAAGTGAATCTCTGAGTAATACAAAGGAAAGGCCTTTTTCTGATAGTCCAGCGAATGATTGCCGTAGGCTGCCAATTCCTTTTTCTCCTCACGAAATTCGACTTGGTACAACAGGGATTTGTAGACCAGCTTTTCGCGCAGCCGTTCTAGGGAAGTGTTCGCCAGTATCCAATCAAAAACATGCCAGTCGTGCCATTTTGCTGAAGTCGCTTCCAAAGGTTCCTCGCCGACGATCCGTACCAGACAATCTGTGGTGAACTGCTCACCGAATTCCTGCGCTTCGTTATCGGAGATCGTCTCACTTAGGAAGATCCATTGAAAGGACTTCATGAAACGATCCACGCGGCGCACGTTCTCCCACATTTCCCAGATTGATACGGAAACCAACACTTCGTAATTCAGTTTTTGGAGCTGCTGCTGCAAATAGGTCTCCACTGAAATATTTTTTGTTAAGATCAATATGCGATTCATTTTCCACCTCGTTCTTGTGTGGCGTTACACCACGTTAATATGTACAAACCGCCCGAAACATCGAGCGGTCATTTTTTTAAGCTGTTAACTGGTTCTGGATGATGACATACAGACTGATCCCCAGACCAATCCAGACGATCGCCAAGAGGAACATCCCCCAGTTTGCTAGCAGATAAGTCAGCTTTTTCCTTTGCGTCTGTTCGCAATAAGACAGATCCTTCACCAGGAAAAAGATCGCTAGGATGAGGGAAAGAACCCCCATACCCGCAGATAGCCAAACATAATTGTACATAGATTCCTCTCTCTTTCTCGCTTTCTTCACTTACGGAGCTGTGGTCAACGTCCAATCCATAACAGCCTTGTAGTCCAATCCAGCGATACCAGAATGTGCAACTAAGTCTAACTCCACATCATTAAAGTCATAGTCGATCTGATAAACTCCTTGAGTATTTCCAAGGTGAATAATAGACGTCGTATTATCCGATTCGATCCTCATTGGTCCAATAGAACTGCCAGCAGACAAAGTTTCATTAGGTTTGTTATAGTTTTGAACTTCTTTCACCGTACCAGTACCCAATATAATACTTGTAGCAGCAGGCAAGGTTTTCGATCCGCTGGTAAATGGTCCCATCTTCACTGAAAGGCTGTAAGTCCCTATACTTTCGTTATCCATATAGCGAATGTAAGGGTTGTAACTAGGATTCGCATATTCACTTGAATCTAACCCTTTCCTTTGTGCAAAAGGTTTGACCTCTACTTCTCCAAATTTGAAATTAGGAATGTTGAGTAGTCCTGAATTTCCTGAAGGTAGCAAATTCGGTTCATCTTGATCGTCGATGCGGACAAAGTTTTCTGCTTTCAATGGTGTTGGTATATTCCCGTCCACTTCAATTTCTGCTGGCAACACTTGATTTGCTGCACCTGTGGCAGTAGTTGTAAAGGTAATATCCGCATAATTATTTGGACCAGTTTTTGGAATCGAAATCCCAGTCAGATTCACCCCAGTCGCCCAATCACCTGAGTTAACAGTAAAGTCCTGTGGTGCTCCACCTGCTGGTGTTACCGTCACTTTAACAGGATCAGTTAGACCTGCCGCCCAATTAGACGTAGACTTCAAAACTAAATCTTTTAAGTCTGAGGCACCCGTATTGGTTAATTTCGAAGACCAAGAAACCGTGTCACCACTATCGACAATTTGCGGTGTTGGCTTCAAATCTAAAGTCGCGGTAGTCTTTCGTGTTTGATAGTGATAACGAAGTTCTTTAGGTCCTTTGATACTACTAATGGATATAGGTGTACTCGTAGGATTAACTATACCCGGAGCATCCGTCACATTTTCCCAACCAACATAATCCCACACATCACCATTTGTATCTGTTTGCGATGTGGGATTGGCATACATTAATAGGTCGCCGTCATTCTTCCAAGAAGTATTTGGATTTGAAGGAATTTGTAATAGAGTAGTTCCATCTGTGTGATCTACATATTTTCGAGTGATCGCATGTAGTTTCTTTTTGTAAATATAGTAAATATCTTTATTTCCAGTAATATTATTAATGGTAACTGGTACTGCTGTACCATTTACTGTTCCAGAGATTCCTTCTTTCCAACCTTGATATTCCCATATAGCACCGCTACTATCTGTCTTGGTTGCAGCTGGCGTTCCTGTGAAATTGCCGTTGTTAGCAACAGGATTTACTGTATCCCAACTTCCACTATCGATTGATGTATTACTGCTATCTACATACTTTTCCTTCACTGCAAATGCCTTAGCGTAAATTACACGAATATATCCTTCTTCATCCAACTGACTAATAGTTTTCGGTTGATTATAGTCAACTGTAATAGACGGAGGATTAGACTGCTCTAAGATTGCTGGTTTTGCATATTTCTGATGCCAGCCTTGCAGCACATACAAATTCCCACCAGATTCATAAGAAGTTGGAAGTTTGTTCATTGTATGGGTAAAATGATCATCATTAGCATCTGTTGTTTTATTTTGAGTAAATCCAGGTGGGGCTGGCACCCATCCACCATCTGGATCCATAAACTGTTCCGTTGTTTGGAATCCTTTCATGAAGAAGGTAATTTTTCTACCTAGAGCACCTGCGCTTGAGTTCTTTATAGACTGTTCTGCATAACGACTGGGATAGCTAGTCCCAGGTCTTCCACCAGTAACAGCAAATTCCACTGTGTTTGGATCAAATTCAGGCACTGCACCAAACGGCGGCCCCCCCTGATAACTAAAATTCCCTTGCGATACTCTAGTTAAGTTTGCATTTTTAATACTTGTATTGTCGTCACTAAAGGAAGCTTCTAGGATACCTACTCCACCAAGTGTGGGAGAAATATAAGTATCATATGCTAAAGTATAGCGAGAATAATCTCCTAAAACAGAAGACTTAGCTGAAATAGTTCGAATATAAGCAGGTACATTCGTAAAATTCAACCTACGAAATAAATGATAATACGTCCATCCCCGCAATCGATACGGGGGGTTGCTACTAGGCTGAAATGTACCGTAATTCCATGTCTGAGCTGGTTTAGTAAAAGAATAATTTCCTGCACCATTATATGGAATGGTAATAGTTTCTGGATTAGCATAGGCGTCAGTTTGATATACAATGTTAGCATTATCTAACCATTCTTGATCAATTGTCCTTACTGCATATTCAACTTTTGCCACCGGAACCTTTCCTGCTGGAATAAGGCTACCATCATCCATACGCATATCGAAATCAATTTTACCAGTATAAGTCCCTGTTTGTTGTGCAAGCGACTCATCCGGATAAGTTATACTTCCTACGATAACCCCTGATAAAACGATGACTACTGCAAAAAGACCTTTTATTCTTGATTTCATACTCGTTTCCTCCCTCTTTTTAGATAGAAGAAAACCAGCATCACTAAGAACACACCCGCAAATGGCAATGCCAAATGAACGAGTTCTCCGGTACTAGGCAGGAGCTTGTTATCGGCGTAATAGCGAGTCGTTCCACCTGATCCTCCATCACCATTTCCCCACCATAAAAAGCTGCTCTTTTTCTCATTCGTATCTGGTAGCGAGGACGCACTTGGAACTGTACTGCTGCTGGAACTGGTAGAGCTAGACGAACTTGCGCTCGTCGTGGAACTGGTCGTAGAGCTTGATGTACTACTACTTGATGATGAAGTACTTGTCGGATCATAGAAACGAACGCCTATTGGACTTTGACCGTTGTAACTAGTCGCATAAACGGTGGCACTACTTGTACATAAACAAAACAACCCAACAAGCACATACCAAACTTTATTCTTCTTCATGTATCTCCCTCCCTTTCTTTCGTTTGACGAAGCGAATGATGAGCCAAGCAGTCACGATAGCAGTGATCGTCCCTACCACATAGAAACTTGTCGTCCACCAAATGGGGATAAAGATACGGAACGCTGTTTGTTCATTCATCTTCTTCGCCAGCTCACGAGTGATTGTGAAATCCTGCTTAAAATCCCAGCTTTTCGTCTTTCCGGTTACTTTGCCGATAAAGGTATAATCCCCAGCAGCGACCTCTTGCAGTCCCCAATCAATCTGAAATGGAAGGACTGAGTTCGGCGCGATCTTGACATTTTCCAGCTTGTTCTTCGCCAAAGCTCTTTTTTGCCCTTTACGGACGATCTTCCCTTCTGCCACCAGTTTTTGCATAGCTTCTGGGTGTGGATTTTGGATACTAGCCTCCAAGACTTTACTCCCGTAATCAAGTTCTGGCTGGACCTTTGTCAGCTTCAGCTCTGTCTCACCATAAACAGGTGCGAAGTCTTGTTCCGTCAACACCAATCCAATGGCATACCCATAAGTGTTCTTAACAGACATACCCTCGGACTCCTCTTCTTTTTCATCAGATTTCAAGGAGATTCGAACCCCGCCAAGCAAGATACCTTGAAAGGATTCTGCCGGCATCTGAATGTCGATATCCGCCTTGCCTTCGGTGTAAGCATCCACTGAGACTTCTTTATTCTTTGGCTTCGCCACATTTGCAATCGGCAGCTTCATACTAGCATCCGGCTTCTTCTCTCGCTCGTCGTATGTAATCAAGCCATTTTTATTTGTTGCGGCATTGATGACTTCTACTTTATAGGTCTGCTTCTTATCAGAAGTATTTACGATCTTTACTTGGATCGTTTGTTTCTGTTCAGGGGTCACTAATAATTGATAGTAGCCCACACGATCATTGATCTGATTGTCTGGTAATACCGCCTGTACGGTAAAGCCCGCACGTTGTTCATTTTCAGTGATCCCTTGTTGTGATTCCTTGGTATCTTTCGCAAACCCTGTGATAGGGAAAAAGATCATTACTACTAAGCTTAAAATCGGGAGTAGTCGCTTCATATTTGGCTCCTTTAGACAAGACAGGTTGAAGACAACTTCTATCTTCAACCTGTCCTTTTTCATACTTTCTTATTAAATCGAATCTGTTAATGTCCAGTCGATTGTTCCTTCGTACTGTTCACCAGTTGCAACAGCATTCATTGCTGTATCTGGAACAACTAGATTAATATTTTTGAATTCACCTTGCCAGTACCCTTCACCGCGACCATCGGCCTTGCCAGGTCCTGTTTCGGCAGATGCACTCATGACAGTTGTTGCTGATAAATCTAATGTCACAGTTCCGGGAACAACATCAGGAGTATGTGTACCAGCTCCAGCAGTTGTCGCTGTTTCAATCCATGGTGTTGGTTTCGGTTGAGGCGTCAATTCATTGATTCCTTGAGCCATAGTAATAGTAGCACCAGATAAAAGCTTACCTGAACCACCGTCTTTCAAAGCACCAGTTAGTTTAGCTGTTAATTTCCAACCAGCCGCACGTTTCCCACGAACATCACCAACCGCAAAATGTTTCGTCGTTGGGTTAGTTCCACCAGATCCACCTGTATCGGTTGCGTGTAGAGCATTATCCCATTCCCAGTTTGAATCAAGGGGAATTGTGGTATTTCCTGAGACAACGGAGGTTGGAACAGCTGTTTCTGCGAAGTTAAATTCTTTTGGTACATAAAGCAAACCAAAATTACTATCTGGTGGATCAATTGGATCAACAATTGGATCTGTGATTTCTGGTAATTCTAATGTACCCTCTTTAAATTTTACAGACCCTTTTGATTGTCCGTCGTAATCTTTCGCTTCTGCTGGTAATGCAGTGGTAACCAATACCCCGCCTAGGAATGCTGCACTTAGCAAACCTGTGACTAATTTTTTCTTATTCATCTCTTTTCTCTCCTTAATATAATTTAGTGTTTTTATATCTAAAATGTACTAAAATGGTACATTTGATATTGGGTTAAGTTGGACCTTTAAATAAGATATGTTCTGATTATTTTTTTCATGGTTTAACCAAAACTATGAATATACCTCTAACGCCTTATGTACCAAGGCTTAGCGGAGCTTGGTGACGGTAAGCGACGGCGTATAAAATGTTTTTAAATAAAAAAAAACTTTTCTTTTAATTTCTTATAAAGGAAATAGGTGGTTTTTAACAAACCAAAAAATAGTAAGCGCTTTCTTGGGTTTTGAAAAAAGAGTGGCAGAATTTTTGGGAGGGATTTTTTAAAATTTTTCATACTTTTATTTCTAACAAATGGCGGCTTCCATTTGATAGATGACTTCAAAGCGTTGTTCTGTCATCGAGTCTGCGTAGGTATCCAGTGTTAGCTTGGTCGAGCTGTGTCCTAGGAGTTCACTGACTGATCGGATATCGCCTTTTGTTTCTATGCAGCGGGTTGCGAATGTATGGCGTAATTGATGGAAGTGGACATTCTCCAAGCCGCATTGTTTTCTGATTCGATGGAAGTGATAGGTGATTAATCGAGGTTCCATCTGATGGTTTTTTGTGGAAAAGACAAATTCTCCTTTCGATTGTTTGTGGTGTTTCATTAGGATTTTTTGCAGGTGTTGTCCCATGGGTACGGTTCGTGTACTTGATTCTGTTTTAGTAGAGCCTGTGACTAGCTGTGTTTTTTCTCCTTTATCGGCTAGGTAGATTCGTTGATAGGTCTTATTGACTGTGATCAGATGGCGGTCAAAGTCGATATCTTTCCATTGTAGTGCAGCGATTTCTCCAATTCGTAGTCCTGTTTGCAGGGCTAAATAGGTTGGTAAGCCTGCATCCTTTTTTTCGGCTAGAGCTGCTTTTTGTAGTTTTTCCTGCTCTATTCTATTCAATGCACGAATGGGCTTTTTGGTTTTCTTAGGAAGCTTTAGGGATAGAAAGGGATTTTGTTTTAGGTATTCTTTTTGGATCGCTTCATTCAGGCATTGATTGGTAATTCTTAAAATGACTTTCATTGTAGAGACCTCTAAGCCGGATTTTATCCACAGGTTGACTAATTGTTCTCCTGTAGTTTCGGTGAGTTCGTTTAAAGAGAGTTCTCCGATCTGTGGAAAAACGTATTTATTTATTTTATATTCATACGAACTATAGGTAGAGGACTTTACTTGTTGTTTGACCTCTTTAAGCCAGATATGTCCCCATTCTTCTAAGGAGATACACGTTTCTCCATAGGTTTCTTGCTGGTTTAGATAGTGGGCTTTCATTAAATAGAGCTTTGTTCGTACTTCGTTGTAGATTCTTCCATAGATGTACCCGTATTTGATTTTTCCATTGGGTTTATAGCCTTTTTTATAGCGGGCTTCCCAACGTCCATCTTTTCTTTTGTAAATGTTTTCGCCTCTGCGCATAATGCTTCTCCTTCTGACGGTTTATTTGACGGTAAATAATTAAGAATTAATTTGATTCGACCTTACTTCTAACCCTTTCAATCGAGAACGCTTGTTTTAAAATGATTACATTTATTCTTTTTTAGTGATTTTAATAAAAGATATTGATTATTCTTCTCCTATATTTTATAATTAATACAAATCAAATCATTTTTTCACTGAAATACTTAGGTTAGAAAAATGAAATTATTCATAGTTTTGGTTAAACCATGTAATAATCTATACATTTTTAATGTAATTATCAACTATTTACATCCCTTACAAATAAAGACATCTTCTCGAACCCGCCGAGAAGATGTCTTTGTTTGTTCATTAA
This sequence comes from Enterococcus hulanensis, assembly GCF_005405485.1. Lineage (GTDB taxonomy): Bacteria > Bacillota > Bacilli > Lactobacillales > Enterococcaceae > Enterococcus_A > Enterococcus_A hulanensis. The sequence continues at coordinate 78,241 of NZ_BJED01000015.1, read as the reverse complement.
CCAGTATTTATATCCTATAAAAAGAAGAAAAAATAGCTAATCTCCAACTCCTTAATATATAACAAAAAAATTAGGTTTTTTGACTATTTTGTTATAACCCCTTAATTTTCAACAACTCACTTCTTGTTTTTTGTCGTATATTCTTATTGTAAGCATAAATAAAGCGCTTTACTATAAGGAGGAATTACTATGGATGAAATGAATAAAATAGAGGCTTTAGATGACAGACAGTGGTCACCGTTATGGGAACACTACCTTAAAGAGGCGGTCGCATTCGATCCGTTGACTGTCCATGAGATAAACTGTATCGTTCCTATTCCAGATAGAGCAGGAGTATTGATCTTCACGGATACAGAGATCCATTTCAGCAAAATCAATGCTATGAAAACCTTGCATCGCTTTTCTTCGGCACATTCATTTTCTGATTATAAAGTCTTATCTATTTGTCTAAAGAAGCTGGGGCATTTCGGAAAATATAAAATGCCTTGGGTCTGTCCGTTCTTTGCATTATTTCCACTTGAGGGAAAGGACCAGACGATCTGGCTCAACCCTATCAAGCTTTCCACCGTCTTTAGTGTGGAGGAGCAATTCTTCGCAGAACTGACGAATGGACTCTGCCTACTTCTGCCACTTCATTACCGCCGCTTCATTGAACGGGCGGAGATCGCTTGTCTGGTCTTGGCGACGATTCGCCGCGGGGTCTTACATTACGGTCTCGATGGAGAGATTCCGCTAGATTTCTTATATTTTCCAAACAGCCCTTTTGCGAAAATTTTAAGCAAACGCTCTAGTCTGAAAGAATTTCGAACACCACTTGGCGAGATTAATCGCCTATATCAACAGACCTACTCCCTCTACCATTGCGAACCCTTGATGTACGATCCAGATGATAGTGACCATATTGACTGGCTTTAGATTTAACAAAATAGCTGAACGCTTGAGTGACCGAGTGTTCAGCTATTTTTCTGTCTTTCTTCGCATTTTTAGGTAAAAACTTTCAATTATAACTCAACCTTCTTTTTTTCTCAAATTACAATTTGGCTCGTACCCCCCTCAATTTGGCAGCTTTTTTGCCGAAATCGGCCATTTTCGCTCCAAAACCTGCCAAATTGGGGGGAGTAGCTGCCAAATTCAAATTCGCATTCTTTTTTGAAATCATTTATCTTTTAGTCACCGGCCGGTACAACAATACAAAAACACGGAGGCGTTAATTATGATCCAACGATTAAGTACAAAATTACAGGTGCAGCTTTCTTTACCAGGAGCAGAGAAATTAAAGAAAGTCACGTTCCAAAACGTCGTGGAAAATCCAGATGAAGCACAAATCCTTAAACTAGGACAGCTTATGAAGGAACTTGACGTAGAAGACACACAGTTAGACGGCGTGATTATCACCAGCCAATCACGAGTGAGCAAATAAGAGGAGGAAAAGCATAAATGAAAAAATTAGTAGCGATCTTTAAAACCAGCGGCGGACGCTCCCAAACATGGAGCTACCAAAATCCCGCACAAGACCGATCCAGTGATGAGATCCGAGGCATCTTAGAAAGACTGACACTCTTGACGATCTTTGAAAAAGACGGCGAAAAGCTCTTCGACCACGTCGTCAGTGCAAAGTATGTGGAAACTGTCGAAACAATTATCTTTTAGTCCCAAGAATTTGAGGATGGGCGATAGCGCTGTCGCCTATCCTTACTAAATAGTCGGTTGCCGATCCAGCTTATTGTGGATAACTTGAACGCAGCAATGAGCTGGATGGTAGACGGCATGAAAATAGATGAGGAGGATATGATCCTATGAATGAGCAACTCTTAACGTGTCGCCAATTGTTCAATTTGAAACCAAAGACCTTAGAAAAACGTATCAGCGAATACTATTATGAGACCCAGAATAGTTCTCTGACGATTAAATATATTTTGACCTTGCGTGTGCGCTGGCAGCTTGGGGCAAAGGAGTTCCAGCACATTTTAAAAGACCTTGTCCGCGATATTTTCATGCACACCAAGGCAACTCGGACCATGAAGCGATTCTTTTATTATTTCCAAGATTACTTCATGGCACCGGAATGGCGCGCACTCACATCGAAGGTCTTTCCTGTCCGTAACTTTGGCGTAAAAGCCATGTCCCTTGTCCGTTCCCTAATTGCAAAAGTCCGTCCCGAAGAAACAAGCGAACCATGATAACTGTTTACCTGCGTGAAGAAAAAATTTGAGAAAGGATATGAGAAGATGACCCATGATTTAGTAGCGACATTTACCAACAGTCTAGGAAAAGAACATGATTGGACCTACAAGGGGCTGGACGCGTCTGTGCCGATCCCAGAGATCAAAGAAGCCTGCGAACTGTTGACCAGCTTAGACATTTTTGAAAAAGACGGCGTAAAACTATTTGACTCTGTGGTAACGGCTAAGATCGTCACCACCACCGATACGACTCTTTTTGATGATGAGGCAGAACCAGTGGATAAACAATCCACAGAAAAATTCACAGATAAATCCACAACTGAGGGAGAAACTGTGGGCATTCCTGCGACTTATCCCAAGGCAACTGTGGACAATGTGGATAAACCTGAGGAAAACTATTCACACTCTTTATTTTCTGTGGATAAGTCTGCCCTTCTACTCGCAAAACCAGCAGATAAGAGAGAGATTTCATCTTCATTAAAATTAAATACACAAATAAATGGAAAAGAAGCATTAGCACAAATTACAAATGAGTCTGCTGCCACGCCTGTAGAACAAGGACAAATGCCCGACCCATCGCCAAATCTGCAAGAGCCCGAAGAACAGCCAAAGCCACGAATCCGACTGCTCGATCGGCTCCGCAGAAGAAGAAACAGGAACAAGGAGGACCCGCTTGTCCGTCCGCCTGATGACGACACTCGCAGCTAAACCTGGTCATTTTCTAACCAAATACGCGTAGGTAAGCCCCATTCATGTCGTCAACCTCCATCATGGAAGGAGGTGGTGCTCTTGAGTGAGCTGGTACGATACGTCCTCGCTCCGCTCTTTGTTGGGTTGATCGTCGCTCTGGTCAACCATTGGCTGAGCGGGCGCGATCCATGACGACTGATTGGAAGACAAAATACACCTGCGGCTGTGCCGCAGGTGTTGGTAGGTTATTGTTGGTGGAACGTTATTCTTGAGAGGACTTCTTATCCAGTCCGATTAAGGCACGTTGTTTGCGATTGGATTCGTTGCCTATATATTTGAATACGGTTTTTATTTCCTTGACTGTCGCATTGTCTTGTAGCTCGGAGAAATTACGATTGTACTTGATCATGATTTTCTCTACTTCTTCTCTTTCAGTCATTTAACGTGTCCTCCAATCCTTTTTTTGTGTAGGTGATAGTCACTTTTTCATGATAGCCATTTTTCCAGTTTCTGAGTTACCAGCCGTGAAGGTCGCAAAATTTTTGTCTTCACGCCCCTTATCATATTTGCAGATATGCTACTATATAAGATAAAAAGGAGCAAGCGATGGCTTTAGTACACGAATTTGGAATCATAGATATCCTCACCGAATTTTCTGATGCAGAATATACACCTGATAAGTATCATTGTATTTCAGTGAATGATGACAGTATCCAAGCTTTACTTCAACCTTTGTCTTTAGTGAAGACTTATTTTAATACCTTGGATCAACCAGAGTATGGTTTGGCTTACTATGGGACGACAATCATTCCGCCCGAATCATTACCTTCATTTTTAGATATTGTTTTGTCTACTAGGAATTTGAATCAGCAGGATGATCTAATCGAGCTTTGCAGAAAAATCATTCATGCGAAAAACGAAGATAAGCATATGATCCATTATGGGATTTAAACTAGCTGCGACGGGGAATAAGTCTGTCATGTATCTTCTCATTCAATCCAAGTTAAAAAGATGCTGCGGTTCCAAAAGAATCCATTTAGAAAAATGCTAAGAAAGTAACGTTGATTCCATCATTTAAAAAGGAGAGTACCTATGAAGCAAAGCATTGTTCATATAGCGCTAGTTGTAAACGATTACGATGAAGCAATTGATTTTTATACTAAGAAACTGGATTTTACTTTAATAGAGGATACGTATCAGCCAGAGCAAAATAAACGATGGGTCGTTGTATCTCCCAAAAATTCAAACAGTACGACGATCTTGTTGGCAAAAGCTTCCAAACCGATCCAAAAAGATTTCATTGGAAACCAAGCTGGTGGTAGAGTTTTTCTGTTTCTTGCAACAGATGATTTTGACCGTGATTACAACAACTATCTTGCTAAGGGAATTGAATTTGTTAGAGAGCCAAAGGTGGCAGATTATGGAAAAGTCGCCGTTTTTAAAGATTTGTACGGGAATTTATGGGATTTAGTTCAATTTGGCGAAGATCATATTATGAACCAGCGGTTAGATTAATCCTTTTACAGTGGTGGTATTGCTAAATACGAGTGGATTCAAAAAATAGAGCGTGGCTCTATTTTTTGTCTTTAATTGTCTGAGTTAACTAACTTAACCCATAAACTTAATTTGAAATAAAGTTGCCCGATTTTCTTCTCCTTTTCCAAGCTTTTGGTATATCAACCATTTTCTTTATGGATAATGTTACGGTTGAATTATCAAAATAGAAATGGAGTGTTGTATGATGAAAAAGATTTTTCGTTTGTTACTCCTAGGATTTTTGAGTGTGACTATTTTATCGCCAAGCTTTGTAAATGCTACTGAAGATCAAGCTGTTCAAGAACCTAAGTCAAGTATTTATAGTGAGATCGATAGTGTGGCACCAATGGCTACTCCATTAATTCAAGAAATTACTTTAGAAAATGGAGAATCCTATGAGTTCTCAAGAAAATGCATTCTTTTTCCTGAATCATTTTCCGTAGGTTCTTTTGCTGGTAATTTTAAAATTAGATCTTTATCCAACCGACCAGAAACATTTTCCTATCAAGCAATTACGACCGTACCAGGAATAAATCCCACAATTTTTTATTGCAATACCTCATATGAGGAAAATGGATTTGGTTCATATAATCCAACATATTATCCTGAATCAATTGAAGAACATGATTTTGGTATTCGAATAACAAATTACTCAGCAGGTCCAACAGCATACAGGTTTGGCTTAAGTTTTGGTTATTCAGAAGATCCTGATTATGGTGATTTCGAACTGGACTAATCTTTTAAAATCATCTCAAGTTTTGAGATGATTTTTTATTTAATCCTCGTGTTTAACTAACCATTATTCCCCCTTTCTTTCCTGCTTCGTTTTTTGATATATTAGCTAATAATCAATCATTTTGGTAGGAGTCTTTCATGAAGAAAATTGTCGTTTGGAGTTATAGCTGTGTTTCTCTCGTTTTATTCTTTAGTTTTTACCCAATTGCTGCATGGTCTATCGTCATAGAAGAAGGCAGCTTTGCAAACACAGATTTTGGGTTATCTGTCCTGCCTCTTACTTTTCTTTATTTGTTTGTTCTGTTGATGCAGTTCACAATAATAGAAATCAGAGAGGACATATTAGTTATTCGAAAAATTGGAAATTTTCGCAAACAGAACTTTTATCTATCACAGGTTGCTGTCTCGTATGGAGTCAGAGAAAAGGTTTCATATAAAGCACCAGCCATTTATCCAATTTATGTTTACGACGAAAAGTTGGATAAGCGTCGGAAAATTGTTTGTGGCGATATTAGAGGAGCTGACTTTGGTAAATTTTGGAAAAAATACGGTCCTACTGAAGAGTAATTTTACAAACGTTAGCTCCATCTTTGATCCGTGTGATTAATTTATTTTCTCCCTCTCTCCTTTTATCTATTATTTAATGTATTTGTGATTTATCCGTTTACTTATTTCACTTTTTAATATATATTGAATTAACGAGGTGATTAAAATGGTTTTGAAAGGGATAATAAAACTACCAATTAGTGTTTCTAAAGAAAAATCAATCGAAATTTATAAGCAACTGGCTAAAACAAATCTAGTTATCGGTAAAATGGATGCGCACATCAATCGTTCCTTAGTCAACGATTCTTTGTTGAGCCTTTTATCCTTTAACGAATCGGTTCAATCTACAAGGATTGAAGGAACTCAAGTTACATTTCACGACTTCATGGAAAATAAAAACAAAAAAGAAATGGATTGGCAAAACAAAGAAGTTAGCAATTATCATGAAGCTTTGATGTATGGTGTAGATCAAATTCAAAATCATCACATGCCAATTTCCACACGTTTATTGAGAAGGATTCATTCTATCTTAATGGAAGATGCGCGCGGGACTTCTTCAGCAAGTGGCGAATTCAGAAAAATTCAAAACTTTATTGGTCCAAACAATAAAATTGAAGATGCTGTATACATCCCTATTCCTCCAAACGAAATTAACTCATATATGGAAAACTTAGAATTCTTTATCAATGGAGAAAATCACTACTCTTTCGACATTGACAAAAAAGATTCCGAAGAGTATTTTCCATACGATGCCTCTCCTTTGTTGAAAATGGCGATCGCGCACGCTCAATTTGAGTCTATTCATCCATTCTTGGATGGGAATGGGCGATTAGGTCGGATTTTACTTGTACTAGTCTCTGTAAAAGAATCTTTAGTTTCTTCACCAATATTTTTTGTAAGTGAAGAACTAGAAAAAGAACGGATCAGATACTATAACAGTCTAAACAGCACTCGTGGTCAGAAACCGGATTGGAGCACTTGGTTGCTCTTTTTCCTACAAGCATCTGAACGAATGGCAAACAATATCATTCAAAAACTACTAAGTGCTGAGCAATTAGCTACTACCGGTATGGATAATTGTGAGACAGACATGCAAAAAAATATCTGGCTCGCTACCTTTACTAACCCGATTGCTACAGCGAAAGAAATTAGCTCTTTTCTCAATATACATCCAGCTACAGCAAAAAGAGGATTGGATTTCTTGGTTACTAAGAACATGCTTGATCGAGATGACTCAAAGAAACGAAATCAAAAATACTACAATTATGATTTAATCAGAGCGATCCAAAATTAAATGATTTAGACACTAAATTTTTTAGTGTCTTTTTTCATGACTTCCATGATTCGCGTGGTTAGTATAGATCTTTTGATTTCTTCTCCCAATTACTAAGAATAACTGTATAATTAGTAAAAAGTCTGCTGAGGTGAAATTTTGAAAGTAAATAATAAGCTTACATCAAAGTGTTTTTTGGGTGCTGCGCTTCTGGTATTTCTTCTTATGATTTTAAGAATATCTCTAGATTTATTCGTGTTTCATCGAGTTTATACAACAAGTCTGATTGTTGATAGAATAGTCGACAATTTTCTCCCTTGCGTAATATTTTTGGGTTTCGGTATATATTTCAAAAAACGATAATTGTTTAGAATGAGCTATCAATTTGATAGCTTTTTTATTTCCGTGATAGTTAGCTATGTAGGCAAATTTTCTTGACCTTACTTCCTATAGTTCTTTTTCAAACTCCTCTTTCGTCAACATTCTTTCCTCCTACAGCGTTGTTTTGGGCGAGTGGTTTTGCTATACTGCTAGTAATTTCTTGGTTCGACTATTGCCGATAAGGTGAAGCGATTACATAGGATTCTTTTGGAGGATAAAACATGAATTCAACAGTTACTTTCTATGTTACTCGACATGGGGAAACATTACTTAATCAGTTACATAAAGCACAAGGTTGGGTAGATTCCCCTTTAACTGAAAGAGGAATCCAAACAGCCACACAATTAGGACTGCAACTGAAAAATGTCCAATTTTCGGCTGCATTTTCCAGTGATACATCCAGAGCTTTACAGACTGGAAAAACCATATTAACTGCACAGGGGCAAAATGAACTGCAAGTTATTACTGATAAAAGGCTCCGTGAGTGGTGTTTGGGCTGCTGGGAAGCGGAAAATAATGATAAGTTTATTTCCAGTATGATGAATGAATTACAGATACAAAATGATTTTTCAGAACTTAATTTCCGTCTGCCAGAAGTTCATGAGGTTATTTATAAATCCGACATAACAGGTATGGTTGAACCGTTTCATATGATTATGGATAGATTGGAAAGTTTTCTCAAAGATACAGGTGATAAATTTATTCACCTGAATAATCCAAACGTCCTGATCGTTACTCATGCTTTTGCTATTAAAACATTGCTGTATTTGTTTTCAAAAGAAATGTTGCGAACAAAACCTAAAATCAAAAATGTCGATATTATTTGTATTAAATGGGATGGTAAAAGTTTTTCTATCCTTGCATGATAAGCCCAGACAGTTTCTGGACTTCGATTACCTATTCACTCATTTAATCCTCTGCTACTCTAGTTGCCGCAAAACGAAAATCCCATAAATCAATTTATATCTTTTATTCAAAACACAAATAACCGGTCAAATCTTAAAAGATTTGACCGGCTATTTCTTTATAAAAGGGGAGCTTCCCCTTTTAAATCTATATTAATACGACAGGGGCAAGGTTTCTTTGAGTTCAGTTTTTGCTTCTTGGATTTCTGCTTTGACTTCATTGTGACTTTCTTTTAGTGCTTGTTTTCTTTCCTTACCGCTTTCTTTGAGTTCGCTTTTCACTTCTTTAGAAGCTTCTTTGACTTCATCTCTGCTGTCGTATAAGTCGTTCTTGATTTCTTTCTTCACTTCTCTTAATTCTGTCCGAATTTCTGATTTCCATACCGGGCGGAAAATGTACCGGTTCACTGTCATTAATCCAATACAGGCAATCCCCAAAATCAATACTGTAATTTCTAATCCATTTCTTTTCATTTTATATATCCTCCCGTTTTCTACCAACCGTAACAACCAACGCTATTTTTTCTGCTTTATTACTACACTCTCATAATAAGAGATAATCGGAAGCGTTTCGTCCAACCAAAGCCCTATTTTCTTCTCGGATAAAAGGCTTGAATGACCACGAAAATGACAAAGACGTGAAAAAAGAGCCTATCACAGGCTCTTCATCAGATTATTTCTTGTAGTAGATTATCACTGTTGCCAGACTAATCGCTAATACACCTAAGATCAGGAGCGCGGTTCCTTTATCTTCTCCCATTTTCGGCAGGCTGCTTTGATAGCTTGTAGTTGGACTTTTGCTTATATATGAAGAAGTGCTGATTGGTACGTTTGTATTTTCTGCGTTGGGAGTGGTTGTTTTTAATTTCAATTCACTCATTGCGGCAGTCAAACGTTGGATCAGATCATTTACCTGCGCTAATGTTGCTTTGCCGGATGCAATCAGGCGATTCGCTTCGTCCTTTAAATCCATGACCTTTTGCCAAGAGTCTTCTGTATATAGTGAGCGAACTTTTTGATTGAGATCAGCGAGTAATTTTTCCAGTCTTGCTAGTGCTTCTTTTAGTGATTTATTGGATTGTGGTTGTTCTCTTTTTACCAGCTTTTGTACTGCTGCGGCTAAATTTTCTTTTGCGCTGTTTACTTCGTTCAGCGTTACGTTTGCTGGATTTTCTTGTCCTTTTTTGAGAACTTTTTCTGCCTGAGCCTTTGCATCAGCAACGGATTGCCATGATTCAGGGGTGTACTCTTCTGCTTTTTTGTTATTCGTTTCATCTACTGCTGCCTGCAGCTCTTTCAAAGCCTGCTCGATTTCCTTCGTATCTACAGGCGGCTGCTCCGTAGAAGGTGCGACTTCTTGAATCACTCCTTCTAAGTTATCAGAGGCTGCATCTAATTGTTCGAGTGTGGCTTCTTCATTATCAACGATCTCGTGCGCTTTGTGGATCTCGTCATTCAGTTTCGCAACATCATCCGGCGTTAGTTCAGTTTCATCGATACTTTCAGCTTCATCAATGATATCTGTTAGCTGGTCAATCGCTTCATTGATCGTTCCACTGGCTGAGCCGCCGCTTCCGTATACGTTCACCGAGGCATTTCGATTTTGCGGCTGACCGGCTTCATCATTCGTACCTGCGCCATTAATATAGCGTGTTGTGGAGGCATCGACTTTTGTTTTGTAGGTAATGACTGCGGAGGCGTAGTTATTTATCGTACTCGCACTGCCTAGATTGTCTAAATATAACTGGAAGCCCGTATCCGTTTGCGCCACTTTTGTCCAAGAATTTTCGATATCTTGACCAGGCACTAAGGAATATTTCTTCAAGCTTTTCTTATTTGTGTCACGATAATTGACTATAAATGAGTTCGTCAGTAAGGTTTGCCCCGGTCCAATCGTATCGAGAATCTGCGGCTGAATGAGTCGCTGCTGGGCATTGTTAATGGTAATTGTCCAATTAATAATGGATGGATCATTTTTATCAAAGGTCCCGCTTTTGAAGACTACCGTTGGATTGTTATTGCCGGTTGTCGTTCCAGCGCTTTTCCGGACAGTTAGCTGGACATCGGTGGTCGCGCCATTCACAGGCATCGCAAGTGTATTGGCTCCATCAGTTACCTTCGTTTTATCGAATTTAGCCCAGAAAAACAAAGAGCCGTTAATATCGGTTTTCCCTTCAACCGAATCGGTAAAGGTCAAAGTCATTAATCCTGTCGCTGCATCGGTTGATGCATTCGCAATAATATTTCCAGCAGCGTCCATTAAAGGAAAATCGGTATAATTAACCAGCTTCAATTGCTCTGGTAACTGAATGGTCATCGTTTCATTTGGATGAACCGCTTCAGGAATGGCAAACGTATAATGAACTTTGATCTTATCGGAATCACTCACTTTGGCTAGTGGATTACCAGCAATATCTGTAAATGACACATCGGTAAAATACTGACTCCCATGATCCACCGCTGCCGTTGGTGCAGCTTTTTCAGTGGCAGCCGATGATTTGTCGGTCGATTCTTGTGTTGAAGCAGTGGTTGTTTTATGTTTATCAGTTGAATTTGTTCCAACCGAAGAAGTATGGTCACTAGTAGGTTGAGTCGTGCTTTCTTCAGCAGCTTTCGCTTCTGAAATTAAGGCTGTTTCACTCGTCGTGGTGCTGGTCAATTCCTCAGCATTCCCATACATCGGCGAGGCAATACCAAACAACAAAACGCCAAATAAAATGATACTCTTCATTTTTTTCATTAGTGCTCCTCCTCTATGCTATAAAGAATAGCGTATTTAGAGAAATCTATACACGAAAAGGAACTTGCAAAAATTTCCTTATAGGAGAAGACGTGTCCGGCAAATGCTATTTCGTTTACTTCAGTGATCTCTGTCGGACTTCTCGTTGTCAAGCGATTCCCAAGATTCGTAACGCTCCATCGCCTCTAGTAGAAAATGAACTGTGGTCTCAACATTGTCGCTATCCATTTTATATGTCCTAGCCATCGCATTACTCGGTGTCGGATTAGGTTTGGCTCTCGTTAAAAAAGTACAATCTTTATTGCGAGCAGCAGAATTTATCATCGATTCACTTTTACAAACCGCTAAATCGTATTTTTTATGCGTAAACAATTGGACCGCAGTCTACGAAAGAAAAGTCCCCAATCCTGAATTTCTTTTCAGTTATCGCTTGCGCCAACTGACGGCTCTCTATAAATTCATCCGTAACGACTACTAAAAATTGCTTGTTTCCTTGATTAACCAAATAAAACTCTTTGCCCAAGTTATTTACCCCGTTGATCAGGTCTGGAATTCCAAAGGCCAATAAAATTCCGAGACCAATATCGATCACCTTCTCGCCTTTTGTCGGCACTTGACTTCCGATCAAGGTTCGAATTTCTGCATCAGGATATTTTTCCCTTACGATTTTATCCTTCTTAACCTTTTTTCTGCCTTTGTCGTAAAGATTCAAATCAATCGCCTCTCTTATGACAGCAACATCCAATGTGTTTCCATCATCAAGAAGATAATCAATACTGACGCCAAGCAGCTTTGATAGCAGGCGCAGGTTTTCAACATCGGGAAGTCCATTATCTGACTCCCATTTAGAAATCGCCTGTCTCGATACCCCAAGCTTTACCGCTAATTGTTCCTGTGTCAGCCCACTATTTTTTCTTGCAGTCTTCAACTTTTCACCCAATGTCATAGCAATGGCACCTCCAATAATGACTGCTTTTCTTTATATTGTCTAATGCAGCCACCTTCTATTCTGAATAGTTTTTTTGTTACTACCAGTCTACAATTGGACGTCTATAGTAGGCAAGAAACTTATTATAGCAAGGACGCAACGCTCCGTAGCATGAGCGTATTGATAGTGTTACTATAAAAGAAAAGGAGGCAAGATTTATCATGCACTATTTTGTTAGCGCACTGCCGGTTATTGCTTTTCTTTTTATATTTCCAGTGCTATACAGCTATCTATCAAAACACGATAAATACCGCACCAATTCTGCTTTCGGTTTTAGAACGACGAAAGCTGTTAAAAACCCCTCAAATTGGCAAGCCTCTCAGCGGCTTTGCTGCTATACGTCCATCATTTTAGGTTTTGTTCAATTAGCATTCACTCTTTTATTTAAACTTATGACTTCTTTTTCTGATGATCTCTTTTTGATTTTGAATGCTTCGGTTTTCTTTCTTTTATTGCTAAGCCAATGTATCTATGTCAACAGCAAATTAGATTAACCCATGAGATTTCCTAGAATAACACTTTATTCTTTTAGAAGGAGGAACTTTTTATGGTAAATACTGTCGATCCTTTAATGGGATTCTTGGGCCTTTTGATAATGGTTATGGGGATTCAACTTATTCGCGGCAAATGGTTATTCCTGATTGCAGGTTATAACACAATGCCTAAAGAAGAAAAGAAGCGCTATAATGGTCCCTATTTAGGAAAACTTGTAGGCTCATATCTTATATTCGTTTCCTTAGTGTGTTTGTTGCATAAAATTCTGCCCGCGAATCTTCTGATTACTCTATTAATATTATCATCAATCATTGTAGTAATTCTGGGCAACACTTCAAAAAGAACCAGAAGCTAGTATTTCAGATCTCAATACTTATGCTGCTCACTAGATTGTCAAAATTCCGTCCATTAACAAGCTTTTATGACTTGTCTTTCTTTTAATAAGGCGTATTATTTTAGTAAACTATTCAGCAGCAGATGAGTTGGTTTGTTCAACGGAAATTTTGAAAGCGTTATATGCTGATGATAAAAAAATTAATTGGAGGTTCTCCTATGTTTTTTCAGAAGAAAACTAAAGACAAGAATAGTAGTAATAATGAACCTGATTTATGGGGACGAGAACCTTTAGAACTCTATGAAAAAATCGGACGCCCGATTGATCGCGATCCTGAAAATCCATTACGTTCAAGTGATGGAAAACCGATCCAAGACTTCATGGTTCTATTTTATAAAGGTAAGCCAGATATCCGCGGGGTGGGCGGCTTACTCTATGCCGGTGAATGGATCAATTACGGCACAAAACTGTATCGCGTAAATACCCTGCTCCAACAGTTAGAATTAAAAGAACTGATTGTTGAAGAACTTCAGCTAGAGGAGTCCAAATTCTTGGTTAGCCAAACTAGAGTCGATCCACGATTACACTTATTTTATTAAGAAAGGGGCGCTTGTTTTAAATACAACTTATGTAACTAGTTGATAGCGTCCACTTGTGTACCCTTGAAACTATCTTTACAATCCTAAATTTCAAAGATATCCTTTTCTAAAGGAGTGAATTAATGCATGAATTTTTATAGGTTCGTTTGGGAATACCTTATTTTGGTTGCTGTAGCTTTAATGATATATTCGTTGAATTACACATCGGATTATAAAGAATTTTTTCTATTTGCTATATTAGCTTTTCCAGTCCACTTGATTATTTCTTTAATTAGAAATTGGATAATCAAACAAAAAAAATAATTGTCAATCCTCTGTAATAGCCCCATTTAACAGAGTTATTGATTCATATTTAACTTTTCGAATTAATGATCTCCGCATTTACAAAGCGCTTTCTTAGATTTATCATTAATTATATAGGGGGGATGCATCATGAAGAAAATATGTTTTGTATTAACCGTTAGCTCCTTCATAAACTATGTCTCAATATTTGCCGGACCAACTCTCATGGATACCGATGATTTCAAAGACTATTTTTCCGATTACTATGATGTTTCGACTAACTATATTAGAGATAAAGACTCCGTTGATTATTTGGTAGTTCCCGATCCTTTCCCACCTTTTGACAATGAAAATCATCTTCCAATAATCAAAGTACCCGCGCTCTTATTTATGCAAAGAGATTTTGAACAAATAAAGACGTATATTGATGATTATTTTTCCTTAATAGTGTAACAATTGATTTCACATAGCTTTTCTAAAGCTTGCTTCATTCAGCTGCTAAAATACGGTAAAATAATAATAGGAGGTGGTATCATGTTGTCCAGAGATATTGTTGCTTTCCTCATTTGTGCTCTTGGTGCTATTCTAGGCGCCTATACGATTGCTTTATCCGGCAAAAGACCGTCACTAGCGAAAATGTTTGTCACTGTATTCTTTTCTGGAGGATCATTAGTCTTTTATTACTACTATTTCGAAGGGACCAAATCCCTAATCCTACCTGTGGTGTATTATGGAATTGTTATCGGTTCTGCACTATTGTTTTCAAAATTCAAAGATAAACTTAGCTCGTAATCATCCATTTTTTTGGATGATTTTTTTCTTTAATCTCCCTAACATGAAACTAGACTGTTTCTTAATTATCTACACATAATATATAATAGGGCTCCATTATAGGTGTATAATTATCTTAAAAGGGGGGCTAGTAAATGAGTTACGTATTGGGAACCATTTTCTTATTATTAAGTGTCTGGCAGTTTGTCATGTTTAAGCGATCACTCACCCACTTTAAGCAACAGGGAGACAAGAATACCTCTCCTTTTATTATGTTAGCACTATGGAGCGGCTTGTTATTTGCCATCACGTTTTTAGGCATTGCGATCTCTTGCTTTTTTTAGATTACCTACGCTTTAATTAAGAGACGCGATGTCTCTTTTTTTATTTCTCCCTCTGTTATCCTTTCAGCTGAATTTCAAAATTAAAAATATTTCATAAAAGATACTGATTTTTGATTGTTCAGGATAACTTAAAATAACTAATGATAAAAATCATGACCAATCAAATATAAGCTTTCATACCAATATCTATCCTACTATCATTTCAGAGAAAAAAAGCAGATAGTATAACAGAATATATTGATTTCGTAGAAAAGTACTTGAGAAAGCAGTCATTACAGTACCTACGTTGGGGTTAGTAATATCATGCTGGAAGCCGTGATACAATAATCGTATTCAAATAGATCATTAAGCGCATGTAACCCATGTGCTTTTTTTTAACGGTTTTGAAATTCCGATGAAGACTCAGCTCTTCTGACTAAACTTATCTGATTACATAAAAAATACATTTACAAGCCCTCCTCTTTTCAATATAGTGAGAAAAAAGGAGGGCTACTATGACACTCATGAGCAGACTTAAACCCAATATATTCTTATTCATCGGAATGATGATCGTTTTACTTAATGCGCTTTTTATGAATTTCAATTTTCTTATGAACATCCTAGGCTTCGTTCTTATACTTTTTTCCAGCGATATCACGAAATTGATCAATAGCCACCTAAAAAGCAATCATTAATTGATCGCTTTTTTGATTGTTACCAGCCTAAACAGATAGAAGATGCCTGTTAATTTTAGTGACAATACTGATTTGAGAGAATATTTTTCTAGACATTAGGATGTATCGATCAACTATTAATAAAGAGTCTGTAGATTATTTGGTTGTTCCAGATCCTTATTTTCCATTTGATAACGAAGATAATCTCTCTATAATCAAAGTCCCTGCTATTTTTTTATGAAGAGGATTAAAACTCATATAGATGACTATTTTCCATCCCTCTGCACTTGATTTAGAACAATATTTCGTATAAACTATCGTAGTATTTACTGCGTATAATTGTTCAGCGTAAAGCACACTATAAAAGGTGTCTTTGCGCTTTTTTTGCGCAAAGGCCCAGAAAGAGGTTATATTTTGGATTTTTATATGAAACTCCCCCGCAACAAAGCAGAATTCACTTTATTTCTGGCGATCGTCTCTATTCTCTCTGTCAATATCATTGCCCCGCTCATATCTTGTTTCGAAATGGGGTTTAGTTTGACTACATGGAAGCACACGTTCGAAGTAATGCCTGCTATTTGGCTCATTGTAGTAGTCTTGGTTTTACTCACCCATGAACCAGCATCAAAATTGACTGCCAAATTGATTCGGAAAGAGGATAGTTTTAACTCCCATATGATCGTAAGCTGTCTGGTCAATGTAATTATGATGTCAGTGATTCTAACGGTTGTCGCAAGTTGGATAGGAATGAGATATATTTCGTTGCTGCCGATCGAACAATTTTTCTACAAATGGCCGAGAAACTTTAGTATCTCTTTCTTCGTAGAATTGTGCATTGCTCAACCCTTCGCTAGATTTTTGCTTTATAAAAAGCATCTTCTTTTGGATAAGTAATGATGGCCTAGTCATTGCAAGTATCCCTTTACATGTTCGTCCGTTAGTTGGATTTTTCTTTTTTTGTGCTATACTTCGATAAAAACCAAAGGAGCGGTTGCTATGAATGAAGATGAAAAAATTGAAAAGAAAATTAAATCAATTATTGATAATTGCGATCTTCTGATTCATGAAGAACGCTTTGACGAGTTGGTTAATTACTATACTGATGACGCGATACTGGTCGTCAAGCCAGGAACAATTGCACGCGGGCGCGATAAAATCAAGTCGGCCTTTATTAAAATTGCTGAATACTTCGATAATTCGATCAAACCAATTGAGGGAAAAATGCTTTACTTGGTTGCCGGCGACACAGTTCTTGTACTTGCGCAAACATTTTTAGAAGCTAGCCAGAGCGCTAAAGAAAAATCAGAATTTTCGATGGAACGTCGGGCAACTTATGTTTTCCGAAATGTCGATGGAAAATGGCTTTGCGCCATTGATAATTCCTATGGAACCAATCTAGTCGAATAACTTTTAACTCAGTCACTGTTCTTTGTGGCTGTTTTTTCTTCCGAAATACCCTAGTTAAGCTATCAGAATTTACCGTAAGTCCCTTATCTAACTAGGAAAGTCTCCGATCCTGTTGCTCCTTAAAGATAGTCGTGCTATCTTTATTAAAAATAACTTCAGGAGTTACACAATGACTTATAAAGATAGGAAAAACTATTTACTTTATACCTCGGTTGCTTTTTTAGTGGGAGCGGCACTTTATGGTATTTTATCTCTATTAATGGTTCTCTCTCCCGCAACTGAATTGTCATCATTTACTAAAATCCTCTATTTTGCTGCCGGCACCCTTATAGGCGGATACTTGATCGGCTCAATCCTTTCTGGAATATTTATGTTTAGTTCATTCATAAAGAAGCAATCTAAAAAGTTTAAGATTCTTACAATCATCTTCTTTTTCATTACGATCCAGCTTATATTTTTCGTTGGATTTTTTGCTACACTTCCCTACTATATATACAACCTTATTCACGTTCGCCAGCGAAGAATTATAGTTGAAAAATAATTTTTGATATTCTATCGAAAACACGCCTGGAAGCAGCAAAGACTGCTCACAGACGTGTTTTTATTTAATCTAATCCATTAAAAATTTTCAATGCGCTAGTAACGTTTTCCTTGATTGCACTAGTAGCGACTAAGGATAACTCATCAAAGAAATATTCATCCCTTTGAGTTAAGCATTCCTTTTTCACCGCTTCTCCAGCGGCTAGATTCATATAGGTATAATAGTTGATTTTGCGAATTCCAGCGGCAATGGCCTTTTGATAATCTTTCTTTGAAACACCTGATCCGCCATGCATTACTAGGGCTGCCCCGTTTGTCGCTGTCCGAATTGCTTTGATCCGTTCGAAGTCCAGATTCGGTTCCATCATATATTTTCCATGCACGGTCCCAAAAGAAACTGCCAAGCTGTCTACTTTCGTTTTTTCAATAAATTCGCTGGCTTGTTGCGGATTTGTAAAGAGATCAGCATTACCGAAATCGCTGGCTTTTGACGAACGCCCTTCTCCACTGCCAATCGCAGAGTTTGTCATTTCACCTAATTCTGCTTCAACAGAGACCCCGACACTGTGGGCAATCTTAACTAATTCCGCCGTTTCCTTTACATTAGTGTCATAATCCTTCAATGAAGCGTCATACATAATAGAAGTAAAACCTAGGCGAATGGCTTTGACACATTCCTCTAGACTCGCTCCGTGATCTAAATGAACTGCGACAGGAACTTTGGCTTGCTTTGCAAACTCGACCATGACCGGACCGATCTCTTCAATTGAAATCAAATGTTCATGAACTTCTGCGTGTTGAATGATCACGGGAACGTCCAACTCTTCTGCTGCTTGAATGACTCCCCGCAGTGATTCCAAATTAGGAACATTGAAGGCTCCCACTGCTCGTTGCCGCTTTTTTGCATTCATCAATAAATCTTTGACTGTTACTAACATCCTTACTCACTTCTTTCTTGTTCAAAATCGATGACAATCCGAAACGCTTCAGTATTCACAGCTTCTTCAAACGCTTCTTGAATTTGACTTAGCGGATAAATCTTTGTGACAAACGGTTTCACATTGACAACACCTTGGCTGATCAAGCGAGCTGCTCGAATGAAATCTCGTTTGTTTGAATTAGCTGTCCCCATGATTTTCTGTCCTGTTTTATGGATATGATCGAAAGTTATGCCGACTGGTTCATCAGGATAATAGGAAGAATACAAAATCATCGTTCCTGTATTAGACAGATTTTCTAATAAGCCAGGAATCAACGCTGAATTTGGCGTGGTATTAAAAATAATCTGAGCACCTAGATTTTCCGTATAGGATAAGACTTTCTCCAATAAGTTCTCTTTAACAGGATTGATGATCTGAGCTGCTCCTAGTTCTTTGGCTAATTTCAAGCGTTCTTCATTAGGATCTGAAACGATCACAATAGCACCTCTTTTTTGAGCCAATTGCAAATGCAGCATTCCCATGATCCCAGCTCCTACGATTAGAACATAATCACCGAAATTAACTTCGGCAGTCTCAACACTGTGAAGAACACAAGACAACGGCTCTGTTAATGACGCTTCAGCGGGGGCGACATTTTGGTAGCTAAAAATATTTTCAGGGTCTACTACTAAGTATTCCGATAATCCGCCCATCCCTTTGTAAGGCAATCCCGGCTGCTGTTTGCTATGATCAAAGTTCAAACAGTTTTGTTCCTCACCGGTTCGACAGTAATAGCAATGACCGCAGGCTAAATTCGTCCCAAAAACAATCTGATTCCCTATCTCCCAATCACCTTCTACTCCTTCTCCCAGTTGAACAATTTCACCAGCGATCTCATGACCGCCAATAAACGGGTATTCCACTTTTTTTACACCTGTGTAAACTCTTTGTTCCCAAGTACAAATTGCGCAAGTATCAATCTTCATCAAAATCTTTCCATTAGGCACTTCTGGTAATGGTGTTTCTTCAACTACTAGATTTTTAATATCGTAAAATACGGATGTTTTCAAAAAATTCACTCCCTTAGATAATAGACAAGAAGAAGCGGCGTTAGATGATCTGAAGCCTTCACTCTAACGTCGCTTATTCATTACAATGAGTTAACAACTAACCCTAGTGCCGCTAAAATTGCGCCTCCAACGATTTGAATCACTAATACTTTGGTTGGTGTATATTTTTTATGCTTCAATAGATAGTAAGTAAGCAGTGTTACCCCTAGTGGAAGGATACCTTTTACTAGACTGTCCAATACATCCGTTTGAATGGATAAGCTTTCTTTACCACTTAAATGCACACTCAATGGTGTGGCCACCTTCACGAAATTCGCTGCCAACGATCCAATAACAATCGCGCCGAGCGTTTGAGAAAAGGTCATGATGTAAGACAGCCGACCGCCGGCCATCATCTTTTGAATCCCTTCCTTACCTTGTTCGTAACCTTGAATCCACAAGAAGTATGCGATGACCGTCATAATGATCCAATGCAGAGCAAAGAACAACACTGGACCCATGAAGATATTTCCCTTAGCACCAAAAGGTAATGTGAAGGATAATAGAATCGGAATTAATGTTCCTTGCCATAAAGTATCCCCGATCCCAGCCAAAGGTCCCATTAACCCAGTCTTCAGTCCGTTGATCGTCTGATCATTGATATCTGCTCCCATTGCTCGTTCTTCTTCCATCGCAATAGTCATTGATAAAACAGGACCGCCGAATGAAGGCTCGGTATTGAAAAATTGCATATGCCGTTCTAAAGCAGCCTTCATTTCATCTTCATCTTTCCCATAAAGCTTTTTCAAAATAGGGCTGAACGCATGAACAACACCGGTAGCTTGCAACCGTTCATAATTGTAGTTTGCATGTGAGAAGAAGGTCCAACGCCAGAAAGCTTTAACTACATCTTTTTTAGTCAACAGCTTTTCTTTTTTTGTTTCTATCGTTTGATCCATTATGCCAAGCCCCCATTCTTATCTTTCAAATACAATTCAGTAAAGACATAACCAATAATGGCTGCGAAAATAGCGATTGGCACAGATGGTAAGCCAGAATAGATCGCCAACATAAAGCCAAATGTGAAGAATAGTAAGGTTCCTTTTCCATTCATTGCCCGCAAGTTCATCGCAATCCCTAATGCTGGTAAGATGCCTCCAATAGCTGAAAGAACATCTAAAGGTCGACCACTTAAAGCATCCACGATTCCTTCTACTGCATCCGCTCCAAGATAAGCAGCCAATGCGACAGGAACAACAGTAATCAAAAGTAAAAATAATTGCGGTGGTACGATATGAAGCCAGTTGATTCGATCGATTTTTCCTTCTTCTGCGGCTTTATCTGCCATATGAACAAATGTGATGTCTACCGTCATATGAGCAACCCAGATCAGAGTTCCTAGTAGACCGATTGGCACGGCTAAGGTTACTGCAACTGCGGGTTCAACTTTTGCCGCCATCGCTAAAGCGGTTCCAAGAGTTCCGGCAAGCGCTGGGTCCATTGCAACAGTTCCCCCAGCTGAGATAAAGGCAAGATATGGCAGGTTAATTGCCGCTCCGATAATACAACCTTGCACCGGATCACCTAAAATCAAACCAACAACAGTCCCATTCACTAATGGTCGCATCCAACCGTGAGTCCCCACTAATGACAGCCAAGGTGTTCCATTAATCCCGAGGTAATAGACAACACCAATCAAAATTGCTTGGATGAGGCTTATTTTCATTTTGACACTTCCTTTACTAAAATATTGTTTTAAAGCAATCCTTCAATTGCTTGCGAACCTTGATCCGGAATAACATGAATCTTCATTTTTACATCGTTGCCGACAATTTTTCTAAATGCTTCTTTTTCTTCTTCTGATGCTGAAATATTTTTGTGGAAGGTTTTCCGATCTTTCCGTGCACCCATACCGCCGATAATAATCTCCTCAAACTTCACGCCTTTTTCAATTAGACTCAAATAGGTTTGAGGTTCTTTTGCTAAAACAATAATCTTATGACCATCTGGAACATTCGCTAATAATGCTGCTCCGTCATCAATGCCTAAAATAGATAACTTAATCCCACTTGGCACTGCCATGGACATGATGGACTTAGTAAATTCATCACCGGCTGTTGCGTCATCGACAATAACGATGTGATTCCCTCCTGTAAATTGCAACCAAGCAGTCATTACCTGCCCATGAATCAAACGATCATCTATTCTTGCTAAAACTATTTCTCCCATTTTAGAACACTCCTTTTATGAATTTAATTTAGCCATTTCTTCTAAGAATTCTTTGATACCATCTTTTCCTGCATTCATCGCCGCCTGATACATCGTTTCCAAATCAGCTCCGATCATTCGTTGATTAAATGCTTCGATCAACATTGGAAGATTCACTCCTGAAACAAGGCGATATTTGTGATTTTTCAACTTGTTAAAGGACATCGCCGCCTGATTGTAAGGACTCGCTGAGAACAGATCAACTAAAACTAAAACGCCCTCTCCATGATCCAGCTCACAAATTCCGGCTTGAATTTTTTCACTGAACTCAACAATGTCATCTCCATGTTTTAAACCTAGCGTTTGATAGTCCTCTTGCTCCCCCATAATAAGACTTAGACTATCCATCAATCCTGTAGCCATTTCGCCATGAGTCACGACTAAAATTCCTGTCACCTTTGCCACTCCATTCATAGTTAATTTATTTCCGGATTACCAAGTAAAATGCATCACTGTTTTGTTCCAACCAGGATTTTCAACAAATTTTTCCATAACTTTCGTAAAATCTTCGCCTGAGGCAATTTCCGATAGTTGTTTAGGTAGAATTTTACTTAAAGCTTCTCGATATGCTGCGTCTTTCATACCTTCAACGACTGCTTCAAAATCAACTGTGGATGAACGACTGCTGCCATGTGCGGTGATCCCTTTTTCCAAAATATCCCGTGTATCGATCGGAACTAATTCCTCCGTCACACCCATAAAAATGATATCTGCTAACGAATCCGCTAGCTCAATTGCTTGGTTTAAAGCACTCTCGCTGAATTTGCCGCCGGTACATTCAATCAAGACATCAAACTTTTCTTTGGAATTTTTAAAATCATAGGTCAAAACATTCTCAGTCCGGGCAAAATCAAAATGAGCCAGCTTGTCGTCTGCTGCACCGAAAATCACAAAACGTTCTGCATCTATTCCATACAAGTACTTCAACATGACAGCTGTAAAGTAACCGACCGGTCCGTCGCCAAAAAGAGCAACACAGGTATCAGCCTTTTTCAGCTTCTCTTCTACGTGACTGATCGCATGATGTGAAACAGAAGATAATTCCGATAAAACAGCGATCTCATTAGGAATCTCATCCGGAATTTTAACTAGACATTCCTCGGGATGAACCAATCGGCTTTGGGCCAAGCCATCGTAGCCGCTTCCTAAGAAGGCATTTCCTTTAGAGTAATTCACAGGTACATCCGGTTTTTGCTCAATTTCTGGATGTAAAATTTGGCCTGGAATATTCGGAACAACTACTACTCGATCCCCAACCGCGAACTTATCTGAATTTGTTTCCTTTACTACACCAATTCCTTCATGTAATAAGGCCATCGGTAATTTTTTAGCTAACGCTTCGGGCCGACGCAATCCGGCAAAATATCTTAAATCCGCATGACAAATACTCGCATAAGTCGGTTCTATCGCTACCCAACCAGCTGGGATTGCTCTCTTTTTTTGAACTTCTTTAATCACTCCTGGTTCAACAAGACTAAATACTCTTGATTCAACCGTTTTATCCATTCTAAAATTCCTCCTCATTTTAATGCTCGTTTTCACTCTTTATTGCTCGTTTACGAGTATAGCATCGGTGATAACTTTTGTAAACGTTTTATTTGCTGAAAAAAATTAAATAATTTATATGTCTAAAGTAATCTTCCTATTTAGATTTCAAAAAAGCATTGATATTACCCTTTAAACATACTACTATCAAACAATTCCAATTGAACAGAAATATAATTATTAACAAAAACCAATTTCAAATTAAATAACAATATAATTTGTGAAAAAGCCTTTTTAATAAAAATAGAATACGCTAATCGCTCGTTATCGCTCGAATACGCGCGATAACTAATTGTTTACATTGACAAGTCGAGCCATTTTTCTTAGAATAAAGGTCAAATCAGCTTTTAAGGTTATTCATATGGTCTTGAGTACTTGAAAAGGCGTGAGGGGGGAAAGAAGATGTTGACTGGTGAGCGACGAGTAAAACTACTAGATGCCATTGAAAATAAACAGTTTATCTCTGTGTCTCAACTTTCTGAGATTTTTCAAGTTCATGAAACGACGATTCGAAGAGATCTCGACGAACTGGAATCTCAAGGATTAGTTGTAAGAATTCATGGCGGAGTAGTCCCCGCAAGTATCAAGCAAGATGAACCTGTATTTGAGGATCGGGCAACTGAAAATATCACTGAAAAAACGCGCATTGGAAAATATGCTGCAAAATTTATAAAAAGTGGTGAAGCAGTCATTTTAGACTCTGGAACCACAACTCTGCAAATCGCAAAAACTTTAAATGAAATGCCGCAGCTACAAAATATTACGATTATCACGAACGATGTGAATATCGCTTCGGTTTTACGATCAAACAGATCGATCACTACGATCGTAACTGGCGGAACCCTTTTTCATGATAGTTATATGTTAAACGGTCAAATCGCTAATGAATCATTACAGCAATTTAGTGTGGATAAGGCTTTTATCGCGACACCCGCACTTAATGTGGAAAAAGGTCTGACGCATTTTAATGAGTTGCTGATTACGACTAAAAAAAATATGATTACTGCTACTGCCAAAAGAATTGTCGTCACTGATCATACAAAAATTGGCCGCCGCGCCCTGTATACCTTCCTGCCAATTGATAAAATTGATTTGTTGATTACAGATAACCAAACAGACAAAAAATTAATTGATGAAATGTACAAAAATGGTATCAAAAGCATCGAAAGCGTCTAAATCAAAAAGAAGGATTGGCAATAGTTTGCTGATCCTTCTTTTTTCTATTCATATTATTGATAGTCATCAGTGTAAATAGCGTATGAATACAAAAAAGAGATGGTCCCCCATCTCCTATCGTTCTATAAACGTTGATTCGATCATGATCTTGTCTTTTCTATTATTGATAAATTGCAGGAAGGCTTCCCGTCCGCATTTTGTCAGATGGTAATCGATCGTTGAGAGATTCAGCAGCTTACTGGCTAACAGATTGTCTTGTCCGACGATCAGCGGAAGCTTTTTGCCGCGATAAAAATCGTAAATTCCCGCACTCACTTCATCGCCGTTAGTCAGAATGGCTTCTACCTGATTTTCTTCGTAAAAGAATTTTCCCGCTCGATAGCCGTCTTCATATGTCCGGCAGTTCCGAACAACATCGGATTGGTCGAAGGATTTAAAATTCTTCTTCGCCAGCTTTAAAAGGAGCTTGGTACTGTCGCTGTAGCGCTCATTTCTGCCTGTGGTCATACCGATCTTCTTCACGTTATGGTCAAAAAAGTAAGCCATCGTATCCATAAAAGCCTTCTCGCGATCGATCGAAACACTCGCCACGCCCTCATTTGGAACATATTCGCAAAAAATCAACGGGCCGTATTGTTGATAGTCAAGGATCTTCTTTAGACTATTGATCTTCGAGGTAATGATCAGGCCGTCATACAACTTGGTAGATAATTCTTCCAGATACCCCAATTCTATTTTCCGATCATAATTCGTGGGCAGCAGAGTGACCTTGTAATTATGATGAAAGCCTTCTTCGGCGATTCCGCTGACGATCTGTTCAAAATAGGGACGATTAAGCGAAGGAACGATCACGCCGATATTATAGGTCTTTCCAATACTCAAATTTCGAGCAATGGAATTCGGCCGATAATTCAACTCATCCACCAGCTTTAGAATTTCACGCCGTTTTTCCTCATCGACATACGGGTAATTATTGATGACCCGCGAGATCATCGTAGTGGAATATCCAGAAAGCTTTGCTAATTCTTTAATCGTAACCATATCGAACTCCTTATCAAATAAGAGATAATCGCCTCAACGCGTTGAAAATACCGTCATCATCATTAGTATCCGTGATCATATCCGCACTTTTCTTGACCGTAAGCGTTGCATTTCCCATCGCCACACCGATTCCCGAAGTCTGCAGCATTTCTCGGTCATTCAAGCCATCGCCAAAGGAAAGAATATCCTCTCTATCAAAACCTAACTGTCCAGCTAATTCCAAAATAGTCGTTGCCTTCGATCCGCTTGCAGGAATGATATCCACCCCATCGTCATGCCAGCGGACAAAATCAAAGGTTGAAAAATGCGGCTCGATCGCCTGCTCCATGCTATGATCGTAAAAGGCCAATACTTGATAGATCAGCGCTTCAGCTTGGTTATGAACAGGCGGCAAAGCCCCGCCAACATAGCTCATAGCCCTACGCATTTTTTCCAAATCAAAGCTGGAAACCCGATACAATTGATTCAAGGTCACGATGACCGCATCTACTTTTTCCTGCGAGAATCGATTTAACAACTCAAAAAGATCAGCAGATGCCAATTCGTTGCCGAAGGTTTGCTGGTGATCGACAAATCCAATGGCGCCATTACAAACAATATAATTTTGAAAGCCCAGCAGCTGAATGATCGGCTTGGCATATAATAAACTCCTGCCTGTTGCGACAAACAACGTATGCCCTTGTTCCTTCAGCCTCGTCAAGGCTTCAAGCGTGGAGAAAAGAACTTTTTTATTACTCCCTAACAGTGTACCATCAATATCAAAAACAACCATTTTTTTCTTCGAAGCGGCCAATAAAACTCCCTACTTTCCTAAATGAACATTAGATTTCTTTTTAGACTAGACACGATATGATTCCCGTAATCGATAAACGTGTACCAATTCCGATCATAGAAAAAGGAAAGCGTGTCGACACCTTGTTGATTCATCACAGAAATATCCTTAATCTCAGACAGCTTGATTCGGCTTTTGATATTCTTCGCAAACAATCCTCTAGGCTTTTCTAAAAACAGCGCGTTTCTTTCAAACGATACCGACACATAATAATAATCCACGCCCAACATATCCGTAATTTCTACTACTGAATTCATCTAAAACACTCCCTTTGCTGTTTTGTTACCCCTAGTCTAAATGATGAAACCAGTTGCAACGCAAGTGTTATTTAACAACTCCCCGACAAGTGAAATATTCAGAAGTCCAAGGGGGGATCGTTTCTTTTGTATCCGTAGCATAAATACACCTGCGGCTTTTGCAGTCCCGCAGGTGTTGATTGCTTATTCCTGTTTTTTTAACTAGTCCTCTTTCAGTTTTATCGGGACATATCTTTGCATTTGTCGATAGCCCAGTCCTTTTTCAATATCCTTTTGATAAATATTTTCTTCGTCTAAATAAGGCATATTGAACATAAAGCTGCGATTTTTATCGACTTCAAAATTTGTACTTTCGACCCATTGGAAGATTTTGTCTTGAACCTTCTTGATACTCTCATCGTCTTCATCGATACTAACTGCCATCGCGTATAACCCGCCGGGAAAATCAATCAGCTGGAGCGGACTGACATCTTCTTTCCTGACGCTATCTTTAACAGCACACACCATGGTAGCTTTATCTTCATTTACCAGCATAAAATCCAAACAGTCAAAAATCACCGGACGGTATAAAGGATAGTGCTGCCATAATTGAAACATATAACCGCCTTCTTTGAAAATATCTTCAAACGTTTGCTCCCCAGAGGTTACGGCCCTAAACGGCGGAATTCTTATCACCATGACATCAGGGATCTTTTTGTCTAATTTATCCGTAATCTCGATCAAACGATTCATGTTGGCAGGTTTGCCGATGTAATCGACGCTTACGATTTGCGTTTCGATTTCTTTGGCTTTGTCATATAGCTGCTTGATATCGGCATTATTAGAAAAATTCAGCTTCTCTATTTCCTCAATAAAGTCGAGGACAATATTTTTCAGTTCATTCAGCAGAGAAACCTCATCATCGATATTCTCTACTTTTTTCCCTAATACCTCTAAAACGACATCCGAGCCAGAAGCCCCGAAGATCCGCTTAATATCTTTGATACTGATGTTCAATTTTCGTAAAATAAGGATTTGTTCGATCCGCCGAACCGCATCGTCATCGTACATTCGATAAGGCGAGTCGCTGTTTCGGATACTTTTCAGCAACCCCATGTCCTCATAATAGCGCAGCGCACGCGCTGTAATATTGTACTTGTTGGACACATCCCTAATCTTGACTAAATTATTCATAATCCATCTCCTCTTCCCATAACATAGTTCTATTATGAACGCTTACCCAAAGGAAGAGTCAAGTTTTTTTCTAAGCCTTTCCTTCTTACATCGAACAGGGAGATTCTGCGTATCTTAGGATAGAAAGCTGCTGATGGGCCATGCTATAATTGAGGCGAGATAAGCCTTTCAGCTGAAAGGTGTGAAAAAATGCAAAAATATTTACCAACGAATGATTTGCTTAGAAAAGCGGAACGAACTCGGTCAGCTCTTGAACAATAAGACTAAAATTTTGATAAATTGCTCCTCAAATTTAACAAAATTTTCGCTTATTGCTTCAAAGAGCTTGTTCGTGCAACTAGACATATTTAAGAAGATGTTGACCTCCGAAGATTCCTCGCATATCCTAAAAGCCTTTGTCAAAGACCTGCTAGGCCTCGAATTCCAGACCCTTACGCCAAAAGAAACGTATCATATTGACAGTTATAAAAAATCTTATGAAAAAATGGATATCCGCCGAACAGAGGTGGACATCCTAGCCACCGGAGAAGACGGCAGCCATGCCACGATTGAATGTCAGATTCAACCACATGACTACTTCCATGAGCGAACCATTTTCTATCTGGCGGAGGCTTTTCGTTCACCTTTTGGAAATATCGATAAAAAGAAGGAAAAGAAAAAGAATAACTTTTCCAGTCTGCGACCCGCATATGGGATTAATATTTTGAATTTCCATTTATTTGATCAAAAGGGCGAAGCGCTACAATTGTTTCGCATATTGAACGACCAAACCCATCAGCCTTTTTTAAATGGGAATGAGAAAGAATTATTGATTTTATGTTTTCTCAGTTTAAAAAATCAGCATATTAGAAGACAAAAGGCCGCCTATCATTGGCATTATTTTCTAAAAACCGGAGAAATCAAATCAACTGCACCTGACTATATAAAAGAAGCAAAAAGAAAGATTGAATTCTTAACCTTGGAAAGGAAGGAAAAAGAAATGATCATGAACATTGAAAAATCCAAAGCCATCTCTGATGCCGTCATTGTAACAGCGATGGAAAATGGGCGGAAAGAAGGCTTGGAAGAAGGACGAAAGGAAGAAAAGCGAACCCTAGCAATCGAGTTTCTAAAAATTGGAGTTAGTCCAGAAAAAGTAGCAAAAGCTACCGGACTAGACATCGAAACAGTTCACAAGCTCAAAAATCAGCAAGCATAACCCTGCTTGTTCCTGCAATCGGTTTCTTTTATAATGGATGTATCAAAACAAAGGAGGCTTTTGTTTGACTAACTTGTGTTTACTATCGGTGATTTGCTCTTAATTCAGATGAACAAATTCATTTATTAAGGAGAGCAAACCATGAACATTACGATTCGAGAAACAACAAAAGAAGATAACGAAATTATCTATCAAGTAGAAAAACGTGCATTTGGAGAATTAGACGAGGCAGACTTGACTGAACTGCTGCTAGCAGATGCGACAGCCCAACCGCTACTCTCTCTTTTGGCTTTTGCTGACGAAAAAGCAATCGGCCATATCCTTTTTACCAAGGCTTCGATCACAGAACACGAGCAGCTTTCTGTTCAGATACTTGCCCCATTAGCGGTGGTACCAGAATATCAAAAACAAGGAATCGGCGGCATGCTGATCAAGGAAGGCTTACGTCTTTTGAAGAGCAATCAGGTTGATCTCGTCTTTGTCTTAGGTCATATCGATTATTATCCGAGACACGGCTTCAAGCCAGCTTTACCGTTTGGACTGCAAGCGCCCTATCCGATAGAAAAAGGCAAAGAAGACGCTTGGATGGTCCTGGCCTTAAACCAAGATTTATCATTGAAGGATTATTCTGGAACCGTGCGTTGTTCGGATGAGTTTATGCGGCCAGAAAATTGGAGAAAATAGAACGCTCAAACCCTTGTGTCAAGTTGCGGCACAAGGGTTTTTCTTTGCAGATTTATGGAATTTTGAGTATAACTGAGGAAATAGAACCTCGCGATTGCGCGAAAGGGAGAGTAAAAATATGTATTCATTAGTTCCCGAAAATATGTTTGAAGTCGAACAAAAGCTGAACTACCTGTTAGAAAAAGGCACGGATGCCACTGAAGAAGAAGTCATCCGCCAAGCGGTATTGGACAATGCCCAGCAAATTCTTGATGGCGATCTGGAAGGACCATACTGGAAAGTAAAATGGCAGCCGGAAGATCAGACGCTAGCCATTTTTGACATCATGAACAAAGAAGTCGGCACGGTCGACAGCTTATCCGGTTCATTCATCGAAGATTTCCGCAGCAGTGCACCGAATGTGATCCGTCACCTTGCAGAAAAAATCCAAAAGATCGTCAATGATAATTAAAATTTTTACTGATGCCTCTGCAAGGGCTCATCAATAATCTAGCGAGGTGAACCAAATGGGAATGCACATAAGCTTCTTTGTCAAAGAACAACCAGAGGGCTGCTATTTTGAAAAAGTACAAGCCGGTTTTTATGAGGAAGAGGAAAACATCGAGACTCTTTATCCAAAGGATCGCTTTGATGCCATACTGGATGAAGCGTTGCTGCGGATTCTACGCAAAGTATTCGATACATTGGAGAAGATCGGCGAAATAGAAGAGTATCTGCAATTTTTAGATTTTAACATCGAAAATCCGTATAATTCTGCTTTCGTCAGCAAACACTTTCTTCTATATAAAAATGCAGATGTTGAAAGCTTGATGAACCATGTACTGATGGAAGTCGCAGAACCGTTGGCTGAGGGTTACTTTGAATCGATGATCGATTATCTAGAAACGAATATCGATGATGAAGTCTTTGTCGATTTCCGTCTAAATGGCGAGGAATTATTGCTGGAGGTTCAAAGCCAAGGCAAAAAAGTCAGTCTAATAGAACCATTAAAGCAATTAGTGATTGATTATGATGAATCCTTTGAGCGAGTGGCGACAGAATTTTTGGAGAGTTTTATTTAAGAATAAGCCGTTCAACTACCACAAATTATGGTACTGAACGGCTTCTTTATTATGGATTTAAGTGACTACCCTTTCTTCGCATCCCGCGCCATTTTCGCACCGCTTTTCCATCCTTGACCAACTTTTTCGCCAATCGCATAATAGCCATTTTGGAATTGATCAAAAGCAAATGCATTGAGTTTCGTTGGATCGATTTTTCCTTTTTTATCCAAAACTTCTTCATCGGCTAGAACGTTGAGCACCTCGCCGATTACTCGATAGCCGAACTCATCGTCTTGAATATTTACTACTTTGCACTCCAAAGTGACAGGAAATTCTTCTACCACTGGCGCATCTACTTTGTCGCTCTTTATCGCATGCAAGCCGCTGCGCTCGAATTTATCTGGTATCTTATTTCCAGTAGCGATTCCAAAAAAATCGGCTTCTTTCAGATGCGGAATATCCGCAATACTAAGAGTGAACGCGCCTCTTTGCCGAATATTCTCAGCTGTTTTATGCGTTTTCGTGATATTCAGTGCCACCAGATTCTTGGCACACATACCGCCCCAAGCCATATTCATCACATTCACCACATCATCCTCGCCATAAGTGGCGATCATCAAAACAGGCATCGGAAACAGATACGGGTGCACACCAAGTTCCTTTTTCATACAATATTCCTCCTTCTAAACTTACCCTAGACAGATCGTTAACTATATTGTTATGGTATTAACAAACCAAACAATAATCCAGTACCGATATTTTTGTAAGTAACTTACCTAAAAGAAAGCGTGGGATAAATATGGAAGATAAACGTATCTGCGATGCTAATTTTGAAGAGACAGGCTTTAGCTATACCATGTCGCTGATCGAAGGAAAATATAAGATGACGATTCTATACTGCTTGGAAGAATTTTCGATCGTTCGTTTCAATGAGCTTCAGCGCTACCTCAACTGTATCTCGGATAAAACATTGAGCCAAAAGTTAAAAGAACTACAAGCCGATGGATTGATCCATAAAGAAATCTATCCCCAAATTCCGCCAAAGGTCGAATACTCACTTACCGAACGCGGGAAATCTCTGATGGGTGTGCTGGATCAAATGTGTATTTGGGGCGAGAATAATCGAATCGATGAAAACATTTAAGAAAATGTTCTAAATTTTTTTACCCCACGGGCTCTTTCAATTCAGCGAGAACAAATCCTCGCTTTGAAAAAAAGAAAGTAGTATACTCTGTTTAACTTATTAATAGTAAGTAAAATAGAGTGGTTTTTGGGGAGGTTATCTACGTGAAAAAAATTGGCTTTTTGAGCTTCGGACATTGGATGGATCAGGGCTCACTTGTAAAAACAGCCGCAGATTCTTATTTGCAATCCATTGAATTAGCCGTTGAAGCGGAAAAGATCGGGATCGACGGCGCATACTATCGTGTGCATCATTTTGCGGATCAGATTGGTTCGCCATTCCCATTACTTTCAGCAATCGGAGCTAAAACCAGCAAGATTGAGATCGGTACCGGCTTGATCGACATGCGTTATGAAAATCCATATATGATGGCGGAAAATGCCGGACTAACAGATATTATCACTCAAGGCAGAGTGCAATTAGGTGTGGGCCGTGGTTCACCTGAACAAGTCCTTGATGGTTGGAAATACTTCGGCTACGACTACAGCGAAGAAGAAATCAAAGATGTGACGCGCGAACGGACATTGGAATTTTTGAAACTGATCGAAGGGGGACGCTTCGCTGAACAGAATCCACAGCCTATGTTCCCGCAAGCACCAGGAAAATTAAGACTTGAACCTTATTCAGAAGGATTACGTCAACGAATCTGGTGGGGTGCTGGCTCGACACAAACAGCAGTTTGGGCAGCGCAACACGGAATGAACTTGCAGTCATCGACATTGGTGAACTACGAAACCAATGAACCTTTCCATGTGCAGCAGGCCAAACAATTACGGGCATATAAAGAAGCATGGAAGGAAGCTGGTCATGACTTCGAGCCGCGAACATTAGTTACACGCTCGATCCAACCAATCACGACCGACTTGGATCGTCAACTATTCGGCCATCAAGGCGACGATGCCAACTACGATCAAGTTGGATTCCTTGCTTATCACCAAAATCCAACGATCTTCGGCAAGACCTTCGCAGGTGAACCCGACAAGATCGTTAAGGACTTGGCGGAAGATGAAGCGATCAAGGAAGCCGATACTGTACTGGTGACGATCCCAAATACATTGGGTGTCGAATACAATATTCATTTACTTGAGAGCATCGTGAAAGATATTGCTCCTGACTTGGGCTGGAGATAGATCGCAAAAAAGAGCGCGTCTGAAAAAATCAGACGCGCTCCTTTTAATTATTTTACGATTGAAACAGGTCCTGTACACACTGTAGTAGCGACTTTATAGTAATCGTCGGCATCAATGATAAATACGGCAAGTGCCATATCTGAAAAACCTGATTGGATGATATTGATATAGTGTCCGCCGTTTGTGTAATCACCGAGTCTTCCGGCCTCCCGTTCATTTTCAATATATTGCTCGAACATCTGCTGAGCAATCAATTGAGCAAGAATACTCGAATCTCCCTTCACATCCGATTTTCTAACGTAGGTATGGGAAATATTTTCAGTCCAAAAGCCCATTTTCTCTGATCCTTTTTCACGAGCAATCACATAGGTTCCATCGCTGGCGTTATTTGTCGGACGATTATGAGAAAAATTATACATGACTTCAACTGCTCGCTCGGCGACTTCCCGGTACGCTGCGTCATCCTTCGTGTTGCTTACCTTAGTTTCACCGTACTTTTCTTGTTCCTCCTGAACCAGCTTTTCAAAATGCTTCGCTACTTCTTTTGAAAATTCGACATTCACCAATTTATCCGCTTGTTCAACCGTGACTTTAGTATTGCTATTTGCTACGTGGTCTTGGATTGCTTGAATTTCAGCATCATTCGCTGATTTAATAGCTTCAATGATTGGATCTGTTAGTTTCTTGTATGTGATAGTCGTCGTATAGGTAGTGACCGTATCACCATTAGCTAATTCTTCTATCGTTTTGACAGGTTGGGATTCGGAAACCTTTTCGTAACCTGTCAGATCACTCAATTCTTTCCCTGTCTCATCGACATTTTTTGTTACGTACTTATTGATATTTTGGATTTTGTGGTAGATCACGGTGGTCGTATAGGTAGTGATCGTATCGCCATTAGCCAATTCCTCTACACTTTTCACCGGCTCTGATTCCTTGATTTTGAAATAGCCTGCTAAATTACCTAGAACATTACCGGCTTCATCTACGTTTATAATCACTTCTTTTTCTGTGTTTACTATTTTGTGGTATGTCACTGTGATCGTGTACGTAGTGACCGTGTCGCCATTGGCTAATTCTTCTACACTTTTCACTGGCTCGGATTCTTTGATTTTGAAATAGCCTGCTAAATTGTTCAGAACATTGCCCGCTTCATCTACGTTAA
Source organism: Enterococcus hulanensis (assembly GCF_005405485.1). GTDB lineage: Bacteria > Bacillota > Bacilli > Lactobacillales > Enterococcaceae > Enterococcus_A > Enterococcus_A hulanensis. Next base: position 44,175 of record NZ_BJED01000015.1, on the reverse strand, counting down.
TGATTACTTCTTTTTCTGTATTTACTATCTTGCGATATGTCTCCGTGGTCGTGTACGTAGTGACCGTGTCGCCATTAGCTAGCGTCTCAACAGACTTCACTGGTTGAGATGCAGTGACCTTCACATATCCAGCAGTGTCAGTTATTGTGTTTCCTTCCTCGTCTACCATAATCGTTACAAATTTGTCTACGTTGACAGGAATATGCGGCAAATTATTCTCGACTTCTTCTGCCGCATCACTTGCTTTACCGATATGATTTTCGGTATCGGCTGCTGAGTCGCCAGCTTCTTGCCCTTTTGTTTCAACAGTATTCGCCTCAGTGATTACTCCTTCGATAATCTGATCCAAGAGAGCGATGCGGTCGTTAAGGGTTTGGATTTTATTCGATAAATCATTGATCTGTTGGTCTAAAGCAGTGATACGACTATCGTACTGTGCTAACTCTGCTTGAATTTTTTTGGCTTCTTCACTAATTGCGGCGATCGATGGGTTCGGAAAATCCGCCAATACTTGCTGGGCGGCAGCTAGTGTATTTTGCGCTTGGGCAATAGCTGTTTCAATCGATGCTTTTTCAGCAACAGCAGAATTAAATGCTGTCTCCGCTGCATTATACGTAGCTTGCGCATTATCAACAGCTTGTTGAGCCGCAGCTAACTGCGCCCCGTACGTATTTAACTCGCCTTGTGCTGCGGCAAGTTGTTGAGTCAATTGCTCCAACTGCGCTTGGATATTCGTGTCATCTCCCGCTTGGCCTTGCAAAGCAGAAATCTGCGCACTGACATCATTCACACGTTGTTGAGCATTTGCTTGATTGAGGCTTGCTGCATTAATGGTCGTTTGAGCAGTCGATAAAGCGGTTTGAGCGGCTTGTTGAGCGGCTTGAGCTTCAGTGACTTTTTGCTCGACTCCTATTAATTGCGTGGTGAGTCCATCATAATTGGCTTGTGCCTCTGCCACCTTAACTGCTGCCGCTGCTTGTTTTGCTTCGAGCTCGCGATAGGTTTTGTCGTTTTCTTTATTTAACGCCTCCGTTAATCTTTGCTCCGCTGCCTGTTTTAGCCGTTCAGCTTCCTGCCGTTCTTTTTCGGCTGCTTGTTTTTCCTTAGCCGCCTGTTGTCTTTCTGCTTCTGCCGCCTGTTTTTCTTTTTCGGCCTGTGCTTTATCGAGCGGTTTTACCGTTTGGTTAGTCGGCTCGTTAGCTGCAGCCGCTTGTCCAGATTTGCCCGCGTTAGAAGTTTTCTTATCTGCTGTATTTGTTTGCGGTTTTTGTGCTTTCTCTGACTGAGTTGGATTCAAGGTTTGGTTGGCAAAAGGTTTCGCTGGATCAATCTTATCTTTCTCAGTAAGTTTCCTCTCACCGATAACGCTTCCATTTTCATCTATTACAGTAAGCTTAGTGCCGTCGAATTTGATCGTCGTTCCAACAGGGATCGTATACTGACTGCCTTCTTCAAATCCATTCAGCTCCATCAAGGTCTGCCATTTTACATTTACTGCTAAGCCGATATTGTAAAACGTATCCCCAGATTCAAAGGTATAAGAATTTTGCCCATCTTTCAGCTTTGCTTTGATTGTCTCTACCGAATTGGCTTGCCAAACACTCGCCTGTGTTTTTTCAGGGGCGGAGATGAGTATGCAGCCTAATAGCAGGATAGTTAGCAGCACACCGGTCCTCCACACTCTGTACAACTTTGCGCGATACTTCTGCTCTACATGGTCACGTAAATGATTTACTCTTATTTTTTCCATCGCACTGCTCCATTCTTTTTTGATAATTTACCCATATTTATTATATCTTTCGTTATTTTTCAATTCTATAGCTGCGGGTGAAATAGATATTTCTAAAAAAACTTAAAAAATTCACTTTTTGAATTATCGCTAAAAAAGAACAGCGCTGAATTTAGGTAGTCATCTATACTCGCCCAAACAAAATTGTTACGTTATTCAGTAACCCGCGTTATACTAATACATGTAACTACTATATTAGGAGGTATTTCTTAATGGAACAGTTGAAACTAAACAATGGTCAGTTGATCCCTCAATTAGGGCTGGGCGTTTTTAAGGTGCAAGATTCAGATGATCTAAAAAGCGCAGTAGCAGCTGCCTTGAAAAGCGGCTATCGTCACTTTGACACTGCAACGATTTATAAAAATGAAGCTTGGCTTGGTGAAGCACTTGCCGAAAGCGACGTGAAACGTGAAGACCTATTCATTACTTCAAAAGTATGGAACAGCAACACGACCTATGATGAAACAATCGCGGCTTTCCACGAATCATTGAAGCTGCTGCAAACTGATTACTTAGACCTATACTTGATTCACTGGCCTAGCGAAGGCTATAACGAAAAATGGCGTGCGATGGAAAGTTTGTATAACGACGGCTTGATCAAATCTATCGGGGTTTCAAACTTTGAAAAACCTCATATGGAAAAATTATTGACCACCGCAAAAATCAAACCAACTGTTGACCAGATCGAAACGCATCCTTACTTCCAACAAAAAGAACTCCATGAATACTTGAAGAGCTTGGGTATTGCTCACGAAGCTTGGGGTCCGCTTGGACAAGGTAAAGGAAATGTGATGGAAGACCCAACTTTAGCGAAGATCGCCGAAGCTCATAATAAGAGTATCGCTCAAGTCATCCTGCGTTGGCATTTACAGCGTGATATCATCGTAATTCCAAAATCGGTTCACGCAGAACGAATCGCACAAAACATCGATGTTTTTGACTTCACGTTAACCGATGAAGAAATGAAACTGATCACTTCTATCGACAAGAACCAACGTGGTTCTGGCGATCCTAACGATGAAGAGTTCTTAAAAGGAACATTGAGCAGAAAATAAACTACGACCTATTCAAAGAAGCTAGCCTGAACAATCAGGCTAGCTTCTTTTGCTTTAGTTTTTAATTACCGGCCGCACATACTTCCAAAAGCGTTCGGGATCATGATAAAAGTAAATGACCCGACCGGGCGTAGTATCGTAAGTATACTCTGTATCGGAAAAGTCAAAGTTTGCCATCGCTTGCTCTACTTTTTCTTCAACACTGCGATTCTCCTGCTCATAATCAAAAGGCCCATGTTCAAAGACAAGGTACTCAGCTTCCGGAACATCCATCAGCAGCATTTGCTCCGGCACTTCGCCTTGATAATCTGTTGGCAAGCGGACTCCGTAGCATTCCGACCGCAAAAAGCCCCAATCACAAAGTCGTCCTGCCGGATCACTGATGTAAGCCATCGCTTGTCCGCTGCTGCTATCGTTTTGACTGCCGCCCTCATCATCTAATTTCCCCTTGATACTATCCAATAAACCGCTGATCGTATCGCAATCTTGTCCCGGAATTTGACCTTGCTTCTGCCAAAAATCCCAATAGCCGTTGCTCTCATTATTTTTGATGTGTAAAAACTTGTGGGCCGGAATCGTAACAAAATAAGTTTTGATCTCTTTCGTTGATTTCACCATACCAATCTCTCCTAATCCTAAAAAGTAGCGGTCAAAAGAGGTGATTTTTGTGCGAAGTACGACTGGCTTCGGCTGTTTGCGATATTCGCTGGGCGCAATTCCGTACATTTTCTTGAATGCGCGAGTAAAAGCTTCATGTGAGGAAAAGCCATAATCAAAAGCAATATCTAAAAAGCTTTTCTCGTTGTCGCGGACTTCCTTTAAAGCAAAGGCCAATTTTCGTTGACGCAAATAATCACGAAAGGGCATGCCAGAGATCTCTTTGAATTTTCGCGTCATATAAAATTCGGAATAGCCCTGCTTGCGAGAAAGACGGCGCAAGGTCAGCGCCTCATCATTATAATTTTTGATACAGCGATCAATCTCATCGACAATCTGTTGAATCTGTTTTTGCCAATCATACATAGTTTTCACCCCGTTTCGACTACCCTGAATTTATTATAGGAAGTAAAGAGGTCTGGCGCTTGATTTGACTTGTCATCTTTTTAATAAACGATTTTTACTTTGTCGTTCATAATCTGTTTTGTCCGCTCGATAAAATAGCCGCGGGACAAATCCTGCCCTTGATTGACATGGATCATATGCTGATTCGCCAGTTCGTCCGTATAATCCTTCAATGCGTACGTTTTATATGTTTGATAATTATCGCCGATATACGTGATCGTCGGCCAAAACTCGACCTGTTCAAATTTGACAGCTTTCTTTTCTTTGTCATAATCGATCGTCCAGCGTCCCATACCGCCTAACATCCGATCGTTTTCTGCCTGTGAGGAAATAAAGTTCCCCAAAGAATACATCACGAGTGTTTGGTTGCCGGACTTGCCTGTCAGATAATCCATTGGTTGGATGACGTGGGGATGCCCGCCGACGATCACATCCACTCCAGCATCACTCAAAAGCTGGGCCAGCTGTGTCTGATTTTCATTCGGGACAAATTGATATTCTTCGCCCCAATGCATACTGACGATTTGAACATCGCTCTGCTTGTTTAATTCCTGCATATCTTGTTTTATCTGTTCTTCATCGATCAGGTTGACCAAATAATCTTTGCCTTCAGGCAGCGGAATCCCGTTTAAGCCGAAGGTATAGGACATCAAACCGACCTTGACTCCTTTGATATTTTTGACATGGAGGCGCTGGGCTTCTGGTGACTTTTGCGAACCAGTCACCGTAATATCAGGATACTTCTCCAAATACTCCAGCTGCTTAACGATCCCTTCTTCTCCTTTATCCATAGTATGATTACTAGCCGCAGACAGCCAATTGTAGCCGGCATTATGCAAGGAATCTAATACTTGAGTCGGCCCATTGAAGGTGGGATAACCCGATAGGCCTAATTCCTCTCCCCCGCAGATTGTTTCCAGATTAATATAGGAAAGATCCCGATCCTTATTTAAGTATTGCGTCGGTTCATACATCTCATCAAATCGATAAGTTCCATCCGGCTGTCTCAAATGATCGTAAATAAAATCATGGATCAAATTATCTCCGACTGCTGAAAAATTCAGCTTTACTGGTGACGTACTTTTCGCTTCTGATGTCTTTGAAGTAGATTCTTTCGTATCCTTTTCCGGCTCATTACTGCTGCACCCGCTGAGTAACAAAAGCATGATCATTCCTACTTTAAAAAAATTCTTCACAATCTAACCCCTTTTCGCTATCTTCGCAACAAACGAGTGGCCTTTACATCGTTACAAATTTCTTCTATACAAAATATCTTACGTTAATTAACCGGAGATAGGAATAGTTATTTTAATTCCTTTTTTTAATAAATTTATTGAAAAAAAGATCATAAAAAAATGTTTCGCTGCTTGCTCTTCTTACTATTTTATAAATAGTCGTGGGTCATTCTGCGATTGATTGCCTGTTACTCAAAGGAATCATAATTTTTTTCTTTTAAGGATAAAAGAATTCGCTAAAGAGATTGATAATCATTTTCATTTAGCATAAGATAGGCTGGTAAGCTCTTACTTTTATTTCATTAATGGAGGTCACACTTGTGAAAAAAATCTTATATTTTTCTCTTGGTGCAGTCACCTTTGCACTAGGAACGCTGGGAATTTTTCTTCCCTTTTTACCGACAACGGTATTTTATTTACTGACAGCCTTCTTTTGGCTGCGGAGTTCTGATAAATATTACAATAAATTCATCCAGTCTTCCTTCTATAAGCGAGCCGTGGAGGAACCGATCGTCAAAAAGAAAATTACCAACGCGGGGATGGTGCGGATGTTTTTGATGATTCTCGTAGTCTTTTTGATTCCCGGACTTTTGGTGGATAATACGCCGATGCGGATTTGTCTGGTGGTCGTATACATTGCGCATGTGATCGGTTTGACGTGGTATCTGCGCGGAAAAAAAGCTTCTGTAAAGGCGGGCGAACCGAATGATTGATCGGCGCTTATTTGCGATTGCTAAAAAGAAGACTCTGATCCTGCAAGTAGCGATCCGCTGTATCAGCCTTGGTTTGTCCTTGTATATTTGGCGGACATTAGCTCTTCAATTGAGTGAAACGCTTCAAGGAAGCCCACTTAAGTTGAACTTTTTCGGTGTGATCCTGTTGGCGCTTATCGGAAAATTGGTCCTCATTCGTTTATCAGCAAATCTGACGGATCAAGCCTCGGCAGAATTACGAGTCGCGTTGCGAACAAAGGTGATGGAAAAAGCCTTTCGTTTAGGAAACACCTCCCGCCAATTACCAGCGACGACCTTGGCCCAGCTTTCTGGTGATGGAATTGAACAGCTGGAAATGTATTACGCGCATTTTTTACCGCAGCTTTTTTATTGTCTGCTGGCTGCTTTGATTTTATTTGCTTACCTAGTTTCTCTTGCGTGGCTGCCAGCCGTAGCCATGTTGCTTTGTGTGCCCTTCATTCCTATTACGATCATGCTGGTGATGAAGATCGCCAAGCGAATCTTAAGCAAGTATTGGGATCAATACACGAGTCTCGGGACTCGCTTCCACGAAAGTCTAAGTGCACTAAGTGTCTTAAAGGCTTACGATCAAGACAAAGCCAAGCAGCAAGAATTGGCGGCTGATGCCCAAAAATTCCGCAAAGCGACCATGAGCCTGCTGTCGATGCAGCTGAACTCGATTACAATTATGGATATTTTTTCTTATAGCGGCGCGGCATTAGGGATCGGTTTGGCACTGATTGCTTTTCAACAACAGCAATTAACGGTTTATGGGGTACTGATTTTTATCTTAGTGGGCGCGGAGTTTTTCTTGCCGATGCGTCAGCTGGGATCGCTTTTCCATGTAGCAATGAATGGGATCAGCTCCTGCGGCAAGATTTTTGATTATCTGGCATTACCGGAAAAATCAGAGGGCTCCATCACAGCTTGGCAGGAATCACTCAACTCGATCACTGTAGACAAGCTGGATTTCACTTATGAAAATCAGCAAGCCCCAGCGCTCCAAGCTATTTCACTAAACCTGAAAAAAGGCAGCTTTACCGCTTTTGTCGGCAAATCCGGCTCAGGCAAAAGCACCTTCGCTCAGCTATTGTTAAATCAATTGGACGACTATCAAGGCAGGATTCAGTGGAATCAAACCGAGTTAAGGGCATTAAGCAGCTCAGCAGTATTGAACAAAGGAATCTTAGTGAATACGAAGGATTTTCTTTACGCTGAAAGTATTCGCGACAACCTGCTGCTGGCAAATCCGCAATTAACAGATGATGAACTTTGGCACTTATTGGATCAAGTAAAATTATCTGACTTCGTGCGACAATTACCCAAACAACTAAATACTGTCTTAGAAGAAAACGGCAAAAACCTTTCTGGCGGACAGCGACAACGACTGATCTTAGCTCGTGCTCTGGCGGCCTCTGCAGAACTATATATTTTCGACGAGATCACTTCAGGCGTTGATATCGAAAGTGAAGAGATTATTTTGGAAACACTCAAGGCATTAGCAAAACAGGCGATCGTAATTTTTGTTTCCCATCGTTTATACAATGTGCTGGCTGCCGATCAGATTTATGTCTTTAAGGATGGAAGGATCGTTGAAGCAGGGATGCCGCAAGAATTGGAACAAACTTCGGACTATTTCAACGCCTACTTTACAGAAGAAAATCGGCAAATGAGAGGAGCGATCGCTCATGAAGGATAGTACGTTGATTTTCTGGCTGCTTTCTTTTACCAAACCCTTTAAAGGAAAAATGTCGCTGGCGATCCTGTTGGGGATCATCAGCAATCTAGCGGTCGTGGCAATTCCTGTGATCAGCACTCTTACCTTGCTTCGTTTGATCGCTGGTGATGCGGTGAATCTTTCGGTGATTCTAGCAGTATTGATTGGCTGCGGAATTTTACGCGGCGTTGCCCGCTATTTGGAGCAATATCAAAACCACGACATCGCTTTTTCCTTATTGGCGCATATTCGCGAAGAAATCTTCGCGGCTTTAAGAAAAATCGGCCCGGCTCGTTTGACCGGCAAAAACAGCGGCGAACTAATCACATCGATCTCAACCGATGTGGAGGCGTTGGAGGTCTTTTTCGCTCACACGATCTCCCCTGTTTTTATCGCTTTAGGCACAACACTTGTGACGTTTATTTTTCTGGCACGCTATGATCTAAGTTTAGCCTTGGTATTGCTCGCTGGACAGCTTTTAATTGGAGGAATCATTCCCTTCATTAGTTACCGCAAAAATTTGCAAATCGGTGATGACTACAAAAAGGCCTTTGTGCAGGTTAATCAAACCATCATGGAAAATGCCAATAGTCTAAAAGACATTGCTCAATTTCATTTGGAAAAGACGCGCTTGGAGAAATTGAAGGCTGACAGCAACATCTTGAATCACGAGAATCGACGCCGGATCTTCCAAGGTAATTCGCTCCAGCTATTAAGTGAGTTGGTGGTGATCGGAACAACCCTCTGTGTCTTTTATTTTGGTAGCAGTCGGGGGCTTTCGATGGACACGATCGTGATTTCCGTAGTTCTTAGTTTAAGCTCCTTTGGTCCGGTTTTGGCATTAGGCAATTTAGGGAATGCGCTGTTGACGACCTTCTCCAGCGGACGTCGCTTATATCAGCTGGTCCACGAAGAGCCTTTCGTAGAATTTGAAGAAAGCACCGAGTCACTAGCAACAGTCGAAAACCTCCAGGCAGAAAATCTGTCTTTCCATTATCCAGCTACTGATAAGGCTGTCTTGGAGAACATCTCGTTTGAATTAAATAAGGGACAAAGCATCGGAATCAGCGGCGAAAGCGGCAGCGGAAAAAGTACCTTGCTGAAGCTTTTGATGCGCTATTGGGACCCTGACAGCGGGAAATTAACGATCAATGGGCTTCCACTTTCTTCATTAAAAGAAGAGTCGCTTCATCAATTAGAGGGTGTCATGGAGCAATCAACCTTTTTATTTGAAGACACGATTGCTAACAATATTTCTTTAAAGCGAACCGACGTCTCACAAGCAGCGATCGAAGAAGCGGCTAAAGCCGCGGCGCTTCACGACTGGATTCTCTCATTGCCCGAAGGCTACGAGACACAGCTCAGCAAGCTTTCCCGCAGTATCTCCGATGGCGAACGCCAGCGCATTGGGTTGGCTCGCCTCTTGGTTTACGCTGCACCGCTGATTTTGCTGGACGAGCCTACCAGCAATCTTGATTACGTAAATGAACAAGCCATCCTCGCTTCCTTTAAAGAGAAATTGCAGGATAAAACCATGATCCTCGTTTCCCACCGCGACAGCACCCTAAAGATTGCGGAGAAACAATTACACTTAGAAAATGGACAACTGAAAAATAAATAAGACCGTGAGAATCTCGCTCGATAAAGCTGAGATTCTCACGGTTTTTTTGTATCAGCTGCTTTTCCTTAAAGATGAAACTCCGCTGCTCTGCTTATTGTTTTTTTCTCATATTTGATAATTATTATATTTCTATAATCTATGAGAATAACAAGGCTTTTTATAAGACAAAATAACGAACGTTCCCTATACTAACTAGTGCACATAATTTAAAGATAAGTGATAATTAATTTCTTGCAAATTAATTATCGTCTTTTATTTTTCTATTAAATACAGTTGATTTATTCATAAAAAAATGAAATTTTGTGGGGGTTCATTATGAGAAAAAAAGTATTTTTAGTATTTGGAACGCGACCGGAAGCCATCAAGATGGCACCACTGGCTAAGAAACTAGCGGCGGATGATCGCTTTGAGAGCAAGGTAGTGGTTACTGGTCAGCATCGAGAAATGCTCGATCAAGTCTTGCAGGCCTTTTCGATCGTTCCCGACTATGATTTGAATATCATGCACCAGGGTCAGACCTTGAGCGAGATTACTAGCCGTGTTCTTGAAAAATTAACCACTATTTTGTTAAAGGAGCGGCCGGATATTTTATTGGTTCACGGAGATACTACTACAACTTTTTCGGCTGCTTTAGCCGCTTTTTATCAACAGATCCCGATTGGCCATGTCGAAGCTGGTCTGCGGACGTGGGACAAGTATTCCCCCTTTCCCGAAGAGATGAATCGACAATTAGCAGATGATCTGACCGATCTTTATTTTGCTCCAACGATGAAGAGCAAAGAAAATCTAGTCAAGGAAAGTCATTCGGAAAAATATCTATACGTTACAGGAAATACAGCGATCGATGCAATGGAAAACACCATCGACAAAAACTATACGATTCCCTCCGCCGTTTCCAAGGGTCGAAAGAGAATCGTTTTGGTCACTATGCATCGGCGGGAAAATTTAGGTGAACCGATGCAGGCTGTATTTAACGCAATCAAAAAAGCGGCGATTGATTATCCAGATACACAATTCATTTTTCCAATGCACAAAAATCCAGCGGTGCGAAAAGTTGCCCAAGAGACGTTAGGCAGCTTAGAAAATATTTCCTTGATCGAACCTTTAGACGTGATTGATTTTCACAACTATGCCAAACAAAGCTATTTGATCTTAACCGATTCCGGCGGGGTTCAAGAAGAAGCGCCGTCCTTGGGTGTTCCGGTATTAGTTCTACGGGATCAAACAGAACGGCCGGAAGGTGTCGCAGCAGGTACCTTGCGCTTGGTTGGAACCGGCTCCGAGACTGTTTACGCAACCATCAAAGAATTATTCGAGGATTCGGCTGCTTATGAAAAAATGGCAAAGGCCAGCAATCCCTATGGTGATGGAAAAGCCAGTGAACGAATTACAGAAGCGATCGCCCATTATTTTCAATTAGCGGAACGCCCAAAAGACTTCAGCCTTTAAGGAGAACAATACTATGAAATATATACGACGAATTCGAATCGAGTGGATGATGATCTTGGTAGCCGCCGTCTTTCTCGTTCAAAATTTGATTTTAGATGATCGCTTTGGTTTTGTGCCGGTGTTGAGTATTTCTCTTCTAGCCTTTTTTGGATTACTCGTAGGTTTTTTAGGAAATACGATCACGGTCGCGGTCTTTTCTATGTTAGTGATGACGACGGGAACCTTTCTTCTATATTACACGCCTATCATTATGCCGAGACTGGAAAAAATTTACTTGATCATCGTGATCCCGATCTTTGCTGTGTTGGGACTTATTGCGAAAAATAGCGTGCTGTTCAATCGGCGCTTAAACACTTTTCAGCCACGAATGCACCGATACTTGACAACCTTGGACGAAACGACCGGATTATATAATAAAGAAGAATTCGAGGCACGCTTTGAGAAATTTAAATGTGCCATGAATTTATATGTCAAATCTGGCCGGGGACTTATCGTATCCTTTTACATGGTCGATTACATCGAGCAATTGAGGTATCAAAATGCCCAAGCGACGGATCAATTGCTGCAGGCGTTATCACAAGAACTGAGTGATATTCGGTTGCCGGAAGAAGACCAGTTTTATTTAGGCGATGGAACCTTTGTCGTCATGTCTCCTGTCTATCAATCAGGCGACAGTCTGACCTTCATTCAAGAATTGAACCGAATAACCAAAACACAATTCTCGCTTTTTCCGTTTAAGAATTTTGAGCGTTCGCAAAACACCGTCATCCGTTTCGGCGAAATTACAATTGAAGGCTCTACGGAATTAACCGCAGAGCAAGTGATCAGTCGGGTAAGACGACGCTCCGAAGCCGATTTGACCGATGAATACATTTTATAAGGAGGGAAATAGACATGGATCAACTACTCATTTATTTCTTTGAAGCGAGTAAGGTCGTCACAGGAATATTTTTTGTCGCCGCCGTGGTTTTATTTTTCTGCTTATTGATTATCAAGGACCGAATCTGGCGTTACTTTAGGAGGCGCGATTACTGATGAGTGCAATATTATTAATGATCGGGATCATCTCGATCTGGTTCTCGCTGCTCGTTACCTTGGTTATCTTATTTGGTGCTGTTTATTTTCTGCTGAAAAATATTCGGCCGCCGAAAAATCGTTTAGAGCCCCTCAGCTCCTACCCGCTGATTACGATCGTGGTGCCGGCACATAATGAGGAGATCGTGATCCAAGATACGGTGAAGGCCATTTTGAGTATGAACTATCCGCGGGAAAAAATGGAGATTCTCGTATTTGCGGATAATTGTGACGACGATACCTATGAACGCGTTCACGCGATCTTCCAACAAGCTGAAAATGAAGGCTACTATTTGACTAAAGTGATTGATCGCAGAGGAACCGGCGGCAAAGCTGGGGTGCTGAACGACTCGTTAAAAATCGCCCATGGAGAATACTTGTGTGTCTACGATGCCGATGCGATGCCTGAACAAAATGCGCTGTATTTTTTGGTCCAAAAGGCACTGGAAGATCCCGAGCGCTATGCTGCAGTCTTTGGCCGCAACAAAACCAGAAATTACAAACGCAACTTTTTGACCCGCTGTATTAACTTAGAGATCGTAACTAGTCAGCGGATCATCCATACCGGGATGTGGCAGCTGTTTAAGATTGGACAGATTCCCGGCACCAATTTCATTATTCAAACGCAGCTGATCAAAGAACTAGGCGGCTGGGATAATGGTGCCTTGACTGAAGATACTGCCCTAAGCTTTAGAATCATGAAGCTGGGCAAACTGATCGCCCTGGCTTCTCGAGCCGAGGCCTTCCAGCAAGAACCTGAAACACTTGCGGTCTATTATCGTCAGCGAAAACGTTGGGCCAAGGGAAATTATGAAGTCATCCTCAATAATATGAAGGATATCTTCGGCGGTTCAAACTGGCGCATTCGCCTGCAGAGTATTTATTACTTCAATACGTTTTTCTGGTTTACCAGCGCGATCATTTTATCGAATATCATGTTTATCGCCAATTTGATCGCTATGATCCTGCATATTTGGTTTCCTTCGATTGATGTGATCTTTACGTTTGGCGGAAGCAATCGCCAAATTGGGGCACTTTTATTAGTAAATTGGGCATTGATGTTTGCCATCTACCTGCTGCAAATTCAACTAGCCTTATCCAGTCAATTTGGACAGGCTACCACAGCCAATTTCTTTTATGCCATTGCATCATACTTCACCTATTCCTTATTGTTCATCGGAATATCGATCGTGTCGCTCTTTTCTTATATAGGAGACAAAATATTTCGGCGTGATAGCAGTAAATGGTATAAAACACAACGTTTCGACGACTAGGAGGCAATTTTTATGCGCAAACGTCCTGCAATTATGTGGTCACTGCTGGCTCTGATTTTTTTTGGTTATGTAGCAGCGGTGGTTTTTAATATAAACGACAATCAAACCAAGTTAGAAAAAGAAACCTATCAACAATGGCGTTCTGCTTATGTAAGAGAAAACGATGAAGGAACCTTCGTCAAAACAAATCCTAAGGGAAAAACGGACATTTCCCTTTCTGAAGGCCACGGTTACGGAATGCTGATCACCATCCAAGCGGCAAAACGCGGCTGGGCTTCCGAGGAAGAGTTCAATGAGCTTTACCGCTATTACAGTAATTTTCAAATCAGCAAAGATAATCCGTTAATGAGCTGGCGGCAAAAATTCGAAAATGAAAAGCAGGTCGCAAAAGAAACGACCAATGCCACAGACGGCGATCTGGATATTGCCTATGCCTTGATCGAGGCAAGCAAGCAGTGGCCAGACCGCTCGACAGATTATCAACAGGCGGCGAAAAAGCTGCTCACAGCGATTAAGACGAGAAACTATAATTCAACCAACAAGCTGTTGACTGTGGGAGCTTGGGCGACAAAGGATTCTGAATTTTATAATCTGATCCGACCTTCCGATATCATCCCCAGCTATTTCGATACCTTCGCAGCATTCAGCGGCGACGACTTTTGGCGGACACTCAAAACAAATTCCGTAAAGGCCTTGGAGTCAATGAGCAAGCAGCACAAAACCGGATTGATCCCAGACTTTGCTTGGGTAAAAGATGCCGCGATCACCCCTGCGAAAAAAGATCAGATCGCTAATGCCAATGACGGTAATTATGGCGCCAATGCTTGTCGGATTCCTTGGCGGCTGGCCAGCTCGAACGATAAAGAGGTCAATCAGATACTAAGCAAGATGATGAACTTCTTTTTAAAAGAACAAACGATCACCGAAGGCTACACCCTTTCAGGAAAATCATTATCGTCAAGCCGCTCCAAAAACTTCTCGGCACCGATTTTATACGCCGCAAAACAAAAGGAAGCCTATGGAGATCTCGTGGACACGCAATCTTGGGTAGTCAGCGATGACTTATCGGGCAATGATTATTACGGCGATACGTTAGCAACGCTAGTGACTATGCAAATGAATCAAAAATAAAGACAAGAAGCGGCTGCGCTTCTTGTCTTTTTGCTTATCTAAAAATATCAAAGTCGTTCAAAAGATTCTTCAAGTTCTGAACATCCCAAGGCAGAAGCTCGGCGATCGTCAAACCGACGATCTCACTTTGTTCCGCGATGGCCGCCATCGTTTCTTTCACTTCCTGCAGCGTCATCTTCCCCGCCGCCGCAGAATAATCCGCAACACCCGGCTCTGCGAAATAAATAGAACGAAATTCATTTGGATCTAAAACATCCAGATCAAAGTGGACGACTACCTTCGTAAACTGATTTTTTTCCAACCATTCTTTGATCGCATCTGGTTTTAAACATGCCTGAGCTTGGACTTTATAGTCGATTCCCAATCGCTGCAAAATCAGCTTTTCATCAGCAGTAGGTTCTTGAAGTCCGACATATAAAACATCACTTGCCGCAAAAGGATGCTGCACCTTAGCCGCAAGAACAGGATCACCGTCATTTAACAAATTCCCCAAGACCATCGCATGCTCATTGAAGAAAATATCCGGCGTCGAAATATCAGGATGCGCATCAAGCCAAATAATTCCCAATCGCTCCCCATACTTTCCATGCAAGTAATCAAATGGCGCCTGCGAAACTAAACAATCGCCGCCTAATGTAATAATCTTGTCCGGCGACTCCTCTTCGATCAGCGCCATTGTGTTCGTCACAATTTCAGCGACGATACTTTGAGCCGTCACGCCATTTTCTTTCACCAGCGGCTGCTCATACTGAGGAACGGGTACGGTAAGATCTTTTTGCTCCAAATTTTTAGGAACCAGAAACGAAAGCAGATCAGAGCCAATTGAGTAGACGGGGTTATTGCCGCCTTGCCATTGAGGTACTTTTAAGCGAAGGGTTGTATTCAAGGTTGCCTCTCCTCTATCGATTTATTTACTGCTTTCATCTTACCTTTATTTGCTTTGCAGATGCAAATCTGAGTCCTCGGCTTCAATTAATCGGCCGCATAGTTTCCGATCAAATAACCGTATTGTAAAATATGCCAGTTAATCATCCGCCTTGAAAATAAACTATAAATTCAAGGAAAATTCGTTCTTGTTTAGTAATGACACAAGTGTGTCACCCAGTTGGTAGCCTCGTCCCCACATCGTTTTCAACTCATTTTCGTCAAAGCCAACGCTGATCATTTTTTCTCGGATACAGCTTACTAAGAAGGAAAGCTGGCAGACGTTTGAGGTATTCACTCCGGTTCCCCAGATTTTTTCGCAAAGCTCTTCTCTGGATAATTGCGATCCATTTGCCTTGTATAAATAGTAGACGACCTTCCGCTCATTTTTTGTTAAACGGGAAATGAATTTTTTGTATGTTTTACTCACGTCACTCTTCAATTCGCCGATTTGTTCCTTCAATCTAGCAATTTTCTCAATAAATTCCTCCATTGACGTCTGGTCTGTAAACCACTCATCAATTTCCGGGATCATCCAGTCTAGGTCCGTTTCCTTTAATTGTTCTTTTGCTCCTTTTCTTAACAGCAGCAGCCCTTTTCGTTTTAACGAACTCAAATATTTAGACATTTCCAAACTAGAAATCGTATCGCTTAAAATGGCGATCGAAAAATAGCCGGCAACCTCTGGATAAAAATCAACTTGGTCTAATAAGCTGGAGGTACAAAAAACTTCGTCGTTGACCTTTTGAAGTGCAAGCTGCAAGTCTTGTTCCGCCAATGGATTCTTCGTAATTATCAATATTTTTGCCATTGTTTTTCCCACCTTTTTTACTATGTTGTTTGTTGTTTGTCCTATCTTCCATCTAATTCCGAATACAAAGCACTTAGATTCGTAATCAGTAAAACCAAAATCTTATCAACGACCTCTGCGATATCTTCTTCAAAGTTCGAGGCAAACCATTTTTCAATAATAGAGATCACTCCATTAGTCATAAACAAAGAATAATATTCAATTCTTGATTCCTCTAAATTTTCATAAAACCGCCGAGGCAGCGCTTGGATGAAATGATCATGATAGTTTTTTTGCAGGATGCGCATAAAATCCAGCTTTTCATGATTCATATTGTAAAAAGCCCACACTAATTTCTTGTTACAATAGAAGAAATCAAGAATTTTATATGTATAAGGATAGAGTCCCTGATATGTATCTTTTTTCTGATCAATATTCATTTTTCCCAATAATCGCGGGTCACTCTTTTGAAGTTCGTTGAAGGAGTCTAAAAATTGGTCGAGTAATTCGTTGAGCAGGGCGTCTTTATTTTTGAAATAATTATAGAAGGTCACTCTGCTGACATAGGCATTTTCAACAATCTCATTAACCGTGATGTCTTCATACTTTTGCAAAGCCAACAGCTCTAAAAAGGCGTCAAAAATACTTTTTTTCACAAGATTTCTATTCAAATTAGCTTTTTTTCCTTTCTATGTTTGGCTACGCTGTCAAATCGCGTTACAATCGCATTAGGGGGTGTGACTATGTTTGATGAAAAACGTAAACTGATCGAAGTAGCTTTTCTTGAACTGCTGCAGACAACTGAATTTAAAAAAATCAAAATCAGTGAGATTGCAGTAAAAGCCGGTGTTAGTCGTGTAACCTTTTATAAAAAATTCCAAAACAAAGAAGATCTGTTAGACAGCATCGTTGAAGATTTTCTAGCCGAAATGACCCACGTTTTCCAATCAAACGTCCTTTTTTATGAACAAGTAGGTGTTCCCAGTGTGGAAGCTATTCGTACAAACCTAACCACTAGAGTTGAAAACGTGATTCGTTTTTTTTGGGAGAATCGCGAAAAAATAGAAATCCTCACTTCGCAAAACAGTGAGATCGACCTGTTAAAATATGTACGAAGTCTCTTTAACAAACAGCTGAAAGGCAACCTTCCGCTGATTTTCTCGGTTAATTTTGACCCTCAGACTTTAAATGAATATTTAGACTATTTATCAAAAGGCAGCTATTTAATCATTGGTACTTGGATTCGTAAAAGATTCGAGGACAGTCCTGAAGAAATTACTGAGATCATAGTCAATACTTCATTGCCGATCTTTATTGAGCTTTATCAGAAAAAGGGACTGGACCGTTGATTCTATCTGTACTTTTCATAACACCTCGACATCATATGGGATTCATGTCGAAAAACCAAATTTCCTGCTCTTTTCAATCAAATAATTAAAAAATAATTTTCGAATTTTTAAAATCTCAGACAATAATATTTAACTGTTCCTGCTTTTGATAAGTAATCTTTATTTTTATTAGAACTCTTTAATAAATTAACATCTTAAAACTATTATTAGGTTTACAAAAAAGGACATCATGTTAATTTATTCTTTTGAACGGAATAAAATAACCTTTGTTACTTTATAATTCTCAATAATCAAGCCGCAATTTTTTTATTTCCCTCATCCCTTTACCGATACAAAGGACACCTTTTTGTACCTATGACACTTAAAAGTACGTACTATACATCTGTGAAGCGGCCCCCTATACTAGGCTCAGAAATCTATAAGGGGGCTTTTTCATGATTCATTCATTAACAGACAAAGTGACATTTAACAACGGAACAGAAATTCCCGGCTTAGGCTTAGGCGTTTTTCAAATTCCTGATGAAGATACTGCGGAAGTAGTCAGCAAGGGGATCAGCAACGGCTATCGTTTGATTGATACTGCTCAAATCTATGGCAATGAAACGGGAACGGGGAGCGGGATCAAAAAAGGCCTAGCCGCAACAGGACTAAGCCGAGAAGATTTATTCGTGACCTCTAAGGTTTGGAACGATCATTTGACTTACGCTGAGACCATCAGCGCTTTTGAAGAAACGCTAGATCGCCTAGCGTTAGATTATTTAGACCTCTACTTGATTCATTGGCCCGGAAAGGACGCCTTCAAAGAAGCTTGGCACGCCCTAGAAGATCTTTATGCCGCTGGAAAAATCAAAGCGATCGGTGTCAGCAATTTCGAGATCCATCATTTAGAAGAATTATTGTCCTTCGCTAAAGTCGTTCCCGTAGTCAACCAAGTCGAGCTGCATCCAAAATTATCCCAACAAGCGCTGCGGGACTTCTGCGAAACACACGATATCAAGGTCCAAGCATGGTCGCCTTTGATGCAGGGTAAATTATTGGCTGACCCTACGATTAAGACGATCGCTGAAAAGCACCAAAAAACACCGGCACAGATCATCCTGCGTTGGGACATTCAACAAGATATTTTACTCGTTGTAAAATCAGTCCACGAAAAACGGATGCAAAGCAATGCCGCTGTATTTGATTTTGCATTAGATGAAACGGATATGAGACGTTTGAATCAATTAAACGAATCTTTACGCAGCGGACCTGATCCAGAGGTGTTTGATTTTTAGTTCGATTAAACCTCTAGATAAATCCCTGTCTCAGTTGAAGGAACTTCCAACTCATTCACCACTTGATTGAAGTCAGCCGCTCGCGTCCATTGAGGAAAGTGAGCGGCTTTTTTCATGCAGACAAAGCTTTTAGGCGATGCGAGTTTTTGATAAAAATCAAAGGCGACCCTTTTTGAGACATGATAATCCTGCTCGCCCTCAATCAAAATAATCGGCACTTCAAATTTCGTCTCATTCGTAAAATCGACCCGCGCTACTTCCTGCCACAATCGTTCAATCGACTGCTTCGAGCCTTGGATGCGATGAACACAATCCCGCAGCGTATAATTTTTGGAACGAATAAAGTGAGGATAAAAAACCGCATACGATTTTTTCCCATAAAGCGAACCGCCCGTCTTGATCAACTGATTCATAAAATACATCAGATCGTCGAACCACTCCCCTTGATCAAACTGAGTATCAATGGAAGAAATTCGTTGCTTAACTGCTGTGCTGGAGGAATGCTCTAGAATATAAGCCCGGCTATCCGCAAACATTTTCTGAGAACTGATCACCTGTCCGACACCAATATAGTGGTCAATCCATTCAGGGTAACGCTTGATAAATTCCATACCAATAATACTGCCCCACGAATGACCCATTAGACACACGTGTTTCTCATTTCGTTCACTAAGAAGCCGTTCAACTAAAACTTTTAAGTCTGACACAAGTGTGTCAACCGTGATTTCTTCATCTGCTTTAAAGGGATAATAGGATTTTCCAGCACCCCGCTGCTCCCAAATAACCAGTGTGTATTTTTTTGCCAAATCCAGATTAAAATGTTCGATCAAAGGCAGCGCCGCATCTCCCGGTCCGCCATGCAGATAAATCAGCAGCGGATTGGCTAAATTTCCGCTGATTATTTGAACGTACTGTTTTACACCGTTGATTTGATACCATTTTCCATACTTTTCCATCGCTTTTTCCTCCATTGACACACCTGTGTCATATAGTTATAGTTTAGAAAAGAACTCAACTCGTTTCAATCAAATGAAACAGATTAACTATAAGTGTGTCAGGAGGACCTCATGGGAAAAGAAGCTCAAATTATTGCAAGTCTATTTGCGGTGATGGAAGTCGATGATTTTTCATTGATCACAGTTACTCAGATTGCTCAAGAAGCAGCAATCGGCAGAAAAACCTTTTACCGCTATTTTAAAAATAAAGAAGAAGTCTTGGAACGCGCCGTCGAAATACTTTTTTCAGAATACGCCGCTTTTGAGAAAAATTACAGCGCCTCAAATTTTGAAACCTTGATCTATTATCATTTTTCTTTTTGGCGGCAGCACTGCGCCCAATTGAAAATCCTCTATAAGAATGATTTGATGCTTTATCTGTTTAAACAATATCAGCAGCGCATCCCGCAATTGAATGCGGCCTACATTCGTCGGGCGAAACTCGATCCCTCGACCGCAAAGTATGCCAATGCCTTCACTACTGGAATCTTTTGGTCGATTCTCTACACCTGGATCGAAAATGGCGCAAAGGAACGCCCCGCCGAGTTAGCCAAAATCTGTGCTGCATTTCTGAAATAAAAAAGTGGAGGGATAGTATGTTGTATGAATTTGAGGGAAACTGCCTGCAGGAAGGAAATCGCCATTTTATAAAAATACCTTTTAACGTGTGGGATGTCTGCGAGACCAAAGGAAACATTCCGGTGAAAGTCGCCATTGAAGAAATTACTTTCGAATGCAAACTGATTCCTAAGGGACACGGAGAGTATTACATTCCGATCGCCAAAAAATATTATCAACAGCTGCCGGTCATGACTCACTACAGCTGTTCCTTTGAGATTCTAAAACAATTATCCCGCATCAACCAGCATAGTCCCTACAATCAGCCCATTCGAACAATCGACACAATCAATCTGGTTTTACAGCCTGATGAGGGATTATGCGGGCAGGTCTGTCTAGCCATGCTGAGCGGACTGCCGCTAGAAGAAATCATGACAATCATGCAGGCAAAAAAATGGCAGGCTTCTTTAAGCAAAGTGATCGAAACCCTAGATTATTTTAGACTAAAGCATGCCGATAAAATGAGCTATCAAAAGGATAAATTTTCTCAGCTGCCAAATTTGTGTTTATTAAACGTAAAGGCAGACGATGATCAGTTGAGCCATCTATTGATTTACTTCAATGGAAAATACTATGATCCTACATCAGGAATACGTGCAAGCTTTGATCCCGAACGAATCATCAGCTATTTAGAGATTTTTAGTCCGTAAGTGACCCAGCCTTTCTAGAAAAAGCCGCTTAAATTACCGAGTGATTCAGCAATTTAAGCGGCTTTGATCTATTTAAAATACTGATGATAAAAGATATAGCTGGAGACCAGCGACGTGATCGGCAAAATGTTCACCGCCGCCATCCCGGTCAGCAAACTGATCAACAGCTCGCCGACAAAGGCTTTCGAGTTGATGATCTCAAGAAAGGAATAATTCAAATCTTGAATCCAAATAATCAGCGCCAGACTGGAGCCCATAAAAGCAAACAGCAGCGTATTGATCGTCGAGCTTAATATTTCATGAACGACGGTCATGCTGGAAGCGACCAATTCTTTAAACGTAAGTTTTTCCGTCCGTCGATAGATTTCATAAGTCGAACTGCTGACGGCAATGCTGCTGTCAATCACGGCGCCCGAAAAACTCATTAAAATAATCGAGAGATTAAGAGCAGCAAAAGGAACAGAGACTGAAAAATCCATCATCTGCAATTCATCTAACTCCTCTATCGCAAATCCGTGGACCTTAACCAGCTGAATGAGCGGCAATGTGACCAAAGTAAAGGCAACGAGGAAAAACAAGACACAAAGAAAGGCCGCCTTGGTTTTTTGATTAAAGTCATTAATATAAAACAACGTCACGACCGTTACACCTAGAAAAATCAAAAAGGTCACGGGATAAACCGGCAAGCCCTTGCTAAATAAATACAAAAGCAGGATAAATAAGACAAAATTAGCAAATGTTCCCGTAATCATGTAAATGGCGCTTTTTTGAAAAATCAGCAGCATCAAACCCATCAAGATCAAGGTAAGACAAATCAAAACACTCATCGCACCTGCCTCCTTCCCAGTTTTTCAGCCAGACTAAAGGCGAACAAGGCTGCCGGAACAGATAATACGATCGCAAAGCCGCCGCATAAAGTCCGCAAGATTTCTAGAGACAGATGCATCCCGATCACCTCAGAAAAGTTCCAGCCGTTCGCCAGATAAAAGACGACCGAGGGAATCGCTCCGCTGAGATAAGCGAACAGCAAAACATTGATCATCGACGAAGCCGTATCCTGCGCGATTTCCCGTCCGGATCGCACCAGCTTTTTTAATGGAAGCTGCTCATTTTGGGCACGGATCTCATCCAAAGCAGAAATGATCGTCACGACATTGTCCATGCTGGCTCCGATCGCCCCGATCAACAAGCCCGCTAAAAAGACCGAACGATATGGCCGAGTGATAAATTGCATTTCTTCGTAGCGCAGCCCTTCGTCCTTCAATAAATTCATCGCGATTAAACAAATCAGAAAAGCCGCAAAAACACTCACCAGTGTCCCAAAGATTTTCCGGCCATCAAGCTTTCTAAATCCGTAAGAGGTCCCCATTGCCACAAACACCGCAATGAAGGTGAAAACTACCATCAAAAGCATGAGAGATAAACGGCTGTTTTGTTGACTGAGCCATAAAAAGAATAGCAGCAATCCGCTATTTAACGCTAAGCCGATCAATGCACGAATCCCTCTTTTTCCGCTGATGAACAACACGATCAAAATAAACAGACCAATCAGAATAAAGACATAGCCGTCGCGTTTCATTGAGAGAACCCGCCAATAATTATCGGACTTTTGTAAAATCAGCTGATTCCCTTTGCGGTATAACGGAGAGACACTTTCATTTTCATAATAGGTCGTTTCTAATGCGATGCTGCCCTTTTGGTTCAGTAATTTCCCTTTTATTTTTTGCGTTTGCTCTGAAGCGTTCGCCTCAACCTCCTCCACCCGCAGCACCGGCTCTGAGTAAAAAATATAGCTCTTGGTTTGGATAAAAAAGCCCAGCAGGATAATAGCGGCTAAAGCGATTATGTACGTTAGATTCTTTTTCATGGAATCCTCCATTCTAGTTCCCATTCATTCTATCATCTAACAATAAAGTTAGGCATACCTGTAAAACAAACATTATGAATATTTAGTTGAATCTTTAATTAGACATTTGCTTTTCAGCATTTCTAGCGGCAAAAAAGACTTCAAGCCAGTCATAGTTACTAACTTGAAGTCTTTCCTTCTATTTAAACACTGCTAAGTCGGAAGGTTGAAGCTTGCTGCTGGCGGCTTTTTCTAGCTGGATCGTGCGCTGACCGAAGCCTTTGGCAAATTCCAGATCATGAGTAATGATCACAAAGGTAATGCCTTTATTGGCATAATCGACGATCATTCGTTGAACCCGCCGCATATTTCCGGCATCCAGCCCAGAGGTCGGCTCGTCTAAAATCAGCAGCTCCGGTACCCGCATCAAGCCGACCGCAAACACCAAACGCTGCTTCTGTCCGCCAGATAAGGTCGCCGGATGCTGATCTTTGTATTTCCAGAGATTTAATTCTTTAAGCAGACGCTCTGCTTTTACTAAATTTTCCTCCGTCTTTTTCGTTCCCAACAGCAGTTCATTTAGGACACTGTCAGAGAACAGCTGATAATCGGCATCTTGTAATACGAACCAGCATTTTTCCCGGCGTTTTTTTGCGGTTTGCAGCTGGCCATTGATACTGATCGAACCTGCCTGTTCTTTATTCAATCCGCAAAGCGTGCGAGCCAAAGTGGTTTTGCCCAATCCGTTTTCACCAGTAATTAGAACGATCTCGCCTTTCGCCAAAGTTAAATTAAGGTCTTTGATCAGACTAGGCGCTAAACGATGGTAGCCGATCGTTAAATTCTGCAAGGCTAAAAAAACCGGCTCCTGATTTTCCTCTCTTAACAGCTCCGAGATATAAACTTCCTGTTTCTCACGAATGTCAAAGGAGTGCAGCGCCGTTTTTGAAAGCTGTCGGAACTCATCGATCGTCCATTGGGCTTTGACTTCGCCTTTTGCCAGGTAAACTACCCGATCCACCACTTCCATCAAATAATGGATTCGATGATCCGCGATCAAAATCGTTTTGCCGGCTTGCTTCAGCTGCTTCACCGTAGCGGCTAACTGTGCATTGCCTTGATTATCTAAATTTGCCGAGGGTTCATCCAATACGAAGATCTCAGGTGAATGAACTTCCACCGCCCCCATCGCAACCTTTTGCTTTTCACCGCTCGAAAGCTGTGCCAGCTTGCGCTTCTTTAAATAATCTATTTGATTCTGCTTCAGCACCGCTTCGATCCGCTGATTGATTCTTTCTGCTTCAAGACCATAATTCTCCGAGGCAAAGGCCAATTCATCTAACACATTGGAGGTGAAAAATTGCGAACGGGCATCCTGAAAGACACTTCCTACTTGCTGGCCGTATTCCCACTCCTCCAGCTCCCGGGCATTTTTGCCATTTAAATGAAGCTCGCCAGTCAGTTCTCCTTCATAATAATGAGGGATCAGTCCATTGATCAGACGGGTCAAAGTCGTTTTCCCGCAGCCTGAAGCCCCGGTCACCAGAACACATTCTCCTTTTTCGATCTCCAATGAAAGATTTTTCAGCTGCGATTCCTCCGCGTCATAACTAAAAGTGATATTTGCTAACTTGATCGCTGTTTCTATCATCTAGACCTCCAAAAAGTTAAACGTAAAAATACAAACCATATAGCCGATAAAAAATGCGACCAGAATCAAATCTTTACTGGTTAAACGCGTCTGGTAAATCGAAGTCCGCTGATCGGGACAATCAATCCCTTTAGTCATCGCCGAAGCGGTCAGTTCATCTGCGATCTTCATCGTTCGCATCATTAAAGGAACAAAGGTATATTCAAAAACCTGCAGCGGGCGCAGCCAATTTCTCGGCTGTGAATAAGAAAGTCCTCGTAAGCGAGCCGACATTTGAATCGTATCGTTTTCCATTTTAATGATCGGAAAAAAGCGCAAAGTCACAGCTAACGTGAGAATAAAATTTTTCGGCAGCCGCAATGATTGCATCGCAGCCATCAAACGACCCGTCGGTACCTCCTGCAGCACTCGAGCCATTATGATCACCGGACCAAAACGCAGAACGAGGAAACATAAAAAGCCCAGAAACTTCACCCATTGCTGATCCGACAGCAGCATATAACTATACAACGCCACTGTCGCTGCGATCACCGCTCCCATTTTACAAGCCGTTTGATACAGACCCGCATACAGCAAATAAAATAGTGCAAAGACATTCAATAGAATCAATTGCCCCATCCCGGCACACAGCACCAAAACACTTTGGACAATCAAGAGCATAAATTGGATTCTAGGATCAATACTTTTTTTCATAAGCGGCTCCTCCAAGCTACGCAGATTTGATTACGCCTGCTTTTACAAAATGCTTATTCAGCAGCTTGTAACCGAAGAGACAGCCTAAGCAGATTGCAGCGATTAACGCGACACTCGAAATCACGATCCAAAATGGGTCTGTCAAATACTCAAGGTGGTTATCAGTGTAGCCGGTATTTTCCATCATTTTAAAATAGTAATCGGCAGAAATAGCCAAGATAATGTAATTAGAAAAACCATACAATAAATTGTAGATCGTAAACGCAATCGTTTGCGGACCTAATTTTCGATAGCCGTTGGTTTTGGCTAAAATCACTTCACCGATGAAGCCGCCTAAAAGTGTGATCGGCAAAATATAAATAGTTCCCATGATGGCATAAAACACTCCGTTGATAGCACCGAAAAGCAGCAGCGTGCCTTTTTTCCCCACCTTGAAGGCCATCAATAAATAAATCGGGCAAGTAAAAAATAGTACAAAGGCCGTCGCATAAGGATAGAACCAGGCCATAAACGGCAAGGTCGCCATGGATAAGACCATCATGACAACAAATCCAACGACTGTATATAAACCAATCGTTAAATAATCTTTTGAGATAAGCGTAGCTGTTTTTTTCTTTTTCATCGTGTCTCCTTTTCTATTAAGGAATTACTCTTTACTAAATTTCCAATTCGTCGCTTCATTTTGCATGTCGACTAAGGTGCGGTAAAGCTCGCAGGTTTGGTACAGATCAGGGTGTTTTCCCTTTGCCGCCACTTTTCCTTTTTCCAATACAACGATTTGATCGGCATTCATAACCGTTTTTAATCGGTGAGCGATGACAACAACTGTTTTGTCTGCGACCAGATTTTTGATCGCCCGCTGAACCCCTGCCTCATTTTCTAAGTCGAGAGCAGCCGTCGCTTCATCCAGCAAAATGATTTCCGATTGCTTAATGAATGCGCGCGCAATACTGATTCGCTGCTTCTCACCGCCGGACAGTGTTGATCCGCCTTCACCGACCAGTGTGTCATAGCCGTCGGGAAGCGCGCTGATAAATTCATGGCAATGCGCCTTTTTAGCCGCTTCCACCACTTCTTCAAAGGTCGCCTCCTGTTTGCCGACACGAATATTATTTAAGATTGTATCCTTAAATAGATAGACATCCTGAAAAACCATCGATAAATGACCATACAGATTTTCTGGATTCACTGTCGTGAGATTCTTTCCGCCGATTTCAATGACCCCTGTTTGAGCATCGTAGAAACGTGCCAAAAGTTTTACGATCGTAGATTTCCCGCTGCCAGACGGGCCCACCAAAGCGGTCAATGTTCTAGGATGAATCTCTAAATTAATATTTTGCAAAACAGCCTCTTCTTTATAAGCGAAGCCAACATCGTTAAAACGAATCGTATAATCATCATTCAGCTCTTCTGTTCCCTGTACCTCCGGCTGATTTCGAATCGCCATAATTCGTTCACCGCTGATCAAGGCATAACGCATCTCCGTGTAATTGATCATCAATGTAGTGAAGGGATCATAAATACGGCTGGCTACTACGATAAAGACTAAGAATACCGACTCGACCAAGCTTCGTTGCGCCAGCAGATAAGAACCCATGAAAACTAGGATCGGCAAGCCCATCCGTAAAAGAGAAATAGCCACCATTACAACAGGGCCTAACACGCCTTCGATCCGAATCGATTCCTTCCGCAGATTATCAAACGCCTGTTGAATTCTGGCGAACTGCTGACCGCCTAGCGAATAAGCTTTGATCTCTTTGATTCCCTGCAAATATTCTTGCAGACGAGAAGCACTTTCGACCTTCGCTTGAATGTGGCGGCCGCCAAGTTTGTTCATTAAGATATTTGATCCTTTGACTATAAGCAAGACAATCGGCAGCATCGCATATAGACACAGCGTCATCCGCCAATCAATCAAGCATAAAGAAACAAACGCCATAAATAATAGAATGACTGCACCCAGCGCTTGCGGCACCAGATGAGAAACTGCACTTTCTAACAGGGTATAATCTCCCAGCATCATCGTTGTTAAATCACCAGGATCGCGACTATCTAAAAAGCCCAACGAAAGATTTCGCAAATGATTGGCTAATTTGGTCCGGCCTTTTTCCGACACATCATAGGCGGCTGTATACTGTCTGTCATATGCGATCGTGGAGATCAAGACCTGTACCCCAAACCACACGACACTGGCAAGCAGCAGATAAAGATAGAGACGTGTGTCTAACGGACGATTTTGCTGATAGGATTCGTACAATTCAAAAATGCCGTAAAAAGCAATGACCGCCGGCAGCAGGCGTGCGATTGATTCCAGCGTCGCCCAAAAAGTTGATTGAGCTAATGATTTCGGTTCGCCCGAAGTAATATTGTAAATTGCCTCTTTCATCCTACTTCACCTCCCAATCTTTGGTCTCTTCATTGATCGTCCACAATTTTTGATAAAGCGGATTGCTTACCAATAATTCATCATGGGTTCCAGCGGCTTGGATCTCGCCCTTGTCGCAAACTAAAATTTGATCGACATGCTGGATCGTCCACAGGCGATGCGCGATAATCAAAACGGTTTTTCCTTTAACAAGCTCACTGATCGCTTGCTGGATATACACTTCATTTTCTGCATCCGCATAGGCAGTGGCTTCATCTAAAACTAAAATTGGTGAATTTTTCAACAACGCCCGCGCAATCGAGATCCGCTGCGCTTCACCTTTAGATAAGAAAACTCCCTGTTCGCCAATCATCGTGTCATACCCATTTTCCAGCGCTTGAATAAATTCATCACAGCGGGCTAATTGCGCTGCCCAGCGAACTTCCTCCAAGCTCGCATTTTTGTTGCCCATCCGGATATTGGCTGCGATCGTGTCATTGAATAGAGTGACATCTTGGAAAACAAAAGAAACGTCCCGCATCAAGGTATCGATCGTAACCTCCCGAATATCAGTCCCGCCGATTTTGATCGCGCCTTCTGTCGGATCATAAAAGCGTAAAAGTAATTGAGCAATCGTACTTTTCCCGCCGCCAGAGGGTCCAACTAAGGCGTTCATCGTATTGGGCTGCAGTTCAAAGCTGACTTTTTTCAGTACAGGATTTCCTTTGGTATAAGCAAACGAAACCTCTTCAAATGAAATCCCATTACCCGAAAAGTTCGTGGTCGTCTCTTTTTCGATCACCGGCGCCTCAGCGAAAATCTCATCGACCCGTTTGACCCCTTCATTAACATTGCTGAAGGTAGAGGCCGCATACATTAATTTCATAAATGGTCCGGTCGTTCCTGAAGCTAAAATAATAAACATCATCACCGTTAGCGACAGCGTTTTGTCTTGCGGACTTTGACTGATCAAAAAAGCGCCAAAGGGCATCACGAACAAAACAACGGATGTTATTAAAGTGGTAAATAAAACATAGCCTGAACGAAAACCATTCGACCAGTCCATGACTAAATTCCGATAATCCTTGATGCTTTGATGGAATCGTTTGAAGTTCCCAACGGATAAACCAAAGACCTTG
The DNA here is from genome assembly GCF_005405485.1 of Enterococcus hulanensis. Taxonomy (GTDB): domain Bacteria; phylum Bacillota; class Bacilli; order Lactobacillales; family Enterococcaceae; genus Enterococcus_A; species Enterococcus_A hulanensis. Next base: position 15,740 of record NZ_BJED01000015.1, on the reverse strand, counting down.
ACCGCCGGCATTGCCCGCACATATTCCACACCATTACTATTCATCGCTTCTAAGGCGTCATGATATTGCTTCACCTTATTGTTCTTCATTGTATTTCCCATCAAATATGAATAAATGCCGACTGCCAGAAAAAGCGGTACTAGCGACATTAAGCCCAAGCGCCAATCAATTTTCAGCATCAAACCGATATAAACCAATGGAAATATCAACGCCGAAACTATATCCGGAATTTGATGTGCGATAAACGACTCCATTTTTTCTACACATTGATCAATGATCTTCATTAATTGACCGCTCGATTTTCGTGTAAAATAGCCCATTGAGACTTTTGATAAATGCTGCAGAATATCCATTCGAATCTCATACAAAATATCAAAAGCGGCGACATGCGAACACATGGAAGAGGCATATAACAAAATCACCCCGGCCAACACGCTTCCCATAGAAACTAAGCTCCAGTGAATCATTCCACTGGCTGAATAATCACCGATCATCAATAACTCAATGATTTTATAAATACTGTAAAAAGGAATGAACTGTACCACTGTTGAAATTGTCGCCAATATTCCTGATACGGTTAACAAGCCTTTCTTCTTCTTGATGTAACGAATCAATACCGATTCATCTTTCATCTATCTAACTCCTTTCTCACTTTTAACTAATTTACCAACAACTGCGAAACCCAAATGATAATGAGATTCATTCTCATTCAACCATTTTTTCTGGCTGTTTACAATATTCTTTTGCATTTTATTGCACAAATTAGCTGTTAGCAGAGCGTTGCTTTGGGGAGTTTAGATACATATTTTCTTTTAAGAGTCACTTATAAATAACAGAATCTATCTCCTAAAAAGGAGATAGATTCGATTATTTCTTTGATTGATTTCTTTTGGCTTCTTTGATGATTTTCAGCGCCCGCTTGCGCGTCTTGATGTTGGGACTTTTCAAGCGGCGATAGGCACTGGCTAGATCGGTCTTTTCCATGAAAGCCACCTCCAAATGATTAGTGTGCCAGCATTTCTTGAGCGATCGCATGACTGCTCATTTTTCTTGGGTAATAGGTCGGCCAATTATCCAGCTCGTTAAGCAAGGCTTTTTGACTTTCACCGCCGAAATAAATATGGAAATGCGCCGCTTTGGCAGGAGCGATGCCGTGATCGCTGAACTGAACGTATTTGTAATCACCGGCATTCGGGTCCTTGGTTTCAAAGGTGAAGCGTACCCCGCGGTTGCCTTTTTCATAAGTCAGAATTTCATGTCCTGCATATTCATAGGTATATTTGTGATGCTTGCCGCCGACTATAAAATCAATTTGCTTATCCGTAATTTTGATCTCATCCACATCGGTCTTATAGCCTGTTTCATAATAGGTCTTATACTCTGCCGCAGTCTTATCCTTTTTCAGCTTTGCCTTGTAATCGAAAACCTGATCCAAGCTTCCATCCTTCAGCAAAGGATAAACCGATTGCCAATCGCCAGCGTAGTCAGATAGTTTGCGATCCTTGACCTGTGAATCTTTGAAATAGCCGTTATAGGTCGCTTGCTCGGTCTTCGTTTCCTCAAGTGGTTTGATTTCTTTGCCCGCAGCCTCGGTCGTTTTCTTTAAGGCAGTTAGATTTTCTTTCATCACAGATACGTAATCCTCGCCCGCATCTAGTTGCTTTTTCGTCAAACTTTCTAGCGGATTGAGAACCTCCAGCTTGACCTTGGTTTCATCCGCAAGTGTTTGCGCGGCTTTTCCTTGGTTGTTGTTCTCGAAATAAATGTACTTGATCTCATTGTCTTCAACATAATGCTTCAACTCTGCGATACGTGAAGGATCAGGTTCCTGATCCGGGTTAAGTCCAGAAATACCGACTTGATTCAAGCCGTAATCCAATGCCAAATAACCAAACGCTGTATGCTGTGTAACAAAATTCTTTTGCTGGGCATTTTTCAACGAAGCTGAAAATTCTTGGTCCAATGTCTCAAGCTTGGCTAGATATTTTTTCGCATTCGCTTCAAATTCAGTCTTCTTCTCTGGATACAATTTAATCAATTGATCTTTGATCGAGGTAACTTCCTTGATCGCGCGATGCGGTGACACCCACGTATGAGGATCTAGTTCATGATGATGATCTTCTTCGCCGCTGTGTTCATGCTCTTCCTCGCCGCCTGGCAATAAAACCATCCCCTTCGTCCCCTCGATAACATTCGGAGCGCCTTTCTTCCAAGACTTGGCCGCCTTTGGTACCCACGTTTCCATGTTCTCGTTATGATAAACAAAGACATCCGCTTCAGTGATTTTCGCCATGTCTTTGGCTGACGGTTCATAATCATGCGGTTCCGAACCAGCCGGTATCAGCAAGCTGACATCCCCCGCGTCGCCAACAATATTTTTCGTAAAATCATACATCGGATAAAAAGTGGTGACGATCTGCAGCTTGTCATTCTTATGCTCTGTTGCCGCCTGATTTCCCTTGCAGGCACCTAAACCGATAAGTGCCAGCAAACTAATCACAATAAATCCTAATTTCTTCATTTCAGACCTCTCTCTTCTTTTGAATTCATAAACTAATCGTCTCACGTTAAAAAAACATCACCTGCTTTATACAAGTTGTTTTAACTAAAATCGAATCGCCGCTGCAAAATGATCCCCACAACACCATCTTGCAATCACTCATCAAATAGACTTGATTTATCCATTACTATTTGCAGCACGCAAAGCGTAACCATTACGATTCAACATCGATACTTTATCACTCACAAAAAAGCGTGTCAAGATAAAATAACATGAAATATTATTCATGTGAGTGAAGATTCATTTTTACAGGTTCATCCACACAAAAAAAAGCGATCAAAATCCTTCGACTTTGATCGCTTTTCATTCTTATGCCAGCTGTTCTTTCTCAAACTGACTATTATACAAATCTGCATAGAAACCGTTTTGTTCCATCAATTCTTCGTGGTTTCCTTGTTCGATGATATTTCCTTCGTTCATGACTAGAATCAGGTCCGCATTGCGGATCGTCGATAAACGATGGGCAATCACAAAAGAGGTGCGATTGTTCATTAGTTTGTCCATCGCCGCTTGGATCAATTCTTCGGTTCGCGTATCAACAGAACTAGTCGCTTCATCTAAAATCAGCATCGGTGCGTCTTTGATGATCGCACGAGCAATCGTCATTAATTGTTTTTGTCCGACTGATAAGCTGACACTATCATCCAGATACGTTTCATAGCCTTTTGGCAAGGTGCGGATAAAGTGATCGATCCCGACTGCTTTGCAGGCCTTTACGACTGTTTCATCAGAAATATGCTGCTGGTTGTAGATCAGATTTTCCTTGATCGTCCCTTCAAACAGCCACGTATCCTGCAATACCATACAAAATTGATCATGAACTTCTTCACGACTCATGTCTTTTGTGGAAACACCGTCGATCACGATCTCTCCGCGATTCGTTTCATAAAAACGCATCAGCAGATTGACGATCGTCGTTTTCCCTGCACCGGTTGGACCAACGATCGCGATTTTTTGTCCAGCCTTTGCTTGGACATTGAAATTATGAATGATCGTCCGCTCTTTATCATAACCAAAGCTGACATTTTCAAAACGAACGTTGCCTTCTGCGTTGTGCAATTTAATGGTTTTTTCTGACTCATCGGCTAGTTCATCTTCTTCTAAGAACTCAAAAACACGACTCATCGCAGCTCCTGCCGATTGCAGGTTAGAAAAGGCTTGCGCCAGTTGTGATAAGGGTTGTGAAAACAGACGGATGTAGACAGTAAATGCCACGATGACACCTAACGTAATATCTCCTCGCAGTGCCAAAACAGCTCCAACCACACAAACTGCGACATAACCAAAGTTGCCGATAAAGCCCATCAACGGCTGCATGATCCCAGACAAGAATTGCGCCTTCCAAACACTGCCGTAAAAATCTTGATTCATCTCACCAAATTCTGATTTCATATCTTCAGTCGCGCTGTAAGCATTGATGACTTGCTGCCCAGAATAAGCTTCCTCCGCAAAGCCGTTGATCTTAGCTAATTTTTGCTGCTGCTGATTAAAATGAACCTGTGATTTTGCCATAATAACGGCCATTAATAAAAAGCCTAGTAAAACGGAAACCACCGCTGTGATCGTCAATATCAAATTCGTCCGAAACATCATGACCAGACAGCCGATAAATAGCGTGATCGACGGAAACAATGAACTCAAACTTTGGTTCAGCGATTGGCTCACGGTATCCAAATCATTGGTGACGCGGCTCAATGTATCACCTTGACTGTGTGAATCAAAATAGTTCAAGGGAACGTTGTTGATTTTTTCTGAAATCTGACGCCGCAGCTGTTTAGAAAAACGCTGCGTGACGGTCGCTACGATGAAGCCTTGGAAATACGAAAGAATCGAACCCATCCCATAGAGAATGACTAAACTCAGTCCTATCTGACTAATGCGCGTAAGATTGATCGAACCACCCAATCCTTGAGTGATCAGATCCGTGATCTCGCTTAAACGATTCGGACCAACGATTTGCGTCATGCTTCCGATCGTGGCAAATACGATCGCCATGATCAAAGGCCATTTGAACTGATTTAGTGCCTTTAGAATGTTAGATTTTAAAGGCTGTTCTTGTGATTGTGTTTGAATACTATCTAAAGTGTTATCCATTAACTAATTCCTCCTTCGAAAGCTGTGAATAGGCAATCTCTTGATAGACAGCGTTTGTCTCCAGTAATTCTTCGTGGGTGCCTTGTCCAACGATCCGGCCTTCATCCAAGACAATGATCTGGTCGGCATCCATGATGGTACTGATCCGTTGAGCGACGATCAATTTTGTCGTATCCGCCAACTTCTCTTTTAGCAACTCGCGTAATTTTTTATCTGTTGTATAATCCAACGCCGAGAAGGAATCATCGAAGAGTAAAATCTCAGGCTTGCGGGCAATTACTCGAGCAATCGCCAAACGCTGCTTTTGACCTCCAGAGAAGTTGCTGCCGTTTTGAGCAACATGGCTTTTCAGCTTGTCTTCTTTTCCATTAACAAAATCACTAGCTTGAGCGATCGAAAGTGCTTCTTCCATTTTTTCTTCATCCAAAGGATCATTCTTGCTGTTCCCAAAATCCAGATTCGACTGGATCGTTCCGCTGAACAACACCGGTTTTTGCGGAATATAGCCGACGATATCATTCAAATTCACATGGCTGTAAGTATTGATCGGCTGACCATCGATTGAGATCGTTCCTTCACTGGTTTCATAAAAACGCGGAATCAAATTCAAGATCGTACTTTTCCCGCTGCCCGTCGAACCAATAAAGGCGACTGTGTCCCCTTGTTCTGCTTTAAAGTTGATTTCATGGAGTACGGGTTCAGAAGCATCAGGGTAACGGAATGATACATGATCAAATTCCACCGTTCCTTTGACATCCGGCTGAACCTTTTCGCCTTCTTCCGGAAATTCTACGGAAGAATCCTTGGCTAAGACTTCATTGATCCGTTTCGCCGAAACCGTCGCCCGCGGCAAAATCATGAAGATCATCGACATTAAAACAAAGCTCATGACGACTTGCATCGCATAAGAGGAGAAGACGATCATGTCACTAAACAATGTGAGCTTCACCATCCCTTGCGCCTGCTGAATCATATAAGCCCCGATCCAATAAACCGCAAGCGTCAGTCCGCCGGAGATCAAATTCATCCCTGGACTCATCAAGGCCATCACTCGTCCGGTAAATAAGTTCGTCGCTGTTAGTTCTTGATTCGTTGCTTCAAATTTTTCTTCTTGGTAGTCTTCAGCATTGTATGCCCGTACCACCCGTAGTCCGGTTAAATTTTCCCGTGTAACACTATTTACTTTGTCAGTCAGCTGTTGAACTTTGGCAAAGCGCGGCTGCACCAAGGTTAAAATGACCGACAACATGATCAGCAAGACCAATACGGCGATGCCTGTCGTTGTCGTCCACTGCCAGTTTTTTCCAGCGATCTTAAAAATTGCCCAAACCGCGGTGATCGGTCCTTTGATCATCAGCTGCAAGCCCATCGCCACTATCTGTTGAATTTGAGTTAAGTCGTTGGTCGTCCGAGTGGTCAAACTGGGAATCGAAAATTGCTGAATCTCATGAGCGGAATAATCCATAACCTTGCCGAACATATCCTGACGCAGGCGGCAGGTTAAACTCGCTGCCAATTTTGCAGCAAATAAACCGACGATTGATGAAAAGACAAAGCTCATCAAGGATAGCAAGACCATCCAGCCGCCGGGTTTTAAAATTTCGCTAATAGCTGTGCTCGGTGTCTGCAGCAAAGTTGTGATCTGCGACATATAATCTGGTACCTTCAAGTCCATCCAGACTTGTCCGATGATGAATAGAACACTTGCCAGCACCAGTAATCGTTCTTTTGTATTGGTTCGTTTTATTAGTTGTATCATAAGCGTCCTCCTTGCTCGTACATTAGCATGCTAACTATTAGTGGGAATAGAAATCTGATCGTCTTGACAATCAGATTAGCGTTGAATGTTTTGTTTGAACTTTTCCAGCGTAGTAAAAAACTGCGCTAACTCTTCCTCTGAAACGCCCTGCTTCATCCTTTTTTCGCTATCTTCGATCTGTTTTTCTATTTCGATCGTAGCTTGGATCGCTTTTTCGGTCACGATCAGGCGTTTCAGGCGTTTGTCCTTTTGAGACGGAGCAGTCGTCAAAAAACCATTCTTGATCATACGGTCAACTAAATTGCTGGCGGTGGGTTTTCGAATCGATAATCGTTCTTCCAAATCTTTTTGATAAATTTCTTTATCTCGATTATTGACCAAGTACCCTAGTGCAAACCCCTGCGGACCTCTAATATGTCCATCTTCATTCGTTCGCTCCATATACCTGCCGATCAATAGGGATAACTCTCTGATCTTGAAACCAATAGTTTCTGGCTCATTCATACGATTCTCTCCTTAAATAGTTATCATGCTAACTATATTAAACGCAATTTTTTATTTTGTCAACCTTCGTTGTTAATTAGGTCGCCGTTTTACATATAACGTAATAAGATCGCTGATAAGGCTGCAAATAAAGCAAGTAATTATCGCGATAATCGCCTTATTACCAGCAGAAATATCCCCTAACTTAAACAGTAAATACAGCAGAAACGCGCCTAGCGTAAATAGTCCGCCAAACAAGCGATTAGAAAACTGCCAGATTCGTTTGCCGTAAGCTACAAAGGCGATCCCGCGATAACCGAGTCCACCAGTATACGGCTGTAGGCTAACAACCAAAACAACTATTCCTAAAGCACCAAATAAGAACGGAATTGAGTCGACCTCTGCTTTTTCAATAAGACTAACAACCAACATTTTTCACCCTCCTGACTTCTGCCTTCATTATAGTCTCTTCCAATCCTTGAGTGCAAAAAAGAAATGAACATGCTCATTCCACGAAAAAAGGCATGTCAAAAGTGACATACCTTCGTTTCATAATAGCTTTATTCCGCTTCGTAATTCAATTCTTCCAACGCGGACTCTTCTTTGCTCAGGCGTTTGACACCGATAACATAAAAGACACCCGTCAAAAGACCTGCCCCAGCATCAGCAAAAGGCGCCGCGTGGAGCAAACCGTCCATTCCCCACATTTGAGAGAAAAGTAAGATTGCTGGAATCAATAAAATGATTTGGCGCGTCAACGTTAAAAAGATCGCTTGACGAGTCCGTCCGGTTGCCTGGAAAAAATTCGAAGCAACGATTTGAAACCCAATGACCGGCAAACACAGGAACCAGATTTGTAAAGCTTTTGCCCCAAAGGTCAGCAGCTCAGGCTCATTGTTAAACATCCGTACCAATTGCTCCGGCATTATTCGAGTAGCCAGCCAACCAAGACAAACGATTATAGTTGCGACCAAGATCGCATATTTTTGCGTTTCTTTCACCCGTTTGAATTTCTTGGCACCAAAGTTAAAGCTGATGATCGGCTGTGCCCCTTGAACAAGTCCTGTAATAGGCATCAGCAAAATCGTCTGGATACTGTTGACGATCCCCATGCCGGAAACGGCAATATCTCCGCCATAATTCAGAAGGGTCATATTCAATACGACATTCAGCACACTATTTCCAAGTTGCAATAAGAAATTTGGCATTCCCAATGCTGTTATTCGAGTAGCGACATGAGCCTTGATCGCCATATTTTTTACTTGAATTTGATGATGACTGCGTTTGCTTAGAAAATAAGATAAAATCCAAACCATTGAAATAAATTGCGAAAGGATCGTCGCAAACGCTGCACCGGCCATCCCCATATCAAAGACGTAGATAAATACTGGATCAAGAATAATATTGACCCCTGCGCCCATGAACATTGTGATCATCGCCAGCTTAGGCTGTCCATCTGCACGTAAAAAGTTGTTCAGTCCGATGCTGACAATTTGAAAAACGGCACCTGAGAAGATGATCCGCATATAGCTCATCGCAAAAGGCAAGACATTCTCACTAGCACCAAATGCTGACAAGACTGGCGACAAGAATAAATGCCCCATAACCATAAATAAAAGTCCGCTGAAAACCAGTAGCGAAAAAGCATTGCCTAACGCAAGTTCAGCTTCCTCGGATTTGCCTTCTCCTAATTTCATCGAAAAAAGAGTCGCACCGCCTACACCAAACAAAATACCAATCGACAATAAGATGATCATGATCGGAAAGCCGATCGTGATCCCTGCCAAACCATTCGCTCCCAACCCCGGAGCATGACCGATATAAATTCGATCCACCACATTATACAGCGCATTTACCACCATTCCGATGATAGCTGGAATCGAGAAACGCCATAGTAATTTTGAAATTTTTTCAGTCCCTAACGGATTTGCTGCTTCCATTTTTTATCCTCCCTTTAAATCATACTGCTCAGTTTTTTCAACCATTTCCTCTAACAGCTCAAAAAGCAATTCACGCTTCGATTCGTCCATTCCTTCTAGCATGATCTTGTTCCAGCCGACAAACTTCTCCACCATCGCTTCGCGCATATCAAAACCCTTTTGAGTCAAAGAAATCTTATTGCAGCGCTTGTCCTGCTCATCCTTTTCCTTTGTGACCAAGCCTTTTTCCAATAATGATTGAATGGTTCGTGTCGTCAAAGCCTTGTCTACTTGAAGATACGCACTAATTTCCTCTTGCGTCACCGCATTGTGACGATAAAGATACATTAAGATCGGCTGCTCGGCTGTCGAGATATTTAGCGGCTTCATCACCGAATTTAAATAAATTTGATTTTTTCGATATAAAATCGAAATCAAACGTCCTACACTTCGCTTCATGATTCACACCTTCCAAATAAAATAGTTGACTACTCAACTAACTTATCAAACAATAGTTGATCGGTCAACCATTATTTCAGAAAAAAAAAACGATTGAAATTAAATTCAATCGTTTCATCCTAACAATGGTTGTATTTTCTTTCCGCAATATTGAGTAGTTACCTTCAGCAGCGGACCAATCAGCACCACGCCGATGATCGGTCCCACCATGAACTTTCCACCTAAAAACATACCGGTCACAAAGCAGATCAGATCCAGACCCATCCGAATCTTCGCTAAATCGATCGACAAGCGATTCGCTAAAGCAAAACTCAGAGCGATATAGCCTTCTTTTCCTGCATTCGTAGCCGCTGCTATTCCAGAGCCGATCCCGATAAAGGAAATCCCAATTATGACGATCAGCAGCTTTAGAACTACTTCTCCTTGTATCGTTACTTGTTTGATCATCAGATCCGTAAAGATACTGGTAGCGATCGGATTCAAAATGGTCGCCAAGCCCAATTCCTTTTTATCAATTAAAGCCACGATAAGCAAACAGGTACAGGTAACCAGCAAAGATGCCTGACCTACCGTGACCGGCAAATGTTTAGCTAGTCCTTCCCATAAAACGCCTAAGGCATCCGCCCCTAAACCGGTCACAACACAGAGCCCCACACCGACTCCGACCAAGGAAGAGCCCAAAACGGAAATCATATTTCGTAAAAGCATCTTCATTAATCCAAGTTCGTGCCGTCTGAAGCAATTACCTTTTTATACCAATAGAAGGAATCTTTTCTGATTCGTTTGCATTCTTTGACATCATCGTCTGTGCGATCAACGTAGATCAAGCCGTAACGTTTCTTGTAGCCGTTGCTGGTAGACAGCAGATCAATCGCTGACCAAGGCATATAACCAACAACCTCTACACCCATATCCATTGCTCGTTTCGTTGCTTGGATGTGTTCTCTTAAATAATCGATACGATAGTCATCATGAACTTTCCCATCCGGCGTCAGCTCATCATAGGCACCCAATCCATTTTCGGTGATCATAAATGGCACACGGTAGCGCGTGTATAGATCACGGTAAACATATTCCAAGCCGATTGGATCAATGGCCCAATCCCAATCAGTTGTCCGCAATTCCGGATTTGAACACATTTGGTAGAAGCCGGGATGTGTTTCAAAGCCGGACATATCGCCTTTTTTACCAGATAGGTTATAGCCGGACCAGCGGCGTTCCTCACCTTCGGGACAAGCATGAGCACATTGGCTGTCATAGTAGTTGATGGCAAAAAAATCAGATAGATTTTCTGCGAAGAATTGTTCATCGCCCTCTTCTATTTCCGGAGCTAAGCCGGCTTGTTTCAAATAGGTTAAAGCTGCGACATTGTAGTGGCCGCGGAAATAGACATCTAAATAATAAGCATTGCGCAGATCATTGGCGTTTAACGCGGCGATCTGATCTTCTGGTTTACAAGTTCGCGCGTAGACTGGTGCATAACCCAAGGCCGGCCCTGCTAATGCTCCAGCTTCATGAGCCAATTTCACGGCAACGGCTTGCGCCAAATTCATATGGTGATTAATCTGATAGCGAAGCTGATTGTTGTCTTGATATTCTGGCAGCACATAGCATTTTTGCGTCCAATACTGCACGATGATGCTTTGCTCATTGATGGTGATCCAATATTTGATATCATCTTTGAACTCATTGATGACGTATTTCGCGAACACTTCAAAATCCTTCACCACTTCGCGAGACAGCCAGCCGCCATATTTTTCGACTAATGGCCACGGCAGATCATAATGATACAACGTTGGGATCGGTTCGATGTCATTGTCTTTTAATTCCTTGATCAAATCACGATAAAATTGGATACCTGCTTCATTGACCACATCATCGCCATTTGGAAAAATCCGCGACCAAGCAATCGAAAAACGATAGCTGGTAAAACCCATTTCCTTAAATAGGGCAATGTCCTCTTTATATTTATGGTAATGATCACTCGCAACGCTGGCATCGGCAAAGCCGAATTTTTCGTGGCGTTCACTGTTGATGATATCTTGTTGGGATAGTCCTTTCCCATCCTCTTGTGCCGCGCCTTCTACTTGATACGCGCTGGTTGCCGCTCCCCATAGGAAGTCTTTTGGAAATGCATTGTTCATATTTTTCTCGCTCCTCATCTTTTATTAAAACTGAAGGATGAGTCAATAACGGACTGCTTCAGGTTTTACTGATTTATTTTGCCGGGAACATTTCCCAGCTATTTGTTCTTCATTACTAATTCAAACATATCGACTAAATCTCTGGTCATGTTGACTTCACTCGTAATCGTCATTAAATGATCTTGGGCATGAGTAAACAGCAGACATGGCTGATAGCTTTTCCCAGCAGCTTCATTTTGAATGATCGTTGTTTGCGAGCGATGCGCCAAAACAATATTTTCTTTCGCTTCTTTCAACGCTTCGTGGGCCGCATCAAAATCCTGCAGCTTAGCAAACTTGATTGCTTCCTGCGCTTTTGTCCGTCCATTTCCCGCATGCAAAATAATCTGCATCGCGACTGGAATCAGTTCATTTTCCTCTTCAAGCAATTCTGTTTCTTCCATCATTTTTTCACCTCGTCCATTTTTATACAGCTTCTACAGGAGCAGCTAATTCTTCTGCCTCTTGTTCTTCTTTGACTTCATCCGCCAATACCTCTTTTTCATAAACCTTGAAAAATGGGTACCACGTAATCAAGTACATCGCGAACAAAAGAACATACCAGAGAACCGCTCGGAAATCTTGCAGGATCATCACGCTGGAGATCGGTGCCGGAATCTGAGCTACCTGCATCAACTCCTGTGGAATATTCAGCAAGCCGCCCCGCATCGCAAACCAAACAACACAGCTTCCGGTGATGGAATTGATCCACATCGGCATCATCAAGATCGGATTCATAACGACCGGCGTACTGAAGACGATCGGTTCATTGATATTAAAGAGTGATGGTCCGATACAAATGCGACCGAGTGTTTTTAATTTCTTGGCTTTTGAAAAACACATCAATAGATTCAGTGTTAACGTAGCACCTGTTCCGCCCATCATAATCAAGCCTAAACTGTAAACGGTCTCATTCGTTACGATATTCATGCCGACATCCCCATTTTTAAGGGCCAGTGCATTGGCAGCAATCCCTGCGATAAAAATCGGGTTTTGAATAGCTGACCACAACCACGTTGAAATCCCCATTGAATAAAAGAAAGCCGGAATCAAAACAAGTAAGATTAACCCTGGTAATGATTGACCAAAGCTTTGGATCGGTTCAAACAAGTTGATGATGACTTCGAAAACATCAATCTTCAAAGCAAAGATCATGGTTGACCATAGTGCTAAGCTCAAGAAAATCGGAATGATATTATTGATCCACTCCACGACAAAATCCGGAAGCTCCGAATTTTGCAGCAGATGCAATTTGCTGAAATAATGGAAGATGACACTAACAACTGCGCCGACGATTACACCAATCAAAATCCCTGTTGGTCCAACTCGTCCCATGTCATAGACACCTTCTTTGGCACCAACTGGATGCAGCGTCATCATCAAAACACAGACAGATACGATTCCTGCTGTGATGGAATAGTTAGGATGCTTGAACTTTTCCATATATTGATTCGCCACCATAAAAGCCGCGATCATGCCGATCATTCCGAATGAATAATTTGAAATATTGCCTAAATCAGGCAGCTGCGGAATATACGAGCGAAAAACGTTATAAAAGAAGACGATCGATCCTGTCATAATGAAGGGAATCAATTTCTGCATCGCACTCGATAAGCCGGCAACGGAAGGCTTTTGAGTCAGCTGCTTCGCCTTTGGAGCAAATGAATTCGCCAACCAATCCATAAATTTTTTCATTTTGCTTGTTCCTCCTAATAATTGATGAGTTTATTTTTCTAATTTGCTGATCGCGAAGTCCAACAAGCCTTCACCGTCCAGCATGCCGTAAATATCTTGCGGGATCACATCCACCACGACATTGTGGGGTGCAGCCTGTTCGGCCATCTCTTCTTTGAAAGAAGCATAATGAGGGCCCAGCAATAAGATGTCGATCGACTCTAAATAAGAAGCCACTTCACTTTCACTACGAGCATCGATCGAACCAGAGATTCCGCGTTTTTTCGCTGCTTTTCTTGTTTTCTGTGCTAAAAAACCACTAGACATTCCTGCGCCGCAACATAATAAAATATTTAAAGTTTCCATGATAAAGTCCTCCAAAATTGTTTTTTTCTGCACGTGCTGTTCTCTTTTACATCTCTATTATTTCGATTTTGACTATTTTCCTCAACTAGACTGTTGCACGCAGGTCGTGCAACTCACTATTTTTTCTTCCGCAAATTCACGCTATAATAAATAAAATGACTTATGGAGGGATGAGGATATGAAGGAAAAGCAAGAATACCTGCTAAAATTACTGCTGCAGCAAGACACCCCTATCTCTTCAAGAATCTTAGCTGAAAAAATGAACGTGTCTATGCGGACAGTCAAAAATTATATTTACGAGTTAAACAAACTAGGAGCAGTACCCGTGATCGCTTCTTCTAATGCAGGCTACACGGTTATTCGCGAGGAAGCTGAAAAATTATTAGAAGAGCCGAAAAATGATACCGCTTTACCTCAGACATTTAAGGAACGTTCCTTTTTCATTATTAAACGAATTTTGATGGAAAATCAGCAGCTCAATATTTTCGATCTCTCGGAGGAACTGTTCGTCAGCTACTCCACACTTAAATCGGATCTTTCGCGAATGAACAAAGCCTATGAGAAATACCACGTGAAATTTATCCTCAAGCAAGATGAGATCCAGATCATCGGCGAAGAAAAAGAAAAGCGCCGCCTGATTTCCTACATCATTTTTGAAGAGGTGCCGCACAAATTTATCGATAAGCAAATTTTAGAGGCCACCTTTGATAAACAAGATATTGAAAAGCTCGCTGCGATCATCCATTCGATCATGCAGGAATCGAATTATCATTTGAATGACTTTTCCTTCGTTAATCTGATGCTGCATCTGCTGATTCTGTTAGAATCCGTGCGAAATGACAACTCGCTGGTCAGCCGCAACTGGTTCAGCTCTTGGCTGCGAGAAGATAAGGCCAAATTAGTTACAAAGATGATTGAACAGATCGAAAAGGAATTTGACCTGACCTTGAATAGTCTAGAAAAAGAAGAAATCCATATGATCTTTCAAGCAAATGCCAATTATATTCCTTCGAATAATTTGAAGGAGCTGGAACAGATCGTGGGTGAGGAGATTTCTCAGGCAGTCGATGTTGTTTTGGAGGATGTCCGGCAAACCTTTGGGATTAATTTAATGAGCGAGAACTTCATCGTTCCTTTTTCTTTGCATGTCAGCGGACTTTTTTCACGCGCCAAGCAGCAAACCTCATTGAAAAACCCGATGGTGAGCTCGCTGAAAAAAGATTTTCCGATGGTCTACGATGTCGCTGTTTACATCTCCTTACGTTTGAGCAATCGCTTCAGCATATCTGTCAGTGAAGATGAGACCGCCTATATTGCCTTACACATCGGCTCTGAGTTGGAAGGTCAAAAAAGAAACCTTTCGAAGATTCGAACCGTCCTGCTTTGTCCAAAATATATGAACCTAGACGAGCAGCTCTATGAAAAACTGAATCACCATTTCGGCAACGATTTGATTATTCAAACGGTCGTCTCCAAATTTTCGGAAACCGAGGATTTAGACTTCGAACTGTTGATAACGACATTGCCTGTTCCAGAAACACCGGATTTTCTTGTAATCGAAGTCTCTCCGATTTTTACCGAAGAACAACGCATGACACTGATCACTGAAATAGGAAATATCCGATTAGATCGAAAGAAAAGTATTTTGCGGAAAAATTTCGATGATTACTTCGACGAGAAATTTTTCACCAGCCAATTAGCCGCTGATTGCTCTGAAGCAGTGATCAATGAACTGTGCCAAGTGCTGGAAGCGGAAAACATCGTTCCGGCTGAGTTTAAAGAGCACGTCTTAGAACGTGAGCGAGCCTCCTCAACAGCCTTTGAAGCGATCGCGATCCCTCATTCCGTTTACATGGATGCACATCAAACTGTTATCAGTGTCGCCATTTCTGAAAAAGGCCTCCTATGGGGAGATAAAAAAGTCCATGTCGTTTTATTAGCCGCCATCAACGATATCGATCGACGACTATTTACTGATATTTATGAAGCCCTGATTTCCTTATTCGACACGGCTCAAAGCTATCAAGAAATCAAAAAAATCCAGAATTTCGCAGACTTCCGCTCATTTATTTACTCAAAGATCAAAAGAAACTATTGATACGATTAGAAAGGCTTCGTGAACTCGCTCAGCTTTTGAGCACCAAGTAGGTACTGTTCCACATCAGTTCCAAAAACCGATCGCTGTGTCTCACAGCAATAAGACTAAAATTTTGATAAGTTGTCAAGAAACACAGCGATCTTTA
>NZ_BJED01000014.1:3391-133019 GCF_005405485.1 Enterococcus hulanensis | reverse complement strand
TTGACAATAAAAGCAACAAAAAAATAGAGTGGATTTCTCCACTCCGAAAAAAGTCTAACTTTTTGGGGTCACTACAGTGAATGGTGTTTTTTTATTCGATGACTAACACGCCGTCTTTTAGCTGTAATGGGTTCTTTTCATCGATATGGTCATAGAACATGATGCCGTTAATATGGTCGATCTCATGCTGTACAACAATTGCGTTATAATTTTTCAAGCGAATCTTATGTTTTTCACCTTCCGCATCAAAGTAAGAAACGGTGATACGTGCGGCGCGAACGACATAACCAGGGACTTCGCGATCGACTGATAGACAGCCTTCGCCTTCACCTAGACAAGCCTCCTGCACCGAGTGGCTCAATATTTTTGGATTATACATTACGGTACTGATACCATTTTCTGGTTTCTCTGGATCAACACTTGGAACGTGAACCGCGATAATCCGTTTTGAGATATCTAATTGGGGAGCCGCTAAGCCGACACCGCCTCGTAGATTTAATTCTTCTGCCTTCACCGGGTCTTGGCTGTTTTTAAGAAACTGCAACATTTCTTTTCCAAGCTCCAGATCTTCAGCAGTTGGAGGAATCGGGACTTCTTTAGCAACAGCCCGCAAGGTAGGGTGTCCTTCCCGAATAATATCATCCATTGTGATCATTAAAAAGTCTCCTCTCAGACATGATTTCATCATGTTAGTTTAACACAAAAAGTAAGTAAGGTAAAAAAACTGTTTTTATTAAAGTAGTTCTTTAAAAAAATTGTAATGATTCTAAAAGCAGCGCTTAAATTGCTATACAGCTTGATTTTTTAGTGTAAATAAAGTAAAGTGTTAGAGTGTGCAAAGCGCACCACCTATCACTTGGTTGGGCGATTCACCAACGCTTTACTCAGTCATAGGGAGAAAAAAAGGAAGAGGTGAAAACCATGGCATTATCAAAAGAACGTAAAAACGAAATCATCAATGAATTTGCTCGCCATGAAGGAGATACTGGTTCTCCAGAAGTACAAATCGCTGTATTAACGGAAGAAATCAATCAACTAAATGAGCATGCACGTGTCCACAAAAAAGACCACCATTCATACCGCGGTCTAATGAAAAAAGTTGGTCATCGTCGTAACTTGCTAGCTTACTTACGTAAAAACGAAGTACAACGTTACCGTGAATTAATCCAACGTCTAGGACTACGTCGTTAATTCGTACTACTACTGAAAGTGAGGTTCCTAGGAATCTCACTTTTTTTGAAGTTAGGCTTTTCGCAGTAGTGTAAGTTTGAGGGCTATTAATAGTCTTTTATACGTTGTATTGAACAGGCAGTTTAGCCTAATGTTATGCGTATGAAAATCAGTTCACTTAAAGTGAGCTAGCTGCTAAATTTTAGCATAAACGTAGAAAGATTCGTCTCTTATTATGTTTTGTTTGTGAAGGGGACTAAATTAATCTAACACTGATAGCTATCAGAAAAAAATAAAAGACCTTTGATTGGCGTGTTGTCACTCTACTAACCAAATGCAAGAAGCGAAAGATTTCGCTGTTTCCATTTGTTTAGTAGCGTCGCACTGGTCAAAGGGAAAAGGAGAAATTATGTCAGAAAAACAAGTTTTTAAAACCACTTGGGGCGGACGCCCTCTGCAAGTTGAAATCGGTCAGCTTGCGAAACAAGCGAATGGTGCAGTTTTAGTTCGCTATGGGGACACTGTTGTATTAAGTGCCGCAGTTGCCTCAAAAGAAGCAAAGGATACCGACTTTTTCCCATTAACGATCAACTATGAAGAAAAAATGTACGCGGTAGGTAAAATTCCTGGCGGCTTTATCAAACGTGAAGGTCGTCCAAGTACAGATGCTACGTTAACGGCTCGTTTGATCGACCGTCCAATCCGTCCAATGTTCGCAGATGGCTTCCGTAATGAAGTTCAAGTAACGAACGTTGTAATGAGTGTTGAACAAGATTGCTCGCCATCAATGGCAGCGATGTTTGGTTCTTCATTGGCATTAGCTATTTCAGATATCCCATTTGATGGACCAATCGCGGGTGTTGATGTGGGTCGTGTGAATGGTGAATATGTGTTGAATCCTACTGCGGAACAACATACAGAATCAGATATCGACTTGACGGTTGCTGGTACAAAACAAGCAATCAACATGGTTGAATCTGGTGCAAAAGAAGTTTCTGAAGAAGATATGCTGGGCGCATTATTATTCGGATTTGACGCAATCAAAGAAATGGTTGCATTCCAATCTGAAATCGTTGCAGCAGT
The DNA here is from genome assembly GCF_005405485.1 of Enterococcus hulanensis. GTDB lineage: Bacteria > Bacillota > Bacilli > Lactobacillales > Enterococcaceae > Enterococcus_A > Enterococcus_A hulanensis. The sequence continues at coordinate 130,766 of NZ_BJED01000014.1, read as the reverse complement.
CGGCAAAGAAAAAATGGAAATCAAATTATTACAAGTTGATCCTGAGTTGAAGAAAGAAATCTTCGACGGCTACTATCAAACAATGAAAACAGCCGTGATGACGATGGATAAATTGGCTCGTGAAGACGAAATCGAAAAAGTGAAAGAAACAGTCAAAGAAGTCTATGCTGAAAAATTCGCGAATGTCGAAACAGAAGACCTAGTTCAAATCACGAAAGAAGTAAAACAAATCGCTGAAGATCTTGAAAAAGATGTAGTTCGCGAATTGATTACAATCGATAAAATTCGTCCTGACGGCCGTAAACTAGATGAAATCCGTAAATTAGATGCTGAAACGAGCGTTTTACCACGAGTTCACGGATCAGGTCTGTTTACTCGGGGACAAACACAAGCATTATCTGCTTGTACTTTAGCTCCTTTAGGTGAGCATCAAATCATTGATGGTTTAGGATCAGTTGAAAGCAAACGATTCATCCATCATTATAACTTCCCGCAATTCTCTGTTGGTTCAACGGGCCGTGCCGGATCACCTGGCCGTCGCGAAATCGGACATGGAGCATTAGGGGAACGTGCCTTAGCGCAAATCATTCCAAGTGAAGAGGATTTCCCTTACACAATTCGTTTAGTAGCGGAAGTATTGGAATCAAATGGTTCTTCTTCACAAGCAAGTATCTGTGCAGGTACATTAGCATTGATGGACGCAGGTGTTCCAATCAAAGCGCCAGTTGCTGGGATCGCGATGGGATTGGTATCTGATGGTGAAAATTATACGATATTAACAGATATCCAAGGACTTGAAGATCACCTAGGCGATATGGACTTTAAAGTTGCCGGAACTAAAGATGGTATCACTGCTTTGCAAATGGATATCAAGATTCAAGGGATCACAGAACAAATCCTTTCTGAAGCGTTGACCCAAGCGAAAAAAGCGCGGATGGAAATCTTAGAAGTATTGACGGATACAATTGCTGAACCACGTGAAGAACTAAGCCCATACGCACCGAAGATTGAAATGATCCAAATCGATCCAGATAAGATCAAGACAGTTATTGGTAAAGGCGGCGACACGATCAATGGAATTATTGATGAAACTGGCGTGAAAATTGATATCGATCAAGAAGGAAATGTCAGCATTGCTTCTTCAGATGCAGAAATGATCAAGAAAGCAATCAAGATCATTGAAGAATTAACGAAGGAAGTTAAAGTCGGCGAAGTTTACTTAGGTAAAGTTGTTCGTGTCGAAAAATTCGGCGCTTTTGTGAACTTGATCAAAGGTAAAGACGCGTTGGTACACATTTCTCAACTTGCAAATGAACGCGTGAATAAAGTTGAAGATGTCGTGAAATTAGGCGACGAAGTGTTAGTCAAAGTAACAGAGATCGATCGTCAAGGTCGCGTGAACGCTTCTCGTAAAGCTATGTTGAAAGAAGAAGAAAGCAAAAAAGAAGAAAAATAGATTCTATTTTGAGGTTATTCTTTGACAAATCTCTTTGAAAACTGGATAATACGGATAAGTTTTAGGGGAGTAGCGACATAGAGCAAGCTCTATGCTTTTAGATCAACATCAAGTGCTCAAGCACTGGTCTATAAGATAATTTGCAAGACCTAAACAATAGTGAGAGCTGTTGTTTAGGTCTTTTTTGCGAGTTTCTCTTCGCACTTTAGTGCGTTAGAGAAATCGTATGCGTACGAAAACAGCAACATTTTTCTCGGTTTTAGAAAAATGAACATATTGCAACAGATGTAGCTGTCAGTTCTGCTTCCTGTCTGCAGGTTAGCAGAATGATAGGCGCAGCAAATTTACAATTTTACTCGCTAGAGAGAAACCAAACCAATACCGATTCAGCGTTGGGCTGTAACAGGAGAGTGCAAAATGGAAAAAAAGAAAGATCATACTAAAAAACTTTCGGCAGCTGGATTGCTGATTGCGATGGGAGTCGTTTACGGCGATATCGGAACGAGCCCCTTGTATGTAATGAAAGCTATTTTAGAAGAAAATGGCGGATTGAGTACTGTCACGCAGGACTTTGTTCTTGGTGCAGTCTCGCTGGTTTTTTGGACCGTCATGCTTTTAACCACGGTCAAATACGTGCTGATTGCTTTAAGGGCAGATAATCATGGTGAGGGAGGTATCTTCTCTTTATACACCTTAGTGCGAAAAGGCGGAAAGTATCTAATCGTGCCGGCAATGATTGGCGGTGCGGCATTATTAGCCGATGGCGTGCTGACCCCGGCCGTGACAGTGACGACGGCGATCGAAGGACTAAGAGGAATTCCGGATTTTTATCAAATATTCGGTAATAATCAAAATGTTATCGTGATTATAACCTTAGTGATTCTGCTATTTTTATTTTTGATCCAACGCTTTGGTACGGATTTTGTCGGGAAAGCTTTTGGGCCTATCATGTTTCTTTGGTTCACTTTTTTAGGTTTGATGGGTTTATTGAATATTCCGTATGATTTTAGTGTGATTAAAGCATTGAATCCTTATTATGCGATTCATTTGCTGTTCAGTCCTGAAAATAAAATGGGAATCTTTATTTTAGGAAGTATTTTCTTAGCGACAACAGGGGCGGAAGCTTTGTACTCTGATATGGGCCATGTGGGCAAGAAAAATATCCATATCAGCTGGCCGTATGTCCTGCTTTGTTTGATGTTGAATTACGCCGGCCAAGCTGCGTGGATTTTGCATGTGAAGGGCAATGCTGCGATTGAAGGAATCGAAAATTTGAATCCTTTCTTCCAAATATTGCCGGATGGCTGGATGATTTTCGGGGTCGTCTTTGCGACAATCGCTGCAGTCATTGCATCTCAGGCCTTGATTTCCGGATCGTTTACGTTAGTTTCTGAGGCGATCAAATTAAAATTATTACCGAGAATGCGGATTATCTATCCGGGTAAAAGCATTGGGCAAATGTATATTCCGGCTATCAATCTGATTTTATGGGCGGCCTGTTCATTGATCGTTTTGACGTTCCGCACGTCTAGTCACATGGAGGCTGCGTATGGTCTGTCGATTACCGTTACAATGCTGATGACGACTTTCTTGTTGTATCATTATTTACTTCAAAAAGGAACGTCCCGCTTTTTAGCAATATTGATGCTAGTCTTTTTTGGAACACTAGAAGGCTTCTTCTTTATTTCTAGTGTAACCAAGTTTTTCCACGGCGGGTTCGTTGCGGTGGCGATGGCCCTCTTGATATTAAGTGTGATGTATATCTGGTATCGCAGCAATCGAGTGCAGGAAAATACGAGTCAAGATGTAAACTTCAAAGACTATCTTCCGCAATTACAAGAATTGCATGATGACGATCGGATTCCGTATTATCAGACGAATGTGGTTTTTCTGGTTCCGCGTTTAGATGGGGATCAGATTCCGCAGCAATTCATTTATTCGATTTTGGATAAACGGTTAAAGCGTGCCAAAGTTTATTGGTTCGTGAATGTCGAGGTAACGGATGAACCCTACACCGAAGAATATAGTATCGATATGATGGGGACCGACTTTATTGTGAAGGTCAAACTGTATTTGGGCTTTCGTATCTCACAAGACGTCAACGTTTATCTACGCCAGATCATCCATGATCTGATGAAGCAGGGACGACTACCGAAACAACCGCAACATTATTCATTGACACCGGGACGCCAGGTCGGAGATTTTCGTTTTGTGATGATTCAAGAGGTGTTGTCGAATATGACGAAGCTGGATAAATGGGACCGGCAAGTTATGCAAGCACGTCTGGCTATCAAGCACCATACGGTTACTCCAGAACGCTGGTTTGGAATTGAATATAGTGAAGTTACTTATGAGACAGTACCGCTGATCGTAGGTGAAACAAGAAAAACGTGGCTTAAGGAACGAAAAATATAATTGTAGCTAGACGATTTCAGCTTCTTCACTCAAAAAGTTTATACAGACTAAGAACTTTTGGCTTAAATAAGCGCCAAAAGTTCTTTTCTTTTTATTTGAAATAAGTTAAATTAAGATTAAAAAAGAGTGAAGGTGAGGGTTGCAAGATGGAAATGACGATTTCGGGATTGCGGGAAAAACTATGTGAGGCGGATAATGATCAATTAATAGAGCTGCTATGTCAGGTATATAAACATTCAGAGGTTGCTCAACAAATTGTTGACTCTCGCTTTTTGGGTGATGAATATGGGATGCGTCTAGCAAAAATGACCAAACAAAAGCTGGAGAAGGCATTTTTTCCCCATGGTGAGGTGGATCGTTCCTTAATACAAGCGAAAGAGTTGCTGCGAAAGTTCCGCAAGAGTTGTCAAAACCAACGCGCGTTGATTGATGTAGAATTATATTTTGTCGAATGCGGGTTGGATTTTGTAGGGATCTTCGGCGAGTCAGATGAAAACATCAAAGAATTGTTGATTACAAACTATGCTTCAGCGGTAGCGCGAATCTTGGAGGATGATTCGGAAATTTATTTCCATCTCTATTTTGCAAGATGTAATCAAATCATCGATACTGCAAGAGGATTTACTTCAGCGTTTTCCCAACACATGTTGTCTATCTACTGCCAACTAGCAAAAGAATCAAAGGATTAAAATAGAGTAAAAAAAGCAAAAATCCATTGAAGGATTTTTGCTTTTTTAATGCTCGAAGCCGATTGTCGGCTCTAATGTTTGTTCGTTATCCAGCTGTTTTAATCGACGCATCGCTTTGAAATAAGAAGCTAGCAAAACAAGCGTAGATCCAATCCAAGCTAGCGGAGAAGCGAACGCCGCTCCAGCAAAGCCGAAGGAATGGGTCAAAATAATGGCTGCGAAAGATCGCATAATCAGTTCCATCATTCCGGCAATTGTCGGTATTTTGGCTTGACCTAATCCCTGTAATGTATAACGCAGAACAAGTAAAGCCGCTAATACCCAGTATAAAGAACCATTAATAGTAAAATAAGTCTGGGCCAGATCAAAGACATGCGTTTCGCTGCGATCCACAAACAAGGCGACGAAGGAACGTCCGCAAGTAATGACCAGCAATCCTGCGAATAAACTAAATGCCCCGCTCATTAATAATCCCTGCTTCACCCCTTGGATGATTCGACCATATTGTTTTGCACCTAGGTTCTGTGCTGTGAAAGTAGTCATTGTAATCCCAAAAGACATCATAGGAAGAATCGCGAATTGATCGATTCGACTAGCGGCTGCTTGAGCTGCTACAACGTCTGTTCCTAATGTATTCAGCGCTGATTGTAAGATTACTGCGCCGATCGCGATAATCGATGATTGAAAGCCCATAGGCAATGCTGCTTTCAAATGCTGATTTATTTCTTCCTTATCGAAAGAAAAGTGTTTCCGGCTGACTTGTAATAATGGGATTTTTCGACGAATAAACCACACGCATAACAGACTAGCGAATACTTGTGCGATCACTGTTGCATAACCAGCTCCGGCAACCCCCATGTGGAAGTAGATAATAAAAATCAAATCTAAAACAACATTGACAACTACTGCGGCAGCTAAGAAAAACAAGGGAGTCCGACTATCGCCCAGTGCTCGCACCATATTGGATAAAAGATTAAAACTCATGGAAGCGAAGATTCCAGCTAAAATCACGGAAATGAAATCTTGTGCTTGATCCAAAAGTTCAGGCGGTGTTTGCATCAATAAAAGCAATGGACGTAAAAATATCAAACTCAAAATCGTCAAAATGACAGTAACGCCAAGGCTGATCAAAATAGAGGCAGCAAAGCTTTTTCGCACGCCCTGCAAATCTTTAGCACCAAAGCGTTGGGCTGTAATAATTGACAGACCTGACGTTAAACCTTGAGCAAACCCGATAATCAAGAAACTAACACTACCCGTTGCACCCACGGCGGCTAAGGCATCTTTACCCAGCACCTGACCTACAACCAACATATCTATCATGCTGTAAAATTGCTGAAAAACATTTCCTACAAATAGTGGCAAAGCAAACAATAAAATCAATTTTGCTGGATTTCCATGAGTTAATTCTTTCATTCTTTTCCTGCTTTCTAAAAAAATTTTCTGATTGATATTACCACAAAATTTTCTGAAAGCAAGAGTATCGTGTAAAAAGTTAAGAAAAAAAGACAACCCTTAAGAAACGGGCTGTCTTATGAATTTAACGTTGACGAATTTCATTCGGTAATAGAATAGTTTGACGATTGCCGTCGTCATAAGCATAGACTTCTTGCGGAAAATCATAAGAAAATCCAAACGGCAGATCAATGCCCATTTCAACTTCGCTGCCTTCTTGGGAGAAGTGCATCGTGACACGTCCGTCATTGTTGATTAAATCAAAACTCAAGATATTGTCTAATGGGATCAAGCCCTTTAAGTCTAAGTCAATGATATACCAGATACTATCAATCAGCTCGCCTGGCAAGCTGGACACCACACCGACAGAGGCATAACGACTTTTCTTCGAATCAAATGTTTCAAGCATAGATTTTTCCTCCTTTAGTTGGAATCACTTACTTAAAGTACAAGTAAGCTTTGTAGTGCCTTATTGTAAATCTTTTTACTAAAAAAGACCACTTATTGTACTTGGTATATAAGAAAAACTAAATAATTTTGACCATAATAGGAGAAAAACGAATTAAATGGTTAAAAAAGAAGCATGCCGGATTCCGACATGCCTCTGCAAATGCTTATTCTTCAGTTGATCCACCGATGACTTCTGGTTCAGCGCCTTCAGAAACTTCGCCTTCTTCAGGAAGTTCTTGAGCTTCTTGGACAGAAGCAACTTGTTCGTCTGCATCCGTTACAATCGTGTAGTCAGCGTTCTTAGGCAGATCGCCGATTGAGATTGATTGACCGATTTCTAATCCAGAAATATCCACTTCGATACCTTCTGGTAATTTTTCTGGTGTTGCAGAAACAACTACTGTATAAAGTGTTTGAGCAAGTGTACCACCGGCCTTCACACCAACAGCTTCACCAACTAAGTTGATTTCTGTTTCAGCTTCGGTTTCTTCAGACAAGTTTACAGATACTAATTCAACGTGTGTCAAACGATGTGTAAAAGTGTCTAATTGAGTTTCACGTAATAATGTGTTTACTTTCTTTCCGCCAACTTCAATAGTAAAAACAGTGTTTGCGCCATTTTCACGCAACAATCTTGAAAATTCACGTTCGTCGATTGAGATAGGTGTACTTTCAACCTTATATCCATTAACGATTGCTGGAACTTTTCCTTCGTGACGCAATTTGTTGCGAATGGAACGAGGGCGAATTGCTCTTTCTTCTACTTTTAATGATACTGCCATAACCAAATTCCTCCTTAAAATGTGACTGTCTGTTGGTAAGCAGACAGATTTTATTTAAGTGACGGGTTATTCTCAGCACAATGGCTTTGCGAAAAACACGCAAAAAGACAGTCGTGTACACAACTGTCCAAAAAAAGTCTACGTTCAACTTTCTCTACCAGGTCGTAACGCTGTGTATGAGAAACCTTTGACACTAGAGTGTCGATTCACTTAATCATACGAATCTCTGACTCGTATAATTAAATTCTAGGTCTAATCTAATCAAAATGCAAGCATAAACTCTTTGATGGGTTTGATTAAGCGCTGCTTTTCCGGACGAAAACGCTTTGATAGAGGTGTTTTTCAAATGTTTAATTATTTACTTATTAGCACATTATCTACAGTGAAAAAGTAGACAACGGTCGATTTTTTTCTTTAAATCAGAATAAAAGCATAAAGACTAAGGCCAGAGGGTGTTGTCTTTTTTTCAAATTCGGTATAATGAGTCCAACAGATTTGAAGGAGTAGCAACATGCGTTTAGATAAAGTGATCGAACAAAATCTGCAAACAACTCGGAAAGAAATGAAGCGTTTATTTCTTATGAAAAAAGTTTTGATCGATGGTATGGTCGAGTTTAATCCACAGCGAAATGTTGACAGCCGCCTACATGAAATTCAAGTTGATGGGCAGAAGCTGCGGACTAGCCACGTATACTACTTGCTAAATAAACCGGCAGGTGTTGTAACGGCAAAAAAGGATGAAAAGTTTCAAACAGCTACTCAATTGGTGGCAGAAGCAGAACGACCTGCTGATTTATATCCAGTCGGCCGCTTGGATCGAGACACCACAGGATTATTACTTTTGACGGATAATGGGCAATTAGGGTATGATCTTTTGCAGCCAGAGGCAAAGGTTACGAAGACCTATCACGTAATTGTCAACGAAGCAGTTACAATAGAAGATGTGGCTGCTTTTAAAGCAGGTATCGTTTTTCATGGCGGGGTCCATTGCCAGCCAGCTCAATTGAACATCCTTAGTTCTAAGTTTGGTCATTCAGAAGTTCTATTGACGATCAAAGAAGGGAAGTTTCATCAAGTCAAAAAAATGTTTTTGGCTTGTGGAAAAAAGGTGATAAAATTGACGCGTCTTTCAATGGGGCCATTAGCTTTACCCGAGGACTTAGCGGAAGGAAACTATCGACCGCTGACGCTTACTGAACTGCAACAATTAAAAATATACTTTAGATAGAAGGTTTGAAAATGGGATACGAAACAATTTTATTTGATATTGATGATACCTTGTTGGATTTTAAAGCGGCAGAAGAACAAGCTTTAAGTTGGCTGTTTCAAGATATGGGAGTAGAACCTTCCTTATCAGTCAAAAATAATTATAAAAAAATGAATCAAGGATTCTGGCGCGATCATGAAGCAGGGGTGCTTTCACGACAAGAGTTGTTGGATAATCGCTTTCGTTTGTTTTTCGAGCAATACGAACGAGATGTTGATGGACCAGAGACAGAGGCTCGTTATCGTCATTACTTGAATCAGGGACATCAATTGATCTCAAACAGCTTAGAGGTTGTTGAAAATCTAAGCCGGAAAAAGGATCTTTACGTCGTCACTAACGGCGTTTCGGCAACTCAGCACCAACGTCTTAAAAAATCAGGCTTGGCTCCTTATTTCAAAAAATTCTTTATTTCTGAAGAGATGGGTGTACACAAACCAATGAAAGAATTCTTCGACATCGTTTTCGCTGAAATTCCTCGTTTGGATAAAGAAAAGACGGTGATTATCGGCGATTCTTTGACTTCGGACATCAAAGGTGGACAAGTTGCTGGAATTGATACGATTTGGATGAATCCGCAAGAAAAAGAAGCGAACGAAATTGAACCGACATTCCAGATTAAAAAATTAACCGACCTCTATCAGATTTTAGAAGAATTTTAAGTTTTTGATAGTATTTTGGCGATGTTTCGCTATAATAGGACTAATGAAAAACGAAAGAGGTTTTATTTACATGAAAAACAAGCCGATCATTATTGGTGTAACGGGCGGTTCTGGAAGTGGAAAAACTAGTGTCAGCCGCGCGATCTACAATCGGTTTCCCGATCATTCGATTATGATGTTGGAACACGATTCTTATTATAAGGACCAAAGCGGTATCAGTTTTGAAGAACGACTATCAACAAATTACGATCATCCGTTTGCGTTTGACACAGATTTATTGATCGAGCATTTAAAGGAATTAACGAAATATCAGTCGGTCGAAGTGCCGATTTACGATTACGTAAAACATACACGCAGCGAAGAAGTCTATGTGCAAGAACCAAAAGAAGTCATTATCTTAGAAGGTATCTTGATTTTAGAAGATGAACGCTTGCGTGATTTGATGGATATAAAAATCTATGTAGATACTGACGACGATATTCGAATTATTCGCCGCATCAAGCGTGACATGAATGAACGCGGACGAACATTAGAATCAGTCATTGACCAATATTTGACTGTAGTGAAACCAATGTACCATCAGTTCATCGAACCAACGAAACGTTACGCCGATATCATCGTGCCAGAGGGCGGCGAAAATCATGTAGCGATTGATTTGATTGCAACAAAAGTGGCAAGTTTTTTGAATCATGACTAAAAAGCACCCGACAGAAAAATCTGTCGGGTGCTTTTTGAGGTTTATCGCTATGCGGCCGAGAAGACTCGAACTTCCACGGTATTGCTACCACTAGCGCCTGAAGCTAGCGCGTCTGCCAATTCCGCCACGACCGCAAAGAAATTACTTATTTATTTTAGCACAAAAATTTCATTGTGCCAGTGATAAAGTTGCTGAGTTTCAAATAAAAAAATCCCAACTCAATAATGAGTCGGGAAAAATTTTTATAAGTAGTATTTTTTAGCAACTGTTAAGTCATCGTTCAAGTCATAAACAAGTGGTTGACCTGTTGGGATTTCTAAGTCCATGATATCTTCGTCAGAAATACCTTCGATGTGTTTAGCTAATGCACGTAGTGAGTTGCCATGGGCAGCTACTAAAACAGTTTTGCCATCTTTCAAAGCAGGAGCAATTTCGTCTTGCCAGAAAGGTAACGCGCGTTCCAAAGTAACTTTCAGGTTTTCGCCACCAGGGATATCGCGAGGGTCTAACATTGAGTAACGACGATCTTGAGCTGCTGAACCTTCGTCAGTTGCCTCCATTAATGGAGGTAATACATCGTAAGAACGGCGCCAGATGTGAACTTGTTCGTCACCGTATTTTTCAGCGGTTTCTTTTTTGTTTAATCCTTGTAATTTACCGTAGTGACGTTCGTTTAAGCGCCAAGATTTAACAGTTGGTACCCAAAGTTGGTCAGAGTATTCTAAGATGTAGTCGCAAGTTTTGATCGCACGAGTTAAAACTGATGTGTAAGCAACATCAAATTCAATTCCTGCTTCTTTGATTTTACGGCCGCCTTCTTTTGCTTCTTCGACACCTTCTGGAGCCAAATCAACGTCTGCCCAGCCTGTGAATTGGTTCAATTTGTTCCATTCACTTAAGCCGTGACGAGAAAAAACTAATTTTGGCATAACATTCTCTCCTTTTTGAAATTTCTGAAATTTTCAATTCCTGAATCATTGTACAATGTTTCTGCCATGATTTCCATTAAATTGGGTGTGTTTTTTATCAAATCACGAGCTTTAAAGGGATTTTTATAAAATTATTTTGCAGGAACCTCCAAAATTTTTGGACCTTCAGGAGTGCCGACGATCACGCGTGAAATCATGTCAATGAACAATCCGTGCTCAACAACACCGACACAGGCATCCAATTCTGCAGCTAATGCATGAGGGTCTTCAATAACATCTAAATGCAAATCAATGATGTAATGCCCGCCATCTGTTGTTAGAAGTTCATTGGCATCGTTCATGCGCCATGCTGGATTGTAACCTTTTGATTCAAATAAACGAAAGACGTTGTGGCTGCCGAATGGCACGACTTCAACTGGTAAAGGGAATTTGCCTAATTTGTTAACCATTTTGCTTTCGTCAACGATCCAAATGCAATCTTTTGAATAAGTCGCTACTACTTTTTCGAAAAGCAGAGCAGCACCGCCGCCTTTGATACCTTGGAAGTCATCGCTGATTTCATCTGCACCGTCAATCGTAAGATCTACAGACTCTACATCGTCAATCGCTTTTAAAGGAATACCTAATTCTTTTGCCTGCTCTTCTGTTTTAGAGGAAGTCACGACACCCGTGATCTTCAACCCCTCTTCATTTACTCGGCGACCTAATTCTTTCACTAAATAATAAGCTGTTGATCCAGTACCTAATCCGACGGTCATTCCATCTTTGACAAATTTTGCCGCTTCGATCCCAACTAACTCTTTCAAATTCATTGAAAAATCCCACCTTCTGCTAAGTTACGTCCATTGTAATCGCAAAAAAAGAAAAAAGGAAGTCTTTTAAGTAAAAAAGACCAAAAAAGTGAAGGCGTTTTATTTACTATTCTTTAAATGAATAGAAATAAATTATCTGTTGAATAAGATTTTTCTTATTTAAAAAAATTTGAAATGAATCTCAAACTTTAATAGAAAGAAGAAAAAACTACAAATAGTTTGTTGACAGCGGAAATCAATCATGATATGCTATCAAAGGTGCTTTGTGAACAGGTCTCTCGATAGAGACGTGCTGACTGTGTCGAAGTACAGCTTGATAGAGAATGCAGGGATGCATTATTTTTTATCGCCAAAAAAGAACCACACGGATGTGTGGTACTAGAAGGCGGATCGAGGAAGGAGGAAACAAGGAATGCCTACAATTAATCAATTAGTACGTAAACCTCGTAAATCAAAGGTGGAAAAATCAAATTCACCAGCATTGAACAAAGGATATAACAGCTTTAAAAAAGCTCAAACAAACGTGAACTCACCACAAAAACGTGGAGTTTGTACACGTGTGGGGACTATGACACCTAAGAAACCCAACTCAGCATTACGTAAATATGCTCGTGTTCGTTTGTCAAACTTGATCGAAGTAACAGCTTATATCCCAGGTATCGGCCATAACCTACAAGAACATAGTGTTGTTCTATTACGTGGTGGTCGTGTAAAAGACTTACCAGGGGTACGTTACCATATCGTTCGTGGCGCACTAGATACTGCCGGTGTTAACGATCGTAAACAAAGCCGTTCTAAATACGGTACTAAAAAACCTAAAGCTTAATCAAACGAATAGATAAAGACATATTTTCGAAAAGGAGGAGTTACGTATGACTCGTAAGGGAGCTATCGCAAAACGCGACGTTTTGCCAGATCCTATGTATAACTCTAAGCTAGTAACTCGTTTAATCAACCGCGTAATGGTTGATGGAAAACGCGGAACTGCTTCAAATATTGTATACAATGCTTTTAGCACAATTAAAGAATCAACTGGAAATGATCCATTAGAAGTTTTCGAACAAGCAATGGAAAATATTATGCCTGTGCTAGAAGTTAAAGCCCGCCGTGTTGGGGGTTCTAACTACCAAGTACCCGTTGAAGTACGTCCAGAACGTCGTACTACTTTAGGTTTGCGTTGGGTTGTAAACTTCGCTCGTCTACGCGGCGAACATACAATGGAAGAACGCTTAGCGAAAGAACTTATGGATGCTGCTAACAACACTGGCGCTTCTGTGAAAAAACGCGAAGATACACACAAAATGGCGGAAGCCAACCGTGCATTTGCTCATTATCGTTGGTAAGATTTTTTCTGCTGACGAAGGTCAACAGATGTCTGACCAAACCATGTTAATTTAATATAAGAGAGGAGCAAACAAAGAAATGGCAAGAGAATTTTCTCTAGACAATACTCGTAATATCGGGATCATGGCTCACGTTGACGCTGGTAAAACAACAACAACTGAACGTGTCTTATACTACACTGGTAAAATCCATAAAATTGGAGAAACCCACGAAGGTGCTTCTCAAATGGACTGGATGGAACAAGAACAAGAACGTGGTATCACGATCACTTCTGCCGCTACTACAGCGCAATGGAAAGGTCACCGCGTAAATATCATTGATACACCAGGACACGTGGACTTCACAATCGAAGTTCAACGTTCACTACGTGTACTTGATGGTGCAGTTACTGTATTGGACTCACAATCAGGTGTGGAACCACAAACAGAAACTGTTTGGCGTCAAGCTACAGAATACGGCGTTCCACGTATTGTATTCTGTAACAAAATGGATAAAATCGGTGCTGACTTCCTTTACTCAGTAAGCACTTTACATGATCGTTTGCAAGCAAATGCTCATCCAATCCAATTACCAATTGGTGCGGAAGATGATTTCACTGGAATTATTGATTTAGTCAAAATGAAAGCAGAAATTTATACAAACGATTTAGGAACTGAAATTCAAGAAACTGAAATCCCTGCTGAATATCAAGAACAAGCAGAAGAATGGCGCGAAAAATTAGTTGAAGCTGTAGCTGATACTGACGAAGACCTAATGATGAAATTCTTAGAAGGTGAAGAAATCACTGAAGAAGAATTGAAAGCGGGTATCCGTAATGCTACTTTAGCTGTTGATTTCTATCCAGTTCTATGTGGTTCAGCCTTCAAAAACAAAGGTGTGCAATTGATGTTGGATGCAGTCATTGACTATCTTCCAGCACCTACTGATGTACCTGCGATCAAAGGTTTTAACCCTAAAACTGATGAAGAAACTGAACGTCCTGCTGATGATTCAGCTCCGTTCTCATCTCTAGCGTTTAAAGTAATGACTGACCCATTTGTAGGTCGTCTAACTTTCTTCCGTGTGTACTCAGGTATCTTGAACTCAGGTTCATACGTTTTGAATGCTTCTAAAGGCAAACGTGAACGTATTGGCCGTATTCTACAGATGCACGCAAATACGCGTAAAGAGATCGAAACAGTTTATTCAGGTGATATCGCCGCTGCTGTTGGATTGAAAGATACAACAACTGGGGATACTCTGTGTGACGAAAAATCACCGGTTATCTTGGAATCAATTGAATTCCCTGATCCAGTTATCGAAGTTGCTGTTGAACCTAAATCAAAAGCTGACCAAGATAAAATGGGTGTTGCTTTACAAAAACTTGCTGAAGAAGATCCTTCATTCCGCGTTGAAACAAACGTTGAAACTGGCGAAACAGTTATCGCTGGTATGGGTGAACTTCACTTAGACGTATTGGTTGACCGTATGCGTCGTGAATTTAAGGTAGATGCTAACGTTGGTGCGCCTCAAGTATCTTATCGTGAAACATTCCGTTCTGCGACAAATGCAGAAGGTAAGTTTGTACGTCAGTCTGGTGGTAAAGGTCAATACGGTCACGTATGGATCGAATTTACACCAAACGAAGAGGGTGCTGGCTTCGAATTCGAAAACGCGATTGTCGGTGGTGTGGTTCCTCGTGAATACATCCCAGCAGTTGAAAAAGGATTAGAAGATGCAATGGCAAACGGTGTGTTAGCCGGCTATCCATTAGTTGACATTAAAGCTAAGCTTTATGATGGTTCTTACCATGATGTCGATTCAAATGAAACAGCCTTCCGTGTAGCTGCGTCTATGGCGCTACGTGCTGCAGCGAAGAAAGCTAGCCCATCAATCCTTGAACCAATGATGAAAGTTACGATTACTGTTCCAGAAGATTACTTAGGTGATGTTATGGGTCACGTAACTGCTCGTCGTGGACGTGTTGAAGGTATGGAAGCTCATGGTAACGCACAAATCGTTAATGCGATTGTACCGTTGGCTGAAATGTTTGGATACGCTACAACACTTCGTTCTTCTACTCAAGGACGCGGAACATTCATGATGGTCTTTGACCACTATGAAGATGTACCAAAATCAGTTCAAGAAGAAATTATTAAGAAAAATGGCGGCAAAGCTGACTAATTCTTAAAAGTCAATTGTTTTTTGACTGCTTTTTCCAAAAGAACTGTATTTTTAACAACGTTTCATGTAAAATAATTAACTGATGATATGGGCTCGCATCGCTTTTGTGGTGCGGACCTATCAGATAAAAAACTAAACTCATTTACTTAGGAGGAACATATTAAATGGCTAAAGAAAAATTTGACCGTTCAAAACCCCATGTTAACATTGGTACTATCGGACACGTTGACCATGGTAAAACTACTTTAACTGCTGCAATTACAACTGTACTTGCTAAACAAGGCGGAGCTCAAGCAATGGACTACGCTTCAATCGATGGTGCACCTGAAGAACGCGAACGCGGAATCACTATCAACACTTCTCACGTTGAATATGAAACTGAAAACCGTCATTACGCTCACGTTGACTGCCCAGGACACGCGGACTACGTTAAAAACATGATCACTGGTGCTGCTCAAATGGACGGAGCTATCTTAGTAGTTTCTGCTGCTGATGGCCCTATGCCTCAAACTCGTGAACACATCTTGTTATCTCGTAACGTTGGTGTTCCTTACATCGTTGTATTCTTAAACAAAATGGATATGGTTGATGATGAAGAATTACTAGAATTAGTTGAAATGGAAGTTCGTGACCTATTGTCAGAATACGACTTCCCAGGCGACGACACTCCAGTTATCGCGGGTTCAGCTTTGAAAGCTTTAGAAGGCGACGCTTCATACGAAGAAAAAATCTTAGAATTAATGGCTGCTGTTGACGAATACATCCCAACACCAGTTCGTGATACTGACAAACCATTCATGATGCCAGTCGAAGACGTATTCTCAATCACTGGTCGTGGTACTGTTGCAACTGGTCGTGTTGAACGTGGACAAGTTCGCGTTGGTGACGAAGTTGAAATCATCGGTATTGCTGAAGATGTTACAAAAACAACTGTAACAGGTGTTGAAATGTTCCGTAAATTGTTAGATTACGCTGAAGCAGGCGATAACATCGGTGCGTTATTACGTGGTGTTGCGCGTGAAGACATCCAACGTGGACAAGTATTGGCTAAACCAGCTTCAATCACTCCACATACAAAATTCTCTGCAGAAGTTTACGTTTTAACTAAAGAAGAAGGTGGACGTCATACTCCATTCTTCACTAACTACCGCCCTCAGTTCTACTTCCGTACAACTGACGTAACTGGTGTAGTTGATCTACCAGAAGGTACTGAAATGGTAATGCCTGGTGATAACGTAACTATGGAAGTTGAATTAATCCACCCAATCGCTATCGAAGATGGAACTCGTTTCTCTATTCGTGAAGGTGGACGTACTGTTGGTTCAGGCGTTGTAACTACAATCAAAGCTTAATCAACTTTACAAGATAATTTTATGCTCGGACGTAAAGAGTCATTGGATTTCCAATGGCTCTTTTTTAATGAAATAAACAATAGAAAAATGCAAAAAAGTCCTTACCTATACTATAATAAGGACGAAGATTTTTTTTATTTTTCCTTACTAGATGTTCGCTGCATCTGGTGAGGATTTTTTTGTTTACCCGATTTGGTTGTTCTGAAAGGGATTTATAAACCATTCTTAGTATCTTGTGAGCACATACGATTATCTCTTTTTTTCAACTAGAGGTGCGAGCATAAAACTCTGGAAATATTATGTTACTTAAGCGTCCCGTATTTCCGCCGTATTGATAAAGTATGGTTTTTAGGTACTTATTTCCAGCTGAGATATGTACAGATTTTCGGACACCGCCACTGTTATAACTTGCTGGGCAAAGTCCTGCCCATGAGGTCAGTTGTTTGGCATTAGCGAATTGTTCCAAGTTGGGGTTAATTTTAGCCGAGATAATTTCTAACGCTCTTTTTTCACTTCTGGAATTGTTTGTAAGGTTTCCGTTAGAATTTTTTCAACTTTTCTTTCCGTTAACTACTCACCAAGTAAACGTAACTAGAAAGTACGTGTTCCAAAGGTACGAATCTTCTTTTTCGTTCTTAAAGGATCTAAAGAGCCAGAGAGACCACAAGCAACGGCTATTTTGGCATGGATATCTAATCTAGCACAAAATTTCAAATTCACTTCTAGTATGTTTATTTCCATGAAATCTCATCCTGGAAATAGGTGACAGATTCACCTCTTGGAAAGTTATCATAATTTTTAATCCGTGCGCGAAGTGACATTTGGTTTAACAAAAAGAAGGAAATCATTTAAGGACTAGAGTGGACGCCATTAAAAGAGCCTTGAGTACACGTCGCCTTACTATCATTAAACGTTCGAGACGAGAGGGATTGTTTCAGAAGAAGGTTTAATGGATGTGCACCTCCATTTTAGTTTTTTTGTCCTAACTATTTAATATAGAAGTAATTTTAGCTAAGTGGAATATAAACTAAAAATCTTGAAAATCGTAAAAACAATCGGTAACAATCTATATCTGAGAAGTTCCCGATAGTAACCAAAGAAGAACATGCTTTTTCTATATTAATAGAAGGAAACGTATCGAAAGTTTTTGAGTTTTCAGAAAGAAAAAGGGAAAACCAAAAAAAGCTTAGAAAAACCTTGCAATCATTGACCCTGTGTAATATAATCATAAAGGTGCTGTTTGCAGAAGTGTAAATGTCACTGGGGGGTTCATGAATGAATCCGCCGGCTTTGAAACGAGAGGTTGCGACACGCCCGGACGCTTTGCCACGAACGAGCGTGACGGAGATTTTCGTGGAGCTATGTCTACTTTTAAAATAGGCGAAGGAGGGAACAAGATGGCAAAACAAAAAATTCGTATCCGTTTAAAAGCGTATGAACATGGTATTTTAGATCAATCAGCGGATAAAATCGTGGAAACTGCAAAAAGAACTGGAGCTAGCGTGTCTGGTCCAATTCCATTACCAACTGAACGCAGTCTTTACACTGTAATCCGTGCGACTCATAAATACAAAGATTCACGCGAACAATTCGAAATGCGTACTCACAAACGTCTGATTGACATTGTGAACCCAACACCGAAGACAGTTGATGCTTTAATGAAGCTTGACTTACCATCAGGTGTGAATATCGAAATCAAACTATAATTAAAGAAGATGGAGGTGTAATCATGACCAAAGGAATCTTAGGGAAAAAAGTGGGAATGACTCAAATCTTCACTGAATCTGGGGAACTTATTCCAGTAACTGTTATCGAAGCTACTCCAAACGTTGTGTTACAAGTTAAAACAATGGAAAACGATGGCTACGAAGCAGTTCAATTAGGTTACCAAGATATGCGTGAAGTTTTGTCTAACAAACCTGCGAAAGGTCATGTTGCAAAAGCAAACACGGCTCCTAAGCGCTTCATTAGAGAATTCAAAGATGTTGAGCTAGGAGACTATGAAGTAGGTAAAGAAGTGAAAGTTGATACTTTCCAAGCTGGAGACATCATTGATGTTACCGGAACGACTAAAGGTAAAGGATTCCAAGGCGTTATCAAACGTTACGGACAAAGCCGCGGCCCAATGGCTCACGGTTCTCGCTATCACCGTCGTCCTGGATCTATGGGTCCTGTTGCACCAAACCGTGTATTTAAAAATAAACGTTTAGCTGGCCGTATGGGTGGCAACCGCGTGACAATTCAAAATCTTGAAATTGTTCGTGTTGACGCTGACCGCAACGTTATCTTAGTAAAAGGAAATGTTCCTGGAGCTAAAAAATCTTTAATCACTATCAAATCAGCTGTGAAAGCTAAATAATTAGTTAGAGGAAGGAGGAACTAAGGAATGCCAACTGTAGCATTATTCAAACAAGATGGAACTCAAAACGGAGACATCACTTTAAATGAAGAAATCTTCGGAATCGAACCAAATGAAAGTGTTGTTTACGATGCAATCGTTATGCAACGCGCTTCATTGAGACAAGGAACACACGCTGTGAAAAATCGTAGCGCAGTTCGTGGCGGTGGCCGCAAGCCATGGCGTCAAAAAGGAACTGGTCGTGCTCGTCAAGGTTCTATCCGTTCACCACAATGGCGTGGAGGTGGCGTTGTATTTGGACCAACACCACGTTCATACAGCTACAAACTTCCTAAAAAAGTTCGTCGCTTAGCAATCAAATCTGTTTTATCAGAAAAAGTTGCTGAAAATAACTTAGTTGCTGTTGATGCTTTAAGCTTTGACGCACCTAAAACAAAAGAATTCAAACAAGTTTTAACTAGCTTGTCAATTGATTCTAAAGTATTGGTTGTTTTGGAAACAGAAAACGAAGTTGCAGGCCTTGCTGCTCGTAACTTAGCAAACGTAACTGTTACTACTTCAGACAATGTTACTGTATTAGATGTAGTCGCTAATGACAAAATCTTAGCAACGCAAACTGCTCTTACTCAAATTGAGGAGGTGCTTGCATAATGAACTTACTAGACGTAATTAAACGCCCAGTGATCACTGAAAAATCTATGTTAGACATGGATGAAAAGAAATATACTTTCGAAGTTGACACTCGCGCAAACAAAACTTTAGTGAAACAAGCGGTTGAAGCTGCTTTCGACGTTAAAGTAAAAAACGTAAACATTATGAATGCTAAACCAAAAGCAAAACGTATGGGTAAATATCAAGGCTTCACAAAAAAACGTCGCAAAGCTGTTGTGACTTTAACTGAAGATTCAAAAGAAATCCAACTTTTCGACGCTGAATAAGCGTTAGAAAATCACTAGTAAATTAGGAGGGAAACTAGACGTGGCGATTAAAAAGTACAAACCTACCTCAAATGGTCGTCGTAATATGACAAGTTCTGATTTCGCTGAAATCACTACTTCAACGCCTGAAAAGACGTTATTACAACCATTGAAAAACAACGCCGGTCGTAACAACAACGGTCGCATCACTGTACGTCATCAAGGTGGCGGACATAAACGTCAATACCGTGTTATCGATTTTAAACGTAACAAAGATAACGTGGTTGCTACAGTTCAAACGATCGAATACGATCCAAACCGCTCAGCAAACATTGCATTAGTTCATTATACAGACGGAGTGAAAGCTTACATTTTAGCCCCTAAAGGCTTAGAAGTTGGCATGACAATCGTTTCTGGAACAGATGCAGATATCAAAATCGGAAATGCTTTACCACTAGAAAATATTCCAGTCGGTACTGTAATCCACAACATTGAAATGAAACCTGGTAAAGGGGGACAATTGATCCGTTCAGCTGGTACAAGTGCTCAAGTACTTGGTAAAGAAGGAAAATATGTATTAGTACGTTTAAACTCTGGCGAAGTTCGTATGATCTTAGCTACTTGCCGTGCAACAATTGGTTCTGTTGGTAACGAACAACACGAATTGATCAACATCGGTAAAGCTGGTCGTTCTCGTTGGATGCGTAAACGCCCAACTGTACGTGGTAGCGTAATGAACCCTAACGATCACCCACACGGTGGTGGTGAAGGTAAAGCGCCAGTCGGACGTAAAGCTCCAGTATCTCCTTGGGGACAACCTGCATTGGGTTACAAAACTCGTAATAAGAAAGCTGCATCAGACAAGCTTATCGTACGTCGTCGTAAGACTAAATAGAACCATTGACTATGTGTCGCATATTTTGAGAGGAGGTACACCATGGGTCGTAGTTTGAAAAAAGGACCTTTCGTCGATGATCATTTGATGAAAAAGGTTGAAGCGCAACAAGGTGTTGAAAAGAAAAAAGTTATTAAAACTTGGTCTCGTCGTTCAACAATTTTCCCTAGTTTTGTAGGATTTACAATTGCTGTTTATGACGGACGCAAACATGTGCCAGTTTACATCCAAGAAGACATGGTAGGACATAAATTAGGTGAATTTGCACCATCAAGAACTTATCGTGGACATGCCGCCGACGATAAGAAAACAAGACGTTAATTTTGAGGGGAGGATATTAACATGGCAGAACAAATTACATCAGCTAAGGCAACTGCGAAAACAGTTCGCACTTCTCCTCGTAAAGCACGTTTAGTAATCGATCTTATTAGAGGAAAAAGCGTAGCAGAAGCAATTTCAATCTTGAAATTCACACCAAACAAATCTGCAGGAATCATTGAAAAAGTTATGATGTCAGCAGTTGCTAACGCAGAGAACAACTTTGACTTAGATGTTGAAAATTTGGTAGTTTCTGAAGCATTTGTTAACGAAGGACCAACAATGAAACGTTTCCGTCCACGTGCAAAAGGTTCAGCTTCACCAATTAACAAACGTACAAGTCATATTACCGTAGTGGTATCAGAAAAATAAGGAGGGATAATCAGTGGGACAAAAAGTAAATCCTATTGGAATGCGTGTAGGCATCATCCGCGAGTGGGATGCTAAATGGTATGCCGAAAAAGAGTATGCTGAGTTTCTACACGAAGATTTGAGAATCCGTAAGTTCATCGCAACTAAACTTGCTGATGCCGCTGTGTCAACTGTTGAAATCGAACGCGCTGCAAACCGTGTAAATATTTCAATTCACACAGCTAAACCTGGTATGGTTATCGGTAAAGGCGGATCTGAAGTTGAGAGCCTAAGAAAAGAATTAAATAAATTAACTGGTAAACGAGTTCACATCAACATCGTTGAAATCAAAAAACCAGATTTAGATGCAAAATTAGTCGGTGAAGGAATTGCACGTCAATTAGAAAATCGTGTTGCCTTCCGTCGTGCACAAAAACAAGCGATCCAACGCACTATGCGTTCTGGCGCTAAAGGAATCAAAACTCAAGTATCTGGTCGTTTGAATGGTGCGGACATCGCTCGTTCAGAAGGATACTCTGAAGGTACAGTTCCTCTTCATACATTGCGTGCTGACATCGACTACGCATGGGAAGAAGCAGATACAACATACGGAAAACTAGGAGTTAAAGTGTGGATTTATCGTGGAGAAATTCTTCCTACAAAGAAAAACACTAAGAAAGGAGGGAAATAATCATGTTAGTACCTAAACGTGTAAAACACCGTCGTGAATTCCGCGGTAAAATGCGTGGGGAAGCTAAAGGTGGTAAAGAAATCGCATTTGGAGAATACGGCTTACAAGCTGTTGATTCACATTGGATCACTAACCGCCAAATTGAAGCTGCCCGTATTGCAATGACTCGTTACATGAAACGTGGTGGGAAAGTATGGATTAAAATTTTCCCTCACAAATCTTATACAGCCAAAGCTATCGGCGTACGTATGGGATCTGGTAAAGGTGCTCCTGAAGGATGGGTTTCACCAGTTAAACGCGGTAAGATCATGTTTGAAATCGCCGGCGTTCCTGAAGAAGTTGCTCGTGAAGCATTACGTCTTGCTTCTCACAAATTACCAATGAAGACTAAGATCGTAAAACGTGAGGAAATGGGTGGTGAATCGAATGAAGGTTAAAGAAATCAGAGAATTAACCACTGCCGAAATGCTAGATCAAGAAAAACAATTAAAAGAAGAATTGTTCAATCTTAGATTCCAATTAGCAACAGGTCAATTAGAAAACACTGCACGTATTAAAGAAGTACGTAAATCGATTGCACGCATCAAAACTGTGTTGCGTGAACAAGCTGACAAATAGTGGAAGGAGGCCATTTCCAGTATGACTGAAGAAAGAAATCAACGTAAAGTTTATCAAGGACGTGTGGTATCTGACAAAATGGACAAGACGATCACTGTTGTCGTTGAAACCAAAAAGAACCACCCAATCTACGGTAAACGCATGAAATATTCTAAAAAATACAAAGCTCACGATGAAAACAATGAAGCAAAAATTGGCGATATCGTGAAAATCATGGAAACTCGTCCATTATCAGCTACCAAACGTTTCCGTCTGGTTGAAATCGTTGAAAAAGCAGTGATTATCTAATCACACGAGATTTTCCTATATAGATGTTTCTTAAATCTGAAAGGAGGATACACAAGTGATCCAAGCAGAAAGTCGTTTAAAAATTGCGGACAACTCAGGCGCTCGTGAAATTTTAACTATTAAAGTTCTTGGCGGATCTGGTCGCAAAACTGCAAATATCGGTGATGTGATTGTTGCTACGGTTAAACAAGCAACGCCAGGTGGTGTTGTCAAAAAAGGTGACGTTGTTAAAGCCGTTATCGTTCGAACTAAATCAGGCGCTCGTCGTACTGACGGTTCTTATATCAAATTTGATGAAAATGCAGCTGTTATCATTCGTGATGACAAGAGCCCAAGAGGAACACGTATCTTCGGACCTGTCGCTCGTGAACTACGCGAAGGCAACTTCATGAAGATCGTTTCATTGGCACCGGAAGTATTATAATCGAAAGATTCAACCAAAGGAGGTGCGCAACAGTAATGTTCGTTAAAAAAGGCGATAAAGTAAAAGTTATCTCTGGTAAAGACAGAAATAAAGAAGGCGTAGTATTAGAAGCCCTTCCTAAACAAGATAAAGTCGTTGTTGAAGGCGTCAATGTCGTAAAAAAACATAAAAAAGCCTCTCAAGAAGCCCCTCAAGGCGGAATCGTTGAGGTAGAAGCACCAATTCATGCTTCTAATGTTATGGTGATCGATCCTTCAAATGGAGAAGCGACACGCGTTGGCTATAAAGTGGTTGACGGCAAGAAAGTCCGCGTTTCTAAAAAAACCGGCGAAGCTCTAGATAAATAATTAAACAAGGAAGGAGGATCTTATAGATGAACCGCCTAAAAGAAAAATTTGTAAGTGAAATTACACCATCTTTGATGGAAAAATTTAACTATGATTCAGTTATGGAAGTTCCTAAAGTTGAGAAAATTGTCATCAACATGGGTGTTGGTGATGCGGTATCAAACGCAAAAAACTTAGACAAAGCTGTTGAAGAATTAGCATTGATTTCTGGTCAAAAACCAATCATCACAAAAGCTAAAAAATCAATCGCTGGTTTCCGTTTACGTGAAGGAATGCCTATCGGTGCGAAAGTAACACTACGTGGAGAAAGAATGTATGAATTCTTAGACAAATTAGTGTCTGTATCACTTCCCCGTGTACGTGACTTCCACGGAGTAAGCAAAAAATCCTTTGATGGCCGTGGTAACTTTACTTTAGGTGTTAAAGAACAATTGATCTTCCCTGAAGTAGATTATGATTTAGTTGATAAAGTCCGTGGTATGGATATCGTTGTTGTTACAACTGCTAAAACAGACGAAGAATCTCGCGAATTATTAACACAACTTGGAATGCCATTCCAAAAATAATCAAGGAGGCGAAAAAATTGGCTAAAAAATCAATGATTGCTAAAAACAAACGCCCTGCAAAACATTCAACGCAAGAGTACACTCGTTGCGAACGTTGCGGACGTCCACATTCAGTTTATCGTAAATTTCATCTTTGCCGTATTTGCTTCCGCGAACTTGCCTACAAAGGTCAAATTCCCGGCGTGAAGAAAGCTAGCTGGTAAAATAAACTCGCATAAAGGAGGTAAACAGTTCAATGGTCATGACAGATCCAATTGCAGATTTTCTAACTCGTATTCGTAATGCCAACATGGTAAAACACGATTCAGTAGAAGTACCTGCTTCAAAAATCAAACGTGACATCGCAGAAATCCTTAAACGTGAAGGTTTCGTACGTGATGTTGAATATATCGAAGATGACAAACAAGGCATGATCCGTGTTTTCCTTAAATACGGTAAAAATGACGAACGTGTTATCACGAACTTAAAACGTATTTCTAAACCTGGCTTACGTGCTTACGTCAAAGCTGACGAAGTGCCGAAAGTATTAAATGGTTTAGGTATTGCAATCATCTCTACTTCTGAAGGTTTAGTAACTGATAAAGAAGCTAGAGGTAAAAACGTCGGCGGCGAAGTGCTAGCTTACGTTTGGTAAGATCAAACAATCCATGAGGAGGTGTCTTTAAGTGAGCCGTATTGGTAATAAATTAGTCGTTTTACCTGCAGGAGTTGAAGTAACTCAAAACGGGAACGACATTACTGTTAAAGGACCTAAAGGTGAATTAACTCGTACTTTTTCTTCTGATATCAAAATGAGCATCGAAGGAAATGAAGTAACATTTACTCGTCCCAATGACAGCAAAGAAATGAAAACAATTCACGGAACAACTCGTGCAAACTTCAATAACATGGTTGTTGGTGTTTCAGAAGGGTTCCAAAAAGCATTAGAATTAATCGGGGTCGGATACCGTGCACAATTACAAGGTTCAAAACTTGTATTGAACGTTGGTTATTCACATCCAGTTGAGATGGTAGCTCCAGAGGGCGTTACAATCGAAGTTCCTTCTAACACTCAAGTAATTGTTAAAGGATCAAATAAAGAAGTAGTAGGCGAATTAGCTGCGAAAATCCGCGGAACTCGTCCTCCAGAACCTTATAAAGGCAAAGGTATCCGCTATGTTGGCGAATATGTACGTCGTAAAGAAGGTAAAACTGGTAAATAGTAGGTCGAACCTACACGCGGCTTAGGCCAGCTTAATTAAAGAGGTGACAATTGTGATTACAAAACCAGATAAAAATAAAACACGCCAAAAGCGCCACATGCGTGTCCGTAACAAAATCTCTGGTACTGCTGAGTGCCCACGCTTGAACGTTTTTCGTTCTAACAAAAACATCTACGCGCAAGTAATTGATGACGTAGCGGGTGTGACGCTAGCAAGTGCCTCTGCCTTGGATAAAGAAATTTCAGGTGGAAACAAAACTGAACAAGCACAAGCTGTTGGGAAATTGGTAGCAGAACGTGCTTCAGAAAAAGGTATTAAGAAAGTAGTCTTTGACCGTGGTGGATACCTTTACCATGGCCGTGTAGCAGCTTTAGCTGAAGCAGCTCGCGAAAATGGACTAGAATTTTAGGAGAAGGAGGAACACCATTCATGGTTTATATCGATCCAAAACATTTGGAATTAGAAGACCGCGTTGTAGCGATCAACCGTGTTACTAAAGTTGTTAAAGGTGGACGCCGTCTACGCTTCGCAGCACTAGTTGTTGTCGGTGACAAGAACGGTCACGTAGGCTTTGGTACAGGTAAAGCTCAAGAAGTCCCTGAAGCAATTCGTAAAGCAATCGAAGATGCTAAGAAAAACCTAGTCGAAGTACCAATGGTAGGAACTACACTTCCTCACGAAGTTATTGGTGTATTCGGCGGTGGACGCATCTTGATGAAACCAGCCGTTGAAGGTTCTGGAGTTGCCGCTGGTGGACCAGTTCGTGCCGTCTTGGAATTAGCTGGGGTTGCCGATGTAACTTCTAAATCTTTAGGTTCAAACACACCAATCAACGTTGTTCGCGCGACTGTTGAAGGTTTAACTCAATTGAAAAAAGCAGAAGAAGTGGCACAATTACGCGGCATCTCTGTTGAAAACTTAGCTAATTAAGGAGGACGAATGAAATGGCTGAATTAAAAATTACTTTAAAACGCAGTATTATCGGACGTCCTCAAAACCAACGTGACACTGTTAAAGCGTTGGGTCTTAAAAAAATGAATAGCACAGTTGTTAAACCTGCTAACGATGCAATCAAAGGTATGGTTAACACAGTGTCTCATTTAGTGGACGTAGAAGAAGTTTAATAAACAATGATGATTAAAATCTAAGGAGGTGCCCAATATAATGAAACTTCATGAATTACAACCTGCCGAAGGTTCACGTAAAGTTCGCAACCGCGTTGGTCGTGGTACTTCATCAGGTAACGGAAAAACAGCTGGACGTGGTCAAAAAGGACAAAAGGCTCGTTCAGGCGGTGGTGTACGTCTAGGTTTTGAAGGTGGTCAAACTCCTTTATTCCGTCGTTTACCGAAACGTGGATTTACTAACGTGAATCGTAAAGAATACGCTGTAATCAATTTGGATGTCTTAAATCGTTTTGAAGATGGTGCTGAAGTAACACCGGTTGCTTTAGTTGAAGCTGGAATCGTGAAAAACGAAAAAGCTGGAATCAAAGTTTTAGGAAACGGATCATTAGATAAAAAACTAACCGTTAAAGCAGCAAAATTCTCTAAACATGCTCAAGAAACAATTGAAGCTGCTGGTGGTTCAATCGAGGTGATTTAATGTTCAAACTTTTAAAAGATTCTTTCAAAGTTCAGAACATCCGGTCACGGATCCTGTTTACCGTATTAATGCTATTAATTTTCCGATTAGGTGCTCAAATAACTGTACCAGGAGTAGATGCGCATGGTTTGCAAGGTCTAAGCGAAATGCCATTTTTCAGAATGCTGAATATGGTGAGTGGTTCGGCCATGCAGAACTTTTCGATCTTCTCAATGGGAGTTTCTCCATACATTACAGCTTCAATTGTTATTCAGCTGTTGCAGATGGACATTATCCCTAAATTTGTTGAATGGTCAAAACAAGGTGAGGTTGGACGTAAAAAGTTGAATCAAGCAACTCGCTATTTAACTTTAGTTTTAGCTTTCATTCAGTCTGTAAGTATTACAGCTGGATTTGACTATTTTGCACAATTTGGTTTTGTTCCAAACCGTAATGTTCAAACCTTCGTTACGATTGGTATCATCCTTACAGCAGGTACCATGTTTGTTACTTGGTTGGGAGAACAGATCACTGAAAAAGGAATTGGTAATGGTGTATCAATGATTATCTTTGCAGGTATCATTTCACGATTGCCGCAAAGTATCAAAGATATCTATGATGATTATTTCGTAAATATTGATTCTAGCGATCTTTGGAAATCAGTTATCTTTGTTGTAATTTTACTTATTGCTATCGTGTTGATTGTCGTTTTCGTAACGTACTTCCAGCAAGCGGAAAGAAAAATTCCAATACAATATACGAAACAAGTCGTTGGCGCTCCAACAAGTAGTTATTTACCATTAAAAGTAAATGCTGCCGGAGTTATCCCGGTTATCTTTGCCAGCTCATTTATTGCGACACCGAATGCGGTGTTACAGGCATTAGCTAGCAAGTATAGTGCGGAGGGCTGGTATGATGTTTTAACGAAACTATTCAGTTATAACACAGTTCCAGGTGCTGCGATTTATACTGTTCTGATTGTTGCCTTCACCTTCTTCTATGCATTTGTTCAGGTTAATCCTGAAAAATTAGCGGAGAACTTACAAAAACAAGGAAGTTATATTCCTCGTGTAAGACCAGGTAAAGGGACAGAAGAATATGTTTCTGCAATTTTGATGCGCTTAAGTGTGGTCGGAGCTATTTTCTTAGGTTTGATTGCTTTGATTCCAATTATTGCCCAAATGATTTGGAACCTACCTCAATCAATTGGTTTAGGTGGTACTAGTCTTTTGATCGTAGTTGGGGTTGCGTTAGAAACTGCAAAACAATTAGAAGGACTCATGTTAAAACGACGCTATGTCGGATTCATGGATGAAGAGTAGATTCGTGTGTTGAGGATTTCCTCAACGCCGTTCTCGCTTCAAATATTTAGGAGGGAAAGCAATGAACCTGATCTTAATGGGACTGCCAGGAGCAGGAAAAGGAACACAAGCAGAAAGAATTGTTGCAACGTACAATATTCCGCATATCAGCACGGGGGATATGTTCCGAGAAGCAATCAAAAACGAGACAACACTCGGATTGAAAGCAAAATCTTATATGGATGCAGGGGATTTGGTCCCAGACGAAGTTACTAACGGTATCGTGAAGGAACGTTTAGCTCAAAAGGATACTGATAAAGGGTTCTTGTTAGACGGGTTCCCTCGTACTTTAGATCAAGCCAAAGCATTAGCTGAAATGTTAACGGACTTGAACAAAAAGATTGATGCTGTGATTGAAATTCAAGTAGCAGAAGAAGTGTTAGTTGAACGTTTGGCAGGACGCTTCATGTGCCGTAATTGCGGCGCAACTTATCATAAAATCTTCAATCCTACAAAGGTAGAAGGTACTTGCGACCGTTGTGGTGGTCATGAGTTTTACCAACGTGAAGATGATAAGCCAGAAACAGTTAAAAATCGTTTATCTGTAAACATTAAAAACAGTGAACCAATTTTAGCTTATTATGATGAAGAGGGTCTGTTGTATCCAGTTGATGGAGATCGTGAAATTGATGCCGTATTTGCGGATGTAGAAAAGATTATCGAAAAATAATTTTGCCTGCCGACTTGAGATGCAGTTTATCTTGCCAAGTTCGATGTTTTATGATAGAATTTGTCAGTCCGACTTCTAGCTTTTCTAGAAGTTAACTTAAGAATTAGGGTGGGAACTGCAGTTTCCGCCATTTTATCGTGTGAAAATGCGAAACAACTACAAGGAGGTACTCTGCGTGGCAAAAGAAGATATGATTGAAATCGAAGGAACAGTCGTCGAAACTTTGCCGAATGCAATGTTTAAAGTCGAATTGGAAAATGGACACGAAGTTCTAGCACACGTATCTGGTAAAATCCGGATGTATTATATTCGAATCTTGCCTGGAGATAAAGTTACAGTAGAACTTTCTCCATATGATTTGAGCCGTGGTCGCATTACCTATCGCTTTAAGTAAGTTGTACTCCGTAAAACTTCAGGAGGTATAATCATGAAAGTAAGACCATCAGTAAAACCAATGTGTGAACATTGTAAAGTAATTCGTCGTAATGGACGTGTTATGGTGATTTGCCCAGCAAACCCAAAACATAAACAACGTCAAGGATAATTGGAGGTGTAATTAAGTATGGCTCGTATTGCAGGAGTAGATATTCCTCGTGATAAACGCGTGGTAATTTCACTTACTTATATTTACGGTATCGGAAATACTACAGCGAAACAAATTTTAGCCGACGCAGGCGTTTCTGAAGATGTTCGTGTACGTGACTTAACAAACGAACAAACAGACGCTATCCGTGCTGAAGTTGATAAATTAAAAGTTGAAGGCGATCTTCGTCGTGAAACTAACTTGAACATCAAACGTTTGATGGAAATCGGTTCTTACCGTGGAATCCGTCATCGTCGTGGCTTGCCTACACGTGGACAAAACACTAAGAACAATGCTCGTACTCGTAAAGGCCCAGCTCGCGCTATTGCCGGCAAGAAAAAATAATTAGTGAAGGAGGTATAAAACTTCATGGTAGCAAAGAAAGTCAATCGTAAACGTCGTGTGAAGAAGAATATTGAAACAGGTATTGCTCATATTCATTCGACTTTTAATAATACAATCGTCATGATCACTGATGCAAGCGGAAACGCTGTAGCATGGTCATCTGCAGGTTCATTAGGCTTCAAAGGTAGTAAAAAATCTACTCCTTTCGCTGCTCAAATGGCTGCTGAAACAGCAACAAAAGCTGCAATGGAACATGGATTGAAAAGTGTTGAAGTAACTGTTAAAGGACCTGGTTCTGGTCGTGAAGCAGCGATTCGTTCATTGCAAGCAACTGGTTTAGAAGTAACTGCAATTCGTGACGTGACTCCAGTACCTCATAATGGATGCCGCCCTCCAAAACGCCGTCGTGTTTAATGAGTGCCCCACTCTATGAGTTTTACAGGAACGTCATTGAACAAGACACTTTTCGTTTTGAAAGGGGTAAAAGACAAGAATGATTGAATTCGAAAAACCAAGAATCACAAAAATTGATGAAGACAGAGATTATGGCAAGTTCGTTGTTGAACCTTTGGAAAGAGGTTATGGAACTACTTTAGGTAATTCTCTACGTCGTATTCTACTTTCTTCTTTGCCGGGCGCGGCCATTACTAATATTCAAATCGATGGGGTGTTACACGAATTTTCAACCATCAAAGGTGTAAGAGAAGACGTTGTACAAATCATCTTGAATATCAAAGGTTTGGCTTTGAAATTATTCGCTGAAGAAGAAAAAACCCTTGAGATCGATATTACTGGACCAGCTACGGTAACTGCCGGCGATATTATCGTTGACAGCGACGTTGAAATCTTGAATAAAGATATGTACATTTGTACTGTTGCTGAAGGCGCGACATTCCATGCTCGCTTAACAGTAAAACCTGGTCGAGGCTATGTTCAAGCAGACGAAAATAAAAAGGAAGATATGCCGATTGGTGTCCTTCCGGTCGATTCTATCTATACACCAGTGCGCAAAGTAAACTATCAAGTTGAAAATACACGTGTTGGTCGTCGTGATGATTTCGATAAATTAACGATGGAAATTTGGACTGATGGATCAATCATTGCTCAAGAAGCATTGAGTCTTGCAGCGAAAATTTTAACTGAACATTTAGATATTTTTGTAAATCTTACTGATGAAGCGAAAAATGCTGAAATCATGGTTGAAAAAGAAGAAACGCAAAAAGAAAAAATGTTGGAAATGACCATCGAAGAACTAGACCTGTCTGTACGTTCGTACAATTGCTTGAAACGTGCTGGAATTAATACGGTTCAAGAATTAACGAATAAGTCTGAACCTGAAATGATCAAAGTACGTAATTTAGGTCGTAAATCACTTGAAGAAGTGAAGGCTAAATTACATGATCTTGGATTAGGACTACGTAAAGACGATTAATATTGTTTACAAAGGAGGGAAACCTACGTGAGTTATCGTAAATTAGGACGCACATCTAGCCAACGTAAAGCGATGTTGCGTGACTTAACAACTGACTTAATTATCAACGAACGTATCGTTACGACTGAAGCTCGTGCGAAAGAAGTTCGTTCAACTGCTGAAAAGATGATTACCTTAGGAAAACGCGGGGATCTTCATGCACGTCGTCAAGCTGCTAGCTTTGTACGTAATGAAGTTGCTGAAATTCGCGAAGAAAACGAAGCAGTCGTTGTTGAATCTGCATTGCAGAAATTATTCAACGATATCGCTCCTCGTTATGCTGAACGTCAAGGTGGATACACTCGTATCTTAAAAACTGAACCTCGTCGCGGCGACAACGCCCCTATGGTTGTTTTAGAACTTGTATAATAATCACTCTTCACTTTATAGATGATTCTTTTAGAGTGTTATGATGTTGGAGATTTTCTCCGAGTCTAGCTCAGCGCCGCTTCCCAGAATGTCTGGGAAGCCGGCACTCATCATAAAGTGTTTTTTTATACCCAAAAATACTGTCAAGACAGATCGGTATACAAAAGCATTTTATTGAGTATCAAGGATTGATAAAACGTGGCTTTTTTGCTAGGCTTAGAACAGATTTGCAAAGAAGTGGAAAGGTGCAGTCATGAAGCCAATTATTGAAATCAATCAAATTGAATTTAGCTATCAAGAAGATGCGACACCTGCTTTGAAGGATGTCAGCTTTTCGATTAATAAAGGTGAATGGATCGCGATCGTCGGACATAACGGCTCGGGGAAATCTACTCTAGCCAAAGCAATCAACGGTCTTCATTTACCACAAAAAGGAATAGTCACTGTTGGGGGAATGGAATTGTCTGAGGAATCAGTCTGGGACATTCGCCGAATGGTAGGAATGGTTTTTCAAAATCCGGATAACCAATTTGTTGGAGCAACGGTAGAAGACGATGTGGCCTTTGGATTGGAAAATCAAGGGAT
Organism: Enterococcus hulanensis; assembly: GCF_005405485.1. Lineage (GTDB taxonomy): Bacteria > Bacillota > Bacilli > Lactobacillales > Enterococcaceae > Enterococcus_A > Enterococcus_A hulanensis. The sequence continues at coordinate 98,352 of NZ_BJED01000014.1, read as the reverse complement.
CGAACGTAGTGAAATGCAGCGTCGTGTTCAGGATGCTTTGGAAAAAGTTAAGATGCAGGACTTCGCAACCCGCGAACCCGCTCGGCTATCAGGGGGGCAGAAGCAGCGCGTTGCTATTGCAGGAGTAGTGGCTTTGCGCCCAGATATTATTATTTTGGATGAAGCAACCAGTATGTTAGATCCTGAAGGTCGTGATGATGTAATCGCGACGATTAATGAAATCAAAGAGGAAAGTGATCTGACTGTTATTTCCATCACTCATGATATCGACGAGGCTGCTAGTGCGAACCGAATTCTAGTTATGAGAGAAGGCGAATTGTATCAGGAAGGGACGCCTGAAGAAATTTTTTCTGCCGGACCTGAGTTAGTTTCACTTGGGCTGGATCTGCCATTTCCAGAGAAGTTGAAAGCTGCATTAAAGGCTCGCGGTGTGAATGTGCCGATGAATTATTTAGATGAAGAAGGGATGATGGACTGGTTATGGACATCCGTTTTGAAAAAGTAAGCTACGTTTATCAACCGAATACTCCCTTTGAACAACGTGCACTTTATGATATTGATCTGGATATTAAAGAGGGGTCATATACTGCTCTAGTGGGTCATACTGGTAGTGGTAAATCAACTTTGCTGCAGCATCTGAATGCTTTGTTGAAGCCAACTGATGGGAAAGTTTTCATTGGCGATCGAACGATTACGCCGACAACCGATAATAAAAATTTGAAGCCAGTTCGTAAAAAGGTTGGCATCGTTTTTCAGTTTCCGGAAGCTCAATTATTTGAAGAGACTGTTGCAAAAGATATTGCTTTCGGGCCGAAAAATTTTGGCGTGAGTGATGAGAAAGCATTGAGTTTAGCGCGGGAAAATTTGAAATTGGTAGGATTAGATGAGGAATATCTTGAACGATCACCATTTGAACTCTCTGGTGGGCAAATGCGCCGTGTAGCGATCGCAGGTGTCTTAGCCATGGAACCGGAAGTTTTGGTCCTAGATGAGCCGACAGCAGGGTTAGATCCGCTGGGACGTAAAGAAATGATGGAAATGTTTTGGCGCTTGCATCAAGAAAAAAATATGACGATCGTTTTGGTTACTCATTTAATGGATGACGTGGCAAATTTTGCTGACTATGTTTATGTTTTGGAAAAGGGGCATGTGGTGAAGCATGGCGATCCTCAGAGCGTCTTTGCGGATGTCTCTTGGCTGAAGGAAAAACAATTAGGTGTGCCGCAAGCGAGTGCTTTTGCTGAAAAGATGCAAGCTCGTGGAGCGGTTTTTGACGAATTGCCGCTGACCGAAGATGAATTGGCGGACTGGATTGTAAAATTTGCAGGAGGTCCTGCTCATGATGAATAAATTGATCTTTGGCCGTTATATTCCAGGCGATTCGTTGATTCATCGCTTGGATCCGCGAGCCAAATTAGTTGCTAGTTTTTATTTTATTGGGATCATCTTTTTAGCGAATAATTGGCAAAGCTATTTATTTTTAGGTGTTTTTACCATGTTTGCGGTGTTTTTATCAAAGATAAGTTTGAGTTTCTTTTTAAGAGGCGTCAGACCGTTGATCTGGCTGATCATTTTTACAGTGGCATTGCAGATGCTGTTTACTCGTGGCGGGACCTTGTATTGGTCTTGGGGCGTGTTTAGCCTTTCTTCTTATGGGATTCAAAACGGATTGTTTATCTTTTGCCGTTTTGTTTTGATCATTTTTATGTCGACCTTGTTGACTTTGACGACACCGCCATTATCAATGTCGGATGCAATCGAGTCTTTGTTGAATCCTTTGAAAAGGTTTCATTTGCCTGTTCACGAGATTGCATTGATGTTGTCGATCGCCTTGCGATTTGTACCAACGTTGATGGATGAAACAGAAAAAATTATGAACGCGCAACGAGCTCGCGGGGTTGATTTTAATGATGGCAGCTTGATCCAAAAGGTTAAGGCTATTGTGCCTTTATTGATCCCCTTGTTTGTCAGCAGCTTCAATCGGGCGGAAGATTTAGCGACCGCGATGGAAGCACGCGGGTATCGCGGCGGTGAAGGCCGCAGCAAATACAGAAAATTGCAATGGGCATCCCGAGATACAATAGTTCTTGCAGTTTTTGGTGTTGCGACGATCATTTTAATCTTTTTACGCAGCTAAGCTTGGAGAAATCCAAGCTTTTTTTGTGATAAGATAAATGAAACAAGCGAGCGGAGGAAGAAAAATGACTGAGAAGCGACCGGAATTACACGTAGGGTTGGAGCCAGAAACATTTCGTGAGTATTATTATTTAAAAGAAGAGCTGCAGGCGTTTTGCCAAGAACAGGGATTGGCGAAATCAGGAAGTAAAGCAGAATTAAATGAACGGATCGAATATTTTTTACGTACAGGCAAAGCTCTTACTGACAGCCATAAAGAACAGAAGAATGCGCGAGTGGAAGAAATAACGTTGGATAGTGTGATTGAAGAGAATATTGTCTGTTCTGAAAAGCATCGTGCTTTTTTTAGTCGAGAACTGGGAACATCCTTCAGCTTTAAAGTGTCTTTTCAAAAATGGCTAAAATCAAATGCGGGGAAAACATATCGCGAGGCGGTAGAAGCTTATCCAGAAATTGTAGCGAAGAAACCGGAAAAAATTGATTCGCAATTTGAATACAATACGTATATTCGTGATTTTTTTGCGGCGAATCAAGATCGATCTTTACAAGAGGCGATTGTTTGCTGGAAGCATAAAAAAGCGTTGCCGGGCAACAATAAATATCAGGCAGCGGATTTGAGCGCGTTGGAATCCCGATAAAAAGCTGTTATAATGACTCCGGCAGAATTTTTGTATAAGGGGCGTAAGAATGGTTAGATATAAAGCTGTGATTGCTTATGATGGCACAAATTTTAATGGGTTTCAAAAGCAGCCGAATGGTCGAACGGTGCAGGAAGAAGTTGAAAAGGCGCTGCAGAAAATGAATAATGGGTCTCCAGTAACGATTTTTGGCTCGGGTAGAACCGACGCGGGCGTTCATGCGATCGGTCAGGTGATCCATTTTGATTATCCGCAGGAACGCCCATTAGAACGGATGCGTTTTGCGTTAGATACTCAAACGCCGGAGGATATCGCAGTTTCTTCTGTTGAGATCGTGGCTGATGACTTCCATGCGCGCTATCATGTAGTGGAGAAGACGTATCATTTTAAGGTTCAAATCGCTAAACCGCGAAGTCCGTTTCGGCGATACTATGCCGCGTATTATCCTTATCCATTGGATTTGGAGTTAATTCGGCAGGCGCTGCCGGATTTATTGGGAACGCATGATTTTACTTCCTTTTGTGCAACGGGTGGTTCGATTGAGGACAAAGTTCGGACGATTTATCAGGCGGATTTGGAAGTAAATGAAGCAGGAACAGAGCTGACCTTTATTTTTCGCGGAAACGGTTTTTTATATAAGATGATTCGAATCTTAGTGGGTACACTGTTAAAGATCGGAAATGGGCGTATACCTGCGGACAGTATTCCGGCGATTCTTGAGGCGCAGGATCGTAATGCTGCCGGACCAACGGCTCATCCAGAAGGATTATACTTAGCGGAAGTAAAATATTAATAAGAAAGGCTTCGCGAACTCGCTCAGCTTTTGAGCAATAAGACCAAAATATTTCTAAATTGCTTCTCAAATTTCGAAATATTTTTGCTTATTGCCGATAAAGCTAGTTCGTGAAGCAAGACATAGATATACCCGCTACAAAGCGATTTATTCATGTAAAGATTTTATACTTTCTTTATAGTTAAAAAAGGAAGCATCTGACAGCAATCGAGGGATTGGTGTCGGATGCTTCCTTTTTAATGAGATTACTTAATGACGATGTTCTTTTTTCGTTTTTAACAATCTTAGATAAAGGATGAACATTCCGATTGCAACCACAAAAGAGATTGCACCGGCGATAAAGCCTTTCGGCAGATAACTGAAAGTTACCTTGTGTTTGCCTTTTGGCACATGGATACTGACGAATGCGTTTTGGAACGCTTTGGTATCGACTTTTTTTCCATCGATTCTGGCAGTCCAGCCTTCGTCATAAGGAATCGTCGTAACCAGTGTTTGAGCTTCTTTGGCATTTACAGTCCCTTCAGCACTGCGTTTGCCAACCTTCATATCTACACCGTTTTCCTTGATCTTATCCGCAGCTAAGCGATAGGCTACAGTATCCAGCGCTAGAACTTGCGGGCTTTGGAAGCTGATCGCCTTTGTTCCATAGAAGCTGGCGGTAAAGGTGACCATTGTGGCTTTTTGATAATAACCTAAGTCATAATATTGTCCGCTGATACCGATTTGCGCCTGACGCGTTTGTCCATTTGTCGTAACAGTGGCGGTCGAACTTTCTAACTCGGAAAAATCGTAAGGATAAAGACTTAAGTAGGCTTGGGTATTTGCTGGAACTTGAACCTTCCAGGTGACATCCTTTGCGACATTGCCTTGTTTTTCCGTGATCGTCGTAATATTGCCAGCGTTGGTGACGGTGGCATTTTTGGTATCTACTTGCGTTATCGGCAAGAACTGGTAGTACTGGTATTGTTCTTGCGACAAAGCGTTGAATAATTGCGTTTGAGTACCAAGATTGTCATTTGGCAAAGCCTTTAATTTATCAATACTTGTTGGTGCTGTGAAAGCTAACGGCAGGGCATAGTTGTTTTCGAACAGATTATACTCACCAACCGTTTTCGTTTTAGAAAAGCCGTATTTATTCAAATCCTTTGCTTTGGCAATGTTGTATTTCATGCCTGTGAAGGCATCTGCCAGCAGCGTATTATTCTGGTAGCGAATGTTCAGGCTCGTGCCTCTTGAACGGAAACCTAATTGATCCATATAGCCGGATGAATGGCGGTTGCGGATCGAAGAAAACATGCTGACACCGCTATAACCATAATTAAAGGCGTCATTGGATGAGACGGGATCAAGATTTTCCATTCGATAAAAATCCTCATTCTCGTTCTTCGTTTCATCGACTAACGCTTTGATTGAAGGATAAGGCTCTGTATAAAGGCTGCGAGACGCATAATTCCAATCCTTCAAAATACCGCGGACCATAAAGTCGCTATTGATAAAGGCTTCTGTAGACATCAATAGTAAGAGCAGGATGCTGAGAACTTTCAATGGGACTTTATTAAAGTGATGCGCCGTGAAAACTAAAGCATAGACAGCCAAGAAGCCGATCGTGATGTAAAGCGAAATATTTTTAAGATAGTCATAGTCTTTGCCCTTCATTCCCCAGAAAATCGCAAAAACAGCAATCAGCAGCAAGAAGGCGGCGACCAGCTGCAAAATGCTCTCTCGCTCCAATTTTTCCCAGCCCCACGCGGCTAGTGTAATCACTAAAAATGAAAGCAGATAGGCATAGCGGAACAAGAACATGTTCGGTGCATGCATTCCATGCCAAAATAAATTCATCGGCTGGATATAGAAACTTGCAATTAAGATCGCGGCAATCACACCATAAGCGAGTTTGTTTTTCCAAGGAATCTTTTTACAGATAAAGAAAAATAAACATAAAGCTAATGGTAAAAGTCCGATATAAATGAATGGGATCGAACCATATTTTGTTGTATCGTAAGAACCGATCAAATTCTTCGCGATAAAATCCCACCAGCTGGTTGCTTCCGTTTTTAAGGTGGTGATTTGTGTCAATTCTTCACCGTTCGTTCGCAAATCGAGAATCGACGGCAAAATGACGATCATCGATGCAAAGCCGGCTAATAACGAGGTTGCCCCATAAGGAATGATGCTCTTTTTGTATAACTTCCAATTGGTAATCAAGCGGGCGATAAAATATAAGACCGAAAATAGACCGATCATGAAGCCCATATAAAAGCTCGTTAAAAACAACATTAAATAGGAAACAAAAAGTACGGTCGGCTTTTTCAGGTCCATCACACGATTGATGCCCCAAATGATCAAAGGCAGATAAACAAAGGCATCCAACCACATAATAATCTCAGAATGAGCGATAGCAAAAGACATCAATGCATAGGTAACGCTTAGGGCTACACGGGACCAATCCGGCAGCTTAAAACTACCCTTGGCATAAAACCAAAACGCTAATCCTGCTGAGCCGATCTTGATCAGAGTCAAAAAATACAGAGCGTCGGGCATCAACTGATTTGGAAAGAAAATAACCAGCGGTGTAAAGAAGCCGCCAAGGTAATAGGAAACCAGCGATAAATAGTTCAGCCCCATCGAGGCATTCCAAGTATAAAAAAGGCCTTGTTTGCCTAAAAGCATATTTCGAAAACTTGCGTGAAAATTTGAAAACTGTGAAAAGGCATCACTGGCTAAGACACTGCGGCTTGATCCTGGATAAATACCAATCGTCAAATAGACGATCACCATGAGCAAAAACGGCAGGAAAAAACTGGACAACAAATACCAACGGTTTTCTTTAAGATACTTTTTCATATAAAAATCACCAAACTTCTTTCAACAGACTATCCAAATTTTACCATAGAAGAGCTGAAATATTGTGAAGGAGGCGTGAAAACAGCCCGAAATTTTGAACATTTTAGGAGGGATTTAAGGAAATAATAGTACGGTTAACGCTTAGGCAGCGCCAACGTTAAAAGAGGGCAATAAAAAAAGTCCTCCGGCTGAAGGACTTTGAATGGATAATATTAAACGCGCTCAATTTTTCCAGATTTCAAAGCACGAGTTGAGACCCAAACTTTTTTAGGTTTTCCGTCAACTAATACGCGAACTTTTTGTAAATTAGGTTTTACAGTACGTTTAGTAGCGTTCATAGCGTGAGAACGGTTATTTGCACTTCTTGTTTTACGACCAGTAAAATAGCAAACTTTTGCCATGTGTTGTTTCCTCCTTTAGCCTTGATATTGGAGCGCTTCTTTGGCTCATACTAAAATAAAATAGCATATATTCGCAAGTTTAGCAAGTGAATTTTTTTAGAAAGATTGACATTTAAGGGATTTGCAGGTAAATTATACTCTGTTAGCGTAAAAATTTTTTAGCAAAAGTTTTGATGCAAGAAAGTTGGCAGAATATTGCGGCAAGCAGGGAGCGCCCTATCAGCAAATCGCAATGGAACTTTCTTTTATTTGTCATAGGGCTATGATAAACTATTATAGTAGAAAAAATGGGCAAGTATGCCTATTTAAGGAGGCTAACAACTATGGCTGTGAAAATTAATACACAGACTGGTATGATCGAAATTTCAAACGACGTCATCGCGACGGTTGTCGGCGGTGCAGTTACTGACGTGTTTGGTATCGTCGGTATGGCTAGTAAAAATCAAATCAAAGACAATATCACAGAGATTTTAAGAAAAGAAAATTATTCACGCGGCGTCGTTGTACGTCAAGAAGAGAACGGAATCGCGGTTGACGTGTATACGATCGTCAGCTACGGCACGAAAATCTCAGAAGTATCGCGCAATGTCCAAGAAAAAGTGAAATACAATTTGGAAACGATGCTTGGGGTTACAGCCAATTCGGTGAATGTCTATGTTCAAGGTGTACGTGTTCTGCCTGACTAAAGGCAGCGTTCTTAAGGAGGACTAAGTAAGTGAAGGTAACAGAGATCAGCGCGAGTCAATTCCAAGAAATGGTAGAGGCTGGCGCTAAACGTCTGCAAGTCAATGCAGAATATGTCAATTCATTAAATGTATTTCCAGTGCCAGATGGCGATACTGGGACCAATATGAATCTATCTATGACCAGCGGCGCGACTGCTGTTGTTAATTCAGCTTCTGAAAAAGTCGGAGAATTAGCAAATGTTTTAGCGAAAGGATTGTTGATGGGCGCACGAGGAAATTCCGGTGTTATTCTATCACAATTATTCCGCGGTTTTTCTAAAGCAATTTTAGATGTGGATACATTAAATGCAGAGGATTTAGCAAAAGCGTTAGTTCACGGCGTAGAAACAGCTTATAAAGCAGTGATGAAACCCGTAGAAGGAACGATTTTAACAGTGGCACGCGAATCAGCAAAAGCTGGTGAACGCAAAGCGAAACAAACGGATGATGTGATTGAAGTAATGTCAGCCGTTGTTAAATCCGGAAAAAAAGCATTGGATAAAACTCCAGATATGCTGCCAGTCTTAAAAGAGGTCGGTGTAGTCGATAGCGGCGGTCAAGGCTTATTGTTCATTTACGAAGGTTTTTTAAGTGCGTTAAATGGCGAATTTCAGGCAGATGACACCTATGAACCAAGTCCAGCTGAAATGGACGAAATGGTTAATGCCGAACATCACCGCAGCGTTCAAGGTCAATTGGCGACAGCCGATATCAAGTTCGGTTACTGTACTGAAATCATGGTTCGTCTAGGCGAAGGACCAACGGTTGACAGTAATTTTGACTATGATACATTCCGCAACTACTTGGACGGCATTGGCGACTCGCTATTAGTTGTTAATGATGATGAAATCGTTAAAGTGCATGTTCATACAGAACATCCAGGTGAAGTAATGAATTATGGACAAAAATTTGGTGCTTTGATCAAGGTCAAAGTGGATAATATGCGTCTGCAACATGAAAACATCTTGGAGCATGATGAAGAGGTCGCTGAGTTTGAGGCGGCACCAGCAGAGCGTGTACCTTATGCGGTAATCGCAATTGCAGCTGGCGAAGGCGTGCAAGAATTATTCAAGAGTCTGGGCGTATCGTACGTAATCAGCGGCGGCCAAACTATGAATCCAAGTACGGAAGACATTTTGAAAGCAATCAAAGAAGTTAATGCTGATCAAGTCATTGTCTTGCCGAACAACAAAAATATCTTTATGGCTGCTGATCAAGCGGCAGAAGTAGCGGACATACCTGTAGCAGTTGTACCAAGTAAAACTGTTTCTCAAGGAATGACTGCAATGTTGGCCTTCAATGGTGAGCAAAGCCTAGAAGATAATAAAACGACGATGACTGAAATGCTTGATTCTGTAGTCAGCGGTCAAATCACTAATGCGATTCGCGATACGGCGATCGATGGTGTTGAGATTCATGAGGGCGACTATTTAGGAATGATCGATGGCAAAATTGTTCTTTCTGAAGCAGACAAATATCAAGCAACCTTAGATACTTTAAATAAAATGATCAGTGAGGATATCGAAATCATCACAATCATCGTAGGTGTTGAAGGTACACAAGCAGAGGCTGAAAAATTAAGTGAGACAATTGAAGCAAGCTATCCAGATTTAGAAGTTGAGATCCACGAAGGAAAACAACCAGTTTATCCATACTTGCTTTCAGCAGAATAATAAGTAAAAAGTCGGAGGGAGTGAGCCAAGAATATCTGGCTCACTCCTGTTTTTGTTAGTGTTATAAAAGTCTGTGTGTGACGAGAATTATTTTTTATGATTTTGGAAAAATGATTCACTCTATAACGAATAGCTGAAAGATAAAGTTGAAAGGAGGTTGTTTATGATGATTCAAGAATCTGTATCGGTACTGCCCGGTGTAGGTCCGAAACGTGTCCAGACACTATCTGAATTAGGTATCGTAACCATCGAAGACCTGCTAAGTTACTATCCCTTTCGTTATGAAGACATTCAAGAAAAAAATCTATTAGAGATCAATGATCAAGAAAAAGTTACATTAAAAGGTGTGATTGTCTCGGCACCGGTAGTCAGTCGATTTGGCTATAAAAAAAGCCGGCTGCAGTTTCGAATGATGCAAGATCACGCGGTCTTCATGGTTTCCTTTTTCAATCAGCCTTATTTAAAAGATAAAGTCGAAGTCGGCGAAGAATTGGCGGTATATGGAAAGTGGGATGCCAAACGCAAGTCGTTGACTGGGATGAAAATCTTAGGCGGTAAGCAAACGGAAGAATATGCCCCAATCTATCATGTGACGAAAGCGATCCGTCAAAGTACACTGATTGATTTGATCAAAGTCGCATTTGAAAAATTTGGTGATCAGGTGACAGAAAACTTGCCTGATTATCTGTTGGAAAAATATCGGTTAATGCCAAGAAAGCAAGCAATGCGGGCGATGCATTTCCCGAAAAATCCAACAGAGAGCCAGCAAGCGAAGCGACGAGTCGTTTTTGAAGAATTTTTCTTATTCCAAATGCGGATGCAGGGCTTGAAGAAAAGTGAACGCAGTGAAAAAAATGGCATCGCAATTCGGTATGATGTGAAACGCTTGAAACAATTCACTCAAAAGCTGCCTTTCGAATTAACTGATGCACAAAAACGAGTTACCAATGAAATTTGCTACGATCTACGCAGTAAAAAGCATATGCAGCGTTTGCTGCAGGGAGACGTTGGTAGCGGAAAGACTGTTGTTGCGGCAATTGCACTGTATGCGACAATGACAGCAGGTTTTCAGGGAGCTTTAATGGTCCCTACAGAAATTTTGGCGCAGCAGCATTTAGAGAGCTTGAATCAATTGTTTGATCCGCTGGAGCTGACAACGGCATTGTTGACAGGTTCAACCAAAACAAAGGAACGGCGAGCGATTCTAGCAGGGCTGCAAAACGGTGAGATTGATGTGGTGATCGGGACTCATGCTTTGATCCAAGACGATGTACAATTTGCAAACCTTGGTTTAGTCATCACAGATGAGCAACATCGTTTCGGTGTGAACCAACGAAGGGTCTTACGTGAAAAAGGTCTGCATCCCGATGTCCTCTTTATGACGGCGACACCGATTCCGCGGACATTAGCGATCACAGCATATGGCGAGATGGATGTCTCCGTCATCGATCAAATGCCGGCTGGCCGGATTCCGGTCAAGACCAGTTGGATCAAACCCAAACAATTGGAGCATACGTTGGATTGGGCCAAACAAGAGTTGCAGGCTGGGCATCAATTGTATGTGATTTGTCCCTTGATCGAAGAATCTGAAGCGCTAGACGTAAAGAATGCAACAGAAATTTATGAGCACTTGCAAGAATACTATGCACCAACCTATCAAGTCAGCCTCTTGCATGGAAAAATGAAGAATGCTGAAAAAGATAAGATCATGGAAGAATTCAAAGAGAATCAAAGTCAGGTTTTAGTTTCTACTACAGTCATTGAAGTCGGAGTCAATGTTCCAAATGCAACGGTGATGTTCATTATGGATGCGGATCGCTTTGGTTTAGCTCAGCTCCATCAATTACGTGGGCGAGTTGGCCGCGGCTCGGATGCTTCTTATTGCATCTTAGTTGCCAGCCCGAAAAATGAAATGGGTAAAGAGCGTATGAAGATCATGACTGAAACAAATAATGGTTTTGTTTTGAGTGAAAAGGATTTAGAATTACGTGGTCCGGGTGAAGTCTTTGGTTTCCGTCAATCCGGTTTGCCGCAATTTTTAATTGCCGATCTGGTGAACGATGCAAATGTTTTGGAAGTAGCTAGAGACGAGGCAAATCAGATTTGGCAAATCGATAATTGGCGCGAGCAGCCGGCCTTTGCACCATTAGCAGAGACCTTGAAACCAACCGAAACTGGCGAAACATATTTTGATTAGGTGTGCTATACTGTAGAAAATTTTAAAAATACTAGTTGTCCGTCCAGCTTTACTATATAGATAGAAAACTTAGCTGGATGGGATATGGTTTAAGAAAACAATTCATTAAGAGATAAAAGGAGAGACAGTTCTCATGAAAATTGCTGTAGACGCAATGGGTGGCGATTTTGCACCAAAGGCTATCGTGGAAGGTGTAATGTTAGCTCAAAAAAATCATCCAGATATCGAGTTTCAATTATATGGAAAAGAAGACGCGATCCGTCAATACATCACAAACGAAAAAAATATTACGATCATTCATACAGATGAAAAAATTAATAGTGATGATGAACCGGTCAAAGCGATTCGCCGCAAGAAAAATGCTTCGATGGTTTTGGCTGCTCAAGCGGTCAAAGAAGGTAAGGCAGATGCCATCTTTTCAGCTGGGAATACGGGAGCGTTATTAGCTGCTGGTTTATTTGTAGTTGGAAGAATCAAAGGAATCGAACGCCCTGGTTTGATGTCGACGCTGCCGGTTTTAACTGACAGCAGCGGTTTTGATATGTTGGATTTAGGTGCGAACGCGGAAAATAAGGCAGAGCATATTCATCAATATGCGATTCTAGGATCATTTTATGCCAAGCATGTGCGGGGCATAGAAAAACCACGCGTGGGTCTTTTGAATAATGGTACGGAAGAAACAAAAGGCAGTGAACTAACAAAAGAGGCCTATAAATTATTACAGGCTGAAGAAAGCATCAATTTTATTGGAAATGTGGAAGCTAGAGAACTTTTGAACGGTGCTGCTGATGTTGTCGTCACTGACGGCTTTACAGGAAATGCCGTTTTAAAAACGATTGAAGGAACAGCTATGGGCTTGATGAGTCTGATCAAGGGCAGCATCAACGAAGCAGGTGTCAAAGGTAAATTTGGCGCTTTGATGTTAAAAGATACATTATACGGCTTAAAAGATAAATTGGACTATTCTTCTCACGGGGGTGCGGTATTATTTGGACTTAAAGCCCCTGTAATCAAAACCCATGGTTCTACCGGTCCTGAAGCAGTAGCGAATACGATCGATCAAATTCATACGATGTTGGATACGGATGTCGTTGGACAATTGGTCCAGTTTTTTGAAACCCCTAAAGGTGAATAAGACCACGTCAATTTAGCGAAAAAGGTAGACAAAGCAATCAAACATCAGTAAAATGAACTGTGACCTTCTGGTAAAACATAGACGAATATTAGTTGATCAAGTGGAGGTGAATGTTGTTGACTCGTGAAGAAGTGTTTAGCAAAGTTGCTGAAATAATTTCAAATCATTTTGAAATTGATAAAGACAAAGTGACTCTTGAATTGAGTATCAAAGACGACTTAAATGCAGACTCAATCAGTATTATGGAATTTGTTTTAGAATTGGAAGATGAATTCGGAACAGAAATTTCTGATGAAGACGCTGAAAAAATTGAAACAGTTGGAGCTGCAGTTGATTACATTATGGAAAACAACCAAGCTTAACAAAATGGTGCACCGGCATTTGCTGGTGCACTTTTTTATTGAATCAAATTTAAGAAGCGTTTATCCCAAATATTTTCATAAAAGGCGATGGTGTCTGCCGCCGAAAGAAAATCATTGTCATAAGTTGTCGAAGCGTTTTTCAGCATCGTCAATCGATAACCTAAGCCATGGGCAAATTTTATCGTTGTATCAATACAATATTGAGTTTGAGCACCGCAAATTTCTAGGCTGGTGATGTGATGTTGCTGCAAGACTTTTTGTAAATCAGTATGATAAAAAGAATTAGCATGTGTTTTTTGAATAATAGTATCGAGCTTCTTGCGATCTAATTCCTCTATGATTTCCCAAGCAGTTGTCTGTGGAATCAGCTCATCATCACAGTGTTGAACAAAAATAATTGGTTTACTCTGCTCACGATAAAGTTGAATGCGCTGATTAATAAGTGTAACTAGTTCATCAAAATGATCGATCCTCTTATCCTCAAAGTACACACCTTTTTGTAAATCAATAATCAGCAGTGCATCAGAAAGTTCCTCCATTAAAGTTTCCTCCGTTCATTTTTTCTACTTTAGCATTTTTTTGAGTAAGAAGAAAAAGTTCGATCATTTTTTGAAAATTTCTTACTATCACGACTTCTGATTTAAAATTTGTGGAAAAAACAGTATAATAGAGCGTGATGGAAATCTCAAAAAAAGGAATGAGCCCATGGATACACAGTTGATCAACGAATTAAAAGAAAACTACGGCATCGTCTTTCACGATGTTAACTTATTAGAACAGGCGTTTACCCACTCATCATATGTGAATGAACACCGTAACATGAATATTTCAGATAATGAACGGTTAGAATTTTTAGGGGACGCTGTCTTAGAAATTCAAGTATCGGACTATTTGTATCATCATTATCCAAACCTGCCAGAAGGACGCTTGACGCGTTTGCGCTCAGCGATTGTACGAGAAGAAAGTTTGTCAAAATTTGCAAAGGAATGTCATTTTGATCACTATATAATGTTAGGCAAGGGCGAAGAAAATTCCGGCGGACGTGATCGTGCAGCGTTATTATGCGACTTATTTGAAGCTTTTTTAGGAGCTCTATATTTAGATCAAGGTTATGATGTCGCGTTGCTCTTTATCCAAACAGTCGTTTTTCCGAAAATCGAAGCAGGTGTTTTCACACGTGAGATGGATCATAAGACCCGCTTGCAAGAAGTTTTGCAAAAAAGCGGAGATGTCTCAATCGATTATCGCTTAGTCAATGAAGAAGGACCGGCACACGAACGGATTTTTACGATTGACGTTTATGCCGATAATCAATTGATTGGCACAGGACAAGGAAAATCCAAAAAATTAGCAGAACAGGATGCAGCGGAAAAAGCCTTAATAAAAATTTCTGCGAAATAAGCTGCTTTTCCTAGATGTCGAGAAATGATGAGAGTTAAAACTATTTTTGTAAGTATTGACTATGCCTAGCTTAGCGAACAATTATGTTCTGAAATGCACAGCAATCAGGATTGCTGTGCAAGTTCGTCTAGCTTTTTTTTATGAAATTTTAGGAGGAACATTTTGTATTTAAAACGAATTGAAATCGCTGGCTTTAAATCCTTTGCCGATCGAACTAAAATTGAATTTGAACAAGGCGTGACAGCGGTTATTGGTCCCAACGGCAGCGGCAAAAGCAATATCACCGAAGCAATTCGCTGGGTTCTAGGGGAGCAGTCTGCGAAAAGTTTGCGCGGCGGTAAGATGCCAGATATTATTTTTGCTGGTTCGGACTCACGGAAGCAGTTGAATATCGCGGAAGTAACAGTGGTATTAGACAACACTGATAATTATTTGCCATTAGGTTTTAGTGAAGTCAGTGTGACGAGACGCTATCGCCGAACAGGAGAGAGTGACTTTTTCATTAACAAAAAAGCTTGTCGATTGAAGGATATCCAAGATCTATTCATGGATTCTGGTTTAGGCAAAGAATCTTTCTCGATTATTTCTCAAGGGAAAGTCGAGGCGATTTTTGCCAGCAAACCGGAAGATCGACGAGGGATTTTTGAAGAAGCCGCGGGTGTTTTGAAATATAAGCAGCGCAAGCGCAAGGCGGAACAGAAACTTTTCGAGACAGAGGATAATCTTAGTCGGGTTCAAGATATTATTTATGAATTAGAAGATCAGCTGACTCCTTTAGCTGCTCAAAGTGAAGCGGCCAAGGAGTTTTTGGCGCTCAAAAAAGAATTAACGGTAACCGATGTTAGTTTGACTGTGGCTAAAATCAAGCAAACTCGGGATTCTTGGCAATCAGCGAAGACCGATTTTGATGAATTGTCCAAAACAGTTGAAGAAAAGGGCCGCTTTATTCAAGAAACAGAAATGCAATTAGGCGTACTGCGCGAAAAACGCGGGTCGTTGGATGAGCAGTTGGAAACGGGTCAGCAGCAATTATTGCATTTGTCAGAAGCGTTGAAGCAAGCGGAAGGTCAGAAGGAATTATTGAGTGAACGCTCAAAAAATACTCAAAAGACCAGTGCGGAATATCAAACAACATTGACTGATCAGCGTAAGAAAAGGGCTGAGGCTCAATTAAACTTGCAGGATGTCCAAACACAACAGGCTGATAAACAAGCTGAAAAAATTGCATTGGAAGAAAAGATCCGACAGTTAACAGCGGAATCAGAGAAATATAAAAAGTCGCCAAAAGAACTGTTGGAAGATCTGCGCGGCACTTACGTTGAACTGATGCAAGAAGCAGCGAATGTCAGCAACGAGCTGAAATATTTAGAACGCCAATATACACAAGAAACGGCTAAAAACCAGCAAAGTATGACACGTTTTGAAGCTTTGCGCGAGCAGCTAGAAGATTTGACGGCACAACAAACAGCGGCTAAAACCAAGAGCCAAAGCTTAGAAGTACAGCTGACAGAAGAACAAGAAGACTATCGCCGCTTAGCAGCAGAAAAAAATGCTGCGCAACAGCAATTGCAAAAAGAACAGCAGCTGATGTACGACTTGATGAATCAGGTTCAGCAAGCTCGGGCGCGACAAAAAAGTCTTCAAGATATCCAAGAGAATTACAGCGGCTTCTATCAAGGGGTCCGCAGCGTCTTACAACACAAAGAACAATTGAGCGGAATCGTTGGTGCAGTAGCAGAGCTTATTCAAGTGCCGAAGGAATATACGTTGGCGATCGAGACTGCTTTAGGAGCAGCGGCTCAGCATATTATTGTAGAAAATGAAAAAGACGCACGGCAAGGAATTACTTTCCTGAAAAAGCAACGCAGCGGTCGGGGCACTTTCTTGCCTTTAACGACGATCAAGCCGCGTAGTTTAGGTGCTCATCAGTATCAGGCAATCAAAGACGAGGAAGGCTTTTTAGGGATTGCCAGTGAATTAGTGGCATTTCAAGAAAATGTTGCTCCAGTTATGCAGAATCTATTAGGGGCAATCGTGATCGCTAAAGATCTAAACAGTGCCAATCAGCTTGCCCGCCTATTACGATATCAAGTTCGTGTAGTTTCTTTAGATGGTGATGTCATGAACGCCGGCGGTTCAATGACCGGTGGTGCCATGAAGCAAGGAAATCGCGGGAATTTATTTAACCAAGGACATGAATTAGCCGAGTGGACCAAACGTTACGAAGAGATCAATCAGGCATTGCAGGCAAAGGAAAAGTTTGTCCGTGAGCTGCAAACGAAAGTGGCAGAACAAACGGAGACGCTGGAAACCTTGCGTACACAAGGTGAGCAGACACGCCTAGCATATCAAGAAGCACAAAGCGGTGAAGAACGTGTCAGCACGGAGTTAACCCGTTTGCAAAAAGAACAAACGTTGTTCTCTTATGAAGCAAAGGAACTAGAGAGCTTTTTAAAAGATTATCAAACACAAAAGGATACATTAGAATTTCAGCAGGTCGAATTAAAGACACAGCAAGAGAAAATCAATCAAGAGATTCAACAGTTGAATGAAGAAAGTGATCAGCTGGAAGAAAAGCGTGCTAGTATCAGTGCTGAACTCAGTCGATTACAAGCGGATTATGCTGTATTAGATGAACGCCTGCTGTATTTGGAACGACAAGCATTGAGCTTTGAAGAGCAAATCAATGAGCTAACTTGTCAGATTACGAGTCTGGAGAATCAAATATTAGCACTTTCTAGCGATTCATCAGATCATGAAGAATCAGAAGAGAGTCTAAATCAACGATTGACAGAATTAGCTACTGCGCGTGAACACTTACAAGAGCAATTAAACATATGGAAAGAAACGCGGCAAAGCTTGCAAAAGCAAGTTGATCAATCAGATAGTGCTTTGACCGAAGCCAATCGCGAGCAAAAACAATTATTAGCACGACAATCGCAAGCAGATGTTCAAAAAAATCGTTATGAGTTAAAATTGGACAATGCCTTGACTTACTTGCAAGAGGAATACAGCTTGACCTTTGAAGGGGCCGAAGCACAGGCAGACCCTGATATCGATCAGCAGTCTGCACAAAACGAAGTAAGCCGTTTGAAACAGGCGATTGAAAAGTTAGGTCCAGTGAATCTAAATGCAATCGAGCAATATCAGCAAGTCGAAGAACGCTACGACTTTCTTACTACACAACGAGATGACTTGTTGTCGGCTAAGGATCAGTTGTTTGAAACGATGGATGAGATGGATGATGAAGTCAAAACTCGTTTCTATACAACTTTCGAAGCCATTCGAGAAAAATTCAATGTTGTCTTTCCCAATATGTTTGGCGGCGGTAGAGCAGAATTAGTGTTAACGAATCCTGATGATTTATTAAATACAGGGATCGAGATCGAAGCACAACCGCCAGGGAAAAAATTGCAAAGTTTGTCACTGCTTTCTGGTGGAGAACGCGCATTAACAGCGATCGCCTTATTGTTCTCGATTATCCAAGTCCGTCCAGTACCTTTTTGCGTCTTAGATGAAGTTGAAGCTGCTCTGGATGAGGCAAATGTTTCGCGTTTTGGTCGTTATTTAAGTGCTTTCCAAGATGATACGCAATTCATTGTAGTTACTCACCGTAAAGGTACGATGGAAGCAGCAGATGTACTCTATGGTGTAACGATGCAAGAATCTGGTGTGTCAAAAATTATCTCAGTCCGTCTTGAAGAAGTAAAAGAAGACGGAAAATTTCAAGTGAAGGAAGGGAAACCTCTGTAATGATAAAATTAGTGGCAATTGATTTAGACGGCACACTGCTGACAGATGCCAAAACGATTTCCGATACTAATAAAAAAATACTGGCGGAAGCAAAGGCACGAGGAGTCAAAATCGTGATCTGCACAGGGCGCCCTTTGATTGCGATCAAAGATTATTTAGCTGAGCTGAATTTGCTGGATGCGGATGATTATTCGATCACCTTCAATGGCGGCTTGATTCAAACGAATACGGGCGAAATTTTAGGTAAAACAGCGATGGAGTTGGAAGAGGTAAAACATATCCATCAGCTATTAGCAGCAATTGACTTGCCGATGGACGTTTTATCAGACGCGCTATGTTTCCAATTTGAAACAGCAGCAGAGCATCCTTCCATCTATCCAACGTTAAACAAGGCGTTGACTTATGTTCCGAAAACCTTGGAAGCATTGAAAGAAGATACATTATACAATAAAGTAGTTGCAGCCATTGATGCTGATTATTTGGATCAGAAGATTCCATTGATTCCAGCTGAAGAATATGATCGGTTTGAGATTTTCAAGACTCGGCCAAATCTATTGGAGTTTATGCCGAAGGGTGTGACAAAAGCCTTTGGACTTTCGGTTTTAGGGGAACATCTTGGGATTACTGCTAATGAAATGATGGCACTAGGTGATGAAGCGAATGATTTATCAATGATCAATTATGCTGGAATGGGTGTAGCAATGGAAAATGCCACTGACGGCGTTAAATCGGCTGCCAATTTTGTGACCAGAACCAATCAGGCCGATGGTGTTGCACATGCTATCCAAAAATTTGTATTCGATGATTTGAATGATTAAAACTGAAATAAGGGGGGATTTTAAATGGGATTATTTGACCGCATAAAAAAGGCCTTTACCGGTGAACAAAACGAAGAAGCTGAAAAGCAAGAAGAAATCGTTGAAGATAAAGACCTCTCTGATGCTGATACAGACACAGAAGATCCAACGGAAACATCAGTTAGTGAAGACGCAGCTGACGAAGTGGATGAAAAAAGCGCTGAAGTGATTGAAGAATCGCTTGAGCAAACTGCTGAGACACTAGATAGTCCGGCAGAAGAAGTACCCGCACATGAAACAGACGAACCGTCTGATGACTTGGCAGAAACTAGTGAAGAAACACCAGTTGAACAGGTGGAAGTCAATGACGAACAGTTAGAAAGCGAAGTTGTTGAAACACCGACAGAAGTTGAACCGGAGCCGGAAATCCTTGAGCCAGCAGAAGAAGCAGCTGAGACGGAAGAAACGGTTCAGGAAAAATATGACAAGGGTCTCGAAAAGACACGTAAATCCTTTGGCGAACGGATGAATGAATTATTTGCTCGTTTCCGTCGAGTGGATGAAGATTTCTTCGAGGATCTGGAAGAAACATTAATCGGAGCCGATGTCGGTTTTGATACTGCAATCAAATTGACGGAGTCTTTGCGCCAAGAAGTCAAACTGAAAAATGTGAAGAAACCGGCTCAGATTCAAAACGTTATCATTGAAAAGCTGGTAGAAATCTATGAAGCAGAAGGCATTAATGAAAATAATAAGATCAATCTGCAAACTGACGGATTGAGTGTGATTTTATTTGTCGGTGTTAATGGAACCGGGAAAACTACCAGCATTGGGAAATTAGCCAATCAATATAAAAACGAAGGCAAAAAAGTTTTACTAGCTGCTGCCGATACTTTCCGAGCGGGGGCAATCGATCAGTTAGTGGTTTGGGGACAACGCTCTGGCGTGGAAGTAGTTCGCGGCAATGCAGGCGGTGATCCGGCGGCCGTAGTTTTCGATGCGGTGGATAAAGCTAAAAAGGAAAACTATGATATCTTGCTGATTGATACGGCAGGACGTTTGCAAAATAAAGTTAACTTGATGAATGAGCTGGAAAAAATCAAACGGGTCATCCAACGCGAGTTTCCAACTGCACCGCATGAAGTATTGTTAGTTGTTGATGCCACAACGGGACAAAATGCTTTAGTACAAGCGCGTCAGTTTAAGGAAACGACGGACGTCACAGGCCTAGTCTTAACTAAGCTAGATGGTACCGCAAAAGGCGGGATCGTGCTGGCGATTCGCAATGAGCTGCACCTGCCAGTAAAACTTGTTGGTTTAGGTGAAGGACTGAATGACCTTGAAGCGTTTGATCCAAATGATTTCGCAGTAGGATTATTCAAAGGTTTATTGCAGGAAGAGTAAAAGAGACTAATCAAAAGGTCCTTTAAGCAATTGAGCAGAAAATGAAAGCCGAACGACTTTGTAACTATCAATAATGGTAGTATAAAGTCGTTCGGCTATTTAATGTTTTTTGTAAAAATGAATAAAAAAATATGGACTTGCTCAGTCATTTTACTTATCAGTCTCTTTGTGTATTTTGAAAATAAGGGGGAACGTGCAGGCTGACATTGTTTTGCCGAGCATTGGCATCCATTATTCGGTGAACCTCGTCGCAATGAAATTGGTGTTGGCGATGCGGCCGCAGCATTACCAACTCTTTTTCAGTTTCTTGATATAAATGAGCTGTGTCGTTCTTTATTGAATGATTTTTTTCCTGCATAGGCGAGGCCTCCATTCTTTTTTTAAAGTGATCTAAAGTTACATTTAGATTAAAAATGTTGTTATCATTATTTAATCATATTATCATTAAAAACGCTATTCCTTTTTTAAGCATTTCCGTTCTGTTTCTGGTTGTTCTTCTATATAATGTAGCTGGGAGGGCTATGGACAAATGAATACAAAAAAAATGATGGCACAAGAAAAGGTTAAACCTTTTTTGTTGCAAGCACGTTATGGGATCGAAAAAGAAAGTCAACGAGTTACACTAGATGGTGATCTCGTTCAGACCGACCACCCGGCTCTTGTGGGGAATCGGAATTTTCATCCTTATATCCAAACAGATTTTTCTGAAACGCAATTAGAATTGATCACCCCGGTCACTGAATCAGTCGATGAAGTGTTGGCCTATTTAGAGGCGATCCATGATGTCGCACAACGAAGTATGTCAAAAGATGAAATGATGTGGCCGTTCTCCATGCCGCCGCTGCTTCCTGAAAAAGAGGAAGATATTCAGATCGCGAAGCTGGAACGTCATGCGGATGTTTTGTATCGGCGTTATTTGGCACGGGAGTATGGCAAACGAAAACAAATGGTCAGCGGCATCCATTTTAATTTTGAATATGGCTTAGACTTAGTCAAACAATTGTTTATGACACAAACGGAAGAAACTTCTATGGAAGACTTCAAGACTCGTTTATACATGAAAATTGCGCGCAACTTTTTACGTTATCGCTGGTTGTTAACGTATTTATTCGGGGCTAGCCCGTTAAGTGAGGATCGTTACTTTGATAGCGCAGATCGTCCAAATGAACCAGTCCGGAGTATTCGTACTAGTCATTACGGATATGTAAATAAGCCTGATGTCCAAGTGTCTTACGAAACCCTGACTCGCTACAGTG
The DNA here is from genome assembly GCF_005405485.1 of Enterococcus hulanensis. Lineage (GTDB taxonomy): Bacteria > Bacillota > Bacilli > Lactobacillales > Enterococcaceae > Enterococcus_A > Enterococcus_A hulanensis. The sequence goes on along the minus strand of NZ_BJED01000014.1, from coordinate 76,837 downwards.
AGGATTTAGCTGAAAACGTGGCGCAAGGCAGATTATCAGAGGAAAAAGAATTTTATGCGCCGATTCGGATGCGCGGCGGGAAAAAGGTCGCAGATCTTTTCCACACCGGAATCCGTTATGTAGAATTGCGAAATATTGACCTGAATCCTTTTGACCGTGTTGGTATTGATGCAGAAGAAATCGAGTTTATTCATTTGTTCATGCTTTATTTGTTATGGACGGACGAAAAATTATCAGCTGATGAATGGGTAGCAGAAGGAAATCGCATTAGTGATGAGGTTTCGTTAGAGCATCCAGCTGAACCAACGGCTCATTTAGCAGAAGGGCAAGCGATTTTTGCAGAAATGCTGCAAATGGTTGATGATTTAGAACTAGACGGTGCTGACCTGCTTAAAAAATATCAAGGTTGGCTGGAACATCCAGAAGAAACTTTAGCGGCTAGAATCTTAGCTTTAGATGAAGCAGAAGGACAAGCCGCAGTAGCAACAAAACTGGGTCGGAAGTTTTACGACCAAGCTTGGGCTTATCCCTATCAATTGGCTGGCTTCCAAGAGATGGAGCTGTCTACGCAAAATCTCTTATTTGATGCGATTCAAAAAGGGATCGAGACCGAAGTCTTGGATCGTCAAGATCAGTTCGTGAAGCTGCAGCATAACGACCATCAGGAATTAGTGAAGAATGGGAATATGACCAGCAAAGATACGTATATTGCGCCCTTATTGATGGCCAATAAAACAGTGACTAAAATCGTGTTGGCTCGAGCAGGATTTCGTGTACCAGACGGCGAAACGTTTGGAACGATGGAGGAAGCCAAAAAGGCTTATCCGCGATTTGCTCAAAAAGCTTTTGTGATCAAGCCGAAATCGACGAATTATGGTTTGGGTATCACAATCTTTAAAGGTGAGACATCAATAACTGATTTCAATGCGGGATTGGCGATAGCCTTTGCAGAAGATGATGAGGTTATTATTGAAGAGTTTTTACCGGGGACGGAATATCGCTTTTTCGTCATCGACCATCAAGTCAAGGCGGTCTTGTTGCGAACACCGGCCAATGTTATAGGTGATGGCGAACGAACAATTGAAGAATTGGTAGCCGAAAAGAATGCGAATCCTTTACGGGGAACGAATCATCGCTCACCGCTGGAGAAAATCCAGTTAGGGGATTTAGAGCAATTGATGTTAAAAGAACAAGGCTTGCGAATCGATAGTGTTCCTGAAAAGGGCCAGCAAGTCTTTCTGCGAGAAAATTCTAATGTTTCGACTGGCGGAGATTCTATTGATGTCACAGAAGAGATTCACGAAAGTTATAAGCAATTAGCGATCGATGCAGTCGAAGTGCTAGGAGCCAGCATCAGCGGCATTGATTTGATCATCCCAGATAAAGATAAACCCTATGAAACACATGAAGACTACGGGATCATCGAAGCAAACTTCAACCCAATGATGCATATGCATATCTATCCTTATATTGGTAAGAGCCGCCGCTTGACTCTGGATGTGCTGCGTTTCTTATATCCTGAAATGAATATCTAAAAAAACGACCCGCGCAAATTAGGAGGCTGCTGAAAAAGTCTCCTAATTAGCGTGGGTCATTTTTGGTAATAGTTTTGAATAAATGTATCGATTTCCAAGAGTGAGTCGGAAAACAAAACCAGCTGACGATCTTCATGGGATAAAAAATTTTGCTCCACCATCTGATCAAAAAATATTTGTAACGGAGCATAATAATTGTTCACATCAAAGAAGATGCAGGGAGTATTATTTTGTCCGACACGTGCCCATGAATAAGCCTCACTGATTTCTTCTAATGTTCCAATCCCGCCGGGTAAGGCCAAGCAGACATCTGCGTGCTGCATCATGGCTTTTTTGCGTTCATCCAAATCATTCACAGTGATCAGATGAGTCAAGCCAGTATGGATGCGCTCGCGGTCTTGTAAAAATTAGGCATGATTCCAGTCACCGTACCGCCTTTATCCAAGACACTATTTGCGACTGCGCCCATCAAGCCAAGCTTGCTGCCGCCATAGACGAGCTCGTGGTTATTCTCGACGATCCAATCGCCTAGTTTTTTTGCGGCTTCTTGATAGGCTGGATCGGAACCTAAGTGAGCCCCGCAATAAACAGCGATCCGCATCAGTTTTCTTCCAAGTCGAGCGTTTGCTTCGTTGATTCAACCGTTAAACCAGTTTTTTCTTCCCACCAAATCTTCATTTCTTCTTCGTAAGTGTCAGGAAATCTGTTAACTGTATCAATTAAGGGTTCATCTTGCAGCTTGGCATAAGGATAGTTCATCGCCAGATTCAATTTTAATTCCTTCAATAAACTATAATATTGGAACATCATGTAGTACATTTCCTCGTCATCACCACTGGCTAAAACTAAAGCGGCACGGTCTAACATGAAGCCAAGGCTGCGCATCATAAATAAAAATGCAGGAATTTCTTCTGCTTTGATGTCATTGACTTCTTTCAAAATATCAACGTGTAAATCAAGCGCTTGCAATAAATCGGTTTGAAGGTTCTTATAAGTAGCCATTAGGATCTCCTCCTTAAATATTTTCTTTAAAATAAGTATAGCACAGACGAAAAAAATCCTGCGGACAGATTCAGCTTTTGACTCGCATTATTGCAGTGATTTGTGTAAAGTAGACGGGAAGGAGGCGGCGAGATGGGAAAATTAGCTGTGATTACGGATCTGCATGCAGATATCAATCATTTCGATGACCATGAATTGACTAAACTTTTTGCGCTGTTACGCGAGCAAGAGGTGACACGTCTGCATTTTGCTGGTGATACGGCCAATAAGATTGATCAGACGATGGCTGTTAATCAGTTTTTTCGCAAGCGCGGCATACCGACGACCTTCAATTTAGGAAATCATGAGATGGGGAACGTTAAAGGGGAGCAGATGATTGAACACTATCCCGACAGCCATTTCTTAAACCTGCGCTATGTGCCGCTTAACCATGAGACTGTATTATTAGGCTTCAATGGCTGGTATGATTACAGCTTTTCTGAGATAAAGGACCCGCAGCAAAATCGTTCAATTAAAAATATCTATTGGTTTGATCGTATCATCGACCGTTTTTCTGACGATCAGACAGTCAATCAAGAAATTTTGCAGCAGTTGCGCAATGTACTGGATGATTTGGCGCAAAAAAATTATCAAGTGATTTTGGCAACCCATTTTGTACCAAAAGAAGAATTCATCGTTCATTTAAATGGGAAATATCAAATTTGGAATAAATTGAACGCTTTTTTAGGTTCGCAGGCGTTAGGTGAATTATTGGACCACTATTCAAACGTGAAGCAGGTGGTGTTTGGTCATACCCATCGACGATTTGACGATCAAACGATCCACGATACGATTTATAGTTGTCGGCCATTAGGCTATTATTATGAATGGAGAATTACGCGGAATTTTGTTTTAGAGAATCAATTAGCGGAAGTTTTTATACCGATGAAGATGCGCAGTTTATTAAATAAACACCAAGCGGAATTCGCTGCTTATAAAGAGGAGCACTTGCTGGAAGAATTTCGGCAGGCGATGACCTTGATTTCATATTAGTGGAAGGATAATTTTGGGATGGAAGCAATTAAAAGATTTTTACGACAGTTTACTCAGACGACACCGTTTGTTTTAGCGAATACGATGATCGTTATCCCGTATTTACTATTTATGCATCTGATTGATTCGCGGCTGTCTGTTACGGTATTGCCCTTTGTTCTATTTTATACATTTCGAGTAACGGGAATTTTTTTGATTCGTGGACTGTATCGCTCCATTGATCAATATACTTTATTGATGGTCTCGCTCTTAGCTGGCGGTATTGGGGCATTTTTGACCTTGATCGGAGCATTACATTTTACATTCTATTTATTTGGCAGTATCTTTTTAGGATTAAGTGCCGCTTGGCTGCCGCCGGCAAATACAAGTGTGAATTTTTTTGAAAAGTCCAAGGGCTTTCAAACAATGAGCAGTCGCCGCTATTTAGTCGCGCTGATCGTTTTATTGCCGCTATTTTTGGGAACCACGCTCACATTTCCTGTTCAAGCAGTGATTGTGCCAAGTATCGTTACACTTTATTTTGTATGTGCGTATCACACAGTGAAACATTATCCGCATTATGAGATGGATTTTAAGGAATTAACGAAGCATGTCTTCTCGCTTTCAGAATTGGTTTGGTTCGTTTTATTTTTTATTGCGCTCTTTTTATTGCGCAGCGGCCGATTGTTGTTTAGTGAATCGATGCTGAATAATGCGATCATTCTGTTTGCCGGTATTTTTATGGCCGCCATCGTTGTGGTTAACCAAGTAAAGAATCGCTGGAAGCTTCCGCTTTGGCAAAATGCCCTAACCTTCCTTAATGGAATGCTGGGAAATTTTATTTTTCTTTTTGGCGCTTTTTATGTAGCCGTTTATAAAGGGGCTGCTTCTCAAGGAACCTATCTATTTTTACCTTATCTTTTAGGAGTCATCAGTTCGCTGGTTTTAGCTGGAAAGGTTCGACAAGCTTTCAAAAATGAGTTGCTTGTTCAACTTGTGGGTTTAGCCGCAGGGTTATTATTATTAAGTGTGCGCCCCTTATTTCCAGTTGCGATTTTTATTTTAACCTTTTTCCAAAAGGGAACAAGCGCATGGTTGAATCGTCTGTACTATCAGACAGACACTATTGAAGCGCAACAACGTCTTACTGCGAAATACTCGACGTCGAATAAAGGCAGCATTACCCATCAATTTATTTTGATGTTCTTGATGCTTGTCACTTTGCAGTTGAAAAATTTGCCGGTCAAAGATATTTTTTTATTGCGCAGCTTGCATACACCGGAAATCCTTGCAACAATGGACGTAGTTAAATTCATCTCGATCATTCTTTTATTAATTGGACTTTGGTTGATTGGAAGGGTAGGAAAATATGCATTTGATCATTGACGGCGATGGTTCGCCAGTAAAAGATGTAACGATTACAGTTGCCGAAGAATATTCGCTGCCGGTGGTGATCGTAACGAGTATCGATCATTATTCAAAAAAAGAATATCCAGCTTTTGTCGAATTTATCTACGTTGATCGTGGAGCAGATTCTGCCGATTTCAAGATTGTTTCGGTTATTCAGCCAGAGGATATTTTGATCACACAAGATTATGGATTGGCCTCTTTAACATTGGCAAAAGCAGCCCATGTTCTGCATCAAACGGGTATGGAGTACACGCAAATGAACATTGATTCCTTGTTGACACAACGATTTATCGGTAGTAAGATGCGCCAAGCAAAACAACGCACGAAAGGGCCCAAGCCTTTTACAAATGAAGATCGAACACATTTTAAGGATGTGCTGGAAAGCTTGATTCAACAGTCTTTAATGTAATATAAATGATAAGCATTGTAATACTTGTAAAATTTCTTTTTGGGGATTTTGATTTTTGTGCTAAAATGTTAGGGATCAGAAAGTAATGGAGGACACGCAGTTGAAAATTATTTTACTTTATGGTGGGAAAAGCCCAGAACATGATGTAGCTATTTTATCGGCTTTTTCAGTTATTTCTGCGGTATATTTTGATTATTATCAAGTACAACTTATTTACATTGATAAAACCGGCCAATGGGTCAAAGGTCCATTGTTGACGGAAGCACCAGAAACAGACGAAGCACTGCGCTTAACTTGGGACCCAACTGGTAATGTAGTTGAAGGCTTTAGTGGCAGGGTAATTTCCCCTGGTGATATCAAAGAAGACAATGCAATCGTCTTTCCAGTCTTACATGGACCAAATGGAGAAGATGGAACAATCCAAGGCTTCTTAGAAACCTTAGATATGCCTTATATTGGTGCAGGAGTAATGACTAGCGCTTGTGCGATGGATAAAATCATGACAAAATATATCCTGCAAGCAGCCGGTATTCCACAAGTTCCGTATGTTCCGGTCTTGAAAAACCAATGGAAAGAAAATCCAAAACAAATCTTTGATAAATGTGAAGGAACGCTTTTGTATCCGATGTTTATCAAACCAGCGAATATGGGCTCAAGTGTCGGCATCACACGAGCAGAAAATCGAGAAGAATTGCAAAATGCTCTTCAAGAAGCTTACCGTTACGATTCTCGCGCCTTAGTTGAACAAGGCATTGATGCGCGTGAGATCGAAGTTGCCGTTTTAGGAAACGCTGACGTGCGTACGACTTTACCAGGTGAGGTCGTAAAAGAGGTCGCGTTTTATGACTATAACGCAAAGTATATCGACAATACGATTCAGATGGCGATCCCAGCAGAGATCCCAGAAGAAGTGATGAAAAAAGCGCGAGACTATGCTAAATCAGCATATACAATGCTAGGTGGTTCAGGGCTTAGTCGAGTCGACTTTTTCTTAACGAACAAAAATGAATTGTTCTTAAATGAATTGAATACGATGCCTGGCTTCACTGAATTCAGTATGTATCCATTATTATGGGAAAACATGGGCTTGAAGTATGGTGATTTGATTGAAGAATTGATTCAATTAGGTAAGAAGCGCTATGAGCAGCAGGCGGCCTTTGAATAAGTGAGTATCTGTTTTGCAAGCGAGCAGGGCTTGAAACATGATTCGATTTGAATCGTGTTTCAAGTTCCTTTTAACGTCTGGTTGATCGAACGATTAATTATTCAGAAGATGGACGAGTTTTATAGGAATTTTACTGTAGTCAGAAACAAAAGTTTGGGAGGAACACCATGAATTTTACAACGACAATCATCAGCAGGGCCGTTCAAGGTGAAGTATTGGCGGAAAATGAGGTGACCGTTACTGGTGTCGAATTCGATTCACGAAAAATTCAAGCCGGCGATTTGTTTGTTCCGTTAAAAGGAACAAATGATGGCCATGAGTTTGTATCAAAAGCAATTGAAAATGGCGCGAAGGCAACGCTTTGGAGCAACGATCCAGCGACTGCACCAGCAGGTATCGCAGTGATTTTAGTTAAGGATACGTTGTTGGCGTTTCAAGCGTTGGCAAGCTATTACTTATTAGAAGAAAATCCAGATGTGATTGCAATTACAGGCTCAAATGGAAAAACCACGACAAAAGATATGACTGAATCGGTCCTTAGCCAAAAGTTTCGGACGTATAAAACACAAGGCAATTATAACAATGATATCGGTCTGCCTTACACGATCCTGCATATGCCAGAAGGAACGGAAAAGTTGATTCTGGAAATGGGAATGGATCATGCGGGAGAAATCAGCATTTTATCAGAACTGGCTGAACCGGATGTTGCGGCGATCACGATCATTGGTGAAGCACACATTGAAAATCTAGGCTCACGGGAAAAAATCGCGGATGCTAAGATGGAGATCACAACAGGTTTGGCATCAGATGGTCTGCTGATAATTCCAGCTGATGAACCTTTGTTGGAAGAACGCACCAGCTCAGTGTCACAAACAGTGGAAACGTTCGGTATCCAAAAAGGCGACTTGTCTGCCACTATTTTGAACGAAGATAAAGGCGCGACGGTCTTCTCTGTAGATGACAATGGCTACCAGATTCCCTTGCCAGGCAGTTACAATGTAGAGAATGCGCTGATTGCGATGGCGATTGGCCGGTGGTTTGATGTAAGCACAGAAGAAATTTTCCAGGGTTTGGCTTATGTTCAAGTCACTCAAAATCGTACGCAATGGCTAAAGGCTAGTAATGGCGCAGATATCTTGAGTGATGTGTATAACGCCAATCCAACAGCGATGGGATTAGTCTTAGATACTTTTGCTAAATTACCAACTGAAGGCCGGCGTTTGGCAGTTTTGGCAGATATGCTGGAGCTAGGTGCGGATTCATATTCGCTTCATGCCAGCATGGCAGAGCATATCAACAACAAAGATTTCCAAGAAATTTATTTATATGGCGATGAAATGAAAGGGCTGAAGCTGGCTTTAGCTGATCGCTATCCAACATTGGCGGTTCATTATTTTACTAAGAATGACAAGGCGCAAATGATGCAAATGCTCAAAGAGAGTCTGCAAACAACGGACAGCGTTGTTTTGAAAGGCAGTAACGGTATGGGACTGATCGAAGTCGTTGAAGCATTGCAGAAATAGTGAAAACTTGCAGAAAACGAAATGATGTGCTAAAATGAGCCATTGCCGAGAAATGAAGTATGATTGAATGAATCATCTATGAAGTTAAAGATTCGCTAGCGAGATTCGCTGGCTTACCAATTATTTTTGAGAAGCGGTTGGGGCATTTTTCGATTGAATGATGTCTCAGCCACTTTTTGTGAGAGATGATCCTTCCGCCTGACTTCGCGGAGCGGTTTTTCGGTAGTATCGCCAAGGACGGCAACTAAAGGGACAGTTGCAGCCCAAGCGCTGATACCAAACCATACGCTCTAAATGATAAGGTCAACAGACATTAGGAGGATATCATTTGAAATTCAAAGAACTAAATTTATCACCAGAACTATTAATTGCGGTTGAACGAGCAGGTTTTGAAGAAGCAACACCGATCCAAGAACAAACTATTCCTTTAGCACTAGAAGGAAAAGATGTAATTGGTCAAGCACAAACGGGTACAGGTAAAACGGCTGCTTTCGGATTGCCAATGCTAGCAAAAATTGATACCACAAAAACAATGTTACAAGGATTAGTAATCGCGCCAACACGTGAACTTGCGATCCAAACGCAAGAGGAATTATTCCGTTTAGGCCGTGACAAAAAAATTCGTGTGCAAGCTGTATATGGCGGGGCTGATATTGGTCGTCAGATTCGCGGCTTGAAAGATCGTCCGCATATCGTTGTAGGAACACCAGGACGGATGTTGGATCACATCAATCGCCACACGCTGAAATTAGAAACTGTCGAAACGCTTGTCTTAGATGAAGCTGACGAAATGTTAAACATGGGCTTCTTGGAAGATATCGAAAAAATCATCAGTAAAGTCCCTGCAGAACGCCAAACATTGTTGTTCTCAGCAACGATGCCTGATGCAATCAAAAAAATTGGCGTTAAATTTATGAAAGATCCTGAACACGTGAAAATCAAAACCAAAGAAATGACGGCTGATTTGATCGATCAATATTATGTTCGGGCAAAAGATTATGAAAAATTCGATGTCATGACGCGCTTGTTTGACGTTCAAACACCTGATTTGGCGATTGTCTTCGGACGTACGAAACGTCGGGTTGATGAATTAGCTCGTGGGTTAGAAGCTCGCGGCTACAAAGCTGAGGGTATCCATGGCGATTTATCACAACAAAAACGGATGAGCGTATTGCGTTCATTTAAACGCGGCGATCTTGATATCTTAGTAGCGACAGACGTGGCTGCCCGTGGATTAGATATCTCAGGCGTAACCCATGTTTACAACTACGATATTCCACAAGATCCAGAAAGCTATGTTCATCGTATCGGTCGGACTGGTCGTGCTGGTAAAGGCGGTATGTCAGTAACATTCGTTACACCAAACGAAATGGGTTACTTGCATGTCATCGAAAACTTGACGAAAAAACGCATGAATCCAATGCGTCCGCCAACCGAAAAAGAAGCCTTCAAAGGACAACTAGGCGCGGCGATGGAACAAATCCAAAGTCAAATGGAAGAAAATTCCGACAGTCTGGAAAAATACAATGAGTCAGCAAAAGAATTATTAGCGACTTATTCACCAGAAGAACTTGCTGCTTTATTATTAAAGACAACAGCAAAAGATCCTTCTGACGCTGTTCCTGTGAAGATCACTCCTGAACGCCCATTGCCTTCAAATAAAAAAGGCGGCGGCTTCAATCGCGGCGGTGGTAAACGTGGTGGCGGAAGCAACCGTGGCGGCGGACGTGGTAAAGACAACTACCGTAAAGATCGTGACCGCAACAGCAGCAATAAAAACAAAAATTACGGCGGCAACAAACAACGCAGCAACAATAAAAGTACGAACCGTAATAACGACAAAAAACGTGGATTTGTGATTCGCACGAACACAAACGACTAAGTTAAGTTTGACTATCAAAGCTATCAATCTTTTTGATTGATAGCTTTTTTCTTGATTTAAAAGACTTTGCACGGATTATTAAAAAAAAATCGTAGCATTTAAAGAAGTCTTTGGTAAAATAAAGATGTTACTTGAAAGGGTTGAGAGTATGATTAAAGGAATCGGGATCGATGCGACCGAGCTGGAACGAGTTGCAAAAATCATTGAACGCCGCCCGCATTTTGTGGAACGAATATTAACTCCGGCGGAACAGACCCTTTTTGCTAGCCATTCTCCTCATCGTCAGGTAGAATTTCTAGCAGGACGGTATGCATGTAAAGAAGCTTTTTCTAAAGCCTGGGGGACCGGCATCGGAAAAGTCAGTTTTCAAGATTTGGAGATTTTACGAGATGATCATGGTGCACCCGCCTTTACAAAATCACCTCATCAGGGAAAAGTTTTTGTCAGCTTAACCCACACAGAGGAACTAGCAATCGCACAAGTATTGCTGGAGGAATAGAAAGAAGGACACTTAGTTTATGGTTGTAACCTATCATCGACCTACAAGAGCCATCATACATAGGAAAGCATTGAGAGAGAACATTAAGAACGAAATTGAGCGTTTGCCGAAAGGAGTCGAGTTATTTGCCGTAGTTAAAGCAGACGGCTATGGTCATGGAGCGATCGCCACTGCCCAAATGGCCTTGTCTGTCGGCGCTGCAGGTTTTTGTGTAGCGACATTGGACGAAGCGATCGAATTACGAGAAGCGGGAATCACTGAACCCATTTTAGTATTAAGTGTGGTCTTCCCAAGCTACCTGTCATTGGTCGTCGACTATGATTTATCGATCACGGTAGCGACAAAGGAATGGTTGGTCGAAGCCCAAGAAGTATTGAACGTTTTAGAAGAAACAACGGCACCGATAAAAATTCATATCAAAGCAGATACTGGCATGGGGCGGATCGGTTTTGTGACCCCAGAAGAAGTCAAAGAAGCGGCGGACATGATTGAAGCTTCATCGAATATGGTTTGGGAGGGGCTATTTACCCACTTTGCTACGGCGGATGAAAAAGATGCTACTTATTGGCATAAGCAAGCGGATCGCTTTAACGAAGTGATTGCTGCATTAGATCATTTGCCGCGTTATGTCCATTCAAGCAACAGCGCGACGGCCTTATGGCATGATAAAGAAATGCCGGGAAATATGATTCGTTACGGTGTTGGCATGTATGGGTTGAATCCATCAGGTCATGAATTGCCTGAGAGCTATCCATTAAAACCAGCGATGGAATTAGTTTCTGAATTGATTCAGGTGAAGGAATTAGCAGCTGGTGAAGGCGTGGGTTACGGGAAAACCTACGACACACCGGAAAAAGAATGGATTGGAACGATCCCCATCGGTTATGCGGATGGCTGGCTGCGGAAGATGCAGGGGTTTTCGTTATTAGTTGAAGGTGAGTTCTGCGAAATTGTTGGGCGTGTTTGCATGGATCAATTAATGATCCGGCTGCCGCGAGAATTTAAGGTTGGGACAAAAGTCACGTTGATCGGCAGAAGTAAGGGGCAAGAGATTACGATGCAAGATGTGGCGGATCATTTAGGAACGATCCATTATGAAGTTTGTTGTATGCTTTCGGAACGTGTACCAAGAATTTATCAAGAGTAAAAAATATTTTGGAACTTTGGAGGACATCTGCTCCTCCTTTATCAGCAATTATCAAAGAACAACTCTCGTATAAACTAAAAAAAGAGTAAGGAGAATATTATGGTTAAACGTGGTGATATCTATTTCGCGGATTTATCGCCAGTTATTGGTTCTGAACAAGGAGGGATTCGCCCGGTGTTGGTGATCCAAAATAATCTGGGCAATCATTTTAGTCCAACGATCATCATTGCTGCAATTACGGCAAAAATGGCGAAGCCTAAATTACCGACACATATTGGAATCAAATCAAATGGTACCGGAATTGAGCGAGATTCGGTCATTTTATTAGAGCAGATTCGCACGATCGACAAATCACGTTTGAAGGAAAAGGTTTGTCATTTAGATCGCTGCTTGATGGCAGAAGTCGATGCTGCTTTACGAATCAGTGTGGGCATCGAGACGATGTCTGCCGTTACAACGAATCTTACATAAAGTCAACATGGTTGATTTGCGAAGCCAACTTTTTGCCGCTTTCTTGGCTGAAGGGAAGATCATGAATTAAATGAGCTTATCAATCGGCCAGCATAGTTGGTTCGGATGCGTAAAAATAGAATATTAGGCTAGCTGTTAAGGACGCAACGTTTCGTTGCGTCCTATTTTTGTCTGTTCAACGAATCATCTAGCGACGATTTGTAGTAAACCCGAAGTTGGCCGTTGTATAATATAAGCAGAAATAAAGGATAGAAAAGCGGGGGAAGACGATGGTTGAGATCGGTGAACAGCTTAAATATTTTCGCCAAAGAAAAGGAATGAGTCAAAAACAAATTGCTGAATTTTTACATGTTACGCCACAAACCATTTCTAAATGGTAGGTATCGGCGCACCTCCAGGCTATCTTCCAGTATGGGTGAAGATCATTACTGCGATGGTGTTCTCAACAATGATCATCGGTCATATCGTCCGCTACATTTTGGAGCGGAGAATGAGTAAAACAGGCTGACACAAGTGTGTCAGCCTGTTTTTATGCTTGAGCGTAGACGATCAGATTGACGGAATCGCCAATACAGGTTTGTAATGTAATGCGTTCGCCGCCGCCAGCAGATGTAATTTGATCCCAATTGTCTATACCAGAAGCGATGTCTCTGCCGCTGTCGTCAACTTGGACCAAGCCGTTTACTATATAGGTTGTTGCATTTCCTGCACTGTCTGTAACTGTGATGGCATCCCCGCCGCCAAGCGCTAGTACTGGTGAGAAAATACCGGGATTGTGTCCGATGAAATGAGTGTTTTGATTATCCGTACCAGATTGTATTGGATTTCCGCCCCAGGTGGCAGCGATTGATCCGCCATTGATGACTCCTTGCCCACTGCCTTGTCCGGCATTTTGATAAGGGATGGACTGTCCATGAAAGGAAATTTGATTTGGCTGCAGCACGGGCTGTTGTGGGGCAGGAGGTTCAACTGCGGGTTGTGTGTGTGCTGGAGCAGTCGGCTGTGCTTCTTGCGGGCTTGCGGTTTGTTGTTGTTGAGGTACGGTTTCTTGGGTATTTTCTATTGGCGCTTGCTGCGCTTCTGCTGAAGGAGTTGCTTCTTGAATGGTTGGGTTTTTGGCTGGCTCTGTTGGAACTTCTTTAGGAGTTGTTGAGGCAGGTGGTTGACTGGGCTGCGTTTTCTTTTCAGCTTTGGCAACGTTGTGGGGTTTATCTTTTTCAACAATGATCAGGGCTGTTCGCTTGTCATAGTCTTTTTTATTTTTTGCAGTCAAAATTAAGGAGTAGCGTCCGGACTTGCTAGTATTGACGTTGGTGTAGTTCAGTTGAACCGGCTGATAGTCATCACCAACAGCTTTGTAATACTGTTTTGGATGAAAGGAATCATTTTCGGTAATGGTGATCACATCTTCACCATAGATTTTTACATGGTCCTCGTAGCCTTCCTTTTTTTCAGCTTGAGCATCTGAAATAGAAGAAAAAATGATCGGGACAAATAATAAGAGGAGACATACAATAACAGCAGAAAAAATGATTTTCTTTCTTCTCGATGGTTTCAAGAAAATCCCTCCTTTTTCTTATTTGCTTAAATGATAAGGGATGAAGCAATAATAGAAAATAAAAATAACGTAATTGTTAAAAAGGGTTGTTATTTGTGAATTTTAGTTTAATAAATATCAATATTTTTCCGTTTTACTAGGGTTATTTTATGATATAATGACCAAAGAATGTTATAATCCAAAAACTTAAAATTGATTTTCGTATTTGAAGATTTGTGACAACTGGCTGAGGAGGGTACTTTTGTGCGGAGACTATTAAAAAATACAACACAACGACGGTTAGCCATTATTGGCGTTTTACGAGATTTAATTGGCTGGCAGAATCCAGAGATGGTGGCAGACTTGCTGGATTGTTCGATGAGAACGGTTCTATCTGATGTCGAGGCAATCAATGAGCATTGGGGCGAGCATGTCGGAGTAGAGTATTCCCGTACGAATGGTTTACGGTTGAATGATGCCCTTCATAATAAAACACGGCAATTAGCCAGGAACTTGATGGAGGAGTCTGAGGCCTTTACTTTTTTAGAGCGGATATTCTTTCAACCGAATGAAGACATGGATTATTGGATCAATGAGCTGTATATCAGCGAAGCAACCTTTTATCGAATGATCAAGCAGATCGACAAGGTCTTAAAAGAAAAAGGACTCGCTTTGGAGCGAAGGCCGTTTCGCATCTCTGCGAAAAATGAACGCTGGGTGCGAGTTTTTTATGTTCAATTGTTTTTAGAAAAATACGGTTTGAATGAATGGCCCTTTGATATTGGGCGGGAAAGAATGATCAATTTTATAAAAAATGCGAATCGTTCCTTCGATATTGTCTACAATGATCGCGAGATTTTAGAAAGCAGCTACTTGCTGGCAGTCATCATCGTGCGGACTTCGCAGGGATTTGTTTTAACAGAAAGAGAAAAAATGAATCTAAATCAAGCGCTGATCGATAAAATTTTGACTTTACGCTCAGCGGCGGATCAAATCGTTCAAGGGACTAAATATACGGTGACGGATCAATGGTACTATGAAGTGGCGAATAGTTTGTTCTGTTCTTGTTTTATTACCCGCTTTGAACCCAGCTGTCAAATTACCTTGAAACATTTGGACAGTTTTCTAAAAGAGCTGGAGCATCTTTATGAATTAACGCTGTCAGATGAAAGGCGGAAGAACATTTTACAAAAATTAGTGCAGCTTCAGGCTGCTTATCAGGTATGTCCTTACCCTCGCTCGATTTTATTCGATTCATCAGCATATTTTTCAAGAAATGCGAAACAGCAATATCCGTACTTTACGAAGTCCGTGCATCAATTATTATTACGCTTGGAGCGAACCCTCGGGGATCCTTGGTTTAGTCAATTTCAGTTTTCCGTTTTGACGATTCTATTTAAAGAGTGGGAAGGACTGGCGCACTCACTGGATGTTCACTCGGCGAAGGTTCAGATTTTAGTAGTGAGTGATTCTGGTAAGAGTCATGCGGAGATGATCGCAGAATTGATCAAAAATCGATTCTATTATCGTGTGGGAATCGAAGCCCATCAAGGGTCGATACTGGATTTTGGTCCGGATGAGAGTTTTAAAGAGTATGATTTAGTAATCGCTAATTATCCGATAAAAAATTATTCCTATGGTAATTTAAAAGTTGTTGATGATTTTTTGACGGAGAGTGATCTATCATCGATCGGCTCTTTCATCAAAGAAGTTCGTTAGAAGGCTCGTTGTGAGTCTTCTTTTTTAGGTTTTAATTCTTAAAAAATTTCGTTACACTATTGGTAAATTTTTTATGGAAAGGAATAAATTTATTAGAACTTTTGGGAAAAAGTCTCTATACTATAGTAAGCAATCGTTAATAAAAAAATGAAAGGACGTGAGTACATGCTAAAAAAATTACTGGCAAATGTCGGTGAATATAAGAAGCAGAGCTTGCAGACCCCGCTGTTTACGATGGGGGAAGTATTGATGGATGTGATCATGCCCTTGATAATGGCAGGCTTGATCGACAATGGAATCGAAAAAAGCGACACCAATACGATTTTACGCTATGGCGGTTTATTATTTTTGTGCGCGCTATTTGCGTTGGGCTCAGGAACATTAGGCGGACGAACCGCTGCAATCGCTTCAGCCGGTTTCGCAAAAAATTTGCGTCACAACCTGTTTGAACGAATCCAAAGCTTTTCTTTCTCGAATATTGATCGTTTTTCGAGTTCGAGCTTGATTACTCGTTTAACAACCGATGTGACCAATGTACAAAATGCCTATCAGATGGTGATACGGATTTTGGTGCGTTCCCCGTTAATTTTGATTTTTTCTTTAGTGATGACGTTTCACATCAATCGGGAATTATCCATGATCTATTTAGTGATCGTACCGATTATGATCGTGGGACTTGGGCTGATCATTCGTTTTGCCCATCCGCTATTTGAAAAAGTTTTTCGGACGTATGATCGATTGAACAATGTGGTTCATGAAAATCTGCAAGGGATTCGTGTCGTAAAATCTTATGTAAGAGAAGAACACGAAGAAGAAAAATTCAGCCGTGTATCCAAAAAGGTTTTTGACAATTTTACGAAGGCGCAGCGCATCGTTGCCTTCAATATGCCTCTTTTGCAAGTAGCAGTCTATACGTGTATGCTGCTGCTCTCTTGGTTAGGTGCGGAAGTGATCGTGAACAAGGGGACGCTATCGACCGGAGAACTGGTCAGCATGTTTAACTACACGATGCAGATTTTGATGAGTCTGATGATGATGTCTATGACCTTTGTCCAATTGATGATCGCCCGCACATCGGCGGAACGGATCACGGAAGTGCTTAATGAGGAAAGCGATCTGAAAAACGGCGAAAATCCGTTGACGGAAGTTCCTGACGGATCAGTGGAATTTAAGAATGTCTGCTTTAGCTACAAAGACGATATGGATAAATTAGTATTGGAAAATATTGATTTGAACATTGCTTCTGGTGAAGTGATCGGGATCGTCGGCGGGACTGGGAGTTCAAAATCCAGTCTGGTACAGCTGATTCCGCGTCTTTATGATGTCACACATGGTGAGATCAAGGTTGGCGGACATGATGTACGAAGCTATGACTTGGAAACGTTACGTGATCAAGTCGGGATGGTTTTGCAAAACAATGTCTTGTTCAGCGGAACTATCACAGACAACCTGCGATGGGGCGATGAACATGCGTCGGAAGAAGACGTGATTCATGCCGCAACGATCGCACAGGCAGATTCATTCATCCAAGAGTTTCCCAATAAGTATGACACGATGATCTCTGAAGGCGGGAATAATGTTTCCGGCGGACAGAAGCAACGATTGACGATCGCGCGTGCATTATTGAAGAAGCCGAAGATTTTGATCTTAGACGATTCCACCAGTGCCGTAGATACAAAAACCGATCGCGCGATTCGCGAAGGCTTAGCCAAAGAAATCCCTGGGACGACCACTTTCATTATTTCTCAGCGAATCAGTTCGATCCAAGATGCCGATCGAATCATCGTGTTGGATGATGGGAAAATCGATGGCATCGGAACACACGATGAGCTGCTGGAAAATAATGTGATCTATCAAGAAGTCTTTGATTCTCAACAGAAAGGATTTGGTGATCATGATGAATAAAGCGACAATGCCCAAATCCAATCCGATGAAAACCATTAAGCGACTATTAAAAATTATGGCGAAAGAGCATAAGCTGCAGCTGGTCATTGTCTTTTTCATGATTTTGATCAGTGCATTTGCTAACGTGCGAGGCTCGCTGTTCTTGCAAGTCGTGATCGATGACTATATCACACCCTTAATTGGTCAAAGCAATCCGAATTTTACGGGGTTGCTGAAAGCGATCATGATGATGGCCCTGATCTATGTCGTCGGGATCATCGGGACACTATCTTATAATTTGATCATGGTAAAAGTATCCGAAGGGACGCAAAAGAAAATCCGTGATCAGATGTTTACTCATTTAGAAACATTGCCTTTACGCTATTTTGATTCAAATGCCGATGGCGATATCATGAGCCACTTTACCAATGATACCGATACATTGCGGCAAATGATCTCGCAGAGTATTCCCAACTTGATGATGGCGCTGGTGACCTTCATCTCAGTTTTTATCGCGATGTTCTCCTTGAGTATCCCTTTGACTTGCTTTGTCATCGTTTCAGTTTCGTTGATGTTTGTGATGCTTCGTTTCATTACTAACCGCAGCGGACGATATTTCGGTGAGCAGCAGCATTCGCTTGGTAAGGTCAACGGCTATATCGAAGAAATGATGCACGGTCAAAAAGTGGTAAAGGTCTTCAACCATGAAGAAAACGCAATGAAGGAATTCGATGTTATCAATGACCAATTGCAAGAAAGTGCTTCAAAGGCCAACGCTACGGCGAATACCTTGATGCCGATCATGATGAATCTCCTGAATATCCAATATGTGTTAGTAGCGATTATTGGAGGATTGTTCGCGGTTTATGGTGTTTCAGCTTTGACCGTTGGGATGATTGCGTCCTTCTTACAGTTGAGCCGCTCATTAAATGGACCGATTAGTCAAATTTCGCAGCAGATCAATTTTGTCATTATGGCCTTAGCCGGAGCTGATCGAATCTTCCAATTATTAGATGAAGAATCGGAAGTTGATGATGGCTACGTGACGCTCGTCAATGTTAAAGAGGTCAACGGCGAACTAATCGAAACCAAAGAACGGACTGGAATCTGGGCATGGAAACATCCCCATGAGGATGGAACGACCTCTTATGTGCGCTTGACCGGAGATGTACGATTTGAAGATGTGAACTTCGGATATAACGACGACCAGCTGGTGCTGCATAACATCAATCTTTATGCGGAACCTGGACAAAAGGTGGCTTTTGTTGGAGCAACGGGAGCAGGCAAGACGACCATCACGAATTTGATCAATCGTTTTTACGATATCCAAGAAGGGAAAATTCGTTACGATGGCGTCAATGTTAAAAAGATCAAAAAGAGTTCTCTGCGGACTTCTTTAGGAATCGTTTTGCAAGACACTCATTTATTTACTGGAACGGTTAAAGAAAATATTCGTTACGGAAATCTGAGCGCGACGGATGAAGAAGTCTATCAGGCAGCCAAATTATCGAATGCAGACACCTTTATCCAGCATTTGCCAGAAAAATATGACACCGTAATTACTGGTGATGGTGAAGGATTATCGCAAGGTCAGCGCCAATTACTGGCGATTGCTCGTGCGGCGATCGCTGACCCGCCGGTTATGATCATGGATGAAGCAACTTCAAGTATCGATACCCGCACAGAAAGCATCGTTCAATCAGGAATGGATCGCTTGATGGAGGGACGGACGGTATTTGTGATCGCCCATCGGTTATCAACGATTCAAAATTCTGATGTTATCATGGTAATGGATCATGGTCGAATCATTGAAAGAGGAGACCACGAAAGTCTATTAGCGGAACATGGAATGTATTATCAACTGTATACCGGAAAAGTTGAATTGGATTAGCAATTCAAGAAAAGGTGTGTCCTGCATAAGCGGGGCACACCTTTTTGTTGGAACAAGCACAAAATAATCGCTACAATGAAAAGAAAGGACTCGGAAAGGAAGCGGTGGTATGGCACTTGAAATTTCACAGTTGGATTTTTCAGAATTAGCTGAAGCGAAAGAATTGATCAAAAAAGTCTTCATGACTTTTGAGGCACCGGATTATTCTGACGAAGGTGTAACTCATTTTTTGACCTATTTGGATGAAGAGCTGGAAAAAGAAATGTCGGCTAATCAGGTTCAGGTTTGGTGCGGAAAATACGATCAGCAAATCGTAGGTATATTAGCTGTCCGTTTACCTGCTCATATCGCACTGCTTTTTGTTGACGAAGCGTATCATCGTCAAGGAATCGCAAAGAGAATGTATCAAGCGATGATTTCAGAGTTGTCGCCAGAACGAATGACCGTCAATTCGTCACCTTATGCCGTACCAGCTTATGAAAAATTAGGATTTCAGTTAAATGGCGAAGAGGAGACCGTTTCAGGAATTCGATTTCAGCCAATGGTTTTTATCAGAGAGGAAGTATAAAGATGAAACGTTTTGCGATAAAAGATTATGGAGCAGCGAAAGATGTATTGATCGAAATCGAGGCGGAACCTCGCCCTGTTGATGACACTCATGTGCGTGTTGAGCTTAAGGCTTTTGCAATCAATCCTTATGATATTGCCTTGCGACAAGGAGCGATGCGTGATTTTCGGACGCTAAAATTTCCTTATGTGCTAGGTAATGATGGTGCAGGAATCGTGACCGAAGTCGGCAGTGAGATCACTCATGTAAAGGTCGGCGACGAAGTGATCCTTCATGCAGTTGGCGGGACTTATGGTGAAGAAGTCGTGGTTCCCGGCAAGAAAATAGTGAAAAAACCTGCCTCCATGACTTGGGAAGCTGCTGCTGGTGCAGTCACGCCGTGGTTAACTGCGTATAATTTAGTGACGCATTTATTAGGAGACAAAATCGGTGAAACGGTGATGGTACAAGGTGCATCTGGAGCAGTTGGTTCATTGCTGGTCCAATATTTAAAAGAGCAAGGAAAAACGGTCTTAGCTTCGGCTTCTAAGCGAAACAAGGAGTTGGTCCGGCAGCTAGGAGCCGATCAGTTTGCGGCCTATGATGTAGAGGATGCAGGATCATTTTTTGCTGATCAGGCCGATACAGTGATCGACGCGACGAAGGGCGGGCGTGCTGGCGAAGCGGGGATGCAGATTATGAAAGCGGGCGGTAATTTCGTTGCCTTGAATGATCTGCCAAGTGATCAAAAGAAGACAGGAAATTATCTATCCTTCGGTCCATCTAAAGATTACTCTGATTTTGAGGCTCTAACTGCTTTGACCAAGTTGACAGACAAGCTTCAGCTGACGATCGCCGAAGTATTGCCTTTTACTTTAGCAAGTGTGATTGTCGGTCATGAAAAATTAGAAGGTCATCCATCAGCAGGAAAAATCATTATCAAGAAGGTGGGATAAAATGAATCAACAAAAATGGCAATTAATAAAAGCAAATTTTGACGGAACAGAGACCTTGTCGGATGGGTATTATCGTATACGGGAAGTTGACGACGGCTATCAATTTGCTTATTTAGTCGCGGGACCCTGCGGCGATAAAAATCCTCATCCAGAAGTGACGCTGCATCAGGAAGGAAATCTTGTGCGGCCGATTCGTTTGCGAGATTGGGAAGAAACACCCATTTTGAACTTATCGGAAGAAAATGATTTAGACAAGCTTGAGGCGCTGACAGATCAACTTTTAGATCGCTTTATAAGGATAAAGAACCTTAGTCTTTAAGCATTTCTTTAGTATTTCATAGGTGAAAAGGGATACAATTGTGACAAATCGTTAGGAATGTCAAAAAAGGTGATTTCAGCTGCTCACGAGAATTGAAATTAGCCGAAATTCCGTGCTACATTAGTTCAGCGAGAAAAAATAGTAGGTGAAATCAATGAAAGTTTTTCAATCTCTTAAACACACATGGAGTCTATTCAAATTAGATTGGCGTCGAATTTTCAAAAATCCGATCGCCATTTTTCTGATGGCCGCATTGGTCATCATCCCATCGCTTTATGCTTGGTTCAATATCAAGGCTTTATGGGACCCATATTCAAATACCGGCGAATTGCCGATCGCCGTTTATAGTGCCGATACCGGCGCGAAGTTTCAAGACAAGGATGTCGAGATCGGAAATGAAGTAATCAAAAACCTCCACAAGAATAAGCAATTAGGCTGGCGCTTTGTCGATTCAAAAGAACAAGTCGTCGAAGGCGTAAAGTCCGGAAAGTATTATGCGGGTATCTATTTACCCAAAGAATTCTCTAAGGACTTATTGAGTTTCACATCCGGAGATATCCAAAAACCAAAGATCGAGTATTATTTGAATCAAAAGATCAACGCGATCGCACCAAAAATCACTGATAAAGGTGCCGGATCGATCCAGCAGGAGATCAGCCAAGAATTTATTAAAACTGCCAGCTCAACATTGCTGAAAGTTTTTAACGAGATTGGCTATAACATTGACGAGAACTTAGTCAGCATCAATAAAGTCAAAGATTTGATTTTGACGACGAATGATAATTTAGGAGAGATCGATAAGTACACACAGGAGGTCGTAGAGGTTCACGGCAAACTGCCTGAGCTGAAAGAAAAATTAGCCAAGGCCAATGAAATCCAAGCCTACTTGCCGCAAGTCGATGAAATGGGGCAAAAACTGATCACCTTGAATCAGAAAATGCCGGAAATCAAACAGCAAGCCAGTGTGATTTTGACCTTACAACAAAAAATTCCCGAAATTCAACAGGCCGGTAATCAAATCGCCCAAGTCGATAGCGACTTTGCTCAAATCGAAAAGACGATGAACGACGGCATCAACGAAGCCAAACAAGGCTTGAACATCATTCATCAAGTCCAAACGATCTTGCCGGATATTCAAAAGCTGGGCAATCAGGCAGATGATTTTGCGGCGACCACTAAAAATGGTGCGGAGCAATTAAAATCAGCCGTACCAAGTATTTCAAATAGCGTTCAAATTACGCTGCAATCGATAGGAGAGGTTGCGAATACGACCGATTCTTTAGCGGCATCTTTGCAAACCGCTCTGGAAGATAATCAATTAAGTCAAGAAGAAAAAGATAATTTAGGGAAATTAATCAATAGTTTTATTCAAGGAAATAAAGATCAGCAAGCCGCTATTGATTCGGTCTCTAATTTGATTCAAAGCATGAAAGATTTAGCTGATAAAAATGGTGATGCTGACGCTAGTCAAAAACTTGCCAATATTTTAACAATGCTTGCAAGTGCTAAACAAGCATTAGACGATCTGAATGGTCGATTGGGTGATTTAAATAATGCTATCCAAAGCGGCAATATTGATCAAGCGAGAACTTTCTTACAACAAGTTCAAACAGCAGCTAAGCATGTTGCTGATTTAGTTGGAAGTATTGATCCGCAGCAAATAGGTCAAACTGTCAGCACGATCCTTGATAAATTAATCAACACGATCACTACCGCGCAAGGTGTCTTGAACCAAGCGCAGCAAATTGATTTTGCTTCATTATTGAATTCAACTGAAGGAACCGTCAGCAATGCGATTACCTTCTTAGAAAAATACCAAAAACAAATGCCGGCGATCGGACAAGAAGTCCATGATGCAAATGTACTATTAAATGGACATATGAACGAGATTGTCAACGGCATCAACACTGGCGCAGATCTGTACAATAATGAGCTGCCGGTAGTTGAGCAAAAATTAGGCTTGGCTGCGGACTTCATGCAAAATGATTGGCCAGGTGTGAAAAAAGATTTGACCGGCGGCTTGAAAGTAGCGAATGATAAAATGCCGGAGGTTGAGCAAGCCTTGAATCTTGCGACGGATTTGATTCAAAACGATTATCCAACCTTGCGGGCAGGTATTCAAAAAGCGGCGAACGCAATTCAGCAAGGGGATAAGACAATCGACTTCGGTCAAGTATTGAAATTATTGAAATTGGATGCACAAAAGGAAAGTGACTTCTTCACCACTCCGGTAGAACTGCAAACCAATACGATGTATCCAATCGCGAATAATGGTTCGGCTAGTACGCCTTTTTACACAGCCTTGTGTTTGTGGGTAGGTGCGGTACTCTTCTCAAGTGTGACGACAACGGAATTTTTCTTGGATAAGAAAGATCGCGGCAAATACACAAAACGTGAACAATTTGGCGCGCGGATGCTGACGTACTTAGTTGTAAGTGTCGGACAAGCCCTGATCGTAACACTCGGAAACATGTTCTTGTTGGGTGTTTATGTGAAGAATCCAGTGTACAGCGTATTGTTTGCTGTCTTAGTGGCATTAGCCTTCATGATGATTGTTTATACGCTTGTGGCGCTCTTTGGAACTGTCGGGAAAGGAATCGCGATTATTATTCTGGTGCTTTCCATTTCTGGTGGTGGCGGGAACTATCCGATCCAAGTATCGGGCAAGTTCTTCCAAGCCGTGAATCCGTGGCTGCCATTTACCCACGCGGTCAACTTGCTGCGTGAAAGTGCCGGCGGGATCTACTGGCCTAACGCGACCGGCGATATCATTATTATGATCGGACTGTTCATTGTATTTGGTATCTTAGGAACTTGGGCATATCCGCTTCTGCAGCCGCATTTGACGAAGCTTACAAAAGTGGCTCATGAAAGTAAAATATTCCATTAAGCTAGCTTATAATTTTAGTATGGATTTTCGTAAAATTACAAAAGTAGAACTCGCAAATGAGGCAGGCAAGATGACAGCGTATTGCTGTTGTTTTGCCTGCTTTCGTGTTTTACTTAGGTTACGAAAAATCGTTGAAAAAATCATTGACATTTAGTTTGAGTGCGAGTAATATTTCGCTTGTTTGTCTTTTTTAAAAGCTGTTTATTAAGAAAGACAAAGAGGTTAATTCCTCTAAAATGAAAAGGAGTGAGTCTAGTGGATTATCTTAAACGCTTGCTGGTTGGCCGGCCACTGAAGTCGTCTGAAAATGATGATCAAAATCTGTCGCGCTTTGCGGCTTTGGCGATGCTGTCCTCAGATGCGTTATCCTCTGTTGCGTATGGGACAGAACAGATCGTCGTTGTTCTGGTTACCTTATCCGCAGCGGCGATTTGGTATTCATTACCGATCGCATTTGTGGTATTGGTTTTATTGACTTCATTGATTTTATCTTATCGTCAAATTATTCATGCCTATCCTCATGGCGGCGGCGCGTATGTCGTCAGCAGTGAGAACTTAGGGAAGAACGCCGGCTTGATCGCTGGAGGCTCGCTTTTAGTGGATTACATGCTGACCGTTGCCGTATCTGTATCGGCCGGTGCGGAGGCCATCGCTTCTGCGGTCCCTGCTTTGTATCATCATCGCGTCCTGATTTCCGTTATTATTGTTTTATTATTGATGCTGATGAACTTACGCGGACTGCGTGAAAGTGCTGGGTTATTGATGGTGCCGGTTTACAGCTTTATCGCGGTCATTACGATCTTGATTATTGTCGGCTTAGTGAAAATCATTTCTGGTGCGGCACCTGTGCATGCGACAGCGCAAGTCGGGGCTGTGGTACCGGGAATTTCTATCGCACTGTTGCTGCGAGCATTCTCATCTGGTTCCTCTTCGTTGACCGGGGTGGAAGCTATTAGTAATGCCGTGCCTTTCTTTAAAAAGCCGCGCGCTAAAAATGCGGCGGGAACATTAGCGATGATGGGCTTGATTCTTGGGTTCTTCTTTACAGGGATCACCTTCTTGAACTATTGGTTCGGGATTGTTCCAACGGCTGAAGTCACTGTTTTGTCACAAGTTGGTGAAGCCGTCTTTGGCAAAGGCATCATGTATTACCTTTTACAATTCGTAACAGCTTTGATTTTAGCGGTAGCGGCGAACACAGGCTTCTCAGCCTTTCCTGTCTTGGCTTATAACTTGGCTAAGGATAAATTCCTGCCCCATCGTTATCAAGACCGTGGAGACCGTTTAGGCTACTCTAACGGCATCATCACATTGGCTTTAGGCTCAATCGTTTTGCTTTTGATCTTCCAAGGTTCGACGGAACGTTTGATTCCCTTGTATTCAGTCGGTGTGTTCATTCCATTTACCTTGTCGCAAACAGGGATGGTTTTGAAATGGCGTAAAGAAGGACAGCATTGGATCAGAAAATCTATTGCCAATATCATTGGTGCGTTGATCTCATTTGCGATCGTTCTGATTCTGTTTATTTATCGTCTGCCAGACATTTGGCCATTTTTCATTATTATGCCGATTTTGATTTATGCTTTTTATAAAGTCCATACTCATTATAAGAACGTGGCAGAGCAGCTTCGTTTGGCGGATGATGTAGAATTGCATGATTACGACGGAAACACCGTGATCGTACTAGTCGGCAATGTGACGCAAGTCAATATTGGGGCAATCAATTATGCTCGTTCGATTGGCGATTATGTGATTGCGATGCATGTTTCCTTGGAGGAAAACGAAGAGAAGGAACGGGAGATCCGGCGTGAATTCCGTGAAAAATTCCCAGATGTCCGCTTCTCAGTCGTTCGCTCACCTTATCGTTCAATCGTCAACCCGGTCAGCCGTTATGTTGACCGTGTAAGTAAAAACGCCAAACAGCACAACTATACTACGACTGTTTTGATTCCGGAATTTGTTCCTAACAGAACGTGGAAACGGTCATTGCACAACCAAACGGCGCTGCGATTACGCTTCCGATTGTCTTATCGCGATGATATCATCATTAGTACTTACAACTACCATTTGAAGAAATAGCATGTTTTTTTAACAGGAGCGTACCGTTGTTCAGGTGCGCTTCTTTTTTGAGGAGTCAGTGTCTTTTTTAAAAAAAGTCAAAGACTATAAATATTAAAACGTATTCATTCTTTTTTTGAGCAAAAAAGGTTGATTTTAATTCCTATTAGATGTAATATCAAACAGCATTAATTACTAACACTATTAGGTATTAATGAAAGAGAAATTATTTTTCGAAAAGAAGGAGGAGGAGTTTGATGACATTCGCAGAAGATGCTGAACGTGAGCTGATGCAGCTGATGGTCAAAAATCGCCACGGCGCATTCAGTAAGATCGAAAAAAGCAGCAAAGGTGCCAATATCGTTATCAAAGTACTTGATCGATTAGGCGAACCTACGAACCCGAAACAATTAGCTGATACGCTTAATCTGTCAACTGCTCGAATTGCTGCCGTGCTGGGAAATTTGGAGAAGCGCGGATTAATTAGTCGAACAATGGATCCTGATGATCGACGTCGAATTAATGTCAGTTTAACGGAATGCGGGAAAAAAGTAGCCAAAGCTGAAAAGCAGGAGATGCGAAATAAAATTATTCGAGTGTTTGAACTTATGGGAGAAGAAGATACTAACAAATATCTCGAATTAACTACCAAGTTTGTCAACTACTCTCAAAAATTATCCACGGAAGGGGAAGGTGATCAATAGTGAAGATTTTTAAATATCTTGGTAAATACTGGTATGCGATCATCGCCGTATTTTTACTTTTAATCGTACAAGCATCTAGTGATCTTAGTTTGCCAAGTTTGACATCGGATATCGTCGATGTTGGTATTCAACAAGGAGGGCTTGAACAGTCGACTCCAGATAAAATCAGAAAATCAACGCTTCAGGGAATCGAGATTTTCATGACTGAAAAAGAGAAGCAGACGATCAAAGATAATTATAAGGAAGCAACTCAAACCGTTGACGGTAAGAAAGTTGAAATTTATAAGTTAGATCTTCAAGATGGCATGACAAAAGATAAGTTAGCTAAAATCTTTAATCTGCCAATGATGATGATCGCGTCTACTCGATCAAAGGATTCCAGCAATGCAAAAGAAGCCAAAGAAGTCATCAATGACTATACAGCGATCTCAAAAGACGCAGCTAAAGCACAAGCATTGGGACAAGAAGCCAAAGAACTGGGCGAACAAGCGCAAGCTGCCGGACAAGAAGCTGCTGCTGCAACGGATGCTGCGACTGCGGCCGCTAAAGGTGCAGAAGCTCAAAGCCTAGCGGCGGAAGCTCAAGCCAAAGGTGCGGAAGCGCAGAAGCTTGGAGATGAGCTCAAAGCAAAAAATGACGCCATGCCCGCAAAAGTGGACGCTGCTCGAAAAGCAACGAAGGAAAGCTTAGGCGATATGGGTGAAGACTCATTGAAAACAGTGGGTATCCAATTGACCTTAGCGGAATACAAAGCCTTAGATGTCAATACCGGGAAAATTCAAACAGACTACATGATCAAAACGGGTGCTAAAATGCTCGGTCTGACTTTGGTATCAGCAGTTGCTGCAATCATCGTTGGTTTGATCGCTGCATTAGTTGCCGCAACCGTGGGTAAAAACCTGCGGGTTGGTCAATATGAACGGACCTTGGAATTTTCAAACAATGAAATGGAGAAATTCTCGCCAGCTTCATTGATCACTCGAAATACCAATGATATCCAACAAATCCAAATGGGGATCGTAATGATCATGCGGATCGTTTTATACGCACCAATCTTAGGTATCGGCGGCGTTTATCGCGTGTATAAAACAGGTACAGGCATGGGCTGGATCGTCGGCGTAGCTGTAGCAGGTGTTTTAGTCCTAGTGGTGACTCTGCTGCTGACAACGATGCCTAAATTCAAGGCTCTGCAAACATTAGTTGACCGGGTCAACTTGGTTTCTCGTGAGATCATTACCGGTCTGCCAGTTATTCGTGCGTTCTCTCGTGAAAAATATGAAGAAGAACGTTTTGATGTGGCTAATACGAACTTGATGAAAACACAAATGTTTGTTAACCGGGCGATGTCATTAATGATGCCGATCATGATGCTATTAATGAACGGTATCTCTGTCTTGATCGTTTGGGTCGGCGGACATAATATGGATAGCGGTCAGTTGCAAGTCGGAGACATGATGGCGTTTATCACATACACGATGCAAATCGTTATGGCCTTCATGATGCTGTCAATGGTATCGATCATCTTGCCGCGTTCAAATGTGGCTGCTGGTCGTGTGGATGAAGTGCTGAACACAGAACCAACCATTAAAGATCCAGAACAGCCAAAAGACGACCACGACTTTAAAGGCGAAGTGAAATTTGAAGGTGTTCAATTCCGTTATGGCGATGCCGATGCCGATGTGCTGCATCATATTAATTTTGTAGCCAAGCCGGGTGAAACTACAGCCTTGATCGGTTCGACAGGTTCAGGGAAGTCTACGATCGTCAATTTAATTCCGCGTCTATTTGATGTGACCGGCGGAAGAATCACGATCGATGGGATCGATATTCGTGAGATGAGTATGCATAAGCTGCATGAGATCATGGGCTTTGTACCGCAAAAAGGGGTACTGTTCTCTGGTGATATTGCTTCAAATATTAAATTTGGCGATGGGGATATCTCAGATGAGCAAATGAAAAAAGCTGCTGAGATCGCACAGGCAACTGAATTCATCAATTCGAATGAACAGGGCTTTGATCGTGCGATTTCTCAAGGCGGTACCAATGTTTCTGGTGGACAAAAGCAACGTTTATCAATCGCTCGAGCATTAGCGAAGAATCCTAAGATTTTGATCTTTGATGACTCATTCTCAGCCCTTGATAACAAAACCGATGTAGCCTTGCGTAAAGCATTGGCTGAAAACATCAAGGATGCGACTCAAATCATCGTGGCGCAAAAAATATCAACGATCCTGCATGCGGATAACATCATCGTCTTAGATGAAGGCCGTGTCGTTGCTCAAGGACGTCATGAAGAATTGATGGCATCATCAGCGGTCTATCAAGAAATTGCTCAGTCACAGTTAAGCAATGCTGAATTGGGCATAGAAGAAGCGGATTAAGGAGGAGCGAGAAGAATGGCAGAACAAAAACAAAATCGCCCTCGTGGTGGCGGACCTGGCCGAGGAATGGCTGCGCCAGTAGAAAAAGCCAAAGACTTCAAAGGTACAATCAAAAAATTAGTATCGTATCTTGGTGCATATAAAATCGCGGTTTTCTTTGTAATGATTTTTGCGATCGCCTCAACGATCTTCAATATTTGGGGTCCCAAAATCTTATCAAAAGCGATTACTGAATTATTTAATGGGTTGATCAAAAAGTATCAGGGAACCGGTGGGATCGACTTTGACAAAATCGGCGGCATCCTGCTCTTCATGTTAGGCCTGTATGTGGTAGCTTCCTTATTCGGGATCATCCAGGGCTGGATCATGTCGACGATTTCGCAAAAAATCACGTATCGGATGCGAAAAGAGATTTCTGAAAAAATCGACCGCATGCCAATGAACTATTTTGAAAGCCGCACGACTGGTGAAGTTCTATCACGGATCACCAATGACGTGGATACTTTGGGTCAATCATTGAACCAAAGTTTGACGCAATTGATTACTTCGACCTTTACGATTATCGGAGTCATCGTGATGATGCTTTCGATTTCAGTAAAAATGACAGGGATCGCGATCCTAATCGTACCGATATCATTATTGCTGATCATGGTCGTCGTGAAGAACTCGCAAAAATACTTTAAGACACAACAAGAATATCTTGGTGTAATTAATGGTAAAGTTGAAGAAACTATCGGCGGGTATACGATCGTTCGTTTGTTCAATGAAGAAGAAAATTCATTGAAAGAATTTAAAGAACAAAATGAAGTTCTGTTCAAATCAGCGTGGAAATCACAATTTCTATCTGGTTTGATGCAGCCGATCATGAACTTTGTCGGTAACTTAGGTTACGTTGGTGTAGCGATTGCCGGTGGGATCATGGCTTATAATGGGACGATCACTGTCGGAGATATCCAAGCGTTCATCCAATACGTACGTAACTTGACGCAACCAATCGCACAGCTTGCTCAAGTATCAAACATGCTCCAATCAATGGCTGCGGCAGCTGAACGGGTCTTTGAATTCTTAGCAGAAGATGAAGAAGAACAAACGGCAGAAAATCCTGTTCAACTTGATAAGGCTGAAGGAATGGTTGATTTCGATCACGTTCAATTCGGTTACACAGCGGATAAGATCGTTATCCAAGATTTTACCTCCCATGTTGATCCGGGGCAGACAGTTGCCATCGTGGGACCGACGGGTGCTGGTAAAACAACAATGGTCAAATTGTTGATGCGCTTTTACGATGTTAATTCTGGTGCAATCAAGATCGATGGTCATAATATCAAAGACTTCAATCGTGCCGATTTGCGTAAAAATATCGGGATGGTCCTGCAGGATACGTGGTTGTTTAAAGGAACGATCATGGACAATCTGCGCTATGGACGTTTAGACGCTACGGATGAAGAAGTTTATGCAGCAGCGAAAGCCGCTCATGTGGATCACTTCATCAAGACATTGCCTGGCGGCTATGACATGGAATTAAATGAAGAATCTTCAAATATCTCACAAGGTCAAAAACAATTGTTGACGATCGCGCGTGCGATTTTAGCAGACAAACCGATTTTGATTTTAGACGAAGCAACGTCTTCTGTTGATACCCGAACAGAAGGATTGATTCAAGAAGCTATGAATAATTTAATGGCTGGCCGGACATCCTTCGTTATCGCTCACCGTCTATCAACAATCAAAGACGCAGATAAGATTCTTTATATGCAAGGCGGGGATATCAAGGAACAAGGTAGCCACGAAGAATTACTGGCTCAAAATGGACTTTATGCCGCATTGTATAATTCACAATTTGAAGAATTAACTGAATAAACGAAAGAACCAAGCATCGCTATTGGATGCTTGGTTCTTTTTTACGCTGAGCGGGTATTAATGATGATCTTTGTCCGTGATCATCTTAGTTTTCTTTTCGTAAGTGACTGTGATCGAATGACTAGTGAAATCACCATTTTTGGTTTTGTTCCAAGTAGCCATTGATCTTGGCGGCATGCCGTAATTTTCTTTTTCCCAACTAGTTACTGTGTCTGGAGTGCCGACGAGTTTTTCTAGTTCCTCATAGCTCGAACCGCCTGTAAAAGAATACTTTTCATTATCGGCATCATAATTCTCTGTGGCTACTTTTATTGATTCGTAGATGCTTTGGTTCCATTCACCGGGAAATTCTTCTTCTGAAGAATCTACTGTTCCAGGTTCGATTGGTTCATAGGCAGTGTTTGTATTGTTGAGACTAACGGTCAGGTATCCCAGCGGGCCGACCAAAACAAAAATGATCGCCAGTACAACACCAATGAGGATTCGGGTCTTTTTCTTTTGAAGACCAGGTTGCTCGCTGGTGTTTTTTTCTGTTGTTGCCGTTTCTTTTTTCGGATTCAAATAAAGCGTGCCGCAATAATCGCACTTCCAGCCATTTTCCACTTTATTGAATTTAGTGCTGCCGCAATTCATACATTCCTTACTTTTCATGATAGAGTCCATCCGATCCATAGTTTTCAGGGAAGTCATCCGGGTATTTGCCTAATCCTGCTCGAGGATATTTTTCAGGCAATCGGCTAAAGGAGACGTAGCGCACTATCGGCGTCACGTAACCTACTTGATCTTCTGAAAAATAGACATTGGGTTTCCCCTGTTTCTCATAAACGAATTGTTTAGTATAGCCAGCATAAGAATTATCTTGAATGAGTGCAATAAAAGCTCTGACCTCTCGCCACGTCATTTGGCCTTGCTGCCATTGTTCTCTAAGATTTTTGGCTTCGTAGCTTACTGGATTATTATTTTCATCGAATTCCAGCGTAATATTTTTTTGGATTTGTTGGGAATCGGTAATGATTTCATCCGGCTGCCCCCAAATGCGCAAAATATCTGCGGCGGAGTATTGATCGAAGTCGGGTCCATAAGCACTTAAAAAACCTGCTTCGCGATAGTAGGTCGTTACAGCAAATTCAGAATCCGGGTTTTCGATAATCATATCTGCTTTTGGGGCCGTTTTTGTTCTCTTCTTTTTTAACGATTCATGTTCCTTTTGCGCATTCGTCAATCGTTCTTCGAATGCTTCCGTTTTCTCTCCGCCATATTCCTTTACAGAAGCTTTGGCTTGCTTGATATCGGCTTGATTTAAAGAAAGCTCTGCGATTCGAACATTTCGTTCGGGATTTTTTAATTGGCTGGCTGAATAAGTGTCTTTCGTACCATTAGCCTTAGTCGTGCTTAAAGAAGAACTAGTTTTTTCTTTTGTACCTGCTATGAGCAAACCGCTGACCACAAGGATCACGAAAATAAGCAGCAAAGCCAACCGCATGATCGGTGGTTTCTTTCGCTGAACATTCTTTCGCTCAATTTCATCATCAAATTCATACACGGCATGACAGTAGGTACACTCATAGCCTTCTTCTGTTTTAGTAAAGTGGTTCCCGCCGCAATATTTACAAACTAGACCCTTCATTTTTTCTCTCCAAGTTTATTGATAGTCATCAAGTGAATAACTTTTTACCAATGATACCATGGGGCAATCACTTGGGAAAAGAAGAGATTGGATTATTCGCTCGCTGATTTTTATTTTTAGAGAATAATTTCTATAGATTAAACTTTAGTTCTAGATTGACTATTTATCGTCGAGGTGTTAGGGTCTGTCTAGAGAATAATTTCTTTATAAAGAACAAAATTTCATAAAAGAGCTGTTTCTAAATGATGGAAGAAGAAAAAGCGCTGCTGGTTGAATATGGCAAAAGGTTGATTTCGACAGGATTAACGGCTGGCACTGGCGGGAATATCAGTGTATATGATCCCGAAAGGCAGTTGATGGCTATCACGCCGAGCGGGATTGATTATTTTGAGATGACGGTAGACGATATTGTCTTGCTGAATCTTGCTGGTGAAATTGTTGAAGGTACTCGTAAGCCGTCGAGTGAATGGCAGATGCATTTAATCAATTATCAGAAACGTGGAGAAGAGATTCGGGCTGTCGTACATGCGCATTCGACATTTAGCACGATCCTTGCGACTTGCCGAAAAGACCTGCCAGCTACCAATTATATGATAGCGGTTGCAGGCGGAGATGATGTTCGCTGCTCTAAATATGCTACTTTTGGAACAGAAGAATTAGCAGAATATGCTTTTGAGGCGATGGAAGACCGCTATGCTTGTTTCTTAGCAAATCATGGTTTGCTGACTTGCGGTCCGACGCTCAAGGAGGCTTTTTCGGTGGCGAGTGAGATTGAACGATTGGCTGGACTGCATGTGGGAGCGTCATTGTTAGGTAATCCAGTGGTACTAGCGCAGTCAGATATGGCAAAAGTACATGAACAATTTCCAAGTTATGGTCAATAGGCTGATCTTAATACTAGTGAAGAGGTGGGGAAATGAGTAAAGTAGTTGTCGTCGGAGATGCATTTGTCGCGGTAGATACTTTGAAAAGAGCGACTGAGTCAATGGGGCTTCCTGAACCATTAGAGATCGTCATGCTAGAATGGCACGGAGAAGATTCGCCAGAAGAATTTCAACGAAACTTGAAATTGATCGAAGAGCATGGTCCGGAGTCAGTAGATCTTCCTGAGGGGATCATGAAAGAAATCGCAGATGTAGAGTATTTGTTCGTTCATCTTGCACCAGTAACACGACAAATGCTGGAAAGGGCAGAGAAATTAAAACTGATCGGTACGTGTCGCGGCGGGGTGGAGCATATCGCTGTTGATTCTGCGCGGGAAAAAGATATACCAGTCATTCATATCATTCGAAATGCCGAGCCGGTTGCAGACTACACGATAGGTTTGATCTACACGGTGACTAGAAATATTGCCTTATCCCATGCGGCGGTGATGCAGGGCAAGTGGCCTAAAAAATTTCCGAATGACGCATATCGGACGACGCTTTCTGAACAAACGGTTGGACTGGTAGGTTTAGGTCATATTGGGAAAATGGTAGCCCAACGTCTAATCAGTCTGGGGGTAAACGTCATCGCTTATGATCCGTTTATTGATCAAAAGAAGGTGCTGGCTTCAGGACTTGAGCTGCGTTTTGTTTCTTTGGAGGAATTATTTACCGAGGCTGATATAGTTTCTCTTCACATGCGGGTGACACCAGAAACAGAAAAGCTGGTGGATGAGAAATTATTGGAGTTGATGAAACCTAACGCCTATTTGATTAATACTGCTCGACCAGGAATTCTTGATAAAGAGGCTTTTATTGATGTGTTGAAGAAACGGAAAATCGCTGGAGCAGCAATCGATGTGGTGTGGCAGGAGCCGATGCATTCGGATGATCCGTTGCTGGATTTAGACAATTTAGTTATTACTTCGCATATTGCGGGAGATACTGTAGATGCGATCCCAAATTCGCCTTTCTTGTTAGCGCGAAAGGTGAGAGAGTATGTAAAGACTGGCGAGAGTGAATTTATCATTTAAAAAAATGATCCTGAGATTTTTTCTCAGGATCACTTTTTGTTTTATACGCGATCGTAATCTTCTAAACGGATATCTTCTAATTCCTCTTCTTTGAAGCCGAGGTCTTTGTCTAAGATTTTTTCAACAGCTTTGATTAACGAAGCAGCATCTAACCCGTATTTTTTCAGTAAATAAGGTTTTGAAGCACCATGGGTCCATTCGTCGTTGATTCCGACTTTAATCAATTGCTTATGGAGCTGATTCTCTAACATCACTTCTCCGACAGCGGTGCCTAGGCCGCCGATCGTTACGTGGTTTTCCATTGTCACTACTCCGTGTTTTACTTTTTGAATAGATTCCACTACTAATGGATCAGTAAATGGCTTGAGGGTCGTGATATGAACGTGTTGGACAGAAACGCCTTGTTTTTCTAACCATTGAGTTGCCCGCATCGCTTCTTCGGTACAGATGCTGCTGGAAAATAGTGCGACATCATCGCCTTCAGAAATTACTCGGCCTTTGTTAAACTCGGTTGGTTTGTCAGGAGAAAAGAGCCGCGGCATTTGTCCACGAAGCATCCGGACATAGATCGGTCCATTTACTTCCTTGCAGATCTCCAATGCTGATTCCACATCTGTCGCATCCCCGCAATCGAAAATCGTCATGTTGGGAATCGTTCGCAAAATACCTACATCTTCAATCGATTGATGGGTAACCCCGCCAGGAGTAGTGATCCCAGGGACGAAACCTAAAAGTGAAACCGGCAGATTAGGGTAGGCGATCGACATTTCTAATTGGTCTAACGGTCTGCGATATAGAAAAACAGCGAAAGTGTGCAAAAATGGTCGGAAGCCTTCCCGTGCTAAACCGGCTGCCCAGCTTAGCATATTTTGTTCCGCTATTCCCATGGATAAGTATTTTTCAGGGAAGACTTTTGGAAATTCCTTTACCTCGCAAGAAGTGCCGAGATCGGCAGATAAAACTAAAACATCCTCATTTTCCTGAGCAAATTTAATCATATTTTTTGAATGAACATCCGATTCAATTTTCATAATAAAACTCCTTCCTAGTCTCGATTACATTTCATTGTAGAATTTAGTATATTTTTCGATTTCTTCCCCTTGTTTTAAACGAACAAAATGCAGAATCGGTCTTCTTTCGTTTAAGTAGGGGATTCCTTGAGTTGGATCGGTGTAGCAAAGAATGACTAATGGTTTATTTTTTTCTCCCTGTTTAGCAGCTTCTTCGATGGCTTGAATGTCGTGTCCGTCTACTGAAACGGCTTTTGCACCGAATGCGGTGAAGCGACTTTCTAATGGTTCGACGTTCATAACTTTTTTCGTTTCACCTTCGACCTGCTGTCCATTGACATCGACTAGCAGCACCAGATTATCTAGTTCGTAAAAAACGGCGGCTTGGAGCGCTTCCCATAATTGTCCTTCTTGCATCTCGCCGTCGGACATCATGACAAACACGCGACCTTCTTCGCCACGCAGTTTTCTTGCATGGGCTGTTCCGCCAGCGACGCTGATCGCTTGGTCCAATGTGCCGGCAGCGTTTTCAAATCCGGGTGTATGATTTGCTCCGATCATTTCCATTGAGTAGCCGTCGCGATTGAACATTTCTAAGGCTTTTTCATCTAAGCGGTTCGCTTCGATCAATGCCGCATAAACAGGTGCCGCATAGTGTGCCGGGGAGACGAAGAAGCGATCATAGGGTGCCTTTAATGATCCGTGGTATGCTGCTCCTTGAATATAATCCATATTGTCTTTTGAAGGGGTTCCTGGGAATTTTTCCGGTAACCGAGGTGCTTTGCTTTCGCTTAAATTTAGTACCCGCAAGTAGAGGGTCGCGAAAAGCTCTGCGGAAGAACAAGCCTGTGACAGGTAGCAGCCGTTTCTTTCGATCGTTAGTTTTAGTACGTGTTTGCGAATGTTCGTTGCAGCTTTTTCTACATCAGCGATTGTATAATTATTTGCCATGATAAAACTCCTTTTTCGATTTATTGTCTTTATTTTTGACCATAATTATTTTGATAAAAATCATATACCTCAGAAGTATATGAGGATTCCAACGGTTCAAGCTTCGCATTCAATGTTCTGGCATAATAGACACTTTGAGCGGTTTCTTCAAGAATGACCGCGTTTTTCAGAGAGTTTGTAGCGGATTTTCCTACTGTAAAGACGCCGTGATTTTTTAACAAAATTGCCGGACAGTTCGTTTCTTGGTAACAGCGTACGATTTCAGCACCAATCGCTTTTTCGCCAACTGCCGCAACTTCAGATAAAGGAATCTCTCTGCCGAAAACAGCAGCAGAAGTTGTTGTATAAATAGGTAATGATTCTCCGGCGATTGAAAAGGCAGTAGCGTATGGAGAGTGTGTGTGAGTAATCCCTAAAACGTCTGGACAGTGATTGTATACATATAGATGCGATTCCGTATCGACAGATGGAGTCAGTTCTCCTTCGATTACGTTACCTGCCAAATCTACAACGATCATGTTGTCCGGAGTCAAATCATCAAAATGAATTCCGCTGGGTTTGATGACCACATATTCTGTTTCTGGATCTTTTGCACTGACATTTCCGCTCGTCCATAAAACCAATCCATTTTTAGGAAGCGCTTTATTGTCTTTGCAGACGGTCTCTTTCAATTGTTCAAGCATAACGATACCTCCAATGTTGTTTTTTACATTATTTCATCATAAAGAACAAATGTCAATATATCTTTTGTCGTTTTTCATCCTTTAATAGTAATAACGATAGATATAAGTCCAGTGCAATCGTTTTCAATAAAAGTGTTGACAGAACGAAAAACCCATGCGATACTTTTCATAAGTTCTAACAAGTGAAAAAAAGTTCAATAAAAGGAGGAATTATTGTGGAGTTGTTACAAAATATCTTAAGTTCATTTGGTGCTGCCGTCGTCGTACCAGTGATGTTGTTCATCGTGGCCTTATTTTTAAAGGTCAAACCTAAAAAGGCCTTCCAGTCTGCTTTGAATGCTGGGATCGGATTAACGGGATTCAATTTGATCGTTAATTCATTTGTTCCAATCGTTACACCAGTTATCAATAATATGGTTGAGCAAACAGGTGTCAAATTGCCAGTATTTGATACAGGTTGGCAGGCGACTTCCGTTATTGCTTACTCTACTCAAGTAGGTGTGGTTTTCTTAGTAGTAGGATTGGTCCTGCAAGTGGCATTATTCTTAATTAAATGGACCGATGTATTTATGCCGAGTGACATGTGGAATAACTATTCCTTCATGGTCTGGGGGTCAATGATTTATCTGATCACAGACAACATGGCATTAGCGATGGCTTGTATGATCGTTCAGAACTTATACGTGATGCTGCTGGGAGAAGTGATCGCCAAACGCTGGGCGAATTACTACAATCTACCAGGAACGACCTTGACGGCACCCCACCACGTCACCTCGGTACCTTATGCGATCATAATGAATTGGATTTTAGACAAATTAGGTGCAGGCAAGATCAATTGGGACCCGGCAACCTTGAAGAAGAAATTAGGCTTCTTAGGAGAGCCGGTCACTTTAGGACTGTTTCTTGGTTTGCTGATTGGGATCATGGGGAATTTGAATACGTTAACTACATTAGACGGCTGGGGCAGTGTTCTGACAATGGGACTTGCCGTATCAGCAGTTATGGCGATTTTCCCGCGGGTTGCGAGTATCTTTGCTTCAGCATTTACCAGCTTGACGAACGCTAGTAAGAAAACGGCAAAAGGCAGCGGAAAGAATCGTGAATGGATGCTTTCAGTGAATGATGCGGTTGGCTATGGCGAACCGGCAACGTTGATGACAGGTCTGATTTTGATTCCGATCATGGTATTGTTGGCGATGATCTTGCCAGGCAACGAAACCTTGCCGCTGGTTGACTTGATCGCCTTGCCATATATGGTAGAAATGATTATTTGTATTTCAAAAGGGAACATCTTCAAAGGCGTGATCTCAGGTATTATCTGGTTTACGATCGGATTATATGTTTGTACTTTAACTGCTCCTTACTTTACAGAAGTTGCCGCTCAGGTTGGTGTGAATATTCCTGAGGGTGCCATGATGATTACTAGTTTCGGGATTTTATACAATCCGGTAATGGCATTGATTTTCTTAGCATTCTTGTCGGGGAACTTCTTATGGATGGGTATCGTGGTCGTGCTTTACTTAGCGATGTATGTCTTATTCAAGAAAAACAAACAAGCTGTTTGGAGTTTCTTGGAAGGTGAAAAAAATGATGGTCCCAAAGAAAAGGTGGTTGCATGAAGGCGCTAGTCAAAACAGAACCTGGCTACAACAAAATGAAGTTGCTGGAGATTGAAAAACCTGTTCCAAAAGACAAAGAAGTTTTGATCAAAGTTATCTATACCGGCATCTGCGGAACAGATATTCATGGCTTCAAAGGAGAATATGACCGCTTGAAGACTCCGTTAGTATTGGGTCACGAATTTTCCGGAATTGTGGAAGCGGTGGGAGAAAAGGTAACAGAAGTACAAGA
Organism: Enterococcus hulanensis; assembly: GCF_005405485.1. Taxonomy (GTDB): domain Bacteria; phylum Bacillota; class Bacilli; order Lactobacillales; family Enterococcaceae; genus Enterococcus_A; species Enterococcus_A hulanensis. The sequence goes on along the minus strand of NZ_BJED01000014.1, from coordinate 37,958 downwards.
AGGTCAATTAGTCACCAGCGAAACGACCTTTGCTACTTGCGGCGAGTGCGAATCTTGCCATAACAAAGAGTACAACCTTTGCTTGAATCGCAAAGGCTTAGGCAGCCAAGTAAATGGCAGTTTTGCGGAGTATGTACTAACTCGCGAAGAAAGTGTTCATATTTTAGATGATAAGATCAGTCTGTTAGCTGCGTCAATCACGGAACCGATTGCCTGCGGTGTTCATGCCAGTCTGGAAAAAGCGCAAGTCGAAAAAAATGATGTGGCAGTGATTGTCGGGCCTGGTCCGATTGGGTTATGCTTAAGCCAGGTATTAAAAAGTGTCGAGGCCAAAGTAATCGTCGTAGGGATCACTCAAGATGCGGAGCGTCTGAAAACGGCTAAAGAGTTAGGTGCAGATATGGTAATTGATTCGCTGAAAGAAGATGCAACAGCGCTCATCAAAGAATTTACCAACGGAAAAGGCGCAGATTATTGCTTTGAATGCTCAGGTGCGGCGCCGGCGATCAAAAAAATCTTTGATTATTTAAAACAAAAAGGAACGCTGGTACAAATGGGTGTCTTTGCCAAAAGTTTAAACGAACTAGACATGAATTCGATCGTTCAAAGAGAAATGAATGTCATTGGCTCACGGTCGCAAAAACCTTCTACTTGGCATTTGACTTTAGAGTTGATGAGGCAAGGCAAGATCGACGCGGAGCGTTTGATTACCAAAATCTATCCATTAGATAAATGGGAAGAAGCGATTGAACAAGTGATGGCTGGCGATGAAATCAAAGTTGTTTTACAGCCGAACAAAGAATAAGGTGAGGTGCAGCGATGGAAGAAAAAAATCTCGTTGAAAGAAATTGTATTTTACTCGATCAGGATATTCATTCCTTTGAAGAAGTTATTCAGTTGATCGGTGCTGAGTTTGAAAAGGCGCAGATCGTCAAACCATCCTATGTAGATGCAGTGATTGCCAGAGAAAAAGTATTTCCGACTGGCTTAGCGGCGGATGGTCATAATATCGCGATTCCTCATACTGATCCTGAACATGTTTTGCGACCAGGGATGGGTGTCGTTGTTACAAAGGAGCCAATCGAGGTTTCTATGATGGGAAGTCCCGATATCAAGCTGCAAAGCAATATCTTTTTCCCGCTGGCGATGGAACATCCGAAGAAGCAGCTGGCTTTGCTGCGGCAATTAATGAGTGTTTTTAAAAACAGAGAAGACTTGGATGCGATCGGCTCAGCTAAGACACCAGAGGAAGTTTTAGCGGTGACCAGCAAAATTAAATTCTAAAAAGCAACATTTGCTGTAAGCGTTATACTATAATGAAAAAAAGCACACAGTAGATTATTTAAAATAGGAGGGATAGCGATGACAGAAATAAAAGTTTTATCTGTATGCGGCTCAGGTACAGTTAGTTCGGCTATGGTTGGCGAACGGATCATAGAATTGTTAGAAGAACACGGGTATGAAGTAGAGATCCAAGAGGTCAATCCTGGAATGGTCAAAGGGGCAGTCGCAAATGGCGATATTGATTTAGTCGCTTTCACTAGTCCGATTGATCCAGCAGACGCAGAAGGAATTCCGCAAATAAATTCTGTTGGGCTGCTGACTGGATTAGATGAAGAAACATTTTTAGATGCAGCGTTGAAAGCCTTAAAAGAGATGGGAAAATAATATTTTGAAAGGCTGGATAAGAATGTCCAGTCTTTTTTTTGAAAGGAAATCCTGATGAATTTAATTGCTTTAGATCTTGATGGCACGGCACTAGATTCTACCGGAAAATTAACTGAAAAAGTAGCTGAGGCGATTCAACGAAGAGCCGCTTGCGATACATATCGATTTGCCTTTTGTTCGGGACGCCCAATGTCAGGCGTCTTGCCTCATGCGAAAACGGCTGGGATTGCCGATGATTATCATGTCATCGCCAATGGTGCGGTGGTGCAAAACGGCCATGGACAGAAACTAGCTGAAGAGCTGCTTGATTTTGCAGATTATCGAGAGCTGACTATTTTTTGTCGTGAGAATGGCTTATCCTGTATTGCGGTGAATGATCAGGGGGCGACCACTACCTTCCCAATGATCAATGTTGGAACATTGGAATTTTGCTTTTTGACGAATAATCATTTAAAGGTTTGTGCAATGAACGAACTTGATTCAAATGATAAATATTCCAAATTGCTTATTTGTGATAACCCCGATATAATTAAACAGAATAAAAGTATGGTAGAACAACGTTTTTCACAGGACTATTCATGTGTTCAGGGCTATCCCACCATGATCGAATTTGCCAAGAAAAATGTTAGTAAAGGAAATGCTTTAGCTGAGCTGGCGAATTATTACGGTATTTCTGATGATCAGGTGTTTGTGGTTGGTGATAATGGAAATGATCTCTCGATGTTCGAAAGATTTTCGCAATCGATCGCGATGGGAAATGCTACACCTGAATTAAAGCAGGCAGCTAAATGGCATTGTCCAACAAATGATGAAGACGGCGTAGTAAAAGCGTTGGAAATGATCGACGATTTTATTACATGATTAGAGGATGCTCGACCGGTATTTGAACTAGGAGGAAAAAATGGCGAATGATATTTCTACATTATTAAAAGTAGCAGAACTGTATTATTTAGATAGGATGAACCAAAATGATATTGCGAAAATAATTGGGGTATCACGTCCATCCATTTCCAGAATGCTGGAAGAAGCACGGGAAAAACAAATTGTTAAAATCTCGATCGAAGCGCCTTTCGAACGGAACAACACCCTGATGATGCAGTTAAAGGAAAAGTTTGATTTATTAGAAGTCATTGTGGTCAAGGGCTTAGGCGAATATGACTATGATTTAAACAACGTGGGGAAGGCTTCGGCAGATTATATCAGCGGTGTATTGGCGAATGATCGGCTGCTGGGGATCTCATGGGGAGTGACCGTCGAAAAAATGGTGAAAAACTTCCCGGCTCATGATTTGAAGAATGTTCATGTGGTCCAATTAACCGGTAGTTTAGGTCCCAATCGGACTGTCATGGATGGCAACGAGCTGGTTTTCCGCTTGGCGCAGAAATTAGATGGCCGCCACGAATTTTTCAACGCTCCGGCCTTTGTTAATTCGCGGAAATTACAGGAAGAATTATTGGCGCAGCCGCAAATTGATTTGAATATTTCCCTCGGCCGGAAAATCGATGTGGCCTTTAGCGGGATCGGAAATATTGAGACGACCCGCAACACGTTGGTCTCCTCAGGTATCTTAGACAATCGCGATCTGAATGATCTAGTCGCTGAAGGTGCGGTGGGAACGATGATCGGACGTGCTTTTGATATCAACGGAAAAGAAATTCAATACCGCAATCAATTTCCGATTTCCAGCGGGCTGGATTCTCTACGATTAGCGCCCATCAGTATTGGGGCGGTCTGCTCGAAGAAGCGAGCGACGGCAACCTTGGGAGCAATCAATGGGAAATTGATCAACGTCCTGATTTGCGATGAAGAAGTTGGGTATGAATTGTTGAATAGTTAAATGAAAAAAAGCAATGCTGTTTGAAGGGAAAACTTCTAACAGCATTGCTTTTTTCTATTTACTTGTCTTTGTCGCGGGGTCTAATTTCCGTTCTACGATTCCTAGAATCCAGTCGGTCATGATCGCCATTAAAGCTGTTGGCAATGCACCGGCTAAAATCAAGGAAGTCCCGTCTGTGGCATTGGTTCCGCGGATAATGATATCCCCCAGACCGCCGGCTCCGACGAAAGCACCGATGGCAGTTATCCCAATTGCGACAACTAGCGCATTACGAATCCCCGCCATAATAACAGAGACCGAAAGCGGCAGTTCAATCATATAAAGCCGCTGCCACGATGTCATCCCCATTCCAGTTCCGACATCCAGCGCATTTTTATCGACTTGACGCATGCCGGTGTAAGTATTTTTGATGATCGGCAGTAATGAATATAGGAAGACGGTCAAAATGACGACGTTGACCCCTAAGCCTAAACCGATCATTAAAATCGAGATCATGGCTAGTGAAGGAATCGTCTGAATGACATTGGCGATTCGGATCACCCAGTTAGCTAATTTATAATGCTTTGAAATGAAGATCCCGATTGGAATCCCCACGATTGATGCAAACAGCACCCCATAAATCGAAATCAGGAAGTGACGCACAAACTGACTGAAAACGTAGGCACCGTTGGTTTGGAAATAGGTGATGAATTGTTGAAGGGTATTCATGTTTTCCATTTTTGCCTCACTCCTTTTCGAAATAATTGTGCTGCTTCAAGAAATCTTCTGCGACCACAGAAGGCTCTACTAAATCGTTATCGGCACGATAGTTCAATTTTTGCATTTCTTTGGTCGTGATGGTTCCTTCTAAACGTTTTAAAGCGGTGCGGATCTTCGGATTTTTCTTCAAGACCTCATCAGTGGCAACTGCAGCAGCATCGTAAGGCGGGAAGAAGTGCAAATCATCCTCCAGCATCACAAGATCATAGCTGGCGATCCGACCATCTGTTGAATAGCCTAAAACGATATCCATCTTACCCGCATCGACGGCATCGTAAACGAGCCCGATCTGCATGGGTAAGATTGAAGAAAATTCAAAGCCGTAAGCATTTTTGAAGCCGTCATACCCGTCGCCTTCACGAGTGATCCAAGCGGTATCGACTCCAGCTTTTAATTCACCAGCATGTTTTTTCAAATCGCTGACTTTTTTCAGATTATATTTTTCTGCGGTGTCTTTACGAACAAGAAACACATACGTATTGTCAAAACCGTAAGAAGTGAACCAAGTTTGGTGATAGCGTTTCTCAAATTCAGTTTGCACCGTATTGAAGGCTTTTTTCGGATCTTTTTCCGCCGGCAAACCTAAAGTAGTCGTCAAATCAGTTCCGGTATAACGTGCAGCCGAGATGGAGGCATCATTGTTCATCATCGCCTGATGATTGATCGTTGTTGTCGCTAAGTTATTAATGATCGTCGTGTCCAGATCGGTATAATGCTTGATCATGCCAGAGGCTAAACTAGCCAAAATCTGCGCTTCAGAAGTAATTCCGCCAGTGATCCCGATCGTATCTTCGCTATCGTTAGAGGCTAAACCAGGAAATGAGCAGCTGCTAAGCAGAAGCAGGGAAAGTCCGAGTAAAGCAACTATTTTTAGTTTTTTCATTCTTTACTTCTCCTCCTTTAATGCTGCTGGAGTCATGCGATCTTCTAAGAAACCTAATAATAGGTCCACGATCAGTGCCATCAAAATGACTGGTACGGTCCCAGCGATAATCAAAGGCGGTTGGAAGTTGTTCAAACCGCTGAAAATCAAATCTCCTAAACCGCCTGCACCGATGTAGGCAGCTAGTGTAGCCCAAGCGATAACATAAACGGCAGCTAGACGAATCCCAGCCATAATAGTCGGGATTGCGATTGGTAGTTCAACGGAGAAAATCGACTGTAAGTTCGTCATCCCCATCCCCTTAGCCACATCACGATAATTGCGATCGACATTCTTCATTCCGATAAAGGTGTTTCGTAAAATCGGTAAGAGCGAATAGATAAAAAGGGCAACGACTGCCGGTAATTTTCCGACGCCAAAAAAGGGAATCATTAAGGCCAATAAAGCAAGCGAAGGGACAGTTTGTAAAACGCTAGCGATCCCGATCACAAAGTTCGCGATTTTTGGCAGCCGAGTCAATAAGATTCCTAAAGGGACAGCGACTAAGATACCAAGGCCTAGAGCGATGGCGGAGATATACAAATGTTCAGCGCTCTTTGTCAGCATTTGCCCACCATATTCATTGATGAATGCTTGCATGATTACGCCTCCTCGCTGGTGATGCTTTCAGCCGCATCGCCAAAAGTATCTTCTTCGCCCCAAAGGACATCATAGATGATATCTACTAAGGACACTCTGGTTAAGATGCCGACCAGATGCTTGCTGTCGTCCACTACGGGAACATATTTTACGCCGCGTTTTAGAATGCGCTGCAAACTATCGCGCACTAACGCAGCTTCTTTCACGTAGAAAACGTTCGGATTGATGATATCGCCGATACTAGTAGCTTTGCCATGACGACGTTCCCGGTCAATTGTTTCCACATCCACAAATCCTTTTAGGATTTTTTCTTCATCTACGACCAATAATGTATCCACCCGTTTTTCACGCATCAGACGAATCGCGTTTTGCAGACTCTTTTCTGGTGTAATGGAAACGGCAGTATGCATCATGATTTCGCCAACGGTTGTCGTATCAGGTTTTGCCTGTAATAGACGGTCCTCGCCTAAAAGCTCTTCGACGAATTCGTTTGCTGGTTTTTGTAAAATGTTTTCCGGTGTATCAAATTGGATCACTTTTCCGTTATCCATGATGGCGATCCGGCTAGCTAACTTCAAGGCTTCATCCATATCGTGAGTAACGAAAACGATGGTTTTACCTAAACGTTCTTGCAGGTCTTTCACAAGGTCCTGTAAAGAATCACGGGTGATCGGGTCAAGAGCGCCAAAGGGTTCATCCATCAAAATGACATCTTGGTCGGCTGCAAGCGCACGAACAACCCCGATCCGCTGCTGCTGTCCACCAGATAATTCATGGGGATAGCGATCTAGCATATCGCGAGGCAACTCGACTAAATCAATCATTTTTTCTGCTGTCTTGTTTTGCTCTGCCTTGTCTACCTTTAATAATCGTTGGACAAGAGTAATATTGTCGCGGATTGTCATATGGGGCATTAGGCCGATATTTTGAATCACGTAACCGATCTGACGGCGTAACTCAACCGGATTTTTCTTTTGGATATCTTCACCATTGATTTTGATCGTTCCTTTTGTCGGATCGATCATCCGATTGATCATGCGCATCGTCGTGGTTTTTCCGCTGCCGCTGGTACCAATCAAACAAATGAATTCTCCTTTATCAAAAGAGAGGTTGATGTCTTCAACTGCTACTTTGTTTCCATTGTATATCTTAGAAACGTGGTCAAACTCAATCATTTTTACACTCCTATTCCTGTTTTGTCTGTTCAAATTTTTAAACAAGAAATTTCCCGTTGAAGTAATTAATCAAAGAGAATTTAGTATCTTAAATATAAAAAATTTAACAGACTTATAATTTCAGTATGCTACAAAAGCGGATAAAAAAGCAAATGACCGGCTCATTTGGGACTGTTTTCAAGGTGATAACATCCTTTTTTGGAGATTATAAAATAACCTTTATGATTTTTGGAAGACAATCATTTTTTATCATAAGCATAGTTAAAGAGGATTTAAAAAAAACGAAATATTAAATTTAAAGGAAAATTTTCCTGAAAATGAGAGCTTTTCTAATTTAACGGCGAGCCGAACCAAACTGCAAGAGACTTTTCTTTGTATGTTACCCATGATAAAATAGCCGAGGAAAAGAGGAGAAGCTATGTTAACCACAGAAGATTTTGATTTTGATTTACCTGAAGAATTAATTGCCCAAACCCCTCTAGAAAAACGTGATAGTTCGCGCTTATTAGTTTTAGATCGGGAAACTGGTCAGATCGCGGATAAACATTTTGATGAGATTATTGATGAATTAAACTCAGGAGACGCCTTGGTGATGAATGATACTCGGGTGTTGCCGGCTCGTTTATATGGTGAGAAGCCAGAAACCGGGGGGCATTTAGAAGTATTATTGCTAAACAATACGCAGAAAGACGAATGGGAAACCTTGATTAAACCCGCACGCCGCGCAAAAGTCGGGACTCAAATCGTTTTTGGCGACGGTCGTTTACGAGCAGAAGTGAAAAAAGAGCTGGAACACGGTGGGCGAATCGTAGAATTTTCATATGAAGGAATATTTTTAGAAAATCTAGAATCATTAGGCGAAATGCCGCTGCCGCCATACATCAAAGAACGTCTGGAAGACCCAGAACGTTATCAAACCGTTTATGCCAAGGAAAACGGTTCGGCCGCAGCACCGACTGCTGGGTTGCACTTCACACCAGAACTATTAGAAAAAATCGCCGCAAAGGGCGTAAGACTAGTCTACTTAACCTTGCATGTTGGACTGGGAACTTTCCGTCCCGTGAGTGTGGATAATATCGCGGAGCATCAAATGCACAGTGAATTTTATCGTTTAACAGAAGAAGCGGCTGCTGAGCTGAATGAGGTTCGTGACAATGGCGGAAAGATTATCGCCGTTGGAACAACGTCGATCCGCACACTGGAAACCATCGGTACGAAATTCAATGGGAAGATCAAAGCGGATAGCGGCTGGACGGATATCTTCATCACACCGGGCTATGAGTTTAAGATCGTTCAAGCATTTTCGACGAACTTCCATTTGCCAAAATCCACTTTAGTGATGTTAGTGAGTGCATTTGCCGGCCGTGAAAAAACATTAGCGGCATATCACCATGCGATTGAAGAACGTTATCGCTTCTTTAGCTTCGGTGATGCGATGTTTGTAAAATAATATAGTAATAGAAGAAAAGTCAGCGAAAATAACTCGCTGACTTTTTTGTATTGAAAAAGCTGCTAATTAATGAACTGTGAAATTAATCTAGCGCAAATCACAGGCTGATCGATCCACGGCATATGTCCAGCGTCTTCGATCAATTTAAACTGACAATTTGGAAAAGCCGCAGCGATTTCTTGTCCTTTCTCAACAGAGGCGAACGTATCCTTTGCGCCCCAGATCATTTCCACTGGGAAGTTTAACGCAGAAAGTTCAGCCGCTTTGATTTCATTTTGGTCATTGGCGTTAAAGGCCCGGAGTAAAGAAAGGGTCGATTCTTGATAGTTTGGCAGATTTTGGAAACGATAGTAGCATTCGCGAAACTCATTTGGCATGTTAGCCAAAACGTCTTCATTGGTCCCCATCATCTTTAAGCCATTTAAGGCATGGTCATAATCCTTTGGCACCATCTTTTTCACTGCGTGTTCACCAATGACTGGTTTTACCATCATTTTAAGCGGAAGAGGTGTTTTGCCCAGCATTACGCGGCCCGGATTTCCGATCAGCACCAGCTTTTCCACCCGTTCAGGTCGAGCCATAGCATACCATAATGACCAATGACAGCCCATTGAATGAGCCATAATGGTCACTTTTTCCAAGCGCAGCTCCGCCAGCAGCTGATCAAACAAATCGATGATAAATGGTCGAATCGCGACTTTTTCATGATTCATTCCATCACTGAGCCCGCCGCCGGGACGATTAAATAGGAAGAATTTATTGTCCTTCATTTGTGCCAGTAAGGGCGTGAAGGGAAACATATCGCCAGTATTTCCCGGTACCACTAGGACTGGAGTGCCTTCGCCAATTTCAGATACGCGAATACGCAGGTTTTCCTTTTGCTCAGTAAACCAATGCTCCTTTTCCGTTAAGCCGTAAACGGCTAATAGTTCTTTTTCTGCTTGTGCTGCGGTTTTATAAGATTCACTTTCATGATCTAAACGCGGTTGTTGATAGGTCATTTGTATTCGCTCCTTAAAGAAATTATTTTTGTAAAAGTTTTTGACCGTTGTCATAAAAAAGCTTTTGCTTTTCTAGTTGAGAAAACAAATCGGTTTCTTCGATTTTTCTAGCATAATTTTGCACAGCTTTGGCGGGTGTATAAGGGAAATCACCACCATATAGTAATTGTTCGGTGTCAATGATTTGTAATAAGGTCGGCAATTGATAAGGCAAGACCATTCCCGCTAAATCAAAATAAAGATTTTTTTGCGCTAAGACAGCTAACAGATCATCAGGTTTGGGTGTATCAGGATCGGCTAAGAATTTATTTCCTTCGCTGATTCGTTGGGCGATGATCGGCAGCAGGGCGCCTGCGTGGGGAAGAATCCAAGTGATTTTTGGATAACGAGAAAAGACTTGGTTTTGCGCCAAATTTACGATTGCCCGAGTTGTATCAAAGAAGAATTCCATTAAAGGTGTCTTCACCAGCTCACCAGCATGAATCGTCTGTTTATGAGGCTCAGTTGGGTGGATCATAATTTTTGCTTGCCGCTTGTTTAATTCGGACATCAAGGGCTCTAGTTTTTCATCGCCAAGATAAAGCCCCTGGCAATTCGTCGGAAATGAAAAACCAAATGCAGTATCAGCGAAACGATCGATGCTTTCTAGGCAGTCTTCAATTGAAGGTAAAGGAAGGCTGGCACAAAAAGAAAATTTTTCTGGATAAGCTTGGCAGATTTTTTCCGCCTCTTGATTTATATTCTGGATCAATTCTTTTGTTTCTTCCGCTGTTCCGAGACTCGGATGTGGACTGGATAAGGAAAGAACTGAATGAGTGGTCTGATTATCCTTCATTAATTGCAAATGATCTTCTACTGACCAATGGGGAGTAGCTACGCCGTCTGCTTTGCCAGCATAGTATTTTTCCAAGTAAGCTTCATAAGCTCTAGGAATGAAGTGGGTATGAAAATCGATTTTGTTAAACATTTGTATTCCCTCTTTCATTAATGTACCTTTATTTTAAGAGAGGTCAGAGGAAAAAAGGAGGTACAGAATTTCTAATTCTGTTTCATTTATGGAAAAATTATCTGGGAGTAAACAAAGCTTGCTGGAAGCATTTGCCTATTTTTTAACGTTTAAATCCGTAGAAGAAATCAAAGTTTCTGAATTGATTCGCAAGGCAGAAGTGAGTCGTTCGACGTTTTATCGTTTGTTTGAGACAAAAGAAGAGTTTTTCCAATGGGTCTTGGATTATCACATGAAAGGATTGTCCGGGGTCGCAAAATATACCGCCAACAGTCCGCTAGAGTTTTATCACCATTATTTCACCTATATTTATGATCATGCTATTTACTTTAAAACCTTTAACAATAGCTCAATGTGGCCGCAATTTCATTATAAAATGAACCAAATCGGGATCGATGTCTATCGCAATTTTATTTATAGTAAAACAAGCGATCAAACGCTGAGTCAGGTATTGAGTAATTATGTTGTGAATGCCCATATCGGAGTGGTGATGGCTTGGCTGAATGAAAAACCGCTGCAGCCGCCCGATAAATTAGCTGAGTTAGTCACAGCGATGACGACTAGCGTGTTTGCTAGTCAGCAGCTCTCCTTAGAAGACGTCTTTCCTTATAAACAAAGCTGAAATGATTACGTGGGAATTTTATCTATTAGTCTAGGAGGAAGTGATAGGGTTTTGAGTAATTCTTAAATTTAGCACGTATTACACGTATGAAACTATCGACTATACGTGTAACACGTGTTATACTTTTTGTTGTCAGGAGGTATGATGCACAATGCCAATGACACAAAGAGAGATGGTGAAGTTACTTCAAAGTCATGGGTTTGAAAAAACTGAGGGTGGGAAAGGTTCTCACATAAAAATGACACAAGAGGGATTAACAAGACCATTGATTGTTCCGCATGGTGAATTAAAAAAAGGAACTGAGCGGAGTATTTTAAAGGATGCTGGCTTACTGTAGCTAGCTCCGAATTTTGAAAGGGGGCATTGAAATGTTAGTTAGTTATCCAGCTTTATTCTTTTTTGATGATAGTGACGGTTTAGAAGCAAGTTATCAAGTTTATATTCCTGATTTGGACGCGATGACGCAAGGACGTGATATTTCAGATTCTATCTTTATGGCTTCTGATTTATTAGGCATTCGCTTGGCAGATGATATTGAAAATGAGCGTTCTATTGCTGAACCTTCTGACATAAATTCTCTTAGTTTGGTAAAAAATAGACCGTTTCAAGATGATGATGATTTTAAATTTACTTTTAATGCTGCAAAGTCATTTATCTCAATGGTGAGTGTTGAATTAGATGAATATTTAAGTGCTAATGAGCCTATAAAGAAAACTTTGACCATTCCTAAATGGGCTGACAAGTTAGGTAAGGAGTTACACTTGAATTTTTCAAAAACACTTACTGATGCGATTGTAGAAAAAAAGATAGGTGCATAGATTTAACAAAGTAAAAAAGACGTGCTTTTCAGCATGTCTTTTGAGAGTGCAATATTAACTGTGTAAGTACCTGCTTTTCCTAGGAAAGTGTTTGCTTACATAGTTTTTCTTTTCCTGAAAAAATGTATTTTAGGCGTTTGACTTATGTTCTAATTAAAATATAATCTGACATAGAATACATTCTCTTCGGAAGGACGTGGAGTTGTGAGTAGGAAAGAGGAAATACTAGCTTTTGTACGGGAAAGAAAGGCGTTAGGTTCTGCAAAGCAGTCTGATTTAGAAGTTACGACACTCGATGTCAGTGAAAATCTAGCTCTTAGTAGAACGGCTGCGAGTCGCGAGTTGAATGCGTTGGTTCGAGAGAAAAGACTGGGGAAATTGAAGGGAAAACCAGTCAAGTACTATTATCTTGGTGAAAATACTGCAATTGAACCAGCATCAATCCCAACGAAAAAAAGTGAACAAGCATCAAAAGAAATTAAAGAGACAAGTATATTTTCCGATTTTATCGGAGCAAAAGGGAGTATGGAGGTACATACCAACCTTGCAAAAGCTGCTATCATGTATCCGCCAAACGGATTACATACAATCATTCTTGGTTCTACTGGAGTTGGTAAAACAACTTTTGCAAAAATCATGTTTCAGTATGGTCAAGAAATTGGTCGTTTTAATGACAAAAGTCCATTTCTTCATTTTAATTGTTCAGACTATTCCAATAATCCGCAATTATTATTATCAGTTCTTTTTGGTTATGTGAAAGGTGCGTTTACCGGTGCAGAAGCTGATAAATCCGGAATGATCGAACAGGCGAATCATGGTGTTCTATTTTTAGATGAAATCCATCGACTTCCCCCAGAAGGACAAGAAATGCTTTTTACGATCATCGATACGCGGAAATACCGCAGGTTGGGAGAAACTGAAAGTGTTGCTCGAGAAGTAGATGTATTGATAATTTGTGCAACTACTGAAAATATCGAGAGTTCACTTCTTCAAACGTTTAAGCGACGCTTTCCTATGGTTCTGACTTTACCGGATTTAAAGGATCGAAGTACGCAAGAACGCCTACAGTTGATTGACTATTTCTTTTGTTTAGAATCCGAAAAAATCGATCTTGAAATTCTAGTCAAAGCGAATGTATTAGAATATTTATCGACTTATCATTGTCTAGGAAATATTGGACAGTTGAAAAATGATATTCAAATCTTTTGCGCCAAGGAATTTGCCCAAGCGATGATTAAAAAGCAGGAAAGAATCGAAATCACTGGCGAAGATATAGAAATCGAACGCGTACTGCAGGAAAATGAAAAGAATAAGAGAAATGAGTTATTTAGAGACAGTATTTATTATCAAGGTAAGAAAAAACAAGAGAATCAGCAGCAAGAAATTAACTATGCAGTCGTCACCGGCAATGAAAGTTCCTTCTATAAGTCGATTCTAGAAAAGTACTCTACACTTCTAAGAGAAGGCCGTTCAATAAAAGAAATCCAACAAAAGATCACTTATTTTTTGGATGATTTTTTTGCCGTAGATTTGAAGCCCGAAATCATCGAAAGACCGCGAAATAAAGGTATTGAAAAGCTAGTCTCCATAGAAGTATTAGAAATCGTAGACAAAGTAATTCAAGAAATATCTAATGAGCTAGAAGTTGAGTGTGATCCCCATGTTACTTATAACTTAGCCCTTCACATCGAAGCTTTGGTATTGAAGCTTCAAACGAGTACGATTTCCTATCGTGCAACGAAGGTTGTCGAGAAGGTCTCTGGTTCTCCGTTAAGAAAATATGCCGATAAACTGATTGCTGAAGTGAACAAACAAATGAATATTGAAGTCCCAGCAGAAGAGCAAGATATTATTGAGCTGTTTTTAGATACAATCTATAAGGATGTACGGAAAAATCCAATTGGAATATTAATTTTAATGCATGGAATTGGTGTCGCAACGAATTTGGCTAAAATGGTAAATGATTTATTAGGGATCAATCATGCGGTGGGTGTTGATATGCCGCTAGATGATTCAGTGGAAAACGTGTATCAAAAGGCAGTTGCTGTAGTCAAAACGCTGGATCAAGGTTCTGGTGTTCTTCTTTTAGCCGACATGGGTTCATTAGCAACTTTTCCGGCCAAGATAATAAAAGATACGGGCATCGATACGATGATTATTGATAATGTTACGTCGCCAATCATTATCGAGGCGACTAGAAAAGCCTTGTTTGCCAATATGGGTTTGCAGCAACTAGTCAATGAGCTTTTGGAGGAAGCAAATTATTATACTGCCAATCGAAAAAATACGAACATCTTTGATTACTCCAGTCGTAGGCTGATTAAAAACAAAGACCATTTGTTTTACCATTCTTTGGAAAAGAGCGTCATTTTCTTAAACGTTTATGGTGCGACAGAAATTCTTGATGAGATTCTTATTTCGTTATCAAAACAATTCAAATTTGAGATTATTGACACCTTAGTCATCAAATTCTATTTTCACTGTTTAGGAATGATCGAGAGGGCGATCCGAAAAGAAGGACTGCAGTTCGAAGTGGAGGAAGAAGAGAAAGATGAGCTATATCAACTTGTTGCTAAAGAGCTCAATATACTAGAAAGAACTTATGGTGCAGAGCTTTCTGCTAGTGAAATCCTATATGTAACCAAAATTATTCGTCCCTTTATCTAATATCTGTCACACATCATGTGTGACAGATATTTTTTTGGTTACGCACACATGAAAAAAATCCTAATGTGTGACAAAATCTGTTACACATCGTGGATCGAATATTTGGAAACGCTTGCTGTAGCTGGAAAAAGATGTGTGCGAAAAAGTTGGCACGGCTCTTGCTTTAGTAAAGGTGTAAGAAGAATTTTGTAAAGAGGTGAGAGTATGATTGGGATTTTAGTGTTAAGCCACGGAAATCTTTCTCAAGGAGTAGTAGAAAGTGGAAAAATGATCGTTGGAACAAATGAGAAAGTGGATTACTTAGGGCTGTATGAAGGCAACAATATTGATGAGTTTTACGACCAAACGGCGGAAAAGATCAAGGAACTGGACGATGGTGATGGTGTGCTGGTTTTTTCTGATTTATATGGTGCCAGTCCATTTAAGGCAACGGCATATTGTGTGAAGAAACTGCCAAATACATTCTATCGTTCTGTTTCAGGAATCAATTTTTCAATGTTTATCGAAAGTGTCCTGCTTAGAGAAACGATGGGATTAGAAGAATTAAGCGAACATGTGATGGATACAGGAAAACAGGGAATCAAAGAGCTATTTACAGAAGCAAAAACATTTACTGAGGAGGAAGCATAATGAGAAATATTGTATTTACTCGAATCGACGATCGCTTGATCCATGGTCAAGTTATGACTGCATGGGTTCATGAAACAAAAGCAAATGAAATCGTTATTATTGATAATGAAGTAGCACAGGATGATTTTTTGAAGATGATCATGACTTCATCAGCTCCTGCGGGAATCAAGGTATTAATCATGTCCGAAGAAGAAGCAATCAATTATCTGACACAGGAAGCGGATGGAAATAAGTTGATCGTTTTAGCGAAGAATCCAAAGGTGATTAAAAATGTTATTGATGGCGGTGTGAAGATCGAAGAATTAAACGTTGGTGGAATGGGTGCACGAAAAGACCGCACGCAATTATATCGCAATATTTCTGTCAGTGATGAAGAGCGCGCGTGTTTCAAGCAAATTATGCTAGGTGGAACTTCTGTATATGTTCAAGTAATTCCAGAAGAAAAGAGTGCGAATATCGAACAATACTTATAAAGAGGAGCGAAAAAAATGGAAATTAATGTCTTTCAAGCTTTGTTGATTGGTTTGATTTATTATCTGAGTATTAATGGGACACCTTGGCTTACATTGTTAGGAAGTACAATATTAGCCCGTCCGTTGATTTGTGGAACATTGGTAGGCTTAGTACTTGGAGATGTCGTTCAAGGTTGTGTGATTGGCGCGGCGATTAGTTTGCCATATCTCGCTTATATTTCTGCCGGGGGGACTGTACCGATGGATCCAGGATTGGCAGGAACATTGGGAACGGCTCTAGCGATGGCAGCAAATGCTTCACCAGAAGTGGCAGTTTCGATGGCAGTACCGATTGGTTTATTAGGAACTGTAATCTGGATTGCTCATATGACAGTCGATATTTCGTTCTTGCATATGATCGATAAGGCAGCGGATGAAGTAGATTCTAAAAAAATTGATCGTATCCAAATGTTTATGCCTCAACTCTTTTTAATGCTGATCTCAGTGATTCCAGTATTTATTGTTGCCTATTTCGGATCAGGGGTTGTGAAGGATGTTCTTGATGCATTAGAAGGCAAACCGTTGCATATACTAGAAGTAATTGGTGGTGTTTTACCAGCACTGGGGGTTGCGATGATCTTGAAATCAATTATGAGCAAAGATACCGCAGCGTTCTACTTCTTAGGATTTGTTTTGGCAGTGTATTTAGAATTGCCGATCATTGCCGTATCAATCTTAGCCTTTATCACGGCGTTTGTTTATACACAATTATTCTTTAAACCTAATCAAGCTTAACTAAAGGAGTGTGACAGATCAATGGAAAAGACAGTAGAAAAGAAATTAACGAAAAAGGATATCAAAAAAAGTTTCTGGCGTTGGACATGTTTCTCTCATTCAAATTACAACTATGAGCGTATGCAATCATCTGGTTTTTTACATGCCATGCTACCGGCCTTAGATAAACTTTACGGTGATGACAAAGAAGCTCTCCGTAAAAGCTATCATCGTCATTTGGAATTTTTTAATACAGAACCTCATTTTGGAGGAATCATCGGCGGATTAACAATTGCCTTAGAAGAGGAAAAAGCGGCTGGGGCACCCATTACAGGGGACGCGATCAATTCAATTAAGACAGGTTTGATGGGGCCATTGGCCGGAATCGGAGATACGCTGTGGCAGGGAACACTTGTACCAATTCTTTTATCGATTGCGATTAGTATCGGTTCAGAAGGAAATGTCTTTGGTCCGATTTTCTACGTCGTATCAATGTTCGTCATTATGTTAGGTCTTGCGTATTACTTGTGGA
The DNA here is from genome assembly GCF_005405485.1 of Enterococcus hulanensis. Lineage (GTDB taxonomy): Bacteria > Bacillota > Bacilli > Lactobacillales > Enterococcaceae > Enterococcus_A > Enterococcus_A hulanensis. The sequence continues at coordinate 21,045 of NZ_BJED01000014.1, read as the reverse complement.
TGCAAGGTTATAGTTACGGGAAAGAAGGAATCCAGAAACTAATGGGTGGCGACTTGCTGAAAAAAGTAATGCTGGGAGCCAAAGTTATGGGTGGCGTCGTTATCGGTGCATTGACAGCGAATTATGTCAGCTTGAGTACAGGATTAGTATTTAAATTTGGTGATTTAAAGCTGAATGTACAAACTGATATTTTAGATAAATTACTAAAAGGGATGCTGCCATTAGCTGTAACGATGATAGCCTTGTTCTGTTTGAATAAAAAAATGAAGTCTACGACTGTGCTCATGATCTTAGTATTGATCTCAGCCGTCGGAGCGATCATTGGGATCTTTTAAATTTAGCAAAAACAAGGGGACTCGTGTAAACGGTCTTGAATTGACTCTGATCAAATACATCATCATATTTACAAACAAAGATGTAAGTCATTTAAACTGCTATAAAAAATAAAGGACGTGTACAGTGTATGGGATTAAGCAGATTTATATCTCCATCAATAATGGTTCCAAAAATTTATGAATATAAAGAGTACATGAAACAATTTGATAAGTATAATCTCTCTGTCATTCATTTTGATGTAATGGATGGTCATTTTGTTCCAAATATCATGTTAGGTACATCTGTTTTTAACGATTTAAAGCAGATGACCCAAATTCCGATAGATCTTCACTTGATGGTTAACGAACCTGAGAAATACATTTCTATGTTTAATACCAGAAAAGATGATTGGATTAGTTTTCATCCAGAAACAACGAATCAATCCTATCGATTACTCCAAACGATAAAGGATATGGGCTGTAGAGCTGGGCTGGTAATTAGTCCAGGAACTCCTATTTCTTATTTAGAAGAGTGTGTTGATCAATTAGATTACGTGACCTTAATGACAGTAAATCCAGGATTCGCAGGACAGACATTGGTTCCTAATTCTTTCGATAAATTAAAGAGAATTAGACAATTACTAGATTCATATAATCCTGACATAGATCTTTTAGTTGACGGTAATACAACACCAGAGAATAGTAAAAAAATGTTTGAAAGCGGTGCCAATGGGTTTGTAGTAGGTAGTGCCTCAAAAATTCTTAAAGATCCAAGTACTTTTGGAAAATATTACGATGATTTTATGCATGTACTGGGTTAATGAATAGATAAATGATTTAACGTTAAAGAGAAGGTGGTCTATTTGAAAATGAAAAAAGCACTAATCTTTGGAGCCGGAAAAATTGGTCAGGGTTTTCTTGGAGATCTTCTTCATGAGGATGGGTATGAAATTATCTTTGCAGATGTTTCTAATGAAGTGATCGAAGAAATAAACGAAAACAACCGTTATAGTTTGTTTCTAACTAACCATAATTATGAAGAAAAGATTATTGATAATGTTTCCGCATTATCACTTTTGAAAAATCAAGAGGTGATACTTGAAGCTATTACGCAAGTAGATATTATTATGACGTCTGTTATGAAAAGCAATTTAGTGAGTGTTGCCCCCATTTTAGCTAAAGGCTTAAAGAGACGATTAGATGAGGGACGAAGCAGAGTACTTGTAATGGCGTGCGAAAATGCCATCATGGGAACAGATACGTTAGTAAATCTTATGACTGATACAAGTATTATTACTTTGGATCAGTTAAAAGAGATTGGTTCGTATCCTAATACAGGTGTTGATAGGTTCGTATTTGGTGGAATTTATAAGGGGAGAGAAGGCACAGCAGTTAGTGACTCTCATGAACTTGCGATCGAACGTCAAAAATTGGATGATCCGGATAGTAAACCTATTTCAGGTGCTGAGTATGTAGATAATTTAGAAGCAGTACTTAAAAGAAAAATCTATTTAGTGAACTGTTGGCTTGCAATAACTAGTTATATCGGACATACAAAAGGATACAAAATGGTTGATGAAGCACTTCGTGATGAAGATATTCAGAAAATAGTGAAAAAAGCAGTAATTGAATCTGCAGCGGGCTTGGAAAAGAAATTTGGCTTTTCTAATGATGAAATGAATAATTATATCAGTGAAATGATTCTAAAACGATATGACGATTATAATCAAGAAGGAATCAATGATCCAATCGCCAGAGTTGCACGTCAACCTATTCGCAAATTATCATCAGATGATAGAATAATGGGACCTGCATATATTGCTGCTGAGTATAATCTATCAAATGATCATTTGTTGTATGGTGCTGCGTATGCCTTTAAGTACGATAATTCTGATGATGAAGAAGCAGTAGAATTGCAAGAGTACATCAAAGAAAATGGTATTGAGGCCGCAATCGAAAGATTTTCTGGACTTCAAAAAGGATCAGATATGTTTAATCAAGTTTTAGAATATTATAATGTTATTTAAGAGTGTATTATAAAGCTCTTTTTAAAAATCTGTAAAATGTTGAGTAATTATTTTGCATAAGTAGTTATTCAGCTTTCTGAAAAAATAGAAGTAATAACTGTAAGGCGACTAAAATATAGTCGTCTTTTTTCTTTAGACCAAAATATGAATCAACAAATTTACTATTTTCTTGTTTCATGAATTAGCTTATTAGTCACATAAGTTAGTTTATGAAACTTTTCTTAAGTAAGTAAGATAATTTTTAGTGTATGACAAATAAATCAATAAAATGATGCAGCTCGGATTATTTATATAGATTCAATAGGAAAAGCCATGCTTCTATTGAATTAGATGTCTGATTGGCATACCGCCCGATATATGATACCGGAATGCTTTTTAAATTAATACAGCAGTCATACATTCTCTAGCAACGTCTTTCAACAAGCAAGCAGATTCCGCTGCTGATAGTCCGTTTAATCGTTTGATGAGACGCCCTTGGTTGATTGCTCGTGATAGTAAGAACCGTACCTCAGAGAACCGATAATCCCACAATCTTAATGGAACATCATTTAGATGTGGATCACGCGATTTACAAGCATCCGCTGGCACTAACGATGCAAGGTCATCGAAATTGATCGCGTCTGCAAATTCTAAATAAAATTCTTCATGTGAAATCTCGCCAACGAGATAATCTTTTCTTTTTTGATCGTAATTGAATCCCATATTTAAGCCACTCCCTATGTTTTATTTTCGGTGATTTCATAGGGCGTAAGCCTCGTTTTTAGGTCTTAGAAAGTGGCTAAAACTTGGCTAAAATTGATGTTCAAAACAGTGCAATTCAGTGCAAACTTTTGGCAATCAATTTTTACAAAACCGCTTCAAATCGTTGTTGTTTCAATGGATTGCAAACTTAAACACAAAAAAGCCAGGCTCTCGACTGCCTGGCTCTTAGAATATCGGAAGGATTAGTTCATTCGAATTTTATATTACTTTATATGATACATGCAAAGTATTACATGAATTTCTTGACTATAAACATAAATATTTGTTTTTACTACGTTTTCACTTTTATTCAGTTTTAAGAAACTTTTCTTACTTACGTATCTTTTTACTTGTGTGTTTGATGTACTACTCAACCTCTGATACGCATTCACTATTTATAAAGAAATACTTCACACATACACTCTTGACAACTTTTAGGTGAATCTTGTATTACTAACAATTTTATTGTTTACTTTTTTCTACTTCCTTATCGAGAAATCCTTCGAATGATCTAAGTTCCTCCTTCCTTGTATCTATAATATAGCACAACTAGTCATTTTTTGAAAGCGTTTACTACTGGTTATTTTGAATAATTTATTTTGTTACTTTTTGAAGAGTTCGCAAGGTGTATGCTTTGAGTTCTTTTACTTTCCTATGTTATAGTAATAATATAAGTAGTTTTTTTATAACAAAAGGAGGAATAGGATGGAACCCTACAAAGAGACAGTAGATACTGTGACAAGCGAGTATGGTGCAGATTTAGATAATGGATTGACGGAAAAAAAAGTTGAAGAAAAGATAAAAAATAACGGAAAAAATAAGTTTGAAGAGGCGCCTAAAGAATCGCTGGTAAAGAAATTTTTTCATAGTCTAACAGATTTCACGACGATTATTTTATTGGTGGCAGCGATAATCTCGCTATACACAGCGATTGCCACGGATCACGGCGATTATTTTGAAAGCTTTCTGATTATTGCGATTGTTATTATTAATTCGGTTTTAGCGATTGTTCAAGAAGGAAATGCGGAAAAAGCCTTATCGGCATTGCAGGATATGAACAAGCAGACGGCGACCGTCATACGTGACGGCAAGCAGCTTGAGATTGATGCAGAAGATCTGGTGCCGGGAGACACCTTGCTGCTGGAATCAGGAACGATGATCACGGCGGATGCTCGTATTGCGGAAGCTTCACAGCTGCGAGTAGAAGAATCAGCTTTGACTGGTGAAAGCGAACCGGTCATGAAAGAGGCCGACTATCTTGGAGAAGAAGATGACTCCTTAGGCGATCGTTTGAATATGCTTTACAAAGGCTCAACGGTGGTAAATGGTCGCGGAAAAGCAATTGTTACGGCGACTGGTATGGAAACTGAAATGGGGAAAATTGCTGGTCTTTTAAATAGTGATGAAACTCAAAAAACACCTCTGCAAAAACGATTAAATCAGTTAGGAAAACGGATCAGTTTGATCGCTTTGGCAGCTGCGGCTTTTGTGTTTTTCATTGGAGAGATGCAAGGCGAACCGATGTTGGACATGTTCATCACGGCGATTTCTTTAGCAGTCGCTGCGGTTCCTGAAACACTGACGGTTATTGTGACGCTAACGTTGGCCTATGGCGTTCAGAAGATGGCACAGAAAAATGCGATCATTCGCAGATTGCCGGCTGTAGAAACGTTAGGTTCAGCGAATGTGATTTGTTCCGATAAAACAGGGACATTGACGCAAAATAAAATGCGTGTTCGACGAGTATGGACACATGGTGATTCTGTGGTCGATACTGAAGAAGGTATGACGGAAGAAGCGATGGAGGTGTTAAGCATTGCGGCTTTGTGTACCGATGTTATCGTGGAAAATGATGACAATGAATTAGAAATCAAAGGCAATCCTACAGAAGCGGCGATCGTTCGCGCAGTAGAAGAAAATTATCATACGAAAGCTGAGCTGGAAGAAAAATATCCGCGGATCGGTGAAATTCCTTTCGATTCTGATCGAAAAATGATGACGACTGTACATAAGCGCGGGAAGAAATTTATCTCCATCACAAAAGGCGCTTTCGACGTATTATTACCAAAATTCCATTATGGTGATGTCGATCAGGCAGCGATTGTTAATGACCGCTTTGGGAAAAAAGCATTGCGGGTGATTGCTGTGGGATATGCGATCCATGAGGAAGAACCAACAGAGATCACCTCAGAAGCGTTGGAAAAGAATTTACGCTTGATGGGATTGATCGGGATGATCGATCCGCCGCGTCCAGAATCAAAAGCGGCGATTGCGCGTGCGAAAAAGGCGGGCATCAAAACAGTCATGATTACTGGTGACCACGTAGTAACAGCAGGAGCGATTGCAAAAGAATTAGGCATCATGAAGAGTCGGAAAGAGGCGATCTCCGGCGCTCAGCTGCAAAAGATGAGCGATGAAGAATTAGATGATCGCGTCAAAGACTTATCCGTTTATGCACGGGTAACACCAGAAGATAAAATCCGAATCGTTAAATCTTGGCAGCGGACAGGCGCAGTTGTGGCTATGACCGGTGACGGGGTCAATGATGCACCCGCGTTGAAAGCCAGTGATGTTGGTTGTGCCATGGGAATTACCGGAACCGACGTGGCAAAAGGGGCAGCGGATATGGTGCTGACGGATGATAACTTCGCGACCATCGTTGATGCGGTAGCTCGTGGACGTTCTGTTTATCAGGGGATACGTAAAGCGATCAACTTCCTGTTAAGCTGTAATATCTCAGAGATTTTTATTGTGGTTATTGCTATGCTATTAGGCTGGGGAGCACCGTTTACGGCTGTTCAACTATTATTTGTTAACGTAGTAGCGGATGGATTGCCAGGCTTTGCGCTAGGCAGAGAACCTGCAGAGGCGGGGATCATGGATGAAAAACCAATTCCTCATGACGAGGGGATTTTTGCTCGAGGACTATGGCAAAAGATCGGCTTGAATGCCGCCGTGTTTACGGTTGTGACCTTGATCGGTTTTTACATTGGCGCATTTGTGGAGCACATCAGCTACTTTACACCGCCAAGTTTAGAAGTTGGTCAAACGGTTGCGTTTCTAGTATTGGCTTACTCATCTATCCTGCACGTCTTCAATGTACGCAGCAGCAAATCGATGTTTAAAGTCGATTTGGCAACTAATAAATCATTGGCTCAAATGGCTTGGTTGGCACTTGGGATCACAACGGCGATCGCCTTGATTCCTCAGACACAAGAATTATTCTATCTTGTTCCAATCAGTATGAATCATTGGATCATCGCTATTTTATTATCGATCGTTCCGCTGATTGTCAACGAGCTGATCAAATTCCATAAAGCACCAGAAGTAGATCCAGAAGAAATTTAAGACTGTGTTTCTTCTATTATAAATGACAAAAGCCCTGCGATGAATTTAATCATCGCGGGGCTTTTGCTGTATGGAGTTACGGTTGGTAATCGAAGCTGGTAACGATTATTTCTTTTAGTTCACTGATCAATGGTTCTTTTGGATTTGCTGTTGTACATTGGTCTTCATAGGCCAACTCAGCCATCCGGTCAACAGTAGAATCTAGTTTTTCTTGTGTCACACCTTGTGCTTTCAGATTCATGTCGATCCCAACTGATACGCCTAGATCGTAGACAGCCGTTGCTAAAGCTTCGACCAATTCAGCTGTCGTCTTGCCTTTAAGACCTAAGAATTTCGCGATAGCTGCATAGTCAGCATCCGCACGGAAGTAGTCATATTTAGGGAACATCGCATGTTTTTGCGGGTCCTTAGCATTGTAACGGATGATATGCGGCAATAGGATCGCATTGGTCCGTCCATGAGGAATGCCGTATTCGCCACCGATCTTATGAGCGACAGAGTGACAGATTCCTAAGAAGGCATTGGCAAAGGCCATCCCAGCCATCGCAGAAGCATTATGCATCTTCTCGCGTGATTCCTCATCGCCATTTTTCACTGATTTTTCTAAGTAGTCAAAGACGATTTGGATCGCTTGCAGGCTCAGTCCGCGGGTATAGTCAGATGCCATGACAGAGACATAAGACTCGATCGCGTGAGTCAGCACATCCATCCCCGTATCCGCTGCGATTGAAGAAGGCAGTGTTAGTACAAACTGCGGATCGATAATCGCTACATTTGGAGTCAAGGCATAGTCTGCTAACGGGTATTTCACATGTGTTTCGCTATCTGTGATAACGGCAAACGGTGTAACCTCAGCACCGGTACCCGAAGTCGTCGGAATACATACTAGCTGTGTTTTCTCTGGTGGTTCGATCCCGTATGTCCGTTTACGGATATCCAAGAATTTTTGTTTCGCGCCGAAGAATGAAGTATCTGGGTGTTCAAAGAACATCCACATTCCTTTCGCCGCATCCATTGCAGAACCGCCGCCCAGAGCGATGATCGTATCTGGTTGGAAGTTGATGATCATTTCCAAGCCTTTATAAACAGTATTTGTAGAAGGGTTTGGTTCAACGTCAGAGAAGACCTCGACCTTCACGTCATTTTTACGCCGTCCAAGAGCTTCGCGAACGATATCTGCATAACCGAATTGAACCATCCCAGGATCACAAACAAGCATGACGCGTTCCACATTTTCCATTTGAGCCAAATACAACAAAGAGTTCTTTTCAAAGTAGATTTTTGGTGGAAGTTTAAACCATTGCATGTTTTTTCTCCGTTTCGCTACAGTTTTGATGTTGATCAAGTCAAGGGCAGATACGTTATGAGAAACTGAATTCTTTCCGTAAGAGCCGCACCCTAATGTAAGAGATGGGATCAATTCATTGTAGATGTCTCCGATACCGCCTTCAGATGATGGTGAATTCACCAAGATCCGGCAAGCCTTCATCCGCAAGCTGAATTCCAATTCAACATCGGAATCTTCGGTATGGATGACCGCGGTATGTCCTAGACCGCCTAATTCCAACATCGCCTCAGATAAATCAAGACCGTGCTCCGTATTATTTGATTTGATCATTGCTAAGACAGGAGACAGTTTTTCACGAGACAATGGATAATCTGGTCCTACACCGTCAATTTCAGCAACGAGCATTTTTGTTCCTTCTGGTACACCGATACCGGCTAAATCAGCGATCGCTTTTGCAGAGAAGCCGACGATTTTTGGATTAACGGCATATTTGCCTTCGTTCATCACAACAGCTTCTAACTGGCGCAATTCATTTTTCTTAACAAAGTAAACTTGATGCGCTTGGAACTCCTTCTTCACATCTTCATAGATTTCTTTGTCAACAATCACTGCTTGTTCAGAAGCACAGATCATTCCGCTATCAAATGTTTTGGAAACGAGCAGGTCGTTCACCGCACGTTTGATATTCGCCGTTTTTTCGATATAAGAAGGGACGTTTCCTGGCCCTACCCCTAGAGCCGGCTTACCAGTTGAGTAAGCGGATTTCACCATGGCGCCGCCGCCCGTTGCTAGGACGATCGCGATTCCCGGATGATTCATTAATCCTTGCGTGGCATCAAGCGATGGCTGCTCGATCCATTGGATACAATTTTCCGGAGCACCTGCCGCAATAGCTGCATCGCGCACGATCCGAGCCGCTTCAGCCGAACATTTTTGCGCGCTTGGATGGAAGGCGAAGACAATTGGATTCCGAGTCTTAATAGCAATCAGCGACTTAAAGACAGTAGTTGAAGTTGGATTGGTCGTAGGAGTCACACCACAAATAACGCCAACTGGCTCCGCTATCTGGACAAGATGTTTTTGCTTGTCTTCATAGATCACCCCGGCGGTCTTGTCATCTTTGATGTTGTTCCAAATGTATTCGGAAGCATACATATTTTTGATCGCTTTGTCTTCAACGATTCCGCGACCAGTTTCTTCTACTGCCATCTTAGCCAACAACATGTGTTTATCTAATGCTGCCATGGCCATTTCGTGAACGATATGGTCCACTTTTTCTTGATCAAAGCGTGCTAAAACTTTTAAAGCGTCGTTTCCTTTCGTTGCCAGATCATTGATCATGGCCTCGACATCGATTGTTTCCGTCTTTTTCTTGTCAGTTGCTTTAACCATTTTTTTCCTCCTAATATTTTTTTTACACATTCATCATAATTGGTACACCTAACAATGTAAACGCTTTATTTTAATAAAGATTTATTTCACAATGCTATTTAAAGATAAAAATGAAATGAGAATACTTATGGAATTTTCCTTTTTATTTCATTTGGTCTAGGTTTTATTGATAAATCCAAGCTTTTTCGAATCGTGAAAATGACGAAATGGAAAATTGCACAAATGGTTCATTTATTTGAAAAGGATGAAAATGTTCAACTTTGTATTTCTTTGAACAAATAGGTTTTCAAATATTATGAGAAGCTTTAATCCCTTTAGAGAAAGTTGCAAAAGCGGGGTAAAACCAGTATTATGGTACAAGTTGCAAACACATACATATATAGAAGAAAGTAGGAAATTAAATGACTGAACCTGCCATTTCTTATCGTTTAATAAAGAAAGAAAAACATACAGGAGCGCGTCTTGGCGAGATCATTACGCCTCACGGAACCTTCCCGACACCGATGTTCATGCCGGTAGGAACGTTGGCCACCGTAAAAACAATGTCACCTGAGGAATTAAAGGAGATGGGGGCCGGAATCATCCTGAGCAACACCTATCATCTTTGGCTGCGCCCAGGAGAAGATCTAGTCGCTGAAGCAGGCGGCCTGCACAAATTTATGAATTGGGATCAGCCGATCCTAACCGATTCTGGCGGCTTCCAAGTATTCTCTTTAGCTGATATGCGCAATATCGTTGAAGAAGGCGTGCATTTTAAGAATCATTTAAATGGATCAAAAATGTTCCTTTCACCAGAAAAGGCGATCGATATTCAGAATAAATTAGGCTCAGATATCATGATGAGCTTTGACGAATGCCCGCCATTTGATGAAAGCTATGATTACGTAAAAAAATCTGTGGAACGTACGTCTCGCTGGGCCGAACGTGGTCTAAAAGCTCATGCGAATCCAGCAACACAAGGCTTATTCGGCATCATTCAAGGGGCTGGCTTTGAAGACTTGCGCCGTCAAAGTGCGAAAGACTTAGTCAGCATGGACTTCCCTGGCTACTCTATCGGCGGACTTTCTGTCGGTGAGCCAAAAGAAGAGATGAATCGGGTATTGGAATTCACCACACCATTGATCCCAGAGAACAAACCTCGTTACTTAATGGGCGTTGGCGCGGCGGATTCATTGATCGACGGCGTGATTCGCGGAGTCGATATGTTCGACTGTGTATTGCCAACACGTATCGCTCGTAATGGTACCTGCATGACATCTGCTGGCCGCTTAGTCGTTAAGAACGCGAAATTCGCTCATGACTTCCGTCCGCTAGATGAAAAATGTGATTGCTATACTTGTCGTAATTACACTCGAGCATACATTCGCCACTTGATCCATTGCGATGAAACCTTTGGAATTCGTTTAACTTCTTATCATAATCTATACTTCTTGATCAACTTGATGAAACAAGTTCGCCAAGCAATCATGGATGATAATTTGTTAGAATTTCGTCAAGCATTCTTTGAAGAATATGGTTTTAACAAGCAAAACGCAAAAAGTTTTTAAAGGATAGATAAAAACGCTAGTGTAAGACTGTAAACTTTGTTACAGTTAAAAGTGGAATTACTAAGAATGCGAGGGGAAATTTTAAATGGGAAACTTTTCAATGATTATCTTACTTGTGTTGATGCTGGGAATGTTCTTTATGATGAACCGTTCTCAAAAGAAACAACAGCAAGAACGTCAAAATCTATTAGAAGCAATGAAGGTTGGAGACGGCGTTGTAACCATCGGCGGATTACACGGTGTGATCTCTGAAATCAACAACAGCGATAAAACAGTTACTTTGGACTGTGAGGGTATCTTCCTAGTATTTGACCGTTCATCAATCCGAACTGTTAAAGCAGGTGTAGGACCGACTGCAGCTCCTGTAGAAACAGAAGTTGTTGAACCAGAAGCAACTATGCCAGAAGAAACAGTAGTAGAAGAAACACCAGAAGATAAAACTGAAGACAAGTAATCAAGTTCTTACTTAGATTGATTCATAGTGAAGGTGCGTATTTATACGCGCCTTTTTTGTCTGGCTTCACGAACTAGCTTTATCGGCAATAAGCAAAAATATTTCGAAATTTGAGAAGCAATTTAGAAATATTTTGGTCTTATTGCTCAAAAGCTGAGCGAGTTCGCGAAGCCTTTCTAATCGTTAAATATCTAGGAATGATTTTATTGCTGAATTTTTGTGAAATGATTATTAACTAAGTAAGCGTTATCATAGTTAATCTAAAACTTGTGTTTTTGCTTATATAACAATCAAAATTGACAATTCAAACATTTATTTATTTGAATAGCAGTATGTAATAACTAATTTCTTTGGTATTCATTAAGGGAAGTAGAAAAATCTCGTGATCAAGAATGGAAAGCAGAATAATTCCGATTCGAAGTGAAATTCAAAATGTACCTATGAATTGATAACGTGTAATTACTGTAATTACATGTTATAATAGTCACGAAGAGTTCAAGAAAGGATCAGTGATTATTATGGATATAGTCAAAACACGCAAGCAAGGAAATTCGGTGATGGTAACGATCGCTAGTAAGTTTGACGTGCCAGAAGGCAAGATTTACTATATTACCCAAGAAGCTGACGGGACGATCTCATTGATTCCAAAAGTAGAGGATTATTTTGCTGGTGCAAAAATGAATGAGTATATCGATAAAGAAGATGATTTAGCAAGAGAGTTTACTGTAGAAAGCGGGACATTGGATGAATAGTATCGAACAAGGAACCATTGTTTATATTGACTTCGAACCCTCAAAGGGGAGTGAAATCAGAAAAAGGAGACCAGCAGTGGTCATTAGCCGCGATGAATACAGTTTATCTTCTAACCTAATCATCGTATGCCCGGTTACTAGCACCGATAAGAATCGACCTTATTTTGTCAGTATTGACAATGAGGCCTTGAAAAGCGGCAGCAAAGTTAATGCGAAGCAGATATACACTTTGGATTTTACTAAACGAGGCGGAAGAAATGTAGAAATCCTTGGAAAAGTTTCAACGAGAGAGTTTACAAACATTGCGCAACATGTTCTTATGAATTTCAATTTCCCTATCTAGGGGTTCTCTTCAAGATGGGAGTATATTTCCATGTAGATACGGGTCGTTATGTAATAACTCATGGATTTACAAAGAAAACTGAGAAAACGCCAAAAGGAGAAATTGATCACGCTAAAGAATTGCGAAAGGAATGGTTTGATAATGAAAATAGATGATTTAATTAAAGAAGAATTGAAAGACCCTGAATTTGCTGAAGCTTATGAGAAGGAGGGGGAGAAGTTGCAAACTGCAATTTCTCTTTATCGCGCTCGAGAAGAGGCAGGATTGACGCAGGCGGAATTAGCTGAGAAAGCTCACACGACACAAGCTACTATTGCTCGGATTGAGCGTGGTGATAATGTATCTTTTGATAAATTATCTGAAATTGCACATGCAATGGGTAAAAAATTAAAAGTTGAGTTTTTATAGAATTGAATAATTAAGTGAATGGGAATCCGTGGTTATAAAAAGGCGTGCTTTTTAGCATGTCTTTTTTTATTTCCCCAAAAAACCAGATTACTTACAGAGGCTAAAAAATAAGGAATATAAGATTTGAAAATCGGCTCAGTTGCGACACATATTCTGAGAAAATAAAAAAGAGAAGACTTTTTGAGTAAAAGTCATAATAGAGAATTCCTAAGAAAATCGCGAGTCGTTTGAACAGAAAGATAGCTATTAGGGGGAATAAGAATGAAGAGAAAAAGCCGGTTGTCGATTCTTATGTTTTTTTGGATGTTTTGCTCTTTTATGGTGGTCATGGGGATGATGTGTCCGATCGTTTCGAATGCGGAGGGAGATCTTACGGAGAAAGTACGTTTGCTTGATTTGAAAGTGATAAAGGAGGATGGCAGCGAGGTATCAAAGGAAAATAAGATTCGAGTGAATGATACGGTGCAGCTGATTTATTCATGGAAGATCGAACAAGAGAAAAGCGCTGAGATCAAGGCAGGCGACACCTTCACTCTTTCCTTACCAGACAATCACTATTTTCGGATTGACGAGAACAGTCCGCCACCGCAACTGAAAAATACCTTAACGAATGAAACATTCGGACAAGCGAAACGAAATGGGAATCAACTGCTAGTCACCATCAATGAACAGGATGCAAAGCAAAAAGAGACGCTGAATCTCCAACTCGCGATCAAAGCCAAAGCTATCCAAGCAGGCAGCGGAATCAGCATGGGTTCAACCAATATTCCTAAAGCAGAAATCGTTGAGTCGGAAACACTGATTCAAGCAGAAGTAAAAGTAGCAGGCGTTGGAAGTTTAACCAGTCCACGGAATTTTGAATACGTGATCCTAGATAAAGAAAATCTAACAAAGCCGATCGCTTACGGCATTACAGAGAGAAGGATCGTGCAAAAAGGCGAAGCAGTCAACATCGCTTTTTATAAAAATAAAACTGCTCAAGGGAATTTGCTAGAGGAGATCGCTGGAAATACAGGCGCTTTAGGCTGGTATTCGCTATTAAAGGATGAGCACAGCTATTTGATTCGCGAAGTTCCCGATCCAGAATATCTGGCGGTGATTACTGGGGGTGTGGGTGAAGGATATCAGTACGATTATCAGACGGATACGCAGCAGCACACGCACTTCAAAATCTTAAATCAGACAGCGCTGAAAGAGCCGCTTCCCAACAACTTAGCAAAAGTCCCTGCAATAGCGATCCCTCAGAGTAAAGACGAGCAGCCGCGACAACCCAAAGAAGAATTGAAAATTAAGGATACTGCTCGTAAGAGAATAGCGGCACCAGCATCGACTGATGAAACCGACCAAACAGAAAATGACAAGAAAGGTATTCTTTTGACTAAGACAGATTCAGCCAGCGGAGAGAAGCTTCAAGGAGCCGAGTTTGAATTAAAGAATGCCAAAGGGGAGAAGATGTATCTTCGCAAGAAACTGATCACCGATGAGAACGGAGAGCTGCACATCAATTCCTTGCCGGATGGGAAATATTCCTTACTGGAGATAACGGCACCGGAAGGCTATGAACGAGATAGTCAGCCTATCGAATTTACCTTTGATGAAGCGGATAAGCTAGTAACGCTAACAAAAGAAAATGCAAAAACAGAAAAAGCGGCACCGGTAAAAAAGGTTTTCCCGAAGGAATCAGAATCTAGCAAACCCGCAAGTAGTGAACAAGCAAGCAAAACAGTCCCCTCTTCAACCGAAAAGAAATATCCCAATACAGGAATGAAAACAAATAATTTTTTCTATATACTCGGTTGCCTGCTGCTTGTTAGTCTAGGATTTTATCAGAAAAAAAGATAATCAAAACTAAAGCTGATCAGCAGACCATCGCTGATCAGCTTTAGTTATATTTTAGAAAATCCAATTTATTAATATTGTATTAAAAAATTGAAAAATATATTTAATAAATAGGCTCAAAAACGATAAAAATTTTGAGAAAATGAATAATAGAAGATATCCAAAGAGGCTTTTAGTTTGATTATAATTTAATAATAATTTTTTCGAAAAACTGTTGTTAATCTCTATCTTAAAAAATAAGGAGTGTGAAGAAATGAAGAAAAACAAATTATCAAACATTTTTATGCTGGTATTATTGCTTAGTTCCTATATTTCCGCGTTAGTTACTATTTCCCCCAGTGTGTCGACAGCCGCAAAGGACATCACGAATCTTGTGGATATTACTGGCTGTGAGGTGACAAAGAATGGTCATGAAATTAATGATGAAAACAAGATAGTGAAGGGAGATACGATCCATATAAAGTACTTTTGGGAAGTATCTAAAGAAAATATGGATGGAGTAGAAGCTGGAGATAGCTTTACGCTCTCTTTACCTGACCCGACTTATTTTGGCGGCTATGGTGATGAAGGTCCTTATGACCTAGATAATCCTTATGATGGCCCCAGTTTGGGAAAATATTCATTAATTGGAAATAACTTTGTTGTAGAGATCAATGAAGAGGGAGCCAAACAAGATGTATTAGCCGATGGCTGGCTGTCGGTTGATGTAAAAGCGCTGAAAGCCGGAACGAATATCGATGGTGGCGGTAACGGTGCGGTCACTATTCCTAAACTAGAAATTACTGATCCTGGCGGTGGTGAAGGGCATGATCCTGACGATGAAGCATTTCCAGATGACCAACTTCCTTTCCATAAAAAAGGGAAACAAAATCATGGACAAAATAGTATCAACTGGTCTTTTGTCGTGAATAATCAAGGTCTGAATGAATTGATTGAAACATATTCAGCGAATCAGGAATCAGGATTGAATAATAAGATAATCCCACGAGAAAATGGCTTATTGATCGATAAATTAGATCCCGGAATGAAATTTCAAGATGGTTCTCTGTTTGTAACGATTCCTGTTCAGATAATCAATAGTGAAGGTCATATGGGAACGCGATTCGTAAAAGGAACAAACAATCTGCAAATCCAAGATCAGTTTATCCGAGTCTATCCTCAAGAAGGTGAAGAATATGAGGATTTCCAGAATCGTGTGAGAAACTATCCGACAGAAAATGGCAGTCTGGCTTATGGCGTTTACACCGATAGCGAAAATAGTGATACGGTGTTCGTTGCTTTTGGCAATATGCCGGGCGATCACGCGTTGTATAACGAGGTTCATGCTGGAGCAATCGCGAATGCTATCATGAACGACGACACATTAAGTCAAGAGCAAAAAGAAGCTTTACAAACGATCTATTGCGATCCTGAGAATAGTCCCGGTGGCGGTGGGATCGTCGCTTATGGATTGAGCTTTAATGCAGATGTGCAAGTCGGTGAAGGATACGGAAACGGAATATATGCAAATAAGGCTCAGTTTATTTGGGGTGAAGATGGATCAGAAGAAGATGAATGGGATACGCATTTCCACCAAATTGGCGGAAGCGTTACTGGCGAGTTTATTCAAGTGGAAAAAGAGGTTGAAGGAACTGGTGCACTTGTTAAGCCTCGTCACTTTGAATTTGAAATCGTAGATCAGGCTGATCCCACAAATCCAATCGCTTATGGGATTACGGATAAAGAAGTAACTCAAAAAGGCGAAAGAGTGAAAGTTAATTTTTATAAAAACAAAAGCTCTCAGGCAGAGTACACAAATGAAATCGATGGTAATGGGGAAGTAAATGGCTGGCGCTCGGTTTTGACCGATGGACACAGCTATTTGATCCGCGAGATAGGCAGTCCGGAGTATTCTCCATTGATCACGGGCGGTACTGGTGAAGGGGATCAATACGATTACAATGCTAACATTGAAAAAAGAACACACTTTTTGATTCTGAACCAAACAACGATCGACCTACAAGCGAAAAAGATTGTCACAGGTACTGCGAATCTGAGTAAGCCGACCGTCTTTACTTTCCAATTAAAGCATGAGGGAAGTCCGGTTGCATACGGGAAAACCACGGTGACAGAAAAAGACAAAGAATTCCCGATTGATTTTTATACTTCAGCGAACTTTGAAGAAGAAAGCAGAGTCACTGATTGGAAAAAAATCCTTACTTCTGGAGAACAGTATACGCTAGAAGAAATAGATACGAACGGCTATCAACCAAAATATTCTCATCGCCAAGGCGATTCGGGTGAATATAGCTCAGGCAATACCATTACGGTAGCCAGCGGAGAAACTAGCAGCTATCAGTTCTTGGTCGATAATCAAAAAGAAAAACCAAAACCGATCGAAGTCTCATTAGAAGCGGAGAAAAAATTAACCGGTCGCGAGTTAAAAGACAAAGACTTTAGCTTTGAACTATTCGACTCAAATGGTCAGTTAATTGATACGAAGGAGAACGATGGTTCATCGATCAAGTTTAAGAAGCTAACGTTTGATCAAACGGGAACCTATGTATATACAATCAAAGAAAAAGCCGGCAATGAAGCTGGCATGACCTACGATGGCAAGACCGTCACAGCGACGATTGAGATTACTGAAAAGGATGATAAATTAGAAAGTAAGATCACATATACAGATGACGATGCCAAAGAAAACACTGCTAATCAATTCGAGAATAGCTTCAAAGAAAAACCAAAACCGATCGATGTCTTATTAGAAGCGGAGAAAAAATTAACGGGCCGCGAGTTGAAAGATCAGGACTTTAGCTTTGAACTATTCGACTCTGCCGAGCAACTGATCGAGACAAAGGAAAACGATGGTTCATCAATCGAGTTCAAGAAGCTAACGTTTGATCAAACGGGAACTTATGTATATACGATCAAAGAAAAAGCCGGCAATGAAGCTGGCATGACCTACGATGGCAAGACCGTCACGGCAACGATTGTGATTACTGAAAAGGATGATAAATTAGAGAGTACAGTCACGTACACAGATGACGATGCCAAAGAAAACACCGCTAATCAATTCGAGAATACCTTTAAAGAAAAACCAAAACCAATCGATGTCTCTTTAGAAGCGGAGAAAAAATTAACCGGCCGCGAGTTGAAAGATCAGGACTTTAGCTTTGAACTATTCGACTCTGCCGAGCAACTGATCGAGACAAAGGAAAA
>NZ_BJED01000014.1:0-3291 GCF_005405485.1 Enterococcus hulanensis | reverse complement strand
AATGAAGCTGGCATGACCTACGATGGCAAGACCGTCACGGCAACGATTGTGATTACTGAAAAGGATGATAAATTAGAAAGTAAGGTCACTTATTCAGATGACGATGCCAAAGAAAACACTGCTAATCAATTCGAGAATACCTTTAAAGAAAAACCAAAACCAATCGAAGTCTCTTTAGAAGCAGAGAAAAAATTAACGGGCCGCGAGTTAAAAGACAAAGACTTTAGCTTTGAACTATTCGACTCAGAGGGTCAATTAATTGATACGAAAGAAAACGATGGCTCGTCAATTGAGTTCAAGAAGTTGTCCTTTGATAAAACCGGAACCCATGTATATACGATCAAAGAAAAAGCCGGCAATGAAGTCGGCATGACCTACGATGGCAAGACCGTCACAGCGACGATTGTGATTACTGAAAAGGATGATAAATTAGAAAGTAAGGTCACTTATTCAGATGACGATGCTAAGGAAAACACCGCTAATCAATTTGAGAATAGCTTCAAAGAAAAACCAAAACCGATCGAAGTCTTATTAGAGGCGGAGAAAAAATTAACGGGTCGCGAGTTGAAAGATAAAGAGTTTAGCTTTGAACTATTCGACTCTGCCGAGCAACTGATCGAGACAAAGGAAAACGATGGTTCATCGATCAAGTTCAAGAAGCTGTCCTTCGATCAAACCGGAACCCATGTATATACGATCAAAGAAAAAGCCGGCAATGAAGCTGGCATGACCTACGATGGCAAGACCGTCACAGCAACGATTGAAATTACTGAAAAGGGTAACCAGTTAAATAGTAAGGTCACTTACTCAGATGACGACGCCAAAGAAAATATTGCGAATGAATTCCTCAATATTTACAATGAAGAACCGCCGACTGGAGGCTTCCTCATTAGAAAAGTAGATACTGACAGTAATGAGCCATTGGCCAATGCAGCCTTTCATGTTTTTGACGCTGAAATGCAACGAATCAGAGAAGACGAAGTAATTCAAACTGATGAAGATGGTGTCGTCAAAGTCAATGACCTGCCATTTGGTGATTACTATGTCGTAGAAGCGCATGCGCCAGAAGGCTACTTGATTGAAGATGAGCCGATGAAAGTATCGATCCACGAAGAAAGCCATGAAGAACGAAATATGGTGACCAACCGAGATCCTAAGATCAAAACAGGCATTACTTTAACCAAGATTGATTCAGCGACAGGAGAAAAATTGAAGGGCGCTGAGTTCCTTTTAAAAAATGCCCAGAATGAACCCGTGGATTTGGGAAGAAAGCTGATTACGGATGAAAATGGATTGATCCATATTGATTCTCTACCAGCAGGTGAGTATTCACTAGTGGAGTCCAATGCGCCAGAAGGCTATCAGTTAGATAGTGAACCTTTGACCTTTACGGCAGCAGAAGACAATAAATTGGTTGAACTAACCAAGAAAAACACAGTAGAACTCACACCTAAGAAAATACCAGAACCCAAAGCAACACCAACGAGTCTAAAAAAATACCCTGCATCCAGCTCTCAGACTTCTCAAGCAACACCAAGTTCAACGAGTAAACAATATCCTAAGTTGAATGTGGTTGAGCAGCTCTTCTTAACAGTGGTAGGCTGGGGAGTAGTAGGCGGAATATGGCTTTATCGAAAGAAAAAATAAATTCATAGAATGATAAAGTTTTAAGTGCGAAAAAGCGGGTGACAGCCAGCTTTTTCGTACTTTTTTATGTAGCGTACGTTTCATTCATTAAGCCAACACCTGTGGGATTCCCACAGGTGTATTTGTCTTGTCGTCATGGATCATGCCCGCTCAACCAGTGGTTGACCAGAGCTACGATCAGCCCCACAAAGAGCGGAGCGAGGACATATCGGATCAGCTCGCTCAAGGTGCATCACCTCCTCTCTAAAAGTGGAGGCTGACGACGTGAGCGAAATTACCTACGCAAAGGTATTAAGTTGTCAATGACCGAGTTTAGTTAGACGCTTCACTGTTAGTGAATGTCCGGATCGTCCTTGTTCCGACTTTTCTTGCGCCGTACCCAAGCCCAAAACCGCTGCTGTGTACTCATGGATTCGTGTGCTTCAGACTGCGCTGTTGAAGAAGTTGAAGGGACTTCGGCAGAGGATTCTTTACAATCGATCGTGTGCTTATCTCCGATTTCTGTTGATTGTCTTATTAATGAATTTTGGTTATTTCCCGCTTCTGCCGGGCCTTCCAATTTCCTTTCGATCGCTGTTCTGGTTGGCTCGAATACATGGTCATAGCTTCTGTTTGTTTTGGCAAGGATTGCTGCTTTTGCCTTTTCAAGGTGAACAGTTTCCTCTGGTTTTGTTGGAGCATTTGTTTTTGAAGCAGCTTTTTCGTGAGGCTGTTCGCTTGGAGTTTCGGTTTCAAGTTTCATTGCAGCTTCTTTATTTAGCTGTTCAGTCGGAGTGGTTACATCGACTTTCGGCTCATTTTCTAAGTCAAAAATCTCGTGATCATACGTGGTGACGATCTTGCCTGTGACCACAGTATCAAATAGTTTTACGCCGTTTTTTTCAAAAATGTCGAGTTGAGTTAATAGTTCGCAAGCTTCTTTTAGCTGTGCCGCTGGCAGGTCGGCATTCACATTTTTATAGGTCCAGTCGTGCTCTTTGCCTAGACCATTGGTGAAGGTCGTGACTAAATCATGGGTCATTTTTCTACGTTCCTTTCTTAATTTTTTTCTGCGTAGGTAGGTTTACTCTCAAGGTTCATTTGTTTCATCAGGACGGACTTTTGCGATTAGGGAACGGACAAGGGACATGGCTTTTTCGCCAAAGTTACGGACAGGAAATACTTTTGATTTTAACGAGCGCCATTCGGGTGTCATGAAATAATCTTGGAAATAATAGAAGAAGCGCCTCATGGTCCGAGTCGCTTTAGTGTGCAGAAAAATATCGCGGACAAGATCCTTTAGAATGAAGGCAAACTCCTCCGCACCAAGTTGAAACCGCACGCGTAACGCCAAGATATATTTGATCGTTAAGCTGCTATTTTGCGTTTGATAGTAGTAATTCGTGATTCGTTTTTCTAGTGTTGTAGATTTAAGATTGAACAATTGTCGGCAAGTCAGAGTTTGTTCATTCATGGATTTTTTTAGTAGGGGAGGGCGGTTGTTAGCCGCCACTCCCCAGTTTTTGTTTAAAAGATAATGGTTTCGACAGTTTCTACATACTTTGCACTAACGACATGGTCGAACAGTTTTTCGCCGTCCTTTTCAAAGATCGTCAAGAGTGTCAGTCTTTCTAAGATGCCTCGGATCTCATCACTGGATCGGTC
>NZ_BJED01000013.1 GCF_005405485.1 Enterococcus hulanensis | reverse complement strand
TATAGAAACGCCCTACACATTTGGTTTGTTTTATTCGTTCAGTTTTCAAAGGTCTACATGGTTTGCCGCTTTGTTTCGGCAACTTTTAAATCATAACAGATTGCCAAATTAATGTCAACAACTTTTTTCGAAATATTTTCAAGAAAAATTGTTGTCATCGCTTTATGCGACTTTGATAGAATAACTGAAAGTCAGTCATCTGTCAATAACAATTTTTAAGTTTTTTTGAGCGACACACGCTCGCTTTGGAACATAAAATAATATACCAACATAATCTTATCTGGTCAATCAAAAATAGTGACTTTTTTGAAGTTTTTTTTATTACTGACCAATGTTCTTTATTGTTCGTGTAAATGTTCGCAAATAACATGAAAGCTGATTGAAAATTACCTTTTCACAAAAAATTCAATCGTTTTTTTGCAGCAAAAGATGACATCAATTTCTAATAATCCATTTGAAACACACTAAAAAAGACGTCCAGCAAAGCTGAACGTCTAAAAAATTTATTTTATCGCATCGTTGGAAACAACAAAACGTCGCGAATCGACTGAACATCTGTTAACAACATAACCAGACGATCAATTCCGATTCCTAGACCACCAGTTGGCGGCATACCATATTCCAAGGCTTCCAAGAAATCTTCATCCACACCATGTGCTTCATCATTTCCTTGTTCGCGTTCTTTTTCTTGTGCTTCAAAGCGTTCTCTCTGATCAATTGGATCGTTTAATTCTGTAAAGGCATTCGCAAATTCACGGCCTACGATGAATAATTCGAAACGATCTGTGAAGCGTCCATCCTCAGAGTTTTTCTTTGCAAGTGGGGAAACTTCAACTGGGTGTCCATATACAAACGTTGGTTGCTCAAGTGTTTCTTCAACAAACGTCTCAAAGAATTCATTGATAATATGTCCGATTTCCATCGTATCTTTTATCTCAACCCTGTGCTCTTTTGCTAATGAACGAGCTTCTTCAATAGTCATTTCTGGCCAGAAATCTACGCCTGTTTGTTCTTTGATCGCATCTACCATATGGATACGTTTGAACTCAGAACCTAAGTCGATTGTTTGTCCATCGTAAGAAAGAGTTGTTTCTCCAAGAACATTTTGCGCAACGTCACGAATAATTCCTTCTGTTAAATTCATTACATCTAAGAAGTCTTGATACGCAGTATAGACCTCCATCATAGTGAATTCTGGATTGTGAGTAGTATCGATTCCTTCATTACGGAATACACGTCCGATTTCATAGACTTTTTCCATTCCACCGACAATTAGACGTTTTAGGTGTAATTCTAATGCTATACGTAGATATAAGTCCATGTCTAAAGCATTATGATGTGTAATAAATGGACGGGCAGTCGCACCGCCGGCTTCATTATGCAAGACAGGTGTTTCAACTTCGATATAGCCCAATCCATCTAGGTATCGACGAATTTGGCTGATAATTTGGCTGCGTTTAGTAAAACGATCGAAACTTTCACGATTACTGATTAAATCTAAGTAACGTTGACGATAACGTTGTTCCACATTCGTCAAACCGTGGTATTTTTCTGGCAAAGGGCGCAATGCTTTTGAAAGCAAAGTGATTTCTTTTGCTTTAATCGATACTTCACCTGTATCTGTCTTCATGATTTCTCCAGTTACACCAAAGAAATCACCTAGGTCACTTTTTTTGAAGATCGCGTAAGGTTCTTCACCGACTTCATCTTTACGGACATAAATCTGGATTTGGCCTTCACGATCTTGTAAATGGGCAAAGCCAACTTTTCCTTTTCCGCGTTTGGTCATCATACGACCAGCCACGCTGGCAGTCAATTGTTTTTCGTGGAGCTCTTCTTTAGTATTTGCATCATATGTTTCATGCAGTTCTTTCGAGTTCGCAGTACGTTCAAAGCGTGCGCCAAACGGATCGATTCCTTCTTCACGAAGGGTTTCCATTTTTTCGCGGCGAACACGCATTTGATCGTTCATTTCTGTCAAATTTGTTTGTTCCTCAGTCACGAATGTTCCTCCTCAGTATGTAATTACTCTTACTTATAATGCCAATGAATAGGCAAAAAATCAAGCCGAATTCCTCATTCGGCTTGAAGATCAGCTAATTTTCTCTCTTGTTTCGCTCTTTTCAACAAGTTCATCCAACAAATCTACAATAACTTGTTTTTCTTCGGTTTGATTGATGGCAACCTTAACTTTCGCTGACCGCGAAATTCCTTTTAAATAGTAGCTTGCATGTTGTCGAAATTCGCGACAAGCGATTTTCTCGCCTTTTAGATTAATTAAACGTTCTAAATGCAATTTCGCAGTCTCAATCTTTTCTCTGGCACTTGGTTCTGGGATCAGTTCACCTGTTTCCAAATAATGCTGTGTTTGGTGAATCATCCAGGGATTTCCTAGAGCTGCTCGACCGATCATTACAGCATCAGCACCAACTTCTTCAATCATTCGCTTCGCGTCTTCCGGAGTTCGAACATCACCATTTCCCATAAAAGGAATCGTCAACTGTTCTGCGACTTGTTTTAAAACGTCCCAATTAGCTTGACCTTCATACATTTGCACCCGTGTTCGACCATGCATTGCAATCGCAGAAGCGCCCGCACTTTGAGCAGCCAGTGCATTTTCAACAGCGAAAACATGCTCCTCGTCCCAACCAATTCGCATCTTCACTGTCACAGGAATATCTACAGCGGAAGAAACAGTATCAACCATTTCGTAGACCTTATTAGGATCTAGTAACCACTTTGCGCCTGCTTCGGCTTTGATGACTTTGTTTACGGGACACCCCATATTGATATCAATGATATCTGCCTCTGTATTCTCTTGAACAAATTGTGCGGCCTCTACCAATGAATCTTTGTTTCCGCCAAAAATCTGAATACTTAACGGATGCTCACGTTCATCAATGTACAGCATCTCCAGCGTTTTTTTATTTCTAAAATGGATGCCTTGATCACTTATCATTTCACAAACGACTAAGCCAGCCCCAAATTCTTTCACTGTTACACGAAAAGCGGCATTAGTGATTCCTGCCATTGGAGCAACTACGATCCGATTCGGCACTTCCACATTACCTATTTTCCATGTGCCATTTAATGGTTTCACTACTATTCCCCCAAAATTTCTTGCTTCAATTCGTAAAGATCCGCTTCACTATACTTGTATTTATTATTGCAAAATGCACAGACTGCTTCCGCACCGTGATCTTGATCGATTAATTCTTGAATCTGTTCTGCTCCTAAAGTAATAATCGCTGACGCAAATTTTTCTTTAGAACAGTCGCATTTAAATTGCACTGGCATTGTTTCTAAAAATTCCACATCATCTGCACCCAATAGATTTTGTAATATTTCCTCCGGTGTTTGACCTTCGTCTAATAAAGTAGAAATACGAGCTGTTTCCTTCAAACGCACTTCGATTTGATCAATGATCTCATCACTGGCTCCTGGCATAATTTGAATCATAAAGCCGCCGGCAGTTTTAATAGAATCATCCGTATCAACTAAAACCGAGACGCCAACTGCAGATGGAATCTGTTCCGATACAGCTAAATAATAGGTAAAGTCTTCGCCGATTTCACCAGAAACAATCGGTGTTTGACCAGAAAAAGGTTCCTTTAGGCCCAAATCTTTAGTGACGGTGAACATGCCTTCTGTCCCTACCGCACCTCTTACATCAATTTTTCCGATTTCATTTAGCGGCAAACTGATGTGAGGATTTTTGATGTAGCCTTTCACCTCACCTTTACCATTACTATCAACAACGATGGCTCCGGCTGGTCCATTTCCTTCTATTTTGACGGTCATTTTATCTTCGCCTTTTAACATTGCTCCTAGCATCAAGGCCCCGATCATTGTTCGTCCTAAAGCCGCGGAAGATGTATTCCATGTATCATGACGTTCTTGCGCTTCTCCTACCGTTTCTGTTGCATTCACTGCATATGCTCGAACAAAGCCCTCATAGGCTAATGCTTTTACTAAATAATCACTCATCTGTCTGCTCCTCATTCCTAAAATACTCGTGATTGCATCATACTAGGTGTTTCAACTTTTTTCAACTTCTCTGTATGAGCTTGATAGAAAAGTTTAATAAACTTGTTTACTTAAAACAAAAAAATAAACAGACGACCATGCGCCTGTTCATTAAAACCATACTGGTAATAAAATTGCTGCCATTGCTGTAGCATCATATTTCATTGCTTCACTTTTGAGTTGCTTGTGCAGCTCACCCAATGCCTCAGGAAACTCATTTTGGTGTGATAAAGCATATAATGCAATCTCTTTACAAATTTTAGTTGCGACTAATCCACACGCTTCTGTTTTTTCTAATAAACGTGCATTGTCCAACAAAAATTTTTGAACTTCGGGAAGTGTTTTTATTTCTTCATTTCCATAGGCTTGACTGATTTGATCCATCATTTGTCTAGCTTTTTCGCTATTTTTCATTCTGATCTACCCCTCGACATCATTCTACTCTTGTAAAGTTTTTATGCCAAATCAAAGGAGTTCCTTCATCATAATCAAATCTGTTTGCTTATCCTCTCCAACAATAAAATCATGAGCACCAACTTTTTCAAACCCAAAAGCGCGATAGAATTGCAAAGCGTTAGTATTCTTCTCCCAAACTCCTAACCAAATACTTTCGCGATTTTCTTTAGCCGCTACTTCAAAAGCATAATCTAATAATTGGCGTCCCAACCCCAGCCTTTTGAATTCTTTACGGATATAAATCCGTTCAACTTCTAAATTATTACTATCCGACATCTCTGTTTGCGCCCTTTCAGTATTCAACTTCAAATAGCCCGCCAAACTATCGGCCCAGTAAATAAAGAAGAAGCGCGATTCAGGATTTATCATTTCCTCTTTTAACTTTCCAAATCCATAAGCTTCGGACAAATACTCTTGTAAATCTGCTGGATTATTATCCGCTGCAAAGGTGTCAACAAACGTTTCGACACTGATTTTCTGCAGCTCTGTTAAATCATCCAAATTACATAAACGAATTTTACCCTCCATATTTCCCCCTCCTTATGTACACTTTTAATCTTTAAAAAAAATGTTGATAAAATAAACGACATGCCCGAAGACATGTCGTTATAGTTTTTATTCTTGATTATCGTTTGTATCATCAGGTTCGATTTTATCGTCTGAATCTTTATGTTCCGGTGCTTTATCCTCTGCTTGTTTCTCAGCATCTTTTTCTTCCAAAGCACGTTTCGCTTCTTCGAAAGTTTGTGCTTGAGCTTTTTCACTTGGATAAGGACTGCCTTTACCTTCAGGCATTTCACCTGTTTCAAACAATGACTTGATTGCTTTTGCATCCAAGGTTTCGAATTCCAACAGTTTTTCAGCAATCAATTTATGCTGTTCACGATGAGTTTCAATGATCTCACGTGCTTTGTCATGAGCAGACATCAGGATACTTCGAACTTCTTCATCAATCTCAAAAGCTACTTGTTCAGAATAAGCTTTTGTTTGACCATAATCACGGCCAACAAAGACTTGATGATTTCCTTCGTATTGAACCGGACCGAGTTTATCACTCATTCCGTATTCTGTTACCATGCTACGAGCTAGCGCAGTGGCTTGTTCAAAGTCATTTGACGCACCTGTTGTTTGAGAATTAAAGACAATTTCTTCAGCGGTACGTCCACCAAGTAAACCAACAATTTGTTCAAACATATCATCTTTAGACATCAACATTTGATCTTCTTTTGGCAAGGCAATCATGTATCCGCCGGCACGTCCACGAGGGATGATCGTCACTTTATGAACGACGCGAGCACGGTTCAAGACCATTCCGATGATCGTGTGCCCTGCTTCGTGGTAAGCAACCATTTCACGTTCAAGCTTGCTGATAACACGGTCTTTCTTAGCAGGTCCTGCAATCACGCGATCTTCTGCTTCATCAACGTCAGAAGCATCGATCTTCTTCTTGTTGCGACGAGCCGCAACTAAAGCCGCTTCATTCAAGACATTTTCTAAATCGGCACCAGCAAATCCTGGTGTTTGTTGAGCAACGACTTTTAAATCAACATCGTCTGCTAACGGTTTATTCCGAGAGTGAACTCTAAGAATCGCTTCACGACCTTTAACATCTGGACGACCAACTAAAATTTGGCGGTCAAAACGTCCCGGACGTAATAACGCTGGATCTAGTACATCAGAACGGTTGGTTGCAGCGATAACGATAACGCCTTCGTTGCCATCAAATCCATCCATTTCCACTAGCAATTGGTTTAGGGTTTGTTCACGTTCATCGTGACCGCCGCCCATGCCGGCACCACGTTGACGACCAACAGCATCGATTTCATCGATAAAGATGATCGCTGGTGCATTTTTCTTAGCAGTTTCGAATAAATCCCGAACACGAGAAGCTCCGACCCCAACGAACATTTCCACGAAATCAGAACCTGAAATCGAGTAGAAAGGTACACCTGCTTCGCCAGCTACCGCTTTAGCAAGCAAGGTTTTACCAGTTCCGGGAGGTCCCTCTAGTAAAACACCAGCTGGAATACGAGCGCCTAGTTCTACGAAACGACGTGGATCTTTTAAGAATTCTACGACTTCGACTAGTTCTTGTTTTTCTTCTTCTGCCCCGGCTACATCAGAGAAACGTACCCGATTGGCTTTTTTGTCGGCTTCTTTGGCTTTTGATTTACCAAAATTCATGACACGGCCATTACCGCCGCCACCGCCGCCTTGTTGACCGATCATCATGTAGAAGAAGAAAATCATAATCAAGATTGGTAAGAAGCTTACTAATAATGTAACCCACATGCCGCTGCTTGATTCTTCTTCAATTTGTGTCTTAACTTTGTTTTCTTTTGCTAAGTCTGTAACTTGACTCAAGGTTGAGTCATTTGGCAAAACAATCGTTGAGAAGTTTGTTGTTTTTGATTCCGTTCCTCCTCCAATGATGCTCAAGCCTCCAGAATTAGTAACCTCTTGCTTTTCTTTATACTCACCAGTGATTTTGTATACTCCACTAGCGGGCTGGATCTTAAGATTCTTGATTTTGCCTTCTTGCATCTGTTCAGTAAAGGTTGAATACTCGATATCTGGCGAAGCTGATTTGTTATCTCCAAAAAGGAAATAAACAACCATGACCATAGCCAAGATGACGAGAATATAATAGAGAGCATTTTTTACTCCCTTATTGTTTTTGTTCATCTGCGTCCTCCTCGCACTTGTTAGCTTATTAGCTTGTTAAAAAAGTTTTATCAATTTTGACCTTTTAAGTATATCATACTGTGATTTTTTCGGTCACTAATTTGATTGATAAATTTCTGGCTTCAATACACCCACATACGGCAGGTTACGATACGCTTCTGCATAGTCTAGTCCGTAACCAACGACGAATTCATTTGGTACATCAAAACCAACATAATCTGCATGAATGTCGACCACACGTCCTTCAGGTTTGTCTAACAATGTGACAATCTTCACTGATTTTGCTTTACGGTATTTGAAAAGGTCTACTAAATAGCCCAAGGTACGACCGCTGTCGATAATGTCTTCTACAATTAATAGATCACGACCTTCAACATTGGTGTCTAAGTCTTTGATGATTTTTACCTCACCTGAAGAAACAGTTTGATTGCCGTAACTTGATACATCCATAAAATCTAATTCTAAATGGGCATCAATCTCACGAACGATGTCAGCCATAAAAGGTACGGCTCCTTTTAAAATACCAACTACCAATGGATTTTTGTCGGTATAATCTGCAGTTAGTTGTGCGCCTAATTCAACACAGCGCTTTTGAATATCTTCTCTAGTAATCAATACTTTTTCAATATCTTTTGCTAGCATCTAGAAACTCCTTTCATTTCGCTACTTGAAGCGTATAGTCAAGTATGTAGTGTATTCTATCAGTTTCAGTTGTAATACTCAAATAGGAATTAACAAAAGGTAAAAGCGCTACGATTTCTCCCATAGAATCCTCTACCACCCACGCTTGATCTCGTTGTTCATTCGGAATTTTTTTATCAATAAAATAACGATTGATCCGCTTAAATAACGTTTCTGACAATCGGATTCGATCGCCTGCATGTCTTCTGCGAATTGTTAAAGGCAGCTTGACTGCGGCTGGCAAGAGCACATGGTATGCATCAATCTCGGAGGCTGTATCGCTTTTTCTCAAAGCAATTGTCCCTCCTTCCGGCAATTTAATTTGTTCGTTTTCATTCAAACTAAATATCCCATCACTGATTATTCCCTTTTTTTCTAAACAAAATTGCTGATAGCGACGAGTAAACTGCCACCCATCCCCAAGATCAACAGACCATTGAGTGACAGGCCGCTCAATTTGGTCTAGTAATGAAAATAGTTGTCGTTGCGAGAGTATTAGTCTTGTCTGATCCTCGATTTGCTGAAAGAAAGCAGAAAGAAAATAATAACGAGCTCCTGTTTCAGGAGGCAAATTTTCACGCAAAAAAGACCAGCGCTGACCGTCAAATTCGATATTTCTTAAATTTTCTTTTAGCGCCTGTTCAATCAGCTGATTCGCCCAAGTCAACTGCTGATGAAACTGCTGCGCATGAGTTAATATCTGCGGATTTTCCTTTTTTAGTTCAGGTACGATATTCTTGCGAATCCGATTGCGGAAATAGTCTTGTGAGTCATTTGTGGCATCTTCGAAATAAGTCAGCTGTTCTTTCTTGGCGTAGGAATAGATTTCTTCTTTTGAAAAAGAAAGCAGCGGGCGCAGCAAAATACCTGGACCGAAATCTTGTTGACGAGCGATTCCGCTATGTCCTGCCAGAGAGCCTCCCCGAGTGAGGCGCATCAATAAGGTCTCTAGCTGATCATCGCTGTGATGAGCAGTCAAAAGCAAATCATACTTTTCTTGCTCCATGATTTTTTCAAAGAAATTATAACGGACTCTTCTTGCTTCAGCCTCAATATTTTTTTCCGCTGGCCTTTCCCAAACCTTCATATATAACGGCAGACGTTGCTTTTCGCAATAGTCTCGCAGAAAATCTGCCTCAGCTTTTGATTCTGGTCGCAATTGATGATTTACATGAACTACTCCCATCTTCACATTCTGTTGTTCCAGTAAATGCAAGAGTACCATCGAATCAACACCTGTTGAGACTGCCAATAAAATCTTCTGACCTGTCAATAACTCGGGATTTTTACGGAAAAACTCTTGTTCCATGTTATACTCCTTATTTTTCTTAGATTAAAAATGAATAAGTCAAACCAGCATTCATTCCGATAAGAAAGACTTCACGAACTTGCACAACTTTTTCGCTTATTGCCGAGCTAGTTGCTGCTTGATGCTAATTTAGCAGCAACTAGTTGGGGCGCACCGTTGCGTTGAAAAGTTAGTTCGTGAAGCCGGACATCGAAAACTATGGTATAAAAACCCTTTAAATTGTGGAAAACTTATACTTCTTTACGCTTAAAAAAAGCTGAAATCCCATAAGAATTTCAGCTTCTCTAGTTTAACTACTTTTAACTACGACGACCGCCTCGGCCTCCGCGTTTTCCTTCGGTGTTACGTTTGATCGATGACAAGCGATCATCGCTATCCTTTAAAAAGGAACTCATCAATGAATCGAAGTCTTGTTTGCCGCTATTTTGGGGCTTGCCTTTTGCTGATGGTTTCGGGCGATTATTATCACGAAACTCGCGTTTGAAAGGTTTCTTTTCCGGTTGTTGTGGCTGGTCTTGGGCTTTACGGATTGAAAGACCGACTTTTCCGTCATCTCCCACAGAAGTTACTTTAACCGTTACTTCATCGCCAACAGTCAATACATCATGAATGTCTTTGACAAAACCGTTAGATATTTCACTGATATGGACTAAGCCCGTTTTACCCTCTCCCAAGTCAATAAAGGCACCAAAATTGGTGATCCCTGATACTTTTCCTTGCAGCTTAGCTCCTACTTCGATTGACATAAAAAAAATGTTCCTCCTAATTTTTTTCCAATTTATTTTAAAACTGCTACTAAACCTATTTGGCAGTTTCGGACTTTACTACTTCGTCAGCGGACTGTTGGTCCTTGCTAGGCGTATTTGCTGATTCTGGTAAAACAAAAATCAATTCGCCGTCTTTTGAATAATAGAAACGACTACGAGCTAATTTTGCTACATAGTTATCGTCTTTCAACAATTTCACGTCTTGTTTCAAACCATCTACCTGCTCATCCACTTTTGCGGATTCTGCGACTGTTTTGACTTTGATATCTTTTAATTCACTTAAATGACGTTGCTCGTTG
Organism: Enterococcus hulanensis; assembly: GCF_005405485.1. Taxonomy (GTDB): domain Bacteria; phylum Bacillota; class Bacilli; order Lactobacillales; family Enterococcaceae; genus Enterococcus_A; species Enterococcus_A hulanensis. The sequence continues at coordinate 125,419 of NZ_BJED01000013.1, read as the reverse complement.
AAAATTTGGACTCCCATGACAATTGCGACAAAGGCTGCTACAGCAAACAACGCTGCTAAACGACGACGTTTAAATATTAATTGACGATGTTGCTTTTGAAATTTACGATATTGCTCTTTTGCATACGGTGTATCTAACGAAGCAATTTTCTGCGTCTCGTTTTCATTCATTCCTGTTCGCTCCTTACCATGAAATTCTTTACTATTATATCAATTCACGATATAATTGTCTATTTGAATTATCCCTAATTGCCGTTATTTTCCACGCGTGTCTCACTAATAATCCGATACATTTTTGCTGCATCGTCTTTTTTCGTCGACTCATGCAGTTCTTCTACCGCGACCTCTAAGACTTTATTACCGAATTGAATTCTTAACTGATCCCCAACTTTAACATCTGTTGAAGATTTTGCTAATTTTCCATTTACCTGAATTCGCCCTTTGTCAGCGACTTCTTTTGCCACTGTCCGGCGTTTAATAATCCGTGAAATTTTTAAAAACTTATCTAAACGCATAATCTATCTCCTTTTCCAATTTATTCTCAATAGTTTACTGCCAAACGGCAACATCAGCCATTCGCGAATTGTTAACAAGCGTAACTGAATAGCTAAGATTAAAAAGGTGCTTCCGCCAATCAGCACACCTAAAATTGCCGCTATTAATGCAATACTTCTTTTTTGAACTATTCCAAAAACTATACTGATACCGCCATAATAACATATCAGCACCACAACCATGCCTGCTAAGCAAATTAAAAGGTTGCGCATGAAGTGCCGCTGGCTGCCATACGCCCGTGTTTCACGGTCACAAGAAAAATGCAGAATACACAAAGCTGCTACCAAACCTACTAAAGTTGATAGGCTCGCGCCGATTGTCCCAAACTGTTTCGTCATTCCACCTGTAACAACCACTTTTAATAATAATCCAACTCCGGCAGCCTGCAAAGAGCTGCGATATTCATTTTGACTTTGAGCAATACTTTGATAAGCCTGCACCATCGCCATCAGAAAAATCGCAAAAACAAATAAAACTAGTGTGCCGTTTCCTTTATAGTCTTTGAACAATGCATAATTCACATAGGGCAATAGCATGGCTAATCCAATCGAGGCTGCCGCTGCGATGCCGCAGGTCAAACGCAGAAAGATTTGGCTGGTATTAATAAACATTCTGCGATCACGATTGACAAGATAGCGAGTCAATAAAGGTAGAAAGCTTGAACTTAATGCCAAGGCCACTACAAGGCCCAACTGTACTAATGGCTGTCCGCGGTCATAGACCCCTTTAGCCAGTTTTGCTCCATGTTCACTTAAACCAAAATCAACTAAAGCTTTTTTAACAGTAAACGAATCAATTAGCTGAAACAAGATCAAAAAACCGCTATAAATTGTCATCAAACCGCCCTCAAGCACAAGGCGCCGGCCTAACGCTAACGCATTTCCACCAAGGTCAGGTATTTTTCGTACGATACTTGTTCCTAATACTTTTCGGCGATAATACCATAAAACCAAAACTGCGGCGATGCCGCCAACTAAAGCTCCTGACATCGCTACTGTTCCCGTATGATAAACATCCCATCCGAATTGCTTGAACGACCAAGCAGCTAGTACGATTACCGCCACTCGAATCAGCTGCTCGACTACTTGTGATACCGCAGTTGGCACCATCAGCAACTTTCCTTGAAATTCTCCCCGTGTAATCGAGAGAAACGGCATAATTACAAAGGTAAAGGAAACAACTCGAATTAATGGCGCCAGTTGCCCGTCGCCCATCCAGTCGGCCAGCGGTTGTGCAGTGAAAAAACACAGCGCCCATAAAAACAGACCAAAGCCGCTGATTAAGGGAAATAATTCTTCCAATGCTCTTCGCTGCTGGCGCGGCTCTTTCTGCTCTGCCACATATTTTGAAATAAACTGCGGCAAGCCTGATAAGGCCAAAGTCATGGCGATACCATAGATTGGATAGACTTGCTGATACACATAAAAGCCTTCATCGCCTGCGAAGTTTTGATAAGGCACTCGATAAACGGCGCTCAACAACTTTGCTACGAATGACGCGGCAGTCAAGACGAAGGCGCCTTGCATCATGACTCGCATTTCTTTATTCGCCAGTGTCTCCACCGCCTATTCCTTATATTTTTGTTCCCGCAGTGCACGAACGAACAAGCTGATTTCTCGTAGCCAAACGGCTTCATCCATATTTTTTGCGATCATCAACTTGATAACCATTTTATCTTTTTCAACACCCAACGTTGCTTTCATTTTTGTAGCACTCAAGGCTTCAAAAAGCTGTTCAACTTTATACGCTTTAGTCCCAACTTTACTTAAGGTGAAGATAATCTGCTGCTGGCGTTTTTGGATACTTTCGACTAGCGCACGATCGCCGTCCATTTTGATTTGTCCGATATTCAACAGGTTGGCCACTTCATCTGGGTAGTCGCCAAAGCGATCCACTAGATCAGCTTCTACTTCATCCAGCATTTCTGTACTTTCCAACTCGCGAATCCGTTTATAAATCTCGATTTTTTGCCGTTCATCTTCAATATAAGTTCCTGGAATATACGCGTCGATTCCTAAATTAATCTCTACCGAAGTTCGTTCAACTTGAGTATTTTTTCCTTGTTTGCGATCAACTGCCTCAGACAGCATTTGCGAATACATATCAAATCCAACGGCATCGATAAAGCCGTGTTGTTGCGCGCCCAAAAGATTTCCCGCTCCACGAATGGATAAATCTCGCATCGCGATCTTAAAGCCTGAACCTAATTCGGTAAAGTCCTTGATTGCCTGCAGACGTTTTTCGCTGACTTCATTCAGTATTTTTTGTGGTTCATACATGAAGTACGCATAAGCGATCCGATTGCTTCGGCCAACTCGTCCGCGTAATTGATACAAAGTCGACAGTCCCATATAATCGGCATTCTCGACAAACAATGTATTTACATTGGGAATATCGACACCTGTTTCGATGATCGTCGTGGTAACTAAAATATCATATTGTCCATCAATAAAATCCATCAATGTATTTTCTAATTGAACTTCCGTCATTTGACCATGAGCAAAACCGATTTTCGCATCGGGCACTAACATTTGCAGTTCTTCTACTTTTCGTTCGATTGTTTCTACCCGATTATATAGGTAGAAAGCTTGTCCGCCACGAGCCATTTCACGTTCGATGGCTTCTCGAATCGCTCCCGGGTTCGTCTCCATCACATATGTTTGAATTGGATAACGATTTTCCGGTGGTGTTTCGATCACAGAAAGATCACGCACGCCTAACATAGACATATGCAAAGTCCGAGGGATTGGCGTCGCTGTTAAAGTCAGTACATCTACTTGAGAACGCAATTGCTTTAACCGCTCTTTGTGCTTCACACCAAAACGCTGCTCTTCATCGATGACCAGCAGACCTAAATCCGCAAACTGCAAATCTTGTGACAAGAGACGATGTGTTCCCACCACAATGTCTACTTGACCAGTACGAATCTTCTCAATGGTTTCTTTCTGCTGTTTCTTCGTCCGGAATCGGCTCAACATCGCTACGTTGACTGGAAAGTTTTCGAAACGTTCCGTCATCGTATCATAGTGCTGCTGTGCCAAAATGGTTGTAGGAACAAGAAAAGCAACCTGTTTATTTTCTTTGATCGCTTTGAACGCTGCTCGTAAGGCTACCTCGGTCTTACCAAAGCCCACATCACCAACTAATAAGCGATCCATCGGACGAGTTTTTTCCATATCATGTTTGATTTCCGCAGCACTTCGCAGCTGGTCATCTGTCTCAGTATATGGAAAGGCATCTTCAAATTCCTTTTGATATTCATCATCTGGTCCAAAAGCATACCCACGCTCGGCTTCACGTTTAGCATACAGTTCAATCAAATCATCCGCAATGTCTTCGATTCTTTTCGAAACTTTGCTCTTGGTCTTGGTCCATTCACTGCCGCCTAGTTTATTGATCTTCGGCGGTTTTGCCTCGGAAGAAACATATTTTTGAATCAAATTTAATTGTGTGACAGGAATAAAGAGCTTGTCGTCTTTTTGGTACAAGATCGACATATAGTCTTGATGAACACCGTCGATCTCGATCGTTTCCATACCGACGTATTTACCGATCCCATGATTCGCATGGACAACGTAATCGCCAGGTTTTAATTCATTGTAGCTTTTCAGCCGTTCTGCGTTAGAAATCGTTTGGCGGCGAGCACGTTTTTTAGTGACCTTTTGAAATATCTCTCGTTCGGTCACTACAACTATTTTATCTTGCGGCAGCTCAAAACCATTTGTCAGTGTTCCCGTTACGATCTGTGTTTGTCCTGCCAATAAATGGTCAGGCGTCGTTTGAACTGCTTTGATATCGACATCATGAAATTCTTGAGTTAGTTTTTCTTGTCGTTCATGATCTGACACAAGGAATAAAACTGTCTGCTCTTGTTTCTGCCAACGGTCAACTTCTGTTTTTAACAAAGGCATTTGTCCGAAAAATTGCTGCATCGAACGATATTGAAAATTGTGGATCGCCTCAAAACGCAGATTCCCCATCCCTTTTTGGAATAGCGAGAAGAAGCTTGTAACATGTTTCGTATTTTTGATTAGTTCATGGGCATTCAGCCCAAAATTTTGTTCAGAAAAGACTCGCAGTTCTTCGATTTTTTGGGTATGCCATTCGGCTTCTTCCCGTTCCATCTCACGATGAGTCTCCATCATACGCGGATAGTCATCAATAAATAGCAACGCGTCTTCAGCAAAATGATCCAATAATGAAACTTTTTCTTCATATAATAAATCTGTATAATATTTTGCTTGTTCGGTGGGGATGCCATCCTCCCAAGAAGCGATCAATTGTCCGAAATAGTCGTTCAAAAAATTATAATCTTCTTTTTCCTTCGTAACTGCCAAGCGATTTTGCAAAAGCTGATTTATTTTTTGCGCACCTTGCGTCAGATTTTCTGCAGAAAAAACCAGATCAGTCGTCGGCGTAATCCAAACTTCATTTAGATTTTCTACCGAACGCTGGGTTCCCGGTTCAAAATAGCGTAAAGAATCAACCTCCACATCAAACAATTCGACCCGAACTGGGTATTCTGTAGTTAATGGGTAAATATCAACAATACTGCCTCGCATACTGAACTCGCCAGGTTTTCCGACCATCGTTTGACGTTCATAGCCCATCAATACTAACCGCTGGGCCAAGTTTTCTAAATCAACTTCACTGCCGATTTCCCAATGCAGCTGATTTGCCTTCCATGTTTCAGCAGTCGGTAAATGTTTTCTTAATGCCGCAACTGGTACCACATAAATGCCGCTTGCGCCTTGAGATAATGCTTGCAATGTCGATACACGTTCTGCCCGTGCTTCTGGTGAGGCAAAAGCCATTTCTGCCGAAAGCACCTCATCAACTGGAAACAGATGAACATCATCCACTATATTTCGCAGTTCATCCGCCAATTGATTACTATAGTAGAGATTTGGTACAACAATCACCGTTTGCTTTTGGCCTACTTGATGCGTACCCGCCATCACTAAAGCCTTAGCCGAACCGGAAAGTCCGGTCAACAGTTGACGTTTGGCTTTTTTAGCTAAGTCAGCTTGCCATTGCTTAACCAGTGGCAGCTGATTTATAAATTCAATCAAATTCATTTTCTTGCTCCTTACATATTCCGTTGAGCCTGTTAAACTCAGCTCGTTTATTTGTGCCTTAATTAAATCGATTCATTGTCTGCAAGAAATCCTTGCCTGAAACAAAATCATCCGCAGCTTCAGCGGCACGCGCGACGCTATTTGCAATAATTGCTGTATCTTCTTTAGCAAAGGTGCTTAATACATGATTCACAACGGTTTTTCCGTTTGGCCGCCCGATACCGATTTTAATTCGGTTAAAATCCTGTGTCCCGATATGGGAAATAATACTTTTCAAGCCATTATGTCCTCCGGCACTGCCTTTTTGGCGCAAACGTAGTTTACCAAGCTCCATATCTAAGTCATCGACGATCACTACTAGTTCTTCTAAATAAACGCCGAAATAGGTCATCAACGGACCTACTGCTCGTCCAGACTCATTCATAAAAGTCAGCGGTTTTACTAATAAAATTTTTTCACCATTAACGAAATAATCCGCCACTTCCGCTTCAAACGTATTCTTTTTGAAAACAGCTCCATGTTCCTTCGCTAACTGATCCACAACCATAAAACCAACGTTGTGTTTTGTATTTTCATATTTCTTCCCTGGGTTTCCCAACCCTACGATCATTTTCATACTATTCCGCCTCGTTCTTTTAGTTAAAATCTGTTTATATTTAAATTTTACTGATTTTCATTTGCATGACAAAATGCTGGATAGTCAAATGACTACCCAGTCCAAAAATTTCTTTATACAGTATAACACAAACTATCCTGTAGTGACCGTTTTCAGTGCTTTAAGACTCTCTAAAGATTCTGTTATTTTTGAAAAAAGTTTATAGTATCAGTCTCCCAAGCTATCAAGACATGAAGCGTTTTCTTCTGAAACAGCAAAAATAACTGTATTATTAATGAGTAAAATACGTGACAAGTTTCATTAATTAGTGTTATCATTCCACTGAAAAACAAATAGAAGAAGGGATTGGTACACATGACTGCAACAGCAGCTAGTAAAACCCATCAAAAAGTAATGTTAATCGGAGACGGCGCAGTAGGTTCAAGTTATGCCTTTGCTTTAGTCAATCAAAATATCGCTCAAGAAATCGGTATTATCGATATCGATAGCAACCGTACACAAGGAGATGCCATTGATTTATCACACGCATTAGCCTTTACATCCCCTAAGAAAATTTATTCTGCTTCTTATGAAGACTGTCACGATGCTGACCTAGTTGTCATCACTGCTGGTGCTCCGCAAAAGCCAGGCGAAACTCGTCTAGATTTAGTCGGTAAAAACCTGCGCATCAACAAAAGTATCGTAGAACAAGTTGTGGCATCTGGCTTTGACGGTATCTTTTTAGTAGCCGCAAACCCTGTAGATATCTTAACTTACTCTACATGGAAATTCTCTGGCTTCCCTAAAGAACGCGTAATTGGTTCTGGAACTTCTTTAGATACAGCACGTTTCCGTCAAGCAATCGCTGAATTAGTCAACGTTGATGCTCGTAACGTCCATGCTTACATCTTAGGCGAACATGGCGACTCAGAGTTTCCAGTTTGGTCACATGCTAACGTTGCTGGTTTACAAATTTACGAATGGGTCAAAGACAATCCAGAAGTTGATGAAGAAGCTTTAGTAAACCTATTCTTCGGTGTCCGTGATGCTGCTTATGAAATTATCGAGAAAAAAGGCGCAACCTTCTATGGTATCGCTGTTGCCCTAGCTCGTATCACTCGTGCGATCCTAAATGATGAAAGTGCAGTATTCCCATTATCTGTTTACTTAGAAGGTCAATATGGACAAAATGATATCTACATCGGTGCCCCAGCAGTTGTTAATGCTAAAGGAATCCAAAACATCATTGAAATTCCATTATCTGATGCTGAAAAAGATCGTATGGATGCTTCTGCTAAACAACTTAAAGAAGTTATGGACAAAGCTTTCGCTGATCTTGAAGCGGAAGGAAAATAAAAAACTTTTTAAGTCGTAAAGAATATGAATATTCTTTGCGGCTTTTTTTAATATTTGCTAACATTTCAAGGCAGATCACTCGTATTTTAGCTATTCTGTGGTATATTTGTATTCGGTATATCATTTTAATAATCGATTACTCTTTTGGTAGAATACTTCGATAATGAATGAAGACCAAATAAAAGGAAATGCAATGAGGAGTTATTTCGATGACAAGAAATGAAAAAAGAAATTCTCGTAGCCGAACGCGAATCGGTGTGATTATTGTATTAGGTTTATTGGTAGTTTTAATTGGCGGATACGCTGTTCGCAGTACATATTATGCTCAAAGGTTTCTTCCAAATACAGTGGTAAACGGAGTGAAGATCAATAATTTAACGGTGAGCGAAGCAAACCGAAAGATTACTCGTGAGCTGACAGATTCACCCTTCCTAATAAAAATCGACAACGAAAATTGGAAAGAGATCAATCGCAAAGATCTAGGCTGGCAAAATGACTACCTGCCGGGCTTAAAAGAACTACAGAAAAAGCAAAACCCATTTAGCTGGGGGATGCAATTAGTTTCAGCAGCAGATACAAAAGATGTCGACGGTAATACGTTAGACGAAAACAAATTGAACGCTGTCGGAGAGGCAGTTCGTGCAGAATTGACTCAAACCAACACAACCCGAACAGCAACAGAAAATGCGAAAGTTGCTCGAACAGATGATGGTTTTGAGATTACACCTGAAAAACAAGGAAATACGATTGATGTTGATGCTGCCGTAACTGCGTTTAAAGAAGCAGCCCAAAACGGCAAACATACGATTGACTTTGATGACTATCTAGCTAAACCAACCATCACCAAAGATGATGCGGATTTGAAAAAGACCATGGATAAAATGAATGCTGTCGCAAAAATCAAAGCGAACTACAGCATTAATGGCGAAAATTTCCAAATTCCTTCAGCTGATATCAATAGCTGGTTAGTGGATGAAAATGGCACGATGACTCTTGATAAAGAGAAAGTAACTGCTTACGTAACAAGTTTAGGCGAAAAATACAATACAAGTTCAAAACCGACGGAATTCAACAGTACTCGTCGCGGTAAAGTTTCAGTGCCAGCCGGTACTTACAGTTGGACAATTGATACTTCCGCAGAAGTTGAAGCTTTAACAAAACAAATTTTAGAGGGTAAAGACTTCACGCGTTCACCAGTTGTTACCGGTGCAACGACCGCGGACAAACCATTAATAGATAAAACCTATATTGAAGTAGATCTGCAAAATCAACATATGTGGTATTACAAAGATGGTAAAGTGGCTTTAGAAACCGATATCGTCAGCGGAAAACCAAGTTCACCAACTCCTCCAGGGGTCAATTATGTGTGGTCGAAAGAAACTAACAAGACCTTAAAAGGAAAAAATGACGACGGATCAGATTATGCAAGTCCTGTTAAATATTGGATGCCAATCGATTGGACCGGCGTCGGACTTCACGATTCTGACTGGCAGCCTGAATACGGCGGCGAGCTTTGGAAAACCCGCGGCTCTCATGGTTGTGTGAATACACCACCAGCTGTAATGGCTCAACTCTTTGATATGGTTGAAGTCGGAACTCCTGTATTAGTCTTTTAAAGTAAAGTAAAAACCAGCGAAAATTTCGCTGGTTTTTTTGTTTGCTCTACAAGTTAGTTTTTAACTTCATATTCTATTCTGCGGAGGTAAACACTTCAGATACATCATCATCATCTTCCAATTTCTCCACTAAACGATCCAGCTTCTCTTGCTGCTCTTCATCCAAGTGAACCGTTGTTTGCGGAATCATGGTTAATTCTGCTTGTGCTAACGTGAATCCATCGGCCTCCAGTTGATCCCGCACACTCGTAAAATCTTCAGCGGCAGTATAGATTTCAAAAACTTCCTGCAGAATCTCCATGTCCTCTGCGCCCGCCTCCAGCACATCTTCAAACATCGTATCCTCGTCCACCGTCAAGTTCTCACGTTCGATAGCGATATAACCTTTTCGATCAAACATATAATTGACCGAGCCGGTCTCGCCTAAATTTCCGCCATTCCGAGTAAAGGCCACACGAACATTTGTCGCTGTTCGATTTCGGTTATCAGTCAACGCGTGAACTAAAATTGCTGCGCCGCCAGGTCCATATCCTTCATAAGTAATTTCATCGTAATGTTCACCCTCACCTGCCGAAGTCGCTTTTTTGATCGCTCGATCGACATTATCATTTGGCATATTGGCTGATTTAGCTTTATCAATTACTAAACGCAATGCAGGATTCGTACTCGGGTCAGGACCACCAGCTTTAGCTGCCATATAAATTTCACGCGACATCTTTTGAAAGATTTTTCCTCGTTTCGCATCTTGGGCGTTTTTACGTCCTTGAATATTGTGCCACTTACTATGTCCTGACATGGTACATTCCTCCAATATTTTTGATCTCTTTCATTGTCCATCCGAAAACATTTTTCGTCAAGAATTATCCCTATCAACGCTTTTTAAGAATAGTTCGATAAGCGATAATAATCAAACAGGCTGTCAATGCTCCACACGAATCTAGCATCACATCTTGAAATAATGGGGTCCGTCCACCAGTCAACATTTGGTGGAATTCATCAGTAGCCGCATAACCAGTTGCAGCTAGCCAAGCGAAAAACAGACCTAAGACCGATGATTTCTGTTTCAATTTGGGTAATAATCCTAAGTATAGGCTGCCGCCTAAAATAAAATAAGTCATAAAATGAGCGGCTTTCCGAATAAAGAATTCGACAAATTTAACATAGCCTTTTGCAGCTATACTTACTTCACTACCAGCATAGTTAAATGAAATTCGACTAAAGAAATCTTTCAGCGGTTCATTTGCCAATATTTTTTCAATTAATGAAACTTGACTTTGCTGCTGATAGGTCATTGAAGAACTAATGAATAAGACCAGCATCATAACAACCGCCAGACCCAAATAGAAGTTGCCATTTTTCAATTGTTTCTGCATTGCATTTCCTCCATTAAAAAAACCGGTACGAAATTCGTACCGGTCATGATTGATTAAATTTGATTACATACGAACTGCAAAGCTTGGTGCGTAGTAACTTACAGAACTTACAGTAACTGTTTCGCCAGGTTGTGGTGCGTGGATGTATTGTCCGCCGCCCATTGCGATTGCTACGTGATATGAACCACCAGGGCTACCCCAGAAGTATAAGTCACCAGCTTGTGCTTGATCAACAGAGATGCGTGTTCCAGCTGATTCTTGAGGAACAGTCCATCCGCCGATTTCACGACCAGTTGCTTGACGATACACATATGAAGTGAAGCCTGAGCAGTCAAATCCTGCAGGTGTTTTTCCGCCCCATACATAAGGTGTGCCGATATATTTCATCGCTTCAGCTACTACTCCGCCAGTATTTCCAGATGGTGCTGGAGCTGGTGTCGGTGCTGGAGTTTCAGGTACAGCAGGTGTCTCCGGTGTTGATGGAGTCGTTGGTGCTGGTGTCGGAGTTGCTCCGCCGCCTTGGAAATTATCTTCGCTAGTTGAGTCTGTTGAAGACGATTCAGTTGCACCTGTTTGTGTTTGTTCTTCAGTTGATGAAGATTCTACTGTAGATGAAGACTCAACTGTTGAGCTTTCAGTCGTAGTAGTGCTTGCAGCAGCAGCTTCTTCTTGTGCTTTACGATCTGCTTCTGCTTTCGCATCTGCATCAGCTTGTGCTTTACGGTCTGCTTCTGCTTTTTGAGCAGCTTCTTGTGCTTCTGCAGCCTTGCGAGCTTCTTCTTGAACACGTTCTTGTTCTTTGATTGCAGCTTCTTGTTTTTCTTTCAAGCTAGCTTTTTCGCTTTCAACCGTTGCTTGCTCAGCAGCCAATGTCGTTGTTTGAACATTTAAATCTGCTTGTTTAGTAATTAAATCACCTTTTTGGCTTTCCAATGTTGCTTGGTTAGCAGTGATTTGTTCTTGTTGTTTTTGATTTTCAGTTTGTTTTTTCTCAACTTCAGCTTTGTCAGCTTTTTGTTGTTCAACTAAATCATTGTTCGCTTTAACGATCGTTGTCATTGCTTGAACACGGCTGACAGCATCTGTAAATGACTCAGCATTCAATACTACATCAATAACATTAGCTGATGATTGTTTTACTTGTACATTACGCGCTTGCTCTTTGATTGCTTCTGAACGTTTTTCGATACGTTTTTTCAATGTTTCGATTTGTTTTTGCAATTCTTGAGATTCTTGTCTCAATGCTGCTTGTTCATTTAATAATCCTTGTGCTTTATCATTAATTGAAGCAACTTCGCCTTCTAATGCACTGATTTGTGATTGTGCATCAGTTTGTTGGTTTTGTAAACTTGAAATTTTTGCGTCTTGGTCAGCAATTTTACTATCAAATTCATCGGCAGAAGCTGCGGCTGGAGCTGCTAATGCGCTTAATGTTACTGAACATACCATTAATGCTGATAACAAACTTTTTTTCACTCTAATGTCCTCCGACTACTTAATCTTTTATTTTGAATTTAATTAGACTTTTTTTCTAACACATCCATGAGTTTACCATAGCTGTGTGTCATCCGTATAATAGCTTTGTTACAAAAACATTTCATTTCACTATTTTTTAGTTACAAATCCAGTCCACAAAAAAACAGAAGAAAAATTCTTCTGTTTTTTTCGTTCATTTAAATAGCTGCAGATATCCTTTATATGCCAAGTTCTTCTTCTGGCGGACCGATCAAAACTTTCTCTAATGGGAAAATTAAAATAACGAAGGTTAGAATATTTAAAAGCAGCGTTGGACCTAAATATCGCGGTACAAAAAAGTCGCTGCTGACCCCAGTCAGACCAAAAACAGATTGCAGTAACAGGCTGATCAACTCAAAGAGCGTCACACTGATTACGACTGTAAAAAAGAGCGTCAAAACATTTTGCTGAATCGTTTTCTTGAAGAAATAAAGCAACATAACTAATAGCGGAAAAATCACAGCATAGATTCCGATCACACCGATATAATATAAATCGTATAGAATTCCCAAAACCAAAGATGTTCCTAACAGGAACCGCTCATTGACCACTCTGGAGATAATCATCAGCACCAGCAGCGCCAAATGCGCGTTCGCTACATAAACATTATCGGTTAGAGACGCAATGATGCGAGTCACATGGGCATCCAGCAAAAATAATAAAAACAATAAACCAGGGGTAATGTATTTTAAGGTTGTCCGTCTAATCATTCGGTCGCTCCCGCCATTCTTTGGATAATCGTTACGACTGAAATATCATACATTTGCGCATAGGGCTTGATGTAAACTTCTTGATTCAATCCATTGCTGTCGGGTTTGACCTTGACGACCGTCCCGATAGCCAAATCCGCTGGAGAATTCCCCCCAAGTCCGGAAGTTTGGACCACATCGCCTTCTTTGATGTCTTGCCCTTCAGTAATTTCAGAAGCAATCAATTGCTGCTCTTTTACATCGTATTTATTCAAAACACCAAAAGAATTGCCTTTAGCTGAACTTATTTTTACAGGAAAATGATTACTACTTTTATTATCTGAAGTTAATAATTGAACCTTGGATGAATGAGCATTCACTTCCATCACCCGCCCGATCAGACCTTTTTGAGACATAACCGCCATATTCCCTTCAACACCATCACTGCTGCCTTTATCAACAATCAGCATATCCTGCCACGTATCCGGTGAACGCGTGATAACATTTGCCGTAACCTTTTCATAACTGGTCAAGGTTTGATTCAACTCAAGTTCATCTTTTAAGCGCTCGATTTCTTGTGCTTGATTCTTCGTTTGCTGCTTCACTTCATCGTATTGATCAACTTCACTCTTCAATTTTTGATTTTCGTCGTAGGTGTTAATCAAGTTAGAAACCGATTGAACACCGCCGCTTAGCCAACGTCCTGGTGCAGTAATTACCTTATCAACAACACTGATAGTGTCATTCACAGCTGATTGAACAATGTTCGTGTCACTGTCTTTCGCACGATTTGCTGCGGTAATCGAGACAGTTGCCACAACAATAATAACAACAATTAATATAATAATAATATTCTTATTTGGATTAAACTTTCTCACTTAGGCACCTCTGAACGCTATAATATAGAATGAATTTTACCACTAAACTCAAGGATTAAAAAGCATGGGCGGTTGATTTTAAAGAATTTTAGTATCTCTTATAAATAAAAAAATGAGTAGCAGATTCGTTTCAAAAAAAACGATTCTTAACTACCCAATTTAAACATCTCGGCTTTGGATCACAGCGATCAAACCTTCCGAAAAACTAACCTCAGCCTGCCCAGTCAAAAATTCATTGCTTGCCAAGCTAGTAGGCTGTAAAAAATCAACCTTCGAAAGTTCATATTTTACATTCTTCAATGACAATTTTCTAACTGGCGTCAAACAGCAGAAGGCCAAATATTTCATACTCGCTATTTTAGCAATCTGATGACTTCCGGGAGCAATATAGCTCACAACATTTCCTTGGTCCGCAATTTTAATTTGAGAAATAAATGGAGAGAAGCGCGGTTCAACACCTAACCATAAATTTGCTAACAAATGATCTAAACGACCACCAGTTGCTCCGATTAAAGTCACTTCTGCTTCAGGATAACGTTCGAAAGTCTTAACCAACGCTAGTTGTGTATCCGTATCATCTTTTTCCGCTGGAGAAGTCAACACTTCACCTACACCAGCGAATACTTCTTTTCTTTCATCCTCGTTCAATGAATCAAAATCGCCGATTGCCAGATCAGGTACGATTCCTCGACGCAAAAGGAATAGATTGCCTCGATCAATCCCGATGATTTTAGTAAAATCCTGTGAAAAAGCAGGCCAGTGATTAGGATCACCGCCTGCAACAAGTAAAATCTTCATTAGTCAATAGCTGCCCGCAATGCATTGATTTTTTCTTGCGGATTTTCTGCGTCATAGATATATGAACCAGCAACAAAAACATCCGCACCTGCAGCTGCGCATTTTTTAGCTGATTCCGGTTGAATCCCGCCATCTACTTCGATTTCATAGTGATAACCATGTTCTTTTCGTAAACGATCTAGTTCTGCAATTTTTTCGACAGTACTTTCAATAAATGATTGTCCACCAAAACCTGGATTAACTGTCATCACCAAAATTTGATCGACATCGTCTAAAACATATTTGATTGCTTCAACTGGGGTTCCTGGATTTAACACCACACCCGGTTTTACACCTGCAGCTTTGATCATTTGAACGACACGGTGAATATGCGGTGTCGCTTCTACATGGGCCATAATGATATCAGCCCCCGCCTTAGCAAAATCATTAATATAATTTTCCGGATTGGCGATCATCAAATGAACATCCAAAGGCAGTTTAGTAACTGGGCGCAATGCACTTACCACTACTTGACCAAAAGAAATATTCGGAACAAAGTTTCCATCCATCACATCAATATGAATGTAATCAACACCTGCATCCTCTACCATTTTCACTTCTTCGCCTAGGCGTGCAAAATCTGCACTTAAAATCGATGGTGCAATTTTCATAGTCTGTACTCCTTTTTCATTTTAATGTATTTATTTTCAAACCTTACTTCCGGTTAAAAATAAAACAGATCATTTATTTTTTTTATAAATAGGCCGGCGTTTTTCAATTTCTTGTAAAAACTGCAAGTAATTGTCGTAGCGTGTTTGAGCGATCTCGCCTTTTTCTAAACGATGCTTCACTTCACAGCCTGGCTCTTTTACATGACGACACTCACGAAAACGACATTCAGGTGCTGCGGCACGAAAATCAGGAAATTCTTTTGGCAACTCTTCTGCAGATATTTCTAAGAAGTCAATTGAACTAAATCCAGGTGTATCTGCGACCAAACCACCAAACAAATTTAATAATTCGACATGGCGTGTGGTGTGCCGACCTCGTCCTAGTGCATCAGAAATTTCGCCAGTTTCTAAATTTAAATCTGGCGATACGTCATTCAACAGTGTCGACTTGCCAGCTCCCGACTGTCCCATGAAGACAGTTAATTTATCTGCAAATAAATCCGTTAATTTTTGTTTGTCCTGTTCGCCATCAATAACCGGATAACCAAGAGTTTCATAAACTGAGCGGATTTCTTCCACCAATGCTTGATCAGCGACCAAATCCGTTTTGGACAAATAAATAATTGGATGGATGTATTTATTTTCCAGCGTCACTAAAAAGCGATCCAATAAGTTGTAAGAAAAATTAGGCTCAACCAAACTCGTTACAATCACGCCTTGATCAACATTAGCGACCGGCGGACGAACCAATTCATTTTTTCGCGGCAATAGTTCAAGTATATACCCCTCACTATTTTCTTCGCTGCTAAAAACCACTTCATCTCCAACTAAAGGTGTCAATTTCTTTTTACGAAAATTCCCTCGTGCACGAGTCTGATGAATCTTTCCTTCACTTGCAACATAATAAAAACCACTTAAGGCCTTACGAATCTGTCCCTTGATCCGTCTCATCTCCTTTTTTCGTATCAAACAATTAGAATCTCTCTGCTACTCTAATAACTAAAAAAAAGTCCATAAATTCAGTCTTATTGTAGCATACTTCAAAACCAATTACAGTACAAATGACCTAAAAAACCTTTCCTGAAAAATCAGGAAAGGTTTTTTCTATGGTACAGTAATCGTTTCGGCCTTTTGAACAGACTTAGTAACTGCCTGTTTTCCATTACGTTGAACCTCGATAGTAGCAGAGCCGCCCTCGGAAATTGTTACAGAAACGGTCTGCGCTGTTGAAGGAGTATTTTTATCTAACTTAAAATTCAAGACTTGCGTTGAATTCGTATTTTTCGCATCTTTCAACATTACTGTGATCGTATCTTGCTGACCATCAGTTCCAGTGAACTTAGCGGCGATCGTCACGTCAAACGTATTCTCTTTATTTTCAGGCCCCTTGGAAATGTATACAGTTACAGTATCCCCGGCTTTTAATGATGTTGAACCTGCACCAGGGTCTGTCCGAATAACTTTGCCCTCTGCTACATCATCAGAAAATTCTTCCTGCTCTGTGTAATTTAATCCTAATTCAGAGAGTTTGCTTTCTGCCGCTGCTTTATCTTGACCGCTTAGATCATCCAGTTTGACATAGCTTGAACCAGAGCTGACTTTTAGCGTAATCGTGTCTTTTGAAGTTAAAGCAGTTCCGCTGACTGGATCTTGGCTGATAACTTCTTCGGATGGGATAGTCTCACTTGATTCGTCCACCCGTTTAATCTGATTTATTGTGATACCTAGCTGTAATAACTTGGCTTCTGCTTCCGCATAGGTCATCTGAGAATAATCATCGATTTTATACGTCTTCGGTCCATCTGAAACTTCGAGAGTAATCTCATCTTCTTCCGGATCAACCCTTGTACCCGCCTTCGGATTTTGGGTTAAAATCTGATCTACGGGAGCCGACTCATCGTTGACCTTCTTGATACGAATATTCTTCTCTAAAAACCCGATTTCTTTCAATTCTTCTTTCGCATCTTCTAGCGAGTCGCCCTCATAATCTTTCAAGGCTACTTTTTTAGTGCCAGAGCTGATGTACAGACGTACAGGTCGGCTCTTTTTGATCATAGTTCCCGCAACAGGATTCGTTTTAACTACTCGTCCTTTTTTTATCGTGTCGCTTGCCACTTCATCTGTTTTACTATCTACCGTCAAGTTTGCATCTTCTAGTGCTGTTCGCGCTTCCGCTTCCGTCATATCCTCGACTTGCGGGATTGAGACCTCCGCTGCCCTAGTCAGAAGATAGCCCGCTACTCCACCGATTGCCAGCATCAATAACAAGAAAATAGCAATAAAACGCTTCTTGCCTCTTTTCTTCTTTGGCTTCTCCTCAGAAACTGGAGGTTCTTCTTGCGGTTTCTCAACTGGAATGTCTTCAGGCTGGATTGGGGTCAGCACTTTGGTTTCATCTAACATGGCTGTTGGACGCCACGGTAATTCATTTGCACGCTCTGGCGACAATGCTGTTGCCAGATCTGCCGCCATTTCATCTGCTGTTCTATAGCGATCAGCCGGTTCTTTCGCAGTAGCATGCATAACAATGTTTTCTAACGATTGCGGAACTTCTGGGTCAAAACCTTTTACTGACGGCATTTCGTCTTGAAAATGTTTTAGCGCAATCGTCACAGCAGACTCACCATCAAAAGGGACGCTGCCGGTGATCATTTCATAAAGAATGATCCCTAAAGCATAGATATCTGATTGCTTGGTTGCCATGCTGCCACGAGCCTGTTCAGGTGACAGATAATGTACAGAACCTAGCATAGAATTTGTTTGGGTCAGAGAAGTTTCAGATAAGGCGATCGCAATTCCGAAGTCGGTGATTTTTACCACGCCTGCCTGATCCATCAAAATATTTTGCGGCTTCAAGTCACGGTGAATGATGCCATGAGCATGAGCCAAACTTACTGCAGATAAAATTTGATCCATAATATCCACAATTTTTCCGTAAGGGATTGGGGAACGCGTTTGGATATAGCGTTTCAGATCCATTCCCTTCACATATTCCATAACCAAATACTGCATACCGCTTTCTTCATCCACATCGTAAACTCCAACGATATTAGGGTGAACCATTTCAGTAGCGGCCAATGCTTCTCGCTGGAAACGGCGGATCGCAGTTTGATCATTTTGAAAGTCGAAACGTAATATTTTGATGGCAACATCACGATCCAAAATTAAATCGTGGGCCAAAAAGACGTTAGCCATACCGCCGCTGCCGATATTGGCGATGATTTTATATCGTCCATTGACCAACTTGCCTATTTCAATCATGGACGAGCCTCCCCTTCAAAATGAATCAACAAGACAGTGATATTATCCGCACCACCAGCATCATTTGCTGCGTTGATCAATTGCTTAGCCTTTTCTTCCAAAGTTTGATCGCTTTCCACAATCGCTAGGATATTTTCTTCACTTACCATATTTGTCAATCCATCCGAACATAAAAGCAAATAATCATTCTGATGACATTCATGTTCCGAGACATCGATTTTGATCGTTCCTGCAATTCCCACTGAACGAGTTAATACATTTTTTTGCGGATGGATCGCTGCCATCTCTTTTGTGATTTCCCCGGATTTCAATAATTCATTCACTAATGAATGATCATCCGTCAATTGTTGTAATTGTTTATTTTGGATTAAATAAGCACGACTATCACCTACATGAGCCAAGACAAACTTTTCATCTAGCAAAGCAGTACTGACGATCGTTGTGCCCATTCCCTGCATCTCCGGATGAGCGATTCCTTCTTGATAAATCGCTTCATTGACCTTTTGAATCTCTTCTGAAAACCATTGGGTAGCTTCTTCCGGCTTTGCGATAGTCGAGGTCGACCAAGCAGCACCTAAACCGTCAACAGCCATCTTACTAGCTACATCGCCAGCTAAATGACCTCCCATGCCATCGGCTAATATAGCCAAATACATACCTGCTTGATTAGTAAAAACATTTGCATAATCTTGATTCATGTTGCGCCGCTTACCGATGTCTGATTGAAATTGAATCTCCATCTTTTTGTCCACCTCATTTATCTATTTTTTTCGCATTGCACAAATAAAGAAGCCATCCGTCATAAACATCTCTGGGTATAAAACCAACATTTGCTCATGAATCGCCGGCTGTAATTTCATTTCTAAATCTAGTTCAATTTTTTCAAATTCAGGGTGTGCCGCTAAAAATTCTGCTACTACCTGTTGATTTTCTTCCTTGGCAATCGTACATGTACTGTATACCATAATTCCACCAGATTTCAACGTGGGAGCGCAATTCTTTAAAATTTCTAGCTGAATTTCGGGTAATTGAATAAAATCTTGCGGCTTTTTCTGGTATTTAATATCCGGTTTTCGCCGCATTAGTCCTAACCCTGAACATGGAGCGTCAACTAGGATTCGGTCAAAACTTTCTGGTGCAAAATTTTTGGCTGCTTCACGAGCGTCCATTTTTTTCGTTACCACGGTATCTGTCACTCGTAACCGTTCCGCATTTTCGCGAACTAACTTCAACTTATGATCATGAATATCTAACGCTGTTACTGATCCTTCATCTTGCAGCAAAGAAGCAATGTGTGTCGTTTTGCCGCCAGGAGCAGCACACGCATCTAAAACTTTTTGTCCTGGCTCTATTTGCAAAGCTTGAGCAACTAACATTGAACTTTCATCTTGAATCGTCAACCAACCATTTTGAAATAGTTCACTGCCAGCTAAAAAACCTCTATCAGCTATAATACCATACGGAGTAAGTTCACTGATACGAGCTTCGATCCCGTCTTCTTCCAACGCTTCGATGGCCTCTGCACGTGTCAAAAAGCGCAAATCAATTCGTGCACTAACACGGCTAGGCTCCAATAAGGATAATCCCAGCTTACGTGTTTCCTCTACACCGATTTCGGTGACAAACTTTTCAGTTAAAAATCTCGGCAAACTAATTTCTGTTGCCAAACGTTCGATCGGATCTTTTATCAAATCCAAAGAGGGAATTCCTTCACGCTGTATTGAACGCAATACGCCATTGACAAACTTTCCAGTTCCCGGATTGCCTTTAGCTTTAGCAATTTCAACAGCTTCATTGATGATAGCATGGTCAGGAACCCGATCTAAATAGAGCATCTGATAAACAGATAACTGCAATAAACTTTTAACCCATGGATCAACCTTTTTGGCTTTTTTGATAAAAGGCTCAATATCATATGCCAATAAAAGTTGGCGGCTGATCGTTCCGTAAACAAGCTCTGTTAATAGAGCGGTATCTTTACCATCAACTTTATTTTTTTGGATTAACTCATTTAATAATAAATTTGAATAGGCTCCGCCGCGATTGATCCGTTCAATTGCTTCAAGTGCGGTAAAACGAACCGAATGTAATAGTTTCTTTGGAATTTTTGCCATTTAGCCCACCTGCTGTCCTTCAGCAACCGCTTGACCACTGCCATTTAGAAAGGCTTGGATCGTTTGTTTAGCCTTGCCAGCTGGCTGCAGTTCATCTAACGCTAACACAGTGCCATTCCCACAAGCAATGTGCAGGGCTTTTTTCGTGCGAGCTACAATCGTTCCAGGTTCCGCTGTTGTCATCTCTTCCAACGGTGTCGTGTGAAAAATTTTCCAACGAACGCCGTCATATGTTGTAAAAGCTACCGGCCAAGGATGCATCCCGCGAACTTGATTATCAACTTCCTCAGCTGTTTTCTGCCAGTCAATCGCTTCTTGCTCACGACTGATATTTGGCGAGAAGGTGGCTTGTTCTTCATCTTGCGGTGTTGGCTTTAATTCGCCGGAGATTATTTTAGGCAATGTTTCCAATAATAGGTCTTTACCAACTTGGCTTAATTTTTCAAACATCGTTCCAACGTCGTCTTGTTTAGTGATCGCGATTTTTTGTTGGCTGAAGATACCGCCAGCATCCATTTTCTTGATCATCTCCATGATAGTCACACCTGTTTCTTTTTCACCGTCCATAATAGCGTAATGAACAGGTGCTCCGCCACGATATTTTGGTAATAGCGAAGCATGAACATTGATTGCGCCTAGTTTAGGAACCTGCAATAATTTTTCTGGCAGAAATTGGCCAAAAGCCGCAGTGATTAATAGGTCTGGCGCCAGCTCTTTGATTTTTTCCATTTCTGGTGAACCGCTGATTTTTTCTGGTTGTAAAACCAGCAAGTCGTGCTGCAATGCAGCTTCTTTCACGGGGGTAGGGGTAATGATTTTCTTCCGTCCAACAGGGCGATCTGGTTGGGTAACAACAGCAGCGACATCATAGCCTGCTTCAATCAAACTTTCTAAAATCGGCACTGAAAAGGCCGGGGTACCCATAAATACAATTTTAGTCATCGGCATGTTCCTCCATATAACGTTCTAAATCTTCCGGTTCGATCTTATCGATCACTTGATCGATAAACAGCTTACCATCTAAATGATCAATTTCATGTTGAAAGGCACGGGCTAAGTAACCATAAGCCGTAACTTCCATCTCTGAACCTTCATTGTCATAGTAACGTACAGTTACTTCGTCAGCACGTTCGACTGTTCCATAAGTTTCAGGAATCGAAAGGCAGCCTTCGACATCGATACTAGTTCCCTTACGTTCAATGATCTCGGGATTGATAAAATCAAAACGATCGCCTTCTTCAACTTCGATGACTGCGATTCGCAAATTTTTTCCAATTTGGGGAGCAGCAAGTCCGATACCGTCATGAGCTATCATCGTTTCATACATATCATCTAACAAAGTAACAATCTCATCAGTAATGTATTCGATCGGTGCAGCTTTTTTTAATAGACGTTCGTCAGGATGAATAATGATTGGGTAACGCATAAATTACGTCCTCCTTTATTGTAGCTTCCTAAATAAAATACATAGGTTCGTTGTCAATGGCGATCAATAAGCCTTGCCGCTGATCTTTTTGACTCACCTGCAAAATATCTTCTAAGGTCGCTTGTAGTTTTGGTTCATTTTTATATTTAATGATTAGTTGATAGTAATAACGATTCTTTATCCGCAATATTGCCCCAGGTGTCGGTCCTAATAAAATACTTTGAGGGCTTAATTGCTTCCGTATTTGCTCAGCCAACTGGAAGGCTTTTTGCGCTGCCCGTATCTCTTCTTGATGGGAAACTGTCACCTTGACCGTGTAATAATACGGCGGGTAATCAGTTTGATGCCGAATCCGCATCTCTTGCTGGAAAAAGCTTTCGTAGTCATGGTGCTGTGCTAATTGAATCGTATAGTGCTCTGGATTAAATGTCTGGATAATTACTTCACCGGCTTTATCACCGCGCCCTGCTCGACCACTGACCTGTGTCAGCAGTTGAAACGTTCTTTCACTAGAACGAAAGTCGGGTAAATTCAATGCTGTGTCCGCATTTAATACCCCAACTAAAGTCACATTCGGAAAATCCAAGCCTTTTGCGATCATTTGCGTGCCTAACAAGATATCCGCCTCTTTATCACCAAAGGCCGTTAAGATTTTTTCATGCGCCCCTTTGCGGCGAGTCGTATCAACGTCCATTCGCAATACACGGGCTTCCGGAATCAGTTGTTCCAACTCTTCTTGAACTTTTTCTGTTCCTGTTCCAAAGTAGCGAATCTTATCTTTGCCACAGTTCGGACAACGATGAGGAATACCTTCTTCATGACCACAATAGTGGCAGCGCATCGTCTTCGTATCCATATGAAGGGTTAAGGAAATATCACAATTCGGACAAGGTAAAACAAACCCGCAATCGCGACACATAACAAATGAAGAATATCCTCGACGATTTAATAAAAGCACACTTTGTTCGCCCTTAGCCAAACGATCTCTTAATTTATCTTCTAATGCTTCAGAAAAAGATGAATTCAGACGTCGCTGCATTTCTTCACGCATATCAACAATCTCGACTGATGGTAATTTTGCTTGATCGTTGGCTCGTTCAGTTAATTTCAATAAACAGTAGACACCTTTTTGTCCTCGCGCACGTGATTCCAATGAAGGTGTGGCACTCCCTAAAACGACTGGGCAGTTATGATATTTTCCTCGCCAAATTGCTAAATCTCTAGCATGGTAGCGCGGCGTTTCTTCTTGTTTATAGCTTGTCTCATGTTCTTCATCAATAATAATCACACCAAGATTTTCAAGCGGAGCAAAGACAGCCGAGCGAGCTCCAACCACTACATGAGCTTCACCACGTTCTAACTTACGCCATTCATCGTATTTCTCTCCTTGTGACAATCCACTATGCAAGACTGCCACTTCACTGCCAAAACGCGCTTTAAAGCGTGTCGCCATCTGCGGTGTTAAAGAAATCTCTGGTACTAGCATCATGGCCGTTTGTCCATTTGCCAATACATCGTGAATAACCTGCAGGTAAACTTCGGTCTTACCGCTGCCAGTTATCCCTTCCAACAGGAAAACTTGATGCTCGTTAGCCGTGCTCTTTTGACTGATCGCTTCATACGCAATCTTCTGTTCTGGATTCAAATCTAACGCTGAAGTCTGCTTGATTTCTCGTTCAGCGTAAGGGTCCCGATATTTTTCAACAGCAACAAATTCCAACCAGCCTTTTTTCTCTGCTTGATTCAAATTGGCTAGCGAGAAATCTTCCGCCTTCATTTGCTTGACCGAAATCAGCGCTTCATCAGCAAGCATAGCTAAATAATCTAATAGCTGTTCTTGCTTATATGAATTTTTGCGCAGCTCATCTTTTAATCCAGCTAATTTTTCTGGTGCAAAAGTTCGTTTGATATAGCGTTCAGTTTTTATTTTATTTTTTGTATGGACTTCATAACGCAACTCGATAATGCCTTGATCGCGTAAAACAGCCAGTTCCTTCAACCAACCCTTAGCTTCCGCTTCTTCCCAAGTTAGTGAATCAGCATCACCAAAGTATTTTTCTTGCACAGTTGGATCATCGCCAATGTAATACAAGCGTTTTTGATAGTCAGCTTTCATTACGCTAGGAAGCATAGTCTGCAAACAAGTTACCTTAAAGGCAAAAGTAGTTTCCTTCATATAGTCAGCCAACGACAACAGCTCTTGATTTAAAACAGGCGTTAAATCCAGCACTCGAATAATTGGTTTCAAATTATCAGGCAACGGTTCAGGCGCTGGTTCAAAGCCAACGACAAAGCCTTGAACATGCCGCGATCCAAATCCGACTTCTACCCTCATCCCGACTTCTACCGCTAGTTGAGGCGGGATCAAATAACTAAATGGCTGATCCGTCTGCATCGCCGGCACATCCACAATCACTTGTGCTAATTTCATTCTTTCCGCCTCCATTCCTAAATAGTGTACTAAATTTTATGTAGGTCCGTCTAAATTTATGAAATTATGTAAATAATTCTTTGACACAAAAAGAAGGGACTGCGCCAAAAGTATTTGGTACAATCCCATTTACGTTTCATCCGCGAGAAATTTTTCTACGCTTAGTTTTGTTCGTTGCGAATCCGTTCTTCTAAATCGCGCTGATCACGTTCACGTTGCAAGTGACGTTCTTCTTCTTCCATTTTCAAACGTTCCCGTTTGATTTCTGGATGAGGATCATTGATTACAGCACCTGCATCGATTTCTTCCAACGCTTGGCCAACACTTTTAACTGATTCAAATGAATCTAAAGTTGGTTGAGCCCCAGCATCTAATTCATGTGCACGTTTGCTGGCTAAAATTACTAAAGAATATTTTGAATTTACATGGTCTAACAACGTATCAATTGAGGGTTTTAACATCATAAGCTTATATCTCCTTTAACATTTTAATATATTTACCAATCACTCGGTCAACTCGGTAATGTTCACTGACGATGATATCTTTGATACGATCAACAGCTTTTGGTACTTGATCATTGACGACAGCATAATCATATAGCGCCATCATTTCGATTTCTTGGCGTGCAACTCGCATCCGTTCCTCGATCACTTCAGGGCTATCGGTACCTCGTCCAACGATCCGCGCCTTTAATTCCGCTAGATCTGGCGGTGTTAGAAAAATAAAGACACCATCAGGGACTTTTTCTTTTACTTGTTGAGCACCTTGGACTTCGATCTCTAAAAAGACGTCCTTGCCTTCATCCAGTGTTTTATTTACATAAGTCAGTGGGGTGCCGTAGTAATTTCCGACATACTCAGCGTATTCCAACATCTCGCCCGCTTCGATCATTGCTTCAAACTCTTCTTTCGTACGGAAATAATAATCGACGCCGTCAACTTCCCCTTCCCGCATCGGACGGGTGGTCATGGAGACAGAGTATTGGAACTCATTATCGTCTCTTTCAAAAATGGCTTTTCTGACCGTTCCTTTTCCTACTCCGGAAGGTCCCGACAATACAATCAACAGTCCTCGTTCAGACATACTAACGCCCTTTCATGCTCTTTTTAGCTAACGCCTATTGTGCACTTTTTTTGTGAATATTTCAAGAGGTATCGTGAACCCGGCACCTATTTCTTATGAAATTTCACATAACTATTCGACATTTTGAATCTGTTCACGGATTTTTTCTAGGATCGTTTTTAGTTGAACAACAATATCTTTAATCTGAATCGGGCTTGATTTTGAGCCGATCGTGTTAACTTCGCGATTCATTTCCTGCAATAGAAAATCCAGTTCACGTCCAACAGGTTCTGTAGTTTTTAAAAGATTTGCCAGTTTGTCTAAATGGATCGTCAAACGGTCCAGTTCCTCATGGATGTCGCCGCGTTCCAATAAAATCGCTAATTCCGTCAGCAGGCGGTCTTGGTCCACCGTATTTCCTAGATATTCTTCTAGTTTTGTTTGGTAACGTTGCTGGAAGTCTGCTTCATACTCAGCTACAAATCCTTTTAGCTCATTTACTAACGCTTGGACTTTGCTGCCATATTCTACTAGAACTTTTTGAATCCCTGTACCTTCATGTTCACGACTTGCCGCTAATTGGGTGAAGGCTTCATTCGCAACTGTTTGAACTAATTCTTCCAATGTTTCTTCTTCAGTCGGCTGATCGACTAATGTTACAAAATCTGACTGTTCCATCGCTTTGACCAAAACTTGTTCCACGGGGAAATCAACGATTCCAAAATGTTCTTTGCCACCATTTTGCAATTCTGCAACTAATTGCTGCAACAACTCCCAATCAACAGAAACTTTTTTATTGCCGCTCTTTAATGGTGTCAAATTAATAAATACATCTACTCGGCCTCGTTGGATTTTTTCTTTCGCAATTTTGCGAATCTGCGCTTCAAACGGATTCAATTCTTTTGGCATTCGAATCTGCAAATCTAAGAAACGATTGTTAACACTTTTTAATTCGATATTTAGCTCATAGGCCTCGTTCGCTTGGAACGCCTGACCATAGCCTGTCATACTTTTCATCTGGTTTGTTCCCTTCTTTTGAAAAAATCACTTACTACATCTTGCTCAACGTTTCTTTCAGCACAGCAAATTCTTCATTGCTTAAGGTAACACCCTTACCCATTTTTTCATGTCCGGGTGCCCAGTCGCGTAAATCAAATTTTGGCGGCCGTTCATTCCAGCTTACCAAATTCAATTCTTTGCGCCAGCCTTTAGGATTTTCTGATAAGACCGCGATTTCTTCTACGATTTCATAATTAAATTCTGCCATTGCAGTTCCTCCTAGTTTCTATTAATAAGCTTATGTTTTTGAAGCATCAGGTTATTTCCTCATTACGTATATACCTAAAAAAAAGTGCCAGCAAGGTTGGAATCGGCCAACGCCGATAAGCCGTTTCCGGCGATCCTTTCAGCTGGTAAATTTGTAGAACCCGATAGTAATCTGAGAAAACATTATGGTTTTCGATGAAGTCTTCAATTTGCTCCTGAACCGAAAAGACTGCGTTCAATTTGACCGGCATTTCAAACTGCTTTAGGATCGTCTCGATAAATTGCTCAGGTGTAAAAACCTTCACCGGCGAAACATTCACCCAGTAAGCAAAAAATTCTAAGAATGCTAAACTAAGCATTTCTATCGGCACGCTTTGGCGGAAAAACTTCTGCAGTTCTGGATAAAGTGCCTTCATATCTACCGCAAGCTTGTTTTGGAGATAACGAAAAAAAGCTTTGGTTATCGCTTCAAAATCAGCATGACGGCTGAAAAAATAGCGATACCCCTGCAATTCGCCAAAAGCACGTTTAGTCTCTAAATAGCCTAAATCGATATTTTCTGATGAGCGGTCGCTTTGGAATAATAATAGGTCTCCTAAACTCCACGGGCTCGCTAATACTAATTCGGCAGTTTCAGCCGGCAAGCGATATTTTTTATCAAATCCAGGTCCATGAACATCCACCACGATCAACTCAGTTATTGGTGTTTGCAACGCAACGTCCACTGGTAAATTATTACGATATCCGCCATCTACATAGAGCTCACCTTTGATTTTCGCCATTGCCATCATTGGAAAAAAGGCTGAGGAGGCCAGCAGCCAATCGATGATCTCTTCTTCTGGACACTTATGAATCGGTACTACTATTTCTTGGAAAACAGGAACCTTTGTCGTGACGACATAAAAAGGACAGCCAGCATGAATTTTTTGCGCCTCTAGCCGCTCTTCCAGTAACCGTCTAAGTGGTTCTGAAGAGACTCCCCGCTGCTGTAAAGAGGTTCGAATAAAGGTTCGCAGCTGATCGACTTGCGCTGTAAAATCCAACTCTTCAACTTCTTTGAAGGTAATATCCAGCACTTTATCCGTTTCGATCTCTTCCCATAGTGCTAACGCCTGATTATAATCTCCTTGCGCAATCAATGCGCCATTCAATCCGCCGACCGAGGTTCCAGTGATTACTTCAAATTGAATATCTTTTTCCAACAACGCCTTCCAAACACCAATTTGATACGCACCGCGAGCGCCGCCTCCGCCCAACACCAAACCTGTATGATAGACCAGCTCTTTTCGCCAAACGTTCTCTACTAATCGGTAGCCCTGAGCAGTTAACCATTGCTGTAAAATCAAGTTGGCCTCAAGATTCAAAACCAACACACGTTTAAATTTTTGGCGAGCCGCATTTTCTAACCATAAAAAAGCTGTCTGCCAGCCAAGATCCGTTGAGATCAGTAAATTATTGATCCGCCAGGTGTCACCTTCATCAATCTTGTCTACTAGCAGCCAGTGTGATTTGCGTTGAATCCAATAGCCGTTTCCTCGCTTGACCGCTGCTAAAAACTCCGAACGCGCTTGACTATGGGAACGGTAAAAAGGAAATAGCAAATGTGACTGTTGAAATTTATCCCAAGCTGCCGACAAGTCTGATAAATAAATTTTTTTAAGTTCCATCGCTTCCTCCCGGATTTGCTGTGAAACGATATTCAGCATGTTGGCTTTAGTATAGCAGAAATTTTCCCGCAACAAAAAACTTCAAGGCGGACCTTGAAGTTTCTGAATAATAAATCGTTGCTAATATGTCCGTTGCTCCATTTCAAAAGCCTTGCGCATTGTATCCGTAGCATTATTGACTGGTGTCATAGCCACCAAATCGCCTTGAACAATGATCCGTGTCACACCCTCGATCTCCCCACAGGTGATCAGCGTTATCTGCTGTTTGTCCGGCTGCACATCCAAATATTTTACTTCTGTCGGCTGTACACGAACTCTCAGCGTTGTCTTATAAGTATAGATGTTGTGCAAATCGGTTAAATAAATCATATCGCCTTCTTTAACACTTTCAAGCGGTGTAAATAAAAGTCCTGGACGATCAGCGCGGTGACTTGCCAACGCATAATTACCTTCACCCATTTTCTGGTCTGGCGACAACGTCCCAGCACCATATAGAAGCACTTCGTTGGACAGTCCTTTAAAAATCGGCAAATTTATTTCAACAGATGGAATCGCGATTCCGCCGATAACCGGCAAGCGTTTATTGTTTAATTGCGCTTGCAACATTGCCTCCGTACTAGCCGGCTGCACGGCGTCAAAATCAAATGAAGCATCTTTTTCCATATTTTGATCGATTTCAGAACGATCCATTTTCGCTACTGCATAGCGATCACCATTATATTGCATTAAAAAATACTTAATTTGATTGTTAAAAATCAAGGCTAACCCTACTAATAGCAATAAGAAAAGAAAAATATTTATTAGCCAATTTCTTTTTTTCTTCATCTCAATCCTCCCGCATTCTCCTGTTAATAATATCATATTCCATTTCATCCCGTGACGCTACTGCCACATTATAGAGAAAAAATTAAAAAAGAAATAAGTGCATTAGAAAGTTGTTATTTATTAAAATGATTTTAATTGTTAAAAAGGTGCTTCAATGTTGCATCTTTTAAGACTTTTGTAATCTAATTTTAAAATAAAAGATACGAGCTTTTTTTTTATTATTGGGTTAAAATGGTTGTGACGACTATTAGAAAGGGTGAACATTTGTGCCAGATACGTTATTTGCTTATATTGATTCCACAAGTAATGCTGTGCTCTCAAAAGGTTTTTCACCCAATGATTTTGTTGACGGAATCGTCCACAAACCTAAGCACTTATTATTGCTAGACCCTGTTGCAGAAGCTGGCGAATACGAGCCCCACACAGGTTTAAAAATCATTAATAGTCCGGAACAAGTTCAACAATTTTTTACTAATAAAATCTTCACTCAATCAAAAGGTCTGAAATGGATCGATTTTAATGATTTGGCAATGCTGAAAGAGCTGACACCATTAGAAATCTCAGAATTACTATATTTTGGACATATGCGGACACATCTGCATTCTCCTTTTT
Source organism: Enterococcus hulanensis (assembly GCF_005405485.1). Taxonomy (GTDB): domain Bacteria; phylum Bacillota; class Bacilli; order Lactobacillales; family Enterococcaceae; genus Enterococcus_A; species Enterococcus_A hulanensis. The sequence continues at coordinate 95,653 of NZ_BJED01000013.1, read as the reverse complement.
TCTATAAGCTGCAAAATAATTTCGTTTACTTCAACTTAGGCAACGAAACAATGCGTGTATACTACCGTTACTTGGATGAATTTTATCGCATCCTTGCCAGCAAATTGACACGAATCGTCTTAGAGAAAGTCAATGATCGGCGCTCGTTTTTCCGCCGCGGCTCTTCTGTTGCACCATTGGACGGTGAACTATTGAAAGAATTATATCCGATCTTGCAAGAGGGTGCTATTTTTTGCTTAGACCTGGCGGAACTAAAAAATAAGAGCTACCATATTCCGATTTTTTTATCTGATGAAAAAGGTTGGCGCCGCAGTCCAAGAAATTATAAAAAGGAACAGCGAATTGCAGAGATCATTTACGACACTTCCAAACAGTTGTGGTCCTTGGAAGTCGAAAATGATGATCCCGTCTTCTCATTCCGTTAATATTGAGCAAAAAAGCATTTGTCCGGTAAGGACAAATGCTTTTATTATTTATTGATGACTTTGCTTTTGGATCAAATTACCATCTTTCGGCAAGTACAGCTGCGGTGCTTTTTCTGCAACTAAGACTGCGACGATCGCGGTTACTACTGCTGTTGCCAAACCGCTGACGCCATTCATGACAAGCGAGAATATCCACGGATTCATCCCCCACAGAGCGTAGCTGCCCCAAAATACTACCCCGGCAATAAAATGCCAGAAAAATCTTGCACCAGTCCCCACAAAGGAACCCAATACAATATTCTTTCGAACGTTCCACATATCTTGTGCGACCAAACTTTTTTGAACCTTCTTTGCATATAGTCCGGCAAATCCGGCAAAAGTAAAAGCAATCGGATACTCGATCAACACTTGAACAACGCTCAGGTAAACCACTTGGCTCGCGGGAAAATGTAAAATTCCCCAGATGAATGCCGACATTAAGGCCGGCTTGAATCCTCTTCGCAATGCAAACAGTGTCATGGGGATCATCCCCAGTGAAATCGTAAAGCTGCTGCCGATGGTCGTTGGAATAAAGGATAATACCAACGAAAGGGCCGCTACCACAGTACCTTCCACTAAAATTCTTGTTTTATACATATAAAAAAACTCCTCCTTTTGAACATACAGTCCACAAAGGAGAAGTAACTATCATTACTTCATCACAATTCCTACGCTCGAATAACCGAAACAGGTACTAGGGTTTAGAGTAATCTCAATCTCAGCCCGAGGGCTCCCCTTTGCGACAGTATTATTCTATTTTTTAGTACCTCCCGAGTATAGCAGATGTCTGCTCACTCGTAAAGGTATGAAATACTTTTATCGTGAAATACTTTCTTGATCGCCGCTTGGTGACAAGGTCGTTACCTTCTTGATCCGATCAATCGTCAGCATCACTAACTGATTATCTTGCGTACGAATAACGATGGATTCATTCGTCACTACTTTAGGCAGCCAGCCTGAGATCGTTTGAAATTTTTCTTCGTCTTTTTCGTCTTGAACCTGCATGACCACTAAACTATTCTGTAGAGCTGCCATCTTCAGTTTAAGAAAAATGTTCTCGTTGGCTTGCTCTTGGGCGCGTTTCTCAGCAGAATCATTCAAAAAATCCGAGATGAAACGATACGATGAATTCGAAAACAGCTTGATTAAATTCTTTTTGGGCTTCTCGTTTTTAGTCATTCAGCTTCCTCCTATCAAGAGCGTAGTTTGATTTTACTTAAATTTGGAAGAAAAAACAAGGAATCTAGTCCAATTCAAAAAAAGTTAACCATTCGTTTAAACCTTTTTGAACTAAATCATAAGTTTCTTCAAAATTGCCGGTGTACCATGGATCTGGAATACTTTCACCGACATGTCCCGGTACCCGATCCAGGTATAAATAAATTTTGTTTTCAGTACCTTTTGGGGCGATTGCTTCTAAGTCAGCGACATTATCTTGATCCATGCCGATGATATAATCAGCATCATAAAAATCTTCTGTTGTTACTTGGCGTGCACGCATTCCCTTAGTAGAGATGTGATGCTGCGACAATATCTTCTGTGTTCCTTGATGGGGCGGATTGCCGACCTCCCAGCGGCTTGTCGCTGCTGAATCAACTTGGAACTGATCTTCTTGATTTTTCTGGAAAGCGTCACGGAAAATCGCTTCGGCCATCGGTGAGCGGCAAATATTTCCCATACAAACAAATAGAATCTTTTTCATGTCATTCCTCCTGTGCTATAGTCAATTTATCGAAATGAAACGAGGGATCGTAAATGAGTAAAATTTATCTTTCCGCCAAACTGCCTGAGCTTGGCACAAAACTGTTAAAAGAAGCGGCACTTGAATATAAGGTCTATGAAGGCGACGGTTTAATCTCGAAAAAAGATTTGATTGAAAATGTCGCTGATTGTGAAGTTTTGATTTGTCCGCTCTCTACGCAAGTTGATCGTGAGGTCATTGATGCCGCACCACAACTAAAATTGATCGCAAATTTTGGAGCCGGCTTCAATAATATCGACACCACTTATGCAAAAGAGCAGAAAATCTATGTAACGAACACTCCGGTAGTCTCCACCAATGCGACAGCAGAATTGACCGCGGGTTTGATCATCGCCTTATCTCGCCGAATCGTTGAGGGAGATCATTTGATGCATGGCAAAGGATTTGATGGCTGGGCTCCATTATTCTTCCTAGGTCATGAATTAAAGGATAAGACTTTAGGAATCATCGGTATGGGTCAGATCGGTCAAGCCTTGGCGCAGATGATGACGGCTTTTGGTATGAAAATCATCTATAACCAACGTCATCCATTAGCCCCTGAGCTGGAGGAAAAATTACAGGCGACGTATGCTTCTCAAGATGAAGTGATTCGTCAAGCCGATGTTTTGACCCTGCACACACCTTTAACAGAGGATACTCGTCATCTATTAACCAGTGAAACCTTTAAACAAATGAAAGACAGTGCCTTTTTGATCAACGCGGCACGCGGGCCATTGATTGATGAAAAGGCCTTGCTTCAAGCATTGCAGGACAAACAAATTGCCGGAGCCGCCTTGGATGTCTATGAGTTCGAACCAAAGGTGACTGACGGCTTAAAAGAACTGAGAAATGTCGTCTTAACACCGCATATCGGCAACGCTAGTGTGGAAGCCCGAGATCAAATGGCAGAGATCGTCGCAAAAAATGCGATTGCCCTTTTCAACCAAGAACCAATTAAACATATCGTAAATGGACTGGATTGAGCTTAACGCTCGTTCCAGTCTTTTTCATATAAACGGTAGGCGAAAAATTCAATATCTTTAGCAAAACGAAACAATTGTGCCGCAATCGTGATCGGCGGCTGGTCCGCTCCGGCTAAAAGCCAGTCGATCAAAATCCCGCCGCAGCCATGAGCCAAAAAGCGGGCATAAAATTCTTTATCGGTTTGAGAAAGTTCCCCTTCTTGATCGACTTCGTCAAATAGACGAACGAATAGACGCTGCGCCAATTCATTGAACTCTTTCGTTAACACTTCCGGCTTTGCCTGCACGGTATTCAAATAGAACTGATGACAGATTTGCATCTCTTTCAACATTTTCAAAACGGATTCTTCCCAATTCGTCAATACCAGTTCATCGGAGACTAGATACTGCAATCCACGCTGATAATACGCGTAGTGGAGCAGATCATTTTTGTCCTTAAAATGATAATAAAATGTCTGGCGGTTCAAGCTGACCTGTTGACTGATATCTTGAACAGTGATTTTATCGTAACTTTTTTCTTGGCACAACGCGACTAACGCTTGGACAAATGTTTCTTTGGTCGCTTTTCCTTCCGCCATTTTTTCACCTTCTATGCTTGTTGATAAGGATAATTAAAATGTTCATAAGCTAACGGGGTCGCCATGCGTCCTCGTGGTGTTCGTTTGATAAATCCTTTTTGAATCAGATAAGGTTCGTACATATCTTCCACAGTTTCACGTTCTTCACCGATGTTGACCGCTAAGGTACTTAGTCCGATCGGTCCGCCATGATACAGCTCAATCATCGTTTTGATTAATTTTTGATCGACATAATCCAAGCCGGCTTTATCAACTTGTAATAACCCCAGAGCCTGATCGGCAATTTCTTGATTGATTACCCCATCAGATTGAACCTGAGCAAAATCACGAATCCGCTTCAGCAGACGATTGGCGATCCGCGGTGTGCCCCGTGAACGACGAGCGATCTCCACCGCACCTTCTTCCACGATCTCCGTTTGAAAAATATCCGCCGAGCGCAGCACAATCTCTCGCAGATCCGTTTCTTTGTAATATTCCATATGAGAGATGATGCCAAAGCGATCACGCAAAGGCGCTGACAGCATTCCTGCTCGTGTAGTCGCTCCGATTAACGTAAACGGCGGCAACGGAAAATGTACTGGGTGGGCTGTCGGTCCTTGTCCCACCATAATATCTACGTAATAATCCTCCATCGCTGAATATAAAGTTTCTTCCGCAACCCGAGGCAAACGATGAATTTCATCAATAAATAAAACATCTCCCGGTTCCAGTTCATTCAAAATCGCTACCAGATCACCCGGTCGTTCGATTGCTGGTCCGCTAGTGGAACGAATCTGTACGTCCATTTCATTGGCAATCACCATTGCCATCGTTGTTTTCCCTAAACCAGGTGGTCCATACAGCAGAACATGGTCGAGGGCTTCTTGCCGATTCTTTGCCGCTTCGATGTAGATTGACAGCTCTTGTTTGACCTTATCCTGTCCAATGTATTGTGCAAGGTACCGAGGACGCAGTGATTTTTCTAAACTCTTATCACTTTCATCCGCATCGGGTGAAAGCAAACGTTCTTCATCCATCTATCTCGTCCTCCTACTTCTTCATCATTAATTTCAAAGCTGCCCGCAAGTAATCGTCGGTATTTGGCAAGGATTCCTTCTCCAGCACTTTTTCGACTTTTTTGATTTCTTTTGGACTATAGCCTAACGCCTGCAAGGCTTCCATCGCTTCAGCCAGAGCCGTATCATCATTGCCTTCATAAAATAAGGACATTGGATCTTCGACCAACTCAGTCAGTTTGCCTTTCAAATCCAAGACCATTTGCTGCGCAGTTTTTTTACCGACACCTGGGAATTTCGTCAAATAGGTCACATCGCCGGCTTCGATTGCTTGGATCAAGCCTTGGTGATCTTCATTTGCCATGATCGCCAGTCCGCTTTTTGGTCCGATTCCAGAAACAGAAAGCAGCCGTAAAAACAGTTCTTTTTCAGCTAAAGTTTCAAAGCCGTATAATAAATGAGCATCCTCGCGAATGATCTGCTGTACATAGATCGTCACGGATTGTTCCATTTTGCTGCTATAGCGATAAGGGTTTCCTAACGCGATTTGATAGCCGATACCATTTACATCCAGCACCACATAACTGGGGCTGATGAAGGTCAAACGACCTGTAATATATTCGTACATAATTGATCCTTTCTTGATATGTAATATGCATTTTTTTAGTTTGCCGAGCATTCACCTAACACCTATAGAATAGTTAAGTTTGGGTTGGCATTTCTGCACATATGTTCTCATTATTTTAGCACAAAAGACGGCGGTTAAAAACTCTTACCGCCGAATCCTTGCAACAACTGTAATAAAGCAAAATAATCAGCCATCCGCAGTTCCTGCGTGATCGCCAGTGTCGGAACGTCTTCGTCCTCATAAAGCAGACTCGTTGTTAAACACAAGTCGCTGTCCTCTAAGGTCTCTCCAAAAACAACTTGAAAGTCATTCATTAAAAATCGCCGCAAATCTTCTTTTAAGATAGTTTCTTCAAACTCTGGCAGATCCGTCTGTAAAAAGATCCGTACAACTTTTTTTGCAGTCAATTCAGGCAGGCGGCGCAAGACCGATAGATAGCGGCCAAACAAAATCGATTCACTGCCGCCTTGATCCGATAAAATTTCCGTCACAAATGCTGCCAGCTGCGGTTGCTGCTGCGTGATCTTAGTCCAAAAAGCTTTGCCGTTGATATTAAAACGGATCATCGGAAATAGACGATGATAAAGATGCCCGCTGATCAAATAGTTTTCCGCCTGCAAGCTCTGAAATTTTTCCCAAGTAGTATGATCGTTGATTTTCTTTTCCAAAAGTCGGTACATCGCATCGACCTCATCCATCACTAAAAAGGGCGGCTTTGCTAGCAAACAATGAATTTTTTGGGTGATGGCTGGAGCATGATAATATTCTTCCCGCGTCAATAAATTCAAAAACAAGTTGCCGATTGATTCTTCCTTGTGAAAATAAGTCGGCATGGTTGCCTTTATATGGTGATAAAATTCTTGGAAAAGCGCGTCATTGGCCAGTGTTTTTTGACTGGCTGTGTTTTGCTCTAACGAATAGTTTTGAACTTCTCGTAATAAGTGAGCCGCTACTAAATATTCCAGCCGCTGCTCTTTGATAGGATTTAACGCTACTTGAAAAAATTGTTGAATCGCTTGGCTAATTTTTCCGACTAGTTCATGCTGCAACGGCGCAAACGGCCAATCCTTTCCGCGGAATAAACGCCAATAATAGACAGATAAATACATTCGCACAACGGACTCCGGTGCTTCAAAAAGAACTTTCCCGCGTTCGATCGTTAATTGCAGCGGCAGTAGCTCTTGTTTCAGCTCCTTTAATTTGCGGCGAATCGTGGACTCGCTGCGAAACAGTTTTTCACTTAATTCTTTGACTGTCCGGGCCTTTCCGGAGATCAATAGATTTAACACGCGATAAGACAAAGAATGGCGGATCAAATCCACCAAAAACTGATTTTGCTCCATCGTTTGATCCGCAATCAGCAGACGATAATGATTGCCTTCTTTTTCAAATAAAGCTAAATCCGTCTCAGTAAAACGATGATAATTTTTATTTAATTCTTCCAACAAGCGCTGCACACTGCGGGCATCTAAACCTACTGCCGCGGCCAAGTCGCTTTTTTTATGTGAGCCTCCGTCATTTAGCACTTCCAGCAAACGGACGCCAAAGTAAAGATCTTTTTCGTAATTTTCTAATTCCAGCGCTTTAAGATACATAAAAAAACTCCTTCACGCTCTATTTTAGCAAAAGAGCGCAAGGAGTAGTTACTAAAGACCTTCGAACAAACGGAACAAAAGCGGCAGCAGCGCCACAGTCACTATGCCGTTGACACAAATACATAGGCCTGCCAAAATACCTTCCAGCTCCCCAATCTCAATTGCCCGTCCGGTGCCGATTGCATGTGAGGTACTGCCTAGAGCAATCCCTTGAGCGATCGGACTCTTGATGTTGAAAATTTGAAAAACCTTGGTTCCTACCAAAGCACCAAAAATACCCGTGGAGACAACGATCGCCAATGTTACTGGTGAGATGCCGCCCATTTGACTGGAGAGATCAACAGAGATCGCTGTCGTCACAGATTTTGGCAGCAAGGAAACGACGATCCCATGATTCAATGAAAACAGGCGGCCGATCCCGACACTTAACAAGCAATTGAGGACGACACCAACCAGTGTTCCCAAAACGACGGGCAGAAAGTATTTCTTGAGCTTGTCGAAATTCTGGTACAGCGGCAAGGCTAACGCGACGGTCGCAGGTGTAATCATCATGGTAAATAGGTTGCCGCCCATATTATACTCTTTGTAGCTGATACCGCTGAATTTCAACAAAACAATGATGATTACCACGCTAGCAATCAACGGATTGATAAAAGGAACATTGACTTTGCTCAACAGCTTTTCCATCAAGGTATAAATCAATAACGTAAGGGCAAGGCCAAACAGCGGATTACTCGCCAGCGCTGAGATCATCTGCTTCACCTCGGATTTTTTCGACTTTTTCAACTAAACGGGCTTTTTCTTCACGACTCTTCATGCTGATCTTTTCGACAAATTCCGCTGTCTTGCCAACAGCGATAAGTGATACGAGCGAGCACAATACGACTGCGCCGAGCAGAATTGGCCAAGTATATTTGATTGCTCCGTAATATTGCATTAACCCGACACCTGCCGGTACAAATAAAATCGTCAAATGATTCAATAAAAAGTTTGCGGTATCCTCAATGGCTGATGGTTTCAAAAGCTTGGTTTGGAAAGAGAGAAATAAGAGCAAAATGCCGATGATACTTCCCGGCACCGGCAAATGAAAAAATATCCGTACCCCTTCTCCAATTATGGAATAGAGTAATAACAAACTTAATTCTTTAAACATCTTCATAGCTATCGCCTTTTCTAAAAATAGGATATTTCTAGTATAGCGAAAAAATAAACGTCCCTTCTCCAAGTTTTGTTTGTATTTCTTACATTTTCTGAAAAAAAAGCCGAGGCACCTTGCCTCAGCTCTTAGATAAATTCACCATTTTTATTTCACGATATTTTTATAGTCGCCATAGCCAGCTTCATCCATCTCATCGACTGGAATAAAGCGCAAAGCTGCAGAGTTGATACAATAGCGCAAACCACCTTGATCTTGCGGACCGTCATTGAACACGTGGCCTAAATGAGAATCCGCTTCCTTGCTGCGGACTTCGACTCGGTGCATGCCGTGTGAAAAGTCAGCTTTCTCAGCAACGCCGCGTTTTTCAATTGGACGGCTAAAGGCAGGCCAGCCGCAACCGGCGTCGTATTTGTCGCTCGAAGAAAACAACGGCTCACCGCTGACGACATCGACATAGATACCCTTTTGATAAAAGTCATCATACCTGCCAGAAAATGGACGCTCTGTCGCATTCTCCTGCGTGACTGCGTACTCCATTGGCGAGAGTTTCTTTTTCAATTCTTCTCGTTCCATGATTCATCCCCTCTTTCAAGATTACTTCACGCTAAGCATACGCTCGCTGACGAAAAGTTACGAAGAATTTGCTCATATCCAACTTTATTTATGAAAAAAAACACCGAACAATCACTCGATGTTTAATAATTAAATTTTTTCAGCATTTGATTCACTACACCCACCGGGAATCCGACGATGCTGTAATAGTCGCCTTCGATCTTTTTAACGAAGACCCCGGCACCATTTTGGATTCCATATGCTCCGGCTTTGTCTTTGTAGTCATCGCTATCGAGATAACGATTGATCTCATCATCGGTCAGATCATAAAAGGTCACCGTGGCAGAAGACAGCTCTTCGCTCAACTGCTCTTCCTTTTTCAGAACGACTGAGGTATAAACCAGATGGCTGCCGCCGCTCATATTTTTTAACATGCCGAAAGCTTCTTCGCGGCTCTTGGGCTTGCCCAAGATTTCTTCGCCCAATACCACTACGGTATCACTGGCGATGACCAAGGCCTCGGGATGCTCATTAGCCACTACGGCTGCTTTTTGCCGCGCCATTTCCATCACGTATTCCTTCGGTGCGTACTGATCTTTGACCTCTTCATCAATATCCGCCGGCTGGATCGAAAAATCCGTAATCAGCCAGCTCAATAGTTCTCGTCGTCTTGGCGATTGTGAAGCTAAGATAACTGTCATGATTTCGTGCTCCTTTTTTATCTAGTGAGGATCTTGGATGCGTTTGAACATATGCTCCATGTCGCTGTTGCTGAAGTGAATCAGTACCGGACGACCGTGGGGGCAATTGAAAGGATTCTCGCATTGAGCTAAATCCGTCAATAAAACCCGCGCCTGCGCTTCATTCAAATGATGATTGGCTTTGATGGATCGCTTGCAGCTCATCATGATCGCGGTTGCTTCACGGAATTTTTTCACACTGACGGAACCGGTGATCAGCAGCATATCGATCATCTCACGAATGATACTTTCTTCTTGTCCTGCCGGATACCAAGTCGGATGGGCCCGCACGATGAAGCTGTTGGGGCCAAATTCTTCTAAATAGATGCCGACTTCTTGCAATAATTCCGTCTGCTCTTTCAGCTTGATGGCATCGTTGCTGGGATAATCCAAGACAAAAGGTACCAGCAACTCTTGCAGATCGTCAGATACATCACCGATTTTTTCGCGGAAGTATTCGTATTTGATCCGTTCTTGTGCCGCGTGCTGGTCAACGATGTATAAGCCGTCTTTACTTTGGGCAAAAAGATATGTTCCATGCATTTGACCAAAGTATTCCAACATTGGAAAACGTTCTTTCGGCTGTTCCTTTTCCAGCTTCGTGATGGCTTGTTCGATCACTTTTTCGCCGGATTGGGTGCTTAGATCAAATTCGGGATGATCGGAGCTGGCTGTTTCTTCATAAACTTCCTCTTCAACAGGCGCAGGTTCTTCCATCAAGGGCTCTGATGTTTCTTCTACGATTGAAGCTTTTTCTTGCTCGGTTTCCAATGGGACAGTCATTGTTTTTTCGACGATCTCTTCTTTCAAAGGTACCGCTGTTTCAATAGTTTCAGGTTCTTTTGGTTCGACATAAAAGATCCCGGTCTTAGGATCGTAATTCAGATCACTTTTTTTCTTCGGCTGTTCCTCTAACGGCAAGTCTAATTGTTCCGTTTGGATTTTTTCGACCTTGCGTTTGAAGCTGGGATTCTCGCCTACATCAGGGATCAGATTGATTTGACGCAAACTTTCGGCGATCCCGCGGCTGATCAGTTCCATCAATTCTTTTTCTTTTGATAAGCGGACTTCTTGTTTAGTTGGATGAACGTTCACATCGACTAACAACGGGTCCATCGTAATCTCAAGGACTGCGATTGGAAAACGTCCCACCATCAATTTTGACTGGTAGCCGTTGATGATCGCTTTGTTCAGCGCATAGTTCTTGATATAGCGGCCATTAATGATCACGGATAAGTAATTGCGGCTTGCCCGTGTCACCTCTGGCAGCGAAACATAGCCGTTTAGGGTAAAGTCCAAGTCTTTGGCTTCGACCTTTAACATTTTTTTCGCAGTTGCCACACCATAGATTCCGGCGAGGGTTTGTTTTAAATCTCCGCTGCCGCTGGTGCTCAACATTTTGTGTCCATCATGAACTAAGCGAAAGGCGACATTCGGATGACTTAAAGCCATTCGGTTTACAATGTCGCCGATGTTTGACAGTTCGGTTTGAAGGCTCTTCACGTATTTTAAGCGGGCGGGTGTATTGAAAAACAAATTTTCAACAGTGATCTTCGTACCTGTCCGTAAGGAAGTTGGGCGTTGTTCTTCGATCTTGCCGCCTTTTAAAAAGAGATAAGAACCTTGTGTTTCGTCAGCCGTCGCAGTCTCCAAGGTCATCTCAGAAACAGAGGCGATCGACGGCAAGGCCTCACCGCGGAAACCTAATGTTCGAATGCGGAACAGGTCGTCGCGATTGTGGATCTTGCTAGTAGCGTGGCGCTTAAAAGCATTCTCGACATCGTCTTGACTGATGCCTTCGCCGTTGTCTACGATCTGGATTTTTTTCAAGCCGGCTTCTTCGATCAAAATATCGATTTGCGTCGCTTTCGCATCAAGAGCGTTCTCGACTAATTCTTTGACGACTGATGCTGGACGTTCAACCACTTCTCCGGCGGCGATCTGATTGGCTAAGCGTTCGGATAATTCTTGGATTTTTCCCATCGAATTCCTCCTCGTAAAGTTAAATCCGTTTTTGTAATTCGTATAGGAAGTTTAATGCTTCCATCGGGTTCATTTCAAGCAAATTGGCTTTCTTGATGCTGTCTACCACACCCAGTTCAGCGGTGGAAACTTCGCTGAATAAAGAAAGCTGTTCATTTTCTTCAGCGACCTCTACATTTTTCTGCACAGGTGTGTCAGCTTCTAAAGCGGATAAAATCGTAGCCGCGCGGGAAAGCAGATCAGTCGGCATTCCAGCAATCTTCGCTACGTGAATCCCGTAACTCTTATCAGCGGGACCATCCATTAATTTGTGCAGGAAGACGACTTCGCCATTTTGCTCTACCGCGCCAACGTGTACATTTTTCAACTGCGGCAAGGTTTCTTCCAAAACGGTCAACTCGTGATAATGGGTTGAAAATAGTGTTTTGGCTTTGACATTTTTATGGATGTACTCAATGATCGCTTGGGCTAAAGCCATTCCGTCGTAGGTCGCTGTGCCGCGGCCCAACTCATCAAAGAGGATCAAGCTGTTAGGTGTAGCGTGGCGCAAGGCTTGATTGGCCTCCATCATTTCCACCATGAAGGTAGATTGACCGGCGATCAGGTCATCGCTGGCACCGATTCTAGTAAATATCTGATCAAAAATCGGCAGCTCGGCACTTTCCGCTGGGACAAAGCATCCCATCTGCGCCATAATCACAGTCAAAGCAAGCTGACGCATGTAAGTACTTTTTCCGGACATATTCGGTCCAGTGATCAGCAGCAATAGTTCATCTGGGTTCATGTGGACACTGTTTGGAATGTACTCTTGATGGCCCAGCACTTTTTCTACCACCGGATGGCGCCCTTCTGTAATCTGTAAATTGTGGGTCCCGACTTCCATCGTCGGCTGCACATATTGATAACGTTCACTGACAGTCGCGAAGCTTTGCAGCACATCGGTCGCACTCAAGCTTTTGGCTAATTTTTGCAGACGCGTAATAGCTTTTTTGACTTCGTTGCGGACTTCTAGGAAGAGATTATATTCCAGCGCGACCGATTTTTCTTCGGCTTCTAAAATCAAGGTCTCTAGTTTTTTCAGTTCCGGCGTGATGAAACGTTCCGCGTTGGCTAAGGTTTGCTTGCGTTCGTATTTGCCTTCTTCTAGGTTGGCAAGATTTGATTTCGTGATCTCGATATAGTAGCCGAACACGCGGTTATAGCCGACTTTCAGCGTTTTGATCCCGGTTGCTTCACGTTCACGGGTTTCCAATTCTGCCAGCCATGTCTTGCCGTTTTTCATTGCTTCGCGGTATTGATCTAATTGCTCGTTGTAGCCGTCTTTAATGACATTTCCTTCAGTGATTTGCAGCGGTGCTTCATCGTTGATGGCTTTTTCGATCAGGTTTACCAAGTCATCCATCGGTTCCATGTCTACTAAAAGATCGTTCCACTCACCTTGGTTGATGCCGGTTAATAATTGACGAATCTGCGGTACTTGCATCAAAGAAGTCTTCAATTGAATCAAATCGCGGCCGTTGACGTTGCCAAAAGCAACTCGGCCAGCTAAGCGTTCCAAGTCATAAACCTTCGTCAATGTTTCGTTCAAATCCATCCGTTCAAAATAAGCGTTTAATAAAGAAGACACCATCGCTTGACGGGCGTTAATCTGGCGTTTTTGGATCAAAGGACGATCGATCCATTGCTTCAACAAGCGTCCGCCCATCGCGGTTTTCGTTTCATCTAGTAACCACAAGAGTGTTCCTTGTTTTTTTCCAGTACGGATCGAGCGGGTCAATTCCAAGTTGGTCTTTGAGAAGTAATCCAGCTTCAGGAAATGCTCCGGCTGATATTCTTCCGCTTTTTGGATATGACCTAAGCTGCGTTTTTGCGTTACTGATAGATAAGTCAGCAGTTTGCCTGTTGCTTCTTTTTCCAGTTCATCGGTGATGTCGGCTGTTAAGAAGCTGAACTCGGCATTGTCTTCGATCGTTTCTTGTTGAGAGAAGACCAAACCAAGGCGTTCTGCCAGATTTTTCTGCAGGCCTTCGGGAATCTCGCTGCCTAAGACGATCTCTTTTGTTTGCAGGGCTGTTGCTTCATTCATGACGGCTTCTTCGTCATGCAATAGGGCTGTTTTTAACTCGCCTGTCGAAAGATCGACATAGGCAAAGCCGAATTTGTCTTTGACTTGAGTGACCACGGTCAAGAAGTTGTTGGCTTTGGCTTCGATGCCTTTGCCTTCCATCAAAGTCCCGGGTGTGATTAATTGGACGACTTCGCGTTTGACCATACCCTTGGCTTGTTTCGGGTCTTCCATTTGTTCGCAGATCGCGACCTTATATCCCTGTTCGACTAAGGTATCGATATAGCCTTGCGCCGAATGATGCGGCACTCCGCACATGGGGATCGGATCATCGGCGTTGCGATTGCGGCTGGTCAATGTTAGTTCTAATAGCTGGGAAACCTTGATCGCATCCTCGTTGAAGAGCTCGTAAAAGTCTCCAAGACGATAAAACAGAAAAGCGTCTTTATATTGTTCCTTGATCGCCAAGTATTGTTCCATCATTGGCGTATTTTTCGTTTTTTGAGGCATTATTGCTCTCCTTCCTCGATAGATTCATCTGCTTCTAATGCCGCATTGACTTCTTTTTGGATCATAGTGGTCAAATGCTGAAGCAGGTCATTGGCTTCAAATAGCTGTTCACGGTAGGCGATCACTAATGGATGCTGATCGAAGGCTTTCGTCAGACGATCGGCCTCTTTCAGTGCTTCCCGCTCTGCTTCCGGCTTGCCGTAATGGGCAAATTGGACCGCGTCTTTTTGTGCGGCTTTGATACCTTCTTCTAATTCTTGAAGTGTGTCGTTTTCCGCTACGCGCTTTTTAAGCTGCTGGAAACGGACGATTACTTCATTTTCACCTAATAATGCTGTTAAATGAGATAAAGCCGCTTCGACGGCGGCTTCATTTGCTAGATTCATTTTATCCCTCTGCTTCTATTCTCTAAATGGACGATCTTCGTTGATGACGATCGTTTCGATTTTTTGTCCGTGACCATTTTTATCAATGTCGATCACACAAGCGGACAGCACCGTGCGGCCTTCTTCGATCACTTCAAAGCGATGCGGCAGCGCAGTTAAAAATTTTTCAATGATCGGCTCTTTTTTCATACCTAAAATACCGTCATAAGGCCCCGTCATCCCGACATCCGTCAAATAAGCCGTGCCCTTTGGCAAAATGCGCGCGTCATTGGTTTGGACATGGGTATGAGTCCCGACTACCGCTGAGACCCGACCATCCGCAAACCAGCCCATCGCCTGCTTTTCACTCGTCGTTTCACCGTGGAAATCAACGAAAATATAAGGGGTACGTTTCTGCGCTTCTGTGATCAGCTGATCAGCAATGCGGAAAGGATCATCCAAATCCGTCATAAAGGAGCGCCCCTGCAGGTTGATGATCGCTAGTTCCAGATCATTCACCTTTACATACAAATGACCTTTGCCTGGCGTCCCTTCTGGAAAATTCGCCGGTCGGATCATTTTCTTCGCGTCAGAAATAAACTCAAAAATCGCTTTATTGTCCCATGTATGGTTCCCCATCGTAACAACATCGACACCGTCTTGCAAAAATTTCTTATAGATTTTTTCCGTGATTCCGCGACCTGCTGCCGCATTCTCGCCGTTGACGATCGTCAACTGTGGATGGTATTTCTTCTTTAAGCGCGGTAAATAATCGCTCAGCATCTGCCGGCCTAACGAACCAACAACATCTCCAATGAATAGTAAGCGCACTTTTTTTCCCCTTCTCTAGTTAAGCATCTTGTCTTATTATAGTTGTTTTTGCTTGAAAATAAAAGATTCCTTTCAACGGACTGGTTAGAAGCCGGCAATTGGGAAGTCGAGTCCATTCGACGAAGCGTCGATTGCGGCTGGCAACAGCAGTACGTACACTGGATAAAACGATATGGAGGGATTTATGGATACTGCAATCAGTGTAAGAAACTTAACGAAGAGCTATAAAAACAAGCCCGTTGTAACGGACTTAAACTTTGAGATTGAAAAAGGAAGTATCTTGGGACTGCTGGGGCCAAATGGTGCCGGCAAAACAACCACTTTAAAAATGCTGACAAACCTGATCGGTAAAACGACTGGCGATATTTTGATTGATGGCATCTCTTTAGAGTCGAATCCGAAGCAGGCTCTGCGATTAGTCGGAGCGTCTTTAGATACTCCGGCTTTTTATAATGAATTTACTGCTTTCGAAAATCTGGCCTATATCGCCAAGCTTCATGATCAGATCAGCCGAGAAAAGCTGCTGGCCTTACTCGAGCTGGTGGGACTTTCCGAGGAAACGACCAAGAAGGTGAAGCATTATTCACTGGGGATGAAGCAGCGCCTAGCCTTAGCCCGCGCGTTGATCCATGACCCTAAGCTGATTATTCTGGACGAGCCGGCCAACGGCCTAGATCCGCAAGGAATGCGCAAGCTTTATCAGCTGATTCGCACATTAGCCGAGCAGAAGGTGACATTTATCATCTCTTCTCACCAGCTTTCTGACATGGAGCACTTGTGTACCGATGTCCTGATCTTAAATAAAGGGAAGTGCCTCATTCATGGGAAAACAAAGGAGCTGATCCAGTCGGACAACTCCTTGATCCAGTTAGCCTTTTGCGATCAGCAAAAAGGACGATCATGGCTGCAGAGGCTGGCAACGGTCGAAATCCTTCAGGAAAATGAAGCAGATTTTAGTGTGAGGCTTAAAGAAATCTCCTTTGATGCCTTTTTAAAACAGTTAGTAACGAGCGGACAAGTCATTCAGCAGCTCAGCATCCGGCAAAAGAGTTTGGAGGATCGCTTTATTGAACTGACGGAGGGGTGGGATTGAGATGACGCTTATGACAAGAATGGAACTAAGACGAATTTTCCAGCAGAGATTAGTGTATTTTTTTCTGGCATTGTTTGTTTTGGCGGTGATCGCCTATTCTGGACTGTTGACCACTGCAGAATTGCGGCCTTTAGTTGATGCGGATGAACGAATCCTTGGGGGCAGCTATTTTCCTGAGTTTATGCTGCGATTTTATTCCACCAATGTCGGTGCCTTGTTCATGGCGATCATTACCGCCCTTTATATCTGCGAAGATCGACAGGCGGGACTGCTGGTGCAGCCGCTGCTTCATGGACGAACCAAAAAGGAAGTGCTTGATGCCAAAATTGGGATGCTTTGCCTTTTTTCATTCGTAATGGTAGCGGCGATCGCTTTGATTGTTTATATCGTCGCGTTTTTTCGTTGGGGCGGAGAAATCTTAACGACTCCGATTTTGGCCCAGAGCTTGAGCAAATATGCTTTGGTCGCACTTTCTTTCCTGCCGCTTGAGCTGCTTTTGATCCTGTTGGCCTGTTATGCCAAGCAGACGATCATAGTAGTGGGCGAAACGTTTTTATTTTTAATGCTTTTTGGCTTTCTCAATCAGGAAGTCCCGCAGGCAGCGCGCTTTTTCCCGCTTTATTATCCTTATGAGTGGGTTATTAAATATGAATTTCGGTCATTGCAGCTGGCGGAGATTTGGCCGGGATTGCTGATTTTCTTGCTTTATTCCGTTTTGCTTTACCTGCTGATCGTGTCTCGCAGAAATAAAATAACCTTTGATAGATAGGAGTACCCGATGTCTCGTTTATTACGTTTTCAATTAGTGCAGGCTCTGCGGCAAAAAGCCTTTGTGCTATACCTGCTCGCTTATGCCTTCATTATCACCTCCGAATGCCTGTCCTTTCGGCAGAATCCGCAAAATGATTTTGCCAAGGCCTATGCTGGCGGAAAATTCTTGATTTATTCGCTGCAGCTGCAGGCTGCTTTGATTGGCCCATTGTTCTTTTTATTGTTGGCTGCTTTTGCGATCAACTTGGAAAAGACCGCGGGAACTTTTCATTTACCGTTATTGAATGGTCTTTCTAAAAAACAACTTCTTCACAGCAAGCTGCTTTATTTAGTTATTTTGATGGTTAGCAGCGTGCTGATGATGAGCCTTTTTGCCTTTTTCGTCAGCGGTTTGTTGAATGGCTTTGACTTCGTTCTTCTCGACATCAACCAAGCCCTTGGCAACATTCTTTTGACGCTTGTTCCGCTATTGACCACCTGCATCGCCGCCGTGCTGTTGTGTCTTTATACGAAAAATGTCGCGCTTACGATGGGAATCGGCTTGCTGCTTCTTTTGGTGGACAATCTGGTGAATCAGTTTATGGCAGGCTTCGTTTCAAAGTTTTCCTTTCTATTTTATAATTACGCCTTTTCGCTTTATAATGGACGTCCGCTTCCAGCTAAGGAGCTGCCGCTGGGGATTGGCTTGAGTATTGGCTATGGATTGCTCTTTTATTTTTTAGCGCTGAGGAGAATCCAGACCATGGAATACTAAAAATCATGCTTAAGTTGGACGCAAAAAGAGCCTTTCTTCGTTAAACTAGAGAAAAGCCTTGAGGAGAAAAGACAATGTTAGAAAACTCGATCGGAAAATACATTAAAGAATTACGCACAGCCCAAGGTCTGACGCAAAAAGAACTGGCTGAAAAAATTTTTGTTACAAATAGTGCCGTCTCAAAGTGGGAGCGCGGTCTGGGCTGTCCAGAAGTCCAAACATTTCCCCTGCTGGCAGCTGCTTTGGACACCACCGTCGAAGAACTGATCCAAGGTGGCCCGAATCCCGCCGCAGAAGATCTGTCGGAAGAAATAGTTCAAGAGAAAAAGCCTTCAACTGGCTTGAAAGCTAAAAGAGGAAAGGTCTTCTTTTTTACTGCTTCAATCCTTTCTACTGCTTTTTTTCTAGTGATTATTTTGATCAACACCGTTTTAAATCTGGATTCTGGTCTTTTGAGCGTATTGGACATCGTTCAACCGCTGACGGTCGCTTGGTTAGCGGCGACCAGTATTATCGGCTTCATTCCGTGGTTGTTTTTCTATTTAATGGATCGTTGCCAACCAGCTGCTGAATAAACACAAAAAGGGTGAGATAGCTGCTATAAACAGCTATCTCACCCTTTTTTTAAACGATATCGCCTGCGGACTCTTTGCCCCAATGCGCTTTCTTTTCAGCGTCGCCGCGGTAGCTTTCGACATGCTCCCATTTTTCCGGGTCCTGCTGATAGGTGCTGAAGTCCAGCTCGTCAACGAGCCATTTTTTCTGATCCTCGTCGTAAACAAACGAAGTGATGGCATTTTGCTTATCAGAGGTCAGGGTCTCATCGATCCCGACTTCTTCCACCAGCTTCATTGAACGCTTGAGATCAGTATATAGATCTAATTGAACCTTGGTCTGACTCGCATTCACAGCGATCGAATCGCAATCAATCTTGACTGTTTGAAATTGCTGGTCAAAGCTTTCCAGATAAGGCTCCAGCTCTTCAAAACTGGCTTGCAGATTTTCCTTGTGCTCTTTTGAAGCGATCAGGCTCGATACATTTAAGCCGTCGCGAATGCCTTCATTCAACGAATCAAAATAATTCACCGCTGATGCCAGCAAATGCTTTTGGAATTTCGGATTGTTCTCATACAGGTGATTTTCTTTGACTGTTAGTCGCTGATCCTCTGCCTTGAGATCGACCGTTTCTTTTTCCTTTTTTGAACCGAATTTTGGATGGGCCATTTCGTAAGCGACCTTATACTTTCCCGGTAAAAAGGGGCCAAAGGTGTACTTGTTCCAGTCCTCGACGTATTCGCCGGAAATCTCCTGTGCTTGGATCTCTGCCCGAAGTTCGGTTCCCTTAGGCAGCTCGATCACCAAAAAGCGAGCATTCGGATAGACCTGCGCCGGTTTTAGAAAAGAAGCTCCTTCTTTAATCGAAAAGTTCTCCTCATCTTTTAACAGCTTGACGACTTGCTCCTGCTTCAGCTTTTTCAGCTGCTGGTAAAATATGTTTCGTGCATCCTTTGAAATCTTTTTCTTGTTTGAATACCTCGGCATGTACTGTTTGACTGCCGCTTCATCATTTTCGATTAAAGCAGCCGCAAGCCGATCCACCGTGGCATCCTCACTATTTTTATAACTGGAATAGCTGATAAAGCCAAAAACAATTACCACAAGGAGCGCAATAATTGCCAGCGTTCCAGTCTTTCTAGTCATCAAGTCCGCCTCTGAAGGCCGCTTTCATAGATTGGAAATAATAGTTTCGGCTTTCGTTGGCTGAGTTGATCTCCCATTTGCCGTCTTTTTTCACCAATTTCACTTGGTAGCCTTCACCGTTCATATTGCTATCGGTGTTGATCGGCGTCTCGTTGATTTTGCCTGGCAATTCCTGCAGCAGATATTTTTCCGCGTCACGGTAAACACTGGTGTAGTCGGTGTATTTGCCTTCATTTTCCTCTACGAATTTATCGGTGATCGATTCTGTGTCCACATCATCTAAAAAGACCATTTCCGGACGAACGTAGATCATCGCTGATTCTGGGAAAAATTCCTTGAAGCTGTAAGTCACTTTGCCCTTTTCAGCATTGGTCTGCTGAATCTGAGTGATGACTTTATCCAGCTCGGCCGTAGAAGGCTCGTAATCTGAGAATTCATCCTTCAAGCTGTTGCTGCTTTCTTCTTTGAAGGCTTTGCGTTCTGCTTCCACATCATTGGCTAATTCAAGCTTTCCAGCCGCCTTCTTATCTTCTTCCTTCACTTCATCGGAGCCATAAAAGACCTTCGTCACGTATTGGCTCATCAGCGCCTGTACTGCCTTGGTGTCATCGCTGTATTTCTTCGTATTGAGCTTCAGCTCCACACCTTCGTCTTTTTCATCATCTGAGTAATACATTGGTTTGTAATGCAGTTCGTATTCCGCATCCTTCTTGACTTCAAATACCAATGGTTCAGTAAAACTCTTATCTTCGGATAAACTTTCGCTGCTCATGACCTTAAAGTTGTCTTCGGAATCATAAACATGCTCTGAAGAAACCTTTTTCCCGTCTTCATCATACAAAGCAAAATCACTAGACGACACGTCTAATTTGTCCTTCGATTTGTTTTTTACTTTGATGTCCAGTGCCAGAAAGCCTGTCGTATCATCAACCTTTTTCCCATCAGGGATGATATAGCTTCCTCCTTCGACACTCAATTCAACCTTCGATGATTGCGCCGAATTCTCCTTTTTCTCCTCTTTTTTTGTCTCGCCGCCTGAGCAGGCAGCCATCGTCAACAACAAACTGCTTAGCAAAACAAACCCGCTGAATACCCTAAACTTCTTCATGCGTTTTCCTCCTATGTATTTTATTTTTAAGCGTATAAAAAAACACTTATTATCCATATGATATACGGAAATAGTCTTCTCCGTCAACACGGTTAAAGAAATTAACAACAAGTCTATCGATTTTAAAAAAACAAATAGAATTAATAGAGGAAAATGTTAAATAAAGATCTTATAATATTTAAATCTATTTAATTTGTCATTTTCCTTTTCAATTTCCATCAACTAAATAAAGAATTCACCCGCGATTTCTTAATTCTCAACCTGACAATTAAAGAAAGCTGATGTTTATTTGATGCTTTATTTTTTAGGAAAATAAAAGTGGCAGTTTTTTGGAGGGGGGGTTGTTGATTTTTGTACGGAGTGAGACTCGCAGCTAACTCCTAGTTTGGAGAACCTTTTTCCAGAACCGGGAAAAAGGCTCTTATTGTCGTTGCGCATACCATTCTGCTAATCTTGCTAAAGCAAGAAGTGGGACTCGCAGCTAACTCCTAAGTTTGGAGAACCTTTTTCCAAAACCGGGAAAAAGGTTTTTATTGTCGTTGCGCATACCATTCTGCTAATCTTGCTAAAGCAAGAAGCAGAACTGGTAAAAAGAACCAGGAGCTGCGGGCTCCCGGTTCTTGCGGTCGGTCTATTAATGAACCAATTCTAATTGGCGTAGGGCTTTGTAGATGCCGTCTTGGTCGTTTGTGTCGGTTACAAGGTTGGCTGCTTCTTTTACGTGATTGGCGGCATTCCCCATCGCAACACCGGTGCCTGCCAAATTCAGCATCTCAATGTCATTGTTGCCATCGCCGAAAGTGACGATGTTTTCTGGTTTGATGCCGACTTTTTTAGCTAATGCTAAGATCGTTTGCGCTTTTGAGCCAGGATTTGGAATGATATCGACACTATTTTCGTGCCAGCGAACCAAACGAAATTCTGGAAAGGCTGCTTGAAACTCTTCGTCCATCGACTGGTCATAAAAGGCACAGCCTTGGTACACTTCATGCTGAGAGAAATAATCCGGTTCATAAGCTGGTGCTTGTTGTCCGAAAGAGGCCATCGCGTTGCTTACTTTTGCCCCGTCAAAGTTCGTCACACGTCCAAACGAATCTAATCCAAAGAGCATAATGTCAACATTGCGCTCACTTGCAAAATCGATCATTCGAGTCACGGCGTCGCGATCAAGGGTGTGCTTATACACCTGCTCATGATCCAAAAATCCAGCCGAACCATTACAAATAATGTAATTCGTACAACCTAATTGATGAATCACATCACCAGCCAACAAGCGGGAACGTCCCGTCGCAATAGTCACTAAATGTCCAGCTTCACGCAATACCTTCAACGCCTTCATCGTGCTGTCCAAAGGTTTTCTTTGGCTGCTCAACAAGGTACCATCAATGTCTAGTGCGATTAATTTTCTTTCCAAAATTTATCTCTCCATTTATATGTATTTGCTGCCCTCACGTAGGGCTAACTTACTTAATGAATGCTGCTGCATAAAATTCTTTACCCAATCAGGATTCACTTTGCTATAATCTCGCAATGCCCAGCCGATCGCCTTCTGGATAAAAAACTCCTCCGTCGTCAAATCTGCCAAGATCGCTTGCGCCAATAACGCTGGATCGGTCTGCTCCTTAAACAACAACTGCAAATTGATCGCAACGCGCCGATACCAAAAATTCTCGTGCTGATAGAAAAACGCGTAAACCTGCTTGAGCTCCGTCGGGTGCGCCAAGACCCACGTTGCAAAAACTTTGCGCCACGCATCGATACTGTCCCACCAGCTTTTTTCCGCCAATAAAGGCAGCAGTTCCGCAAGGTCCGCCAGTGAAAATCGCTGAATGTTCTTCTGCGCCAGATCGATCGCATAATACTGGTATTCCCGCTCATCTTTATGATAATTACGGAAAATCTCTTGGATCAGCTCCGGCAGCGGCAGGGTCAGACTTTCCTTTAAAAAAGGTCGTTCCAACAGGGCTCGCTGCGGTTTTTTAACACCGCAAAAAGGAAATAGATCTTTCATGTAACGTGCCATAGGTTCGGCAAGTTCTGGCTGCTGCGGAAAAATCAAAGGTTCCATGCATTCCTACCTTTATTGTAGAGAAGTTTCAGAAAATTTGCAAAAACTTCTCCCTTAATTTTCATTCAATTTTTTTGCTGTCTTTGAGAAAAAGTAATCGTTTTTTGTCAGCACCCCACATTTAACACATTTTTTTCAAAAATGCAACAGCTTGACTTGACTCTGCGTGCGCTTTTCCGTTATACTGACGTTTGTGTAAAATAATGCAGCAGAGAAATAATAGCCCGTCCCCAGTTCGTTGCCAGTATTGGTTCAATTGTGTAACCGCGGCTGCGAAGGTGAAGATTGAAGAACGAACTACACGGATATGAATTTTTCAACGGATTATTTTACTCCAAAACAATTTATTGGAGGAATTTTTAATGTCACGTTATACAGGACCATCATGGAAACAATCTCGTCGTCTTGGTATCTCATTATCAGGAACAGGTAAAGAATTAGCACGTCGTCCATACGCTCCAGGTCAACATGGACCAAACAGCCGTGGAAAGAAATCTGAATACGGCTTGCAAATGTCTGAAAAACAAAAATTACGTTTCATCTACGGATTAAACGAACGTCAATTCCGTAACTTATTCGTACGCGCTAGCAAAATCAAAGAAGGTAAACACGGTGTTAACTTCATGATCTTACTAGAACGTCGTCTAGATAACGTGGTTTACCGTCTAGGTTTGGCTTCAACTCGTCGTCAAGCTCGTCAATTAGTTAACCACGGTCACGTAACTGTCGATGGCAAACGTGTTGACATCGCTTCTTATGAAGTAGAAGTTGGCCAAGTTGTCGGTATCCGTGAAAAATCTAAAAACATGATTACTGTGAAAGAAGCAGTTGAATCAGCAGTTGGTCGTCCAGCTTTCGTAAGCTTCGACGATGAAAAACTTGAAGGTTCATTATCTCGTTTACCAGAACGTGATGAAATCAACCCAGAAATCGACGAATCATTAGTCGTTGAATTCTACAACAAATTAATGTAAGACTTCTTACAGACACTCAAGTCCTTGGTTATCAAGGGTTTGGGTGTTTTTTTGTGTCATAGATGGACTCTGGAAATACCAAAAAGAGCAGGCTCTTTACTCAAAAGTAAGAGAGCTTGCTCTTAGTTATTTCATTTTTTGTCGAAACTCAACTAGCTTAGCATCCTCTTCTGATTTCCATTAACCAGAAAAGAGCTTTGTAAACTGAGTTTGTGACTGCAAAAGAAAAGTGAAAGGACTAAAAGTTTTTTATGTTGTTTCTCCATCCAGAATCTCCTCCAGAATTCGCAAATGCACTTGGCGCAAGGTATCTAATCCTATTCCGCCATTCCTTGGATAATCGTCACGAAAGAAATATCGTCCATTTGTGCATAGGGTTTGATATGAGCTTCCTGATTCATTCCATAGCTGTCTGTTTTAACCTTAACGACTTTCCCGATCACCAGATCTGCTGGGGAATTTCCGCCTAGACCGGAAGTTTTAACAACATCGCCTTCCTTAATATCTTTTTCTCGGCTGAATTGTGAACCAATCAATTGCTCGGCCTCTTCATCGTATTTATTCAGAACGCCTAAAGAATCTCCGTTCTTTGAACTGATTTTTATAGAAAAATGATTGCTGCTTTTATTGTTAGAGGTTAATAGCCGGATTTTGGCTGAATGGGCATCCACATCCATCACGCGGCCGATCAATCCTTTTTGCGACATCACCGCCATATTCTTTTGAACCCCGTCGTCACTCCCCTTGTCCACGATCAGCGTATCCTGCCACGTTTTAGGAGAACGAGTGATAACCGTGGCGGAAACCTTTTCATAATTTGCCAGTGTTTGATTTAATTCCGCCTCCGCTTTTAATCGTTCAATTTCTTGTGCTTGATTCTTCGCCTGCTGCTTTAGATCATCGGACTGATGAACCTTGTTTTTTAATTTTTGATTTTCTTTGTACGTACTGGTCAGATTAGAAACGGATTTTGTGCGGTTGTTAAGCCACCGTTTTGGAGCAGTGATGACTTTATTGACGGATGCGATCGTGTCGTTGACCACCGCTTGAACGGTATTTCCCTCACTGTTCTTGGGCTGATATATCGCTATAATCGAGACAATCCCCACAACGATAATAACAATCGGTATAATGATATTCTTCTTACTGGTGCTAAACTTTCTCACTTAGGAACCTCCGAACTCTGCTATATAGAATGGATTTTACCAGTAAACGGTGGGATTAAGAAGCGCGAATGGTAGATTTTTGCTGATTTTGGTTTCTTTTTTTAGTGAAGAAGGACTTATTTATCGGCAATGTCCTCAGCTGCTGCTCAGTAGTATAATTACTTTAAGGAGTGATTGAAATGAAAAAAGCAGAAACGGTTGAAACGACTGCTACTATCGAAGAGGTCGTGACCGTCGCGCCAGAAAAAGTTGTCGTTGGGAATGCAAAATTCGCCATCGTCTCTTATGTAATCGATGGCATCAAACACATCTCCCAAAAAAGTATTACTGTTCCATTAGGGTATCAGGTCGGCGACACGGTAAAAATCAGATATGACAAAAACGATCCAACGAAGATCAAGAGGATATCACCACGCTTCGCATAATGTTCTCCAATTACTGCTCAGCATATAGACACAACAAAACACCCGCAGCCTTATTCTCAGGGCTTGCGGGTGTTCTTAATGATTAATAATCCAATTTCTTCAAGCGCAGTTTTGCGGCAGCTTCGTCAATAAACTTAATCGTGTACAGCTGAGCGATATCTTGCTTTAAGTTTTCTGTTTTTGAATCTTCTTCAAAGAAATTAATTACACGTAGAACACCGCGTGCCCCAATGATCCCGATCCGCCAGAGCCTAAGTCAAAACCTGTCTCTGCCATTTCAGAAACCTGACTGCGTTTGATTTCCTTCAAAAGTTCGCGTAAATCGCCTTTAACCAGAAACTCTTCTTCCTGCTCCTTCACTCGTTGTCTCAGTTCATTCGCATCTGTCACTTCATACAGTTCTTGGCTGTCACGGATATTTTTCAAATCCGCCAAAAGCTCATCAGAGTTGACGTTCAATTCTTTTGCCAGTGTGTCTAATGTTTTGGCTGAATACTTCTCCGGATCTCTTTTACTGATCCTAGCTAATTGCGCTTCCGATATTTTTCCGCTTTTTAAAAGATCGATTATGGCTAGTCCATGCTTTTGTAAATAAATAGCTAAGACATTCTTCACAAGATTTCCTCCTTTTGCCCTACTCTGCCTAAAGTCGATAACGCAAGCGATTGATCAATAGACATATCGCAAAGATCCCTAAGTCTACACCAACGGATTCAAGGTGCAAACTTCTTTCGCCTAGCAGATAAATCGCTAATCCTGGTGTTACAACTAGATTGATATCTTGTCCGGTTTTATTAAAATGAACCACTCGGATAATCATTTGCACGATGTGTAAAAGCACGATTATCACAAAGCTCATCGCCATGGCATCAAAGACGATTTTTCTTACCAGTTCATCGTTCTTCTTAAATATTTCTTTGATTAAAAAATAAAGTGATGAACCCATTGCATACGTAGACAGCAATGCGAAAATCAATAGTGCACCACTAATAAAAGCATTCACTCCCGTTACTCGGAAAAAACTCATCTATTCCTTCTCCCCCTTGTCTAAATAAAATATTTCGTCAAAAGGCATCTCAAAATATGCCGCGATTTTCAATGAAAGCTCCAAACTAGGATTGTATTTGCCTTTTTCGATCGCTGTCATTGTTTGACGCGAAACATCTAATGCCTCCGCCATTGCTTTTTGCGGAATCTTTTTTTCTTCTCTGATT
Source organism: Enterococcus hulanensis (assembly GCF_005405485.1). Taxonomy (GTDB): domain Bacteria; phylum Bacillota; class Bacilli; order Lactobacillales; family Enterococcaceae; genus Enterococcus_A; species Enterococcus_A hulanensis. The sequence goes on along the minus strand of NZ_BJED01000013.1, from coordinate 69,190 downwards.
TTTCGAATATGATTTACAACGCTCAAGTCCTTCGCTCCTAGTAAAGATATCTTTACTAAATGATAAGCCATTGACCTCGGGGAGTAAAGCGGGAATTCCCCAGCGGTGGGCTCTGCGAAATCTTTTATGGTCCGCTTGTTGACGAACGTTGCCTGATCAATGATAATTACTAGATGATACTGAATGAAAAAGGAAAAGGGTGGAGAAATGAAATATTGTCCCAACTGCGGTGCGGAATTACGAACGGATGCGAAGTTTTGTCCGGCCTGCGGTTATAGCTTAGAACAAGGTGCGCCAACTGAAGACGGCAGCAGCAATCCCTTCGTTCAAGCAACTACCAACGAACCATTTGAATTAGAATTAGAAAAAGCGGAAGGCTTGAATATCACACGGGCGGAAATTAAAAAGCATGCTCAAAAGAAATTATCCGGCAGATATGGTGAATGGTGCAAAACGATTATCCTGCTAATTGGCGCGAATATCGTTGCAGGGTTTATTTTCCAATTCGCCTATGTGCGCTTTTTTACCAGCAGCCTTTTTAATCTATTTAGTCCTTATGATTATTATGAGTATTACGACTACGGCTCCAGCTACGCTCGTCCGTTTTCTGGTGTTTCAATCCTATGGTGGTTCTTGGTGATGATTGCTGCCTTGATCCTGATGTTTTTGATCTCGGCATTGTCTACGGCTGTCCTGCAATGGTGCGCGATTCATACATTGAGAGGCAATCGGGCGGATGGTTTGCAGATATTTGCTTATTTCCTCAAGGCACAAAAAAATCGCGTGCTGAAAGCAAACGTCTTGATCGCGATCTATACCTTCCTTTGGTCGCTGCTGTTCGTCATTCCGGGGATCGTAAAAAGCGCGTCCTACGCCATGACCAATTACCTATTGGAAAAGGATGACACATTGACCGCTTCGGATGCGATCTTGTTGAGCCGTCAAATCATGCACGGCTACAAAATGGAATTTTTGATCCTGCGTTATTCATTCTTCTTCTGGAATATGCTCGCTGCCTTCCAGCTCACGAATTTCTATGTCATGCCTTATCAAAACGTGACGGAGATTCAATTTTTAGATACGCTCTATGAACATTTTGTAGAGCAGCATGTTGAAGCCTAAGCAAAAAAAGATCTGACATCAAGCCGATGTCAGATCTTTTTTTATAGCTGTTGTGCGGCTTCCTGATCCAAAATCACTGTTAAATTAGGAAGTAAGCGCAAATAGGATGCTGGAAAGTTTTGATCCAACGGACCAGTCAAAGCGCGTTTAACCGCTGCCGCTTTAGAAGTGCCGTTGACAATCAATACGACGCGTTGCACTTTTAACAAACTAGGTAATCCAAGGGTGTACATATAATCTGAGTAATTCCCCTTCAAGCCTTCTTGATACGGAGCATTCCACGGAAAATCATTGGTTAATTTGACCCGATAAACGGCTTTATCGAATTGTGTACATTCAGGCATGTTGGCACAAAAATGACCATCATCTCCCATCCCGATCACCATCAGATCCAAACCGCCGGCAGCAGAGATCAATTCTGGAAAGTTACTATAATTCTCATCCTGCATCGCCACAATCTGTGATTCGGCAATCTTTGCTGGTTCAAAGAAAGACTGCTTCAGCCCATCAAAATTATCAAAGCCGACTACTTGGCCTTCTTGATTTCTGATTGGTGTTTCATCAAACGTATAATAGTGAATATTGGTGAGTTCTCCTAAATGACTCATTTTTTCCAGCAGTAATTCATACATTCTTTTGGGTGTACTGCCGGCAGTCAATGACAGGTTGACTTGCTTATCCTGCAGCATGGTACTTACCACGATATTGGCGGTCAGTTCGCTCAACTCTTCGTAGCTGTTAACGATTATTTTCTTCATGGACTTTACTCCGATCAAAATTTTTTTTAAAAAGCCGAAAAATCTTTTTTGATAAAATGTATTGCGCTTGAATCGTCATCATCGTATCTTGAGCATGGCTGAATAAAGGGGAATATTGGATTTCTTCTCCCGCAGCTTCGCTTTGGACGATTTCCGTTTGATAGCCGTGCGCCTGATTCAATAATTTACTGGCGATCGCCATTTTTTCTTCTGCTTGTTCAAATTCCTCATTTTCTAATAGATCATACGCTTCCATCAATGCCGTTCTTGCATCCCCTGCGTAAAGAATCATATTCATTGATACCTGCACGATTGCATCCTTATCCATCATTTCTTTCTGCCTCCAACATCAGTTCTTGCTTATCATACGCCTGTAAAAATGGATACCAGATTATCGCCGCAACTACTAAAACCACAAGTGCCAAAAGAATTGCTTTGAAATCTCCGGTCACGAGGTACGCTTGGATCGGAGTCGGAATGAACCAAAGATTGAATATCTTATCTGGAATTGACACCCAGCCAAATCGCAGGACAAAATAGACAATCGTTGTCGCTACAAAAGAATTGATCCAAAACGGAATCATCAACAACGGATTCAACATGATCGGTGCTCCAAATACGATCGGTTCATTAATATTCAAAATACTTGGAATGATCCCGACTTTTCCGATTGCCTTCAAGCGGCCTGATTTAGCAAACAATAATAGAATAGCTAACGGCAGCGTGACACCCATTCCGCCAAGAGTAATCAAGCCTTGCACGACTTCTCCTGTATTGATGTTCACTGCTGCTAAGCCTTGGCCTACAAGCTGTGTGTTTTCTGAAATACCAGACAATTGGATCGGATAAAACAATCCGTAGAGCAGCCACGGACTGATCCCGAACGAATACAGAATCGTCGTGACAAAAACATAGGCCAGCAATCCTAAATAGCTTTGTCCGAAGCTAGTCAAAGGAGACAATGCGGTAGTTAACAGCGCCAAGAAATCAATATGGGCAATAAACACGACCAAGTAGCCGCAAATCAAAATGACCAGGATCGGTAAAAAGGAATCAAAGCTGGAGACGATATAATCCGGAATTGTATCGTTGTTTTTGAAGAAGCTCATTTTGCTCATTAAAATAAAAACCATAGCAGTAAACAACCCGGCAATAATTCCTAAGAACATCCCGCCTGAACCAAAATTTTCACCTGTAAAAATCCATTCGCCGTTTTCGCCAAAAGTCGGTGTAATAAACATTAGATAAAGGCCCACATTCGCGATTCCCGCCAAATTTTTCTTATTATCCATTTTTTTCCTTTGAAGAATGAACACCGGAAAAACAAAGGCTAACGCCAAGCCAATGATGCCGAAACTAAATGAACTGATCGGCGATAAATCCGGCATAGCAGGAAAATAGTTGTTCAAGATGGACAGTACCGAAATAACTGATCCCACGAGCGTCAAAGGCAGGGTACTTAAAATGGCATCCTGCAAACTAGAAACCCACACATTCCGCGACAATTTTGTTGCGAAAGGAGCAACTCGCTTATTTACAAACTCTACAAAATTTTGCATGATTATTCCTCCAACATCTGAAGTACTTTATTAACCGCTCGTGCACCATCCAGCGAACCGTAGATATCATTTTCGATAACAGACAACTTCACATTGGTTCCTGCGATTTTTTCTGTTGCTTCATCCAGCAGGTATCTTAAATGTGGGCCCAGCAACAAGACATCGATCTCATTTTTATAGTTGTCGATATCGCCTTCACTTCGCGCAAAAATGTCCATTACAATTCCTTTTTTCTTAGCTGCCTTTCTCATACTGCTGGCTAAGAAACCGCTGCTTGCACCGCCGCCGCACACCAACATAACTTTGATTTCTTCCATCTGAATCACTCCTCATCTTTTAACTTGCCTTCACTTTAGCACGCTTTTTAGGATTAATTAATCTGACTTTTGCACCACCTTAGTGCAAAAGCGGCATAGCTAATTTGGGCGAACAGACGATATAATAGTATTAGATAAATAATGGACAATTAGGAGAACCGCTATGATTGAAAAACATTTGAAGATCCTCCTATTACTAGATGAAAGTAATGAATGGAGGCCCTCTAAAAAAATCGCCCAGCGACTAGGCTACTCGCAGCGTTCAGTGAAGAACTATATCCAGCAGATTAATCAATTATTTTCTGAGGCGATCATTTCCTCTAAAAAGGGCTACCGGCTAAACACCGCTCAACGTGAAAAAATCTTTCAGTATTTCGACATTGAGCCGGTCCAGACCTTCCAAAGTATTGAGAGCCGCCGGAAATACCTCTTGCTTAACCTGCTGAAGACGACACAGCCATTAAATATTTTTGATTTAAGCGAACAGCTCTATACAAGCGTCACAACGGTGAAAAAGGACATTCAAGCGCTTAATAATGAGATCGATGAATACAATATTAAGATCGTATCTGCCGGAGATTATTTAAAAGTCATCGGAGAAGAAAATGAAAAGCGCCGTACCTTCATTGATCAGGTATATGGCGATACGGATTCGTTGATTCTGACGGAGGAGACGATCCAGCAGCTCTTTCCAGATCTGAAAATCTTTGAAATGAAGACCTTAATCAATAATAGTCTCGTCGATAATGATTTGTTCGTTGACGAATATGCCTTAATAAGCATCTTGCTTCATGTCACCTTGTTTATTGAGCAGATGCGCGGCGGGACAAATTCGAGTAATGCAGCTAAGATTGTGATCTTAGATGAAAAACTCTACGATATATCTAAGCAGTTGGCCGCGGCTTTGCAGGATTTTTTGAAGATCGAGATTGAAGAAAGCGAGATTTATGAGATCTATATTTTATTGCTGGCGAAAACCTCTACTGCCGAGCAAAAAAGAGTCACTCGTGAGGATATTGAAAGTTTTGTAAATGATGAGACGATCGTTATTGTAGAAAAAATTCTTTCTTTTTTGAAAGACTTCTATGTCATTGATCTAAAGGATGAAAGCTTCTATATTCCATTTGTTTTGCATATCAACAGCTTGCTTACCCGAGCACGAGTGGGGCATTTTCTAAAAAATCCTTTATTGACTTCAATAAAAAATGGCCAGCCCTTTATCTATGAGCTGGCGGTGTCGGTCACAAGCATCATTAGTGAGTTTACTCAAGTGAAGATATCTGATGATGAGATCGGCTATATTGCACTTCATTTAGGCGGCGCTTTTTCTAAGGAAAATCAAAAATACCATAAGCTGGTTTGCGCCCTGCTGGTTCCTGAAGTCCGTACCTTGGCACCCGATCTGAAAAAGAAGCTGGAATCACAATTTAACGACACCATCTATATCGAACGTGTGTATACGACTAATTTTGATCAAAGAGAACTAGCTAATTTCGATTTGATCATCTCAACAATTCCTATCAGAAATTTTGACTCTAGTACACCCGTTGTTGCCATCACACCCTTTTTTACAAGTGAGGATCAAAAGAAAATATATTTTAAAATCGATGAGATCAAGCTAAAAAGAACCTATCAGGATTTCAAAGACAATCTCAACCAAATCGTGGATAATAAATACTTCATGAAGAATACAGTTTTGAAAACCAGAGAGGAAGTCATTGAGGTGGTTGCGGACATCTTAGTGAATGAAAAAGTCGCCCAAGAGGATTTTAAAGAAAATGTACTTGCCCGTGAAAGAATGTCTTCAACCGCCTTTAACAATATTGCAATTCCCCATACCTTCAAGATGAATGCACTACAATCAAAGATGTACATCATCGTCAGTGAACGTGCCATCAGCTGGGGGAAAAAAGACTTTGTTAATTTGGTTTTTCTTTTTGCAATCAGCGAACAAGACAAACAGATCTTCTACAATGTATTTGAGATTCTCTCTTTGCTCTTTGCCAATGAAGAAAACACGCTGGAAGCAGTCAATAAAAAGAATTTTGCTGATTTCATTAATTTCCTGCTGCATCAAGAACAAAGTCTGATTGAATAAATTCGGGCATAAAAAAGACGCTAGCATTTTTTGCTAGCGTCTTTTCTTATTTATTCTCCTTCTCCTGTCGTCCTTGATAAATCTGCTTAAAGACATAGACTGCGATAAACAACGCGAACATGCTCAATAAGCCAAACAGGATGGTTTTCGTGCTGCCGGTCAGATTACTGCCGACATACGAGTACACGATTGTCGCCGGCAGTTGTCCGATCCCTGTTGCGATCAAAAAGGGGATCGGCTTGATCGCCGTCAGTCCTGCCGCATAGCTGATAAAGTCAAAGGAGATAAACGGCAGCAGGCGGCAGATCAAAATCGTGTGCTTGCCGTAACGATCAAAATACGCGTCCAGTGTATCCAGTGAAAAGTTTTTGTTCAGCCGTTCCACTAGATCTCGGCCTGCGATCCGCGCGATATAAAAGCAGACCAGCGCCCCCGCCATCGCACTCGTCCATGAAAGCAAGGCGCCCTGCCACCAGCCGAAAACGGCCGCATTGGCAAAGGTGATCAAAAAGGCCGGCAACGGCGCGATGATCGATTGGAACATCATCAGTAGAAAGGAAATGACGACTGCCCAAACACCAAAGGAGCGCAGGTACCCTACGATACTCTCGACACTCATGGAACGAAACAGCATCAAAACCTGCGTGACCTTCGAGCGGATGCCCGGAACGAAGTAAAAGCCAACCACTGCCAGCAAGATCAACACGATCAATACGATCCGCGCCAGCGTGCGTTTCTTTAATTTAGCCATTATTTTTCTACGTCCTCGACTTTTGCCCAACGATAGTATGAGCCGTCATAGTTTTTCACCTGCTTGAAGCCGCACATGTCCATCACTAATTCCATGTAAGCCGAACGAATCCCTGCGGTACAATAGGTCACGATTTGATCGTCCTTGGCTAGTCCAGCGTCTTCAAAGAGCTTCGTTAAGTCTGCTTTGCTCTTCAAGGTGCCGTCTTTTTTGAATAGATCAGTAAAAGGCAGATGGATCGCGTCAGGCAGGTGTCCGCCTTTGGCTTCGCCGTACATGACTTCGCCTTTGTATTCTTTGTCTTCACGAACGTCGACGATCTTGTAGTCATCATAGTCCTTTTTCAATTCGTCGGTCCGAATAATATGCTTCTGATCGATCGAATCGATTGTGACCTCAACGGGATCAAGCTTCGTACTTTCAATCGCAGTTTTTAGTCCTGCTTTTTTCAAAGCCGCAAAGCCGCCGTCGACCATTTTGACATCCTTGTAGCCCGCTGCCAATAATTCCCAAGCAATCCGGCCATCATCGCCCCAGCCTTTTTGCGCGCCAGCAAACAATACAACTTCTTTGTCCTTTGCGATACCCAGCTCGCCTAAGCGTTTGGCAAGCTCAGCCGGTTCCAGAACCAAGCCCCATTTTTCATCGCCGGAGGCCCCTTCTTCAACAGAAGCCAAGTTCTGCCAACCGATCGCGGTCGCACCCTTGACGGTCCCTTTATTCGCTTCTTCTTCGCCGCGGGCATCGATCAAAATAATCTCATCCAAATTTTTCTTCACGTAATCGGCATTCACGATGTAGTCGCCTGTAAAAGCGGCGGAATCTTTCTTTTCTGCTTTGGTCGAATCGGTCGTTTCACCGCCGCCACCGCAAGCCGCTAAGCCCAAAGTAACGAACGCCAGCAGTCCAATAATTGTTTTTTTCATCATCTTCTCCATTCATTTGTCGTTTTTGTTGACTCCGACGTTCCTGTCGAAGTCCAGGAATCTCCTTCTTTTTGCGCCGCGATCCATCAATCTGACGATGATTTTCGCTGCACATGTCAAATGACACAAAGAAACATACCCCACTATGTTCCCAAACGACTTCCCTTCAGTATGATTAGACTGATGATAAAAGAAGCTTCGTCGGGGAGGAGAATTTTAAATTCACATTCTTAGAGACTCTAAGGCAGAGTGCTACTCACAATCACCGATGAAAATTCAAAATGCTCCCTCCCCTCTTGCTCGTTCTTGCCCTTATTAAAGTATATAAAACGCTTTATCTTTTTACAACACGTCATTAGTCAAGTTCGCGCAAGAATACCTCTGGTTCCTTGTCAGATTCACTGTCCAAATCGTCGGCAACAGCTTCAAAGCGAAACCCTTTCAGCTTCATCCCGGCTGAGTATTGCTCAAAAAGCAAATCGATCTTTTGCGTCAGCTCCAGCTTTCGAGCAGCCGCTTCATCTGGCAACAGCCGTTCGAGCGCTTGGATTCCCTCTGCTTCTTCACTGTCTTTGGCGCTTTCTTCCCCAAACAACACCGTTTCGATGGTTTCGACAAACTTTGCATCCAGCACCTGCTTAAAGATCTCGATTCCCGCTTCATCAAAAATATTGCTGGTGGTCAAGCGTTCCAGTGCCTGACGGATTTTAGTTCCCGATTCCTCCGGCTCCACCTGGTCAAAAGACCAGCAATGGGTTTTATTCTCGCCGTTTTTAAAAGTTGCGACTATCTTTCTCATTTTTCATCCTTCTTTACGTTTTATTTTAAAAAATAGCGTTCCGCTACTTTTTACCCCTTTTCTTGAGGAACTTAGCGATTTTCTGGCTAACCTTTCGCTCATTTCGCCCCTCCTCGATCTGCTCCCGCGTTTTTTCCAAATAGCCTTCCTTACTTTTACGACTGCCCTTGGCTGACTTCGACGGCTTTTGATTGCTGGCTCGCTGGTTCTTATCAGACTGAGTTGCGGTTGTCGGCGTCTTCTTAGGCGCAGCACCGCTTGGTGATTGCGCCTTGTTCGGATCGCCAGCCGAGCGGTCTTCGTTTGGAAGGGCATCACTAGCTTTTTGTTTCCGTTTTGTATTCTGCATCACTTTTCCTTGAGCCACTTGTTCCGTTTCCGTCCCACTGTTGACAGAGCCTTCCTCACCAGCTTCTTCCTCCTCTTGCCCTTCTGCGTAATGCAGATCAGCCACGGTCGCATGACGAGTAAACTCGACGAACTCGGTAAACTTGCGAACACCGTTCGTTTCAAAAATCGACAGCAGCGGAAGAATCTTTAATGCCCCTGCAAGTTCTTCGTCACTCTTCGTCGGATGGGCGTTTTTCAAGGTCCACGTATGTTTGCGGCCATTCGCCCCCATGAAGACAGATTTTAGAATGAATTGATGATTCGCCAATTCATCCGTTCGGGTCGGATCTTTTTCCTTCAAATAGCCTCTATATAAATGAGCCTCCTCGGTAGCAGCCAGATAATCCTTTTCATTCTTATACAAACGCGCAACGACCGTTTTCCATTCAGCCGCGTCAAAATAACCTTCAAAAAAGGCGCTAAAACGGCGCAGTGCCTCACTAGGCTCCCCGCTAAGAAAGATCTCTCGGATCAGCTCCCAACAAATCAAAGAAAAACCAGCAGCAGACAAAGAATCCCTTACAAGGACCGTGATCACGTACTCGATCACCGTCGAAGCATCCTTTTTCTCGCTGTATAGATTGATGATTCGTTTTTCAAGGTTACCTGTCAGCATATTGAATAATTGTCTTTGGCCTAGTCGTTGCGTTTGCATATACTCTCCACTCCCTAATTTATGTATTTATCTTTCTGACGAAACGTAAAACCAATCGCTTATTTTTTCGTCAGCACCCCTTAAATGCGCTTTCATTTTTAAGAAAGAAAATCTTATAAATAAAAAATAACTCTAATTTAATAAAAATACTATCTAAATTTTGAAGATTTTTGATTCATTTTTATTCATATTTATTAAGTTTTTGGCGATTTTTTTCGCAAAAAACGCCCCGAAAAAGCAGGATAAAGTCTACTCTATCAAGGGTTTGCGGCTCCTTATTCTGCTATAATCATAGTGACTAAAAAAGGCTGAAGGAGATGGTTGTAGTGAGGGGAAATGATGTCAGGATCGGCGCCTGCCTATTAGTTGGCGATATGGAGACGATGGTTCGTTTCTATCGGGATACCTTGGGATTTCATACGGAATGGTCTGGTGGTGATTTCGCAGCATTCGAGACAGCAGGTGGTGAGCTTTCTTTATTCATGTATAGCAGGAAAGCCTTCGTGCAGGCAATCGACGAGAGCTATATTCCGCCAAAAGGAATTAATCAAACCTTTGAAATCGCTCTTTGGCTGCCGCGCTTTGCGGACGTAGATGCTGAATATGAGCGGCTGTCCAAGCTGGACCTCCAATTTCCCACTGGCGAACCTATGACCTTTTCTTTTGGCATCCGCAACTTTTACGTTGCCGATCCAGAAGGAAATCTGCTTGAAATCGGGAGCCTGAATGAAATGTAAAATCAAAAAGCCGCCAGATATCCATTAAAATGGGCACTGATAAAAAGATCCTATTATCTAGAATATTTTTATCGTACAATCAAACAAATGGTCAAAAACCGACATTGCTGGAGGGCTGGGAGATGAAAACTAAAAAACAAAAAGAGCTGATTGATTCATTTTTGTTACCGCTTGGAGCCGAAGATCAAGCGTTATATCGTGAGATTGTTGTCTATTTATCTGAACTCGGTTATAACCCGAAAAAAGAACGGTCGCATATTTCGTTTAAGCATAGCTTGCACAATAAGCAGATCGTTAAAATAGGCAGGAAGAAAAACAAGGAAGGAGCACCGTTTCTTGCTTTACGATTTTCAGCTTGCAGAGAGTATTCGCAAAAGTTTGCGGAGGTTGTTCGTACCGCTATCAACAAATTTCCCAGTAAAACAGCCAAATGCTTAGACAGCAAGTGTGACTATTGCGCTGGCGAGCCTGAATCTCATGTATATACCTATACCTTTTCTGATGGAAAGACCCAATCACACTGCGGTGCCCAAGCACTTGAAATACCGAATATTACCGCAGAGAGTTTAGCCGAGATCAAGCAACTCATCGAAGAAGAACATGAGTATTTGATAAAATACGAAGCAAATAACTGAAAAAAACGCCAGTAAAACAATTGTTTACGGGCATTTTCCTATTGATTCTATTTAACGTAACAAGGAAACAATATCCTTTTTCGCCGCACTCTTAGCCGGCAGCCAGCTAAAGACGATCCCGATCACGACCGACAAGCCAAAGGCCAGTGTCACCGTGAACAGATCCGGTCGTACCGCCAGCGGAGTAAACATACTGATGACAAAGCCTAACAGCATCGCGATCAGGTAACCGATCGTGCCGCCGACTAGGGTCAGTGAGATGCCCTCCAGCAAGAATTGCGTCATGATGTTGCCTTTCGTGCCGCCCATCGCTCGGCGGACACCGATTTCTTTCGTCCGTTCCGAAACAGAGATGTAGATCATGTTCATCACACCGATCCCTGAGATGAAAAGCGAGATGCCCCCGATTACTGAGATCAGCAAAGTAATACTCGTTAAAAGCATCCGCAGCTGATCCACCTGACCGGCTAAATCTTCCGCTCGATAGCTGCCAAAATCTTTCCAAGAGCCGTATTTCTTCAACGTATTCTCTGCTTCTTTTGATACGCTTTTAATATTGGCGTTTGACTTCATTTTGACTTGGACCATGCTGTGATCTTCCGAATCAAAATAGTTTTCAAAAACATTTATCGGCACCTCAGCCATGACGTAATTTTCCTGCGTCCCGATGATTCCGCCGGTTTCGCGGTCCTTCATGATTCCCACTACTTCAAACAAATGCCCGCCAACCTTGACACTTTGGCCAATCAGCGCTTCCGGCTGTTCCTTTTTCAGTGATTTAGCCGCCGTTTGGTCGAGGACCACTACCGGATTTTCATTGTAATAATCACTAGAACGGATAGGGCGGCCGTAAACGACTGGACTGCCTTCATCTTTAAGTAATTTGAAGCTGTTGCCGCGACCGTCATTGGTTGCGTCATCAAAGATTTCATCGGCATATCTTGCCCCATTTTGGGAATTATTAAAATACTCAACAGATTCCACCCCTGAAATGCTTTCCAGCCGGTTCAGGTCTTCTTCGGTAAAAACATCCAAGCCGCTTTCGGTGAAGGTCTTATCCGTTGGAGTAAAGGTATACCCCACGCTATTGTCAAACTGATCCAGCCCAATAAATTCAGAAGCATAATTTTCAAACGCCCGGCCGATGGAAAAGACCGTAATAACCGAGGAGACACCAATGATCAGCCCGATCATGGTCAAAAAGCTCCGCCGTTTGTTTTTGCCGATGGCCTTGAAGGAGGTTTTCCAGACTTCACTAAACCGCATGTGCAGCACCTTCTTCCAAGATCTCGCCATCTTTTACGGTGATGACCCGCTGGCAATATGCCGCAGCATCAGGGTCATGCGTCACCATCAAGATCGTGACGTTTTCTTCTTTGTTCAATCGGGTAAATAATTGCATGATTTCTTCCGAGGTATGACTGTCTAACGCCCCCGTCGGTTCATCTGCTACGATAAATTTTGGATTGCCGACGATGGCTCGGGCAATCGCGACCCGCTGCTGCTGTCCGCCTGAAAGTTGCTTCGGCAGCTTATTGTATTTATCCGCGATCCCGACCTTGCGCAATGCCTCCATGACTAATTTCTTGGTTTGCTTTTGCTTCATGCCGCCGTATAACAAGGGCAAAGCCACGTTTTCCATCACCGTATTATTGTCGATCAATTGAAAAGCTTGAAAGACAAATCCAACTGATTTATTACGCAAAGCCGACAGCTTCTCATCGTTAAAGCGGTACGCATCTTGGCCTTCGAAGCGATAGGTTCCCTCAAAATCACCATCCAAAAAGCTGATGGTATTGATCAATGTGGACTTGCCTGAGCCCGAGGGTCCCATGATCGCGACAAATTCATGTTCATCGATGGTTAAATGAATATCCTTTAAGACGTGGATACGGACTTGATCGGCCGTATAGAACTTGTTGATATTTTCCATTACAATCATTCAACCGTCACATCCATCCCATCTTTCACTGACTTGGCATCTTTGATGATTTTGTCATGTTCATTTAACCCGTCATGTAAAAGGTAATAGCCGCTGCCCTTTTCGACCGTTACGGTCTGTTTTTGCGCCTTGTTCTTAGCTACTGTATAGACGAAGTATTCGCCGTCTTTTTCCACCACACTCTTTAACGGCAGATGGATCTCATTGCGGGGGATCAATAATTCGACAGAATAACCAACCGGGATCGCTTCATCAGGAACCGCGGTAAAGTTATAAGTCACTAAGCTGGTTTTTTCCTCTTTTTCAGGCTCGTTGTTCATTTCAGCAATCGAAGTGACTTTTCCGTTGACTGTTTTTTCGTTATTGGCATACTTGATTTCAATCGGTTCATTCAAGGCAACCTTCGAACGATCGTATTCTGTCACGGTTCCCTTAATCGCTGATTCTTCACTCTTCAGAACCATCAAGGCCTGCTGCGGATCATTTTTCGCATCCTCATTCAAAGCAGTCACAACAGAATCATTCGCCGCACGGATCACCTCGCCCCAACGATAGGTGACTAAAATAGTATCCTTGGCAACATGATCGCCCTCATTTACATGGATCGTCTGAACGGGTCCTTTTTCAGTATCAACTAAAACGGTTTGCTTTTTCGTAGACTGGACTTGGCCTTTCAAGTGCAGCGGTGTCTGCTTGCTGACTTGATACATTTCTACTGCTGGATCTTCTTTGGCCTTGGCTTGGGTATTTTGATATAAAAAGAAGCCCGCCCCCGCAACCACTAACACTCCGATACTGATGATAATTTTTTTCATTTTTTTTATTCCATTCCTTCCATTGCAAAATTATCGTACACGTTCTTTACTCTTTAAAGTCTAGAGGAAAGTACAGCGAACGACTTCCAACGAAAGTGCAAAAAACAGCTAGTCCTTTAGACCGAAGAACATTTGTTGTTTTTATGTCCGGATTATTTATAGCTGCGAAAAATCTGGACAGCAAAAAGCCGTTAATAAGATTGCTCCTATTAACGGCCGTTGTCTATTTATTCTGATTGATTTCCTTTTTGACACGTTCATTCATTTTGCGTTTTAATTCATTGATCCGTGTTTTGGCTTGGATCTCATGGAGCATCGTTTCCGCAAACTCTCCGACATCCTCTCCGACTAAATCCAGCACCGGCACCTGATTGCCGGCTCCTTCTTTGAAGAAGTCTAATAATCCATACATCGGCTGCAGCATATCCATGCCATCCCCCGAAGTAAACTCCCACAAGAAATTCTGAATTTCCTTATAGACCACTTGATACTCATGCGGCAGTTTTTTCAGCTCTGCCATCTGTTCCTTGTACTCAGCATTATCAGCGTGCAGCTGTTTGAGATAATTAAAAACATTTTTATTCTTCATCGTTTTTGCTCCCCTTTAGTTTGTCGATTTGACCTGAAATAAACGCCCAGCGCTGCCAAAACAAGGCCAATTCTTTTCTGCCTGCATCATTCAATGAATAGAACTTGCGCATAGGTCCTACCGAAGATTTCTTCTTCGTCACATTGACCAACTCTTTCTTTTCCAATCTCAATAAAACTGTATAGACGGTTCCTTCAACAATATCGTCGAACCCGTATTTCTGTAAATTATTTGTGATCTCATAACCGTAAGTTTCGTGTTGATTGATAATTTCCAAGATCATCCCTTCAAGCACGCCCTTTAGCATCTCAGTAATCCCGTTCACCGTTATCACCCTTCCCAATTAGTACATTACCGCAATTTTTTTCGGTAGACATATATAGATAATACTTGGAAAATCACGATTGCGCCAATACACCATGCAAAAGCGAGCCAAATATCGGAGGGAATCACGCCATCTGTTAAAATCGAACGCAGGGTATTGATGATCGGAGTCATCGGCTGATAATCGGCAAACCCGCGTAAAATTTTAGGCAATGTTTCCGTTGGCACAAAACCAGAGCTGATAAACAACAGACCAATCAGCAAATAAGAAAAGGCAATCGCGGTTTCATTGTTCTTCGCGATTAAGCCAAAGAGAACCGCGATCCACGAAAGAGCATAGGTCGCTGCTAATAACAATAACAGCGCCATCACCCAATCCAGCACATCCGCTTTTGGCCGAAAGCCGATCAAAATACTGCTGAGCAGCACGACCATCGCCGAAATAAAATTAAACACAACACTGGTCACTACATGGCTGTTCAATATGGCTGATTTAGCGATGGGCATCGAATGGAATCGCTCGAAGATCCCATTTTGAATATCGCCATTTAAACGAAACGCCGTATAACCAACGCCGCTAGCCACCGTAAACAATAAGATCGCCGGCACAATAAACCCTTTATAAACCTCCTGCGGAATCGTCATCGCTCCGCCAAAAATATAGATAAACGCCAGCATCAGCATGATCGGCATCAATACCACCGTCATGATCGTATCAACACTGCGGGTCATGTGCTTCATCATCCGCCCTGTCAATGTCATCGTATCTGAAAATACCGTCATTTTCCTTCCTCCGTTCTGTTTTCGACAATCATAAAGAAGACATCATCCAAGGAAGCCCGCTTTTGGGTAAAGGTCAAAATCTCGAGCTTCGCTGCCTGCAATTGATTTAAAATCATCGTGATCTTTTCGACCTTATTATCCGTGGCAACATTCAGCGCCAGCAATTCCTTGTTTACTTTTCCGCCGATAAGCGCCTCAGCCGCTGCCAATGTCTCTTCATCTGCAAAGGTCAGCTCCAGCGTTTCTTTCGGTAAATGCCTTTTGACCTCCGCTACACTGCCCTGCAACGCAATCTTCCCGCGATTTAAAATCGCTACGGTATCTGCCAGCTGCTCTGCTTCTTCTAAATACTGGGTCGTTAGAAAAATCGTCACCCCGGATTTTTTCAGCGTGCGGATCATTTGCCAAAGGACGGCCCGCGCCTGCGGATCAAGTCCCGTCGTCGGTTCATCCAAAAAAAGAATTTGCGGCGGATCGATCAGACTCATCGCCAAATCCAGTTTGCGGCGCATCCCGCCCGAATAGGTTTGTGCCGGGCGATCTGCTGCTTCTTGCAAATCAAAGACCGCCAACAGCTCATCGACCTTTGACAAATAATTTTTCAAATGCCGCAGCTTTGCGATCAAAACTAAATTTTCCCGTCCCGTTAATACCTCATCGACTGCCGCAAATTGTCCAGTCAAACTAAACTTCTTTTGAACGGCTAACGCCTGCTGCGAAATATCCAAATTATCTATTTTAACAGAGCCCTGATCAGGCTTCAGTAAAGTGGTCATCATTTTGACAGTGGTCGTTTTCCCCGAGCCATTTGTTCCCAATAGAGCAAAAATACTTCCTGACGGTACTTGAAAACTGATTTTATCCAACACCTTGTGATTGGCAAAAGACTTTTCCAAATCAACAACTTCAATCGCTTCTTGCATGTTGTTCACCCTCTCAATAATTTCGGTACTCTGTATTATTAAGTACAGGTATACTGTAAGACTAAGTAGCTGAGTTGTCAACTACTTTGTGTTACTAAGTATTAAAAATTTCCTCTTTACATCTCGTTAACCATCTATTATACTTTCGTTAACCAAAATAAAATAATAAGTTAACGAAAGAGTGAGTCTATGAAATTAAGCAGTCGAGAAATTGTTTTAGCCGGATTATTTGCGGCAGTGATCAGTATTTTATCCCAATTCACCATCCCCTTTGGTCCGATCCCTTTGACCCTGCAAACTTTTGCGGTCGGTTTTGTGGTGACTATTCTAGGAAAGAAGACGGGGACTATTGCCGTTGCCATCTATCTATTGATGGGCATGATCGGTTTGCCGGTACTGGCTGGCGGTTCAGCCGGAATCGCCCATTACTTTGGTCCGACCGGCGGCTTTTTAGTCGGGTTTATCTTCCAAGCCTACTTCACCGGATTGATTCTTGAAAAAGCCGCCTTCAATTATTTTTGGTCGATCTTCGCCAATGTGATCGGTGCCTTTATCACCCTGTTTTTCGGGTCTTTATGGTTGAAATTCAGCGGAAGTCTGCCGTGGAATGCTGCTTTTTCAGCAGGCATGATCCCATTTATCCTGCCAGGCTTGATCAAAGCACTGGCCGCAGGTTATCTAGGTGTCCTGCTTGGTAAAAGATTGCCCTTTACTAATTTGGTGTATCGTTAAGTTTCCGATTATGGAAACTTTTTTTCTTGACTTTTTAATCAGGGTACCATATTATATTAAATCGTAAGGTGCCCTTAATAATAGTTATGAAAGAAGCGAACAGTTATGACCAAAGTTTTATTTTTAAATGTGACCACTCACGGCCATGTCAATCCTTCACTAGGTTTAGTCAAAGAACTATGCGACCGCGGGGTTGAAGTCGTTTATTTTTCCAGTGAAGAATTCCGCGAAAAGATCGAAGCGGCAGGAGCCGCTTATCGTCCGTATCATTATGATTTGAATATTTTTAAAGGCGGCTTTGAGGTGCTGCTGGATCACGGTTTAGACATTATGCAGGACATTCTGGATCAGATCCAAGATGATTCATTTGATGCCGTCATCCACTCCATCGCCATGCCCTTCAGCAAACAACTCGCTGAATACTTGATGGTTCCTGCCGTTTCCATGCTGGCTGTTTTTACCGGCTTGCAGGATTTTATGCAGCCGGATAAAACACATTTAGCCGGAAAATTCAAAGCAATGAATGACGCCTATCTGCTGGAAGCCAAAAAAATCGAGCAGGCATTGTCGATCCAAATGCCTACCCGCTTTTTCGATTTGATTTTTAATGTCGAGCCCTTGAACATCGTCTTCACCTCGGACTATTTCATGCCGGAAAAAGACCGAGCGTTCTTTGATGAAAAATATCTTTTAGTCGGTGCGGATATTTCTCAACGTTTAGAAGATACAGACGGCTTTCCCATCGAACGACTGAAGCAAGCAAAAAATGTCTTGTACATTTCCTTCGGGACGATCTTTGGCGATTTTGCCAAAGAGCTTTATCAAAAAATCTTTGACGCCTTCGCAGATTCCGATTATCTAGTCGTCATGGCAGCCCATCACGTAGGCTTAGAAAATCTAACCATTCCGGACAATTTCATCGTGCAGGATTACATTCCGCAAAATGAAGTATTGAAATACGCGGATGTCGCCATCACCCATAATGGCTTGAACAGCATGAATGATTTGATTTTAAACGAAGTACCCTTCGTCTCAGTGCCGCTGGGTTCCGATCAGCCCGCACTTGCCGACCGCTTAGTCGAATTGAACGCAGCCCTTCGCTTAGATTATCAACAATTGGATAGCGCCTACTTAAAAGCCGCGGTAGAAGAAGTACAAGTCGAGCCTGTTTATCTAACCAATCTAAAAAAGATCAAACAATCCTTCCTAGATGCCGGCGGCTACAAAAAAGCTGTCGATGCCATTCAAGATTATCTAAACTAAAACGAAACACCTATCCCCCTCGCAAGGAATAGGTGTTTCGTTTATTTTTTTCTATAGGAAACCAATTCCGTATTCTCAATATTGAAACTCAAAAACTCCGACATTGTCTTTCCATTAAAATAGTTATCTACCACCCGACTTACAGCATTGTGGCTGACTAATAGTGGTATGTCATTTTCTTGGTTCGTTAGTTCGGCTAACAATGGATAAATTCTACCTGCCACATCTAAAATCGACTCGCCTTGTTCAAAAGGCAGTGAAAACTCAATTCTTCTATTTTGAAATTCTTTTGTTTGTATCGGTAGACTGTCATATATCCCAAAATCCATTTCGATCAATCGTTCGTCCACTATAACTGGCAGACCAAGTTGATTTGCGACAACTTGTGCGGTTTCTTTAGCTCGGATTAAAGGAGAACAAATTACTTGAGTAATAGGATCAGTTAGCAATTTAGCTTGTTCCGCTAACAATACCGCTTGGTTATATCCTTCTTCTGTCAAAGGAATATCCGCACGACCGCAAATTCTTTTTTCAATATTCCACTGCGTTTGACCGTGACGTGCTAGGTAAATCATTTTTTACCTTCTCTCATCATCTATTTCTTCCCCTATAACTAAAAGATCTTGCAGATTCATTTTCTCAAAATAAGAAATCAATTCTTCTTTTGGCGTATCAAAAACCAATGATAGTCGGCTATTTTTACTTTTATAAAAAGAGACGAACTGCGCATGGTTCGATAGTGCTTCAATCTGAATTTTTTTGAACGCATGAAAATCGCCTGTTAGAACACCTAGCTTGATCAAATGGTCCTCACTGACGCCTTCTTTCATAAAGCCAAACATAAAGATTAGAACGGCAAAGGCAATCAATTTAATTTGATCAGCTAGATTATTTGACCAAAAAACAGTGGTTAATGTAATTGATAAAATCACAGAAATACTCTTCTTAATCCAGCTGCTTTTAGCGACTAGTTTTATCTTTTTTTGTTCTCTAACTTGTAAAATGATCAATAGCAATAAGAACATTGCTATTATTACAGCCTCTGCCATCACGCTCACCTTTCCTTTACCATTCAGCTATTGTTCCGTCATAATTCTTCCATTGAGGATTCGTCCAAACCAATCCTTCTTGTGCAATTTCATTAATCTTTTCTTCATCCATTTCAAGTCCTAAACCTGGTTTATCAGGCAAGTCAACATAGCCATCTTTGTATTGAAAGACTTCCTTATTTTTTACAAAATCTAATAAGTCAAAGCCTTTGTTGTAATGAATGCCTAAGCTTTGTTCCTGAATGAAAACATTGGGTGTGCAAGAATCAACCTGCAACGTTGCCGCCAGTGCAATTGGGCCATAAGGTGCATGAGGAGCTACCGCTATATCATAGGCTTCTGCCATAGCAGCAATTTTCTTCGTTTCTAAAATCCCCCCGCACAATGCAACATCCGGCTGAATCACATCGATCGCACCTTGATTGAAAATGTTCTTGAATTGCCAGCGTGTATACAAACGTTCACCAGTAGCCAGAGGAACTGCGACTGAATTGGCAATTTCTTTGAAATGCTCCTCATTTTCAGGTAAGACCACTTCTTCTAGGAACATTGGATGATACGGTTCAAGCGCTTTGGCTAACACTTTAGCCATGGGCTTGTGTACTCGTCCATGGAAATCGACCCCAATCGACATTTTGCTGCCAAAATGATTATGAATTGATGCCACTCGCTCGACTACTTCTTCTACCTTTTCATAAGAATCAATATAATGTAATTCAGAGGTCGCGTTCATTTTGATAGACGTGAATCCACGATCAAAACGATCCTGTGCTTGCTCCAATACTTCACTCGGACGATCACCGCCAATCCAAGAATAAACTTTAATTTTATCCCGCGCGGCACCACCTAGTAATTCATAAACAGGTACACCAAATGCTTTTCCTTTGATATCCCATAGAGCCATTTCAATACCAGAAACAATCGTTCCATTAATAGGACCACCACGGAAAAAAGAGCGGTGCATTTCTTGAAATAAGCGTTCAATTTCAAACGGATTCCTTCCAATTAGACGATTCCCGATTTCATAAGCACCAGCGACTACGGTTTCCGTCTTGGTACCAGAGATCATTTCGCCCCAGCCATCGATACCTTCATCGGTACTGATTTTGATAAATATCCAGCGCGGTTTTATTTTATATACCTTAATTTTTGAGATTTTCACGATCGTACTCCCTTTTAATTTAATTTGATGGAGCTTCCTTCATGTTTTCTACATTGATTTTCTTAACACCTTCGAAGTAATACCAAGCACCCGCAAAAACGAGCAGCAAGATCGGAATACCAATGAGTGGTTTAAAGGTGAAGGCTAAGAAAACTAAGTAACTTTGAATCATTGCTGTCGCCGCAAAGGATGAGATCAACATCGCGTTAGCTCCTAATTCGATCCCAACCGATTTAGCGATTGCAGTCAGAACCGGTGCCGTAGCAGTACCACACCATAATAGTGAAGCCGTCACTACTAACCCAATCACAATATTCTTAAGCAAATTCCCTCTAGTCAATGCAACCACCATCGCTACTCGAAAAGGAACAACGGCTAAATCGGCGAATGGCAACACACGATTTCCTGGTAAAACTAGAGCCATAGCGATTGTTAGTGGGATAATGATCAGTGCAGTTGTAATAACGTCTGGATTTCCCACGACAACTGCTGCATCTAGTCCGATGAATAGACGGCGCCCTTTGAATTTAGCTTGCGACCATTTTTGAGCCGCATCAGATATCGGCATCAATCCCTCCATAAACAAAGAGGTCATCTTAGGAATCAAGACAAGTACCGCAGACATACTTACTCCTAGTTGGAATACTTGCGTTACATCAAAACCTGCTAGCACACCAATTACTAAACCAATAACCAACCCCATAATCATCGAATCCCCAAAGAAGCCCAAATATTTTTGCGCGTCTTTAATTGTAAAGCTCGACTTACGAAATAATGGAATACGATCCAATAACCAGTTTAACGGCCATGCAATAACTAAAGATGACAAGGCTGAAACTGTTGGCAAAGAAACTCCAGGAATTCCAAAGAATCCCTCTACCATCGGTTGCGACCAGTCGGAAATCTTGAAGGTAATAATCGCCATAATTACAGAAGCACCGACGCCTAACAGAACATTCTTAGTTACGAAATAGACCATTACTCCTACGATTGCCATATGATGATAATTCCAAATATCCACATCCAGCGTATTTGTCCGTTTGAGAATTAATAAGATAATATTGACAATTAAAATTGCAAAGACCAGCAACGGAATGATTGGCGAAGCCCACGTAACCGCGGCAATTGATCCCCATCCAACATCTAATGCGTCTAATTGAACACCCGTCCGTTCAACCATTGCTTTTGCGGCTGGTCCCACATTGGTCGTCATAAAATCAAGAATCAGCTTAATCCCAGCAAAACCAATCCCCAACGTCAAACCTGATTTGAACGCTCTAGTGATTTTCAATCCAAAAATCAAACCGATGACGGTGATGATTACTGGCAGCATCACCGTCGGACCAGCAGCCATCAGAAAGTTAAAGACACTCATAATTGCTTTCATTTTTGTCCCTCCTCAATAGGTAGCTTATTTAACATAGTTCATGATCTCTTCCATCGTTTGTTCCATGCCCATACCAAGCAGAATCGGCATTCCTTTTACTACTGGAACATCTCCCGTTTGCCCTTCGAACTCACCAGTGGTGATTAATAGGTCGTAGTCTTGTACTTTGCTCGGAACTTCCATCAATTTTGTTTGAGTAGTATCAACCTGAACTCCTTGACTAGTTAAATATTCTTTCACTTTTGTTGCAACTACTGTTGAAGTTGCAATCCCATTTCCACATGCAATCAAAATTCTTTTCATCCTATATTCCTCCTAATTTTAAGCTACCGCTTGCTCTAAAAGACTTAGCAATTCTTTATTCGATTTTGTATTAATCATGGCTTTTCTCAAAGGCTCGTCCTGAATGATCGAAACGATTTTTTGCAGCATTTCTACCTGACCATGGGGTTCACCAATCGCCATCATGATCACAATTTGAATCGGCAGCGCAGCCTGTTTCTTTTCCATATTGTGAAACTCAACAGGCTGTTTCAATGTGGCAATCGCCAACGTGGTTTTGTTGACCATTTCAAAATTGGCATGCGGGATCGCTATACCGGGCTCTGAAGATGGCAAACCAGTGGGATACTCCGCTTCTCTATCTTGAATCGCTTGGATGTATTCATGTTTTACATAGCCTTTTTCAAATAGCTTCTCAGCTAAAAATGCCAAAACATCCTCTTTCGTTTTCGCAAAAACTTCTCTAAACACTAATTCTTCATGCAAAAATAATTCCATCAAACACCTACTCCTTCCACACTGGAAAGTAATTTCTGCATAGACTCTGCTAATCCATCACTATCTAAATTTTCTAAATCGCTTTTGTTAAACATCCCTGAGCCAAGTCCTAAGTAACTTGCACCATTTGTCAGAAAATCTTTTGCGTTGTCTATCGAAATCCCTCCAACTCCCATTAAAGGCAATTTTCCTAATGGTGCCTGCACATCCTTAAAAAAGCGCGGGGACAGCACAGAAGCTGGAAACACTTTAACAATATCTGCGCCACTATGAAACATTTCATTAATTTCCGAAGGAGTCATTGCTGCTGGTACGGCAAGCACCTCTTGCTGCTTAGCCAAATCCAGCATCTCCTGTGTAAAAACATGCGGTCCTAACAAAAACTCAGCCCCGGCATCGATTGCCTCTTTGACGTCGTTCGTTGATCGAACCGTTCCAGCACCAATATGAATGACGTCTCCATATTTTTCTGTTAATCGTTTGATTTGATTCAATGCATCAGTCGTATTCAATGTCATCTCCACAGCAAACTCTTTTTCTAAACCTTTCATCGCTTTTAGAATGGCATCAGCTTGTTGAAAAGTGTATCCCCGCATGATAATCGTGAAGCGTGGATAATCCTCTATTTTCATGTCAAACCTCTCTTCTCATGTAAATTGTCGAATGAATTGATAAATTGTTTTAGTTTCTTTTTTAGAAAATAATTCGCTTAAAAATTCCTGATTGGTACTAATATCCGCGATTTGATTAATCGCTTTCAAATGTTTGGTTAAATCAAGAAACGACAAAGGAAAAATAATCTGGATTCCTTTTCGGTTAGGAAATTCTATGGGCTTTTTACTAATTAACAAGCTGATACCCTCTCTTTGAACTCCGTGTTCAGCAGTTGTATGGGGAATACATGTCTTCTCCCCAAAATAACCAGCATAGTTTGGCTGTCTCATTTGCTGAAGACAATCTAACAGAAATTCATCATTGATAATTTGATTGTCCATCAGGGGTTTGCAGGCCAAAGCCACCGCGTCTTCCCAAGTAATATCTTCATCAATCACCGTGATGTAATTCGGTTTCAAGTAATACGTTAACGAAGGTAAGACTTTGGTATTTTCTAATGGCGAATCCTGTTTTTCCTGTAACAGAAAATATTGTAGTTCCTCCTTCAGTTCCTTAGAGCTGGGAGCATCAGAATACTTTTGAATAATTCCCATTAATCGATCAACAGATTGATCGATTTCATTAATTCCAAGCTCGTTTAAGACCCTATAGCGTAAGCTGATTTGCTCCTTATAGGTCATGATTGGATCAATAATAAATTGAGGCAGGTCCGTTTCCAATGGAATAGTTGTAAAAACAAGATCGTAATCCACTTCAAATTGATAAAAATCACGTACAGAAAACGATGATAAAAATTGCAGTTCAGTAAAAAGCTTTTCTAGACTTTCTCGAATAACCTTTGAAACCATCACACCGTTTGTACAAACGACAACTGCTCTTGGCTTTTGTTTTTTTATAAGATGTTGATTGCTTAACTGAAAACCAAAGTAGTAAGAAAGAAGGTCTAGTTCATCGTTAGGAAAGGCTCGTCTCAACCAATTTTCTGTTGGAACAATCAGCTCCTTCATCAGATCGCTCAAGATCGCATGATTGCTGTCTTGAATTAAGCTATCTAAAGAGTACATCCCTAAACTCAAGTTATACTTGATCCGGAAACAAGCCGGACGCAGATGATTTAAAATACGACGTTCAAAATTCTCTCTATCCTCGATTGTGATAAATGTTTGTTGTTCAAAGTTGGCCACCATTTCACGGATCAAATCCTTCAAATGACGATCAGAATCGAACTCTTGCGTTGTTTTCTTTTCAAAAATATTTGATATCAAGAACAGTAATGTCATCCACTCAAGATAGCTGCTAGATAAATTCCATTCCGTCTCTTTAATCAAAACATTCAAAAAACGGTATTCTGGTGTATCTTTTACTTCACCTTCAAAGAAATTCTCTGTCCCCAGTTTACTTTCAGCAACGCCTCGAGCAAAAAGTAGTGGCAGTGTGGTTTTTAAGTACTCTAAGGATTCATCTGAATAGCTTAGATGCAGCATCTGCTCCATGTTATGAATCAAATGAATAACTTCCTCTTTTGATACCTCACTGCTTAACTGTTCGGTCAGTTCAGCTCGTTTAAAAATTGGATAGCGTTTTACCAAATCGGCTAGAAGCTGCAGAACTTTATGTCCTGAACCTTCGATTTGATAGCCTTTCGCGCGATCGTATTTCAGCGATAAATAATACTTTTGAATCAGCCGATCTGCTCTTTTTACGTCCTCAGCCACTGTAGTTTTTCCAACTCCGAGAAACTCACTTAGATGATCAACGCTTACGTACTCAGTATTCGTAATTAGAAACATTGAAAGCAATGCAGCTCTTTCATCATCTGATGGAATCATGTTTAGTTGTTCAGATTGCGTTTGTTGTGTTGCAAGCATCTGTAATACTTCCAAAGGAACATTAAAATCACCAGCATGGTTACGTTCAATACTTGGAATTTTCTGAGTGATCAATTCAGAATTAAATTGGTTAATGGCATAATTGATTTGCCTTCGGGTTAGCCCAAGCTCTTCTGTCAGTTCAGCCATTTTTATTTCAGGCTTCTTTGTTAATATGGTCAGAATATTTCGGATCCGTTGATTCATTTTCTTTCCCTCCTGACATCTTCATTATAGCGAGAATCATAAGCGCGCTGTTCCTGTTTTCAAACCTAATTTTGTCACAGTCTCAAAGCGCGTTTGTCACAGTATGTATACGTCTGTTCAAAAAAGACACTTTGTAAAAAAAATGCAGGTTACCCCTTCCACTTCCTCCACACCTTAATTGGATAAAAAAAACAGCGAAAAAATCGCTGTTCAACTTCTCTGGCTTATTTGCGAGCTCAAAAAATCATCCACATTTTCCACTTTAAACTTGAATGAGTCTCTTTAATTTGATCGAAAAGAGCCAAATTTAGTTTTCCACCTGTGCAAAACTTGCTTCAATGGCTAATTGATAGATGGGCACCAATTGTTCGTAGGTTTCCACCATAAACGCTTGTGCCGCTTCGGGATCTTTCCAGATTGGGTCTTCTTTTTTGATGATTCGGCCAATTTGGAACTCGCCTTTTTTCACATCGCGGAACCTTTTCAACAGTCGTTCGGTGTTTTCTGGTGATAACTCTTCCAATTTTGGCTGGGTATGATCGCCAGACAAGACGAAATCTGGGGATAACCCGGCAATCGCTTGTTGATTGTCCAAGAGTGCTTGTGCGATCGCCTGCTCATTTTTCGGCTGATCGATGCAGGACAACCACATAAAGACGTAGTCCGGCCAAATCCCTAATTGGAAATGCGGCTCCATCTTGTAACCGCGCTTTTGCCGGCTCAAGGCTGACCAAGTATTTTCCGGTGGATAAGTCGTGCGGCGGCGATGCTGGGCAATGTGGATAAATAATTCTTCCCCCAGCAGCGGTTCCAGCACCTGTTGAAATACTTCATCTAATTGTTGAAAAGTCGGTTGGATCTCTTTGCGAATAGCCGCCATCCGACCATCTAATCCTTCAACGTCAAAAACTGCAAAACTTTTTTCAGTGAACATGTTCTTCCTCCTATTTCCTACTATTATAATTCTACCTATCTTCGCTGCCCCTCACAAGTTAAGTACAACTTTCACAACAGAAAAAGCGGAGAATCTTTCCTTTTCTAGCGATTTTGACAAACAACTAGAACCAAATTTGCTAAAACCTTCCTGTTCTTTTTCGATTTTGAAGAAATTATTTCCTTCTCTTTGTTAAATAAAGTATATTATAAGTAGTCATTGTGAACTACTCACCACTTAGCTAACCCTAACGGTTCTTAACGCTTGAAGTGGGAGCTTCTTGGGAATAGAGCTTACTTGCGAACGTATTTCTTTGTTCACAGCGGTTTCTCTTATTTACCAAGCTATCCCCGTAGTTCCTACGGTTCTTGATTGTATCTATGCTAATTGTTTTAGTCGTAGTCCTTCGGTCAGAATATTGATGCTTGCGTTGATGTCTCGGTCATGATGAGCATGACAAACAGAACAAGTCCAATCTCGGATTTCGAGCATCTTTTTGCCATCGTTATGCCCACATTCTGAACAAATTTGGCTGGAAGGAAACCATTTATCTACTTTGATAATTTCACGTCCGTACCAATCAGATTTGTATTGTAATTTAGTCACAAAACTAGACCACGATACATCCGAAATACTTTTAGCTAGTTTATGATTACGTAACATACCTTTTGAATTTAAGTCTTCAATACAGATAATATCGTGATTTTTGATAATTTCTGTACTTAATTTATTCAGAAAGTCGTTGCGTTGATTCATTACTTTTTCATGCAGGCGAGCAACTTTTTGTTTTTGTTTCTGATAGTTTTTTGCTTCAAAGAGATTGATGCCTTTCTTTTTAGCTAGTAATGCCCGTCTCGACAATTTACGTTGTTCACGTTTTAGTTTTTTTGCCATTTTTGACGTAAATTTATTATTATCGATCTTTTGACCGTCAGAAAAAATAGCAAAATCAGTTATACCGAGATCAATTCCAATAGCAGAATTAGTTTTAGGAAGCTCAACTCTTTCTTCTTTACACAATAAGGAAATATGATATTTACCACTTGAATGACGTGATATTGTGGCAGATTTGATAGTTCCTTTAGGTTGTCTATGAAGCCTAATTCTAACAAGTGATTTCAACTTCGGTATTTTAATGAATTTATTGTCTAATAAGCTCACTGTTCCATTTTGATTATTAGTAGTATAGCTTTGAACCGGATTTTTTTTACTTTTGAACCGAGGAAACCCAACTGATTTATCACGAAAGAAATTTTTGTAAGCTTTATCCAAATTAAGTTGAGCATTGGCTAAAGCTAGGCTATCAACCTCCTTCAAAAACGGGAACTCTGTCTTGTATTTGGCAGGTGTAGGAAAAGTCATTTTTTTAGAAAAATCTTTTTTCGTTTCTTCATAGGCTTTCATTCGATCATCAAGCATCAGATTATAGACCTTACGGACACAACCAAAAGATTTAGCAAAGAATATTTCTTGCTCTTCCGTTGGATAGATTCTAAATTTGTGTGCTTTTAGTCGTTCCATAAGATTCATCTACTCTCTATTTGTGGTTATTCCCTTGATTCTGAATATACTTTTTGATGACATCAATTGGTGCGCCGCCAGTTGTCAACAGGCAGAAACTTTTAGACCAAAACTTTTCTTTCCAAAGATATTGTTTTACTCTAGGATAATCACGCTTTATCAACCGTGAACTAGCACTTTTATACGCATTGATGAATTTTGTCAACTCTGTTTTCGGTTGAGCTTTGAACAGGATATGAACATGGTCTTTATCATGATTCCACTCAACTAAAGTTATGTGATAAGATTCCGCAATTCGTTCAAAAGTTGTTTTAGCAAATTCAGATATTTCATCATCAATTACTTGTCTGCGATATTTAGTTACCAGTACAAGATGATAATAGAGAAGAAATACTGAATGGTTATTAGTATCTAATTCCATTGTTATATCAGCTCATTTCTTATATAGACTGACTATAACATAGGATAAAATAAATAGACAAGAAGCCTTTCATGTCGGTTTTCGAATCACCGACGGCCCTCATACCGAAGGGCATTCATCACCCACCTATAGAGGATGGGCGACTTCTGCCTAAATTAAGTTAAAAAGTGGAGATTCAGAAAGTTATTTCTGAGGAGGTTAAAACGAATGATTTCAGACGCGATTGGGTTCGAGAAAAAATTTCGTTTAAAAGAAGATAAAAAATTTGAACAATATAAAATCATGCTTCCGAAATTACGGGAAAATGATGTCATGATAAAAATTTCCGCCATTTCCATCAGCACCTTGGATACACAGATTCGCCAAACGATCAAAGGCAACAAGAAGCCCTACATCTTAGGCTTCGGCGGCGTCGGGATCATTACCCGTCTAGGCAGCAGCAACCCGCGCCTAAACGTGGGGGATCGCGTACTTTACGTGAATAAGGTCGGAAAATACGGCAGCTACAGTAATTTTCAGATCGCGGATGTCCGATCGATCATAAAATTGCCGGATTCATTTCCAACTGATGAAGCCGCGGCTTTTTCCTACAGCTTTTTCTTAGCCTTTGAGGTCTTGTTCAAGCAGCTGCAGCTAACCCCGAAGCCGGGGAAAAACCAAGGGAATCTGCTGATCTTGAATACTTCGGATGGCTTGGGTGCGACCATCATCCAGCTAGCGAAATGGGCGGGACTCAAGGTCGCCGCTACGATCAACAAAAACAACTCGGAGATTTGGATCAAAAATATGGGCGCGGATGTGGTTCTTTCGCAATCTACCCATTTATCCCGCGAATTGAGCGATGCCGACATGACACCGATCGATTACGTGATCAACTTGGATACCGAAAAGGAAAAAAGCTTCGATCATCTAGCTGCGTTCAAGGACACGGCTAAGATACTGTTGCTGCATTTCATTAAAAAGAAAAGCAAAAACTTCGATCCAGATTACCTGAACTTTTACTGTGAAGAATTCTTGGAAGCATCCTTTGCTACTGAGGAAGGCATCGAATATTCTCACAATGTCATGGAGCTCTTGGTCTACTTATGGGAGAAGAAACAATTGAAATCGATTTTAACCGCCCAGCTAAACGGTTTTTCTGATAAAAATTTCTATGGGGCTCATAAATTGATTGAAAACAATCCTAACTTCCGTCATCTGGTTCTAATAAACTGACAAAAACTCGTTCATTTGAATGAGTTTTTTTCTATTTAAAGCAAATTTTTCGTTGAAATCTCGCTATCCCCCGCTTTAATAACCTGTGTTGTCATTTCTCATAGAAATTTACTGTTTTTTTGAGGTTAACATTTGCTAATTACAAAGATAGGGATTAAGATATAGAATGAAATTTTCATTTACATTTTCATTCTTATTTCAAATATTTTAGGAGGTTTTTATGGATTATTCACTGACTACTCGGTTAGCTGCTGAGTTCTTGGGGACTGCTTTATTAGTAATGTTAGGAAATGGCGCAGTTGCCAACGTTGATTTGAGAGGTACAAAAGGTTACGGTAGTGACTGGATGTTGATTGCAGTAGGTTACGGCTGCGGGGTTATGATTCCTGCAATGATTTTTGGCGGTATTAGCGGTAACCACATCAACCCAGCGTTTACGATTGGTTTGGCTGTGAGCGGCTTTTTCCCTTCGGCTGAAGTTCTTCCTTACATCGCCGTTCAATTCCTTGGCGCGATGGTCGGACAATTAGTCGTAGTCGCAAGCTACAAACCTTATTATGACCAAACAGAAGACAAGCTGCACGTATTAGGAACATTCTCAACAATCAATAGTGTTGGTTCTAAATTTAACGGATTCGTGAATGAGTTCTTTGGTTCATTCATTTTGTTCTTCGGTGCCCTTGGGATCACGAAAGCACCCTTCTTCCAAGACAATTTAGGAACAGCTCACTTAGCATTAGGTTTTCTCGTATGGACATTGGTCGCATCCTTTGGCGGACCAACTGGACCTGGTTTGAACCCAGCACGTGACTTAGGTCCTCGGATCATGCATGCACTATTACCATTGAAACACAAAGGCGATTCACAATGGAGCTATTCATGGGTGCCCGTTTTAGCACCGATCGTGGCTTCCATCGCAGCCATCGCATTATATAAAGCACTATTCATTTAACCATAGAAAGGCTTCGCGAACTCGTTCAGCTTTTGAGCACCAAGTAGGTACTGTTCCACATCAGCTCCAAAAACCGATCGCTGTGTCTCACAGCAATAAGACTAAAATTTTGATAAGTTGTCAAGAATCACAGCGATCTTTAGGAGCTGATGTTGATTGATACCTACTTGGCGCTTCTCAGACTTAACAAAATTTTCGCTTATTGCCGATATGCTAGTTCTGCTTAATGCTAATTTAGCAGCAACTGTATGCGGAACTTGTGTAGAAAAGCTAGTTCGTGAAGCTAGACATCGAAAACTCTGGTATTAAAACTGTTTAAATTTACACTTTCTTTAAAAGTAAAAAACACTGTCGCAAAAAAGCGACAGTGTTTTTTATTCCATTCTTCTTTTCATTTCCGCTTACCTCTGCACAAACTGTTGAACAAATTCTACTGGGAACATCGTTTTCTCCGCCGTTTCTGTGACGGACATTCCTTGATTCAAGAAGCGTTTGACCACACTTTCCATACTTTCGGAAACTTCTACAATGTATTTATCATGGTCATAAAAACGCATGACCCGCTGGCCCCATGGATACTCCTTGCTGTGATGAAGAAATTCGATCCCATCCACTTTTACAAGCTTTGCTTCCCATTTATCCAGATCCTCCACTTCAAAATAAAGCTGAAAATTATCCGGCTGGTCTTTTGGTTTCAGCGAAACACCAAGCAAGCCTTCATAATCAGCCTGCAACGTAAAGCCGCTGGCAAAAGCCACATGGATATTATCCAAATCCATCTGCACCTCTTGTTCCATGACCTCCTCATAAAAATGCTTTGCCTTTGTCATATCTTTTACTGCAATCAATACACCGCCATAATTCATGTTTATCACCCCTAGAGCCGAGATAAGGCTCCCTTTCTCTTTTTTTCCAACTATACCCTTAGAATTTGGCGATTTCACTGTAAAAATCGGACATCTTTCGGCGATAGGCTTGCGGCGTATAGCCGGTTATCCGCTTGAAATCACGATTAAAATGAGAAAAATCATAATAGCCGGCAGCTTCGTAGGCTTGGGTAAGTTCTCCATCAGGCTGGTTTAACAAACGAATCGTTCGATTGACGCGAACCAAACGTGAAAAAGTTTTACTGCTCATGCCTAGATACTCATTGAATAAGCGCGTCAAATGCCGCTCACTATAAAAGACCGCGTCTGACAATTCCTTCAATGAACTATTGCCGGATTGGCGAATGATTTGTTTAGCCGAAGCGGTTAATTCCGGTGGACACTCCTGTAAAATAGCCCGCAAAAACAATTGATCGACACCAAAAATCAGCGCTTGAACACTTTCGGCTGTTTCCAGCAATTCCAGGATTGCTCGATTTAATTTAGCCTGAATCAACTCAAAGGAAAAAAGCTGATCCGTCAGATCATCTTGTTTAAAACCTAAAAAAGGATACAGCCCTGCTGGTTGAAACTCCACGATAAATAATTGATCGAAGGTCGCCGCCTGATCCCCCACCCGCGCCGCTTTTGTCGCCGGACCAAATAATCGACTGCTGAAATTCTGATTTTCCAAAGCAAAGATCAACGTTCCGCAGCCATGGGGAATCACCGTATACTCCTCCGAGATCGTTTCTTTGGTTGGAAATGTCAGCGTGTAATTTGAAATATAGTCCTGTAATGCTGGATGAGGCTTCACGTATAAACACTCTTCATTGCCAAAAATAATACGCTGCCGATCTTGATAAGCAAAGATCGCCTTCTGTTCGATCATGAACCTCACCCCTTTTGATTTCTCTTTCTATCATCATAGCAAGCCTGTTTTTCGTTTGTCCATTGCTTTTAAATTATTTGATCGCTCAAAAAGTTATAACATGTTATCCCCCCTTAAAAGAAATCTCTAGAATTTACGTACTTTATTAACTGGAGGTAATGCTGATGAAACAAATCAAGGTTCGAAAAATCGGAAACTCGATCGGCGGAATTTTCCCTAAGGAGTGGGGGCTGCATGAAGGCGATGTGTTAAACGTTCGCAGAGAAGGAAATCTCTTTATTTTAGATGCGCAAGATGCTGCAAAAGAGCAGGATCGCCAACTGATTGAAGAAAGCTTCGCGGATTTTGAAACAAAAAACACCGTCACTGAATCAGAAATGACCGAGCTTTTCGGCAAATATGGTTGGGGCGAATAAATGGAACAGTATACACTCATTTACTCTGAATCTTTTAAGAAGAGTCTTCAAGCAAACATCTTCGAATGGCAAAACGAGCTGCTTCTGCCTGATGAAAAAATCCGCCAATTTGTTCAAGCGATTTATCACTCATTCAACCATTTGAAGCAATTTCCCGAAATGTATGAAAACGTCGCGGATAGATACGGCTTTGATCGTCCAACCTATCGGATTCTGATTGGAAAAAGTTTCGCGCTCTTCTACCGCATCAATCAAGAGGAACATACGATTTTAATCGGAGATATGTTCAAGCAAAAACAAATGAAGCTCCAGCTTAAAAAAACTATCACCGGTAAAGCTCAATAGCAGCTTTACCGATGATAGTTTTTTGTAGTATACAAATTATTTATTTAGGTAGTCCAATGCATTGTCGATTAAATGCTGCACGGTATCCTTCGGCATTACAGATAGAATGTCGGTGATTTGCGGTGCAGATTTGCTGTCGGTGAATACGACATTCAATGGCATATATAGTTTGCGGCCTTTTTGTGCGGTTTCTTTTTGAACAGTCGATAAGATCGCTGGGTAATCCACTGGTTCTGTCGCATTTTTTAATTCTGCTGACATCGCGGTCAAAATTTGTTTGACGCTTTCGCTATCAAATTCTGCCAAGTCGGTATAAGTGAAGGTCACTTGGTTGGCATTTTTGATAAACAAGATTTTTTCCATGAATGTCATTAAAGTCTTCGCTTCTGTGTGATAGATGTCCACGACTTTCTTCACAAAATCAAGATCGTTTTCGATCCCCATGACTTTTAATTGTTCCGCTACATCGGTTTCCGCAGCGTCGACTAGCAGCATGATCCGGCGTGTTAGTTCGTCTACAGAAGTTTTCTTGATGTATTCCGCGTTGGTCCAATCTAGTTTCTTTTGATCGAAGTAAGCAGGCGATGCTGACATTCGGTTGATATCATAAGCTTCGATCAATTCTTCGCGAGTGAACAATTCTTTTTCTCCGACAGGTGACCAGCCAAGAAAGGCAATAAAGTTCAATAGCGCTTCGTTCAAATAGCCATATTTACGGTATTGGCTGATGAATTGCAGCGTATTTTTATCCCGTTTACTCAATTTCTTGTGGGTATCCAAGCTATAGATCAGTGTGATATGACCGAATAGCGGTTGTGAGATACCTAGCGCTTCGTATACGGCGATTTGTTTTGGTGTATTGGCAATGTGGTCATCACCACGCAACACGTGTGTCATCTTCATTAGATAGTCATCAATAACTACGGCAAAGTTGTACGTTGCCATGCCGTTGCTTTTTTCAATGATGAAATCTCCGCCGATGTTGTCTGAATTAAATTCGACACGGCCTTTGATCATATCGTCCCAGCCATAAATGTGGTCTTCAGGCAAATGCAGACGAACAGTTGGTTTGCGGCCTTCTGCTTCGGCTTGTTTGATTTGTTCTTCACTTGCGCCATACCAGCGGCCATCATAATGAGGCGCGATTTTGGCTTCGATTTGTTGTTCATGTAATTCTTTTAGTTCTTCTTCTGTCGCATAGTCCTTATAAGCCAGACCTGCGTCTAATAATTGTTGTACGTATTTGTGATACAAGTTCACACGATCTTTTTGATGGTAAGGGGCAAATTCAACTTTCGGTTTATCCGGACCTTCGTCCCAGTCGATGCCTAACCAATGAAGATTTTCCATCTGGCTTTCTTCACCATGCGGAACATTTCTTTTCAAGTCAGTATCTTCGATTCGCAAAACCCAAGTGCCTTTATAATGTTTCGCAAACAGGTAGTTGAATAACGCCGATTGCGCATTTCCTAAATGTAAAAAACCTGTTGGACTTGGTGCGTATCTCACTCGTACGTCGCCGGTAACTTCTACTTTGTCTTTTTTCAATTTGATTCCCTCCAGTTATAGAAAGGCTTTACGAACTCGCTCAGCTTTTGAGCAACAAGACTTAAATTTTGATAAATTGTTCCTCAAATTTACCAAAATTTTCGCTTGTTGCCGAAAAAGCTCGTTCGTAAAGCCAGACAGCGAAAACTTGGTAATACAATGATTTTTTGTGAATCATTTATATTATCTTTCACAGTTTAAAAGCCCTAATAAACGAACTACTTTATTAGGGCTTTAATAACAGATGCTATTATAGGTTAAGATGCGTGATGAATCAAATGATTACTATTTAAGTCGTCGATTGCACGATGTAAGTCATCGATGAAATCATCACAGATAGCCATAGTCATAGCTGGACGAACGACGATCCGACTGATAGTTACATCGTCAAGATCTTTTGGAAGTGGATAAGCCGGTACTTGCCAGCCGTATTCCTTCAACTTGTCTTCTAAATCGTATAGATTCCAAGTTAATTCGATATTATCCGCAATTTTCCAGCAGTTGATTGGTAATTGTGAACCATCATTGATGATATCAAAAATACCTAGCGCCTTTAATTCTGTATTGATCCGTTTCGATACTTCTCTTACATTGTTCATGATGGCGGTGAATCCTTCACGTCCAAAACGAATCAAATTGTAATATTGAGCAACGATATGTGCTCCGCTGTGAGAGAAGTTAATAGCGATTGAATCTACGCTGCTGCCAAGGTAAGGAACAGAGAAACGCATTTCTGCTGGTAAATATTCTTCCGTATTTTCGCGCCAAACAATCCAGCCAATCCCAGGATATACCATCCCGTATTTATGCCCTGAAACATTGATTGATGCTACATTTTTCAAACGGAAGTCCCATGGTTTGAAACCATCAACAAATGGTGCGAAAAAGCCGCCAAATGCTGCGTCGACATGGATCTTAATTGGTAATTGTGCCGTTTTGTTGTATTCAGAAACAAGTTCATCTAATTTTTGAATATCGTCTACTTCGCCGGTGTAAGTAATCCCTTGGATACCTACGATACCAATGGTGTTTTCGTCCACATAATCCATCACGATGTCTGTGTTTAATGACATATGGTTTTCATCCATTGGAACTTCCCGCATCTCGACATTCCAGTACGTACAGAATTTTTCCCATACAACTTGGAATGCAGACATGATAACTAAGTTGGGTTTGTGTTCATGCAAGTTGTCGATATCCAGACCTGCTGCTTTGGCACGATGCTTCCAGCTGTGTAATAAAGCAAGTCCGCCTAGCATACAACCTTCTGAAGAACCAACTGTTGAAGTTCCGATGAAGTCTTTGTATAATTCTTTGCCTTCACCAATATTCCACATATGTGCAATCATACTAATTGAATAGTTTTCCATTGCTGTGGTTTTTGGATATTCTGATTTGTCAATCGCATTCGTTTCAAGTGATCCAAGCATTAAGCGGTCCGCTTGTGGTTCCATTTGAGTGGTACAAAATGTTGCCAAGTTTTGATCGGCCTTTGCTTCATTCAAGCGAATATGATTGACGAGCGTCTCGGCTGTGTCTGGGTTCATACCCTCATCAGGCAACACTTGTTTAGGCATGCTGCGAGCAGCTTCTTTACTTCCTAAAAATGAACTTTCTAAATAATCTGTACTCATGTTAAAGATCTCCTTAGTTAAGATATATTCTTCTCTTTGATTTAAAAATTCTTTTTAATGAACAGGGTGGTGCACATCGCTTCCTGATTTATCGTGATGATGCAAGGTCCAGTTGCCATGGAATAGATACATGATAAATGGAATGAAGAAAACGATAATGAACGCTGTTAATAGTAATGTCAGATACGTATGTTTTTGTTGCATATTGTAGGCAGCTGGCGGGAAGAATGTTACGACAAACCCGAAAGCTGATAAAACGAAACCTAGAACACCCATGATGACACGCATTACTTTTGATTTTGCTGCTCGGAACGTCCGATTCAAATCGTCGTGTTTGAACACCAATACTAAATAAGTAACGAACATCAGCATATACATTAAGGTATACAACGCAACGGTCAAACTCATCGCTGTTTGGAATGAAAGGTTTGATTTGTCTCCGCCGGCACCAAAGGTTAATAGTGCGGCCATGATAGAAACGATCACACCTTGCAAGATCATAACGTTGGTTTCAACGCCATAAGCATTCGTTTTAGCGAAACGTTCTGGTAAATAGCCTTCTTTAGCAGCTTCGTACATCCCAGCATTTGGTCCAACGACCCAGCTGCTGATTTCGCCGATAATCCCGATAGCAAGCAACAAACCAATCAAACGTTCAATAAAGACCACGTTAATCCATGGGAATTGTTGAACTAAAGCACCATAGGCATAAACAATCCCGGTACTTAATTGGATCTTAGCATTTGGAATTGTTGCACCGATTGAGATCGTTCCGATAATATCAGAAGCAATCGCACAAATCGCCAGCGCCATCATTACCTTAGGATAAACAGAAGGTTTCTTTAAATCTTTTACGTGAGTAGCTGATCCTTCAGCACCTGCAAAAGCTAAGATAAATGGAACAAATCCAACTAACACATTACCGCTCCAGCTTGATGGCAAGATTGTATGCGGATTGATTTTGATCAACATTGGATTGCCTTTCACCAAATACGTGATCGTTAAGAACAATAGTAGAAAGACTGGAATAATGACACCAATCGTAAAGCTCCATTGCGCGATTTTCCCAGTGATTTTTGTTCCTCGTTGTTGTGCGAAGATCAAGCCCCACAAGATAACCATCATAATGATGAATTTGAACAATGGATTAGTATTAATGACTGGAACATTGAAAGTGATCGATAAGCAGCCAATGATGAAATACATCATAGTACACATACCAACGGTGATATGAATCCATTGATAAAATAATGCCGACCAACCAAGACGTTCCCCTAACATGTGACGACCCCAAGTAAAGATTCCGCCCTTGCTCCAACCATCGACTGAAGCCATTTCACCAGCGGAACGAGTTACAGGAATAAACCATAAGATACCTGCTAAGAATAGGAAGAACAAAGCTGTTGGTCCTTGCTTAGCAAAAGCTGCAAATCCGTAGACCGTCATGACCATTGAAGTAGTCATTGAGAATAATTGAACACCAGTAAGCTGGTTATGCTCACTCAAAGAGGTGCTTTTCTCGTCGTTATTCATTTGTGACACATCCTTTAAATTCATTGCAATCGAAGTGCGCACTTCCGAACTACAGCCATCATATTAGCCCTAAAAAAATCAAAGTCAAACCAAGTTCCAGCCCTCTATTAGAAGGTTTATTAAAATATATCCTGCCATCATAATGGAAGAAACCCTTTATTCATCCCCACTTTCTCTTTTCACTTGCACGAAATAAAAACGTTTTTTAAGAAAAAAAGCAGCAGGTCTAAATTGTGCACAAAATCACCGCAAAGTTTTGGAAGAGAACTGTCAATTTCTTAGCAAATGATAATCCTTCACAAATAAAGCGTGCGCAAAAAAGAAGACTCGCACGCATCTTTAAATCAACTTTCACATAGTAACCAGTCTATCTTTAATGATGAGCGCTTATACTGTTGACCTTGAAGGATACCTGTGTGCCAGTTTTACTTATTGCAGTGGTAAAACGGCGAACACACAAAATCAATTCCTTATGATGAAAGAGAAGTGTGAATGCATGAGCATCGATCTATTGTTAGATTTTGAAAGTCAGGCGCTTTTTTCTATTTTTACCTATTTAAAAGAAAATCCCGGTTTTCACGATATCAATGAAATCTCAGAACAAGTCGGTTTTGAGAAACGTACCACATCAAAATACTTAGAACGTCTATCGGTACTTTCCAATGAAGTGCTGAAAAAAATCGGCGTTGTTCCACTCACCACCTCAGAACGAAATTATCAAATCACTCAAACCAACTATGCTGCAAACAAAGAATTGTCCTTGGCTATCTACCACATCTCAATGAAAATTGATTTGGTGGAAAGTTTGCTGCTGATTAAAGAAAATACAATGGATTCTTTGATGGATAAATATAACCTGAGTTATTCCACACTGAAAAAAGATGTTTACGAGGTACGGGATTATCTTAAAGAGGCCAATATCGACCTTCATATTAGAAGCGGGGAGCTGGTGTTGTCTGGACTTGAGCCTACGATTCGGCTGTTCTTCTTGAGCTTTTTTTGGCAGCTGTATGGTGGTTATGGTCAGCCCTTTAATATTGAGAACTCGCCAGAGAAGAATTTTATTTTTGAAAAGCTTAGTTTTTTACTATCAGACCAAATCGATCCGATCACCAAAGTTCAATACGACTATTTAGTGGATATCACACTGATCCGCTACCAATCTGATCATAGGATCGAAAATAATGAACTGCCTGTCGAATCAATTTTGATTGGAACTAAATTCGTGCAGCATTTTCATTTTATTACGGAAGAAAATGTTTCTGCCTACACGAATTTTAAAGATGAGCTTTATTTCATGCTCTTATTTTTACAATCTAAAATGGTCTTTTATCGCAACAATACCTTCTTCCAAGAGATGAAGAAATATCACAAAGAGATTGATTCAAATATTTATCAAGCCAATCAGTTCTTCATTCAAAATATTGGGTTGCTCTTCAACCAATTCCAATTCGATTACGACGAATTAGAGAAGGAACTGTATGTCATTCATACACGCTTGTTGTTCAAAAGCTTCTATAACTATGTACCGATCGGTGAACATTACAATCTTTATCCCGAAGACATGGCGATCGTCCAAAAAAATCTTCGCTGCCGTTTCGAGAGCATTTGTCAGCGCAATAGCCTGATCTATTCACAGCTTGACTATGCGATCTTTCTCTACGCAGCGTTAAGCATCGCTAATGAATTTATGACGGAATACGAATTATCGATTTTTATCGACGATTCAAAAGGCGAGTTCAATTCTATTTGGCTAAAAAAATTCTTTATAAAAAGTACCGGCGGGTTAGTCAAACTAAACTTTGTTGATCCTAACCGCTTTTTACTAGCAGACGAATCAGTCGATCTGATTATCAGCACCAATAAGTTTTTCCCGATCGAAAACAGCCGCAACAAACCGATCCTCTTTTTAGAATGCAAAGACAAATACGAAGACCTGAAAAACTTCCAAGCAATGGTTCGAAAAATCATGATCCAAAAAAATAAGCAGCTGCAAACAAACTAAAATCACGCACGCTTTTTAAACAAAAATCGAACTTTTCACCAATTTTGAGAAAATATTTCTGCTCACGTACCTTGAATGAACGCAGTGCTCCTGAACAAAAAATAAAATCATGCTATACTACCCACAGTTAGTTTCTCTTTCCAAAATCAAACTAACTGAATGAACGAGACGATCGACCGACATATTCGATCGTCTTTGTCAGTTCTGCTTTTTGCAGTATATTAGGTTTGAGAGTGAAATATTTTTTTAAACAATTCATTGAACAAGATGTTTAGCAGAATGATAGGCGTGGCGTCAATATATACATTTTTCGCGTTTTTCGAAAAATGTATCCTTACTTTCAAGCTAGCT
The DNA here is from genome assembly GCF_005405485.1 of Enterococcus hulanensis. Lineage (GTDB taxonomy): Bacteria > Bacillota > Bacilli > Lactobacillales > Enterococcaceae > Enterococcus_A > Enterococcus_A hulanensis. The sequence goes on along the minus strand of NZ_BJED01000013.1, from coordinate 29,371 downwards.
GTCAGTTCTGCTTTTCGCAGTATGTTAAGTTTGAGGGTGAAATATTTTTTTAAACAATTCATTGAACAAGATGTTTAGCAGAATGATAGGCGTGGCGTCAATATATACATTTTTTGCGTTTTTCGAAAAATGTATCCTTACTTTCAAGCTAGCTGTCAGTTCTGCTTTTTACAGCATATTAAGTTTGAGGGTGAAATAAATTCTTTTGACCAACTCATTGATCAAGTTGTTTAGCAGAATGATATGGCGACGAAGAGTAGTATAAATTTTGCCAAAAATTTATTTCCTTTGTCCTTTGAGTCGTCTGCGATTTTTTTATGTATTTAATTAGCGCTCATCAATCCACAACAAAAACCCCTCTTAGAATAAATTCTAAGAGGGGTTTTCACCAGTATCAAAATTTGATAGAAAGGTTCTTCGTCCACTAAGCTTCTTTCCGACACCCTGAAATCCGACAGGTGACTTACGTCTTTGTGCCTCTGGTATCGAAGGATCATTAATTACAGATCCACTCGACTCGTCGCATGAGACAAACTATAGCACATCCGCTTAGCCTTTGACAATCATTTTTGATTGTTCTTATAAATTGCTTCCGTGATCGCCACTGTTTTTAACGTTAATTCCTTCGTTACGATCGGACTTTCCAACAGACCTTGCTTCAAGCACTCGTTTACATGCTCGACTTCAAAAACAAATTCACTCTTTTGGTCACTGTACAACGTTTCCTTGCGTCCGTCACTATATTCAATCTCCGCGGTATCCGTCTTCCAAAAATCAGGAACGACGATTTTGCCTTTTTCGCCATAAATGATTATCCGTTTCGGCAAATCCAGATCAACCGTCAAAAAGATCGTGCCCAGCACACCATTGGGAAAGCGCAAAGTTGCTTGCGCCTGCGCATCAGATTGTCCTGCTGGAAAAGTCAGTGTACCCTTGAACTCCTCCGGCAAAGCACCTAATAAATGCTGCATGTATTCCAACGGATACGTTCCGGCACCTCGGAAAACACCGCCGCCCGCAGATAAATCGCGGAACCATGAAATATGATCGATATTAGGATACGCCGTCACGGAGTCTAACCAGTGTACTATACCGATTTTTCCTGCTTGAATGATCCGCTGGATTTGATCGGTGATCGGTAAAAAGAGGGCCTTTTGCGCTTCCATCAAGAATAGCTCACGTTCTTTGGCGATCGCAAACAATTCCTCCGCCTGTGCCAGCGTCATGGTAAAGGGCTTTTCCAATAAAACATGCTTATTATTCATCAAGGCCAATTTTGCGGCATCGTAATGGCCTTTATTGTAGACCGCCACATAGACGATATCGACGTCTTCGCTTTGGCATAATTCCTCGTAACTGCCGAATGCCTGAGGAATGTCCAGCTCCTGCGCCACTTTCTCAGCCTTTTCAATCCCCCGTGAAGCGATCGCAGTCACGACTCCGTCTTTGCTTTCTTTGACTCCGGCCACAAAACGCGGAACCACTTGGGCTGTACTTAAAATTCCGTAACGAATCATTCTTATTTCCTCCTAATTCGACAATTAAGGAACTGATTTAAACAATCAGTCCCCATCGTTTTTTATATTCTTACTATTATTAAAGACCCGCGATCGTTTTATTCAAAACGAACAAGCAGAAGTAGCCATACGCTCCCACAGACCAAAGCTTAAAGATCAAAATGATCTTCAAATACTCGCGAAACGAAAGGTCGGTCATTCCCGCGACTAGACAAGTCAGGTCGTCAGGCAAGAATGGGAAGATAAAACAGATGATCAATAATTTTTTGATGTCCTGCGTATGATCCTGTAAAGCGGCTTCAAATTTTTGAAAATTCTTCTCAGACAAAACAAGACGGGCAAACTTGGGGCCGAAGCGCCGTACTAATAAAAATAGCCCGATTTCTCCAACCACCAGTCCAATATAACTATAGATAATCCCAGGAATATTGCCAAACATCAGCATTCCCACGATCGTCGCAAAACCACCCGGCAGAAAAGGAATGATCGGCTGGATCGCCTGCACGACGATAAACGCTGCAATAGCAAAATTACCAAAGTTCTTGATAAAATGCTGCAGGTCCGCCACTGAACGGAACATACCGGAGTGTCGCGTATAAATCAAGATAAGAATAAACGCTGCTAAACCAATGACAGGTAAAATTTGAATTACTTTTTGCTGCCACGGTGCACGCGAATGTGATTTTTGTGCCATCCTTCCCCTCCTATCAAGTGCCTAAATGAATTCTGCCTACTATTTTTTAATTAAGAAGTCTGCTTTATTGGTAAAACTCGCCGATTTGATCAACATACGGCAATGATTCTTTCAATGGATAAACGACAAAATCATGCATCATGCCTTCCACTACTTCCAAACGCATCGTCGTCCCCTGACTGCGCTTGATCCGATCTCTTAGGCGCAGCACGTCCGGATACAATATCTCATCCGTTCCTGCTACTACTAATAAATCACCCAGATTATCAAAATTCCCATAAATCGGGGAAACCAGCGGATCTGTCAAAGGCAGCTCACCGGCATAGTTCTCGCCTGCTTCTGCTAATAAATCTTTTTCTAATAATACATCTTTTTCTTGAAGTTCCTGTGATCGCGGATCGCTTAAAGAAGCATCCAGCCAAGGTGATGCCAAGGCTATTTTTTTAGGACGTTTAGGCAAATCAATATTCCGCAAATGCTGCGCCAAACTCATCGCTAAACCGCCCCCTGCTGAATCACCAAACAAGAAAAAGCAGTCATCCGGATATAAATAAGTTAATTGTTTAAAGGCCCGCTCCGTCAACGGTACGGTTTTGTCTGCCGTATTTTCTGGCGCTAACGGATAATCAAAATAACTGACCTTTAGATTATAACGCTTCACAAACCGTTCTTGAATCTCTTTATGAAACGGTGACGCCTCCAACGCATAACCGCCCCCATGCAAATAGAACACATGACGCCTCGTTGGATGACCAGGAAATAACGTAATCAGCTGATGTCCGTCGATCTCCGTGATCTTTTGCGGGATATCCGTTTGCGAAAGCCTGCGATTAACCAAGCGGCGCCTCTTTGGCGGATCGACCATCGTCGCTCCTACAAGTTTTTTCATATTGATTACTTTAAACACGTTTTTTACAAATTTCGCTGAATAGCGCATCGCTGTATCCTCTAAATATTTCCCACATCGTCGCATAGAATTCGACTTTTCATGCTACAATAGATAAGGTAGACTATCGCAGTCTGCCACTTAAGCATAACGGAATCTGGAGGAGGTGTCCACAATCACAAAACCGAATCGCGAATACCTTTACGATAATATTCGCGGCATCTTGATTTTGCTCGTGGTCTTGGGACACGCATTGGAATATTTTCGTTTAGATAACAAGGTCGGAGAATTTATTTACGTCTTTATCTACCTATTCCACATGCCTGTATTTATCTTTATTTCTGGCTATTTTTCAAAAAATTTAGCAAAGGGCCGCTCCACTGCGGTAGAAACCTTTTTAGTGCCTTATCTGCTGTTAAATATGATCTTAACGCTTATCATGTTGGCAATTGGTAAAATCGATCAATTCATGATTTTGAGCCCAGGCTGGACCCTTTGGTATTTATATTGTATGTTTATCTGGCGTTTATTGCTACCAGACCTCGTAAAAGTACGAAGAATCTTAATTTTGAGTTTTATTGTTGGAATATTCTCCGGCTTTTTAACCGAGTTCGGTACGTATATGGCAATGGCTCGAACATTAGGTTTTCTGCCCTATTTCTTAGCAGGCTATTTCACGACACCAGAGCATGTCGCGCGAATTCGCAAAGTTCCCTTTAGAAAGACGATCAGCTTCGGCATCATCATTTTCGCGATCGTCAACGCCTATTTTTGGACCAAAAACAATTTGCCGCCAGAGCTTTTATGGCGAGATCGGGCCTACGCTTTCTTTCCCGTTCCGCTGCTGCAAAAAATATTGACGATCGTCTTTTTATACGGAATCGGATTTGCGTTTATCTTCGTCTTTCTTGCCCTCGTCAATAATAAACCACATTTTTTTACAGCATGGGGACAGCGCACCTTAGCGATATACCTGCTGCATGTTTATCTCGTGGCACCATTAGTAGAGTTCACACAATTTGAAAAAGACCCGCTGATTCATTTGATTCTTTTAGTGGCCGGCAGCGTCTTTATTACTTATCTGCTGTCACGTCCCAAAGTCACCGAAACTCTGCAAAAAACAATTGCCCGAATATTGCATTTTATTATGCCAAACAAAAACGGCGACTCGTCATGAGCCGCCGTTTTTTTCTATTCAAAGCTGCTTTCAGTTAAGCACGCTGTATATATTTCTTTGACTGCCGCTTCATCCAATGGGACAAAGGCATCTGTTTTGATGGTACTGTGAGCCACCGCTTGTTTGGCCATTTCATCAAATTTTTCTTCATCGATGCCGACTTCCGGTAAAGTCATTGGGATACCGCAGGCCTTGAAGTAATCGTATAATTTTTGAATCCCGATTCGCGCTGCCAACATGGGAACTTTTTCTTCGACATTCCAAACATTCCAGGCGAAGTGGGCAAATTTATCGACGGTTTCATCATTCAATGAATACTCCATCCAACGCGGTGTCAAAATTGCTAAACCGACACCGTGCGTAATATCGTAAAAAGCACTCAACTCATGCTCCATCGGATGACAAGACCAAGCACCCGGTTTGCCGTTGCCAGTTAGTCCGTTCAAGGCTAACGTGCTGGCCCACATCAAGTTCGCCCGTGCATCATAATCCTCTGGATATTTCAAAGCAATCGGACAGTTCTTGATAACCGAACGCATCAAGCCTTCTGAAACAGAATCTTGGACATCGGTTCCTTCCGTGCGTTTGAAATAATTTTCAATCAAGTGGCTCATAATATCCGCAGAGCCAGCCGCTGTTTGATATTTGTTCACGCTGAAGGTATTTTGCGGATCTAAGAAGGAAACTTTCGGCAACATCGCTTTACTGCCGGTTCCTAATTTTTGATGCGTTGAAAGGTTAGAGATCACCGCACCGCTGTTCATTTCACTGCCTGTCGCAGCAAGCGTCAAGATCGTCACTAACGGTAATGCACCGCCTTGATATTTGCGACGTTGTAAAACCAGATCCCAAGCATCGCCGTCAAATTTTGTGGCAGCCGCTACGACCTTGGCACAGTCAATCGTAGAACCTCCGCCGACTGCTAGGATCACATCGATATTTTCCTCGCGACAAATTTTCGCCCCGCGGCGAACCGTTTCGATCCGCGGATTTGGTTCCACGCCAGCTAATTCAAAGACTTCATTGCCGTTGGCCTCCAGCTGCTCCATCACTTTATCGTATAAACCGATTTTCTTGATGCTGCCGCCGCCATACACGATCAACACTCGCTTACCGAATTGATTCAGCACTTCTGGCAATTCAGCCAAACGATCTTTCCCGAAACGAATATCCGTTGTTACATGAAAATCAAAATTCTCCATTAACATTTCCTCCCTGTTTACTTCTATCCATTTATCATAAGCCAAAGTTTTCCAGAAAGAAACTAACTTCCCTCATTTTCTCCCGTTTTAATTTGCCGCTTTCAATCGTTAGCCGCCTAAACTGTCCGCAAAAAATGCTGTGATCTGATCCATCGTAGCAATCTGAACAAAATGCCGCTCCTTCGCACTGACAAAAGTAAGATTGTCCTGCGGATTTGCTTTGATAAAATCAGCAGTATGCTGGTAAGGAACTTTTTCATCCTCCGTCCCATGCCAGAAAAATACAGGACGCCCCGCTACTTTTTCAGGAGCTAAAGACAGATCATATCCTTCCAGCCAAGAGGTCAGCTGCCGATAATCCTTCGGCAAATAAAAACCTAATTCCCCCGCATGCATACTGATGCGATCACGATACTTAATCGGTGCAGGCGACCCCATCACACAAGCCGCCACATCAATCTCCGGATGCTGCGTCAACAACATGCAGGTGGTGATCCCGCCCATTGAGATACCGCCAACACCAATTTTCCCCATCACTAAACCAAGATTTTCAAAATAATCCACCAAATAACCAAACTCATACAAATTCGTTTGAATACTATCCCAAAAAGTCAGCGATGGAATCTCCGAAGTCTTCGTCTTCCTTTCCCCATGATTCGCCGCATCCGGCAACAACACACGAAAATTCTCCGCCGCCAATTTCCGCCCCTGCGTCAACACCAGCTCCTTGGCCGTCTGCCAACCATGATAATAAATAATCAGCGGCAGCGGTTCATAAATTTTATCCTCTGCCACGACCTCCAGCAATGGAATATTGCCTATCGTGCGCTTTCGAACAGCAACTTTCATTCTTTGGCTCCTTCATTAATTTTCTTCTATTATAATGAACCTTAAAGAATTAGACAAAAAAACTGAATAGTGTAAGCTTTGCAACAGCAAGAGGCCCAAACTGTTCAGTTCTATTTTTTTTACTACGTGTGGGATAAAAGATGTTTTTCTAATTTATCCTTATACGTTATGATAAATTCTGAAACCACAAAACTCAAAATAAGAGAAACAGTAAATAATGGAATGCCTTGAATCACCTTAGGTCTAAAGAAATATTTTATTGTTTCAATAAAAAACGGATTTATTAAAAACAAATATCTCGAGAGTACTCTAAAATGCGTACAATTCATTTTTTTCAGCTTTTCTGAATGTACAAGGAGAGAGAGTAGGAAAAAGATAAGTGGGATTGTGCTGATAAGAAAATTTTTATCATCTCCTGGATTTTTGTAAATAACCAACCCTTCTATGAATAGTAACAAACTGCTGCAAGTAATTTTTAAAGGCAACCAATTTCTTGATAGGGGATCATTTCTCTTATCGGATAAAAGAAAACCTAGCACTATATATACGAATGCGAAAAACAAGCCATTTCTTGTAGTGAAGAAAAGATGATGATATTCTTCATAAATGTTGCCAATAAAAGTATTAGCTAAATAGCTAGAATACGTTTCGCAAGCTCCAAAGCAAAATAGAAAAAAAGATACTATGAATGTTGCAGATTGAGAATATCTCTCCTGCATTTTTTTTGATAGAAATAATCCTAAAAATAAGGCTGGATAGTACCACAAATGGTAACAAATTCCAAAACTCAGAAAACCTATAGCAGCTGCTGGCAAATATAGTGTATGAGGCACTCCGACAAGTTTGATAAAATAAAGCCCGTACGGAATATAAAAGATACTCCAACAAAGATAAGTTTTGAAATGTCTCTTGAAGTAAATAGTTGAATAGTGATTATCCCTCTTAGTATGTTCGCGAAAGAAGAATCCAGATGACACAAAAAAAAGCGGTACAGCTATACGACAAAGCATATTTTTTAAAAAGAAATGTAAGGGTTCGTATTGAAATAACTTGCCACAATGTACTAAAACAATTAGAACTGTTGCACAAAACTGAGCAATGTCTAGCAATGGATAATTTTCTTTTTTCATATTACTCAAATCCTTATTTAAAAGTTCCCGTAGTTAAAGAATTTATTTGTTGCTATCTAACCATCCCTTGCATAGTCATCTTATTAAACCTTTAAACTCAAATACCACTAAATGTAAAAAGATGCTATTAAAACTTCATTTATTTAATTTCTCTAATAAATTACTTGTTCCGAACTTTCCAAATCATATCTGATGTAAACTTAACTCAGAAATAAAAATAGGGGATCTCAATTATGGCTATTTATATTCTTGAAGACAATATTTTCCAAGCTAGAACGATGGAAATTTTAGTTTCAAATGTGATCGAGAAAGAAGATTCCTATGATACTAATCAAAAAATAAAAGTGTTCCATAAAACAAATGAGTTAATAGATGATGTTTCCTGCTGCTCAGAGTCATATAATCTTTACTTTCTTGATTTAAAAATAAAAAATGACGAAATCGCAGGCTTTCTTACGGCTAAAAGAATCAGAGAACGCGAAAATAACTCACTAATTTGCTTCGTTACCAGTTACAAAGAATTAGCATTGACCTCATATGATTATGGTTTATCAGCTTACGCCTATATTGTAAAAGACTCTACTGAATCAAAATTTATAGAACAACTTAAAAATTGTATCAGTGCCTATTCAATAAACACCCCCTCGGACAATGAAGATTCATTCATTTTTGAATCAAAAAATATTAAGATTTCTTGCCCTTTTAAAGAACTACTCTTTATCACCCCTGTTTCCCCCCACAAACTATTAATAAAGACCAGTACAAAAGAAATTTACGCACATGGCTCTCTAAAAAATTTCGATTTTTTGGATGATCGTCTTATTCGATGTCATCAATCTTTTATAATAAACATCACAAAAATCAAATATATTGAAAAAAGCAAAAAAGAAGCCGTGATTGATGAGAACATTTCAATTCCTATCTCTCGGAAAAAATCTCATGAGCTACGAGAAGCTTTAGACAATCATTGGAAAAAATGACGTTTGATGAACACTTTTTGAAACTACGTCACAAAGAATCAATAAAGACAATAAAATTGAAAATGAGTCTTATTCTTATCTTTTTGAATTATCAATGTCTATTTAAAGATTTTGATATTCTGAAGCATGGGATTATTATTGATGTTTTGATGAAGTTTTTTATAGCTGTCTTTATCAAATAAAATAGTCAAAGGAGAGTTTCTTGATGGAATGGAAAAGTCTTTTACAAGAAAAAATAATTCTACGTGTCTGTGTCTGGCCTTCTCTGGTACATTCTCCAAAAAAAAATATTATAAAGGCGAAGAAAAATGATTGAAGCTGCACTGTCTACTTTTTGTGTGATCATGTCCTCACTCATTCTCTTCAAATCAACAAATCCAATCAAACCACGGCTATTGATACTCCTGGGTTTGATTGGATTTGCTCTTATTTGGGTAAGTTCTTTTACTTTTTTAGTAGTGTTTTCAAATATGATACTCGTATTTTTCTTAATCCTTGTTGGAAAGTTATATAATAGATCACTCGATTTTTGGCATTCTATTTACGGTCCTTTTATATCAGTTATGATCACCTCTATCATCAACTTTATCATTTATTTTTTTATGAGTATTTGTTTTAAATTGACGTTAGCTCTCGTCGTATCTTCTCTTGTTACTTTGATCATTACAATCCTATTATCAAAATCAGATAAGTTTCAATCATTATATTATCTTGATTTGAATCCACTCGGTGTTTCAATTGTTGTTATAGGCGTTTTAATTCTTTTTTTATTTATGCATTCGGTTTCTTCAAATAACTTGATTCTTTTTTATTTAATTAATTTTTTGATCATTTTACTTCTCGTGTATAGACTTGCAGAATATCACGAAAAAAAGAAATACCGTGAAGAATCTTATGAAATGTTGGTTCACTATTCCGAACAACTTGAAGAACTGAACAATGAACTTTCTACATTTAAACATGATTATATTAATCTATTACTTACGCTAAAAAAAAGTATAGATAGTAATAATCAAAAGGAAACTCAAGAAATATTTTACACAGCAATATTACCTAGTAAGTACATTATTTCTGATACAAACAGTAACTTGGAAAAATATAAGCACTTGAAAATAGTTGAGCTAAAAAATTTGATACTCACTAAAGAACTTGAAGCAAACCAGTTAGATATAAAAATGAATATACGAGTAATTGGTGACCTCGACAGAGTTGGTATTCCCCTAATTGACCTAATCAGAATTGTTTCTGTACTAATCGATAATGCCGTTCAAGCAGCACATCAATCAAAGGGTGATAAAAAAATCAGTGTTTGCATCACAAAAATTGAAAACGAGATTACAATCACTGTAAGCAATTCGATTAAGGGGCTTGAAATTGATCAAACGAAAATATTTGAAAAAAAATACTCAACTACTCATGATAACAATAGGGGAGTGGGTCTCTTTTCTTTAAAACGAATTGTTAATAAGTACCCTTCTGTCAATCTAATTACCGAGTTTAAAGAAGACTTAATTTATCAATCTATCGTCATTTATAATCAGACCGAATCTTGAAATACAATTACATTTTAGAGTATTCATCTTTTAACTAGAATGAAAAGACGATACAGAATATCAGAAAACTGCCATTCTGTATCGCCTTTTAGGGAACAAAAATTATTCTATTTTAAATGTGAAATACTAGATGGACTTATTAGCTAAACACAACTGAAAAAAAAAAGTTAAACTAAAAACCGTCCTCCATATTTGAAGGACGGTACCAAAAATTATTCTGCAATCAATGTTTCCAACCCAACATACATCATATCTTTAAATGTATTTTGGCGTTCCTCTGAAGTTGTTTCCTCACCTGTCACCATATGGTCGCTGACAGTCATGATGCCTAGTGCTTGAACATGGAATTTCGCGCCTAAGTAATATAAGATCGCTGCTTCCATCTCAACACCCATTACGCCATATTCGGCTAATTTGAAGGTTGGTTCCAAATCATCTTTGTAGAAGGTATCTTCTGACAACACATTTCCAACATGTGTCGTGAAGCCTTTTTCCTTTGCCACTTCATAGGCCTTCATCATCAATTCAAAATCAGCAATTGGTGCAAAGTGGAAATCTGGGAAATGCTTTTTCACCATTGATGAACTAGTTACTGCCCCTTGAGCAATAATCAGGTCACGAACGTGAACATCTTTTGACAACGCGCCGCAGGTTCCCACACGGATCAATTTCTTCACGCCGTAAGATTGGATCAACTCTTGCGCATAGATTCCGGCAGACGGCATTCCCATCCCTGTACCCTGGACAGAAACACGTTCACCTTTATAAGTTCCCGTGTAGCCTAACATGCCGCGCACGTTGTTATAGCATTTTGCATCCTCTAAAAAATTCTCCGCGATAAATTTTGCCCGCAACGGATCTCCCGGCAGTAAAATCTTATCAGCAATCTCACCTTGTTTCGCTTCAATATGAACGCTCATTGTATTCCTCCTTATTTGTTTTAATTAATTTTCGTACGCATACCTCGATTATAAAGCAGCTAGTGTTTCTTTGATTAATTTTTTGAAGTCTTCTTTCACACGTTCTGTCGTTTCCACAACTTCCGCATGGTTCAAGTTCGCCTGCATGCCCGCAGCTAAGTTTGTAATGCAAGAAACGCCTAAAACTTTCATCCCGCTATGTGCGGCTACGATGACCTCTGGAACTGTCGACATGCCGACTGCATCCGCACCGATTGTCCGAGCCATACGGATTTCTGCTGGTGTTTCATAAGTAGGACCTGTCATGCCAAGATAAACACCCTCTTGCAAATCGATTGCCAATTTATTCGCCACTTCACGCGCCTTTTCTTGATACTCTTTCATATATGCCGCGCTCATATCTGGGAAGCGCGGTCCCATGTTTTCATCATTCGGTCCGATCAATGGGTTCGTTCCCATGAAATTGATATGATCGGTGATCAGCATCAAGTTTCCTGGTTGGAAGCCTTCGTTCACACCGCCAGCCGCATTCGTCACGACTACTGAGTGAATGCCAAGAGCCGCCATGACACGAACGGGATAGGTCACGGTTTCCATCGTATTTCCTTCATAATAATGGAAACGCCCTTGCATCGCTAAAACATTTTTTCCAGCCAAACGACCATAAACTAATTGTCCAGCATGACCAACTACGGTTGAAACGGGGAAATGCGGAATCTCGTTATACGGGATCACTACAGGGTTCTCGATCTCTTCAGCCAATTCGCCTAAGCCTGATCCTAAAATTAAACCAAATGCGACATCCGCCACACCTTTGTCCTGAATGTAACTAGCAGTCTGTTGAATTTTATCTTGTAAGTCTGTCATAAAATGCTCCTTTTTCTGAGTATTTTTTTAATCCTTAGGAAAATATAAGTCTGATTGCTCAAAAGCTGAGCGCATTCGCGAAACCTTTCTTATTTCAATAATTTTAAGAAACTTTCGCCATTTTCAGTCGCCGGTACCGCGAAATTTTCCGCGATTGTTGCAGCGATATCTGAATAGTAGCCCTGCGGCAATTTGCCTTGTGCCGCCATTTTTTTGCTGTAAACCAAGAATGGTACATATTCACGTGTATGATCCGTTCCTGTGAAGGTTGGGTCATTTCCGTGATCCGCCGTGATCATTAATAAATCGTCGTCTTGCATCGCATCTAAAATTTCTGGAATCCGCAGATCAAATTCTTCGATGGCATGAGCATAACCAACCACATCGCGACGATGACCAAACAATGCGTCAAAATCAACTAAGTTCGTGAAGCTCAAACCAGTGAAATCATTCTTCATAACATCTAATAATTTATCGACACCATCCATATTGCTCTTCGTCCGAACGGCATCGGTGATTCCTTGGCCATTGAAAATATCATTGATCTTGCCGACAGCGATCACGTCTTTACCATTTTCTTTCAATGAATCTAAAACAGTCTTGCCAAATGGATCAAGGGCATAGTCATGTCGATTACTTGTCCGAGTAAAGTTGCCAGGTTCACCTAGATAAGGACGAGCAATAATACGACCGATCATATAAGGATCATCTTTGGTAATATCACGAACATATTGGCAAATCTTATAAAGCTCTTCTAACGGAATGATCTCTTCATGTGCTGCGATCTGCAATACAGGGTCAGCAGAAGTGTAAATGATCAAGTCGCCCGTCTTCATTTGCTCTTCACCAAAATCTTTGATCACTTCAGTTCCGCTATAAGGCTTGTTGGCACCCATAATAATACCACGACCAGAAAACTCAGAAATTTGGTCAAGCAATTCTTGCGGGAATCCATCTGGAAAAACACGGAATGGCGTTTGGATATTCAATCCAGCGATTTCCCAGTGACCAGTCATTGTATCTTTACCAACTGAGATTTCTTCCAATTTAGTTGCGTAGCCCTTATGATCCGCTACATCTTCAACGCCCTTCAACGGACGAATCGTTCCAAGACCTAATTGTTCTAAATGCGGAATGTTCAATCCAGCTTTTTCAGCAATATGACCTAATGTATCTGAACCTACATCTCCAAATTTCTCAGCATCTGGTGCTTCTCCGATACCGACAGAATCCATAACGACTAAGTGAATGCGCTTAAACATTTCTATTCCCTCTTTCTATTAATTTATTTCAAAATAAGCAAGACGAATCCCACTTATAAATTTAACGAAGATAATAACTTGCAAAAATTATTAACCCAGCTCCAGTATATTGGGTTCAAGAAGTTACGTAAACTGAAAGCCATTGCTGGTAGTAATTAATATAGTAAGAAATCTAGCTTCCACAATAAATTGTGGGAAGTTGACTTGACAGCTAGCTCATTTTATATGAAATCATTTTTCGTACACATACGATCGGTCTAAACTGCTTGATCTTCTGCTGCCTATAAAAATTTAAATTAGACTTCAATTCAAGTATCCTGCGGAAAGACCGACTCGCAGCTATTTCGTATTAAAGGATTAACTTTTTCAAAAAGCGAAAAAGTTAGTTCTATTCTCATCACGCATACGATCGGTCTAAACTACTTGAACTTCTGCTGCCTATAAAAATTTAATTTAGATTTCAATTCAAGTATCCTGCGAAAAGACCGACTCGCAAAAAAGGGCGCGACTAAGAAACATTGTCCCATAGCCCCACCCTTTAATAACAAAAGAATTATTTTGATTTGATGTAGTTGACTCCATCGGCTTTTGGTGCAGCTGATTTTCCTAAGAAGAGAACCAGTACGACGATCGTCAATACATATGGTGCTGATTGCAGATACACATCCGGAATTTGCGAGATGAGCGGCAAGTTTGAACCTGCGATACTCAAGTTTTGTGCGAAACCGAAGAAGATCGCGGCTCCCATCGCACCTAACGGATTCCATTTACCAAAGATCATCGCTGCCAATGAGATAAATCCTTGACCTGCGATTGTTGTTGCGGCAAAACGTCCTGCGATTGATTGCGCGAAGACCGCTCCACCCATTCCGCCTAAGAAGCCAGAAAGTAACACGCCTGAATAGCGCAATGCGTAAACATTGATCCCTAACGTATCGGCCGCCTGCGGATTTTCACCAACAGAGCGTAAACGTAAACCAAAACGGGTTTTGAAAATGACAAACCAAGAGATCACAGCGACTAAAATAGCGAAGTACGCTGGCAAACTAGTATTTTTAAAGAATAGCTCACCCAAAACGGGGATTTTGCTTAATACTGGAAAATCAAAGTAGCCAAATTGCTGTTGGATCGTATCTGTTTGACCTTTTCCATAGATTACCTTAATCAAGAAAATCGCTAAAGGAGGAGCCAACAGATTCATTACAGTACCACTGATAATATGGTCTGCACGGAAATTCACAGTCGCTACTGCATGAAGCAGTGAGAAGGCCATTCCAGCCAAACCGCCGACTAAAACGCCTAGCCACGGTGTCATCGCACCGAACTGATCGGCAAACGCCAAATTAAATACAACTGAACTGAAGGCACCTGCAACCATGATCCCTTCCAAACCAACGTTAACGATCCCGCTGCGTTCAGAAAATACCCCGCCAAGTGCAGTTAAAATCAATGGTGCAGAATACACAAGCGTCTGAGCAATAATTGAAGCTAACAAATCCATATTCATTAGACTTTGCCCCCTTTTTCAGATTCTTCATTCGGAGCACTCTCTACTTCTTGGACAGTTTCGACTTCTTTTTTACCGCCCATTACTTTAGCTAGACCAACACGTACGATGTAATTGATCGCTACGAAGAAGATGATCAACGGAATGACACTATTGGCTAATTCACTCGGAATACCTGAGAACTGCATTCCTTGTCCGCCAAGTTTTAAAATACTGAATAACAGTGCTGACAATAAGATTCCGACAGAGCTGCCGTTTCCTAATAGCGAAACCGCCATCCCGTCAAACCCGATACTGATGGATGATCCTTGAACAAAGTAGTTCATAAAGGTTCCAAGCCCATAAACAACCCCACCAAGACCTGCCAATCCACCTGAGATAATCATCGAAATCACGATCGTTCGTTTACTGCTCATCCCTGCATATTCAGAGGCAAAAGGATTCAGACCAACGGAACGAATTTCAAAACCTAATGTCGTACGTTTCATTAAGAACCACACAAGCACTAGGAATACTAATGCTAAAACGAAGCCCATGTTTACACGCGAACCGCCAAATAGATTCGTCAGCCACGGTTCCCGCAAAGAAGCATTCAATCCGACAGCTTTTGTTACCCCTTTATTTGAGATGACATCTGGTGACATCACATGGTTGACAATATGATTAGCAAAGTAAAGGATTACATAGTTCATCATGATCGTTACGATAACTTCACTTGTTCCAAAGAAGGCCCGCAGCAAACCAGGAATCGCCGCTGCTGCTGCACCTGCTAAAGCACCTACAATAATTGCTAATGGTACGACTACAATTTTTGGTGAATCCGGCATGCTTAACGCTACCCAGATACTTGCCACCCAGCCGCATAAAGCCTGACCAGAAAGTCCGACGTTAAAGAACCCAGCTGAGTTAGCGACTGAAAAGCCTAAAGCGGTAAAAATCAACGGTCCGGCACCAACTAAAATTTCTCCAATCGACATTTTACTTTGGAACGCCGAGCTGAACATCGCATTATAGCCTTCGATCGGGTTGAAGCCAAACACTAACATCAAAACAGCACCAAGAACAAATCCTAAAATAACTGAAATAATCGGTACTAAAATATTTCTAATTTTTTCTGAGCGATCATTCATTTGTCTCACCAGCCTTTGCTAATTCTGCTCGCGCTTCTTCTAAACTATAGCCGGCCATCAACAAGCCAAGCTCGTTTTCAGAAGTTTCTTTCGGATCCACGATACCAACGATCTCCCCTGCGTGAATAACCGCGATACGGTCAGAGACATTCAAAATTTCATCTAACTCAAAACTTACTAACAGCACACCTTTTTGCTTGTCGCGCTGTTCAACTAAACGTTTGTGAATATACTCGATCGCACCTACGTCGAGTCCGCGAGTTGGCTGTGACACGATCAATAGATCTGGATCACGGTCGACTTCTCGAGCGATGATCGCTTTTTGCTGGTTACCACCTGAAAGCGAAGCCGCTGGAGCTTTTTCTCCGGTCGTCCGCACATCGTATTCTTCTATTAAACGTTTCGCGTAACGGTCGATCTCGCCATAATTCAAAATACCATTTTTACTAAATGGTGCATGATAATAAGATTGCAGAGCAATATTTTCTGATAACGGTAATGGTAGAATCAAGCCGTATTTATGGCGATCCTCCGGTACATGCCCGACACCTGTTTCAGTGATTTGACGCGGTGCCTTACCTGTTACATCTTCTCCCTTGATCGTTACTGTTCCGCTTTCGACTTTACGTAAGCCAGTTAAAGCTTGAATCAATTCTGTCTGACCGTTTCCATCGATTCCGGCAATACCGACAACTTCGCCACGATGAACATCTAGCGACAAACTCTTGACCGCTTCTAGTCCGCGGCTTTCTTTTACTACTAAGTCTTTGATCGAAAGAACGACTTCCCCTGGTGTTGCTGGTACTTTATCCGTTTTAAATGAAACAGAACGTCCAACCATCATGTCGGCTAATTGCTGTGAGCTGACATCTTTCACGTCGACAGTTCCTATGTATTGTCCACGACGGATAACTGAACAACGATCCGCAACCTTTTTGATCTCATCTAATTTGTGCGTGATCAGGATAATCGATTTACCTTCATTGATCAGGCCTTCCATGATCATGATCAACTCATCGATTTCTTGCGGTGTTAATACAGCGGTCGGTTCATCAAAAATCAGAACATTTGCACCACGGTACAACGTTTTTAAAATTTCAACCCGCTGCTGCATCCCGACTGAGATATCGCGGATATACGCATCTGGATCAACCTTCAAGCCATATTCTTCAGATAATCGAACGATTTCAGCTTTGGCTTTCTTCTGATCCAGCATGCCGTTTTTCTTCGGCTCGCTGCCTAAAATAATGTTTTCTGTGACGGTAAAGGCATCAACTAACATGAAATGCTGATGGACCATTCCGATCCCTAATTGATTGGCTCTAGTTGGACTTGAGATATCGACCTTTTGACCGTCCATCAAAATCTCACCAGAAGTTGGTTGCAATAACCCCGACAAAACATTCATCAGTGTCGATTTCCCGGCACCATTTTCACCTAAAAGTGCATGAATCTCACCTTTTCGGATCTGTAGATTGATGTTGTCATTTGCTTTAAACGTGCCAAATTGCTTGGTGATATTGCGCATCTCAATGACATTTTGTTCTTCTGTCACTTTCTTTTCACATCCTATCGCTTTATAAACCTGACAAAACATTGCAACGTTAAGGGCGTTCTTCCCTTAGCCAAATCCAACACAAGTCGCAACTTGGCTAAAAAAAGAAGACTCTTTTTAAAAGAGGACCATAGTCTCCGCGTTGTTGGAGACTATGGTCACCTGAATTATTTTTTCTCAGGAGTTTCTGGAACTTTAATGTCGCCGTCAGAAACTTTTGTTTTCGCTTCTTTAACAGCTTCTTTTGCTTCGTCTGAAAGGAATCCGTCAGTTAGAGATACACCGCCGTCTTTCAAACCGTATGATAAGTGTTCGCCACCAGGGAATTTATCTTCTAATGCACGAGTAGAGATATCTTGAACTGCTGCACCTACACCTTTAAGTGTAGACGTTAAACAGAAGTTGCTTTCTTTACCGTCTTTAGATTTGTATTTACCTTCTTTTTGTTGGTCGCTATCGACACCGATAACCCAAACTTTGTCTGCTTCGTCAGCTTTTTCGTTACGAGCTTTTGCTTCAGAGAAGACACCTTGACCAGTACCGCCTGAAGCATGATAAATGATATCTACTCCAGCATTGTACATATTAGCCGCTAATGCTTTACCTTTGGCAGGATCACCGAATGAAGCTGCATATTGAACATCTACAGAAATGTCTTTGTCTAATTTTTTAGCAGTATCTGCTACACCTTTTTCGAAACCAGCTTGGAAGCGGTCGATTACGGCACCTTCTTCACCACCAACGAAACCTAATTTGTTAGATTTAGTTGTTTCAGCTGCTGCAACACCTGCTAAGTAAGCTGCTTCTTGGTCTTTAAATGTTGCTGAAGCGACATTGTCTTTACCTTCGATCACTGAATCGATGATAACGAAGTTTGTATCTGCATTTTGATCTGCTGCTGCTGAGATTGGGTCTGCTAATAAGTAACCAATCCCGAAGACTGTCTTGAATCCGTTAGTAACAGCTTGTGAGATATTTTGTTCATATTCAGAAGCATCGTTTGATTGGATATAGTTATATCCGCCATTACCTTTTTTGATGTCGTGATCTTTACCCCAAGCTTGAAGTCCTTCCCAAGCACTTTGGTTAAATGAACGGTCATCCACACCACCAATGTCTGTTACGATTGCAACACTGTGTTTTGAATCTTCTTTAGCCGCTCCACCTGAAGAATCAGTTGAACCGCCGCCTCCGCCGCAAGCTCCTAAAGCTAGCAATGCTGCCATCGCCACGGTACCTAGGCCAAATAATTTTGCTTTTTTCATTTCTGTAAAGCCCCCTAAATATGAATTTTTTTCAACAGTCCTGCGACTGAATGAACATGGTTTATAAATCTTTATCAGTGAATGTATACGGCAGTAACCCTTCAACGGTCATTTCTTTAACTACACCGTTGTCACCGACCAAGGTTACTGGCATCGCTGGATCACAAAACTCTGCCATGACTTGACGACAAGCGCCGCATGGAGAAATTGGTTCTGGTGTGTGACCTGCAATCACTAAATGACTAAATTCTCTTTCGCCTTCTGATACAGCTTTGAAAAAGGCAGTACGTTCTGCACAATTCGTTAAGCCGTATGAGGCATTTTCAATATTGATTCCTTGATAGGTTTTGCCGTCTTTAGTTACAAGACACGCACCTACTGGAAATTTTGAATATGGGACATACGCTTTATCGAGTGCTTCGACCGCGATGTCGATCCATTCTTGTTTATTCAATTATAACTCCCCCTAGTACCCCGTACCGGAAAGTCCGTTCATGATAGCAACCCCAGAGCTGGCACCCAAACGTGTTGCGCCTGCTTCGATCATTGCTTCTGCTTCTTTGGCATTGTGGATACCGCCGGAAGCTTTGACTCCCATTTCAGGTCCAACTGTTCCACGCATCAAGCGAACATCTTCGACTGTCGCTCCACCGGTTGAAAAACCAGTCGATGTTTTAACAAAGTCTGCACCTGCTGCTTTTGCCAATTCACATGCTTTGATTTTTTCTTCATTTGTTAATAATGAAGTTTCAATGATAACTTTGACTAACGCTTTATCCTTAGCCGCAGCGACAACAGCTTCGATGTCTTTTTGAACTTTTTCATCATTGCCGTCTTTTAGTTCAGCGATGTTGATGACCATGTCGACTTCATCCGCCCCATTTGCAATGGCGTTCGCTGCTTCAAAAGCCTTTGTTTCAGTTGTGTTGGCCCCAAGCGGGAAGCCGATCACTGTACACACAGCAACAGGTTCACCTTGTAATTCCTCTGCCGCAAGTGCCACCCATGTAGGATTGATGCAGACAGAATAGAAGCGGTATTTTTTTGCCTCTTCAATAATTTTCATGACATCTTCTTTTTTCGCGTCTGCTTTTAAAATTGTGTGGTCGATCATTCGATTTATTTCCATTTTTGATCCTCACTTCTTCTATTATAATATATTTCTAATTGTTCTAAAAAAGTTTTAATTACTTATTCTGTAATAATATCGTGAATTAAAACAGGCTCTTTAGGGACATCCCCAATGAAAATATTTTGATAAAGTAATTCTTTAACCTCGTCAATTTCATTAGAATTAGCATAAATCGTTAATAACGACTCGCCCTCAGCTACTTCATCGCCGATCTTCTTATGAAGTTTGATTCCTACCGCGTGATCGATATCATCCTCTTTAGTTTTGCGACCCGCGCCTAACAGCATGGCTGCGATCCCAATTTCATTTGCAACTAGCTTGGTGACATATCCGGAAGTTTTAGCCGCCAATTCGATCGTATATTTAGCAGTCAAAATTTGATCTGTTTGGTCGATCACTGTTTCGTCGCCGCCTTGATCTTTAACCATCTCACGGAATTTTTCCAGCGCTTTGCCTGAATGAAGTGCTTCTTCCAGCATTGCACGGGCTTCGTCTAATGTCTCTGCTTTTTTCGCTAACACAACCATTTGACTGCCGAGTACATAGCACATTTCAGTAAGGTCTGCTGGTCCGTTTCCTTTTAACGTATCAATAGCCTCAACGATTTCCAAGCTGTTTCCGATTGCTTCGCCTAACGGCTCTGACATATCTGAAATGACTGCCATCGTCTGACGACCGGCAAGTTTTCCGATTCGTACCATTGTTTTAGCCAACCGTTTCGCGTCTTCAATGTCTTTCATGAACGCACCGTCGCCAGTTGTTACATCCAAGACAATTGCATCAGCTCCCGCCGCGATTTTTTTACTCATAATCGAGCTGGCAATCAATGGGATAGAATCCACTGTTGCAGTCACATCCCGTAAGGCATAAAGTTTTTTATCGGCGGCTGCCAAGTTTCCTGATTGACCAATTACTGCAACCTTGCTCTTGTTCACGATATCAATAAATTCTTGATCAGATAATTCGATCTTAAAGCCTGGGATTGATTCAAATTTATCTAAAGTACCGCCAGTAAAACCTAGGCCGCGGCCAGACATTTTTGCTACAGGTACACCAACGCTTGCTACGAGTGGAGCCAACACTAATGTTGTTGTATCGCCAACTCCGCCAGTTGAATGCTTATCCACCTTGATACCATCAATAGAAGACAAATCAATGATGTCTCCTGAATTAGCCATCGCTAAAGTTAAGTGAGAAATTTCCTCATCGGTCATATCCTGATAAAAGATCGCCATCAGCAACGCACTCATTTGATAATCTGGAATACTGCCATCTGTGTAACCTTCAATAATAAAATCGATTTCTTCTTTTGATAGAATCTTTCCATCTCTCTTTTTCTCGATCAAATCTACCATTCTCATAGGTTTTCCTCCAAGCGTCAAAAGATATTATACAATAAAATAGCGAAAGGTAAACCACTTTAGTAAAACAGTTTACTTAACGAAGAAGCGCTTTCTGTTAGCGCTACCATCGTTACTATAACGGGTCGTGAACCCGTTGTCAACCCTGATCTATATTTTTCACACTCTCACGAATAATTAATTTAGTTTGGAAGATTTTATTCGGAATTCGCTGAGAAGGGAAGTTAATAGCATCCACTAAGAACTTTGCCGCGGAGAATCCGATTTCGCTGCTGGGCTGAAAGACTGTCGTTAATGGCGGAACCATATATTTACTGACCTCTAACCCGTCGAAACCAACTACTGAAATATCTTCAGGAATTTTTAATCCAGCTTCATAGATCGCTTGATAGCAGCCGATCGCCATCTCATCATTCCCGCAGAAAATCGCGGTAATCTGCTTGTTCTTCAGTACTTCCTTCGCCGCATGATAACCGCCTGAGATCGTTAATTGTCCAGAACAAATATAACTTTCTTCAAAAGGCAATTGGTACTCAAAGACCACTTGACGATAGGCCTTCACACGTTCTGTTAATTGGTAATAGCCTTGGCTTTCTTTCAGCATCCCGATGTGCCGATGCCCCTTTTCCACCAGCATCCGCAATACTTCCTGCGCACCTGCATATTCCTCAACTAAAAGCTGACCCCAGTCGCGATCATTCAACCCTCGGTCGATCAGGACAATGGGATGTTTTCGATAGAAGTCGCTGCCTAACTTGTGCTCATCTTCTAAATGATTGGGCGTAGCTAGTAAGATCCCATCCACAGAACGATGCGACAACTCATTTAAATAACGTTTTTCTTGTTCGATATCATGACGCGAGTTGCACAAAATAATCATATATCCTAAAGGGTTTAAATAACTCTCTACCCCTTCAATCACTTTTGAAAAGAAAAAGTCTGTCACATCCGGCACGATCATCCCAATCGTTTTTGAATGGCGATTGATCAAATTTGCCGCAAAAAAATCCGGTTTATATTGATATTCTTCAACGATCGCTAAGACCTTTTTACGGGTCTGTTCACTGAAACGACTGCCTTTATTATTTAAAATCTGCGATACAGTCGTTACCGAAACCCCTGCCATCTCAGCGATTTCTTTGATGGTGATCTTCATCATTGACCTTCTCTCTGTGTTTTTTTTAAGTGTAGCAAAGGAAAATTTAGAAAGAAAGCCTTTTTCGTTAAAAGACAAGACTTCTTGCTTGCTCTGCTGAAAAAAGAGCGTAGATTAAAGACTGTACAAATCAATAAAGAAGGTGAGTATAATGCTTGATGTGACAGGAGCAATCAAAAATCTAACATGGACGACCGAACATCATTTTCTGCACATAAAAAATCAACACGACTTTATCCGGATCTGGGCGATCCAATTCGAATTAGCCTATACAGATTTTCGTGTGATCCAGTTGGCGCTGCAATTAGATTCTCAAATAGAACTCCTTCAACGTTTTACGAAGGCTTACGATGCCGTTTATCAATATGAATATGCTTTTGCAAAAGATGGTTTGGACGGATTCAATCAACAATTCGGCAATCAGATCAACAGCTATGATGAAGCTCAACAAAATCTGTTAGCTATGTTAGACGAGTTGATGCAGCAGCAACCTAAGCCAACTAAAGAAAATGATTTAATCTAGTGGTTATCCATCTAACTACTCTCAATTTAATTAATAAGAAAAAAAGAGGCGCAATAAGTATGATCAAAGACTATGTATACGATGAAAAAAATCAATTAACGCTGGATATTTACGAACCTAAAAAAATTGATGCGGCGATCATCTTGATCCATGGCGGCGGCTGGTTTCGAGGTGATAAAAGTAAAGAAGCAGCTTTGGCGGAACGCTTAACTGCTGACGGCTTTCTCGTTATCGCACCTAACTATCGTTTAGCACCGGACCACATTTTTCCCGCTGCAATGGAAGATATTTTAAATGTCTATGATTGGTTAGCAGCAAGCGACTATTCCGTAAATGGAAAAATCACCGCACTTGGTTCATCAGCCGGCGGCAATTTATCGATCGAGTTAGCTTTGCAAAGAGGCATTCCGGCAGCCTCTTGGTCTGGTATCATTGATCTCTATGATTGGGTACAAAAACATCCCGACGTGGTGCCCGCTATGAATCAAAAACCTGATTTTGATAAACAAGCTAGTGGAAAAATTGACCAAGACGGTGCGAATGATGCCTTTTATAAATGGTTCATCTTGAATTACGTAAAACAAGACATGGAACGTTTGAAACAGGCCGATCCGCTTTCGCGCGTTTCAAATAACAGTGGACCGATTTTCATCGCCAATTCATTAAACGAGATCGTTCCTTTATCAGGTATCTATAAATTACAAAAGTCCCTCGCCGAAAATGGTGTTCCTAGTGAAGCCAAGTTGATTACTGGCACGGTCCATGGCGAAGGCTATTCAGATATTGCTTACCAATCGACCATCCAATTTTTAAAAGATAATCTATAAAAAAAGAGCGTTGCAAATCATACTTTTCTGCGACGCTCTTTTTCTTAATTTAAGTCGTTTCTACTTTAAAACACGAACATTGAAATTTTCAAGAAAACTAATTCGACGCAATAATCCATTTCCTTTAAATAATATTAAATATTTGGGTAATGTTTTAAAACATAATTTTCAGCTTCTTTACTCCAAATACCATCGGTTTCCGCCAAAATTTTTCCTAATTCAGATTCTTTTTCAATTTCCGACAATTTCGTTAATCCTGATTGCTTGTGGGTATAAACTAATTTTTTCCCGCCGCCAATAGCTGGTTGATTCAACGTCGTTTCACCCACTGCGTCTAAACCTAAAATGTGAGTAACGACATTCGCCACTTTCACTTGTTTATCTTCGATCAGCTTAACAGCTTTTCGCATGTCTTCCGTATTTCCGCCTGAAGTTCCGACGAAATGAGTAAATGAGTAATGAACATCGTAAAAGTTTACATTGGCTGAAAATTCTTTGTCTTGCGGACCCGCGAAGAAATTCAAGCAGCCATCAGGGTTCAAGATTGCGGCTGCATCGCTGACGACTGGACCCACAGGAACCATCACGAAGATATCGTCAAAACCGCCATCAACGGTTTCTTTCAATAAACTTACTTGATCTTCTACCTTCGCTACATTAATATAGGAAACTTCGATTCCATTTTGACTTGGATAAAGTTTTTCCGCCCGCGCTAATTTTTCTGCATCGCGATCCGTTACTACTAATTTTTTGGGTTTGATCGGTCCATGCAATGCATAATCAATCGCCAATAAACCCATCGGTCCAGTGCCGCCCATGATCAATAAATTGCCGTCTGGTTTGATCCCCATTTTGTGTTCATAAGAACCTTCTTTTAAATGATAGTTCGCTTCGAAAGCACCAATCACACAGGATAGCGGCTCGATCAACGAACCTTCAAAATAAGTCTCGCCTTTATAAGGAATCAAGCAGTCCTGATTCATGACATCTTCTGAGATCACGATATACGTAGCGTCACCGCCTGTATAGGAATACGAATAGCCTGGGCAATCTGGACGATCCGGTAATTGCAGATTTGCCTGTAAGACATATCGCTCCCCTTTTTTATATTTGTGCGCCCATTTTCCACCGACTTCTAATAGTTCGCCGCAGAATTCATGACCAACAATGATCGGATTCTCCGCAAGATCGTTTGGCGCTTTCTTATGATCAGCCCCTTGATTCGCTAATTTCCATGTCGACATACAAATACTGTCGGTAATCACAGATGCTAAAATTTCATTTTCTTTGATTTCAGGTAATTCAAATTCCTCCAAGCGCAAATCTTTCTTACCATATAAACGCACTGCTTTCGTTTTCACTACTGTTCCTCCTAAAATCCTACTATATTATTAAGCTAAAATTCCTAACCAATAACCGATGATTCCTACCGCAAACAATACGAAGATCAAGACGATCGGGCTGACTTTTTTCTTCAATAAATACATCATCAGCAAGGTCAAACCTAAAGCAGGCAGACCAGGGACTAGATCATCCAAGACATTTTGGACGGTTGTTATCACTGTTTTGCCATCCGCACCAGGTGTTTTTGAAACAACTAATGGAATATTAACGGTCGTCCATTTAGTCACCAAGACGCCCATGATAAACAATCCCAGAATCGTCGCGCCCTCGGTCAGCTTTTGCAGCAAGTTTCCAGATAAATCTTTGACAATATCCATTCCTTTACTGAAGCCGTAAGTTAGTCCGAACCATTTCATCGCCAGGCGAATTGCATTGAAGGCTACAAAGAATAAGATTGGTCCCATCACATTTCCGGATAAGGCCAATGAAGCACCTAATGCCGCAGTAATTGGACGCAAGGTTCCCCAAACTAACGGATCACCGACACCGGCCAAAGGTCCCATCAAACCGACCTTCAAACTATTGATCGTTCCATCATCGATGTCTGCGCCGCTTGCCCGCGCTTCTTCCATCGCCATCGTCACACCGATTACTGGACCGCAGACTGCCGGCGTCGTATTAAAGAAAGTCAAATGTCGTTTCAACGCTTCTGCCTGTTCTTCTTTGGTTTTGTAAACTCGACGAATCGTTGGAATCATATCAACACAAAATGCCAATGCATGGATACGTTCAAAGTTAAAGGACGCTTGTTGAAAATTCGAAAAGACAAAAGTGGTCATCAAATCTTTTTTGGTCAATTGTGATTGCGCGTAAATATCTTTTTTAGTTTCTACCATTGAAGTGTTTTCCATTTTGCTTGCCCCCTAATCTTCTAATTCATCATCGGCTAACTCGCCGGCAACGACCGCCGCCACATGATTGCCTTGAACTTCATTTTTCTTAAAATTCGGATTCAATTGTACGTAGATTAACGCGGTGATCAAACCAATGATCCCGAATGCCAGCAAACTAAATTCCAGATAGCCGCCCATGACAAAGCCAAGATAGAAGAACGGCATCAAATAGGCCACACTCATCATGTTCAACACCATCGCATACCCGACAACAACGATAAATCCGCCGGCAACTGCTAAACCACCTGTGATCACATCTGGAATCATATCCAGCATTTTTGTTACCATCTCCGCACTAACGAATGCTGCTACGATTGTTGCTGGGATAGCAACTCGTAAGGCTTGTATAAATAAAGCACTAAAATGCAGGAAGATGATTTTGTTGAAATTCGCTTTTTCTGCTTCACGATCCGCCGCATGCTGGAAAGCTACCGTGATTGTCCGAGCGATAACCGTCAACACTTGTCCCGCAGCTGCGACTGGCAAAGCGATCGCGATCCCTGATTGAATATCTTGTTGACCAACGACTACCAAAATCGTCGAGATTACACTGGCTAAAGCCGAATCCGGTGATTGCGCCGCACCGATGTTCATCCAGCCTAAAGCAATCAGTTCCAAAGTTCCGCCTAAAATAATTCCGGTCTGCACATCCCCTAAAATCAAACCGACCATCGTACACGCGATTAACGGTCGATGCGTTTGAAACTCGTCCAACACACTGCCCATCCCGCACACACATGAAAAAAGAAAAATAAGTACAATCTGTAAAACTGATAATTCCATTTTTGTGTCCTCCTAATTTTATCGTTGCCTAGAAACCTGCTTCTTTCAGTTTTTCTTCAAAGTTGCCCTTTGGATCGGTGGCAACTACTCGTAAATCCAACTCAACGCCTGATGCTTCCAGCTTACGAAACGCAGCAGCTTCTGTCTGATCGACTGAAACAGCTTTGGTGATTTGAGTTCGTCCAGTTTTGAACTGCATTCCGCCGATATTAATAGATTTGATCGGTACCCGCATTTCAACCAGCTCTAATACCTCCATCGGGTTCGTGAATAGATAGAAGACAGTTTCGTCCGCATACTTTGGATTGTTGTAAACTTTTACTGCTTTTTCGGGATCAACGATATTCACTTTGATTCCTGGCGGTGCTGCTTGCTTCACTAACGTTTTGCGAATCTCATCATTCGCGACTTCTTTACTGACGACGATGATTCGTTTTGCCCCTGCTTCCTTGGCCCAAACTGTCGCTACTTGTCCGTGGATCAATCGATCATCGATTCGTGCTAATTTGATTTGCATCTAAAAATCCTCCTCTTCTTCAATCAATTGCTGTTTAAACGCTTTCACTGTGTCGCAGGGAATACTTGTTGCGTGGTTCACAATATCCTGCAAATTATTGCTTAACATACTCGCTACCTCTAAAACGATTGGCAGCGACATTCCCGAAACGACTTCGATCTCGCGTTCAGGATTTCTCATCGCTACGGCACAGCTGGCATTGTAAGGTGTGCCGCAAAACAAATCGGTCAATACTAAATATGACGCCTCTTCGTCACTCATTACCGCAGTAATTTTTTCTTGGATCGTATCCAGCCCTTCTTCCTTTAAAAATTCTACGGATTCAAAATCTGGCAGTGCACCGAAAATCATTTCGGCAGAATTTTTCATTTCATGGGCCAATTTACCATGAGCGACTAAAATTACTTTGTTCATAATTCCCTCCCGTTTTCTTTGTTTATCCTTTACTCTGTCGATCGTAAAAAATACGATCAACAGAGGTAAGTCATTACCCTCGAGTCTTGCCGCCAGCTACATTCACAGTTACACCGTCTATGTAACTAGAACGGCCAGAAATGAAGTAGGCAACAAGATCTGCCACTTCGCTCAATTTTCCATCGCGTCCAAGCGGAATGGTCTTCGTGTTGGTGTAGCCTGCCCGTAGTTGTTCAACGGTAATGCCGCGGGTATAGGCTAAAGCTGTTTCGTACTCGATCGTACGTAATCCAGTTTCTTCCATGATTCCTGGCGCGATCCCAACAACTCGAATACCTTTTTTCCCTAACTCCTTCGCCCATGAACGCGTAAAACTATTCACCGCTGCTTTTGTCGCAGCATAAACGCTTTGTCCTTCCGAACCTTCCAAGCCGCATTCCGATGACATATTGATAATGACGCCGTAGCCTTGTTTGACCATCACACGGCCAACCGCCTGCCCCATCAGATAAACACCCTTTTGATTAATGGCGATCATTTTATTAAAAATTTGTTCATTGATTTGAAATTTGCCGCCTTCAGA
This sequence comes from Enterococcus hulanensis, assembly GCF_005405485.1. GTDB lineage: Bacteria > Bacillota > Bacilli > Lactobacillales > Enterococcaceae > Enterococcus_A > Enterococcus_A hulanensis. Next base: position 1,284 of record NZ_BJED01000013.1, on the reverse strand, counting down.
CATTTCTTCATCGACCAATAAAGCTGGGATATTGATTCCTGCATTATTGACTACCGCTTCGATCGTTTGAAATTTCGCTGTCGTTACTGCTACTGTCTGCTCCACCGATTCATAAGAAGTGACATCTGTTTGACTGAAAAATAAATTCTCATGAGTAAACGTACCTTCTCTTAAATCAGCATTCACAACATTGATTCCTAATTCACATAACTCTTTGACAATAGCCGCTCCAATTCCCGATGAGCCTCCTGTGACAATCACTGTTTTTCCTTGTACATCTAACCAATCCATTGCAAACGCCCCTTTTAACATTTGTGATTTCTTTTTAACATTTGTTGCACCTTTATAGTAACCGCACAAGAAAACGTTGTCAATAACTTTTTCAACTTTTTTAAAACTAAATCACAAAAGTGCGAAAAAATGACCAACTTCATATCGAAGCTGGTCGTTTACTTGACGTATCAAAATTAAAAAATGGATAGGGTTCCTTGAATGGCAACCGCTATTTTTTCTGCTATCAGCTCATGATATAATTTATTCATCGAATTTTTTAAGAAGGGAGATATTATGTATATAGAAAAATTAGCCACAAACTTGAAGCGTCAGGATGAACAACCGAATATTGAAGTCGCCGAAATGTTGGTCTCACATGAGGATAAAGAAGGTGTCTTAGAGATAGTCCAAGGGTTGAAGCAGAAAAAAGCAATTGCAAATGATTGTATTAAGGTTTTATACGAAGTTGGCGAACGAAATCCACAACTAATTACCGATTACGCTGTCAGTTTCCTAGATGCTTTGCTTAGTAAAAATAATCGGCTGGTTTGGGGAGCGATGACAGCACTTGTCATGATAGCTGATGACAAAGCAGACGAAATCTTTCAACAAATTGATAACGTCATATATGCCTACAAAAATGGTAGCGTAATCACAATTGATAATAGTATTTCCGTTTTCGCAAAGCTGTGCCGAGCGAATAAAAAATATGAAAAAGAGCTGTTTCCTTTATTGATCGAACACCTGTCGACCTGCCGACCAAAAGAGGTGGCGCAACACAGTGAAAGAGCTGCTATCTGTATCACTGATTCAAACAGAGAGTTATTTATCGAAACCTTAGAAAATCGAAAACAAGACCTTACCCCTCCTCAAACGAAAAGAGTGGATAAGCTGATTAAAAAGTTACAGGCATAAATCAGAACCACCCGTGAAAACGCAATGTCATTAACTTAAGCATGTTGACTTTCATGAAGAAGTATAAATTTGCATGTATTGCAGATTTATACTTCT
>NZ_BJED01000012.1 GCF_005405485.1 Enterococcus hulanensis | reverse complement strand
ATCAAAGGCAAAGCACTAGGTTATGAAGTCAGTCAGAAGCCTAAAGCTGGCTGGTTGATTTCCTTTAAACCGGGAGTCGCCGGATCAGATGCACGTTATGGCCATGTGGCTTTCGTGGAAGTTGTTCGACCGGAAGGGATTTTGATTTCAGAAGGCAATGTCTACGGCGGCACGGTGATTTCGTATCGCGTGATCGATAACGCCTTAGCCACCTCTGACCAAGTTTCCTATATTAAAGCAAAGTAAAAGGGGTATTGTAACTTATGGCAACTGTTCGATCACGTCAACTAAAAAAAGAAGGAAGTCCACCCCATCGATCCATTGGAAAAAGTCTGATTCTCACGATTTTGACGCTCCTAGTATTGGTTGTGATGTTTATCTCGGGCCAACTGGTGCGAAGAGAATACAGCTTTCATCCGATCTCAGGCACGTCCATGAGTCCGACATTGACAGAAAAAGACATGGTCTTGGTGAAGAAACGCGGTCCAATTCACCGTTACGATGTGATCGCCTTTTCAGTCAAGGGAGAAGAGGGGAAATTTGTGAAGCGTGTGATCGGCAAGCCGGGAGATACGCTGTTTATCCGCAACGATCGAATGGTCTTAAATATTGGCGAGCACGGAGATTTTGAAACAACCTATACGTTTCAACTCTCCCCAGCTGTTGCCGAAGAATTTAAGGATTTAGCGAAGATTCCTAAAGGATTGTACTTCACGACCGGCGATCACATCGATGTGTCGAAGGACAGTCGGACCTTTGGGTTTGTCTACAAGAAAGAAGTCGAGGGAAGGGTCCAATTCCATTTGCCTATCCTGTTAAAAAATAAGGACTAAAATATAGGAAATGAGGATAAGACGTGTTAATCATTAATTGGATAATCGTGGGACTGGTTATTTTGATATTAATCATTTGGTCTCGTCGAATGTTTATCAAATTACAATTAGAGCGGCTTCGGTTGCCAACAAATAACTCGCCATCGTTCCAAAGAAAGTTAGATTATGTCAAACAAGTGGAACTAGGAAAACATGTCTCGGCATTGCTATTAGTCATCTTTTTTATAACAATGGGTTTATTATTGACTACTTACAGTCTATTTCGAATGGAGGATCAACTGAATGTTGTCACCAAAAGGAATAATCAGCTCAAAGATGAGTTATACCTAGTTAAGAAAGAACAAAAGCAACTGATTACAAAAATACCTATTAAACCGTATCCAAAAGGTGGAATTGGCTTGAAGGAATACTCATGGGAAGAACTGTTTTCGGAGGAAAACCGTGAGAAACAATACCAGATCGAAAGTGATCTATCCACTAAGGTGAGTCCCTATTTCGGTTTGTCTACAACGTTAATCGTGTTAGACGTACCGACTCAAACGTTAAATATTGCATTGGCTGGGGATTCTGGTAGTGAGGATAACCGCAAACAAATCAAAGACAATATTAAAGCGTTTGCTAAAGAAGCTGAGAGTATCTCTAAACTGACGCAAATTACCTTCCAAATGAATTTAATGAGTGACAAAGAAAAGAAAAAGACTTATAGCTGTACTTTTTCACGGATGAACGAGGAAGAATCCTTCTCATTGGTTCAGGAAGAAGAATAAAGAAAGTGAGGAAGCATCATGAGTGCACAACAAAAGAGAAATGGTGGATGGTTTTTCAACAAAAATATTTTGGATGAAATTAATTCTGTTCCAGAAGAGGTAATCAGAAATGAAGAAGAGGGAAAAGTCACTAAACTACCAGAAAGGCAGCCTAGTAAAGAAGCTGAGGAAATTGCTGAATTAAAACGATTGATTTTTGAAAAAGAACAATCGTTTATGGAATATAAAAAGGAAACTGCATTAGAAAGGCAGCGCTTAGTCAAAGAAAATGAAAATTTTAAACAAAACATTTTGCGAAACGGAGAAGAAAAGACTCAAAATCGACGTCAAATTCAAGACCTGGAAGCGCAGGCACGTCGAAATCGTGAGGAAATTAAGCGTTTAAAGAATAATGAAGAATTTGAACGTATTAAAACTGAAATGGATCAACTACGAGAAGAAAATTTATCCTTGAAAACCTCTTTAGGGCAATTTCGTACGTTAGAAGCGGAGTTACAAGATGTTCAACAACAATACAATGAGTTGTTAGTGAAACAAAAAGGGGAAGAGTCTGAACATCTTAATACGATTCAACAATTAGAAAAGCAAACTATTTCTCTTCATGACAAAGAAAAAGAATTGATTCAAATAAATCAGTTAATCCAAGAAAAAGAAACGGTTATTCAACATTTACTTGAGGAGCAACAGGATCAATCTATTGAGGGAGAAGTGGTATCAGAGCTTCAACTACAATTAATGGCAATCCAAAAAGAGAATGAACAATTGAAGAATGAGGCAAGTCATTCGCAACAAGAGATTGGAGAGGTATTGATCTCAGCTAGAAAACAAGCGAATCGAATGATAGAAAAAGCTAAATTAGATGCCAAACGCATTCTTGAGCAATCTGAGGAAGAGATAAAAATATTTCAAGATCGAGCAAAAGAAATCTCTTTTGAGGTGGACGAATCCCGTCAGAATGTTTTGATAATATATGAGGAATTAAAGAAATGTGTTGATCGGTTGTCTGAGGATGCGCTTTAAAATAAAAAAGTAAGTAATTATAAGTTTCAACAACAAAAAAATGATAATGAAAAGATTTAGGAAAGATTCTAAAAAAATAAAAATATATGGGGAGCTAAAGGTCGAAATGACTTCTTTTTAGCCGAGAAAAGTTGATGATACTGCAAATTTTATTGTTGTTAGAGGGGAATGGCAGCAAGAAATACATCATAAAAAGGATTGTTGAAACAAAATAGATGATGATATACACCAATTAACTCAAAATTGAGAAAGCGAAGAGAGTAGATGGAGTATGTTGATGGTGATGATAAGTTCCATAATGTATTAATGTCTTGGCCTGTCTAATTAATTATATGAAGAACTATAGTTAAGGAGGGAGGAAGTATGAAATTTATATATGTTACTCTATCTGTCGCTTGTGTCATAGTAGTCATTGTAATTCAAATGCTAGGATTACATATGTTTGTGATTGGGAAGGTTACATTAGATTTAGCTTTAGCTACTCTAGTTTCTTCATTGCTAATGTTGTATGACCTTGAGAGAAATAATCATTACTAAACTTACCACATAGGAGGGGTGATAATTCAATGAGTGATAAAGAAAGAATAAAGTATTTTTACGAAGTTGTAGTTTCAAGCAGTCGTATTTGGGAAGTAGAGAATTTTATTTCAGAGCAGTGCGTGTTAAAAGTTGGAGAAACCATTATACCGTGTGGGGTTTCAGGAATGAAGCGGCACCTCATTGAGGACGTGAAAAAAACGTATCCAGATTATTCAATGACAATTGTAAAACAATATCAAGACGAAGAATATATAATTTCAGAATTTGTTTTGGAAGGCACCTTTGAAGGAGAATGGATAGGTATGAGGCCTAATAATAAGAAATTGTCATTTACTGGAATCGATATTGACAGAATTATTCACGGTAAAATTGTTGAACATAGTCGAGCAGTAAATACATTTGAGACATTATTTGTAGAAAACATAATTAAGCCCACTTAACTGTGGAACAACAAAAAATATCGAAAATGTTGATGAAGAAGTGTAGTGGAGGAGTGGAACCTAGGTATGAACCGAATTTTGATTTTAAGTAAAAATATTTTGGCTGAACAAGAAATCCAAAAAAAACTACAAGGATTAAATTATGAAGTATATTGTTCTGTTAGTCTTATCGATTATTGTAAGCAGAAGAATAATGTCTTTGAATTTATTAAATTGTTTAATTACGTTATTTTGAGCGATAGTATTTGTGAATCTGAGGTTTCTTATTTAGTACCTTTAATGAAGGAGCACTCTCTTATAGTTATTCGAGAGGTAGGGGCAGAAACATCAGAAGTAGAACAACAAAGCTTAGAGGAAGGACGGATAGATGCAATTATTTCAAATAATGAATCTAACGATGATCTACGAGAATGCCTATCCAGATTAGAAAATCTGACAATGCAAACTGAAGAGAGATCTGTAAATACTTGGGAGAGAGATATCAATCAGCTACAAATATTATTTGAAGTATTACACAGATTGTCTCAAATAGAAGCTAAAATTCTAACCATCCTGATAAGCTCAGGAAATCAAGTTGTTAAAAGAGAAGATATTTGTGAGCAAGTTTGGCAGAAAGAAGTAAGCAAGTCACATCTGGTTTATCTATCTAGTGCTATTTCGCGAATAAAAAATAAATTTAAGCAAGCAGGTTTCGAGAACGTAGCAATTTATACACTTTGGGGAAAAGGATATATAATTGATCAAAAATTGTTGCACCAGATTAAAACAGACTCTACATTGACCCAGATTGTTTCTAAATACAATATATAATAACTAAATTTTAGATATTAATTAAATTGAGAATACAATAATGTATTACTGCGAATGCTAAAAGAGAATTTGGATACTAGTTCGGAAAATAAATTCTACTTCGAAAAAAATTTGTAGCGATTCAATTAATTCAATGAAAAGACTATTTAATAGTAAGGATATAGGCCTGATTGAAAATTAAAAAAAGCATCCTGTTCGTTGAATTTAGTTTCTAAAACTTTAACTATAAAAATATTTTTAAGGGGAAGACTTATTGGCTAAGTTCTCCCCTATTTTAGTGTCATTTTTGATCTCTCGATTGTTGATATTTATAGAAGGGAGGGACGTTGATTGAATAATTCTTATTTCAGGAGGTAAGCAATGAGTTAAAAAGTAATTTAGAAAAGGAGAGAACTAAATAGCTTTCTATTTGGAGTCAATGAATTTACTGAACTACTAGATTAATAATCCTTAAGCGGATTTCAAGTTTTCACTTGAGGAACAATATGTAGATAATCAAATGATTATGATTATTTTGTAACTTCGAAAGGGGAACAATTATTTAAAAACATTTCTGAAATTAGTGATCTAAATAAATCATCATCCTATTAAATATAAAAAAATATTGAAGATTAAGATAGTAGCCAGTAATAAAGATCAATTTGTGAAATATGAACGAAGACACTTATATAGTTTCATCGATTTGAAATATAAGTCGGTTTTATTGATTGAGAAATTGTAGAATTATTCTCTTAACGTATCCCTCGCTTACTTTTTTTGATGAGGGAGAACTACCATGATAAAGGTCTCAGATGAAAAATTAGAAGCTCAATTGACAAAGTATTTCCACAAAGTTATTTGTAATACAGCATCAAATTATTACAAGAAGAATTTTTATCAAAAAGAAAATGAATATTTAACTGATCAAAGCCATGATTTTTCCAAGGATAGCTTTTCTTTTGAAGAAGAGTCTCTAAGAAAAATAATGGTAGAAGAGTCAGTTATGAATTTATTTTACAATGAGAAAATAGAATATGTGGTACAAGAACTAAGTAGTAGAGAAAAACAATTTCTTATAGAAAAATTTGTTTTTGATAAAACAGATGAACAAATTGGAGCTATTTTTGGAACAAGCAGACAGGCAGTCACAAACATGAAGAGTCGTCTTTATAAAAAAATGAGAAAACAACTGAAAGAAGAAGGGTTTGAAAGCTAGGAGAGAATTAAATGTCGTTGAAAAAATTGTATTTAGACTCACTATGTGGAGATAGGGGAGCTTTAGAAATTTTAATAATGAGATTTCATCCATTACTGGTAAAAGTTTCTTTCAGATATGGATATTTTGATGAAGATTGTTATCAAGAATGCGTGATTGCTATGATAAAGTCTATAGAAAAATTTAGTATTAGATAGCTTGTAAAGAAATTTCTATTTTATGTGTCATTTTTGAGTAGTACTTTGTTTGTATTAGTGTAATGATAATTTGACCATTGAAAATTTAATAGTATTGTCAGGTACATAAATTTCTGAAAAGAGCCAACGCTCATTCAACGCAATGATCTAAAAATAGCAGCGATAAGGTGAATGGAGCGAGTTACTGCAATTGCTACAGTAATAGCGACGACTTTTAGAAATCATAATGATACTTCTGTAAAGCTCGGCATGAACTGCGGAGAGGTGAAATTCCTATGAACTCCATTGCAAAGAGTAATCTGACAAGATAATGAGTAAGCATTTTCTTAAAAGCTACTTGCTTTTAAGAATACCTTTAAACAAAAACGAGTATTTTGTGATTCTATAATACTTGATGAGACATTTAAAAAAGAATATTATGGAGTGATAAAAAATCAATTTAGAATTCATAGAGAAAAGCATTATTAACACGTTTACTGATTTTTTAGGGCAATATGAAACAAAAATTTTAAATTTAAAAAAATTACCAATGGTTTTAACTAATAGCGATTTGAAAAGAGAATTTCAAATTAGCGATAGTACGCTTAATAGGCTGATCAAGATGACCGATTTCCCCGATTGTTGGTATGGCATTCGTGGCCATTATTCTAGAGATCAAGTTGTTGATTGGTTCAAAATCAATGACTATGATAATTTCAAAGAAAAAATGCGGTTATTGCGTTCCATATGAACTTCAAAATTAGAAGGAGATACCTTATAATGTTAAGTATAGAGAGTATAGTAAAGCAGATTTTGTTTTCCAACCTCCTTCAAAATAAGGAGGAAATAGAAAAATGGAGACGAATGATCGGTTTAAAAAAAGTATCAGTAAAACTGGCTCGGTTACTTGGTATTTTCAGGCATTTCGAACAACACGTAGGGGATTTAAAACAAAAAGGGAGGCACAATTAGCATTTCTTGAGCTAAAGAAAAATCGACAAAATAAAAAGAAGTTTGTTAACTCAAATGAAAAATTTTCAGTCGTTGCAGATCAATGGTTTAAGTATTATAAATCTTTGAGAGAACAAAAGGACAGCACATATGCCAAGCGTCATGACTTGATTGTTGTTCTTAAACGATGGATTGGCGAAAAGAAGCTAGTAGAATTAACTCCTGATTTTCTGGAAGATTTGATGTTTTCTTTGAAAGAAAAAGGAATTGATGGCATTTCTCAAGGGTATTCAAAAAACTCATTGTATTCATTAAGGCAAACCTTGAACATGATTTTCAAATACTGTTTGAAAAGAGAGATATTGAATGACAATCCATTGACGAATATTCGCATGCCTAAGTATCAAAAGAGTGTAAGTGAATTAAAAGAGACGCTGAATTCTTTGGATCAGAAATATCTTACTATTGATGAGCTTAGGACATTGTTGAATTACTCTATTGTTCATGAAGAGTTGCCGCTATCGACACTTTTTATTGTTCTGTTTTATACAGGATGTCGGATAAGCGAAGCACTGGCTCTACAAGTCGAAGACATTGATTTTGAAAACAATGAGATCCTATTTTACAAGCAAACATCTGTAAGAGGAAAGCAAATGGATTTCAAGATTGAAACAACGAAGTCGATTAGTTCGGTTAGAAGAGTAGTAGTAACTGACTTAGTGATGGAGAGGCTTCAACAACTTATAACAGCTCTTGATAGCATGCGATCGAAATTTGTCTTTCGATCAAAGGAAAAATATCTTTTTGTTTACTTAGCTCCGTTCAAAAGAGGGATACCCTATCGTAGAGACTATGTAAACAATCACATCAAACGATGTGTTGAGCGTTGTGGAATTACTAAACCTTTTCATACACACCTTACCAGACACACAATGGCTAGTCTAGTTGCAGAGCATTGTAGTTGGGAAGTCTTGAAGGGGAGATTAGGACATGCCGATAAGTCAACTTCAGAGATTTATCGCCATCTTACGTCAGATGAAAAATTGAAACCGTTGAAGGCATTTGAAGTGTTGGAAAACTAGCATAATTCCATCAATTTGATGTAGTCACGGTGTAGTCAACAAGAATTAAAAGGCTTTATATCAATAAAAAAGTGACTTTTCATTAGAACAAAGAAATTCGTCGTTAATCTTAAAGATGTCTTTCGAACCCTTGAGAAATCAAGGGTTTTTTTGTGTATACGGAAAAAGAGCTAGTCTGAGAAGGCCAGCTCTTTCTTAGTGAGTTAATATTACTTATCAGGCAGCTGGCCATCATGGGCAGGCCATTGACAGTCTGTCAGCTGCATGTCTGTAAAGACGGCTTTAAAAGAGGAAGCCTCCGGTGAGCAGGCATAGACGCCGAATTTGACACTAGCATTTCCCTCAATCATGTGGCAGATCCGCATTTGCTGGAATTTTTTGCCATCAGTGGAACATTCGATGCAGTAATCATCTTCACGTCTGCTTAGACGGTACCACATAGATTTGATGTTGGCATCAATTTCGGTCGTTGCCCAATCGGAGTATCCGTGATTTGTGACGACACTGCCTAAGTGCTGATAGTCTTCATTTTCATACTCAATCGAGCCCTTTAGCCAGTTCTGACTATCTAGATACATCACGATACCGCACTGATCGAAGCGATGGTGGCTCTCAGTAAATGCAGTTTTTACAATAAAGCTAAAATATTTTTGGTCTGTTTCTATTTGGAAAACCGGTGCGTTATCGTTTTGGAAATGATAGTAGGTATTTTGCCAAAGATCGGTATGAGGTTTTGTTATGACTTCGAGTCTATTTTCCGATAGTTGATAGCTTTCCGGTAAACGCGTCCAGTTAAACTTTTGCAAATCCATAATAGGCCTCCTGTAACTTTGTCTTAACAAAAGACTAGCAAAAACCCAGCGAGATAGCTATCAAAAACTCTAGCTTAGGTAAATAGCTGGGCAAAATTTTTTTGAGTCGGTAGGATCTAACTTTGCAAACGCTAATCTAAATGCTATTCTAATAAATGAAGTCCAATCGTTGGGAAAGGTGGAACGTATGAAGAAGACTCGTGTGCTGTATTTAGAAGTTGCTGAAAAAATAAAAGAGGATATTTTTTCCGGTAAATATCCGGTTGGCACGATGCTGCCGACAGAAACTGAACTTGAGAAGCTTTTTGATGTAAGCAAGATCACGGTGAGAAAAGCTATTGAGTTATTGGCAGCGGATGAATATGTGGAGAAAAAGAGTGGAAAAGGAACGACCGTTCTGAGTGAACGACCTTATAACAAATTATCAAAAGCGATCAGCTTTACTCAAATTTTGGAAAACTCCCATTTGACTATTGAAAAGATCAATCTTGATGTCAAAGAGGTTAAACTGACTGAGGAACATAATGCCTTCAAATATTTTGGTGCTGAGGCGGTTTGCTTTCAACGGATGTATTTATTAGATGGAAAACCGTATATTTACTTCAATCATTATTTACCTGTTGGATTGAAAAGGGTTACTAAAGAAGACTTGGAGCAAGAATCCTTGTATAGAATTCTTTATCAAAATGGCTTGGATATCGAACGCTTTATAGATGATTTTGTGGCAATTACATTAAATGCGGAAGAACAGCAGCTGCTTGAAACGGATGAAAAGCTTGCTTTAAAAAGAATTCGTAAATCGTATGATTATGATCGAAAAGTAGTCGAGTATTCAGAAGGCCTGTACAATACAACTGATCATGCGTATCAAATTGAATATGAGACTTAAACTTGAAGCTGCGACGAATTTTTCGTCACAGCTTTTTCTTATAATTAAACATAACAGGTTTAATTTTGAATGTATATTTCGGAATTTAGCTTGAGTTATAAATCTTTATAGCTGAATTTAATTCATATTTTCAAAAAGAAGTTAAAATTAATTTTGAAAAAGCGTTTACACGTGAAAGTGAGTATGCTATTATTCATCTGTAAACATTATAACGTTATAAACGGAGGTTAAAAAATGGACAGACTTGTAAACTCGCTTGAACAAAAATTGATGCCGTTCGCTAATAAAATCGGTACGCAGCGACATATGATGGCAATCAGAAAGGGAATTGTAGCAACGATGCCGCTGACGATCGTCGGGTCATTTTTCACTATCTTCTTAAATTTCCCGATTCCTTCGGTTGCCGCGATGATTGAACCGTATTTAGCAATTTTAGATATCCCATTTCGTTATACAGTTGGAATATTGGCTTTGTATGCAACTTTTGGTATTGCCTCTCAACTAGCGAACAGCTATAAAGTGGATTCTTTGACTGCTGGAATATTGTCAGTCATGGCCTTTCTAGTGACTGCAGCTCCACCGCTTCGAGTATTTGACAATGTGGACGGCGTAATCGACGCAGGCCGCTATATCAATATCGCCAATTTAGGTGCTGCCTCATTATTTGGAGCGATTGTTACTGCTATTATTTCTGTTGAAATCTATCGAATATTTATTGAAAAAAACATTACTATCAAAATGCCTGAAGGTGTTCCGCCGGAAGTAACGAACTCATTTATGGCTTTGATTCCTGGTGGGGTCATTCTGCTATTCTTCTGGGTTGTTCGTCATATGATCGGCTTTGATATCAATGGATTCTTGAGTAATCTGTTAATGCCGTTTAAAGATGTATTGGCTGGAAACAGTTTATTCGGCGGGTTGCTGACAGTCTTCTTGATCTGTTTCTTCTGGGTGTTAGGGATTCATGGACCAGCGATCATGGGACCGGTCATCCGTCCTTTCTGGGAATTATCAATTGCTGAAAACATGGAAGCCTTCGCGGATGGAGCAAGTGCGACTGCAATGCCGAACATTTTCACGGAACAATTTTTACAATGGTTCATCTGGATCGGAGGAGCCGGAACGACACTGGCCTTGGTGGTATTCTTCATGTTCTCGAAATCAAAATACTTGAAGAGTTTAGGTCGTTTATCCTTCTTACCAGGACTGTTCAATATCAATGAACCTATGATCTTCGGGGCACCGATCGTTATGAACCCATTATTAGGGATTCCATTTATCGTAGCGCCATTGATTACAACAACATTGTCTTACTTCTTGACTGTGTCAGGATTGATTCCAATGATGGTTGCTCGTTACGGCTTTACGATTCCTGCACCGATTGCGGCTTGGATGAGTACTGATTGGAGTATTGGGGCGGCGATTCTGGTTATCGTCAACTTCTTAATCTCGATGGCGATCTACTATCCATTCTTCAAGGTTTTTGAAAAACAACAATTAGCACGTGAAGCGGCAGAGTTGGAAGCAGAAGAAAAAGCCAAAAAAGAAAAGGCTGAAAACTTGCAAGGCGCCACTTCTAACTAAGAACTAATCATTTTCTATAGCAGAAAGGATTGAGAGGATGGTCAACTGACCGTCCTCTTCGGTGATACTATGAACTTAATTTATTTGATCATCCTTTTTCTAGCGAGTCATATTTATTTGGAAAAGGGAAAGTTGCCAGTAAAGATACAAGAAATGAAACTTAGATATATTTTGTTAGGGTCATTGGGCATCATCTTATTAGCAGTCGTGTTAGGTATTGTCCTGCATATCGCTTCATTCTTAGTAATGACTGTTACCGTATGTTCAGCCTCATTGATTGCTTATAAGTACCGCTCAAAATTTGATGAAATGGAACGAGGGAAAAGTGTATGAAACGTGTGTTAGGAATTTCAGTTTATCCGGATCATAGCGACATCAATCAGGATAAGGCATATATCGAACTGGCTCATAAATATGGGTTTGGCAGAATTTTCATGAGTATGTTAGAGGTTACGGAAGGAAAAGAGGTCGTCAAAAAGAAATTCAAAGAGCTGATCTTCTTTGCAAAGGATCTAGGGTATGAAACGATTTTAGATGTGGCTCCGAATATTTTTGAGGAGTTGGGGATTTCATATGATGATATGAGTTTCTTCCATGAACTTGGGGCAGACGGGATTCGATTAGACTTGGGATTTGATGGAAGTAAAGAAGCGATGCTGACCTATAATCCTTTTGGTGTAGCGATTGAATTGAATATGAGTAATGATGTTGCTTATTTAGATAATATCTTAACTTATGAAGCCAACACGCCCTTTTTATATGGCTGCCACAATTTTTATCCGCAAGAAGGAACGGCTCTGCCGTATGACTTCTTTGTAAGATGCAGCGAACGTTTCAAAGCTCATGGTATCAGAACAGCGGCCTTCGTTACTTCACAAGTTGGAGAGATTGGTCCGTGGGATATCAATGATGGATTGCCAACATTGGAGATGCACCGTCATCTATCGGTCGAGACGGCGACTAAGCATTTATTTGCTACTAAATTGATTGATGATGTGATTATTGGCAATGCCTATGCTTCGGAAGAAGAGCTGAAGACGATGGGAGAAGTCGATCGTTATCAAACGGAATTTTCTGTGGAGTTTGTTTCAGATATCAACGAAGTAGAAAAACAAATCGTACTGAATGAACAGCATTATCGCCGAGGAGATATTACGGATCAGATGGTTCGTTCGACTTTTGTACGAAAAAAATATGGACAGTCAGCCAATCCACCGCATGACAACGAAATCGAATTTCAACCGGGGGATATCGTGATTGGAAATGACGGCTTTGGTAAATATAAAAATGAGCTGCAAGTTGTTTTGAAGGCTCACAAGGATGCTAGAAAAAATAAAGTAGGTCAGATCATTGCCGATGAACAGATTCTTTTACCATTTATTCATCCATGGTCAAAATTCAAATTTACAGAAAAGTAGGAACGAAAATGTTGGATTTAGTTGTACGAAACGCCAAAACGATCGATGGACAGAAGTTCGAATTGGGAATTTCTGATGGGAAAATAGTTGAAGTTGCCGAAAAAATTATCGCAGAGGGACATCGCGAGCTTGTTCTGGATGAGGATCACTATCTTTCTCCAGGCTGGATCGATGATCATGTGCATTGCTATGAAAAAATGACACTGTACTACGATTATCCTGATGAAGTTGGGGTAAAACGAGGAGTGACGACCGTTATCGATGCCGGGACGACTGGAGCAGAAAATATCGGAGACTTCTGTGAGCTGGCTGGAAAATCAAAAACAAATGTCTATGCTCTCTTGAATATTTCTAAATGGGGAATCGTTGAGCAGGATGAACTGGCCGATTTGACTAAGGTGCAGCAAGATGCGGTAAGGACAGCGATAGAAGAGTATCCAGATTTTATCGTTGGCTTAAAGGCTCGAATGAGTAAAACCGTGATCGGATCAAGCGGGATCGAGCCATTAAAATTAGCCAAAAAATTTCAAAGTGAATATGGCGAACTGCCTTTGATGGTACATGTTGGCTCTGCACCGCCGGAGCTGTCAGATATTATGGCTTTGATGGATAAAGGCGATGTGCTGACCCATTGTTTTAATGGAAAAGAAAACGGCATCCTTGATCGAGAGCGTCATCAGATCAAAGCTTTTGCGTGGGAAGCCTATAAAAAAGGGATCATTTTTGATATCGGTCATGGGACTGACAGCTTCAATTTCGATGTTGCAAAACAGGCTTTGAGTGAAGGCATGAAAAGCTCTTCTATTAGTTCTGATATTTATGTCCGCAACCGTCAGAATGGTCCGGTCTATGATTTAGCGACGACGATGGAAAAGCTGTTCGTAGTAGGGTATTCTTGGGAAGAGATAATCAAACAGGTCACAGAGAGCCCAGCGAAAAACTTCTATTTAAAGAACAAAGGGAAATTAGCCGCGGGCTATGATGCGGATATTACGATATTTACGATCAAGAAATCAGATAAAGTGTTAACTGATTCCAATGGGCATACGCGTACAGCGGAAGAAGAGATCGTACCTGTGAAGACGATCATTGGAGGTCAAATCTATGACAATTGATTTTGAAAAATTAGGATTGAAAGAAGTGATCAATGCTTCTGGCCGCATGACGATCCTGGGAGTCTCTAAAGTTTCTGAGTCGGTATTAGCGGCACAGCGCTTTGGCGGAGAACACTTTTTCGAAATGGCTGATTTAAGTGAAAAGACGGGCGCTTATATCGCGAAGCTGCTAAAAGTTGAAGATGCACAGATCGTATCTTCCGCTTCAGCCGGAATTGCTCAAAGTATCGCGGCAGTGATCGGTCAAGGAGACGTGTACCATGCGTATCATCCTTACACGGAGCGAATCACAAAACGTGAGATCATTTTACCGAAAGGGCATAATGTCGATTATGGTACGCCGGTAGAAGTAATGGTTGAGCAAGGCGGAGGACGAGTGGTAGAAGCTGGTTATGCCAATATGTGTTCAGCGGAGCATTTAGAAATGATGATTACGGAAAATACTGCGGCGATTCTATACATTAAAAGCCATCATACGGTTCAAAAAAGTATGCTGTCGGTAGAAGATGCCGCAGCAGTGGCAAAGAGAAATCAGCTTCCGTTGATCATAGATGCAGCTGCGGAAGAAGATTTATTCTTTTACAGTAAAGCGGGTGCTGATTTAGTGATTTATTCTGGGGCAAAAGCGATGGAAGGACCGAGTGCTGGTTTGGTG
Organism: Enterococcus hulanensis; assembly: GCF_005405485.1. Taxonomy (GTDB): domain Bacteria; phylum Bacillota; class Bacilli; order Lactobacillales; family Enterococcaceae; genus Enterococcus_A; species Enterococcus_A hulanensis. The sequence continues at coordinate 125,441 of NZ_BJED01000012.1, read as the reverse complement.
ATCGGCAAGCAGGATAAAATTGAATGGATTCGATTGCAGGGCAAAGGGATCGGCAGAGCTATGAAAATCGGCAAAGACAATATTCTCGGCTTTACCCAAGCAATCGAGGATTACTTAAAAAACGGCAGCGAATCAGGGGATTCTATGAAGGAAAGATTAGCGCCGTTTATTGAATCAGTTAATCAGATCAAAGATTTATCTGCAAAAATTGTCCAAGATGGTGCTGGACGAGATATTTATCGTGGAAGCGTGCAGGTTTCAGGCAGTCGGACAGCAAAAGAAGTCATCGCCGAACTGAAAAAGGAATCACCAGCCGTTTACACGAGAGAATACCAAGCGAATAACGGGATTATTGAATTTGATATCCGTTCAGTGAATGAGCAGGAAATGGCAATGATCACGAAACGTTTACGCGATATTATGGAATAAGAAGGGGCAAAACAATGTCATTACTACCGAATTATTTAGAAGATCGAATTTGTTTAAATGTTTTGGCTAACTCAGTGGAGAATGCCAAAGATTGTTATGAAGCAGCCGAAGAGCACGTCGTATTAGGTGTTTTATCAAAAAATTATGTGAACGATGAAGCGGCAATTACAGATATGAAAAAGTATCAGGGAGCAACGAACAATGCTTTATCAGTCGGCTTGGGAGCAGGTGATCCCAATCAAAGTCAAATGGTCTCGCGAATCTCAGGAAAGCTGCAGCCGCAGCATGTGAATCAAGTGTTTACGGGAGTCGGTACATCTAGAGCGTTATTAGGCCAAACGGAAACGGTCATTAACGGGCTGGTATCGCCAACAGGAAAAGTCGGCTATGTAAATATCGCGACGGGTCCGTTAAGCTCACAAGGAGCGGAAGGAATTGTTCCAATCGAAACAGCGATCAAGCTGTTGCAGGACATGGGTGGAAGTTCAATCAAATACTTCCCAATGAAGGGCTTAGCGCACAAAGAGGAATTTAAAGCAGTTGCCAAAGCTTGTGCAAAATATGATTTCTATCTGGAACCTACTGGCGGAATCGATTTGGAAAACTTTGAAGAAATTCTTCAAATCGCGGTAGATGCCGGCGTTAAGAAGATCATTCCACATGTCTACAGCTCAATCATTGATTCAGCAACGGGTGATACTCGACCAGAAGACGTCAAGAAATTATTGGAAATGTGTAAAAATACATTGAAATAAAAAGGAATTCTGATTATAAAGAGAAATACATTAAGAGGAAAAAGGAGAAATTCTATGAGATTTGCGGCTTTTGGCGAAGTGATGTTGCGGTTATCTCCACCAGAATATCTATTGTTGGATCAAACGAATGAGTTGCGGATGGATTATACAGGAACTGGCGTCAATATCATGGCTAATCTGGCGCAGTTCGGTTACCGGACATCTCTGGTGACCGTATTGCCGGATAACCGTCTAGGTCAGGTGGCTAAATCAGCGATTGCGAAATACGGGATCAATACGGAGTTATTACAGTTTGCTCATCATCATATTGGCAGTTATTTCGCGGAGAACGGCTATGGTCAGCGTCCGACTCAGGTAACCTATCAGAACCGGCATCATAGCTCATTTGGTGTAAGCAGCCATGAAGCTTATGATTTTGATGCAGCTTTGGCGGTCAATGATTTGATTCATATTTGCGGGATCTCATTAAGCTTAACTGACGAGACGCGAAGTGCTGCACATGACTTGGCCAAAAGGGCAGCTGAGGCTGGCAAAAAAGTTTGTTTTGATTTTAACTTCCGGCCTAGTTTGAATACTGAACCGAATAAGCTAGCTTTTATGAAGGAACAGTATGAAATGATTTTACCTTATTGCGACATCGTTTTTGGCAGCACAAGGGATTTGACTGATCTGCTGCAGATGCAGCGGACGGAAAATGAGGACGAGTTGATTCGCAGCTTTATGGAGACTTATCAAATAGAGTGGTTCGCTGGAACGAAAAGAATTTCCGCGGGGACTCAGAAGCAGCTGCAGGGCTTCCTTTATAATAGGAAGGAACAGGCTGTCAGTACCAGTCGTGAACTGACTATATTAGATCGGATCGGTGCCGGTGATGCTTATGCCGCAGGTGTTTTGGCAGGCTATGCTGATAATTGGTCATTAGCTGATACGGTGGAATTTGCGACAATGAATGCTGTCTTGGCGCATACCATTCACGGAGATGTGCCGTTGACTGCTAAGGAGCAGGTTCTTACGGTGCTGGAAAATCCCGGAATTGATTTGATACGTTAATACAAAGAAAGCCTAAGCAGTTGGACGTTATTCTGATTGTTTAGGCTTTCTTTGCATAATTGCTTAATTTATCCTGCTTTGGGAAGGCGGGCAGTATTTCTACGAATCATTCCATGCAAAATAATAATAAAACACGCATCAAAATGGTTTTCTTTACACTCCCTAAATCTGGTACAATAATTATATTAAGAAACAAATAGAAATTATTCATGATTTACTCATCTTCAAGCAACAGGCACCTAAATCGAAATGAGAAGGGAAGTGAAGAGGAAACTATTTGAGATTGTGTAGTCAAATAGTTCACTCGCAGGTATGAATCGAAGAGCTTTATGGGTTACTCAAACAGGTGTGTTATTGGCATTATTGATCGTAGTCCAAGCAGTAACTTCTGGTCTAGGAAATACCTTGGTGACAGGATCGTTGGTCAACTTGATCCTGATCGTCGCTGTGACCACTGGTGGTTTGGCCAGCGGCTTGACGATCGCGTTGTTATCACCGATTTTTGCTTTCATGTTTGGCATCGGACCGGCATTTCCGCAAATTGTGTTCTGTATTGCGATTGGAAATGCGGTTCTGGTAACGATTTGGCATTTGATCGCAGGCTTCAACAAGAAACAGAGTATTGTGAATTTTATCATGGCGACAGTGGTTGGCGCTGTTGCTAAGTTTGGTGTATTGTATCTGTCAATCGTGCAGTTTGTTGTTCCGATCTTACTTAAAATGCCTGCTCCGAAAGCGGCGATGGTCTCAGGCGCCTTTTCATTTCCGCAGCTGATCACCGCATTGATCGGAGGAGGGCTGTCGATCTTAGTTGTTCCGGTATTGTCTAAAGCGTTGAATCGTCAAAGAGCAAGATAAGAAATTATTTTTGAGTAATTTTGCTATATAAATACCAGAGACTTAGAAATCTGTTTTGATTTCTAAGTCTCTGGTATTTTTTTTCGGCTATAACTGGGGAGACTTGAATTTTTTTTGAGCAATTTTCGCGAAGGCTTCGGTTATTTTTTCATAGTCAGAAGCGACCAGCTTTTGGTGGCAATAAATGATCGGCTGATTCAATCGCAATGCAGAAATCGTATCGATCGAGATAGGAACCTCACTAATAATAATATCCACACTCTGGTCAAGGTTTTCTGCTGGTTTCAAGTTGAAATAGGATGAAAAATACTGGCAAACATCATTTTGCAAAGTTTGGTTCGAGATCAGTGAGATGAATGCAACAGTGATAGGAGCAGTGTGTTTTTCGAAATTAAGCTGTTTGTCATAGATCAGGCAGTATTGAGATAAAAGATAATCGTAGAAGTCTCTGCCCCAATCAAATTCTTCTGAGGCCATCTCTGATTCGACAAGGTATTGAATATGCTGGATTTTATGCTTCTTGCGCAAGTCGATTGTTTCATGGGAATAGTTGGGCAGAAGCGTTCCAAGATAGTTCAACGATTTTCCGACATAATAAACACGATAATGCAAACACAAGATTGAATATAAGATATTGTTTCGTTCCTTATGACTCAACGGGGTATGCAGGTGATAATTGACCCGATCAATAATATAAAAGGCTTTATGAGCAAATTTCTGTTCGTTAAATTTCTCATTCAAAAGGAAAAAGTCCGGTACAGTCTCAACAGAGGAAAAACTGCCCATAGCGATCAAACTGCTGCAGATAAGTTGTGCATCTTCTATTCGTTTTTCTTCCGAGTGATGAGGCAAGTATTTCTTGATTGACATGGAAAATGTTTTGAAGGCTTCTTTGTTAGAAACAGAAAAAGGTTCATACAAGGGAATACTGATCGCCTTTGTATCGATACCAAATCCTTGGCGTTCTCTTAATAGGTGAATCGCCAAGTAGTAATGTGCCAAAACATTTTTGTCCAAGGCTCTTGATTTGAACACTTCAGCAGGACAGTCATCCAATAGTGAAGATAGGTCTAAATAACTAAAGGAAGAGAATGGCCAAGAACCGATACCATAGGTTGATACAGATAAGATAGTATAGAAAAATCTTAGGCTGATCTCATTTCCAGCTAAATAGACGTTGCGTCGAGAGTGGATTTCCAACCCGATTTCATCTAATGAGTCATTCAGCTCTGTAATAATTCTTCGTACTTGTGTGTAGGATACATGAAGAGTATCAGCAACGCTTTGAAGCGTTTCAAACTTTGTCGTCAAAAGCGATTCCAGCAGTTTAAACTTAGTCGACCTCATAATATAGAAGTTTATGACAGTCTGAATATTTAAGGACTGAGAAATATGAAATTCAAATAGTTGATTCGCAGGAGAATATGTTAAGTCAATCAGATCAGAAAAATCAGCGTCTTGGATATCATCAGAAATAGAGTGGAAAAGTGAGTTTGCCGTTTGGGAATTAATAGGGACTGTTTGTAACAGCCTGTCCATGGAACACATGTGATGATTTGAATCAAAAACTGTTTGAATGAAAAGAATCTTGTTTCTATCCAATTTATCAACGAGGAAATTCATTTCTAGCTCCTTCAGGGTCGTATTTATTGAAGGGTATCACAGATATTTTTTTTTGTGTAGAAAGGTGCTTAAAAAGTGCTTTAATCTAAATTTGTTTAAAAAGAAATTTATTATTGCTGTGTTGAAAATATTTATAAGAGGTCTATTTTTTAACATCCATAATAATGATTGTTCAAACTTTAACGAAATTCGTTGAAAATTGAACAAATCAATCACATATTTTTTTGTATTCTGGTTTCTAGAGGAATTTGATAATAATTTTTAATCGTGCGGGTGAAAAGAATTGTTCAAACATTTCTCGGGATTTTTTTTCAGAATTTGGAACGAGGAGTTTCCCCTTCTCCGAGTAGATCGTTTGTTATAAATAAACAATAAAATTAAATGGGCGAGGAAAAATAATCCTTTTATTATATTTCACCGCCATAAGGAAGAGTGAAAAAAGAATGTCGAGATAATAATTAATTAGAAATCGACTGAAGTTCATTTATTTTTCTAATATTAAGAAAAACATGCTGAAACGAAGAACTTTCCATTCTGTATTATGAATACTAGCAACTATATTCATTAGAAATTAACGTGATTTGTCGATTGAAAAGAGGCGGCCAAATGATTCTTGACTTAATGGATATTCGTTTTTTAAGACGTTTTTTGATACTTGATCATTTACATAAGAATCAGAACCATTCAATCGAGTTAATGGAGCTGGTAAAACTTCTGAATGTCTCATATCCAACCGTCAAAAAAATTATTACGGATATTAAATTGGACATACAGGAGCTTGGATACGATGACCATGTAGAATTAGTCGCTCTCTTTGAGCCAAAAAAAGTGATATGGAATGTAAAGATTAATTTTTCAACGACGATCTTTCGTTTGCATTATTTGGAGCAGTCTTATCGCTTTCAGCTATTCTCGCTATTTATCGAGCCGAAGGAATGGACGATCTCTGAGATTACAAAAAAATTGAATATCACTTATGCCATGGTAAAAAGGGAAATTTTATACTTAGAACGCTATATACAATTATATGCGAGTAATCTCACATTAAAAACCAATCGAAAGCTGACTCTTTTAGGAGATGAAGCCACGATCCGACTTTTGTATACGGGAATATATCAACATGTATATGGCGGATATAAATGGCCGTTTCTATTTATAAGTACATATGAAATATTGGATATTTTGAATGTATTAGATGAGACTATCTATCAAAAATTTTCACCGAGGTTTTTGACTATCCATTACGGATTAGCCATTTCATTGCTGCGGGCAAAAAAAAGCCCGATTCCTGCTAATGATTATTACTGGAAGCCGATGACTGATGCGGATAAAAAAATGTACGACAATTTTGTTCAGCTTCTAAGAAAAAAAAGAGCAATGATCAGTACAGATATTTTGAAGACCGAAGCTCGTTTTACGATCAGCTGCATCATTGCCGCCAGTATGGGTCAACACGATGGAAAACTCCCACCCTTCTTTTCAAACTCTTCTAAATTACAAGATATAGATTTTTTACATAGAGTAAATGAAAAACTAAAAACAATTGAGGAATATGCCTTGAGAGAAATGACTTGTGAAGAAAGGGAAACAACATTCGCACGATTAGTCGGTGTATTCTATCAAATACTTATTTACAAAAAAGGGCTGCAGCAAAGAATTGTGGATCTCTATGTCCATCATCCTTTTGAATTTCCTGGAAACAAGGAGCGTGAAAGAACCTTTTACGAGGTTTTCATGAATAAATCCAGCAAGAATTTAACTACGATCGAATCGGAATACTTGGAATATTTGTGTGTGGCTTATTACAAAATTCTGTTCTTTGAACTAAATCGGCAGCTTTTCCATCCCAAAATTTATATCTATATCGTTAGTAATCGAGCACCAGAAATGCTGGCAAGTACGAAGTTGCAAATGATTGGAAACTATTTTTGCATCGAAATCGTGAATTTTTTGTCAGAAGAAACGGATTTGATTCTCACTGATATGGCTTTATCTAATCAAATAAAGTTTTACCTAACTAAAAATGTACCGATTCTTTATATGAATGAGGCGTTCTGCGCGAGGGACAACGAACTTTTACAGGAAGAACTGACCAGGATAGCCGACATAAAATATCGAAAATTAAAAAATGAAATTGAGGACAGCTTTTAATGAAGAAAAAAATACTATGGGTTCTGAATATTCTTTTCTGGATCGTATTATTGGGAATCGTCGCTTCGGCAGTATGGTTCAGATTCAATGATCAAACGGACAAATCACTTTTTGGGTATCGCATCTACACTGTTAAGACGAACTCTATGAGAACGGATAAATCGTTAGGCGAGCGTTTTAAAGGCGAAGCTTTTGAAAAAGGAGATCTGTTGATTGTGAAGATGACCGAACCTTCAAAGGTTGAGGTGAACGACGTAGTGACTTTTGTCCCTAGCGGAATCGAAGATGGCTCCGTCTACCTGACTCATCGAGTTGTGAAGAAGGACGCGGAGAAGAAGACCTTCATCACACGAGGCGACGCAAATAATATGGATGATCCTGAGATAGCTGACAAGCAGATAATCGGGGTCGTGGTGGGCGCTGTTCCTGTTATTGGAAGACTGTTGACGTCCGTTCAAGAAAATCCTTATTTAGCGATCGGCCTTGCCGTCATCTTTCTCTTGTTATTAAGTATTATCTCAAAATATTTTTTTAGTAAGGCTTAACAAAAGGTGGCAATCACTTTTTGATAGCAAAATATATATAAGGGGGATTCATATGAATTCGAAAAAGAAAAAAGCAGTAGGGTTATCACTCATTATGGTGGTGGTCTTGATATTGATTGGGACTTTTGCCTGGTTTACATCTACGGACAATGTTACCAACAAATTTAAAACAGGGTCATTACCAGACGGCTCAGTTAAAATCGTCGAGGATTTTGAAGAGCCAGACGGCTGGGAACCAGGACAAGAAGTGAAGAAGGAAGTTGGTGTCCTAAGTAACAGTGACACTGACGTTGTCGTTCGTCTGTCATTTAAAGAAGCTTTGCAAAAAATGGAAGCAGATGGAAACAGCTTAAAGCAATACGCTTTTGATTCAGAACAAACAGATGAAGATTTGATTCCAGTGCCATCTATTGATTTTTCAAGTAATGGCTATTCTGATCCTGCAACTTTAGGTTTAACAGTTAACGGCGTCCCATCAGGCGTAACGATTGTCGGTAAACAAGTTTTTACCAACAAATACGAGTTTGCTTTATATCATGAGGTAAGCGGCAAGCTTTATAAGATGGATGCTGACTTTGCCTATGATTTAAGCACACAAACAGTAACAGTTACAAATGTTAAATACCTGTACTACAAGCTAGGCACTTCAAGCAATAAAGACTGGGCAGTTGCTCCGCATCCTTTAGCAACAGCTATTACTAAGTCAGCATTGGACGATAAAATCTTACTTGGTTATTCTTCAGATGTGGAACAATCAACAGTAACAGCTAATAAATGGGTATATGATGCTGATGGCGGTTGGTTCTATTACATCGGCACACTATCTCCAGGGGAAAGATCTCCATTGATCTTAACGTCTGTTACTTTGGACGGAAGTGCAAACAACACTTACCAATTGATGGACTATGAATTAGATGTACGAATCGAAGCCTTGCAAGCAACTGAAGAAGCAATCGACGGCGGCGGATTCCCAGGAATTCCGACAAATATTGCCAATGCGATCAAAGCGGCGCTATAAGCCTTGCTCACTTGCAGAAACAATTCTAGCAAAAGATAAACTCTTTTTACTTAAAAATAGTCGGTTAGCAGGTCGTATGAAATGGGAGTGAGGCGGTGAAACGACTAAAAAGATTTTTGTTTTTATTTATGGTCGTACTCCTGCCTGCGATCTCTATTCAAGAAGTTTCAGCAGCTGAAAAGAATTTACCAGACGGCTTTTTACTTGGTGACGAGAATGGGATCAATGTTTCTAAGGATGGGGGATATTTCTTCAACTTAGAGGATCTACAACCAGGAGATACGATTAAACGAACGCTGACGATCAAAAACTTCCGAGACGAGGCTTATGACTTACGCTTAGTTATTGAGCCGAAATCAAAAACCGGAAAAATTGATCTGATCGAGAATATGTCCATGCAGATTCTATTAGAAGATCAAGAAGTTTATCAAGGCAATCTGAGTACGAGTAAAGAAGGAAGTAAAGAAGTACCATTTGGCTTGGTTGCTGCCAGATCAGAAAAACAAGCAGTGATCGTATTAACCATGAATGATATTGAAAAATGGAACAAATTATATTATTCAGGGCCGAGTGAAGCGGAAGTCGAGTGGCAGTTCATCGCGACGGCTTCGGAAAAGACGACTGATGAGGGCGAATCCGAGGTGCCAAAAAGCCCCGGCGGCTCTCAAAGTTCAGAACCTAAAGGACTATTCCCTCGAACAGGAGAAATTCTTTCGAACGGCTTCGTCTGGATAGGTCTTATCTTAGTCGCTATCGTGTATATCCACTCAAGCAAAAAAAGACGATCAAAGTACAGATAGCAATATCGCGGTGCATGTGACTTGAGAATACGAATGAAACTGGTGCACTTCGAACTTTGTTGAGCACCAGTTTATTGTTTGAAATGAGGTGATGCAGTTTTGAAAAATCAGCTTCAGATTTTTTTTCGAAAGCTTCGAATAAAGATTCAAGAAAAAGGAACATCAAGAAAAAGCACATTTATTATTTTAGCTGTTGTTCTAGTAACGCTCTCGACATTTGCTTGGTTTACTACTAGTGATTCCATGCAAAATAAATTCAAATCGGGCAATCCGCTGTTTGATGTGGCATTAGTCGATGATTTCACTTCGCCTAATGAGTTGACGCCTGAGACAGAAATCAATAAAGTTGTCGCGGCAAAAAACACAGAAACTATTGATGCATTTGTACGCATGATGGTTTTTCCAGCAGCGTTGAAGGATGGAGAACCCTTTGAAGTGCAATTAGAGGATCATGTGCAATTGATCGGACTAGATACGAGCAAATGGAAAGATGGAAAAGACGGGTATTTTTACTATTTAGAGAAGCTCGCTCCCGGCGAGACATCTTCTAACCTATTTGAAAAAGTCAAACTCATCATTCCCAATGATCAAAAAGACAATTACAAAGATGTAACATTCGATATCGTCGCAAAAACAGAAGCGATCCACACGAAAAAATATGATTATCGAATTTCGTGGTGGGGTACGGATGATCCTCAGACTGCGGAGCCGCTGAAAACCATCGATGAAACATTAGCAGAAAAACGTGCCGAATAGAAGGGAGTATTTCATTGAATAAAAAAGTAATTACATTTTTATTAGCCGTTTTACTCCTTTCGATCGGAGGGAATATCGGCGTTTATGCAACAACGACAGATTCTATTGAAAAACATTCCACTGTTATGACAACTACAACAGAGGAGGTCGCTGAAACATCTGAGAGCAAAGATCAAGAATCTAGCAGTTCCTCGGAAGCAAAAAGCAAAAAGACCAAATCAAGCCAAGCGTCTGAAGAGAACAGTTCAGAAAGCGAAAAGGATGAAGAGGAAACCACAGAGTCTGCGTTTGTCCAGCCTTCTTTAGCTGCTGGAAGCCTGAAGCGGAATTTGCCGACGTTGGAGAGTTCACTCATGCCGGAATCAGTTCCTCAGCTATCGGCGGTTAAGTTTATCGATACTGTCACACTCTATACTGGAGGAATGGCCTTAGACAATCAAGGCGCCGTTTGGATGTGGGGATATAACAGCTACGGTTTACAGGGAGTCAACATGGCAGAAAAAGTGAAGGATCGTGATCGATATCAAGGTGGTATGAAGCGAATCCCTTACTTTATTGATAATAATATAAAAATAAAAAAAATATGGGGATCGTATCATACCGCTTATGCATTAGGCGATGATGGAAAACTTTACGCATGGGGTCGAGGATACGACGGACAAATGGGCAATGGAACATCACTTACAGCCGGATCAAATAATCTATTACCAAAAGAAGTGGATTTTCCTTCGGATCAAAAAATCCTCGACTTATATCCAGGTACAGAAGCAGCACATTGTATTTATGCTACAACGGAAAGTGGAAATGTGTATGCTTGGGGCTATAGAGATGGCGGAAGAATTCCTTTCATATCAACAGGTGTTTATGTCACACGTCCGACCATGATTGACCAGTTAACTGATTTGAACAATGATGAATCAATTATCTCGATGTCGATGGGGAATTCTCACGGAATCATCGCGACTGCTGCCGGTAAGGTTTATACTTTTGGTACAAATACTTACGGACAAAGAGGAACTGGCGGCACTGGCGGTTCGCAACAGCTGGCTGAAACGTCGTTCTTCACAACGCAGAATTTGACACCAGTAGAAGTAAGTGCAGATTTGGACAACAGTTTTGTATTAACTGATGAGGGAGATATTTATCAATTTGGGCGTCTTTATCATGGAAGTACTGCGGGCAGCAATTATACAACACCAGTAAAAGTAGAATTTGATGCAACTTCTGCTGTATACACACCGGTGTTCACTTCCGTGGATGCAGGAAAATTTGCGGCACATGCATTGGATCAATATGGAAGAGTTTGGGTTTGGGGGAAAAACAATTACTATCAATTCGGAACAGATGGCCCTCTGTATGGTTCAAAAGGTACAGCGGTCGCATATGATTATACAACACCGTCAAACGGTAAATTGGATACCTATCTTAAATTGGCAACGCAATTACCTCAAACTTTTGGTGATGGTGATACGCAATTTAATCATACAGTACCAAAAGGACCAGTTTTTTCTAACGTTACTTATAATGCAAGAGTAGGTTTTCAATTAACCGGCTACCAGAACCAGGGAATGTGGTCTGATATTGATGACGGAACTTATAAAAAACACCCTACAATTTATGATAAAAAATACTATAAAACTGTTGGAGAAAAAGGAACGGTAAGTAACAACGCTCCGACTTTAGCCGCAATGAGAAATGCTCACAATAAAGTCTACATGATTGATGAGAAAGAGAAACGGCTAGTATACGTTGTCCGAAGAGACAGTGCAAATACGATAAGCGGAAACTTTTATGTCGCTAAAGATGAATATGATGGTTCATGGTTTGTTGATAATCGTACGACTACAGCTCTTCCGGAGAATGTGACCGAGGAAACGAGCTTACCGGATGTCAAGGAGGATGAACAACCTTGGATCGAACTCTCGACAGGAGGAGAGCCCAACGATTTTACAGGTACTCAAAATGCAAGTTTCCCTGGTGTTACCCAGATAGCTAGTTATCAATCGGCTATGCAGTTTTTAGATATGTCTGGTAATTTATATAAGACTAGTTTGGATGGATCGGGAACGGTTGCTTGGGGATGGGACTATGATCCTGTATATGATTGGTATGGTGGAACGGGTAGATACGGTGATGATAATACGTATACTTCAAGTCATGCAACTGACGGGCTTTTTGATTATTACTGCTATGAAATCATGTTCATGCGAGGGGCACCGCGAGTAATTCCTGGGAACATTGATATCGATGCTCCGAAAGAAAAGCATTACAAATCACAAAATGCAAAAGAAAAAGTAAAAATCGAGATCGGTCTGGGGAGTGCCTATCATAGTGCTCAACTAAACTTGACGGTTGAACCAGAGCTGCAGGAAGCTAAGTACTTGATCCTGCCTTATGATACCGACGATCCAAACATGGAGCTGAGCAGTCCTTCAGAAGATGAGTTCAATGCAGCTTACAGTCAAGCGTCTTCATTGGGGTACACTGCTTTTGATCTAGCTGATGCCAATGGCTGGAAGGGAATCAAGCAAGGATTAGACGAGCCTGAGGTTAAGCTGGAAGATGAAAGCATTGAAGTCACGGATAATTGCATTGTTTGGGCGCTAGTCAAGACTAATTACTATGGTGCAGAGCCGGCTGTTGTAAGTCGGAAGGTTTTCGATAACTATTATACGGAAGCAGAGATCAAACACAACGGGGTAGAACATGCCGATACAAGCAAGGTACTCTACGAAGCGACAAGCACGAATGTATCCAAGGTAACCAATGATGGTATCGAGAAGCTGGTTGGTTTTCCTTTAGACAAAAACGGGAAAATTATTGGCACAACAACGAAACCGCCGACCTTTAGCTATGATGAAACAAAGGTTGCTAGGTTAACCGAAGCGCAATGGAATGCATTGTTTGAGTCGGATAAAGTCAAAGAGGATCAAGTAGCGAAGCATCGAACCGAGCTGCTTGCGAAAACAAAAAGTGATTTTGTCGCTTCGGGAACTACTTGGTCGCAAGAGCTTGAGGTCCAAGTGACCGCCTGGATCAATAGTTGGATCGAAGAATGGGTCGAAGAGGAGTGGCTGCCTGAGTACAAAGCGGCTTGGAAATTCTATTCACCGCAGGCATCAGAGAAAACCTATACACTTAATGGAGTGGAAGATGCCGCGAATAATGATGATCTTGAAGCTGACGAGGGCGAATTGGCAGTGTGTGATAGTTATGTTCATTCGTTCCACTACGAAAAAGAGGCAGAAGCATATGCGAAGGTTTATTATTTAGGTGTGGATGATGAAGGGGAAAAGTTGGACCCATTTAAAATGGCTGCAGAGGACATTTTGAGAAAGGTTACGTATAAACGACTTGTTCCAGAATTACTAATCGATGAGGTGGACTATCTGCCATTCGAGTACAAGCCGACAAATGGAGCACCTGCAACAACTTTCCCAATCAATGTGAATAACGCGACAGAAATTAGCGAAAACAATGAAGTGACCTTCACAGCAGCGGCAACGGTAGACGAAATGACAGTAAACGTCATTTATAAGGCACACACGTCGATTCTATTGAATGTTCGACAGGTGATCCAAAATCCTCACTCGTCGATCAAGCGCCCAAGCAATGGGTTTATGTCATTAAACAATGTCAAATTGCCTAACTACGATCAGAAGTTTTCAACCAAAAATATCGTGACTAACAGCGGGGATATTAATAAAACTGTTGCGTATAATGAATACGTGGTTTCCTTACAAACAGGGTATAAGGGAATCAAGGTTGATTGGCTCACGCCGCAGTACTATAAGTATCTAGGGTTTGTGTTGACGGAAGAGGAGAATGCGCAAAACATCTCAAATCTTGACAGTTCACAAAATATCCATTTGGATTGCGATGGTAAAGAGGCTTACTGGCTAACGGTTTATCTCGAACCGGACACGGAAATCAATGACTATGCTTGGGATCAAAAGACCAATCATTTTGGCGAACTAAAAATTCCATAGATAAAAAGGGACGTTCCTGTAAAAGTTTTTAGAATTTGCGGGAATGAAGATTGAATCTGTAGTAAGCAAGAGGAACTAGCAAAAGGAGTGCTCTTTTGAACACTCCTTTCAGACGAAAGCCATCATCGAAAGGGATGATGGCTTATTTTTTTTAAACTTTAACCTTTGTCCGATCACGGTAGCTGGTATGGAGAATATGGTGCGCTTTTAAGCTGCCGGGTTTTTCTAAGAATTCCTGATAGATTTTTTGGACGATCGGACTTTCATTTGATTTGCGCAGACCTTTGCCTTTATCCTCTGAATAAAGAGCAGCGGCACGTTTTGTCTTCAAATCAACAAAGTTGCGAACGGAAGCTGGTTGGACCGGTTGCCCGCCGCCGTTGATACAGCCGCCGGGACAGCCCATGATTTCTACGAAGTGGTAGAATTTCTCGCCGGATTCGATTCGTTCCAATAGCTTCTTAGCGTTGCCGATTCCTGATGCCACGGCTACATTGATCGTTGCGCCGCTCATTTCATAAGTGGCTTCTTTGATTCCCTTCATTCCGCGAACTTCAGTAAATTCTACTTGCTCTAAAGAATGCCCCGCCAAAGTTTCGGCAGCAGTTCTCAAGGCTGCCTCCATAACGCCTCCAGTGGCACCGAAGATGTAGCCGGCACCAGTAGCTTCGCCTAATGGGTTATCAAATGCTTCGTCTTCAAGTTCCACGAAGCGGACACCAGCCTTATCGATCATTCGCGCTAATTCGCGGGTCGTTAATGCTACATCACAGTCGGAGTAGCCGGCTGCGGCTTCATCTTCACGCGTGACCTCGAATTTTTTAGCGGTACAAGGCATGATGCCGACGACAAAAATATCCTTTGGATCAATGCCTTCTTTTTCGGCATACCAGGTTTTCGCCAGTGCGCCAAACATCTGCTGTGGTGATTTACAAGTCGACAGGTTCGGGATCAGTTCTGGATGATAGTGCTCACAGTATTTAACCCAGCCTGGCGAGCAGGAGGTGAACATCGGGAATGGTCCATTATTTCCGACCCGTTCCAAAAATTCATTAGCCTCTTCCATAATCGTAAAGTCGGCCGCAACGTTGGTATCAAAGACTTTATCAAAGCCGATCCGTCGTAATGCCGCTACCATTTTTCCTTCAACATTGGTACCGATAGGCATATTAAAGGCTTCGCCTAATGTCACTCGAATCGATGGGGCGGTTTGGACGATGACGTGCTTGGTTGGATCTTCCAACGCATCCCAAACTTCTTGTGTCTGGTCCTTTTCATGAATTGCGCCAGTCGGACAAACGACGATACATTGTCCGCAGGAGATACATGGCACATCGCCTAAGTTTTGTTCATAAGCACTGCCGATGTGGGTGTTGAACCCGCGATCGTTTGGTCCGATTACGCCAACTGCCTGCCATTTTGAACAAGCAGCGACACAACGACGGCAAAGAATACATTTATTATTGTTGCGCACCATGTGAACCGCGCTGTCGTCAAATTCGTGTTGGCAATTTTCGCCGTTGAAATAATCTTCATCCGCGACATTGAACTCTTTACAGAGCTTTTGCAGTTCACAATTTCCGCTGCGAATACACGAAAGGCATTTTCGCTCATGAGTTGAAAGAATCAGTTCCAAAGTAACTCTGCGCGAGTTGAATACTTTTTTCGAATTCGTCGTGATCTCCATGCCTTCGCTGATCGGGTAGACACAGGCGGTTACTAGACTGCGGGCGCCTTTTACTTCTACCACACACATGCGGCAGGCACCGATTTCATTGATCTCCTTTAAAAAGCACAGGGTGGGGATTTCAATATTGTTTATTCGTGCTGCTTCGAGAATCGTCGATCCTTCGGGAGCAGTACAGATTTTTCCATTGATGGTAATCATAACCTCTTTCACTTGCTCCACCTCCTATATGACCGTGATCGCATCGTAGCGACAAGTATCAATACATAAGCCGCATTTCGTACAGATCGACTGATCGATTTCATGGGGCTGCTTGACTTCACCGCTGATGGCGCTGACTGGACAACCTTTTGCACATGCTCGACAGCCGGTACATTTGTCTGGCAAAATACGATATTGAATCAAGTTCTTGCAGACACCAGACGGACAGCGCCGTTCTTCGACGTGGGCCACATATTCATCCCGGAAATAGCGAAGGGTAGAAAGCACTGGATTTGGGGCGGTTTGCCCTAGTCCGCAAAGTGAGTTTTCTTGGATATGATGACAAAGCTCTTCCATTTTATCCAAGTCGTCTAAGGTACCATTGCCCATGGTAATCTTATCTAAAAGCTCTAACAAACGCTTCGTTCCGACCCGGCAAGGTACACATTTTCCGCAGCTTTCTTCGACGGTAAATTCTAAGAAGAATTTCGCGATATCCACCATACAATTATCCTCGTCCATGACGATCAAACCGCCAGAGCCCATCATCGATCCGATTTTTTTCAGATTTTCATAATCGATCGGCACATCATAATGCTCCTGCGGAATACATCCGCCAGATGGTCCGCCTGTTTGAGCGGCCTTAAATTTCTTGCCATTTGGGATACCGCCGCCGATGTCTTCCACGATCTCTCGCAAGGTGGTGCCCATCGGTATCTCGACTAATCCAGTATTTTGAATCTTGCCTCCCAAGGCAAAAACCTTCGTCCCTTTGGATTTTTCTGAACCGAAGCTGGCAAACCACTCTGGACCTTTCAAAATGATCTGCGGGATATTGGCCAGTGTTTCAACGTTGTTTACGATCGTCGGCTTGCCAAACAATCCCTTAACAGCAGGAAAAGGCGGGCGTGGCCGCGGTTCGCCGCGATGACCTTCGATACTTTCTAATAAGGCCGTCTCTTCGCCGCAGACGAAGGCGCCGGCTCCTAAACGCAGGTCCAAATCAAAAGAAAAATCACTGCCTAAAATATGCTTGCCCAGCATACCTTCCTCCCGCGCTTGCTTGATCGCGATCCGCAAACGATTGACTGCGATCGGATACTCTGCCCGGACATAGATGTAGCCTTGATTTGCGCCAATCGTATAGCCTGCGATCGCCATCGCTTCGATGACTGCATGGGGATCGCCTTCTAAAACGGAGCGGTCCATAAAGGCTCCCGGGTCGCCTTCGTCGGCGTTGCAGATCACGTATTTTTGATCGGATTGGCTGGCTTTGGCAAATGACCACTTCATGAAGGTTGGAAAGCCGGCGCCGCCGCGTCCGCGCAGGCCCGATGTTTCCAAGGTGCTCAATACATCATCACGAGAATACTCATTTACTACCTTGGCTAAGGCTTGATAACCGTCAAAGGCGATATATTCTCCGATCTGCTCGGGATTGATCCGCCCACAATTTCGCAGAGCCACCCGTTTTTGCTTGTGATAGAAGGGGGTATCCATTAATTTGTTGATGATCTCTTTGCTTTCATTGTCGTGGTACAGCAGTTTTTCGACTAATTTCCCATTGACTAAATGATCCGAAACGATTTTTTTCGCATGCTTTGCCTGAACCTGATGATAAAAGACCGCTTCTGGATAAATAATTACGATCGGACCCTGCGCACAAAGTCCAAAGCAGCCTGTTTTTACGATATTCACTTTATCTGTCAATTCATTTTTGGCTAATTCGACCTTTAACGCCTCGACAAACTCACCGCTTTTAGAAGAGATACAGCCTGTTCCCGCACATACTAATATCTCTTTTTCGTATGGATGTTTTTCATGCTCTTCATCATCTAAACGCATCGTGATTGTCTGACGATAAGTGTCTCGAAGCTCCTTTAATTCATTCCAATCTTTCATATTATTTACTCCTGACTCTTAAGAAATTCAGCTAACACATCAAAAACTTTATCAAAATTAAAGAAACGTACAAGAGGATTTCCCCTAGTATCAGACCTTCGGGGAAACGAAGGAGCAACAACCTGTTATTTTTTATTCTGGTACGTCACCAGCACTTTATCTGCCTTTTTCTTGGATAGGCGGCCATAGACTTCTTCATTCACTGTCAATACAGGGGCTAGACCACAGGCACCAATGCACCGACAGGATTCCAAAGTGAATTTACGATCGACAGTGGTTTCGCCTGAGTTGATTTTCAGCTCCGTCGTAAATGAATCTAAGATATCTCCGGCTCCTTTGACGTAACAAGCCGTTCCCATACACACACTGATCGTGTACTCGCCTTTAGGCACAAAGGTGAACTGGGCATAGAAGGTGGCTGTGCTGTAAAGCTCTTCTAAGGGGAGTTCCAGCTCTTTTGAAAGCCTTTTCATAATCTCGATCGGTAAGTAGCCATAGATCCGCTGTGCTTCTTGCAAAGCCGGCATTTGTGCGCCGCGCTGGCCTTTTAATTCTTCAATACAACTTTGGAATTCTTGCTGCTGACTTTCTGTTTCTATAAAGTCAAATACTGCGTCTGTACTCATCAATTTTTGTTTCCTCCTTTCTAATACTGAATCAAATTTTCGGACATGATTATAATGACTTTGCTGCTAAAAAAAATTATGATATATAGATTAAGTATATCAAAAACAGAGACGAGTTTGTGAATATTCAGTCAAATGAGAATGAGAACTGTTCTCGTGAAACGGCGTGGTTGAGGGAATCTTGGCGTTTTTTGCGAGGGACGGATAATGTGAAATTCTTGTTTGATGAATAGGTGTTATTTGAAATTCGACACGCTGCTCTGAAAGTTAATGTATGATGGGAAAATGATTAAAATATTAAGATGAATATTTATTGTTAGTTATTTAATACCTGTGGATAAGTCTGGGCTTTTAATTTTTAATAAGAACGATTTTTTAACAATATTTTTAATAAATGATAACAATTATAGTTTGGATTTATAATCATTCTAGTTGTATGATTAATATATATAGCAAAACGGACAAGCAAGTAAGAAAATAATGAAAACGTTTAATATAAATCGACAGAAAGCAGGGAACGAAATGACAAGTCAAAAGTTGAATCAGCGTCAAATTTTCGGAATGAAGAAAGAGAATCTAGCTAAAAAAATTAATCAATACTATTCAGAGACACGCGATCTAGCATCGGTTCTGGAATATATCGTAGCGATCCTTGTCAGAAACGCATTAGTGACAAGCGACTTTTCGCTTTTTATGAACGAACTAGTCAGAGAGCTGTATCTTTCCGCAGAACCCAATGAGGTATTAAGAAGGATGTCTCCTTATTTTCAGGATTATTTTACTAAAAGAGAATGGGACACTGTCATCAAACGACTATTCAAGAGCAAAACCAATTATTTCCAAAATACGAAAACTGCGCGGGAGAATCAGAAGTATTTAACGAAGCCTAATACCAAGAAGGTGCCTCTTGACGACCGAGAAGTTGCGATCGAATCGGTCTTCCAAGATGCGAATGGCAAGAATCACAAATGGACGTTGCGGGATGCTGATCCTTTGAAGGAGAAAACGGACTTTGAGCCGATTTTGGCAATTCTCACGACGTTAAGTATCTTCGAAAACAATGGTGTTCGCCGTTTTGTCCAACTAGTGGGATCGAAACGGATCTTTAGCGAGATCGAGGTCATTGTAGAGAAAAAAGCAAAGGCCAAAAAAGCGAAAAGTGAAAAAGGCGCATCGAAGAAAAACGTAACCAAGAAAAACGCAACCAAGAAAGAACAGCCGCAGTCTGCCCAAAAATTGCCTGCCGATTCAATGAATACGCAGAATCGTCAAATGAAACGGACCACCTTGCCTGTTGATTTTGATCCGTACAGCTTGAGCGAGGAGGAGCTGGTGAAGTTGGTAGAGTCCACCATTCCCGCAGATGCCGTACTGAAGGAGTTTCATTTTGAATACACCGATCCAAAGACAGGAGAGGTGAGTCAGCTTCCGATTGGCGCGCAATCAGATCTGGATGTAGGAGAGAACAGCCCGAATCAGAATTTGACTCAGCGGCTTTCTGTCAACACGCCTGAAAAAGCCGCCGTCGCGGTTTCTGCCAAGGCAGGCCTTGCGACTAGGAATAATGATTCAGGGAAATCACTGATGGATAATCCTGCGCAAGAACAGCCGCTTGAGAACCAATCGAATAGTACGTTGCGCAATTTATTGCGGAGGTTTAGACAAAAATAGGGAAAAGCTCAGCTTATTCCCTATTAGACAGCTTCCAATTTTAAGAAACTGACTCGTGTATTTTTACAGGCATCCGCACTTCGAATGTCTGTTCTATTTCTGCGCTTTGCTGGGCATACATTTCTAATTCAAATAGGATAATCGCTTCTTTGCTGGCAGCAACTCCCGATGAAGAGCGATAGACCTCGTGGATATCGGCTGTCTCGGTGATTTTTGTTAAGTAGCGAGTTTGCGGTAAACGGATGACATTGTCGTATTGTTTATTTTGCGGATTCTCCTCAAGGGTCAAAAAGATGAAGGATTCCGTTTGCTGATTATTGACTTTTAAGGCGATGCCGCCTTCATAGATGGCTTCTAAACCTAACCCAGTTACGCGCTTGAACATTTGGTTTAAAGCAAAATGATAGTCGTTAGTTCCGATTTCTCCAGTAAAGGGCTCCAGCCAATAATCGGTTGGTTCGATGGTGAGGTATAGGCCCGCTTTTCTTTTTCGCAGCGTCTCGTTGCGCTGAACATCCTTCTTCATCTCCTCTAAAAAGTTCAGCTTCTTTTCAAACTCCGCGACTTTATTTCTTACCAGCTTGATTCCAGTATCCAATACGCTGTCGACATCGATCGTGGTGCCGTCAAGCGCTAAAAAGTCTTTGATATCTTTAAGAGGAATGCTGATCTCGGCGCAAAGCTTGATCATATCGACTAAGTAAATATGTTCGCGAGAATAATAGCGATAGCCGTTTTCGGGATTGATGTAAGTTGGAATAAGGATACCGATACGATCATAATATCTCAGGGCTTTAACGTGGATGCCGGTCAGCTTAGCTAATTTCCCAATGGTTAGTAATTCTTTTGTTTGCATGTTTTCTCCTTGACCTTCCCTTTAAGGGATAGTTTATAACTGCTTTATAGCATATTTTAGCAAGGATTTCAAAGTTTGAAAGTGCTTTGATTAATGGAGGGGAGCAGCATGATTTTCAAAAAATTGATCAGCTATCTAAATCAGCGGCAGGAAAAGGCCAACAATCGCTTGATTGAAGAACGGGTTCTGCTGGGCAGTGATCGGCAAAGGGTCCTGTATTTTCTAACCTTCAAGGAATTGCATGAAAATGTTGAGGCCTCAATGAATCAGCTGAGGACGCTGTTGCAGCGAAAGGGCAAGCTAATCATCAACGGCAACTTGAAGCTGCCCATGATAACAAAATTGATGCTGCTGTCAAAACGTCATGATCGGCATTTTACGATCGTGGTAAATGACGGGTATCGTTTATCGATGTTGCAGGACATCGAGAAGAAGGAGCACTTGGCGGTTATTTTCGAGGAAGAGCCATCAGAATAGAATGCAGGAGCAGTCGAAGAAGCGGCTGTTCCTTTTTTTAATAAAAAATATTGACATGGGACGCGTCCCATAGTTTATATTCGTATTAGAGGAATTAGTGTAAGCTAGAGCTAGGAGGTGGGCGTTTGGTAAATATTCGTGATATCGCTAAAATGGCAGGCGTTTCGAAAACTACTGTCTCACGAGTGATCAATAATCATCAGTATGTGTCTGAAGACATTCGAGAAAAAGTACAGGCAGTCATGGAAGAGACCGGCTATGTGGTCAATGGGAATGCGGTGAAATTAAGCAACGGCAAGAATTATACGCTGGGTGTGACTTTGCCCTACAATAATTCCTGCTATGATCGTTTAGTCAATAGTTTATTGTTTCATGCTAGGGAAAAGGGCTATCAGGTGCTGCTTTTGCCTACCTATTATGATGAAAAAACGGAAAGCGAGTATTACTCATTACTTGAAAAACGTATGATCGATGGCTTGGTTTTAGTATCCCGCGCGAGTAATTTAGAAAATTGGACCAAGCTCAAATCCAGAGGCCGGATCGTTTCCACGGAAAAGGTCGCCGATCCTAAAATTCCCATGATCTACCCTGATCGAAAAAAAGCTTACGAGCAGCTGTTTAAGGATTTGGCGCAGCAGGGCTATTCAAAAGTAAGCTTCACCAATAAGCGGCCGCTTTCTGAAAGCACCAGTGCCAGAGACAAGGCAGAGTGTTACCAGCAATATTTTGGTGAAGTGGTTGAAGGGCAGAATTTCTTTACGGGAGTGGAGGGCTATGACAGCGGCTATTATTGGGCGAAGGAAACCTATAGCGATTTGCCGCTGCCTGAAATAATCTATGCCAATGCGGATGATACGGCTGCAGGGATCATTAGTGCCTTGCAGGAGCTAGGATTCACCCATAAAAAGGATTACCAAATCATCGGCGAAGGGAATCTGGCATACAGCCAGCTGCTGAATTTTTCTACGATCGATTTTTTGCCGGATGAAATCGGAGCAGCAGTGATCGATTATATTTTATCGGATCAAAAAACGATTCACACAGCCAAGGAACCAAGAATTATCAAAAGATAAATACTCACTAAAATTTGGAAATAGGAAAGGAACCTAAAAAATGCATATCGAACACGTAGCCATTTGGACAAAAGACTTGGAAAAAATGAAGGAATTTTACGAGCACTACTTTAATGTTACCAGTACAGAGCTTTATCATAATAAAAAGACCGGCTTTAAATCTTATTTTGTCAGCTTTGAATCTGGCAGCCGCTTGGAGCTGACTTCTAAGCAGCATCTCTCAAATCGTGTGGCGGAAAGCTTAGGCTATACGCATGTGGCGATCTCAGTCGGGACAAAAGCGGATGTCGATGCCTTTGTTGAAAAATTCTTAGCAGACGGATTCCCATTATTGAACGGACCAAGAACCACCGGCGACGGCTACTATGAAGCAGTCATCCAAGATCCCGAAGGAAACCTGATCGAGCTTACAACAGATTAATTCCCATTCAGCAGCCGAAACTTCGGCTGTTTTTTTGCCTAAAGCTGTATAATTAAAAGAGTAAAAAACGAAAGGCGGCGAATAAGTTTGGAACAAAGCAGTGAAAGAAAAGTCTACAATGAACGTTTGGCCCAAGAGGATGATTTTTTTAAGCAGTTTGGCGAACTAGATTCTCAAACCTATCAAGCCGATGTTCTTGATAAGCAGCAAAAGGAAATGATCGGGCTGACTATTTCCATCATTTCGAAATGTGATGAGTGCATTCTTTATCATTTAGAGGAGTGTCAAAAAGCCGGGATCACGCGGGCTGAGGTGATGGAGGTCGTAAAGCTGACAGTGATCGGCGGCGGATCGGTTCTTTATCCTACTGCTCGGAAGATTTTGCGGCTGTTAGATGAGCTGAATTATTAGCAAAAAGAATTTTAGGTTGATTTGCCATCTTATGATTTGCTATACTGAGCTTGAAAATAAATCAACCACCTATGAATGAATGGAGCATGTTTTGTGAGTGTCACAGGTATCTAATCAATAAGCTGAATAGCCGAATAAAGTGCGTTTTATTTGGTGTGCTTGTGGAAGTGATATCTGTCGAATGAATGGGAAAAGTGTATTCTCAAGACGATAGTATGACTATCGTCTTTTTTGTCGTTTCAATTTTTGCAGTTTGAAAAAGCTGGAGCGAGGAAGACCGGATTCTTTTTGATACTTTTTAGGTGAAAAATTTATTTTCGCGGCAGATATCATAGTAAAAAAATTAACGAAAGAAGGACATGATGTATGCTATCGGAAATAGAGGCTTCACGACAAAGGAGAAAGAATAAGACAATGGGAGAAAAACAAATCTATGAATACACCAATTATCGAAAACCACCCAGCTGAAATGATCGCACAGGTCACAGCTGTTTATAAGGACCTATTTGAAATTACGACAGAAACTGAAAAAGGGTTAGCAAGGATCAAACGCAGCCACTATCAGGATCAACCGTCCGATTATCCAACAACGGGTGATTACGTCGCTGTTGACTGGCGGGGAACAGACCAAAGTATCATCTATCGTACATTGCCGCGGATGTCGAGCTTGTCACGGCTGGATTCCTTTAAAGGCACAGAGCAGATGATCGCCGCTAATTTTGATTATGTGATGATCCTGCAATCGATTGAACATGACTTTAACTTGCGCCGTTTGGAACGTTATTTGACGCTTGCTTGGCAATCAGGCGCGATCCCGCTGGTTTTATTGACGAAGATAGATACAGAGAAAGACTATTCTGATCAGCTTGTGGCGGCTCAGAAAATCGCATTAGGAACAGAAGTCCATGCCATCAGCGCACAAACCGGTGCAGGAATAGCGGAGCTGAATCAATACTTGCAGCCAGAAAAGACCGCTGTTTTAGTTGGCTCTTCCGGTGTCGGCAAGTCGACCTTGATCAATCGCTTATTAGGCAAAGAGGTCATGGCGACTAGTGCGATCCGGGAAAAAGATGGCCGCGGCCGCCATACCACGAGTCATCGTCAATTATTCCAGTTGGCAAATGGCGCGAAGCTGATCGACACGCCGGGAATGCGGGAAGTCGGGATGTGGGATGTCCGTCAAGGTTTAGAAGAAAGCTTTGCGGATGTTGAAAGCTATTTTGGCAAATGTAAATTTAACGACTGTCGTCATCAAAGCGAACCTGATTGCGCAGTCAAAGAAGCGCTGCGAAATGGCGAGCTGTCCTCAGAGCGTTGGGAAAGCTATCTTAAACTTCACGCGGAAGCGAAATATACGAATGACAAAACCGCGTATTTACGAGAAAAAGAAGTTTGGCTAAAGGATATCAGCAAGTTTGCGCGCCAGCTAAAAAGCAATTATCAACATACTGCCTGCAGCGAAAGCTTTATTTGTCAGGAATGCGGGATGCCGGCTAATCCTGAAAGTGCAGGAAGCCAGCATCGTAATCATTGTCCTCATTGCTTGGTTAGTCTGCATGTGGACAATCGACCAGGAGATCGCGCGTCGCTGTGTAAAGGACGAATGGAGCCGATCAGTATTTGGGCAAAGGCCGATGGCGAATGGGCAATCATTCATCGCTGCCGCGCTTGCGGCACCTTAAAAAACAATCGCGTGGCCGCCGATGACAATCAGCAGCTCTTGATCGGTTTGGCAGAAAAAGCCTTGAAGCATCCGCCGTTTAAAATAGGGTAAAAGAAAGCGTTCAGGTCAATTCCTGAACGCTTTTTAGCTGCTTTAAAGCAATAGTTCATAAGGGGAGATTTGTTTGGCTTTGGTGATCATCACCGCTATTTCTTCTGGCGTCTCAGCGGCATCCTTTTTGATCCATAAAACCAAGATCGCGACCATACTCGATAATAAGATTTCTCTCGCGTAGTCTTCCGGCAGCATTTTTTGCGAGAAGGTCAGCTTTTCGGATTGCTGGATTTTTGAATCGATCATCTGGCTGAGAATTTCTTTAATCATCAGGATGAAGTTAGGATCGCCCCCGTCGCTGGCCAAAGTTTTGATAAAGTCAAAATCATTTTTTACATAGATCAAAGCCTTTAGGATCGCATCGTAGGGAATCAGCTCGATCGGATCATTCAAATTCTCGGTATTTTTATCAAATAGCAAAATCTGCTTTAGATCGTTAATGGCCTGCTCCTCTAATTTTTCCATTAGATCATACTTGTCCAAATAATGAAGGTAAAAAGTTCCGCGATTAATCTTCGAATCGCGCGCCAAATCACTGACGGTCACATTGTCTAAGCCTTTATCTTTCACTAATTTGATGAAAGAATTTTTAAGTTTTGCTTTTGTTTGCGTACTTCTTTCTTTTGCCAATTCCATCTTCCTCCTTATTTTTTTGTTAAAGGCCTGCATTTCTTAAGAAAGCTCATCCCCAGCTATAACGCTTGCCAAAACCTTAAATCAACACTTTTCAAAAACTGATTATTGTCTTCCTGTCACCTTGATTCTATACTCTTACTATAAATAAATCAACACGTTGTTAATTTAAGGAGGTACAAATATGAGTTACATTGAAGTAGTAAACAGCTATAAACGTTATCAGATGGGAGATAGTGAAATTGTCGCGAACGAAAATATCTCTTTTGAAATTGAAAAGGGTGAGTTATCCATTATTCTGGGCGCTTCGGGTGCCGGGAAGTCGACCATCTTAAATATCTTAGGAGGAATGGATTCAAATGATTCTGGAAAAATAATTATCGATGGGAATGATATTTCAAATTACAATTCGAAGCAATTGACAAAGTATCGCAGAGAAGAAGTTGGTTTTGTCTTTCAATTTTACAATTTAGTTCCCAATTTGACTTCAAAAGAAAATGTCGAGCTGGCTTCGGAAATTGTAAAAAACGCCTCTGATCCAGTGACAGTATTGCAGGAGGTCGGCTTGGCAGAGCGAATAAATAATTTCCCGGCGCAGCTATCTGGTGGTGAACAGCAGCGGGTCGCCATCGCGCGGGCAGTCGCCAAAAATCCTAAGATCCTACTTTGTGATGAACCGACTGGTGCATTGGATTATCAAACAGGAAAACAAGTTTTACAAATCTTACAAGACATGAGTCGTATCCAAGGGGCCACCGTCATCATCGTTACCCACAATGCCGCGATCGCTCCAATCGCCGATCGAGTCATACGGATGCGTGATGCTAAGGTCAAAGCAGTCGAGGTTAATCATAACCCGCAAAAAATTGCTGATATTGAGTGGTAGGTGAAGGAAAAATGAAGAAAAAATTATGGAAAGATATTTTTAAATCAATTGCTAAATCCAAAGGACGTTTCGTATCCATTATGGGGCTGATGATGCTAGGTTCATTTGCATTGGTAGGGTTAAAAGTAACGGGACCGGATATGCGGGCGACCGGCGAGGATTATTCTGCAAAGCTGAATGTTGCTGATGTTACCGTCATAGGCGGGCTGGGGATCGATAAAAGTGATGAAGCGCTGATCGATCAGGCTAAGGGTTTAGAAAAAGTTGAGTATGGCTATTTAAAGGATGTTGTGATTAAGGACACGGACGATAGTGTGCGACTATTCTCAGCGTCTGACAATGTTTCGGAGTATCAGCTCACGAAAGGGCGGCTGCCTGAAAAAAGCAATGAAATAGCCCTTAGTCAAATGTATGCCAACGAGTACAAAATCGGTGACCAGATCGATTTTACCGAAAAGCAGGATCAGACCAGCAGTTCAACCTTAAAACGCCATAACTTTAAGGTCGTCGGCTTTGTTTATTCAGGTGAGATCTTATCGAATGTCAATTTAGGCCAGTCGACTGCTGGAACTGGAGCATTAAAGGGCTATGCCGTTGTTTCTAAAAATGTTTTTGATGTGGATTATTATATGCTGGCGCGCTTGACATTTGATGATACTAAAAACTTAGATCCCTATTCGACAGCGTATACCGATAAAATACAGGAACATAAAGATGATCTGACGGAGCTTTTAAAAGGTCAGCCTGCCCAGCGCTTATCTTCTATTAAAGAAGAATATCAAACGCGAATCACTGACGGGCAGCAACGCATTGATAATGCGAAACAGGAAATCACTGCTGCTCAGCTGCAGCTGGATGAAGCCAAGCAGCAATTAGACAGCAATAAAGATGCACTTCAGGCAAAAATGCAGCAAGCAAATGAACAGAATATTCCATTACCAGCCGAGGCCAGCCAACAATTGTCCAGCGCTCAAGCCGAGCTGGCACTGAAGGAACAGGAATATGAGGAAAAAAATCAAGCCTTCCAAAAGAAAAAAGGAGAAGCAGAAGCCGAAATCAATCAAAATGAACAGCGATTGACTGAAGCCCAAGAGACACTTGAGCATTTAGAGGAGCCAGAATATTCCTTAAACAGTCGGCGCGAAATTCCCGGCGGTGAAGGGTATAAGATTTATAGTTCGCTTTCTACTATCGTTGATGCGTTAGCCAATGTTTTCCCGATTTTTCTTTATTTTGTTGCAGCCTTGGTGACGTTCACTACAATGTCACGCTTCGTCGAGGAAGAGCGGACGAATACGGGAACATTAAAGGCCTTAGGATATGACAATCGAGATGTCATGAAAAAATTTACGTTTTATGGCTTGGTTTCAAGTCTTTCCGGAACGGTTCTAGGAGTGATTTTAGGCCACACATTATTGCCGCTGATCGTTTATAACGCCTATCATTCCGGCTTTACTGTTCCTAAAATCGGAATGCACTTCCATTGGCAGGTGACACTGGTCGCCTTATTATTAGCGCTGTTCAGTGCGGTTTTACCTGCGTGGCTAGTTGCCGTAAAAGAATTAAGAGAGAAACCGGCACAATTATTACTGCCGAAAGCGCCAACGGCTGGTTCAAAGATTTTATTGGAAAGAATCACTTTTATCTGGAAACGCCTGAGCTTCACTCATAAAGTAACGGCGCGCAATATTTTCCGCTATAAAAAACGAATGCTGATGACTATTTTTGGTGTCGCCGGTGCGGTTGCTTTGCTTTTTGCAGGCTTCAGTGTGCAGCATTCGATCAGTGGGATCAATGACCGGCAATTTGGGGACTTGATTCGCTATGATATGATCGTGGCAGAAAACAATTATGTGACCGATGATCAGCAGCAAGAAATTGACGATTTATTGAACAGCTCGTCGATTGATAAAAAGGAAGCTGTTTGTTATGAGGAAATGAGTAAAGTAGCTGGAGCGAATCAAGACAAACAGTCTATCAAACTAATCGTTCCAAGTAATGAAGAGCAGTTTTCCGACTATATCCAGCTTGAAAATCGTCAAACCGGTAAGAAAATTGCATTGCCGGATAATGGCGTAGTCATTTCAGAGCGATTAAGCAAATTGCTAAATGTTGAAAAAGGCGATTCCATTGTCTTAAAGGACGAAAATGATCAAAAGCGTGAGATGAAAGTCAGCGGGATCACCGAAATGTACATGGGCCACTTCGCGTTTATGAGTCAAGAAGGCTATCAAAAGACGTTTGACCAACAGCCAAAAGATAATGCTTACTTAGTTCGGTTAAAAACCAGTACGGTAAGCAACACAGAAAAACAAGCGGCTAAATTTACTAACCTAAGCGGAGTCAAGGGTGTGGTTCAGAATACGACGCTGACGAACCAAGTCGATACGATCGTCCATTCATTGGATAAAATCATGACGGTATTGATTATCATCGCAGCACTCTTAGGAATAGTAATTCTTTACAATTTAACGAACATCAATGTTTCCGAACGAATCAGAGAGCTGTCGACGATTAAAGTTCTTGGCTTTTATGATAAAGAAGTCACGCTGTATATTTATCGCGAGACCATTTTACTGACCTTAATGGGAATCTTGACTGGTTTCGGCGTTGGCGAGCTGCTGCACCGGTACATCATTACCGTGGTTCCTCCCGACGATGTGATGTTCAATCCAGCTTTATCCGTCACTAGTTTTGTTATACCGGCGGCCATTATTTCTCTAGTCACATTGGTCCTAGGGTTCGTGGTAAATCGACGCTTACGAAATGTTGATATGTTGGAGGCATTGAAATCTGTCGATTAATGGTTCACATAACAAAAACAGCCGCTCAGTTTTTTTCTGAGCGGCTGTTTCATTTAAACCGTATCATTTGCGGCTGATGAAAAGACGATATGGGTGGAAGGTGTGCCAAAGCGCATCGTTTCATCAATAAAGGCTTCCAGCAATTCCATATTCTCGGCAACGACTTTGACCAGATAACTGTAATACCCGGCGATCCGATAATACTTCAGCACCATCGGCTGATTTGAACAAAATTCGCGGAAGGCTTTGCAATTGACCGTTTCAAACATAATGAAGGCGGTGATGCTTTTTCCCATTTTCTGATAATTGATGTTGATCGTATATTTGTCGATGATCCCTGATTCCTCCAGCTTCGTGATCCGCTCTTTGACGGCGGGAGAACTAAGGGCTACTTTTTGAGCAATCTCACTGTAGGACGCACGAGCATTTTCTTTCAAGAGATTTAAAATTTTTTTATCGGTCTCATCCATTTCCATGCCTTCTTTCTTTTTTTAAGTGAAAGAATAAAAATTCTTTAGATTATAAAGCAGTCAAACAAAAACAGCTTAAAAACTGACTGTCTGATGAAGTAGTTATACTTTATCATAAATGAAACGAAAGGGAGGAACTCAAATGAAAAAAATATTATTGCTATTAGCCAACGGCTTTGAATCCTATGAAGCGAGTGTGTTCACAGATGTGTTTGGCTGGAATCTTTATGAAGGTGACCGATCAACCGAGCTAGTTTCGGTTGGCTTGCATCCAGTTTTAGCGTGTACATGGGGATATTCCTGTATTCCGATGCGCCAGCTAAAAGAGATCGACATCAACGAGTTTGATGCGTTGGCGATTCCCGGCGGTTTTGAGGAAGCCGATTTTTATGAGGATGCCTTCAACGAAGAATTTTTAAACGTCATTCGCCAGTTCGATCAGCAGAATAAACCAATCGCAGCGATCTGTGTCGCCGGATTGTCCATCGCAAAAAGCGGGGTGCTAAATGGCCGCACCGGAACGACCTACCGTTTTGAAAATAATCCGCGGCAAAAAAAAATGAGGGAAATGGGTGTTCAGGTAAAATCAGACGAACGGATCGTGGAGGATCAAAACATCATTACCTCCTCCTCACCGGAAACTGCCTTGGATGTCGCTTTTCGCTTATTAGAAAAATTAACCAGCAAAGAAAATACGATCGAAGTCAAACGCAGAATGGGTTTTACCTGTTAGCGAATAAAAGCTCGCATAATCCGGCAAGCTTAGCGAGCATATCTAAATCTCCGCATGTTAAACTTAACTAGAAATATAGTTAGTAGGGGGAGACAAAATGAAATTCAAAGGTCCAATGCTAGTCGTAAAGGATATCGAACGTGCTAAACGATTTTATACCGAAGTGATCGGTGTTCGGGTGATCGCTGATTTTGGAGAGAATGCTACATTGACTGGCGGCTTAGCCTTACAGACCGAAAGCTCGTGGTCAACATTTACCGATTGTACCAGTGATTTTTTCAGCTACCATGGCAACGATGCCGAAATGTATTTTGAAGAAGAGGACTTCGACGGTTTTCTTGAAAAAATTGCCGCACTGGAGGTCGAACGTGTCGGCGAAGACCTGGAAATGCCATGGGGACAAAAAGTCATACGCCTGTATGACCCAGACAAGCACATCGTTGAAATTGGTGAAGACATGAAAGTCATGATGAAACGGCTGCGCGCTACCGGCCTATCCATTCAACAGCTTTCAGAGAAAACCTTTATATCGCCGAAAATGGTGGAGCGGATGTTGAAATAGAAATGACGAGGCAGTGATCAAACCGATCACTGCCTTTTTATATATAAAGTAGATCAGCAGAAAATTTCTGATTCTGAATGGAGATTTTAGTTTTTTACAATTTCTGATTGACTCCCACGTTACGTGTGACTCTATACTATAGGTAAGCTAGCGAAACGAAAAAGGAGAAAAACTATGTTTAAAATCGGAGAATTCTCAAAAATATCCAATACCACCGTTCGAACACTGGATCACTATGCCGCTTTAGGGCTTTTAGCACCGAAAAAAATCGATAATCAAACCAATTATCGTTACTACTCAGCAGAACAATTGTCGCAATTAAATCAGATCAAGCTGCTGCAGCAAACGGGTTTGCCGTTAAAAACAATCAAAGAGATCATTGAAACCAATGATTTAGACTTTTTAGAAAAGCATTACAATCTCCAAGAGGAAAAACTGCAGGAGGATCTAGACGAGCTGTTGAAAAAACAGCGAATGGTTTCCCTGTTAAAACAAAACATAAAAGAGGGAAAAAATATGACTCAATACAATGTCGTAGTTAAGGAGATTCCAGAAAGAAATGTACTTAGTGTTCGTGAAGTGATCGCGGATTACATGTCAGAAGGAGAGCTGTGGTTCAAGCTGCAGCAGGCAGTTACAGAAGCGAATGCCAAAATGAAGCAGCCGCCATTGAATATGACTCTCTTCCATGATGTAGAATATGTTGAAAAAAATGCGGATGTGGAGGTTCAAACAAGTGTGGTAGGGGAATACCCAGATACGGAGACCGCGAAATTTAAAAAAGCGCCGGCCTTCATCATGGCGTCAGTAACCTTCAGCGGCAGCTTTGATCAAATGCCGCAAGTAACGCAGACGATCGCAGAATGGCTGGAAGCCAACGAGTACAAAATCGTCGGTCCGATGATCAATATTGGTCACGTGTCACCGGGCGAAGACCCTAATCCTGACAATTGGGTCACCGAATCAGGCTTTATGGTCGCCAAATAAGCTTCTATTAAAAGGAGGACCCCAGTGAAATTTATTATTGAAGACTTCAAGCCTTCAGGCGGCAAGCACTGTATTACTAATGCACTGAAGCAGCTTTTTGATTATTATCAGCATCCACTATCAGAGGCCATGCTTTTTGGGATTGGCTCAGGACTGGCTTTTACTTATATTAATTTAGCTGCTTCACCGATGGTATCAGGCAGAAGCAAGCCGATCGAATTTGAGCAAATACTCGCGGAGCGCTTAAAAATCAATAGTAAGTGCCGCCAGCCTAAAAACTATCAAGTCTGTTTTACAAAAACGAAGAAATTACTTCAACAAAAGCAGCCTATTCTGATCTACACTGACATGCCCTTTATGAATTATTTAGGACTGGACCCACACAGTCATTTTGGCGGGCATGCGGTAGTGCTGTTCGGCTACGATGATCAGCAGGAAGTTTTCTATGTGAGTGATCGCGATAATTCTGATTATCCGATCCGGACACCTAAAGGGGACATCGCCAGTGACTACCATCTGGTTAGTTATCAGGAAATGGAACAGGCACGCAGCAGCAGCTTTCGACCATTTCCCGCTAACAATAAATATTTTGAATTTGATTTTTCGAGCTATGAAGAGCCTCAGACGGATATGATAATTACGGCGATAAAAGATACTTGTGAAAGCATGCTGCGACCGCCAGCGAAATTGTTGGGGATCAACGGCATCGTCAAGTTTTCGCAAGAAATAGAAAAATGGAAAAAGTTTGATCAAAAAAAGCTGCAAACGGCAGGTATTACGAATTATTTTCAAATCAGTAAGGACGGTGGAACAGGCGGCGGGATCTTTCGAAAACTGTACGGTCAATTTCTGCTAGAAGCCGATCAGTTGATTCCAGATCGAGGGCTGACTGCTGTCGGCACCGGATTTATCAAACTGGCTGATGAATGGGATGCTATTGCTGAGGAGCTATGGACCTTAGGAAATACTGGTGATGCTGAAATGCTGCCAGCCTTGAGCGAGCAGCTATCGACACTGGCGAGCACCGAGAGACATTTATTAGAACAATTGGAAGCGTTGGTCACTGAAACGCATGAAACACAAAAAAGTTGATTGAACGGGACTGTTCAATCAACTTTTTTCGCTTAATTCAAATAGGCCAATTGCTTAATCAAGGTGTTCATTCGATATTCTTCAATTTTCCGACCCAAAGCAGATAAGGTTTTTGCTGATGGAACATCCTCCAAAACAAATAGACGTTCCTCAGGAATAGCAGGGGTGGAAAAATTGGTTATATAAAGATCGGAAATCAGTGATTCTGGCGCTGTTTCAGAATAGCTTTTGTCAGCTTTGATATCTAACAAAAGCTTGTCATGATAATTCTTATCCAGATAATAAGCTAAAAACTTCGCATGCTTTGTTCCCAAATCACTGCAAACTTCCGTAGAAACAGGTTTTCGCAAGCCATCCAATTGTTCAGGCAGGCCATCCCAGTAAATAAATAATTCGAATAAAATCATATGATAATACATCGAATACCAGGGGAAATGGCTCTTCGCTTCCTGATCCTTCAATGTTTTCTCCAACACTTTACTGAAAACAGAAAAATCCTTTTGGATCGTCAGACTATTATAGAGCTCACGATTGTAGGCAATGTATTTTTCGTAAGGATAGGCCTTGTAAGAATTGTAGACAGACTTCAATAAACCAATACAATTCTCACGACTCGGTTCAGAAATAGTGATGCCTAAAGCATTGATGATCAAAGAAAGCGTGGTGTTGCAAAGCCGCTCGATCCTTACTTCCTCTTCGGCATTATCCCAGGCAAAGTCGTACCAAAAGATCGTTTGAATCAGATCATCTCGTTTGGCTTCAGTGATTGGCAAGTCAAATTCTGTCATCAGCTGATTGATCGGCGGCTCATAACGCGCGATTTTTTCAGCCGTCAGCAGTTTTCGTTTCGAAGTGCTGTGAAAGCCTTGTTCCTGACGAATCAGACTAACCGCCAGTAAAAAGGCACATTCGGTTTTTTGCAGAAAGCTTAGTTTTAAATCGAATTGCTCATTTGCCTGAGTGATCATCGAGATAATGGCTTGTTGATCAAGTTTAAAGGGCCATTCGTAGACATCATAAACCTCCAAGAAATAGCCAGCCATGAACAGGCGAACCTGAAGTTCATCACCAACAAGCATCAGGTTATTTCGATCTACCTGCAATCCCCGCATTTCTAAGCCTTCATTTAATTTAACGATCCGTCGATAGAGGCTTGAGGAACTTAGAAATAGTTCCTTTTCTAAATCCGTCCGTAATTTTCCCGGCTGGAAAAAGAGAATTTCTAATAGCTGAAAGGTGGGAGACTCTTTAAGAATATCAGAAAAAATTTCATGAACCGTATGATTGTCTTTTTCACTCAAATGCAAATCACCGGTCGCATTTCTTTCGATTTGAACGATATCCTTCCATTGATCTTCAATTTCTTGGCAATCGTTTAAAATGGTCTTTGGAACCGCGTTCACTGCTTCAGCCAATTTTTTTACGGATACATAGTTGTTAGCCGTTCGCAGATGTTCGATTAATTCAATTTGACGATTTTGTGTAGAAGATAAGGCATGTCTCATGTTAAACCTTCTTTCAATCGATTGATACTTTTAGTATATAGGAAAAATTCTTAGCTGAAAATAATAAAGAGTATAATAATCAAAGTCTTTTTCATCATGGCAATAAAAAAACAGGATTTAGCGATTCATCTATGTCATACTGAATTTATCAAGTTTGAAGGGACGTGCAGCATGAACAAATCAATTGATGGTTTTCGATTAAAAGTAATCGCAATTGTCGCGATGTTGTTAAATCATATCGGCAGCGGTTTTAATCTTTATGAACAATCCAGCATCTTATATTTCTTAACTGAATTTATTGGTAAATTGACTTTTCCAATCATGGCTTATCTATTGGTTGAGGGCTTTTATTATACCCGTAATCGAAAAAAATATGCTGGCAGAATGGCAGTATTCTGGATAGTCTCCATTTACCCGTTTCACATGCTTTTTAGTAGTAGTCATTCCTTTAGTCCGATCGAGCTGGTCAATAATATCTTTTTTACCTTGCTGATGGGGTTGCTGCTGATGATGTCTTATGAGAAAGTGAAAACTCCATTATTAAGAACTCTGCTGGTCATTTTCTTTTCAGTCAGTACAATTTTCTCCGATTGGTCCTTGATTGGATTACTGCTGATCTTTGGTTTTTATAAAGGAAAAAATAAACAGGCGGGGATCTGGTGGCCGATTGCTTATACGACCGCTTTTTTAACCTTGTTATTAGCTTTGATGCACAGCACCGCGCCTGATTTGGTTCCGCTATACGAAGTATTTACTGGTTTGGGAACGTTGCTGGTGATTCCTCTATTAAATGGCTACAATGGCGAAAGAGGCTACTCGCCCAAATGGGTGAAGTGGGGATTTTATGGCTTTTATCCAGTACATTTAGTGGTTTTAGCCTT
Organism: Enterococcus hulanensis; assembly: GCF_005405485.1. Taxonomy (GTDB): domain Bacteria; phylum Bacillota; class Bacilli; order Lactobacillales; family Enterococcaceae; genus Enterococcus_A; species Enterococcus_A hulanensis. Next base: position 89,812 of record NZ_BJED01000012.1, on the reverse strand, counting down.
GATCCGTATGTTGATTCGCTAAGTTGAATATAGGAGATGAAAATGGAATATCGTATTCGAAAATTGAAAAAAGCAGAATATCCGCTGTTAAAGGAATTTTTATACCAAGCTATTTTTCAGCGGGATAAGAAAAATCCGATCCCGCGATCGGTCCTTGATGATCCGGCTGTGAATGTCTATGTTCAGGATTTTGGCAATTATCAAGAAGATTTTTGTTTGTGCGCTGAGACAAAGGAAAAAATTGTCGGGGCTGTCTGGGTCAGAAACATCCAAGGATTTGGTTCGATTGACGATCAAACACCGGAGTTCGCGATCTCACTTTATCCGGAATATCGCGGACAAGGGATTGGTACAGCTTTGATGCTGGCGATGCTGCAGCATTTGAGGGAAAAAGGATACGCTCAAACTTCCTTGGCTGTTCAAAAAGATAATTACGCCTTGAAAATGTACAAACAGGTCGGTTTTGAGATCGTTGATGAAAATGATGAGGAGTATATCATGCTTTGTAAGCTGAAATAATTTATAAATTTTACAGATTATAAAATAAATGAGATGATTAATTAAGCTATTAGGGCGCAAGACGGATTCAAATCGGTTTGTAAAGATTATAAAATGATAGAAAAGAGATAAGGAGTGGATATTTTGAAGAAAATAATTATTTTAGGTTTATCAGTTGCACTATTAGGCGGTCTGGCCGGCTGCAACTCAGATTCAGATGATTTAAATAGTTCAAATAGTTCAAGCTCTACTTCAGAAAAGACATCACAAACGAGCAAAAGCCAAGCAAGTAACGAAACAAACACCAATTTTAAAGTCAGCGTAGAAGATGCGATCAAGGCTTATCAGGAGGCTTACCCTGATAGTGATATCACATCGATTGATTTAGAAACATCCTTTGGCAGCTATTTGTACAAAATCGAAGGAGTCGATGACAACAAAGAATATGAAGTACGAGTAAACGCCGACACCAAGGAAGTCTCTAAGGAACGTGAAGAAGAATTAGATATGGAAGATAAAGAAGGCGTGAAAAGAAAAGAAGACAAGCTGGATTTAGAAAATCTCTTAAGTATTGAAAAAGTTTCCGATATTGCGACTAAACATGTCGGCGCTGGAAAAGCCACCGACTGGAGCTTAGACAAAGACTTAGGCACCACTTATTGGGAAGTCAAAGTAATGGATGGGCAAAAAGAAACTGAAGTGAAAGTTGATGCTCAATCAGGGGATATCTTAGAAAGCGAAACAGATGATTGATAAATTTTGGTTTAGATAATTCTATATCAAACTTTTGCAAAGCTCATGGTCAATGGTTGACTATGGGCTTTGCTGTTTTAAAACGAAATAAATAATAAATTGCGATGTTAACTAAAAAAAGCGTCTTGGATAATATTGAATTTTAGAATCTATTCGGTTATCTGTTATAAAAAGATAACTATGCCGGAGTTTAGCTGAATTTATTTTAGAAAAAAGTAGAATTATTTAGTTTAAATATTGTTATTAGTAAAAACCAGTATTAAAAAATATAGACTTTGAAAAATCGTTGACAGCGCTTTTTTTATTTGCTATATTAAGCGTGTAAATAAAAAGGGTGTTACTATTAAATTAGGCACGACCTAGGAAAGACACTTTCCTTAGGTCGTTTTTTGTTGTTTTAAAGGATTTAGAACAACGGTTCAAAGTATTCTACAGAGAGGATCGGTGCAACGATGAAGGTTGTTAAAAAGATCAACCATAATGTGGTGCTAATTGATGATGAGGGAATCGAAAAAATTGCGATGGGCAAAGGAATTGGTTTTTCTGCCGTCGTCAATCAAACATTTGATCCAACTCTTGCAGATAAATTTTTTACTTTAGATTCTAAAGAAAAAACAAAAATGTTTAGTGAAATGGCAGCACAAATTCCGATTGAGTTTATAGATTTTTCGGAAGAGATTATTCAGTTTATTTCAAAGAGGATCAAGTCTCCTTTAGACTCGAATATCTATATTGCATTGACAGACCATATCTATTTTGCGATCCAGCGGCAAAAAGAAGATAGTCAAGTGTCAGCCATCATGTTGCCGGAAATGAAGCTGTTGTATCCTGATGAATATGAGACTGCGAATGAAGTAGTTGCTCTAATCAATCAGCGTTATAACACGGAATTAGGTGCGAATGAGGTTGGATTTATCACAATGCATATTATCAATGCAGAGTTGGGCGAACGCAATAGTTTAAATAGTTTGAAGATTTTAGAACTGACGAAGATGATTTTACAGGATTTAGAGAAGACTCATGGCTACCAATTCGATAAGGATTCCTTGACTTATCATCGTATGATGATCCATATTAAGTTTTTAGTAAAACGCTTAATTTATAAGGAAGAATTGCCAACGGAAAATATTGGCTTTTTCACCAATACGTTTAGAAAAAGTCAGCCGTACCAAACAGCACTAGCGATCAAGAAAATGATTGAAGAGAAATTCCAATTGGACGTTCAAGAAAATGAGGTCATTTATCTGGCGATCCATTTAGCAAGAATTCAATAATAGGGCGTAACTATTAGGTAGGCGCAACCTTTTGAACCACAGAGAAAAATTCTGTGCTCATTAGGTTGCGTCTATTTTTAGTATAAAAAAGAAAGGAAGGAAAAAATGGGGAAAGCAATATTCAATTCAGATGACTTTGGCTACAGCTATGGTGTGAATTATGGCATTGCGGATGCCTATCAACGTGGAATCTTAACTTCAACCACTTTAATGGCGAACATGCCAGGATTTGACCATGCGGTAAAGCTGAAAAGGGAGCTGCCTGATTTAGGTGTGGGTGTTCATTTGACGCTGACATGCGGCAAGCCGCTGTTAAAAAATGTGGATAGTTTAATGGCTGGTGACAGTTTTAAGCACTTATCTTTTTATACGCAACCTTTTGAAGTAGACAGCGATCAACTTTATCAAGAATGGAATGCACAGATTCAAAAGGTTTATCGAGCGGGAATAATTCCAACTCACTTAGACAGCCATCATCACACACATACTTTTGGAATGAATCAAGAAGTAGTCATCGCGTTGGCGAAAAAATATGATTTGCCGGTTCGAGGAAATTTTGAGAAAAAAAACGAAGTTCGACACGTAGATTATTTTGAACCATATTTTGATGATGTTGGAGAAACGATTCTCGAGAAGCGGCAAATTGATTGTTCTATTGAAGAATATTTGGAGGATTTATTGTCAGTTTTACGTGAAAAGAAATCGATCGAGATCATGTGCCACACTGCTTATCTTGATCAAGAATTGTTGAATGGATCGAGTTTTGTGTATCCAAGAATCAATCAAGTAGAATTTTTGATTCATTCAGAGTTCGCACAACAGGTTAAGAGGGATTGTTTGATTGAGTTAGCAACATACAAAGATATATAGCCTAAGGAGGAGAAAAAAATGTCAACTTTTAAAGCAAACATACAAAAATTAGGTAGAGCGATGCTGCTGCCTGTGGCTGCAATGCCATTGGCCGGCTTGATCATGCGCCTTTCAGCTGACGATATGTTGAATATCCCAGTGATTGGAGCAGCCGGAAATGCTGTATTTGGGAATTTGGATATTCTATTTGCGATTGGTGTAACGATTGGATTTGCGAAGACGAAGGACAAGGGAATTCCGGCACTTACAGGATTCCTAGCGATTGCCACTTTGAAAAAAGGCTTAGAGATCATGAATCCGGCTGTCAATATGGGAATATTCGGCGGGATCATATCAGGGCTGATCGCAGCTTGGACCTACAACCGTTTCAAAGAACAGAAACTGCCGATGGTGTTTTCTTACTTTGCTGGTGAGAAGTTCCCCTTGACGATGGTCATGATCTTGCAAACTATTACCTCGGTCGTTTTTGGTATCTTATGGCCGTTCGCTCAAGCTGGAATTGATAGCTTTGCCAGATTGTTAGTGAATATGGGGGCTTTTGGTGTCGGAATTTTCATGTTCTTGAATCGTTTGCTGATTCCTTTTGGACTTCATCATGTGTTGAATACTTATGTTTACTACGACCTAGGTAGTTACACTTCACCCAGCGGAGAAGTATTCCGAGGTGAAATGACTCGTTTCATCAACGGCGATCCGCAAGCTGGACTTTTCTTATCAGGATTTTTCGTAGTCATGATGTTTGGTGTACCGGCTATCTGTTTAGCGATCTATCGTGCGGCATTCAAAGAAAACAAAGAGATGGTCAAAGGAATCATGGGTAGTGGTGCGGCGACATCGTTTATCTCAAACATTACAGAGCCTGTGGAATTTAGTTTCATGTTTATTTCGCCAATGCTGTACGTTGTTCACGCAGCTTTTGCCGGATTAGCGGGGATCGTCTGTTACTTGTTAAACATTCGAATCGGCTTTACTTTCGGTGCGTGTATCGTTGATTACCTGATTAATTTTAGGATAGCGACCAATGCTATTCTGATCATTCCAATCGGACTCGTCTTCTTCGCACTGTATTATTTCACTTTCTACTATTTAATTAAGAAACGTAATATTTCAACATTAGGAAGAGAAGCGGCAACAGAATATGGAACAGAAGCAGTCGAAGAAGAAAAAGAATTAGATTTAGCTAGTAAAAATTATGAATACATGGCGAAAAAAATGCTGCAGGCTTTCGGAGGAGCGGAAAATGTTTCTGATGCCTTCAGTTGTAATACGCGTTTAAGAGTCGAAGTTGAGAATCCATCGATTGTTGATGAACAGCGCATTAAACAATTAGGGGTTAGCGGTGTAATTAAACCGACAGAAAAAAATTACCAAGTCATTATTGGATTAGAAGTCACTTATGTAATGGCAGAATTTAATAAATTATTGGAGCAATAGAAAGGAAGTAGACAATGACTAAAAAACAAATTATCACGATTGCTGGCGGAGGAAGTACTTATACGCCAGGAATTATTCAAGCAGTTTTAAACAATGCGGATCGCTTACCGCTTTCAGAAATTCGCTTGTATGATATTGACGCCAAAAGAAATGCTGATATGTATTTGATCATTCAATACATGCTGAAAAAAGAAGGCTTTAAAGACGTAATTATATCTTCAACTGAAGATCCAGAGACAGCTTTTACAGGTTGTGACTTCATTTTCTCGCAAATTCGCGTTGGCGGTATGAAGATGCGTGAAAAAGATGAAAAAATTCCGTTGAGTCATGGTTTAGTAGGTCAAGAAACCTGCGGCTTGGGAGGATTTGCTTACGGAATGCGGTCAATGGGTGGCCTCTTGGAAATTGTAGGCTATGTACAAAAATATGCACCGGAGGCATGGATTTTGAATTATACAAATCCTGAATCCATCGTTTCAGAAGCTGTACGCCGACAATATCCAAAAGCAAAAATGATCAATGCATGCGACATGACCATTTCGATAGAAGAAACGATTGCGGTTAATTATGGTTATAATCGGAAAAATTGGATTCCAACGTATTATGGATTGAACCATTTTGGCTGGTACACATCTATCTACGACAAAGAATTAAAAAGAGATGTCATGCCTGAAATTATTGAAAAGCTGACTACACAAGAGATGCAGGTGGCTGATTTCAACGCGGGAGACAAAACTTGGCAAGAAGCATTCAGTATGATGTCGGTAATCACGAAGAACTTCCCACAAAACATTCCAAACAATTATTTGGAATATTACCTTTATCCAGATATGGTTGTCGAGAAATCTGATAAAAACTATACTCGCGCCAATATGGTTATGGAGGGCAGAGAAAAGAATACTAAAGAAATGGCTGAAAAAATTCGGAACGGAGCGACAGAGGATGTTCTGAACTTCAACTTCGGTGAACATGGACAATACATTGTCGATATGGCGACTTCGCTGTTAAATGATGAACGTCGACGCTTTATGCTGATTGTCCCTAATCAAGGAGCCATTCCAAACTTGCGTCCAGATGCTGTGGTGGAAGTGCCTGCCTACGTTGGTGCGACCGGGGTTGAACCAATTTCATTAAGAGAACCTATTTGCGACTTCCACAAAGGATTGATGGAAGCTCAAGTAGCAGCCGAAAAATTATTGGTTGATGCTTATTTTGAAGGCTCATATCAAAAAGCGCTGCAAGCATTTACGTTAAATCAAACCATTCCAAATGCTAGAGTGGCTAAAAAAGTTTTAGATGAAATGATCGAGGCCAACAAAGAATACTGGCCAGAATTAGTCTAGAGGTGATGAGAAGATGCTCTTTTTTAAAACAAAGAAAGTTCTGAAATCTGTTGCGAATGGACACGTTCTGCCTTTGGAAGCAGTAAAAGACGAGGTTTTCTCCTCAAAGATGATGGGTGAGGGCTACGCGATAAGTCAGCATGACGGCAATGTCTATGCGCCGATTGAAGGAGTGGTTGAGAGCATTTTCCCAACACTGCATGCGATAACAATTGAAAGTAAAACTGGAGAAAAATTACTGATCCATATGGGCTTAGATACAGTGGAGCTTAAAGGACGGCCATTTTCAATCAAAGTCGTACAAGGGCAGAAGGTAAAAACAGGAACATTGCTGGCTTCTATAGATTTGTCGCAATTGGAAAAAGCAGAAAAGGACGCGACAATCATCGTGGTTTTCCCTGAAATGACCAAAGGGGAGCTAATGAAGGAAAATCAAAACGTAACCTTACAGGATGAACTATTCAAATTTTAGCTCAAATACAAAGACTGGGTAAATGCTCAGTCTTTTCTTGAGCAGAAACTTTATAATTTAGGAGATATCATGGCAATTTTGTATCTGTTACCCGCTTTGGGTTGGGGGTTTATGCCAATCATCGCAAAACTCACTAATGCCCGACCAATCAATCAGCTTTTAGGAACAACGTCGATGGCTTTAGTAATGGGCATACTCTTTACTCTGTTCGTACAGCCATCTTACGGTTGGCTTCACTTTGCAGCAGCATTTTTCTCTGGGTGTTTTTGGTCGATAGGGCAATATCTGCAATTCTCTTCATTACAATTACTGCCAGTCTCCGAAGCTATGCCGATTTCCAATGGGACTCAATTAATCGGAACGACTTTTATTGCGGCCGTATTTTTTAAAGAATGGTCAAATATGAAAATGGTCGGGGTCGGAATGAGCGGGATACTATTAATCATTTTAGGGATTATCTTAACTTCTTATTTAGAAAAAAAGAGAGAAAATCAGCAGCACACAGCAAAAAAAGGCAAAGCTATCGTTTGTTTATTACTATCCTCTTTCGCTTTAACGATCTATGTGACTTTACCGCAGGCTTTTCAGGCTAGCGGAGCAGAAGTTCTATTTCCGCAATCTCTGGGTATGTGGTTCTCATCGATTGCATTATCATTTTCAAAACGTGAGGAGACAAATTACCAGCAAGTAAGAAAAAACTTTGGTACAGGAATAGCTTGGAGTGCGGCAAATATCAGTTTGTTTCTTACCATTCCAATCATTGGAGTAGCCAAAAGTTTTACTTTTTCGCAACTAGCTGTTTTAATTTCGATCTACGCTGGCTTGATTATTCTAAAAGTTCGAAAAACAAGAAAAGAATTGCAGATAATCAGTTTGGGCGCTGCGTTAATTGCAGCGGGAATTCTCTTGATTGGCTCAATCAAATAAAACCTATTAATAATAAAATGAAAAAAGCAGAGTAAAAAATATGTATCTTTTACTCTGCTTCTTGCTATTCGAAAATAAATAATTCTGTTACAGGGGTCTCAACGACCTTCGCAATGTCTAATGCGAGTTTCAGGGAAGGGTTGTACTGAGCCTTTTCCAGACGCATGATTGTTTCTCGCCGTACCCCCACTAAATCAGCGAGTTGTTCCTGTGTGAGACCCTTCAACGTTCGATACTTTTTTAAATGACATTCGAATTTTACATTCATCTATCCAGCCTCGGTTTCAAATCGATATAAGAAGTATTTGCTAAGGAATAAAACAATTCCAAAGATCATCGACATTGAGCTTAACATAAAGATCGCACACCATTCAAGATTCCAGGCCAGCATCCCGCCGCCAATCAGCCAAATAGTTAAGAATAGTAGAATGAACCCAATTTTGTAGGCCTTTAGCTCCGCCTTTTTTTCATTTTCCTCGTAAAGCTCATCTTTTAAAGTATCCGATAATTTTCCTTCAAAGTAAAAGCCGAAAAAGCCGAAGAATACAAAGGCAAAGCAAGGATAAATAATACCAAATTCCTGATAGGTCCAAAAACCGATCAGCCCCAAAAAGCCAGCAAATCCGCTGAGACCAAGCATCGGGTGAATTCTTCTGGTGTGGTGCTTTTCCAGAGACTTGTTGCGCCAAACTACTCTAAAAAGTGTCACTACTAAATAGATTACGTAGACAATCGTTACTACTAACGCAATCCACATTGGCAGATCCTGCGGACGAAAAACATATTCAGAGACAACGGTTGGTTTTACCAAGCGGCTCTCATTGTATAAAACCGAATGGACTGTAGCCAACACTAAAACAATCACGCAACCAATTCCCGAAACAACTAAATTTCTAATTTTTTTCTTTGACATCTTAACTCCTCCAATGATACATATTTGTCACTCCGTGAGATAAATATATCACACAAAAAAGAAAAATCAAGTAGAAAAGAGAGAAATAAGTCACTTTTTTTATTTTGGAGACTATTCATCACTTGAAAGCTTGCCTCGGTCTGATTTCTAGCTGCTAAGCTGAAAAATCATCCAATCAGCAAGTTTAATATTAGGTTAATACTTCTCGTACATTCGAGAAATACTCCTTTTTTATAGTAGAGATAGGAAATCTGATTAAGGATTAGGAGTGATACACGATGTATCGAAAGATTATAAAAAATGATGTAAGGGAAAGAAAGTTGATTACGATAATCACTACTTTGTTCATTACTGTAGCTGCGTTGTTAGTGGCCTTAGCAACGATTTTGAGTGTTAATTTGGCTGGGTCCATTGATACGCTGATGGAAAAATCCCAATCACCTCATTATATGCAGATGCACACTGGTGAGGTAGACAGAGAACGGCTGGCAAAATTTGTCGAAGCAAATGGAAATGTAGCGACCTATGAAGTGGCGGAGTTTTTAAATTTAAACGGTTCGGATATCGAACTTGGAGACCATAGTTTGGCAGACAGTGTGGAGGATAACGGACTGGCTGTTCAAAGTAAAAATCTTGATTATTTCTTGGATATGGAAAATCAACCTATTCAACCGAAGCCGGGAGAGCTGTATGTTCCAGTAATGTTCAAAAAGCAGGGATTAGCCAAAATCGGTGACAAGGCGAAGATCGCCGGAAAGACATTTACGATCAATGGATTTTTACGTGATGGCACGATGAATTCGCAAATGGCTGGGTCAAAGCGTTTTTTACTTCATCAAACAGACTATGACGAACTTTTTTTTAAGGGAAAACTGGAATACATCATTCAGTTTCGCTTAAAGGACCCCAGCAAACTGAATCAGTTTGAGGCCGCGTATCAAAAAGCCGGCTTAGAGGTCAACGGACCAAGCGGAACACATCGCTTATTCAAATTAGGCAATGCCATGTCTGACGGAATCATGATCGGAATTCTTTTATTGATTAGTTTGCTAGTAGTTCTAATGACCTTTATGTGTATTCGTTTCACGCTGCTGGCCAAGATCGAAGAAGATTATAAGGAAATCGGTGTAATGAAAGCAATTGGTCTGCAATTAAAAGCAATCAAGAAAATTTATCTGGCAAAATACGCGGCGATCTCCATAATCGGCAGCTTGTTAGGTTATTTGATCTCGCTTCCGCTAAGTTATCTGCTGTTAAAAAATATCAAGCTTTTCATGGGCGAAAGCAAGAATGAAGGACTAAGCTGGATTTTAGCTGTCGCGGGTGTGCTGGCAGTCATGCTCTTAATGATTGCTTATGTGTATGTTCTTTTGAATCGCTTCAAAAAAATCTCTGCCGTTGAAGCAATCCGTTTCAGCGGAGCCAATGAGAAGGTCAATACGAAGACACGTTTTAATCTTCGTCGCTTAGCATGTTTCTCTACTGACACACGAATCGGGATCATCGATATCATGAATCGAAAAAAAATCTATTTGACGATGCTGCTGGTCTTCATAATATCTACCTTTATTATGATCGTTCCAGCGCTGGTCTATCACACAGCCTCCTCGGAAGAATTTGTGGAAAGCCTCGGCTTCAGTCATAAAATCGATATTGCCACCAGCTTGTATCAGTCGACCAACAGTGTTGAGAATCAGGATAAAATCGAAGACTATTTGGCAAATGACCCGGATGTTGAAATGTACAGTAAAATCTCAACGAAAAACTTTGATGTCAAGGAAGCGGGCATGGAAAATGGTGTGCTGTCAGTCGAATTAGGAAATCATCAGAAATTCCCAGTTAATTATTTGAAGGGCCACGCACCTCGTAGAATCAACGAGATTGCCTTATCGACGATTAATGCGGATGAGTATAATAAAAAAATTGGCGATCCGATCATTTTGATTCGCAAAGGTCGAGAAGAAAAATTTATCGTCTGCGGCATCTACGCCAATCTATTCAATGGCGGTAAAACAGCGAAGGCCATTTTTGAAGATCGGACAACACCGACGATCTGGACGGATATTTCTATCAAATTAAAGAATCCTAGTAAGCTGACGGAAAAAATGAATCAGTATAAGGAAGATTTACCTTTTGCCAAAATGAATAATGCCGAACAGTATCGCGATCAAACTTTCGGCTCCACGATCCAATCCTTATTGATGGTCGCGATCGGTGCTTCGCTGGTGGCGGTATTGATTACAGGATTGATCACCTCCTTGTTCATGAAGCTGCTCTTAGTCAAGGATAAAAAAGAGATCGCGACACTAAAGGCGGTTGGTCTTACCAATCAGGAAATCAGAAATCAATATTTAGCAAGAAGTCTGACTATTTTAGTGATAGGAATTGGGCTGGGCACAGGTTTGGCGATGACTTTAGGAAAAACGATATCGGGTCTGGTATCGGCAGGCTTAGGCGGAGTCAGTGTTCAATTAATCGGCAGTCCTCTAATTTACTTAGGTTGTCCGCTCTTGCTGCTGCTCGTTACTTATTTGACAACTAGAATCGTAACGGCACAAGCAGGCAAAATTGAAATTGCTGAAAATCTTAAAGACTAGAAAAGGATGGAGAAAAAATGCAAACAATCATAAATGGCACAGAAATTGTAAAAAGCTTTGGAGAAGGAGAAGAGCAGGTCACTGTCTTAAATCAAGTAAATATTCAAGTGAAAACAGGCCAATTCGTCGCAATCATGGGTCCTTCAGGCTCAGGAAAATCAACCCTGCTTTACGCAATCAGCGGGATGGATAAAGTCGATTCGGGAAAAATAAGCGTCAATAATCAACAAATCGATCAAATGACAGAAAAACAATTAGCTGACATGCGCAGAGAACAATTAGGCTTTGTATTCCAGCAGCCGACGTTGCTGAAAAATCTCTCTTTGATCGATAATATTATCCTGCCAAGCTTAAAAAAGCGAAAACAAAGCGCAGAACTTGAAAAGCGAGCAGAGGACTTAATGAAAAAAGTCGGTATCCAAGAGCTGAGAGATCGAAAAATCACTCAGGTATCTGGCGGACAGCTGCAAAGAGCGGGCATCTGTCGGGCATTGATGAGTCAGCCGAAGATTATTTTTGGCGATGAACCAACCGGTGCCTTGAATTCCAAAGCCGCGCAAGAAATTATGGATATCCTATTGAAAATAAATGAAGAAGGAACAACTGTTGTTATCGTTACTCACGATGTAAAGGTAGCTGCGCAAAGTGAACAGGTTTTCTTTATGGAGGATGGTCAAATCACCGATGCTCTGCAATTAGGAAACTACATCGGACAAAATCTTGAAAGCCGTATCGAAAAAATCAACGAGAAAGTTTTGGCTGTCGAAATCTAAGAAGAGACGCAAAACCTTCGTGAGCACTATGGTAAAATTATTAGTGATGAATCGTAGAAAGCAGGGGTGGCTGATGGGATACAATATTTTACATGTAGATGATGAAAAGGAAATTATCAAACTGTTAAAGATGTACTTGAAAAGTGAAGAGATCACTCATTATGAAGCCGTCAATGGTCGTGAAGCATTAGCGATTTTAGCAGAAAAGAAAATTGATCTGCTGATCGTTGATATCATGATGCCGGAGATTGATGGTTTCGAGCTGATCCGTACAGTCAGAAAAAGCAGCAATCTGCCGATCCTAGTTATCTCCGCACGGGTCGAGGCCTCTGATCGAATTTTCGGGTTAGAGATCGGAGCGGACGATTATTTGACGAAGCCCTTTGATCCTCATGAAGCGATTGCCCGAGTGAATGCTTTGCTGAGAAGATATTATTCGCTCGGTGTCGCCAATGAACCGGGGCAAAATAATTTAACCGTCGGCAATTTAACCTTAGACACGCATGCCTGTACCGCATATGTTGACAAGCAATTGATTAATTTGACCGCTGTCGAGTTTCGCGTATTGAGGCTGCTGATGGAACAGCCTGGCCGAGTCTTCACCAAGGAACAGATCTACGAACATGGCTGGCAAGATCCGTTGGCAGGTGATAATAACGTCCGAGTCATGATGAGCAAGCTGCGGGAAAAAATCGGAAACGAACGGATCAAGACGATTCGAGGGTTAGGCTATCGTTTGGAGGTCCCTCATGAAACAGCTTAGAAATGCGATTTTGCGTTCCTTTATCCTTTATTTCTTTGGTCTCTCGGTGGTAGGGGGATTGATTGAAGAATTCTTTGCTTCTTTAGAAACATTAGTTTATGAACCGGAATATCAAGTGTTGTTCAGAGTTATTGGTTTAATCCTGCAATTAGTCGCAGTTTTCTGTTTTTCCTACGCATTTTATCGAAGTTTGGATAAAAAAATCGAAGAGCAAAGTCAAAAAATCGCAAAACAGCAAAATACCTTGTTCGCCAATATCGCCCACGATTTAAAGACACCGTTGACCAGCATTACCGGATTTTCTAAGGCTTTGAGTGAGGACATTGTCGAACCGGAAGAACGAGCAGAAGTTTCTTCAATTATTTATCAAAAATCCCTGACAGCAAATGAGCTATTGGATTTGATGTTTCAATATACCAAGCTGAATGCAGCTGAATACAGTTTAAATCGGCAAGAGTGTGCAGTTAATTTCTTATTAAAGGAGGCGGTGGCGGATAACTATGATATGCTTGAGCAGCAGCGGATCGAATTATTTTTAGAACTGCCGGAAGAGCCTGTCATGAAAAGTATCGACAAGATCGAGCTGCGGCGCGTCTTTAATAATTTACTGATCAACGCCTGCAAGCATAATCTAGCAGGTAGTCAGCTGGCAATTTCCATTATAGAAAAAAATAATCAGACTAAAATTATCTTCGCAGACAATGGTACACCGATTCCGCCAAAGGATCGCGAGAAGCTCTTTCAGCCGTTTGTCAGCGAAAACGAAACCGAACGAAATTTTCAAGGCAGCGGTTTAGGCTTGGCGATCGTCAAGACGATCATCGACAAGCATGGATTTACGATCGAGCTGCTGGACGATGAAAAATATACCAAGAAGTTTGTGATTACACTTTAACAGTCCATTAGTCTGCTAATTAAGAGACTGAAAATAAAAAATCAGGAGGTTTCATATGTTAAAAGCAGCATTTATTTTTGTAGCAGAGGGTGCAGATGGCAAAAAAGATCGTTCAGTGGTGACGACACCAGCGGTTGAGCTGACCACGGTAGGAGTCGTTGATTATGCGGAAGCAGTGGAGATTTCAAAAGAACTAGTAGCAGGCGGTGTTCAAGCAATCGAATTATGCGGCGGCTTCGGCCATCTGGGAACGGCTAAGATCGTCGAGGCAGTTGGTGATAAGGCAGTTGTCGGTGTCGTGCGCTTTGATAAGCATCCAGGCTTGGGAAATCAATCCGGCGACAATATGTATTTATAGAAATAGTTCATCTAGCAGAAGTGAATTTTACTTCTGCTTTTTTCTATTGAATAAACAATCCGGCGAAAGTTTACTTAATGTTATACTTGAATTAATAGAATGAAGGAGGGATTTGATGGTAGAGTACATAAATATCACAGAAAAAAATGTTGCCGCTGAACACTTATGCTGCGCAATTTCCGGTAAAAAGCATCAAGCCGGTGTCGACACAAAAAAATCATGGCTCAAGGAGCGTTTGCCTGAAGGGCACATATTTCGCAAGCTGGACGCGAATGGAAAAGTTTTTATCGAATATGCACCGTTGGAAACGGCTTGGGTACCTGTAGTTGGCGAGAATTATTTGCATATCTACTGTCTTTGGGTCTCTGGCAGTTTTAAAGGACAAGGCCATGGGAAAAATCTGCTGAATTATTGTATTGAGGATGCCAAGCGGCAAAATAAATCAGGAGTTTGTGTCATCAGTTCGCAAAAGAAGACACCGTTTCTAACCGACAAAAAGTTTGTTGAAAAAAATGGATTTGAAGTCGTTGACCAAATCGCTGGCGGTTTTGAGCTCATGGCGCTGTCCTTTGATGGAACTGTTCCTGCATTTTCGGAATCGGCCAGAAAGCAGACGATTGCTGATCAAGAATTGACGATTTTTTACAGCCAGCAATGTCCCTTCATACCCAACGGACTAAAAGAAGTACAGGAATATTGCGAGGAAGAAAACATTCCCTTGACACTGGTTCCAGTGGACAGCCTAGAAAAAGCCAAGAACCTACCGGGAATTTTCAATAATTGGGCGGTCTATTACCAAGGGAAATTCTTAACAGTCCATGTATTGAACAAAAATGTATTAAAAAAATTATTAGCGACGTGAGGGAAGAATAGTGAAAAAGTATATCGCGCTGTTAAGAGGAATCAACATCAGCGGTAAAAATAAAATCGCGATGCCTTTATTGAAAAGCGCCTTTGAAGAAATTGGTTTTTCAGAAGTTGTAACGTATATTAACAGCGGAAATGTGATCTTTTCCAGCCCGAGCGAAAATAAAGCAGAGCTGATCCAAACTTGCGAAGCAGTGATTACTGATAAGTTCGGCTTAACGATCCCAGTGACTGTCGTAGCCATTGATGAATTAATTGAGATAATACAGCACGCGCCTGATTGGTGGGATCATGAGAAAGAAACGATCCATTATGCCATTTTTATGATCGCTCCAATGACAGTCGAAGAAGTCTTCGCGGCAGTCGGTGAAATAAAACCAGAATACGAAAAAATCGCGCATCATGGTGAGGTGATTTTTTGGTCGGCGCCGCGCAAGACCTTCAATAAAGCCCGCTGGTCAAAAATCGCTAGCTCCTCAGTCAATAACCATGTGACGATCCGCAATGCCAATACGGTTAACAAGTTACTATTAATGAGTCAAGCCCAATAAAAAATCAAGCAGTCAGAAAACTGCTTGATTTTTTGTTTATATCAGCGGTAAAATTTCTTGCTGGATAAAGTCAATGCGATCGTAGACATTTTCTTTGAACAAAGCAGTGATCGTTATCACCAGATTTTCCTCGTGATCAATGTAGAGAATATTGCCGCCATCGCCCATCGCCGCAACGATTGGTTTGTCCGGATCAATGATCCACCACAAATAACCGTAATCCAGTCCTTCTTGTTCCCAATGACTGTGCTTTTTCTGCATGGTCTCTAACCAGTTCTTCGGAACAATCTGTTGTCCCTTCCAGCTGCCTTGATTTAGGATTAGTTCTCCGATTTTTGTTAGTTCGCGGGTTGTTAAAGTCAATCCCCAACCGCCAGCATTTAAGCCTGTGTCATCTGCGACCCAACCGTTTGAATTAGTCGACTTATTAAAACTCATTTGATCTTTGGCCGATTTTAAGTGGATCGTCTTTTCGACATTAATCTCTAAGGGGATAAATAAGTTCTCACGAGCAAAATCCAATACCGTTTGATTTGTTGAGCGAGCTAGTATCGCTGAGAGCAGATCCGGCCCAATCAAAGGGGTGTAAGTAAACACGCCAATCGGCTGCTTGCCGCCTAATTGCTTTAGCGTAAACTTGGTCCAGTCTTTGCTGGAGAAATATTTGATATATGCAAGGGGACCATTTTTATATTTATATGGCGCGGTCATAGTTATTAAATGCTCTAGTGTAATGTTATTGATTGTCGCGCTTTTTGGCTGATATTCCGGAAAATAAGCCAAAATCGGACCGTTCAATTCATTGATTGCCCCTTGTTCATGAGCGATACCCAATAATAAGGATAAAATACTTTTGGTGATTGAGTAAACATGGATATTACTAGCCTCGTCGCAGTCATTGAAATACTCTTCATAAAGCAGTTGATTATTTTTTTGCACAATGATCCCAGTAATATTTTTATGATCTGTCTTGATTTTCTGTTGAACCGTATTAAATTTTATGTCGTTCATCGTTTTCCTCCATTTCCGAAGGCGCCTTCTATACTTAGAGTAAAGGCATTAAAAATCATAATCAAGTGTTATTTTAAAATTTCTCGTTTTAATCTTCTCTTTTTTTGCCTCAAAAAGGGTAAAAGGAATGCAAGCCTGCTTTGCTATAGTGAAGAAAAGAAAGAGGGGATTAATTATGGAACATCGAATTGTTGAATTAGAAAGCTTTAAACTGGTAGGCTTTAAAAAGGAATCAACGAATGCAAAACGGCAAGGAATGAAGGACTGTCCTGCATTCTGGAATGAGATTCTGGCGGCTGGTAAGCAAGAAGCACTCTTACCGCTGATCGATCACGAACCGTTTGGATTGATCGGAGCCAGTTTCTATAATATTGATAAGACGGATGCCAAAAAATTTGATTATTATATCGCTGTCGCAACGACCAAGGATACACCGTCAGATTTATTTGAAATCGAGGTACCGGCAAGTACATGGGCTGTTTTTCCCTGTACGAGAAAAACTAATGGAAAAACACAGTTTGCGATTGTGACAAAGTGGGCACCCAAATCCAAAGAATACGAATTACTGAACAAAGGATACATGACAGGGAAAATGACTTCCGGTGGACCGGATCTGGAAGTTTATGGACAGGGAGATGATGTTGAGATTTGGGTTCCAGTTAGAAAAAAATAATCGAACTTCAAAAAATTTGGAAAGGTTTAGAAAAGTTTAGGAACTTCTCCTCAATATGCTATTCTTATGAAAGAGAGTTTAGTAGGAGGAGAACCATGTCAAAGGATTTAGAACGTTTTTCAGCGACGTTGGCTCATATTGAAAATCATTTATTTGAAGCTGTTTCGTTGAAACAATTAGCCAAACAGGCGCTGCTTTCAGAATATACCTTCCATCGTTTTTTCACGTATTTAACCGGCTATTCGTTTTCAACTTATTTACGCAATCGCCGATTATCAGAAGCGGTGGAACTATTACGCAAAGATCATTCGATTGATGAAATTTCCGAGTTATGCGGCTATGCCAATCGGTCAGCATTTAATCGAGCGTTTTCCAAGTTTCACGGAATCACACCAAGCCAGGCAAAGAACCTCAAAGCGGCAATCAATTTCTTTCCGCCGATTCGGCTGGATATCAAAATTAATGGTGGGAAAACATTGAACTATCAAATTGAGCAGCTTCCGAGCTTTACGGTCGTCGGGAAAATGGCCGCGTATCAATTGGAAGATGACTTATTTAAAAATACAGGCAAACAATGGGAAACCTTTTTCAGCGACCAAGAGCTGCGAATGTTTGCGGAAAGCGATGCGACACGAAAAAACTTTTTCGGTCTAAAACGTGTGCCTTATTTCGCTGTGGCCAATCCTGTCAAACCGCAATCAGGAAATCTAAACTATTTTACCGGCTTTGTTTTGAATCAACATGCTGCGACGGATTATTTGACGATCGAGATTCCCAAGCAAACATATGCTGTTTTTGTCAGTGAGCCCTATGATTATCGTAAAACAGAAAATGTTTCGAATGCGTATTATCAATTACAGCAGCAAATCTTCAACACTTGGCTGCCGCAAACAGACTATCAAAAAATCGATGGACCAGAGCTGGAAACCTATCTGTCGTTGGAAGACCGTGCCTGCTTAGAAATTTGGCTCCCAATTGAAAAAGAGTAAGCTTGTGAGACAAGAGTGATTAATCATTCTTGTCTTTTATGTTGTATAGAATGGGTTAAAATGGAAAGTTTTTTTCTTTTCAAGAGGCTCCAATAGTGCAAATTATGCAATACTTTTTTGTTTGTTCAATTTGCAAAAAAATCAACTCGTGTTGAAAGCGCTTATCAATCTGTGTACAATGTCACTAATAAAGGGGGTTGAGGTAATGGGGAGAAAAGATAGTGTTTTTGCTTTTTTATGTGAACAAACAGAATTATTCATATCTGGAAATAACTCACTCAAAATAGATTCTACCAGCATTTCGGAGGAAATCGGTATAGCACGCTATAACGTTAGTCGTGACTTAAATCGTTTAGTAGAAGAGGAAAAAGTGATTAAGTTGTCTGGCCGACCGGTTTGCTTTATTGCAAAATCGTTAATTGAACAAGAACTTGGAAAAGTAGTTGATTCAAATGAGTCTCTAACTTTTCAAGAACTAAGCGAGCTGTTAAAAGATAAAGAAGATACATTCCTTAGCGATTATCCATTTACTGAGTTGATTGGTTATGACGGGTCATTAGAAAATGCAGTTAGACAAGCCAAAGCTGCATTACTTTATCCACCATTCGGTTTGCATTCTTTATTGACAGGACCTTCTGGTTCAGGGAAAACAACTTTTGCTAGATTCATGTATCAATACGCTAAGCATGCAGGAAAGCTGAAAGAAGATTCTCCTTACGTGGTATTCAATTGCGCTGACTATTCGAATAATCAGCATTTGTTATTGGATCATCTCTTTGGTCATGTAAAGCACGCATTTACAGGAGCGGAAACGGATAAGGATGGATTGATTGCTTCAGCTAATAATGGCATTCTTTTTTTGGACGAGATTCATCGTTTACCACCGGAAGGGCAGGAAATGCTATTTTCGATTATGGATCGTGGAGAATATTATCGTTTGGGAGAATCATCCAACCCACGAAAGGTAAGGGTACTGATTATAGGAGCAACGACTGAAGAAATCGAGGGCAACATTTTATCCACCTTTTTACGACGTATTCCGCTGAAGATTTTTATGCCAAGTGTTAAGGAACGCGGCTTAGCAGAGAAGATAAAACTGATCTATTTTTGCTTTAAGCAGGAAGCGAAAAAAATCGAGCGAAAGCTGCAGGTTAATGAAGATGTGATTCGTTTCTTTTTACAATACGATCCCGTTGGAAACATAGGGCAAATGAAAAATGATATCCAGCTGTTATGCGCTAATGCTTTAGTAGATAGTATTTCTAGCAATTCAGCCATCATTCAAGTAAAGCTATCACATCTTTCAACATATTTAATTGATCAGTTCTATTATGCACATTCCTCAGAGATTAATAATGAAATGCGTGAAAAATTAAAACTGCTGCAAATTGATGAATTTGTATTCACACCAGAAGAAGAACGAGACACAGACCCGTTTCTTCTAGTGGATGAAGAGGAAAGTGTCTCACATGATGTTTTAGAAACGTACCATAAATATTTAGAAGGCAAAGGATCACTTTCGCCATTGAAGTCGATCATTCATGGAAAGGCACAACAGTTGGCAGAAAAGCAAGGAAATCAGCAACAGGCAATCTTTAAAATTGTCTCTCGTAAAAACTATGAGGTTACCGTCAATATCTTAAAAAAGATTGCTCAGAAAAAGCACTATCATTTAGACGATAGTAATATCAAAAGTTTGGCTTTACACTTAGACACGTTGATTGAAAAAATCACTGAAGGCTATTCTTTCCGCGACAACTCTTTTTTGGCGCATAAAAAGCCGAATGAAATGGCGTTAGAAAAAGAACTTGAAGTTGCTGAACAAATCTGTTGTGAGATTTCTGATCAGCTGGAGGTCCAATTACCAGAAAGTGAAAAATATTTTATCTCGCTCTATTTAAAAGCAATGAATGAAAAGTACACAGAGAAAAAAATTGGTGTTCTGATTTTAATGCATGGACAAACCGCTGCAACTGATCTAGCTAATACTGCCAATCAACTTTTGAATGTGGAGCATGCAGTAGGGTTGAATATGCCGTTATCACACTCGGTCGGAGATACTTTAGAAAAAGCGACGGCATTGGTACAAAAGGTTGATCAGGGAAAAGGCGTCGTGATTTTAAGTGATATGGGTTCGCTAAATATGTTTGGTGATATTATTACTAAGAAGACAGGGATTCCAACTCAAACGATCAAAATGGTAACAACCCCGATGGTCATTGAAGCCACCAGAAAATCACTATTACCCAAAATGTCAATCACTGAATTGTCAGAGGATATCGTTGAACAAAGTGCTTATATCGGTAATAGTGTCGAGGATTTCCAAGTCAAAGCACTGCAAGAGAATCTCGATCCTTTTACTAATGATCGCAGAAGCAAAATCATCTGTATTCTGGAGGAAAGTTTGATCTTTCTCGATGGGGCGACAATTTATGATTTGTTGGAAATCGAAGCGAAAAAAATTGCGGATACTTATCAAGTTGAACATTTCGAGGATTTTTGGATCAAATTCCTTTTCCATACCAGTAATATGATCGAACGCGCGATTCGAAAGGAACAATTTTTACGCGAGGATACAGAACTGCTACTCGAAAATAATCGTGGATTGTACCAATACTTGAAAGAATTACTGGTCCCCTTGGAAAATCGTTTTGCAATCGTTGTAGAAGACAGTGAGATTAGCTATTTAATGGAGCTGATTGAAGTTAATACCAATTTAGTTTATTGATCAGCACACTCGATGAAAAGAAACAGCACACTAAATTTGATTCAATAGCACACTAAAAAAATAAATTGTTTATTCGAAAGTCTCGAATCCGTTTTGTATCCAAAACGTTGATTTGAGGCTTTCTTTTGGTTTGTTCATAAAGTTGGCACGCCGTTTGCAATATATTTAGGTGAGGAGGTGGAAAAATGATCGGTGTATTAATTCTAACCCATGGTGAACTTGCAGAAGGTTATCTTTCTGCATTGAGATTAATTACAGGAGAGGCCGAAAACATTGATACGCTTGGTTTGTATCACGAGACGAGTATTGAAAGTTATAAAGAAGAGGTTGCAGAAAAAATGATAGCGTTGGAGCAGGGAAATGGTGTTTTGGTCTTTTGCGATATCTTTGGCGCAAGTCCATACAACGTAACGGCGCATAACTATCAGGTATTGAAGGACAAAGTAAATTATCGTTCGATTACGGGTGTTAATTTGCCAATGGTGATCGAAGCGGTGTGCAGCAGAGAAACGATGGATTTAGATGAATTAGCGAAATATATTCAAAATGTTGGAAAAGATGGCATCAAAGAACTTTTTGAAAATTACGGAAGGGATGAATAGAAAATGAGTGAGATTGTGTTAACTAGGATTGACGATCGTTTAATTCATGGACAGGTAATGACTGCGTGGGTCAAAAAAACAAGAGCAAATCAAATTTTGATCGTAGATGAAGAAGTGGCGAAGGATGATTTTATGAGCGAGATTTTAAAAATGTCTGCGCCATCAGGAATCGATATCTTGGTAAAAGGGTTGATGGATGCAGTGACCTTTTTAAAAGAACAAGAATCAGAAAACAAACGCTTGATTATTTTAGTCAAAGCGCCTGTCACAATTGAGGAGCTGGTAGAAAACGGTATCACGATTGACAAGCTTGTTGTTGGAGGAATGGGCGCCAAAGCTAACCGACGTGTATTGTACAAAAACATTTCGGCGTCTGACGAAGAACGGACGACTTTCAAGAAGTTGATTGATCAGGGGATTCCTGTAGTGATCCATATTATCCCAGATCAGAAAGAAACAGATCTTTCAAAATATCTGTAAAAGATTAGTGAAATGATGCAGGGCTTGAGGATAGAAATAATTTTATAGAAAAGAATGAGACATCAGTATAAAAAGGAGGAAAAAACATGCTTTTATCTGCAATTTTAGTTGCTATTATTTCAACGGTTTGTAATTGGTGGCCAAGTCATTTAATTACCAGATCATGGTTGTATCCGATTTGGTCAGGATTCTTAGTGGCGTTGGCAATGGGTGAACCAATGATAGGGATGCAAGCAGCAGCTTATATTAACTTGGCATATCTTGGCTGGATTACTGCGGGCGGAACGATGCCCGGAAACTTGCCAGTGGCTGCAGTTTTTGGGACAGCAATGACGATTCTATCTGGAGCTGATCCGAGTTTAGCAGTAACGTTCGCTGTACCATTTAGTTTATTTGGAATTTTAACGTTCCAATTAACAATGTCAATCAATGCACTTTGGGTCCACCGAGCAGAGAAATTTTTAGATAATGGAAATATTCGCGCGATGCGATTAATGAACTATGTACCATCAGGCATACTGAACTTCATTATTACAGGGATACCAGCTTTCATCTTGGTATATTTCGGCGCCGAACCAATGAAGAACTTATTGAACATGATTCCGGATTCCTTTGTTGATGCGATGCAAGTTGTTGGAGCTATTATGCCAGCATTGGGGATTGCGATGCTGATCAGCTTCATGGGAAATAAAAAAATCATGCCGTTCTTCTTCTTTGGTTTCATTTTAGCAGTTTATTTGAAATTGGATGTTATGGCAGTCACCGCGATTGCTGCGATCATGGGCTTTGTCTTCTACAACACTGAATTCTTAGATTTGAAACCTGCTGGAAAGGAGCAATCATAAATGGAAGCAAAATTAACAAGAAAAGAATTATTAAAAAACTGGGCACTGACTTATTCAAGTGAGACGGCGTATAACTATGAGCGTCTCCAAGCTTTAGGGCAAGCAAATGCGATGGTTCCCGTTATTCGCAAACTCTATTCTGAAGACAAAGAGCGTCAGGTCAAAGAGTTGAAGAAATATTTCGTTTTTTACAATACCGAGCCTTCGTTTATCGGTACGATGATCCCTGGTGTTGCGGCAGCAATGGAAGAACAGCGAGCTAATGGTGCCGAGGATATCACAGATGAGACCATAAATTCTTTGCGAACAGGTCTGATGGGGCCAATTGCCGGAATTGGAGATACGGTCAGTCAAGGAATCGTTTATCCGATTTTAGCTGGGATCGCTTGTTCTTTGGCAATTGACGGTAGTTATGTAGGACCAATCTTTTTTGAAATCGCCTATAAAATTTGTTTGATAGGCTTTGGCTGGAATATGTATCGATTAGGTTATCAAAAAGGGAAATCCTTCATTTTAACAATGCTGCGTGAAGGAACAATCGCGCGTTTAACAGAAATTTTCAGTATGGTTGGTTTGATGGTTGTTGGCTGTATGACCGCATCACGAGTAAATATTGAGATTCCGATGATTTTGAATATCAAGGGGGTCAAATTAGGAATTCAAGAGCAAGTGATCGACGCTTTGATGCCAGGTCTCGTTCCGTTGGGGATCACTATGCTTGTTTATTGGCTAGTGCGAAAAAAGGTGAACATCAATCTGATTATTTTAATTATCTTTGTTTTAGGAATCTCATTATCGTACTTAGGTGTGTTAGGAATTCCAAAATAAATGGGAGTGAAACAGCATATGAAGGCAGTTGATTTAAAAGCAATTAATCAGTTAGAACTGGTTGAAAAGGAAAAACCTGTTCCAAAAAAAGGAGAAGTATTGCTCCATGTGATGGCTTGCGGTATTTGTGGATCAGATATCCCACGAGTCTATGTCACTGGCTCGTACCATTTTCCGACTGTGTTGGGACATGAGTTCGCGGGTGAGATTGTTGAAGTAGCTGAGGATATCGATCGAGACTATATAGGAAAAAAGGCGGCAGTTTTTCCGTTATTGCCATGTAATGAATGTGAATATTGTCAATCTGGATATTATGCCCAGTGTAAAAACTACAACTATTTCGGGTCAAGAACAGATGGCGGTTTTGAAGAATATTTGGCCGTGCCTGTATTTAATCTTGTTCTTTTAGAAGATCAGGTGAGTTATGAAGAAGGAGCAATGGTGGAGCCTGCGACTGTAGCACAGCATGTGATCAATAAAGCCGAGCTAAGTGTTGGGGATAGTGTCGTGATTTATGGAGCTGGTCCCATCGGTGTGATGGTGGCGCAATGGGCGCAAATCAATGGTGCAGGAAAGGTATTACTGATTGATATTGATCCTACCAAAGTTTCTTTTGCTCAGGAGCTAGGTTTTTCTTATGTATGCAATAGCGAAGAACAGGATGCGGAAGCTTTTATTTTAGAAACTCTTGATGGAAAATTAGCTGATGTCGCGATCGAAGCAACGGGTTCTAGTGCTGCCTTTGATCAATGTGCGCAATCTATTCGAACTTTTGGGCGAGTTGTACTTTTAGGGAATCCTCATTCAGATATGACGATGGGACAGAAGACCTATGATCAATTTATGAGAAAAGAAGGTACGATTGTCGGGATGTTTAATAGTATATATGAGCATTTTCCGAAAAATGAATGGCAGGTCACAGCACAGGCAATCGCGACTAAACAGTTGAATTTGAAACCTCTGGTTACTCATAAGGTATTGATAGAAGATCTAATTGATGCTTTTGACATGATCCATGAAAAAAAAGAATTCTATAATAAGGTGTTGATGGTTGATGAAAAATTATTATAAAGATAGTCAAGCAGTTATCGAAGAGTTAAACAATTTGTTAGGAAAAATTTCAAGTGAAGAGATCGATCAATATATCCGAGTGTTGTTAGAAGCTGATGAAGTATTCTTTATTGGTGTAGGGCGAGTACGCTTGGCTCTTGAAGCCGCAGTTAAGAGGCTAACACACTTGGATATCACCTGTCACATGGTAGGTGATTTGAATGAGCCGCCGATTACGAAAAAGGATCTTTTAGTCGTAGGCAGCGGATCGGGTGAATCTGTAATACCTTTGGAAATCGCAAAAAAAGCAAAAAGTTATAATGCAAAAATTGTTCATTTGACATCTAATTCTGATAGTTCGATCGCCCGTTTAGCAGATCATATCGTCAAGTTTGAGAGCCCGTCGAAAAGCGACCAGAGCTTTACATCGATTCAACCAATGACCACGGTATTTGAACAAGGGTTATTGATTTTCCATGATGTATTAGCTTTACGTTTGATGGCAGAAAAAAATATGACAATGGATGATTTGAAGGATCGCCACGCCAATTTGGAATAGAGGTCTTTGAAAATGACTGAAGAAAAGAAGACTGCCTTTGTTACTGGAGCTGCGGGTGGCTTGGGAACAGCAGTTGTCGCAAAATTATTGGATCAAGACTTCACAGTATTAGCCAATGATAAAAACGCGGTCGACGTTGAAGCTTTGCTTAAACAATTCCCGCAAAATGATATTCATGCTTATTGCTTTGATGCAACAGAAGAAGAAGCTTGGAAAAATGCGGCTGCTGATATTAAGAAAAAACATGGAAAGATCGATGTTTTATTCAATAATGCCGGGATTTTCAAAATCGAAACGATTGAAGAAACCAGTGTTGAACTTTGGAAGAAGACTATGGATGTTAATGTGCTAAGTATTTTCTTAGGGATAAAAGTAATGTCTCCATTGTTAGGAGAAGGTAGTAGCGTTATCAATACCAGCTCGATTGCTTCATTTTTAGGCTCGAAGAATCGAATTGCTTACGCCGCTTCAAAAGGTGCCGTCTCTGCATTGACAAAAGCTGCTGCAATCGAGTTTGCACCTCGCGGTATTCGTGTCAATTCAGTTCACCCAGCTTATATCAATACTCAAATGGCAGAGCATGCGGCAGAGGCTACGGAACGAACGATGGCTGAAATGGGGAGTCGAATTCCTTTATACCAACGAATCAGTACAGCTGATGAAGTGGCTGATGTAGTTGTGTTTTTGACATCAGATGCTTCACGCTTTATGACAGGATCAGAGGTTGTTGTTGATGGTGGACAGTCAGTTAATTAAAGGATTTACTAAGTTAAAGGAGAAAAAAATGGTAAAAATATCACCCTCGTTGATGTGTATGGATATCAGTAAATTTGAAGAACAAATTAATTGCTTGAACCAAACTGTCGATTATTATCATATCGATATTATGGATGGACATTATGTCAGTAACATGACTTTGTCTCCATGGTTTATTAAACAATTGAAAGATCATACAACAATCCCTATAGATGCTCACTTAATGGTAACCAATCCGATCGAATATGTTGACCAATTGTTAGACCTAGGAGTTGAAGTAATCAGTATTCATGCGGAATATTTGAATGGTCATGCTTTTCGATTAAGTGAAAAAATTAAACAGCATGGAAAGAAAATGGGTGTTGTTTTGAATCCTGAAACACCTCTAAGTTTAGTTTATGACTATCTACACTTACTTGATATCATAACGGTCATGACTGTTGATCCTGGCTTTGCTGGTCAAACCTTCATTTCGGAAAGCTTGAAAAAAGTTCGAACTTTAAAAACTGTTCGCGAAGAAAGAAAGTTAGTTTTTGAGATTCAAATCGATGGGTCCTGTAATGAAAAGACCTATCAAATGATGATTGATGCAGGTGCTGATATTTTGATCCTAGGTTCTAGTGGTTTGTTTAATCTGGATGATTCCATCGGAAAATCGGTGGAAATTATGAAGAATCAGCTATCATCAGCAACAAGCGAAATTAAGAGCTTCTGATGATAGAACGTTTTCATGGTATCGTAAAAATAGAAGGAAACTGAGGGATTCCATATGTTTTATTCATCAATGAAGTAGGAAGCTGCATTAAGACTGTATCTCTGAAGACTAAGGGAGCAGTGTACAGATTTTCGAAAAATTGGGGATGAACCGTTACATTATTCAGATGGTTTCACCAAAAAAAGCAGTGATAAAATAATCGAATAAAAGCAAGCCAGTTGAAGGAAGGCTTCAACTGGCATGCTTACGTATTTATAAAGTTTTACTCAAACGGTTATAAGCAACGATTCCAAA
This sequence comes from Enterococcus hulanensis, assembly GCF_005405485.1. GTDB lineage: Bacteria > Bacillota > Bacilli > Lactobacillales > Enterococcaceae > Enterococcus_A > Enterococcus_A hulanensis. The sequence goes on along the minus strand of NZ_BJED01000012.1, from coordinate 62,994 downwards.
AATATAATGAATGACCAGCAATAAACTCAAGCCAACACAAGCATATTTAGAAAAAGGGGACATATAACCGAGCATACTCATAATGGAGAAGACAATCATGAGAGCTAACTGTAAAATCAACATAGCGATATAGGCTAAACGACCGCTTTTATCTCTCAGCATGATTTTCCGTTCGTCGTTCAAGTTAACCGACTCATCTTTTAAACGATCTTGATATTGGTTTTTATGTTCCGGACTCATCCAATAAAAATATTTCCCCAGCACAATGACACCTGAGAAAATCCCAGCTCCAGCCAAACCCCATAATAATGATTCAAGTCGGAACTCAGTTGTCAAAGCGATTACTAAACAGACTATTCCAGCTAATACATAGACCAAACCTGTATAAAGCGTTGATTTTTTCATCATTTTTTCCTCCTTATAAGATAGCAGCCAATTTTGGACATCAAGTGATCGAAGTTACCATTGACTCTTTAGTAAAATAGTTCTGCTATGGAAAGTTTCCTTTCCGTACTTTAATTATAAGTTCCTTTTCCAGCTATGTAAAGTATGCTTTCCATTCGGAAATTTGGAAAACTATAAAAATATTGGGAAAAGCTTTACTTGTAAAGCCACAAAAAAGGCAGCTGGAATTCCATTTTCCAGCTGCCTTTTGTACTTATCTTTTTATGAAATGGTGAGGGATGCAGATTTTTTCCTGTTTGTGATGATAAAAAGCTTCAAAAGCTTTCTTTCCGCATTCCGCTAGATGATGATCGATGGTGGAAAACCCCATTACTTCACTTATCAGCAGATTTTCTCTCCCAATGACCAACGGTTTGTTCGTCTCGTATTGCTGTAAAATCGTGGCTGCAATACTATCGCCAAAAGTCAAAATGCCGTCGACCTTTTGTTTTTTGAAAAAGCACGCCGCTTGGATACCGTCCTCTGCTACGATACAATCCCAAAAAATATTTGCCTCGTCAAAGTCAGGATAGATTTCTTTTGCGATGCGGATCGAGAGCTCAGAGTTATGGCTAATATTTTTACTTCGGCCTAACGTCATCCCAGGATGTGTAACGCCTCGTTCTTTTAAATAAGAGAAAGCTTCCTTCAAAGAATTCTTTAAATTGATGTAGACACAGCTGACATCTGCATTTGGAATCTCTTCGCAAAAAATGATCGGTCCATATTGCAGGTAATCAAGGAAAACTTGAATCGAGTTAGCTTTCGTAGTGACGATCAATCCGTCAAAGGATCGTTTAGAAAATTCTGCTAAGTAACGCTTTTCTAGTTTTTGATCATAATTTGTCGGCAGCAAACTGATTTGATAGCCATGGTCAAAGGCCGCCTGCATGATACCGCTGAGCATCTGATCGTAATAATCATGATTAACAAATGGCAGAATTACGCCAATATTTTTTGTTCTGCCATAACTCAGATTTTGTGCAGATCGGTTGGGCACATAGTTCAGCTCAGCCATTACTTCTAACACTTTCGCCCGTTTTTTATCATCGACATAAGGATGATTATTGATGACACGAGAAATGGTAGACACTGAGTAACCTGTGATTTTTGCGATATCGCGGATATTTGCCATGGGGGACACCTCTTCTAAATGTATTAAGCGGCTAAATGTTCTTTTAAATATTCGATGACCGCAGGACCGAATTGATAAAAAGTATAACGGCGGTCATGATAAAAGAAACTGACAATCGGACTGCCTAATAGGTCGCTGATAAATAAGTGTTTGATCTCAGCTAATTTAAGGTTTTGAATAATCGGCCGTTTAAATCCACGGCTTCTTACAAGTCTCAATTGTTCTTCAGAAAAATGCAGGGAAACTTGAAAATGCTCTTGTGTGTCGTCGTGCTGAACTTTCACATACGTATTCATAAAAAATTCCTCCTTTTTTTCTTTACAAGAGAAGTATAATTTATGAAACGAGTTTCATAGCAAGCGTTTTATTCTATTTTTTTAGAATAAAGACAATTGTTCCCGTTTGTCCTCAAATTCATGCAAGTAGCCAAAAACTTCATCCATTTTCCAAAGGATACCATGTTTTTGACAAGTTTCGATAAAAATCTCCATTAGCTGATCGTTGTTAGGACTGTTGCAGACGTAATTTTCACCAAATGAATAGATGTATTTTTTCTTCACACCAGGAAAGTGTCTATCTAGTTGCTGGTAAAAATATTCTCGGTTGCCAGCGCGCATCGTCACACCGAAGCCGAAACAAAGAATTCCTTTCACGCCTGCTTGAATACAATAATCCAAAATCCCGCGTAAATTCTCTTCACTATCATTAATGAAGGGCAGGATAGGGGATAACCAGACGACCGTCGGCACACCCGCTTCTTTAAATTTCAGCAATGTCTCAAAACGCTCTTTAGTAGTAGAAACATGCGGCTCCAAAATTTTACATAGCTCTTCGTCATATGTGGTCAAGGTCATTTCAACAACGGCTTTGGTTTTTTGATTGATCGATTTCAGCAAGTCCAAATCACGCAGGATACGGGAGGATTTGGTTTGAATCGCGACCCCAAATTCATATTTATCGATCAATTCTAAAGCGCCTCGTGTGATTTTTAGCCGTGGCTCTAATTGGATATACGGATCAGTCATTGCGCCAGTGCCGATCATGCAGGGGTTTCGTCGGCGTTGTAATTCTCGTTCAAAAATCTCTAACGCATTGGCCTTTACCTCGATATCCTCAAATTTATGATTGATCTGATAACATTCACTGCGGCTGTCGCAATAGATACAGCCATGAGTACATCCGCGAAAGAGATTCAATCCATTCTTTGCGGACAAAATTGTTTTATATTCTTTGTAATGCATAATACACCTTCTTTACTAAATAAAATGCAACAACCAGAACAAGAGTTCGTATTTATTATCCCACAAATTAATGCTGATAACAATCAAAAGTATCGGTATAATAAGCAATGGAGGTGTTTTTATTGCTGAAAATTGGTGAATTTTCTCAACTGGGACAAGTGTCGATTCGAACCTTGCGTCATTACGACGAGATTGATCTGCTTCATCCAAAATTAGTTGATGAAGAATCTGGCTATCGTTATTATTCAGTCAGACAGTTAGAAGTTTTAGCCCAAATTGTCTTACTAAGAGACTTGAAGTTTTCGCTAAAGGAAATCAAAAATCTGATCCAGCAAGATCCTAAAATTTTTACTGCGGCGTTACTAAAAAAGGATCGTGAAATTGAAAAAGAAATTCAGCGTGATCAATTTCGTCAGCAGCAGATCCATCAGATGATCCAACGCATGCAGCATAAAGAAAAGTATCAAGTGACGATCAAAAAGATTCCAGCTATTTCAGTCGTCAGTTTACGAAAGAAAATCAAAAGCTTCTATCATGAGGGCCTGTTGTGGAAAGAATTTATGGAGCAATTAAAAAAACAGGGCATTTCTTTTCCAGCTGCTCCGGATCAAAATTTGACGATTTTTCACGATGAAGAATATCTAGAAGAAGGCGTGGATGTCGAGGTAGCAATTATTTCTAATAAGAAAGCAAAAGAACCGTTGCAAATGAGACAGCTCCCAACACTTGGATATGCTGCGATCATGTACGTGGAAGGCAATTGTCATCAACTTCCGGAAGCCTATCAAGCATTTGCCAAGTGGCTGGATGAACATCCTGAGTTTGAAATGGTGAAGGCCACTCGTCAAATTTGTCACGTAGGTCCAGAGCATACAGCTAATCCAGAAGAATATTTGACCGAATTACAAATTCCATTAATCCCCTTGACTCTCACATAGCGTGAGGATTTATCTTCTAATTAGAGGTCGCGACTCAAAAAAAATGGGGATAACATTTATCCCGGGATAGGAGATATTATGGAAATCAAAGAAATCGGTAAAGTAAAACAAACAGATACGGGAGTTTATTTGGAGCTTCTGCCTGAATATCAAGATGGATTAATTGGGTTGGATGATTTTAGTCATCTTTATGTGCTGTATTGGTTCCATCATTTAGATATTCCTGAGCTTCGAGGAACGACCGTCAGTAAGCCCTACACAAATGGTCCAGAAGAATTAGGCACTTTCGCAACGCGCGGACCAGTTAGACCCAATCCAATCGCGTTATCCGCCGCAAAAATTATTGAGATTCAAGGAAACAAAGTATATCTTGAATATCTCGACGCGGAAGATGATAGTCCTATCTTGGATATTAAGCCTTATACAGCGAGTTCAGATGTACTAGAAAGCTTTAAGGGGCCTGATTGGTGTGCGCATTGGCCGCAAAGCTTTGAAAGTTCGGGTACTTTTGATTGGGGAGCAGAATTTAATTTTCCAGAATAAACCTAGAAGTCTCAGCAATGAGGCTTCTTTTTTTCGTCTCTCAGCTTCCAAAGTGTTGAAGCTTATACATAGAAAATAGATTTTTCTAGTCGCCATGAAAAACGATTTTCATAATTTTTGATAAAACACAGAATATTGATGTTTCATTGTTGATAAATAAATGAATTGATGCTATATTGACAAATATAAGTGATACAGATTTTAAGGAGATGTAATACAGTGAGTAATAAAGGTTCTGAAATCATTGTTAATAGTTTAGAAAATCATAACGTACCCTTCATCTTTGGAATTCCTGGTGCTAAGATCGATGGCGTATTTGATACATTGGAAGATCATGGGCCACAACTAGTCTTGGCTCGTCATGAACAAAATGCGGCGTTCATGGCCCAAGCGATTGGCCGTTTGACTGGAGAGCCCGGAGTTGTGCTTGCAACGAGCGGTCCCGGTGCAAGCAATTTAGCAACAGGCTTAGTTACTGCAACAGCGGAAGGCGATCCTGTTTTGGCATTGGCGGGTCAGGTAAAACGTTCGGATCTTTCAAAATTAACTCATCAAAGTATGGATAATGCAGCGCTGTTTGCACCTATCACAAAATACAGTTCAGAAATTCAAGACCCAGAAAATTTATCAGAAAGTATTGCGAATGCTTATCGGATCGCCAAGACAGCCAAAAAAGGGGCCAGTTTTTTATCAATTCCGCAAGATGTGACTGATGGCGAGGTTAAGGGCGAAGCAATCAAACCATTGTCAGCACCAATTTTAGGTTCGGCATCTGAAGAAGATATTGCCGATTTAGTCAAACGCATCAATGATGCAAAACTTCCAACACTTTTAGTTGGGATGCGCGCTTCTGGTAAAAAGGAAACAGCTGCAATTCGCAAACTCGTTGAAAAAACCGGATTGCCAGTAGTGGAAACTTTCCAAGGAGCTGGAATCATTTCTCGCGAATTGGAAAATCATTTTTTTGGTCGAGTAGGATTATTCCGTAATCAACCAGGAGATATGTTGTTGAAACGCAGCGATTTAGTTTTGGCGATCGGTTATGATCCAATCGAGTATGAAGCACGAAACTGGAATGCAGAAAAGGATGCGCGTATTGTAGTTATAGATGAAGTACCGATGGAAATCGATCAATACATGCAGCCTGAAGCTGAATTAATCGGCAGTATCGCAAAAACGATCGAAAAATTGAGCGATTCAATCGATACGTATCAACTATCGGCAGACGCTGATCATTATTTATCAACACTGCAAGAAAAATTAACAAACGGAAATCAAAAGAGTGAAACAGTGGAAGGCCGTGTCCATCCATTAGAAGTGATCGATACTTTACAAAAAAATGTAACCGATGAAATGACCGTAACGGTTGATGTCGGCAGCCACTATATTTGGATGGCGCGTCACTTCCGCAGCTACGAACCACGTCATTTATTATTCAGCAACGGGATGCAGACATTGGGTGTCGCTTTGCCATGGGCGATCTCATCGGCTTTAGTTCGACCAAATACTCAAATATTTTCCATTTCCGGAGATGGCGGTTTCTTGTTTTCAGCACAAGAGCTGGAAACGGCTGTTCGTTTGAAACAAAAAATCATTCACTTGATTTGGAATGACGGCAGCTACAACATGGTGGAATTCCAAGAAGAAATGAAATACGATCGTTCTTCAGGAGTTCACTTTGGACCAGTTGATTTTGTAAAATATGCAGAAGCATTTGGAGCAAAAGGTTTACGAGCAACCTCAAAATCCGAACTAGACGCTGCGATCCAAGAAGGCTTGGCAACAGATGGTCCTGTGATCATCGATATTCCTATTGATTACTCTGATAATAAGGAACTAGGAAAGACCATTTTGCCAGATCAATTTTATTAAGAAAATTCGTATATAGATGAAAAAAGTAGTCATCTTTTTCACTAAGAAAAGAAACGATGAATTTGAAACAGGAGGGACTACGGATGACAGTGAAAACAAGAAGTTATATCTACCAACATGGAACACTTGGCGGATTGATGCAAGATTTAATGGACGGTACAGAAAGAATCGGAACATTATCAAATTATGGTGATTTTGGATTAGGCACATTAGAAGGGTCAAATGGAGAAGTGATTTTCTTAGACGGTGTCATCTATCACGCTGATGAAAATGGAGATATCAATCGCTTAACCGGTGAGGAACTGACACCATATGCTGCGGTAACAAATTTTGAATCAGATGAACAATTTTCATTAACCGATGTCTCAGATGAACTTGTCAAAGCAGCGATTTTAGAAAAAATCAGTCACAATTTATTCGCGGCTGTTAAAATAGAAGGAATCTTCAAACACATGCATGTGCGTGTAGCTCCAAAACAAGTGAAACCTTATCCGCGTTTTGTAGAAATCGCGCGAAACCAGCCAGAGTTTGAAGCAGATGATATCTCTGGTACAATCGTCGGCTTCTTTACTCCCGGATTATTTCACGGAGCTGCCGCAGCAGGATTCCATTTGCATTTTATCAGCGATGACCGCAAATTTGGCGGACACGTTCTAGATTTCGAATTGGCAGAAGGAAAAGCAGACTTGATGGAGCTGGCAGAATTCCGTCAACATTTCCCAACCGAGAACGCTGATTATTTAGAAAATGAAATAAAATTAGATGAAATCGCAAAGGATATCGAAGAAGCAGAGTAGAAAAATACCACACCCGCGAAATAGAGGGTGTGGTATTTTTTAAACTTCTTTTCCCATTTTTGATTTGGCAGAAATCAAGCGTGAGCGTCCAGGCGCTTGAACTAAAAGAACCAGTTCTTTCAACGCATCTTTGGCGACCCATTGTTTGGTTTTTGAATCCTGCTTTTGCATTGTCTTAGCCGTATTAATGGCTAATTCTTTTGCTTCTTCATTGGTTTTACCTAATTCTCTCAATGCCCAAGAAGCCGCCTTCTTTACTAACAAACGATCATCGTCCGAATGAATCTCAATCAAGCTCAAGTAATTTTTTATTTCTTCGGAGGAGAGGGAAGCATGCGTTGAGGTGCTGGCGATCAGAGTGAAAGCTGCACGCTTGTAAAATAAATTCTCTGAATCAATCCATCGTTGAATAAAACGATCAAAATCCGCTTGCTTAATCAAAATATTTTTACAAAATAAATCGCAAAGATCCCATGAAATGATTCCATCCATCAAATAGTTGATATCCTCATCGGTACAGTCTTTAGGCTTGAGCGCCAGTACAGTGAGTATTTTACATTCATGATAGCCGGTTTGCCATAAAGCCAGCAGGAAATCTTTTTCTTTCGGGATTTTTTTAGCAAGCTTTCTTAATTCAGAAGTGGGGACGCCAATCGTATGTTCAGCAGGAATTCCCAATTTAATAATGTTTGTTTTGAACTTTTCAGAAGAAGCCTCTTTTAAAAGCGTGATAATGTCATCAATTGTCATGCAAGCCGTCCTTTCTATAAAAAAAGTGTAAAACAATGATCAGATATATTCTGATTATTGTTCTACACTTTTTAAGTCTTTTCTAAATTCCTAATAATGGAGCAGGGTTAACGAAACCTGACCATAAAGCAGTGGATACACCAAAGTGTAAATGAACACCAGTTGAGTTACCAGTTGTTCCCATACCGCCTAGGACTTGACCAGCGCTGACATCTGAGCCAACACCGACGCTAGGAGCAGAGACCATGTGCATGTAATATGAGTAGTAGCCATCTGAATGCTGGATAACTACATGGTTGCCTGCTGACCAATGGAAGCCTGCTTCAACGACTTTTCCGCCTTTAGAAGCTAAAATCGGAGTGCCAGCCGCACCAGCAAAATCGATTCCATCATGCTGAGTACCAGAAGCGCCTGTCGGATCTTGACGAGGACCAAATGGACTAGTTACCACCAAACCGATTGATAAAGGTGATGACCAACCGCTGCTGTTTGTCGCAGGTTTTGATTCCTCAGTTGTTGGAGCAGGGTTTGTTGTAACCTGACTAGCACCAGTATCTGTAACAGTTTGTGCTTGTTCTTGCTGTTGTTTAGCTTGCTGTTCTTGTTGTTGCGCTTCAAGTTGAGCGATTTCTGCTTCTTGTTTTTGTTTAGCAGTTTCAGCGGCAGCAGCTTGCTTTTCAGCTTCTTCGGCTGCTTTTTGTGCTTCTTCCGCAGCTTTTTTAGCTTGTTTTTCTGCCTCAACTTGTGCTTTTGCCCGAGCTTCTTCTTCTTTCTTACGTTGTTCTTCTAAAGCTTTCAAAGCTTCTTGACGTTTCTTCTCAGCTTCTTCTTGCTGTTTTTCGTATTTTTCTTTTTGACCTTTTTCAGTTGCAATACTTGCTTGGAGCTCGTTGATTTTCACTTGCTGATCCAATTTTGTTTGCACTAATTGATCTTGTTTTTCTTTTAATTCAGCTGTTTTCTTGTTGATTACTTCTAAGCGCTGTTCCGCTTCTTTTTCAAGTTTTTCAAGCTCAGCCTTATCTTTTGTTTGTTGTTCCATGATGTTTTTGTTAGCCGTAAGGATAGTAGAGACAGCCATTGTTTTCTTAACAGCTTCACCAACAGATTTAGAGTTGATTACAACGTCAACGATAGAACCTGCATCATGATTTGTTTGAACATCCCGTGCTTGTTTGCGCAGTTGTTCTTCACGCTTCTGAATTTTTTCTTGAAGAACGCCAATTTTAGCGGTTAGATCGCTCATTTTCTTTTCTTCATTGGTTTTTTCTTTTAAGACATCACTAACTTCTTTTTCTACAGCCGCAACTTGTTCTTCCAAAGCAGCCTTTTGATCTTCAGCAGACTGTTCCGTTTGCTGTAAGTCAGAGATTTTTTTATCTTGATCGGCAATCTTTTGATCGTACTCATCTGCCAAAGCGGTTAGTGGGGTTGCGGTTAATGTTAGGGCACACAAAGTTAGTGCCGTATATTTTTTCAACTTAATCAATGGATTCCCTCACTTTTTTCATCTTTCGGGTTCAATTATATAAGAAGATATGAATAAAAAGTGTAAAGTATTTGAATTTTTATCTAACCGTATAGATTGTAACGATAATGAAATATATAACAAGAGGAAATAAGTGATAAATCACTTGACAAGCGCGGTTTTTATTGAAACAAACCGCTGTTTTTGACTTGAAAAAACTATTTTTAATCAATGGAGCAATTCCTAGCCTTGGGGTAGAATAAACCAAAACTTGCCAATTTTTATACACTTAAAAATAAGAAAAAAATGGTATAGTTAAATAAATGTATTTTTATTGGAGGAATTGTTATGAGTTGGAAAACCCCAGAAGCGAAGGAAGAAGCATATAAACTATTACTATTGCAGCAAAAAGCATTATTGGAGGGCGAAACAGATTTGATTGCAAATCTGGCAAACTCATCAGCATTATTGAATCAGACACTACAGGATACTGTATTCGCTGGTTATTATCTTTATAAAAATGACGAATTGATCTTAGGACCATTCCAAGGAAATGTATCCTGTGTTCACATCGCCATGGGCAAAGGCGTCTGCGGTGAATCAGCAGAGAAGAATCAAACCTTGATCGTCGAAAATGTATTAGAACATAAGAACTATATTGCTTGCGATTCAGCAGCTCGTTCGGAAATTGTTGTACCAATGAAAAAAGGTGATCAGTTGATCGGAGTATTAGACCTAGATAGTTCAGAAATAGGTATGTATGATCAAATCGATCAATTCTATTTGGAGCAATATGTATCATTATTACTGGAAAACATCGGTTAAAATTACGAATGTTGCTTAAAAATACGCTTATTTCATAAATAACACCCTTAATGTGGTTTTTTAATCCACTTAATGCTACTATATAAGTGTAGTATAAAACGTTTATGAGGTGGTTGAATGAATAAAGAAGCGATTATTGTAGGGGAAAGCTATGAGTGCCGTAAGACTGATTTTGCTCGGCCGATCATTGGAGAGGTGATCCGTAAAGAAGCTAATGGCTGCATCGTAAATGTTGAGCGCTTTTACGGATTGGATGCAGATAAGATTGATCAAGTAAATGGTCAAGTATTGATCAAATATAGTGAAGTAGCAGGGATTATTTCTAGAGAATGTTTCTTTAGTTAATCGACCGTCCTGTTTTAAAAGCCCGCTTAGAATATTCTTTCTGAGCGGGCTTTTTGGTGCGCTAAATATCGATGGATATTAAATAACGTCGCCTTTTTTTATATATTATCAAAAAAATAGTTTATTTATTTTGAAAAACTATCCTATTAAGTAGAATAAACACGTATAACCCCATGGCTAAGCTTGCTGCCATGGGGTTATATCTGTATTATTGTTTATTTTGAATAGAAGCGATTAAATAATCAGCAAATTCAGTTGTTGATAGTTCTTCAATGTCTAGCATTTGAGCGAAATCATGAGTCATCTGATTATTTTGAAGCGCTTGTTCGATGGCTTTGGTAACTTTTTGACTTGCCTCAAACCAGCCAAGATGATCTAACATCATGACAGCCGAAAGGAGCAGGGAGCAAGGATTAGCCCAGCCTTTACCAGCGATATCTGGAGCAGTACCATGAGTCGCCTCAAAAATAGCGTGCCCCGTTTTATAATTGATGTTCGCACCTGGTGAGATCCCAATCCCGCCGACTTGAGCTGCTAGGGCATCTGAAATATAATCACCATTTAAATTGGTCGTTGCAACAACTTGATACTTTTCTGGATATAGAAGAATCTGCTGCAGAAAATTATCAGCGATCACATCATCAACGATAATTTTTCCGGCTGCTCTAGCTTTTGCTAAGGCTTCATCAGCTTTTTCAACTGTGGACTCCTCTGAAATCTGATTATAGTGATGTATCGTGAAAGCTTGAGGATAATGCTTATCGATATAATCATACCCCCATTTTTTAAAGCCGCCTTCAGTGAACTTCATAATATTTCCTTTATGAACCAATGTTACACGTGTTTTTTCTTGCTCAATGGCATAGTCTAAAGCAGCTGCGACTAAACGTTCACTGCCTTCTTTAGAGATTGGTTTGATTCCCAGAGCACTTGTCGCCGGAAAGCGAACTTTAGTGACCGATAATTGATCCGTTAAAAAGCTTAAAAGCTGTTTTACTTCTTGGGAGCCGTTAGAAAATTCAATACCGGCGTATACATCTTCAGTATTTTCTCGGAAAATCGTCATATCGGTTTTTTCAGGCTCCTTCAAAGGAGAAGGGACTCCTTCAAAGTAACGCACTGGCCGCACACAAGCATAAAGATCTAATTCTTGACGCAAGGTAACATTCAATGAGCGAAATCCCTCTCCGATTGGAGTAGTCAAAGGTCCCTTGATCGCAACTTTATGTTTTTTGATGGCTTCAAGGGTTTCGTTAGGAAGCCAAGTGCCGGTTTGATTGAAGGCTTTTTCACCAGCAAGAATTTCCAGCCAGTCGATCTTTTTCTCATTCTTATATGCTGAGGAGACTGCCGCATCAATAACTTTTTTTGTTGCCTGCCAAATTTCTGGTCCAATTCCATCGCCTTCGATGTAGGGGATAATTGGATTAACTGTGTTTGTCATTAAGCTTGCTCCTTCTGCATTTTTTTATTGATAACTAAAGGCAAGATCCCTTGGTTTTTCCAATAAGCAATATCAGCCTCAGAATCAAAACGTAATTTTGCTTGGAAATGGATATCGTTCTCTCCTTTAGCAGTCACATCGATGATTTGATTGATGGTCGGCTCAGCAGGGAAATCAAAGCTGAAGTTTTCCAAACCAGTCAAACCAAGTGAATCGGCTGTTTCGCCCGGAAGGTATTCAAAAGGAATGACGCCCATCATTACTAAGTTACTGCGATGAATTCGCTCATAGCTTTCTGCCAATACAGCTTTGACACCTAGGAGATTTGTTCCTTTTGCCGCCCAGTCACGAGATGAACCCATTCCATAATCTTTTCCGGCAAGAATGATTGTACCGATGCCTTCTTTTTGGTACTGCATTGCTGCATCGTAAATTGATAACTCTTCACCTGTAGTAGCTAGTTTTGTATAACCGCCTGTTACTTCAGGCGTTAATTGATTTTGAATCCGAATATTTCCAAAAGTACCACGCATCATCACTTCATGATTGCCTCGTCTAGAGCCGAACGAGTTGAAATCCTTATAGGCTAATCCACGATCCTTCAAGTATTTGCCTGCAGGCGATTGAAGTCCGATATTTCCGGCTGGGGAAATGTGGTCGGTAGTAACCGAATCACCAAATTTAGCTAAGACTTGCAAGTTGGCTAACGGATTTTCTTCATTTTTCGTTTGACCAAGATTTGTGAAGAAAGGTGGATTTGCAATATATGTTGACGCATCGTCCCAATCATAGCAATCACCTTCAGAGGTCTCGATTCTGTTCCAGCGTTCGTTTGATTGATAAACGTTTTTATATGCTTCTCGGAAATCTTCAGGGTTTAAGAAATCATTGATGTAGTCATTCACTTCTTCTTGAGAAGGCCACAAGTCTGATAAATAGATTTTTTTTCCGTCAATTTCAGCCAGCGGTTCTTTTGTTAAATCTTTTTTGATGGAACCAGCTAAAGCGTAAGCAATTACTAACGGGGGTGAAGCTAAGTAATTTGCTTTGATCAATGGGTGGATACGTCCTTCAAAATTTCGATTACCGGACAAGACAGCCGAAACGACCAGTTCACTTTCCTTTAAGGTAGTTTCGATCTCTGCATCTAGCGGGCCGGAATTTCCGATACAAGTTGTACAGCCGTATCCTACAATATCAAATCCTAGTTCAGCTAAGGGGTCTAAGAGATTTCCTTTTTCAAGATATTGAGTCACAATTTTTGAACCCGGCGCCAAAGAAGTTTTGATCGTTGATGGAACTTTTAGCCCTAACGCCACTGCTTTTTTAGCTAATAAACCGGCAGCGACCATGACAGACGGATTGCTGGTATTAGTACAACTAGTGATAGCTGCTAAAGCCAAATCACCAGTTTCAATTGCATTATCAGTTCCTTGGATCTTTTCTTTGCGATCAAGCTCATCTGAGTTTAGACCAAATCCTTTGGGCCCGCTTGGATTCGTCAATGAGGCTTCGAAATTGTCTGCTACATCAGCTAATGGGATTCGATCCTGCGGCCGTTTTGGACCAGCGACAGAAGAGTGCACAGTCGAAAGGTCTAGTTTGATCACGCGGGTATAGATCGGTGTTTCATTACCATCATAAAATAGTTGATTTTGTTTTGCATAAGCCTCTACTAATTTGACCTGTTCTTCTGAACGGCCAGTTAAACGAAGATAATTTAGTGTCTCTTCATCGATCGGGCAAAATCCGCAAGTAGCACCATACTCAGGCGCCATGTTGGCGATCGTTGCACGGTCGGAAAGGCTTAAAGTTTTGTATCCAGTTCCGAAATATTCCACAAACTTGCCGACAACTTTTTCGTTACGTAAAAGTTCAGTCAAGTAAAGAGCTAAGTCCGTAGCCGTAGCCCCCGGACTCAATGTTCCAGTCAATTCCACACCGATTACTTCAGGTGTAGGAAAATAAGAAGCTTCACCTAAGATTGCGGCTTCTGCTTCGATACCGCCAACCCCCCAACCAAGCACGCCTAATCCGTTGATCATCGTAGTATGGGAGTCCGTTCCTTCTAAAGAATCAGGGAAAAGCAGATTTTCATTATTTTTTAAAATGACATCCGACAAATACTCAAGATTGACTTGGTGAATGATCCCTGTTTCGGGCGGAACGACTTCGAAATTATCGAAGGCTTGTTGAGCCCATTTAAGAAATTGATAGCGTTCATGGTTTCGTTCAAATTCTTTTTCAGTGTTATAAGCTAAACTGTCCTCAGTCCCTGCGCAATCGACCTGTACAGAGTGGTCTACGACTAAAGTAACGGGAATCTCAGGATTGATAACTCTGGGATTTCCGCCAAGTTTTACCACAGCATCACGCATAGCTGCGAGATCGACTACTGCAGGCACGCCGGTAAAGTCTTGTAAAACAACGCGTGATGGGCGAAATGGAACCACGCCAAATGGCTGTTTTGCATCAAAGGCAATCAGATTTTCTAAATCTGAAAGTTCCTGATGACGCGCCAAACTTTCTAGCATTACTCGTATGCTGAATGGGTAATCAGCGATTTTTTTCTGGTACGTATCGACAATTGATGAAAGATCAAAGTATGTATAATGTTCGTCATTGACGAAAAGCTCTTTTTTCCAGTTCAATACAAAATCCCTCCTGAATACGTTATCGTTTAAAATCAGTTGGGTTTATTATACGAATAAAAAAAAAGAAAGTAAATGAAATTATTAAAACTATTTCATTTTACGCCAATGGTGTTATAATGTTTCTTAACCCGATTGTTAAAATTAAAATGGTTAGGAGGACACAGAGATGTTAGATTTGAACCAAATGGCTGACGTATGCCGAAAAGAGGACTATTTAGAGGCTTCTTTATATAGGAAACATAATGTAAAAAAAGGCTTGCGCGACCTCGATGGTAAAGGAGTTTTAGCTGGTTTAACCAATATTTCTACGATTCATCCGCAGATTATGGATGGTGACAAGGTCATTTCCAAATATGGCGAGTTGCGTTATCGCGGAATCGATATTAATGAATTGGTAAATGGTTTTGTCTCAGAAAAGCGTTTGGGGTTTGAAGAAGTCAGTTATTTGTTATTGTTTGGCTCCTTGCCGACCCAAGACGAATTGGCAGAATTCAGAACGTTGATCGGTAAAAGACGAACACTTCCTACTAACTTTGTACGTGATGTTATTATGAAGGCACCCTCGCACAACATTATGAATATGATGGCCAGAAGCGTCCTGACATTGGGGTGTTACGATGATAAGACAGATGATATCAGTATTGAGAACGTATTGGATCAAAGTTTATCCTTGATTGCTACTTTTCCAATGATCGCGGTCTATTCCTATCATGCGTACAATCACTACACTAAAGGGGACAGCATGTACATTCATCGCCCAGATGAAAACCTGAGTACAGCAGAAGCCATCTTAACGATGTTGCGTCCGGACAAAAAATACACTTTCCAAGAGGCACAAACATTAGATATGGCGTTAGTTTTACATATGGAACATGGCGGAGGAAATAATTCGACCTTTACGACTCGAGTTGTTACTTCCAGCGGCACAGATACTTATTCGACAATTGCAGCTGCACTAGGTTCTTTGAAGGGGCCTAAGCATGGTGGAGCAAATATCAAAGTCACACAAATGATGGAAGATTTGAAGGCGAACGTCAGTAATTGTGAAGATGAGAACGAGATCCGTGATTATTTAGAAAAAATCTTAAATAAGGAAGCGTTTGATAAGCAAGGATTGATTTACGGGATGGGACATGCCATTTACGCTGAATCTGATCCGCGTGCTGAAATCTTCAAACGCTATGTAGAAAAATTAGCGACCGAAAAGGGATCGGAAGCATCCGCTGAGTTTAATTTATATCGCAAAGTAGAGCGTTTAGCCCCAGAGATTATCTCTGAAAGACGGAAGGTCTATAAAGGAGTCAGTGCTAATATTGATTTCTTCAGCGGTTTTGTTTACCACATGTTAGATTTACCTCAGGAGCTGTATACACCAATGTTTGCCATTGCGCGTATCGTAGGATGGTCTGCTCATCGAATTGAAGAATTAATTAATGTTCAAAAAATCATTCGACCAGCTTATATGGAAGTTTCCGAGGATCGTAATTATCAAGAACTTACTGAACGTTAAAAAAATTCCGTCAGATTTTATTCTGACGGAATTTTTTTATTTTGTAATTAACCCTAAGTCTACACAAGCTTTCCAAATACCATCATCAGAGACTGAGGCGGTTACATGTGCAGCTTTTTCTTTCAATGCGGGAGTCGCATTGCCCATCGCAACTGGAAAGCCAACGGTATCAAACATAGTGAAGTCATTCTCTTCATCGCCAAAAGCTAATGCTTGATTTACAGAAATATTCATAGTTTTACAGATTTTTTGAATTCCATCTGCTTTTGTACCATTTTTCAAATGGATACTTGCCGCAACCGGAGCGACTTTTTCAGCAATTAGAAT
Source organism: Enterococcus hulanensis (assembly GCF_005405485.1). Taxonomy (GTDB): domain Bacteria; phylum Bacillota; class Bacilli; order Lactobacillales; family Enterococcaceae; genus Enterococcus_A; species Enterococcus_A hulanensis. Next base: position 46,701 of record NZ_BJED01000012.1, on the reverse strand, counting down.
AGAATCTTGCTCCAATTGATAATCAATCGATTCATTCCAAGGAACCAGCAGCTGCACAATATTTTTTGGCAGTGGATCATCAGTTTTTAGAATATTTTCTTTCGCAATTTGCTGTCCCATGTATTTATTCGTATCGTAGCAAAAAAGGTTGTAGGGCGTTTCGATCAAACACTCAATTTGACGCTCATGTAAATGCTCTAGCAACTCCGAAACTAGTGTTGGCGACATAATGTTTTGATGGATCATTTTTCCTTGATAATGAACGCAATTGCCATTGGAAGAGATAATACTGTCCACCCCCAACGTAGAGGCAAAATCATCAATTACTTGATGATGTCTTCCAGAAGCAATCACGGGCTCAATGTTGTTTTCTTTTAATTGTTTTAGCGCTTGTTTCGCTGACTCTGGAATTCGCTCCAGAAAAGACAGGTGATGTGGCAGCTGATTGTCCACTAATGTCCCATCAATATCAAAAAAAGCCACGCGATAGTCCTTCATAAACTCACTCCTAATGGATTCGATTATACTTAGTATAAAAGAAAAAAAGCAAAACATCACCAACATTTTGGAAATACTTACAAATGATAGGTAACTTCAAATAATTTGAGCAGTAATTGCCTGCCAACAATGTTTCATTTTAAGTACTGAGTGCTGCAATAACACAAAAGCAAGGATGGTTATCTTTCCATTCGATCTGAAATTCGCTACAATGATAAAAAAGACAGTTGGAGATGCAAAATGAAAAAAATTACTATCAAAGAGGTCGCGGAAGAAGCAGGCGTATCAAAAACGACGATCTCAAGATTTTTGAATAATAACTATGGCAATATGTCCAAGGAAACAAAAGCAAGGATCGCTGAAGTTATCGAGCGTTTAAATTACCGACCTAGTAAGCAAGCCCAAGCATTGAAATCAAAGCATAGTTACTTGATTGGTGTCGTTGTGGCGGATATTTCTAATCTCTATTCTTCTTTGCTATTAAAGGGAATCGGTTCTGTGCTTGAGGAAAATGGTTATCAAATGATTATTATGGATGCAGCCAATTCAGTAACCCAAGAAAAAGATCTGTTGGAGAAATTGTTAGATCAAAGTGTAGAAGGAATCATACTGCAGCCATCATCACGACAATCTGCCAACTATGAATTCGTTACAGAACGCAATATCCCGCTTTTATTGGTGGATCGTCAAACAGAACCGGAAAAATGGACCTCTGTAATGACGAATAATATTGAGGCAACACAGGAAGTATTGGAAAAGGCGTTAAAAAAAGGGTATGAAAATATCGTGGTCGTAAGTGAACCAGTCAAGGATGTAAGTACGCGGGAACTACGATATCAAACGGTCAGAAAAACGGTTTTGGCGGATGGAAAAACTTGTAAATTGATCGAGGTAACCAACGAAGAGCAGCTGCCAGAGTTGCTGCAGCCTACATTTAATAGTGACGAGAAAAGTCTGCTCTTTGCCTCTAATGGTCGAGTGTTGATGGATGTTTTGGCTTTATTAATTAAAGAAGGAATACAAATACCTGAAAAAATCGGTATCACAGGGTTTGACGATTGGAACTTAACCGAGTTGGTGGGCCCAGGGGTTACCAGTATCGAGCAGCCATCAAAAAAGATTGGAAAAATTGCTGCTCAAAATCTTTTAGAATTGTTGAAGGAACCAAAGGAAATGCAGGAAATTATCGTTCCGTCAGATATTCGCTGGCGAAAGTCAGTTTAATTTAGTTATTTTTCGAAATAATTTTTTTAGAATAAGCCTTACTTGGAAACCGGTTTCCAAGTAAGGCTTATTCTTTTTGGATCATGGATTGTTTTTTAATAATGTAACCGTTGACAACATTTAGAAACCGGTTTACTATATGTGTATAGAAACCGGTTAACTAATTGAAAGGACGCGATATTATGACGAATGAAAGACTAGTGCTTAATTTCTTAGTTTTTGCTGATCGAGTGGCAAATGGTGAGTTGCAAGCTGATCTATTACAAGAGATAGCTGATTTAGGATTTACACAGGTTGAGATCAGGAGAGAGTACTTCAAAAATATCGAAGAAGAGCTACCTGTTATTGAATCAGAAGCAAAACGTTTGAACATGCAATTGTTTTACAGCGTTCCTGATGAAGTGTATATCAGCGGTGAAATCAATCCTAAGCTAGAACAATATTTAGTTGAAGCAAAACGAATGGGTGTCAAACACATTAAATGGAATATCGGTGATTTTAATGGGGAGCTTCATGGCAATCAATTGAAAACGCTTCTTGAACAAGGCGTAGAAATTTCAATTGAAAATGACCAGACGCAAATATCTGGCGCAGTCAATGCTATTGCTACCTATATGAAAGCAGTGAAGCAGGCTGGAATAGATATTGGTTATGTTTATGATCTCGGCAACTGGCGCTTTGTCGGCGAGGATGAAGTTGAGGCTGCTGAATTGTTGAAGGACTATGTGCATTACATCCACGTGAAGGATGTTAGGTATGAAGATAAAGAACCGCAGGCTGCTGGATTGGATCATGGAGAGATCGATTGGCGCAAAGTTTTACAGATTTTGCCGCAAGATCTACCTGTTGCGATTGAATATCCGACAACGACAAATGCTGAAATTTTAGAAGCGAAAGAATTATTGGAAGGTGAAAAATAATGACTGAACAACAAACAAAAATCGATCCGGAAAAATTTGCTTACCATTTTATGGAAACGATTCATCGGCCTGAAATCGACAAGGAAGACATGGAGGGAGCCGCAAAGGAAGCGTTGGCGGCCTATCTAACTGGTTATTATTTGATTCAAAAATTTAATCATTTGGAGAATGACTTCTTCGTTGAAGACCATGCCAAACCAATTTCAAAATATCAACGTATTTTAAGCGAGCTAAATAAATATTAGGAGGTGAACAAGCATGGGTAGCGCAATCACAGGAATATTATTGGCTGTAACCTTTATCATTTTTGTTCTTTATGCTATGAAAGGCGGGAACTTAACAGTCGGCTTCTTCGTAATGGCAATCTTATGGACGATCATTGGAATGGTTCCATTTAATACAGCTGTGAAGGAAATATTTACTGAGCCGGTTTTAAATTATGGAAAAACGGCTTCATATATCATCTTTGGATCTTGGTTCGGGCGAGTGTTAGTGGATACCGGGATTGCCGGAAGCATCAGTCGCCGAACAGAAAAAGTCGGAAAGAAAAGTCCGGTTTTAGCAACGATTTTAATCGCTCTTGTAATCGCTTTAATTTTTACTAGTTCGTATGGTGTTGGTTCTGCCATCGCTGTCGGGGTAATTCTTTTCCCCATTATGTTCTCGATCGGAGTACCCAAAAATATTGCCGTTTCTATTTTTACCATCGCGATTGGTGCGGCGATGTATGTCAATAATGTGCTGTTTGTTCAATTTCAAGTGTTCTTCCCTAAAGTAGAGTGGGGACCGCACTACCAGCGTTTTGGTTTTGTTGCAATGGGTGTCCAAATGGTCATCTTGATTCTTTTCATCTTGTTTAACGCGAAGAAGATTCGCAATGGCAAACCTGAAATTATTGAGAGTGATATGGAAGCAGAAGTTGTTGAGGTTCCAATTTGGACTTATGTATTGCCAGTTTTACCTGTAGCACTGAGTATTTTTGCCAAATGGGACGCCGTACCTGCTCTTTTATTATCAACAATTATCGCTTTTGCTGCGACAGGTAACATGAAGCGTTACAGCAAGTTCGTCACGATGATGAATGAAACCGCTAAACATGCAATTAGTGATATTGCTGGATTATTGATTATGCTGTTTGTTTTGACAATGTTCCAATCGGCTGCGGTTCACGCCATGTCAGGCTTTACCAGTGTTTTCCAAGCCATCATTCCCAATAGCAAACTTGTCTTGATTATTATTGTTGCCATTATCGCGCCGCTATCATATTTCCGCGGACCTTTGATGCTCTACGGTGCAGGTGCTGCGACTGCGGCGATCTTGGTAGGAACAGGAATGTTCGATCAGTACTTCTTATATGGTTTGTTAGTAGTTCCTTCTATGATGGGTGTCTCAGCATGTATCACTCAGTCATGGAATTTGTGGTCGGTACAATATGCTGGCTTAGATACAAAGACATTCCTATTAACGGGAATGCCATGGGCATGGGCTGCTACCGTTTTGAATTTAATTGCTGCATATATCTTACTTTAATAGAAAAGAGGAAATGAACATGAGTGAATTTTTAACTATCGGAGAACCTATTGCATTATTTGGATCAGAGGAGGTCGACAAGTCTTTAAAGGATGCCTGCCATTTTCAAAAGTTTCTGGCTGGAGCGGAAGTCAATGTAGCTGTGGGTGTCTCACGATTAGGTCATAGTAGTGAATACATTACGCAAGTCGGAAAAGATCCTTTTGGTGAATTTATTATTGATCGTTTGCATGAGAACAAAATCGGAACAGATTATATTTCAGAGACTGCTGATTTTTGGACTGCCTTTCAATTAAAGGATCGTGTCAGTAAAGGTGACCCTAGTATTTTCTATTTCCGCAAAGGTTCGGCAGCGGCACATTTTGATCAATCTGTTTTAGATAAAATTGATTTTTCAGAGGTAAAAATGGCACATCTGTCTGGAATCTTCCCAGCGATTTCGCCAGAAGCACAAAAAGCTTTCCGTTACTTGATCAGTTTATTGGGAAAAAATCATATTCGGACGACGTTTGATCCGAACTTGCGTCCACAGCTTTGGGCTAGTCAGGAAGAAATGGTAGAGATCATCAATGACTTAGCCACATATGCTGAAATTGTGCTGCCCGGAATCAACGAAGGAGAAATTTTAATGGGCAGTCGTGATCCAGAAGCGATCGCCGACTTCTATTTGAACAATGGCGAAGCGACTAAAACAGTGATCGTAAAATTGGGAACCGAAGGTGCCTTCGTAAAACAAAAAGACGGCTCAAGCTATACTGTTCCAGGCTTTAAAGTTGCTGAAGTCGTGGATACTGTCGGTGCTGGAGATGGATTTGCGGTAGGATTGATCACTGCTTTAATAGAAGGAAAGGCATTAAAAGAAGCTGTCATTCGTGCAAATGCGATCGGTGCGATGGCGGTTCAATCCCCTGGCGATAATGACGGCTATCCGACGCCGCGAGAATTAGAAGAATTTTTACAAAAACAGGAAGTGGAAGCATGAGATTACAAACAGCAATTGACCGTGTTGCGTTAGAGGATGCAGTTGCTCTGGCTAAACAATTAGACGGCAAGACGGATATTTTAGAAATGGGTACCTCCTTAGTCAAGGATTATGGCAACGTAGCAATCGAAAAGTTGAGAGAGGTTTTACCTCAGACTCGTTTATTAGTCGATAGTAAAACCATTGACGAAGGTGCTTATGAATTCAACCAAGCATTTCGTCACGGCGGTGACATCGTTACTGTGATGGGAGCGGCATCCGTGGATACTTTGCAAGCTTGCTACGATGTGGCGCAAAAAGAAAACAAAACGATGATGATCGATTTACTAGAAGTTTCGGCCGAAAAAATCGAGTGCATCAAAGATTTTCCAGAAGCAATTTACGCTTTGCATCATTCAGTTGACCGCAAGGACCATTTCGATGCAGCAGCAAGTGTTGAAGCGTTTCGTCAAAGATACCCTGAAATCAAACGGCTAGCAATTGCTGGCGGGATCGATTTGGAGCAGGCACAGATTTTGGCAGAACAAGGAATTATTGAAGTTGTCATCGTAGGATCAAAAATTGCAAAAGCAAATGATCCGTTAAAAGCAGTAAATGAATTTATGGGAGCTGTTCACAAATGAAAACAATCGAAACGATTATGCAGGAAATCAATCAAGTCATGGAATTAGTCGACGAGAAGGAATTGGATCAAGCATTGCCGCTATTTAAAAAAAAGAAACGAATCTTTGTGATCGGTGCAGGCCGCAGTGGATTTCAGGCGAAAGGCTTTGCGATGCGTCTGATGCATATCGGCTATACGGATTATGTGATGGGAGAAACGATTACACCATCGATTCAAAAGGGAGACACCTGGGTCGCTATTTCTGGTTCAGGTACGACAAAGGGGATCGTAGCTGATACGGAAGCCGCGAGAAAAATGGGTCTCGATATTGTTGCTTTAACCAGTGATAAAGATTCACCACTAGCTAAATTGGCGGATAAAGTAATCGTTGTCCCGGGAGCGACTAAGACGGGTGCCGGAATAAAATCCGTTCAGCTTCTATCCAGTCTTTTCGATCAAACGGTGCACATCACATTGGATGCTTTAACCTTAAAACTTGCACAACGTGATCAAACTTCAAATGAAGATGCCCTTCATGAACATGTGAATGTGGAGTAGGTGGGTTCAATGAAAAAAGTTGACGTTCTTACGCGTTTAGAAAAAGCGGGTGTAGTAGCTGTTGTTAGAGAAACTTCTGGCGAGCACGCATTTAAAGCTGCAAAAGCCGTTGTTGAAGGCGGGATCAAAGGAATTGAAGTGACTTTTTCTGTGCCAAATGCTGATCAGATTATTGTAAAGTTGAAGGAAGAATACGGGAGTGATTCAACCATCGCAGTCGGTGCCGGAACGGTATTGGACTCTGTTACAGCTCGACTAGCCATAATGGCAGGAGCAGATTTTATCGTCAGTCCGTGTTTTGATCAAACGACTGCTGAACTTTGTAATTTATATCAAGTTCCCTATATGCCGGGATGTATGACGATCACGGAAATACAGCAGGCAATGAAAAGCGGAGTAGATGTCGTGAAGCTTTTTCCAGCCAATAATTTTTCTCCTCAAATAATCAAAGCAGCGAAAGCACCACTGCCGCAAGTCAATATTATGCCGACAGGCGGAATTAATTTAGATAATCTAACCGAATGGAAACAAGCTGGGGCGATCATGGTTGGTATCGGTGGAAACTTATTCAAAGGTGTAGCAGAAGAAGATTATGAATTGGTCACGAAAACTGCGAAAGAATATGTTGAAGCCTGGCAAGGCAATTGATTAGTTAAGAATAAAGAGAGCAGAAACTAGATTCTATTATTTAGAATGTGGTTTCTGCTCTCTTTAATTTTGTTCAATCAATTTGGATAACCTTTACACCGCTATTTCTGATTTCATTCAAGACTTGCTGTGAACAAAATTGGTCAGTGATCAGATAATCAAAAACAGAAATATCGGCAATTTTGAATTTTGAGGTCAAACCAATTTTTCGATGATCGGCTACTAGAATTTTACATTTGATTGTTTTATTAATCATCATTTCGTTAATCGTAGACTCATTTAAGATTTTGGTTGTGACACCATTTTCGACACTGACTCCGCTGCAGCCGATCACACAAACATCTGCATTCATAGAAGAGATCGTATTTAAGGCAATATCGCCAACTAAGGCTTCCTTTGGAAAACGCATTTCTCCGCCAGTCAGGATATAACTGCAATTATCCTTGTGAGGTGAGTAATTGACCTTTACATTGTTTGTAACGACCGTTAGATGATTCGAGTGGATAAAATCTAGTGTTTTTAATGCCGTCGAGCTGGAATTAATGAACAAAGTATCATAGTCACTAATATATTTACTGGCTTCTCTGGCGATCGCCTGCTTAATTCTTTCTGGTCCAGATTGATCGAAGTTAGTCTTATTGTCGTAATTATAGGAGCAGTAACCGTAATTACGAATAATATCATTTTTCTCTTCTAATAAATTCAAATCTCTTTGAACCGTACTAATCGACACGCCTAAAGCTTCTGCCGGTTCAAGCGCAGTCATTTGTTCTGTTTGCTGCAGTAATTCCAAAATGTCCTTTTGCCGTTTGTCAATATTGACGAGCGAGTTTTTCATGTTAGACCCTCCTATATGACACTAAGTTCAAATAAATGATTTTCTTTCTAGGATGTTCGTTTAAAATTCTTTATTTGACTATATTATACTAAGAAAATCATTAAAATAGACTAGAAAGTCATATAAAGGGTAGAAAGTCATATAAAAGGGTTTTCATAACATCAGATACGCTTTAAGATTTAATTGTAAGTCATATCAAATTCATGTGAGGAGCAATTATAATGAGTAAACACGTTAACGAAGTATCGAAGGAAAGCTGGGTGTTGGATACATTTCCTGAATGGGGCACCTATTTAAATGAAGAAATCGAATCAGAAGATGTTCAAGAAGGCACCTTTGCCATGTGGTGGCTAGGTTGTACCGGTATTTGGCTAAAAAGTCATGAAGGAACGAATATCTTATGTGATTTGTGGTGTGGAACAGGCAAACGCAGTCATGGAGATGGTACGATGAAAAGAGGGCATCAAATGATGCGGATGAGCGGCGTACAAAAAATGCAGCCGAATTTACGAACTCAACCCTTCGTGATCGATCCTTTTGAAGTAAAAAATGTCGATGCGCTAGTAGTCACCCACATTCACTCGGATCATTTAGATATCAATACTGCGGCGGCCGTTCATCAAAATTGTCCTGAGGCTAAATTTGTCGGACCAAAAGAAGTCGTCAACACTTGGTTGAACTGGGGGATTCCGGAAGAAAAAACAATTATCGTCAAACCAGGCGATGAGGTCAAAATCAAAGACATCAATGTGGTGGCACTAGAAGCTTTCGACCGGACAGCTTTAGTAACTTGTGAAGATCCAGAAGTAACGTTAAAAGGAAAATTGCCTCAAGACATGAATCAAATCGCAGTAAACTATTTATTTGAAACATCCGGCGGCAATCTTTATCATGCAGGCGATTCACATTATTCAAACATGTTTGCTAAACACGGTAACGAACATAAAATCGATGTTTGTTTAGGAGCCTATGGCGAAAATCCACGAGGAATCACTGATAAAGTGACGTCAGTCGATATGCTGCGAATGGCTGAATCATTGAACGCGAAGGTAGTGATCCCTGTTCATTATGACATCTGGGCGAATTTCATGGCAGATCCAAAGGAAATCACTGAAATTTGGAATTTCAAAAAAGACCGCTTGAAGTATGAGTTTAAACCTTATATCTGGCAAGTAGGCGGAAAATTCACCTATCCAACAAACAAGGATGATCTTGAATTTAATTTCTATCGTGGTTTTGAAGATGCCTTTTCAATAGAAAACGACACCCCATTCCCATCATTCCTATAAAGAAAGGAGCAACAGCATGCTTAAATATTTTTTTGACAATGATCTGATCAACTATTCAGACAAAGAGATCACGGATTGGCGAGAGGCGATTGCGGAAAGCTGCCAATTATTAATGGGTAAAAAAATCATCGACCAAAACTATGTAGATGAAATCATTCGATGTGTAGAAGAGCACGGTCCTTATATTGTGATTGTTCCAGAAGTGGCGATGCCGCACTCATCAGAAGATAGTGAGGGTGTTTTTGGAACAGCTATCTCATTTACGAAAATGAAGCAGCCGATTCAATTTGAAAGTGAAGATGAAGAAAAATCTGCGGTATTATTCTTCACTTTAGCGGCGAAAAATGCCGAAGAACACATGGAAAATATTCAAAATTTGTCTGAATTATTGATGACGGAAGGATTAATCGAACGTCTCGTTGCTACGAAATCAATTGAAGATTATCAAACTGTGATGCAGGAGTTTAACTTATAGGAGGAAAAGTAATGGGTGACTTTTTGTTAAGTATTTGGACATATTTTGCAACGAACATTTTGACGCAGCCAGCATACCTAATTGGATTTATTGTACTGCTAGGCTACATTTTATTGAAAAGACCGCTTTATGAATGTGTCGCGGGATTTTTAAAGGCAACTGTCGGTTACTTTATTTTGTCTGTAGGTTCTGGAGGATTAGTTAATAATTTCCGTCCGATTTTAGTAGGATTAAAGGAACGCTTTAATTTGAATGCCATGGTAACGGACCCTTATTTTGGACAAAATGCAGTGGATGCCGGGTTGATGGAAACCTTTGGTCGGACATTTGGAGATGTCATGATTTTGCTATTGATCGCTTTTGTTATGAATATTTTATTGGTTCGTTTCCAAAAATACACAAAATTACGTTCGGTTTTCACCACGGGTAATGTACAAATTCAACAATCGGCTACGGCCTTTTGGATCTTGTTATTCTGTTTCCCTGATTTGGGCAGAATCCAGGTATTGATTTTTATGGGATTGATTCTTGGCTGTTACTGGGCAGTTGCTTCTAACTTAACAGTAGGAATTACACAAGAATTGACAGAGGGAGCTGGTTTTGCGGTAGCTCACCAACAAATGTTTGGGATCTTTATCTTCGCGAAGTTAGCGGAATGGATGAAAAAACGTGATGAGAAGAAAAATAAATCTGAGAAGATGGATAAAAAACTGGAGGACATGGAATTGCCAGGTTTCTTGTCGATCTTCAATGAAAACATGGTTGCTACTTCTTTATTGATGCTCTTCTTCTTTGGAATCATCCTATTGGTTTTAGGTCAGGATTATTTGATTCAAGCGGAATTCATGCAGGAAGGTCAAAGTTTCCTATTTTACATTATGACCACCTCGCTGAACTTTGCTGTATATCTAGCTATTTTACAATTAGGTGTTCGTACCTTCGTTGATGAGTTGACCCAGTCTTTCCAAGGGATCTCAAATACAATTTTACCAGGTGCGGTACCAGGGATCGATGTGGCTGCTACTTTTGGCTTTGGATCACCCAATGCTGTAACGGTCGGTTTCTTGTTTGGGGCTTTGGGTCAGTTCTTAATGATCGGCTTATTGATTCTACTAAAATCACCGACGATCGTAATTGCTGGTTTCATTCCGTTGTTCTTTGACAATGCGGTTATCGCCGTTTTTGCTAATAATCGTGGCGGCTTTAAGGCGGCTTGTCTCTTCCCGTTCCTTTCAGGACTTATTCAGGTTGGCGGCTCCGCGTTATTCGCAACTTGGATTGGTATGTCAAAATATGGCGGATACATTGGAATGTTTGACTGGGCAACTGCTTGGCCGGTGTTTACAGTTATTATGAAAGTTTTAGGTTATGTCGGAATTGCTGTTGTTGTTATTGGACTTTTGATTATTCCACAATTGCAATATCGGAAAAATCCAGATGGATACTTTATGATCGTTGATGACTATGAACAGTATGCAGAGAAATATCAGGAACAAAATTAAAAAAATAATTTTAGGAATTTTAAGGAGGAAATAAGAATGAGAATTTTAGTATCTTGCGCGAATGGATCAGGTACCAGCTTAATGATGATGAGAAGTGTTGAGAAAGCGATGAAGGAATTAAGTGTGCCAATCACAAAAATTCATCATTGCGCGATTTCTGAAGGGAAAAGTTCGGCGACTCAATATGATGTGGTCTTTACGCCAGTTAACTTCTTAAATATGTTTACCCAAGCTGAGAAAAAGGGCGTAACTGTTATCGGAATCAAAAATGTTATGTCCGCTAAAGAAATCGGCGAGAAATTCGCAGAATCAGAATTGTATCAAAAAACTAAGTAAAAGAGGAATTCAAGATGAGTAGACCGAACTTACAAATTGCACTAGACCACAATGATTTAGAGCATGCGTTAGCCGATGTTTTTAAGGTAGGCGCTATCGTTGATATTATTGAAGTGGGAACGATCCTGTGTTTGCAGGAAGGGCAAAAGGCAATCCGCTGTATTCGCGGGATGTATCCTGAGAAAAAATTAGTTGCGGATACGAAATGTGCCGATGCTGGCGGGACCGTCGCGAAAAATGTGGCGGATGCTGGAGCCGATTTTATGACGGTCATTTGCTGCGCGACACTTCCAACGATGGAAGCAGCAAAAAAAGAGGTGGAAGAATTACAGGTCGAGCTTTATGGCGAGTGGACGTATGAACAGGCTGCGGCTTGGCGGAAGATCGGAATCAAACAAGCCATTTATCATCAAAGCCGCGATGCGCTATTATCTGGTGAAACTTGGGGTGAAAAAGATCTCTCAAAAGTTAAAAAGTTGATTGAAATGGGCTTTAATGTTTCGGTGACTGGCGGTTTGGATGTCGATACGTTGAAATTATTTGCCGGAATCGATGTTTACACCTTTATTACAGGTCGCGGAATTACAGCAGCGGATGATCCAGTCAAAGCTGCGCAAAATTTCAAAGATGAGATTATTCGTATTTGGGGGCAGTAGCATGGCTCAAATCGGAATTTACGAAAAAGCATTACCAAAAGATATTTCATGGAAAGAACGATTTTCGCTAGTAAAGGAAATGGGCTTTGATTTTATTGAAATGTCGATTGATGAGACGGATGAGCGGCTAGCCCGCTTGGATTGGTCTGAAGCAAAGATCGCTGCGTTGAGAAATGATATGTTTAACACTGGTGTGCGAATCAACTCTATTTGTTTAAGCGGTCATCGACGGTTTCCTTTTGGCTCTGCTGATCCGGAAAAACAAAAAGCGGCGAAAGAAATCATGGGAAAAGCGATTCAATTGGCACACAAATTAAGTATCAAAGTGATCCAAGTCGCTGGCTATGATGTGTATTATGAAGAGAAATCAATGAATTCCAGAGAGGATTTTATCGAAGGCATGAAGGAAAGCGTGAAGGAAGCATCGAAATATGGCGTGATTCTTTCCATTGAGATCATGGATGATCCCTTCATGAATTCCATCTCAAAATTTCTAGAGATCAAAGAACAAATTCATTCACCTTATCTTCAAGTCTATCCAGACTTAGGAAATTTATCTGCTTGGCCGGAAAATGATCCAGCTAGGGAGTTAGAAAAAGGCATCGACTGCATCACTTCGATCCATTTAAAGGATACGTATCCTGTGACAGAAGAATCTAGCGGACAATTTAGAGATGTGCCTTTTGGAAAAGGCTGTGTTGATTTTCTAGGACTCTTGAGGAATCTAAAGCGCTTAGATTATGATGGGACTTTTTTGATTGAAATGTGGAGCGAAAAGAGTCAAGATTTCCAATCAGAGATTCAGCAGGCAAAAAATTATCTATATTCAAAATTAGAGGAGGCAGGCTACGATGTCGCGTGAAGAAATCATTGCAGCAATGAAACAACGAGTCTTTGAAGCAAATTTAGAACTGCCTCAATATGGTTTAGTCAAACTGACCTGGGGCAATGTTAGCGAGATCAATCGTGATCTGGGTGTTATCGTAATCAAGCCCAGCGGTGTGAATTATGAAACGATGCAGGCAGACCAAATGGTCGTAACAGATTTGACTGGAAAAGTATTAGCTGAAGACAGTCTGAACCCTTCATCCGATTTGCCGACTCATGTCGTTTTATACCAAGCATTTGAACAAGTGAATGCCATTGTGCACACTCATTCAACAAATTCGGTGATGTGGGCACAGGCAGGACGTGATCTGCCAGCTTATGGAACGACACATGCAGATGCTTTCTACGGAAAAATTCCCTGTACGCGTCAATTGACTGAAGCAGAGGTCATGGAGGCGTATGAAATCAATACGGGACATGTGATTGTTGAGACCTTCAAGGAAAGAGCGTTAAAGGCAAATGAAGTTCCGGGAGTATTAGTTTATGGGCACGGGCCTTTTACTTGGGGCGAGACACCAATGAAGGCAGTGGAAAATAGTCTGATTTTAGATGAAATCTGTTTAATGGCGAAGGAAAATGAACAAATCAATCCCGACATCTGTGAGATTCCGCAGTATTTATTGGATAAACACTATTATCGTAAACACGGTGAGCACGCTTATTATGGACAAGGCTAAAAATTGTTGAGTTTCAATAAATTGATTTCTAGAAAATAGACTATAAGAAATAGGAAGAGATTATTTAAAGGGTGAGCGTCTGTTCGCCATTGACAAGTTGAAACTTCTCTGCTATTTTATTAGAAATCGATGAAACGCGATGAAAAAGAAAGTAGAGTAAGTATCTTTGCTAAAGAGAGTTCCCGTTTGGTGAGAGGGAATGCAGATGAGTTACTTGAAAATGGCTTTTGAGCGGATTTCCCGAATGTTTAAGGAAATACGGATGCCCCCGTTAACAAGGCACGGTCTCCAAAAAATTTTTGGGTACTGATTGAGGTGGAATCTGTGAGGATTTTACGATTAAAGGTGGTAACGCATGTCTAATGCCCTTAGCAATTTATTTTGCTGAGGGCATTTTTTGTGTCTGCTTTTAATATATGGGATGACGATCCCAATGAAAGGTCCAAACAGAGTATCTTAAAGAACAATTGGAAGGTGGAAGATTTATGGCAGGATTTTTAGTGGTACAAACGGATTTTGGGTTACAGGATGGCGCGGTCAATGCGATGTATGGAGTGGCTTACCAGGTCGAACCGACCTTGAATATCAATAATTTAACGCATGAGATCGAGCCTTACAATATTCATGACGCAAGCTATCGTTTATTACAGGCGGTTACGTATTGGCCTGCAGGCACTGTTTTTGTTTCGGTGGTTGATCCTGGTGTAGGATCAACGCGGCGCAGTGTCGTGGCGGAGCTGAAGGATGGTCAATATGTGATTACGCCGGATAATGGCACATTGACTTATTTGGCACAGTATGTAGGAATTAAGGAAGTGCGTCAAATTGATGAGGAGTCTCAGCGGTTGCCGGGATCATCAGAGAGTCATACATTCCATGGACGTGATGTTTATGTTTATAACGGCGCTCGTTTAGCCAGCGGAAAGGTTGCTTTTGCTGAATTGGGTACGATTATTCCAGCTAGCGAATTGGTTACTTTCTCATTGATTGCTCCATTGCAGAATGAAAATAAGATCAGCGGAACGATCGATATCACCGATATTCGCTTTGGTTCGCTATGGACGAACATTCCCGTCGGATTTTTCAAAAATTGGCAGGTTGAATATGGACAAAGCCTGCTAGTAAAAATATACTATCAAGGTGTGGTCCGTTATCAAGACGAGGTTGTCTTCGGACGTTCCTTCGCTCAAGTAGCTCCGAAAGAAGCAGTATTATATATTAATTCATTATTAAATGTTGGTTTAGGGATCAATCTGGATTCATTTTCTGCCGTGTATAAAATTGGAACCGGCAATGATTGGACGATCGAACTGACTAAAGTTTAGGAATAAAGCACTTATAAAATGAAACGGGGTAGAAAATTATGAACAAAAAATTTACGGTAAAACACATTGTAGCAATCGGTATCGGCGCGGCGGTCTTCTTTATTTTGAAACGATTTGTGACGATTCCTACTGGGATTCCAAATACTGATATCGCAACGGCGTATCCATTCTTAGCTTTATTAGGCGTAGTCTATGGTCCTATCGTAGCTGGGTTAGCTGGATTTATCGGACATGCGCTAGGAGATTTGACGACATATGGTGCGTGGTGGTCATGGATAGTGGCTTCTGGGATTTTAGGTGTGTTCTTCGGGTTATTGGCAAAACGTATCCCGATCGAGGAAGGTATTTTTGGTAAAAAGGAAATCGTGACATTTTTAGTTGGCGAAACGATCGCTAATTTGGTAACGTGGGTGGTAATCGCTCCAATCGGTGATATTTTGATTTATGCAGAAGCACCAAGCAAGGTCTTTACGCAAGGTGTCGTTGCCGGGATCACAAATTCAGTTGTAACTGGAATTATTGGTTTTATTCTATTAAAAGCATACGCACAGACCAAAACGAAAAAAGGCAGTTTAAATAAAGAAGCTTAGAACGTGAGGATATAAAATGATCGAGTTTCGTGATTTTACATTTCAATACGATAGCCAAGCCGAACCTACGTTGAAAAAGATCAATCTGTCCATCAAGCAGGGAGAGAAGATTTTGATCATGGGCCCCAGCGGCTCAGGCAAATCAACTTTGGGAAAATGTCTAAATGGGATTATCCCGCAAAATGAAGAGGGAAACTTTACCGGCAGTTTGACTATCAATAAGAAAAAATTTAGTGAAGCATCAATTTATGATCTTTCGCTGGATGTTGGTACGGTGTTGCAGGACACAGATAGTCAATTTGTCGGCTTGACGGTGGCTGAAGACATCGCCTTTTCGCTGGAAAATGAAATGGTGGAGCAGGCAGAAATGCGGGAAGCCGTGAATTACTGGTCAGAAAAGACCAATCTGCTGGCTCAGCTTGAAAAACGTCCGCAGGATCTTTCGGGCGGACAAAAGCAGCGGGTGACGATGGCGGGTGTCTTGATTGATGAAACACCGATTCTTTTGTTCGATGAGCCTTTAGCTAATCTTGATCCGCAAACAGGTTATGAAGCAATCCAAATGATCGATCAATTGTATCAGTCGCAAAAATTCACGACGATTATTATTGAACATCGTTTGGAAGAAGTGCTGGCGGCACCGATCGATCGGGTCATTTTGATGGATGAAGGAAGGATCATCGCGGACATGACTCCTACTGACTTGCTGAAAAGTGAACTGCTGGCTGAGTATGGCATTCGCGAGCCGCTTTATATTTCTGCTTTAAAACGTGCAGGGATTTCATTGGATAATTTTCACGATCTGACGCAGGTTGATCAATTAGTTTCACCTGAAATAGCATCGGCATTGGCGAAATCGCAGGGAGAGTTCAAGCCTGCACCTTCGAAGGAAGCATCACTATTGACCTTGAATAAGCTTTCCTTTGGCTTTGGTGATGAAATGGTCATTAAAGAAATCGATCTTACTCTATATCAAGGGGAGATGGTCAGCCTAGTAGGGCATAATGGTGCCGGAAAATCCACACTGTCCAATCTGATTACAGGGTTCTATCCTTTACAGACAGGGGACCTTTTGTGGAAGGGCCAATCGATCGCAAACGAAAGTATCAAAGAACGGGCAGACAAAATCGGCTATGTACTGCAAAACAGCAATCAAATGCTTTCAAAGAATATGATTTTCGAAGAAGTTGCGCTTGGGTTAGAAAATCGCGGCGTTGATTCGGATACGATTCAAGAGAAAGTTTTTGAAACCTTAAAGGTCTGTGGACTTTATGAATTTCGGAATTGGCCGATTTCTGCCTTGAGTCATGGTCAAAAGCGCCGAGTGGCAATTGCGGCGATTTTAGTGCTGGAGCCGGAATTACTGATTCTTGATGAACCGACGGCGGGACAAGATTATTATCACTACAATGAAATGATGACCTTTTTGCGGAAGCTGAATCAGCGGGGAATCACGATCTTGATGATTACCCACGATATGCATTTGATGCTTGAGCATACGCAGCGCACGCTTGTTTTAAAAGAAGGACAGATCATCGCGGATGCGACACCTGCCAACGTTTTATCCTCAGCAGAGCTAGTGGCATCGGCAAGTTTGCGGGAGACTAGTCTTTATCGCTTGGCAGAAAATAATCATTTGGCGGATGCGACTGGTTTTGTGTCAGCATTTATCCAACATGAGGATGGCAGTTCCGCTGTTCATAATAATTAGAAAACTTTAGTGGAACGATAGACGTGGTGAGAAAAAAATGTATTTTAGTAAAATACATCATTACTGCGAATTAGGAGGGACTTATGGCGGGCAACAATCTAATCGGCTATCTGCCGAAAAAAACGCCGAACCATCAACTTAGCGGCTTTACAAAATTATTATGCTTTTTAATGATCTCAGTGGTGGGGATGATTTCTTACGATACGCGCTTTTTGCTGGGGTTGGCAATCATTTCTGTGATTCTTTTTCGAACAGCGAAAATCAGTTATCGCGAGATTTCTTTTGTGGTGGAATTTATCGCCTTCTTTTCGCTCTTGAATCTGCTGACGGTTTATTTGTTTGCGCCGGAATATGGTGTGACGATCTATGGAACACGTCATGTGATTTTTGAGGGGATCGGCCGCTATACGCTGACGCAGGAGCAGCTGTTTTATGAGTTTAATCTGCTGATCAAATATTTTGTAACGATTCCGCCAGGCTTGATCTTTATTTTGACTACGAATCCTAGTGAACTGGCGTCAAGTATTCATCGGGTGGGCGGCTCTTACAAGATCGCTTATGCATTTTCTTTGGCGCTGCGTTACATTCCAGATATTCAGGAGGATTTTCGAACGATCTCCAAGGCGCAGCAGGCTCGCGGCAATGAGCTTTCTAAAAAGGCTTCCTTGATGAAACGAGTGCGGGGAAATTTGACGATCGCGATTCCGTTGATTTTTTCCAGTTTGGAGCGGATTGAGACAATTTCTTCAGCGATGGAGCTGCGTCGCTTCGGTAAGAAAAAAGGACGGACGTGGCTGTTGGCTAAACCATTGAAGCCGAACGATTATTTAGCTTTACTGCTGGTAATTCTTTTGTGTTCGACGGGAATCTTTTTATTGTTCGTTAACGGCGGACGCTTTTATAATCCATTTCGCTAAAAAACGAAGCTCTCTAGCTTGAATAGAGGGCTTCGTTTTTCTTTATATATTGAACAAATTGCAGATCAATGTACTTATTCAGCGCGATTTGCAATCCCTGGGATAAATTTCAAACAGTAAAGAGCACATATTCCGACAACGATGTAGATGATCTTCGCAAGAATCGCTGTACTTCCGCCAGATATTGCTGCAACTAAATCATATTCAAAAAGACCTACTAATAACCAATTAATTCCACCGATAATCAACAAGACAAGCGCGATAATATCTAGGTATTTCATCTGTAACCCCTCCCTTCTGATTGGTCTAACAGTACCATAATTGTAATTCTCGCCATATTCATCTGCTCATAATACGAAATTTTTTATTTTATCAGACGAAAAACAGTCTTAATCTTATGAGAGGCGGTGACTTTTCAGTTAGTGCTGAGTAAAACTGACAATTTCTTTTTGTTTTTTGTGCACAATAGCTAGTGTGAATACGCTGGGGAACGCTTACTCTATAGATGTAAAAGTTTGTGAGGAAAGTAAAAATAAGAAGGAAAAGGTGAAAAACATGAGAGTTACAAAAGCAGAATTGCATCAATTGATCCAAGACAAAATCCATCAAGCTGGTCTATCAGAAGAGCAGGCGGGAATCGTCAGCGATGTGTTGACTTTTGCCGACGCAAGAGGGATTCATTCTCACGGAGCGATGCGGGTGGAATATTATTCAGAGCGAATCGCTAAGGGCGGAATTACTCAGGAGCCTCAATTCAAATTCGAGAAGACTGGACCAAGCTGCGGAATTTTTGAGGGAGACAATGGTTCCGGCTTTGTTGCTGCGGAAAAGGCGATGGATCATGCGATCGACATTGCAAAGGAAACAGGTGTGGCTGTTATTGGCGTCAGAAATATTTCTCATAGCGGAGCTTTGGCATATTATGTGGAAAGAGCGGCTGAAAAAGACATGGTAGCAGTCTCGGTCTGCCAATCCGATCCAATGGTAGTGCCTTTCGGAGGCAGCGAACCATTTTTCGGGACGAATCCGATCGCTTTTGCAGCACCAAGTAATGATGAACGGATCATCACTTTTGATATGGCAACGACGGTTCAGGCGTGGGGGAAAATTTTGCACGCTCGTTCTCGTAAGGAATCAATTCCAGATACTTGGGCGGTGGACGAACAAGGGAATCCTACGACCGATTCGACAAAAGTAAATGCGTTACTGCCAATTGCTGGTGCTAAGGGGTATGGCTTGATGATGATGGTCGATGTCTTATCTGGCGTGCTGCTGGGTGTGCCATTTGGCAAACACGTGTCGTCAATGTATCATGATCTTTCGAAGGGAAGAGAATTAGGGCAATTGCATATTGTGATCAATCCTGAATTTTTCGTCGGGTTGGATACATTTAAACAGACCATCTCAACAATGCTGGACGAACTGAAAGCCGTCACGCCAAGTGCGGGCTTCAAAGAAGTGAATTATCCTGGCGAACGAGGAAGAATGCGTGAGAAAAATTATGAGGAAAACGGAATTGAGATCGTTGATGATATTTATCAATACTTAATCAGCGATGCAATTCATTACAATCGCTACGACCATAAGAATAAATTTGCTGAATAATCACCGGGACTGATTCACGGGCTAATTCATTTAATTAATAAAGCAAACTTTTTTTCAATAAATGAATCGATTTTTTGCTCCAACGCGTATAATGGAGATGAGAGAGTCAAGTTATTGAAAGGGAGCGAGCAGAATGTTGAATCCATTTATCAATGCCGGCTTGGAAGTTGCCTTAAAAGAACTTTTCAGCGATCATGTCATGACGGAACAAGTCTATCCTGCAGTCGCCACCGATGTCCGCAAAGAACGTTTAATTCTCTACGTTTACCCTGACCACTTGAAATTTGTTTTTGTCGACCAAGAACAGGAAGCCTTAGAACAAGCAGAACAGCATAGTTGATCTTGCTTTGATCCTATAGGAAAATAGATAAACAGAAAGAATATGATTCAGTTTAAAAGCTGAGCATATTCTTTTTTAATGTTAGAAATTTTTTCATTTAACAGGATTGAGCTTGAACTTTTTCAAATCGCGGAAATGAACATAAATCAAATGATTTTTGCATATAGTGAAGAGTAAGATGGTATCGTATGCTTAAGGCATAATGTTGAAAGCGCATTCTTTATTTTCGGAAATATTTAGGAGGAAGAGAAAATGAAAATAGAAACCATTCAATTAAACGGAAAGAAGCCTCGGGTCACGTTAACCGCCTATCTTTTAGACGACTCTCCTGAAATGCTGAAAGGAAAGGCACGACCGGCAGTGATTATTTGTCCGGGAGGCGGCTATTTCAGCTGTTCTGATCGAGAAGCTGAACCTGTGGCTCTTCAATTTGCGATGATGGGCTATCACGCGTTCGTTTTAAAATACACGACCTATTCAGAAGCTGGAATGGGTCTGCCGGATTTGTCAAAACCATTGGCAGTCAAAGAGGAGACTCTTTATCCTACTCAGATAAGAGAATTGGGAGAGGCGATGCTTTTAATCAAAAAGCACGCTCAAGAATGGAAAGTAGATGCGAAGCGAATCGCTGTATGCGGCTTTTCGGCTGGCGGGCATAATGCCGCTTTGTATGCGACGAGCTGGAATAAGCCGGTTTTAACCGAGTTCTTCGATACGGCGCCTGAAGAATTACGCCCCGCGTGTGTAATCTTGGGTTATCCGTTGACAGATTATGTCTATTTGCAAAAAGAAATTGCCAATAAGCAAAATCCAATGGATGCCGCTTTTATGAAAGCCTCGAATGTCGCATTTTTGGGAAAAGAAGAACCGGAGCGAGCTTTATTAGAAATGGCTAGTCCAGTCTATCAAGTGGATGAGCAAACGCCGCCGGTTTTTGTTTGGGCCACAGGCGCAGATCCTTTGGTTTCATCGACCCATTCCTTGAAGCTTGCAGAGAAGTTAGCAGAAAATCAGGTGCCGTATGAATTGCATATTTTTGCTGAGGGCGGACACGGTTTAAGCTTGGCAACGCAGGCTAGCAGTGAGGCCGCTTCACAAATAAATCCGGCTGTTAGCAGATGGACAGAATTATGCAGTACGTGGTTAGAAAAATATTTCGAACTGCCGCTGTCGGAACAAACCGCCATTGAACAAATGCAAAAAAAGAAATAGATTGATGTATAAAACAGCTTGATATTCTAAATTAAGTGATTGTTCACCATAAGAAGAGTGAGTATGTTTGAAATAAAGTACATTTAAAGCTGGCGTTCGTAATCTACTTTTATTAAATTTGAAATATACAAAAAAGCCAAACCGCTGATTATTCAACGTTTTGGCTTTTCTTAATGGAGCTGGCGGGAGTCGAACCCGCGTCCAAACACTTCGCTACCTAAAAATCTACGCTCATAGTCATACTATTTAAATTTCGCTTTGTCCTCTGCCGCATGACAGGCCGCAGACATTGCTAGTCTGATGAGCTCTTTTTCAACTTGCAGACGGAAAGTTGAAACGTATCCCACTAATTTTGAGACCCTTACTTGAGCACATGGGCGATACCAAGAGGATCTACGCTAACTGTTTTTAGGCAGCTAAAGCGTAAGAGTTATTGTTGTTTTTAGCAGTTATATTTAACTGTAACGTTTTTACGTAGACGTAACCTACGAAGCGCAATTCAGGCTCGAACCATGCCTGTCGAATCCGTAACAGCCCCTTGATAAATATTTTTGTTGCAGAAGAAAGTATACCATTCCGTTATAAAAAATGCAAAGAAGTACACGAGTAATGAAGATTTTACTCCTCAGCTTAGGAAAGATTGAAGAAAAAACAAATTGTTAGTGAAGATATGGGTAAGGTAATGGTTCAAAAAAATGAAATAGAGTATACTTAGAATGAGAATCAGATGATATCAGGGGGTTAGAGTATGAATATTTTAATGATTGAAGACAATGAGTCCGTTTCTGAGATGATGCAAATGTTTTTCTTGAACGAAGGTTGGGAAGCGGAATTTAAATACGATGGGAAAGAAGGGCTGGATGCCTTCAAAGCGGACCCGGAAAAATGGGATATGATCACGCTTGATCTGAACTTGCCAAGTATGGACGGCATGGAAGTCGGCCGTGAGATCCGCAAAATCTCTAAAACAGTGCCGATCATCATGTTGACGGCCAGAGATTCTGAAAGTGACCAGGTCATCGGTCTGGAAATGGGTGCCGATGATTATGTTACCAAGCCATTCTCACCATTAACGTTGATTGCGCGGATCAAAGCTTTGCATCGTCGCAGCGAATTAACGTCTGAACCGCAAAATGAAACGGTGACCAGCAATGAAAGTTTTGATATCCAAACGGATCATTTCAAGATGAATTTGAAAACACGGGAAGCCTATCTGGATGGTAAGACGATTGAAGGTTTGACGCCTAAGGAATTTGATCTGCTATACACGATGGCGAAAAAACCACGTCAAGTATTTACACGTGAACAGTTATTAGAATTAGTCTGGGACTATCAATATTTTGGTGATGAGCGGACAGTTGATGCCCATATCA
Organism: Enterococcus hulanensis; assembly: GCF_005405485.1. Lineage (GTDB taxonomy): Bacteria > Bacillota > Bacilli > Lactobacillales > Enterococcaceae > Enterococcus_A > Enterococcus_A hulanensis. The sequence goes on along the minus strand of NZ_BJED01000012.1, from coordinate 24,003 downwards.
AAAAATTGCGTCAAAAAATCGAAAAGGTTGGTTCGCAGGTGATCCAAACTGTCTGGGGTGTCGGCTACAAGTTTGACGATACCGAGGTTGGTCGATGAAATACCTTTATCAACAATTGCTGGCTTTTGGCGGGTTGATTTTGCTGATTCTATTAACATTGGGACTGTCTTTTACCCAGTTCACACGTAAGACCTTAGAGGATAATAACTACAAAGAATTATTTGGTTATGCGGAATCTATGGAAAAAAACAATCTTTCTTTGAGTCGGGATATTCGCTTTGAAGGGATGTCCAGCAATGAGATATTTCAATTTGCGATTCGTGTCACTGAGTCCAGTTTGAATCAGCAGGATGTTTCCTTTGTTTTCATTGATAAGGACAGAAAGGTTCAGTATCCTGAAGAAACGGGAGAAGTAAATCAGCATTTAGTCAGTGATGAACAATGGAAGGCATTGAAGGCTGGGCAGCAGCAAAAAGTGACCAGCTCAAAAAATGTGATGGGGCAAAATCAAACGACCTCGTATGCGATGGTACCCTTTTTCACTGACGAGGTTTTCTTTGGCGTATTATTAGTCAGCCAACCGGCGATGAACGTTGAGACGAGTGTCAATTCGATCGTCGCTGATCTGTTCAAGGCGTTTATCATTGCCTCGATCATCGCCATTATTGTCAGCTATTTCTTCGCAACGCAACAGGTGAAACGGATCAATCGGATGCGCTCGGCGACGAAGGAAGTAGCGATGGGAAATTTTGATGTTATCGTTCCTAATCGCAATCGTGATGAATTTGACGATTTGGCGGAGGACTTTAATAAGATGACGATCTCATTGAAAGAGTCGCAGGATGAGATCGAACGGCAAGAAGAACGCAGGAAGCAGTTTATGGCGGATGCCTCTCACGAGATGCGTACACCGTTAACAACCATCAATGGTTTGCTGGAAGGGATGCAGTATAATGCGATTCCAGAAAACCAACGAGAGAAAGCTATCAAGCTGATGCAAAATGAAACGTCTCGCTTGATTCGATTAGTGAATGAGAACTTGGATTATGAAAAGATCCGAACCAATCAAATCACTGTTCTTTTACAGAAATTCAACGCAACTGAAGCGGTTGCTACCTTGGTTTCTCAATTGCAGGGTAAAGCAGAAGCTTCCAATGATCGCTTGATTTTAGAAACGGACGAGGCGATCGATGTGTATGCTGATTATGATCGCTTTGTTCAAGTGATGGTGAACTTGATTCAAAATGCGATTCAGTTTACCAAGGATGGTACGATTACCGTAGCGATCGCTAAACTGGATCAGGCTACAGAGATCAAAATATCCGATACGGGTATCGGGATGACCGAAGATCAGGTGAAGAATATTTGGGATCGCTACTATAAAGCCGATCCATCCAGAAAAAATACTAAATATGGCGAGTCTGGCTTAGGTTTGTCGATCGTACAAGAATTAGTACGTTTGCACAATGGAACGATCGAAGTTGAGAGTGAACTAAATAAAGGAACGACCTTCACTGTCGTCTTTCCAGATAAGCCTGAAAAAATAGCAGAGACAGAAAAAGAAGCGTAAAACCATTTTGGTTTTACGCTTCTTTTGTCATCAAGTGCTTATAAAATTGCTAAGATAATAAAGTTTAGAATGAATAGAAGATCCACGATCCAAAGAATCGGAGAGATTTCTTTCGTTTTTCCTTTGATTACTTTAACGATCGTGTAGAAGATGAATCCAGCAGCGATCCCGTAAGAGATGCTGTAGCACAGCCCCATGAAGACGCTGGCGAAGAATGCTGGAACAGCTTCTTCTAAATCTAACCAATTGATATCCGCAAAGGAAGCTAACATCATCACACCGACTAAGATCAACGCAGGTGCAGTTGCTTGAGCTGGCACGATTGCGATCAATGGAGAGAATAAGCTGCTTAGTGCGAATAAAATAGCAACGACAACAGAAGTTAAACCTGTTCGGCCGCCAGCACCGATTCCGGCTGCTGATTCGACGTAAGTAGTTGTATTTGAAGTACCGAAGATCGCACCGATAGAAGTAGCGATCGCATCTGCGAATAAGGCTTTGTCCATCTTTGTTTTGAAACCGCGTGAACCATCGTCTAAAGCTTTTTCATCTTCTTTAGAGAAGATGCCCGTTCTGCGGCCAGTACCGATAAAGGTTCCGATCGTATCAAAAGTATCAGATAAGCTGAAGGCTAAAATCGTCATTAAAACCTGCGGCAGTTTAGAAGAATCAGAGAAAAGAGAACCCATGCCGGCAGGACCAAAGGCTGCGCCGAATGTTGTTCCAAGTTCTTGGATCGAACTGCCTAGTGAGTTTGCGTGCCAATCGATCGCGCCTAATTGAACGACGCCCATTGGAATTCCTAATAAAGTCGTCACCACGATACCGATCAAGATCGCGCCGCGGACATTTTTAACCACTAAAATCGTAGTAAGGACTAAGCCGATCACAGCTAGTAAAATTGGTGCGTTATTAAAGTTTGCCAAAGCTGGAACGATTCCGCTGTTGATAGAAACATTTGTTGCTTTGCCGCCTTCAACCACACTGCTGGTGATTGCTGATGAGTCCGCACTGAAAGCAAGCAAGCCGGCATTTTTGATCCCAACATAAGCAACGAAGATCCCGATCCCGCCGCCGATGGCATGCTGCATACTTTCCGGAATTGCATGAATGATTAATTTACGAATTTTTGTGACGGTAATCAAAATATTGATGATCCCGCAGATAAATACCATTGCTAAAGCTTGTTGCCAAGAGTAGCCTAGACCGAATACGACTGTATAAGTGAAGAATGCGTTCAGTCCCATACCAGGTGCCTGCGCATAAGGAACGTTCGCAAACAATCCCATAACTAAAGTCCCGATTACAGACGCGATGATGGTTGCTAAGAAAACCGCCTGAAAGGGCATCCCTGAAGCTGATAAAATACTTGGATTAACGAATAAAATATAGCTCATGGCGAAGAATGTCGTCACTCCGGCCATTACTTCAGTGGAAATGTTGGTGCCTTGTTCTTTTAATTTAAAGAATTTCTCCATTATAATTAAACGCTCCTTAAGAATAAGTTCATTATATCGGTAAAAACCGAATACTTTCTAAGTATAATGAAGGAACAATCGACTTTCAAGAATTAGTTTAACAAAAGAACAAACAAAAAGAAGAATGTTCGTGTTTAGCGAACATTCTTCTTGAAAGAACCGAAATATATCAGACGAGAACAGCCAATTAACAGACATAAGCAGGCGCAGATAAAAATAATCGATTTAAATAATGAACTGAAAAACAAATCAAGCATAGTTGTTGAAGATAACTCAAAGGAAAGAGAAGAACGAACTGAATAAGCGATTCCGCTCGACCCATTACTTAATCTAAAGTTCGGCAATTCCTTTAATTGATTCAAGCCTTGATGATAAAAAGATTGCAAGATCGATTCGAAGGCAGGTTCGAAAAGAGTATACAACAGAATCAAACCGATCGAGGCAACCATCAAACCAAGGAAAAATTCTAAACCGGTCGAGTAGATCAGCTGCCTCATGGAGACGGCTGATTTTCTTTGCCTGTGAATTCTGATTCCAAAGAAGATCAGCAGCAAAATGAATAGGCCGATCGCACTTGCAGTCAAGCGCTCGGAATAATATTGCTGCAGTTGTTGAATTTCTTTTGTGGTAAATAACGGAATCTGCGTGGAGGAATCGAGTTGATTCAACACTAATTTAAGCATTCCTAAACTCGTCAAGATAAAGAGAGCAACCAGACAGATCACCCATGAAATCGAGAATTGTATGCGATGCCGTTTGATTGTTGAAAGCGTTGTTGAAATTAATTCCATAGATTCCCACCTCTTAGTAATAAGTATAAAATCCTAATTTGAAAGAAATATGAATTCTATCGGAAGAAATAAGAGCAGATAAGAAAGGCTTCGCGAACTCGCTCAGCTTTTGAGCAATAAGACCAAAATATTTCTAAATTGCTTCTCAAATTTCGAAATATTTTTGCTTATTGCCGATAAAGCTAATTCGTGAAGCCAGACATAGATATACCCGCTACAAAGCGATTTATTCATGTAAAGATTTTATACTTTCTTTATAGTCAAAAAAACACTCTTCACAATTTCGTGAAGAGTGTTCGAAATAACTTATTGTTGGCTTTGTTCCTGATATTGTTTATACGTTTCGGTCTTGTACAGCTCTTGAGTGGATTTCTTTCCATTTTGATCAAATAGGCTGGTTGATTTATCGCCTAATTTGTTCTCGATTTTCTCCATCTTATTCAGACCATCTTTATAGTCATATTGAGAAGCGTCGATAGGTTTCAAACCGCTGGCAGAATAGAAGCGTAATAAGTCGCCATTGTTGATATTATCAGAAGTACTCAACTGAGTAGAGACGGCTTCCTTCCATTCTTCGCTTTGTTTTTGCAGGCTCTCGCTTGGTTCAGTGATCGCCAATCCATTACTGTTACTATACAAGCTTCCGCTGTAATACGTATATTCCGGAGTTACATAGTCGCCATCACGGAAGGCAACAATTTGATCATTGTCCTTAGACAACAAATCTTGACCTAATTGAATATACTTGCTTGTGTCAACTCCTAATAGATGTAACAGGGTAGGCAGAGCGTCTACTTCGCCACCATAAGTGTGGTTGATGCCGCCTTTTTCTTGTCCTGGTACGTGAACCATGTAAGGGACACGCTGCATTTGCGCATTGTCAAAGTTTGACCAAGTTTCTTTTGACTTGCCAAGCAGTGGTGCTAAATCAGAGTTTCTTGAATTCGAGATCCCATAGTGGTCACCATACATTACGATGATCGAATTATCATATAAACCAGAAGATTTTAAGTAGTTGAAGAATTCTTCAACCGCTTTGTCTAAATAGTTTGCTGTGGCAAAATACCCGTTAATCGTTTCATCGCTAGTATCTGCCATTGGGAACCCAGCTTCATCATTTTTGAATTCGCTATAAGGGTAGTGGTTAGATACAGCAATAAATTTAGAATAGAATGGCTGCTGCAGACGTTCCAGATACTTCACAGATTGCTGGAAGAAAGGTTTGTCATGCAGTCCGTATTGGAATGAGTTTTCATCGTTTACATCATAATAAGATGAATCGAAGAAATAATCATAGCCAAGATTTTTATACGTTTCAGAACGATTCCAGAAGCTTCCGGAGTTCCCATGGAAAGCGGCACTCGTGTAGCCTTCGGTTTGCTTCAAGATATCTGGAGCAGCTTGGAACGTGTTTTTTCCGCCAAGTTGCGAGAATAATGAGCCTTGGTTCAAACCAAATAATGAGTTTTCCATCAATGTTTCAGCATCGGAAGTTTTCCCAGCTTTTACTTGGTGGAAGAAATTATCAAAACTAAAGGTACTGTTGCTATGGAAAATGCTATTCAAGAATGGTGTTACTTCATGTTCTTGTCCATTTTCATCCTTCAGCTTATAGTCGATCACAAATTGCTGCAAACTTTCTAAGTGGATCGTGATTACATTACGTCCTTTTGCGATTCCGTAATAGTCGCTGTTTGGAGCAGCATAATGCTCTTTAACGTAGGATTCGACTTCTTTTAAATCATTGGGGCTTGCTTCTGCACGGACTTGGTTGGTTTTATACGTTTGGATGCCATCGTAAACGGTGAAGGCATTGACCCCAAGATATTTGATCAAGTAGTCGCGTGAGAAGGTACGTGTCAATAATTCAGGACGATCTGCTTCTGCTAGGAAAAGATTTCCTGAGAAAATCATGATTGAAAGAGCGGTCATCGCAAAGGCCATCCGTGCTCGGACAGGACGATCTTCACGCTTGATGCCTTTACGCCATAAAAGAATCGGCAGGATCACGATATCAATTAAATATAAAACATCGTATGGACGGAAAAGTCGAACGGCGCTTTCACCTAAGCCGCTGGCAACCTTGCCGGCACCTAAGAAAGTGTTGACCGTAATAAAGTCGGTAAATTCACGATAGTAAACGACATTGGCAAAGAGCAGGAAGCTCGCCAGTGCGTAGATGATCATCATCGTGGTGTAAGAGGCTTTCGACCGTCGCACATATAAGGCAATCGACAATAAGAACATCGTCGACGCGATTGGATTGATAAACAGGATGAAGTACTGAGTCAGACTTTCGATCCCTAAATTAAATTCAAATAGGTATGCAAAAACACTTTTCGCCCATAATAAGAATGTCAGTAACGCATAAAAGCCGAGACGTTTATTCAAAAATGCAGGAGCTTTTAGTTTTTTCAATAGTAACTTCCTTTCTGCCGCAGAAAAAAATGCGGAATGTTCACTTGTTAACAGTTTACTCGCTTACGTCAACGCCGTCAATTCTTATCGAAATCAGAGCAATCATGCTTAAAGAAAACTTTATAAGCGAAAAAACCTATTTTTTTTTGATATACTATAGAAGAAAGCAGGGATGAGAGTGAAAATAGAATTAAATAATTATGGAATTAAACGAATTCGCCAAGGCAACCCATTAATTCAAGTGGAGGATTTGAAACAAAATATAAAAAAAATTCCCTTAGAGTGGATAGAGTTCGTCGATAATAAGAATAAATATGTCGCAACTGGTTATTTAGGGAAACAAAATAAAGGCTTCGGCTGGGTGATTGATCAAACACAGCGACCGATCGACCAAGCTTTTTTAATAGAGAAATTTCAGCAAGCACTTGATCAACGCCAAGCTTTTTTCGCCGATGATACGACGACGGCTTTTCGTTTATTCAATGGAGAAGGCGATGGCTTTGGCGGTGTAACGGTGGACTATTATGCGGATTATCTAGTCATTTCTTGGTACAACGAAACGATCTATCATTTCCAAAAGCTGATCGTGGACAGCTGGTTGGAAGTCTTTCCAAACGCCAAGGGTGTTGTTGAGAAAATTCGTTTTAAAAGCGAGCTGAAGGAAAGCCGCTGGTTAGCAGGAGAAAAACCGCAGGAACCGTTAATCGTACTGGAAAATGGCGTTTCCTATGCCGTATACTTAGATGAAGGCTATATGACCGGCATTTTCTTAGATCAAAAAGAAGTTCGCGGACGTTTAACAGAAGGACTCGCGGCAGGACAAAAAGTCTTGAACATGTTCAGCTATACAGGGGCATTTTCCGTTGCGGCCGCATATGGCGGGGCTTTAGAAACAACCAGTGTTGATTTAGCTCAACGCAGTCTGCCGAAAACACAAGAGCAATTTGAAGTGAATGGTTTGTCATTAGAACAACAAAAAATTATCGTAATGGATACATTTGACTATTTCCGCTATGCATTAAGGAAGCATTTAAGTTATAATCTGATTATCTTGGACCCGCCAAGTTTTGCCCGAAATAAGAAGAAAACCTTTTCAGTGGCAAAAGACTATGGTCGTCTAATTGAAGACAGTGTAGAGATTCTTTCAGAAGAAGGAATGATCATCGCCTCCACGAATGCAGCCAATCTGCCGATCAAGAAATTCAAACAAGCAATCGAAACAGCGTTAGAGAATAAAAACGTGAGCTATCAATTAACAGAAAGCTATCGTTTGCCAGCAGATTTTCCGGCCAGCAATTTTGAGGAAAGCAATTATTTGAAAGTTTTATTTTATACGATAAAAAAATAGAAGAAAATGGGATGGGATGCGTATGATGGATGTTCAAGTAAGAGAAGTGCGGTTTGATGCAGGAAAACCTAAAATCTGCGTGCCGATTGTTGGAAAGACTTTCGATGAGATCATTGAACAAGCAAATGAAGCCAAGAAAGTTGCCGAGGTCATTGAGTGGCGTGCGGATTATTATGAAGATATTTTCGATGATGATCAATTAAATGCAACATTATTGGCGTTACGAGATGAAATCCGTAATATTCCATTGATCTTCAACCTGCGTCCGGTTGAAGCGGGTGGACAGCTCGAAATTTCTCTAAATCAATATCGTCATATTTATGAGTTTGCAGTTTCTTCGCGTGCGATTGATTTGGCGGACGTAGAGGTGTCGATCATTGATCAATTATCGACGACGTTTATCAAATGGATGCAGGCGTTAGATGTACGTGTGATGCTGAGCTATTATAACTTCAAGGAAACGCCAGAGGACGCTGTGATTTTATTCCGTTTAAACTTGATGGAACATTGGGGAGCGGATATCGCGAAAATTGTCGTATTTCCTAAAAACGAAGCAGACGTTTTACGTCAGATGGAGATCGTAATGAAGGCTCAAACTTTTGTTTCCTTGCCCGTTGCTTCGGTGTCACTAGGACGCTTAGGAAAATTATCGCAAATCAGCGGATCATTGGACGGCTCCTGTATGACCTATGGTTGTCTGGAAGGCAAGCCTTATGATGATGCCCAGATCGAAGCAGAAAAATTGGTCATGATGATCAACGAATTAAAATAAAAAAAGCCGAACGACTATTTACTATCGAAACTGATAGAAATATAGTCGTTCGGTTTTCTTTTGCTTATTTAGTCCATGACATCAATATCAAATACTTCTATATTATCTAGACCGCCGTAAATTTCGTGCCAAGGTTTTGCATACTTCGTTAAGATGTCATTTAATTCTTCGACATTTTCACGACCTTGGGTATCCAACCATTTGATCAAGCCGTCTTTGCCTTCATCGGCGTAGACTTGAACACCGTCACGCCATGTAGCTCGTCCGCCAAGAATACCGCAATAATTTGCGCCGTGTTCGCCGGCAAATTTCAATTCATCGCGGAAGATATCCGCAGGGACACCCGCACTTAGATAAATAAATGGGCGAGTGGCAGCTTCTCCAGCCTCTTTGAAGTAGCCAGCCGCTTCCTCTTGTGTATAGACGACTGGATCATCACCTTTATTAAAACCTTCAACGTATTTAAATAGAACAGGAACTTCCACCTTCAATACATCGATATGGTATTTGTCCTTCGTAAATTCCTTGATAGTATCAATCACTTTTTTCGGTTTGATTTCAGCGAATTCTGGTGAATGGTCGTCAGTGATTTTTCCGTCATACACGATCGGTTCCACAAAGACTGGAATATCTGCCGCAAGTGCTTCTGTTCCTAGACGTTCCAAAAACGCATGTTTGATGTCCAAAATTTCCTTGGGTTCATCTGGATCATAATAAACCAAGACTTTAGCGGCATCTGCCCCTTTAGCCAATAAACGATCCAAGGATTCATCTGGCAATAGTTCAGGTAAACGACCGGGAGTATTAGCATCGTAACCGGTTTTTTCATAAGACATGATCAAGCCGCAGTTTGGATCTTTGGCTTGGATACCTTTAAAGCCGTATTGTTCGTCAAGCAGGATCGCGCTGACACGCTTGGTTAATTCTTGTGAGACCAGTTCTTTGAATTCATAGACCTGATCCATTGAGAAGTTTTCTTCACCGACAGCTGCTTGCATCATCTTTTTCATAGAGCCTCGTTGATCGATCGCTAAGGCCGCAATGACACCTTGATCATTTGACAATTGTTGCATCTTTTCAAACTTTCCTCTTGAAATTCTTTTCATGATGAATACATCCTTTCCATTACATACTCAGTGTAGGACTTTTAAGAAGAAAGACCAAATGAAACGATCGATTTGTTTCATTTCAACTTTTTTGCTAGACTTTAGAAAATGAATGAAGTGAGGGATTGACTTGGCGAAGAAGAAAATTCAAAAGACCAATGCGATTCGTTTAGTCGAACAAAAAAAGATTGCCTATAAAGAACATGAATATGCATGGAGTGAAGATGATCTGGGAGCGGGGCATGTTTCTGAACAGGTCGAAATTGAACCGGCTCGCATCTTTAAAACTTTGGTGGCGGTGGGGAACAAGACAGGCCCCGTCGTTGCAGTGATCCCAAGTGATCATGAATTGGACTTGAAGAAAATTGCGAAGGTCAGCGGCAATAAAAAGGTTGAGATGCTGCATTTAAGAGATTTAGAAGCGACGACTGGGTATATTCGCGGCGGCTGTTCGCCCATTGGCATGAAGAAATTATTTCCGACCTTCGTGGATGCTTCGGCGGAAAATTTTGAACAGATCGCAATATCAGCAGGCAGAAGAGGCCTGCAAATGGAAATTGCCCCCAACGCCATTGTGGAACTGACGCGAGGACAATTTGCAGAATTGACGCATTAAGCAAAGGCGTGATAGGCAGCGTGGGTGCCTGCTACGTAACCTGTACAAAAAGCGGTAGTGATATTATAGCCGCCAGTATAGCCATTCACATCTAGTACCTCCCCGGCGAAAAATAAGCCGGGGATTTTTTTGCTGGCAAGTTCTTTGGGATTGACTTCTTTTAGTTCGACGCCGCCGCCAGTAACGAAGGATTTTTCTAAGCCAAAGGTTTTGTTGGCGGTCAAGGACCAGTTCTTACAATAGGAAACAAATTTTTCTAGCTGCTCCTTTGAAGCCTGCGCATAGCTTTGTTCGCTGATGCCGCTTTTTTCTAAAAAGAAAAGCAGCAGTCGTTCCGGTAAGAAGCCAGCCAACGCATTTTTCAGTTGTTTTGTTGAAGCAGATGAACGTTCACGTATTTCTTCCATTAAATCTGCGGCAGTTTTTTGCGGGAAGCAATCGAGTTTCAGTGTGACTGTTTCTTGCGTTCGCAATAATTGATTGACGAAGCTTGAACAACGCAAGGCCGCTGGACCTGAGATCCCAAAGTGGGTAAAGAGCAGATCCATCTCATGGCTGGCGATGGTTTTATTTTTTTCATCAATGACTGATAGGCTTACATCCTGCAGAGATAGTCCCTGTAATGATTTGGCTGAAACAAATTCATCAGTTAGAAAAATCGGTGATTCAGTTGGATACAAGGGTGTCACATGATGACCGACACTTTTTGCGAAACGATAACCATCTCCTTGTGAACCAGTCGAAGGATAGGTGATCCCGCCGGTTGTTACCACTACACTTTTGGCGGAGTAATCGCCTTCCGAGGTGCGGACACCTTGGATTGACGCGCCATCGGTAATGATCTTTTCGACAGGTTCTTTAAAGTGAAGCTCGACACTTAGTTTTTCTAATTCTTCCTTTAAGGTATTGACGATCGTGGCAGATTTATCCGATACCGGGAAAATTCGTCCATGATCCTCTTCCTTTAAGGCAACACCGCGTTCGCTGAAGAAATTCATCACATCCTGATTATCAAATTGCGAGAATGTACTATATAAGAAGCGTCCGTTGCCGGGAATATGAACGATCAAATCATCAACTGGGCGATTGTTGGTCACGTTGCAGCGTCCGCCGCCGGTCATCAGTAATTTTTTTCCCAGTCGTTTATTTTTTTCGAACAGGGCGACCTGTGAACCATTCATGGCCGCAGTAATGGCTGCCATCATACCGGCTGGACCGCCGCCGATCACGATTACATCAAATTTTTTGCTCATTTTATTAAGTCCTCATTTATCAATAAATTTGTTTGAATATTCTGGTTAATCATACCTTAAATACGAACGATTTGCTTTCAAATTGCTGTGTGAAATGAATTTTTTTTCACTTTCATTAGAAAATGATGTAAACTATGAGTATTAACTGTGAGGAGGAATTTGATGGAAGTACGAGAATATGTTGAACAGATTCAAAAGAACTTAGAGGCAAAAGATCCGAACCAAGAAGAATTTTTACAAGCGGTGGATGAATTTTTACCAACAGTGATTCCTTTTCTAGAAGAACATCCGGAATACGTTGAGAAGAATATTTTAGGTATGATCCTTGAACCTGAACGGTTGATCCAGTTCCGTGTCCCTTGGCAAGATGATAAGGGTAATTGGCAAGTCAATCGCGGGTACCGTGTTCAGTTTAATTCAGCGATCGGCCCATATAAAGGTGGCTTGCGTTTCCACCCAAGTGTGAATTTAAGTATCTTGAAGTTTTTAGGTTTCGAGCAAATCTTTAAAAATAGTTTGACAGGTCTTCCAATTGGCGGCGGTAAAGGCGGTTCAGATTTTGATCCAAAAGGTAAATCTGATTCTGAAGTTATGCGCTACTGCCAAAGCTTCATGACAGAATTATCAAAACACATCGGTCCGAATTTGGATGTCCCAGCAGGTGATATCGGTGTCGGCGGACGTGAGATCGGCTATTTGTTTGGTCAATACAAACGTTTGCGTGAATACGATATGGGTGTTTTGACTGGTAAACCTCTTGGCTTTAACGGCAGTCTTGGCCGGACAGAAGCGACTGGCTATGGTGCGGTCTACTTCGTGAAACATTTATTAGAAGATCGTGATGATTCTTTTGAAGGAAAAAAAGTTCTTGTCTCAGGCAGCGGAAACGTGGCGATCTACGCGATCGAAAAAGCGCAGGAATTAGGCGCAACAGCTATTACATGTTCAGATTCCAATGGCTATATTTACGATAAAGACGGCATCGATGTGGAACTCTTGAAGGATATCAAAGAAGTTCGTCGTGCGCGTTTAACCGAATATGCGAAAGAACGTCCGTCAGCGGAATACCATGAAGGGTCTGTTTGGGAGTTTGAACAAGCTGCGGATATTGCCTTGCCATGTGCAACGCAAAATGAGATTGATGATGAAAAAGCAGCGATCTTAGTGAAAAATGGTGTGAAGGTTGTAGCTGAAGGGGCAAATATGCCTAGTACGAATGGTGCCGTCAAGCTGTATCATGAAAAAGGCGTGCTTTACGGACCAGGGAAAGCGGCGAATGCAGGCGGCGTTGCTGTATCAGCCTTAGAAATGAGCCAAAACTCTCAGCGCTTGGCATGGTCGAAAGAAGAAGTCGATGGCAAATTAGACGATATCATGAAAAATATCTACGAAACTTGTCGTGATACGGCTGCAAAATATGCTGATAAAGATAATTTTGCTGCTGGTGCCAACATTGCTGGTTTCGAAAAAGTTGCTGCTGCCATGTTAGCGCAAGGAACAGTTTAAATTTTAGAAGGTTTAAGCTTGAAAAATCATTAAAAGAAACGTAAAGTATAGATTGTTATGAAGTGACTTTCAAGGAGGAAAAACAATGGCACACATACATTTCGATTATTCGAAAGTAGCACCATTCGTGAGTGAACATGAAATGGACTACATCAAATCTGAAGTAGCTCTAGCTCACAAAGAATTACGCGAAGGTACTGGCGCAGGAAATGATTTCCTAGGCTGGATCGATCTTCCAGTAAATTATGACAAAGATGAATTTGCCCGCATCAAAAAAGCAGCTGAAAAAATTCAATCAGATTCTGAAGTATTAGTTGTTATCGGAATCGGCGGATCATATCTTGGCGCTCGTGCAGCAATCGAGTTCTTACACCAAAGTTTCTTCAATGTGTTGGACAAAGAAGATCGTAAAGCACCACAAGTATTCTTTGCTGGAAACTCAATCAGTTCAACATACATCGCTGACTTGATCGAAGTGATCGGCGACCGTGATTTCTCAGTTAATGTGATTTCTAAATCAGGAACAACGACTGAACCAGCAATCGCGTTCCGTGTCTTCAAAGAATTATTGATCAACAAATACGGCGTAGAAGAAGCGAACAAACGTATCTACGCAACAACAGACAAAGCTCGCGGAGCCGTTAAGGTTGAAGCAGACGCAGCAGGTTGGGAAACTTTTGTTATTCCTGATGATGTCGGCGGACGTTTCTCAGTACTTACAGCAGTTGGTCTATTGCCAATCGCAGCAAGCGGCGCAGACATCGATGCATTGATGCAAGGTGCAGCTGACGCACGTGAAGCTTACTCAAGCGAAAACTTAGATGAAAACGAAGCATATCAATATGCTGCTCTTCGTAATATTTTATACCGTAAAGGCAAAGTGACTGAAATCTTAGTTAACTACGAACCAGGTATGCAATATTTCAACGAATGGTGGAAACAATTATACGGCGAATCAGAAGGAAAAGACTTGAAAGGGATCTACCCATCAAGTGCGAACTTCTCAACTGACTTGCATTCATTTGGACAATACATCCAAGAAGGCCGCCGCAACATTTTCGAAACAATCGTGAAAGTGGAAAAACCTCGTAAATCCGTGGCGATTCCTGCACAAGAATCTGATTTAGACGGTTTAGGCTACTTAGAAGGCAAAGACATTGACTTTGTTAACTCAAAAGCTTACCAAGGTACGTTATTAGCCCATACAGATGGCGGCGTACCTAACTTCGTATTGAATATCCCAACAATGGATGCTTATACGTTAGGTTATGCAATGTACTTCTTTGAAATCGCAGTTGGTATCTCTGGTTACTTATTGGGTGTTAACCCATTCAACCAGCCAGGTGTGGAAGCTTACAAGAAAAATATGTTCGCTTTGCTTGGAAAACCAGGATTTGAAGATTTAGCAAAAGATTTGAATAATCGTCTATAAAAGGTAGTGAAAGAGCTCTCGCATTGCGAGGGCTTTTTTTATTGGTATAGTAAAATTAATATACAGCTAATCAAAATTAATGTAAAAAAACATAATGTTAGATAAATGAAATCGATTTAAAACAAATTAGGATAAGTAAAAATGAACGTTAGATTAAAAATAACTCAAGTTGTTTATGTTCGTGTTTTCCGAATTTTCTAAAAATTCTATCGAGACGTTGATATAAAAGCAAAAAAACTATTAAAAAACGTTTCCAATTTATTGCCTTTGTGTTATTATAAGAACGTAGAATTAAAGGGGGATTTATTATGAAAACTATTGAAATTGGTCTTACTTATGAATGCCAGGCTATCGGCATTGAAAATGAAGTGGTAGGAGTTGTAGAACAGCTTTACAATAATACGGTACTGATTAATGTTGTGTCATGTGCGCCATCTGATCGAGCAGCCGTGATTGAATTACAAAATCGTTTACTAGTAAAATACGAAAACGTTCATGCTTGTGCAGAAATCGAATGCACCGCTACCGCTTAACTTTTAGCTGAGCATGTGAAATATTTATCTTAACAGGAACTAGACCCGAACCTAAACAAGGATCGGGTCTTTTTTGTCAGTTGCACTTTTCGCAGTTCTTATGGGAAGAAAACAAAAAATCATTTATAGTAAATCTACATTCAAGATGTTTAGTGCAATGATATGCGCAGTGATAATAAAACGCATTTTTCCTAAGAAAAATGATCTCCTTAAATGGAGCTAGCTGCTAGTTCTGCTTTTCGCAGTATTTATAGGACGGAATAGAAAAAAGATGATTTAGATAGATACAAATAGAAAAGTTTAGCAGAATCGTATGCGTGGCGAGAATAAAGCTATTTTTCGTGCTTTTCGAAAAGTAGCCTCTCTGATAGAAGCTAGCTGTCAGTTGCACTTTTCGCAGTTCATTAAGTAAAAAGTTAAAGACTTATATATACATAATAATTTTCGGGCGAAATGTTTAGTGCAATGATATGCGCAGTGACAATAAAATGCATTTTTCCTAAGAAAAATGATTACCTTAATGGAGCTAGCTGCGAGTTCTACTTCTCTGTTTCTAGTAAGAAATAAAATATTTAATCTTCAAGTATCGCAAAGGTTGATTTACAGTCCTAAAAGTTAACAACAAGTCCATTGAAGCTTTGGATTGGAAGAAATACAATAAGGGTGTAGGGGATATGATTTTTAGTTGATGAGGGAAATGAGGGAGCTAGATGGATGCAATTGAGATCAAACAATTAGAAAAGATTTATACAGAGGGTAAGAAGGCATTAGAGGATATTAGTTTGGTGGTTCCTGAAGGGACGATTTTTGGTTTCTTAGGGCCAAATGGTGCTGGGAAAACCACCACGGTTAAATTATTGAACGGGATTTTGAATCCGACTCGCGGGGAAATGCGGGTGCTTGGGCTTGATCCAGTCAGCGAGGCAGAAAAGCTCCATCAATCGACAGGTATTTTAACTGAGCATGCGGGAATGTACGATCATTTTTCCGGAATTGATAATCTGCGTTTCTTTGGACAGCTTTTTGGTATGACAAAAGCTGAAAGTGAAACGCGCGGAATGGAGCTGTTGGAAAAATTAGGACTGACAGACGCAGCTGAAGTGAAGCTGAAAAGTTATTCGACCGGGATGCGGCAGCGGCTTTCGTTAGCAAGAACATTGATTCATCGTCCAAAGGTGCTTTTTTTGGACGAGCCTACTAGCGGACTTGATCCTGAAAGTACGAAAAGCGTGAATGAATTTTTATTGGAGCTTTCAAAAGAAGAGGGAACGACGATCTTTCTGTGCACGCATCAATTAAGGTATGCGCAGGAAATTTGTAATGAGTATGGCTTGATGGATAATGGACAATTATTGGCCTTAGGCAGCCTAGAGCAGCTGCGCCGCCGAACCTTCGATCACTATAAATTGATCATTGAAACGGATGTTATGCCGCCATCGCTTAACAGCAAACGGATCAGGGAGAATGTCTATGAGCTTTCCTTCCAAGAAAAAGCAGAAGTACCTCAACTGGTAAAAGCAATCGTTCAACAAGGCGGGAATATCTCGCAGGTTACACCAATGGATTATTCTCTGGAGGATATTTATTTTGCTTTATTAGAAGGAGGGGAAGAGCATGTTTAATAATCGGCAAAAGGCCATTATGGTCAAGGATATTCGAGGAATCACTGAAAACAAGCGCTATTTTTCAGTTTTAACGATTCTGCCGCTGCTTTTTTCAGTGGTATTTCCTACGCTGATGCTGTTGACGGTTCTGATGAGTCCGACTAATTCTTCGTCATTTACCGAGATGGCTCGGATTTTACCGGACTTTCAAAAGCTGGATCAGGAACAGCTCATTCGTGAACTGCTTTCCTTAATGGTCAATAATGTCATTCCAATCTTCTTTTTGATTATTCCCATCATGACAGCTAGTGTGATGGCTGCCAGCTCATTTGTTGGCGAAAAGGAAAAACGAACGTTGGAAACTTTACTTTATTCTCCCTTGTCGATTCGGGAGATTTTTCGAGCAAAAGTTTATGCTTCATTTCTCGTGGGGGTCTTAGTGACCTATGTTTCGTTTGTTTTGACAGTGATCGTGGTGGAAGTAGAGTTGTATATTTTTAAGGGAATGCTGCTTCCTTTGAGTCTCAACTGGCTCTGGGTGATGCTGCTGATTGTTCCGGCGATCACGATTATCTCGATCGTACTGATCGTCAAAGGATCGGCCAAAGCTACGTCGATCGAAGAGTCGCAGCAAAAAGCCGCCTTTTTGATTCTTCCGCTGGCGCTGTTGATGATCGGTCAATTTACGGGGATTCTGGTTTTTAGCGGCTGGATCGTGGTTTCTATCGGACTCGTCTTATTAGTAATCGCACTGCTGCTGCTGAGATATTCTATGACAGGTTTTACTTATGAGCGTTTATTAGATCGATAAAAAGGACCGTAAACAATTTTCCATGAAGGAGATTGTTTACGGTCTTTACTTTAGTCAAATTGCAGGATGCTGGCAGTCTGGGCCTTTATGTCATCAGACTTGTTGGAGAAGACACTCATATCATCTGTTAGAATGCCGTTGATCTGTTGGAAACGAAGAACGGCTGCTTGCTGCTGCGAGTTCACCGGCCAAGCATAGACAGCTTGTTTGCGCTGACGCAGAACCTGAATCAGGTCGCCATTTGCGGTGCGCGACTCGATATTGACGAAATCTAATGAAGTCTTGGGATTACCTAAAAGATCGAAGGGCAAAATATAGCCGACACGCAGTTTAGGGAAGTCTTTCTTCATTTGATTTGCCGTATCAAGATCCATGCTTTGCAACTGATGATTTGCCAGTTGATTTTTTAATGGCAGCAGTTTTTGGGTGATCGTGGCTTTGGTCTTGCCAGTGACCTTCAGTTCGATCAACAGTTTTTGATTTAATTGGTTTGCAACTGCCAAGTAATCAGAAAATAAGGGAATTTTACTGGTATAGCCGTTTTCTTTTAAGGTGATGTTCTTTAAGTCTTGCCAAGTTGTTTCATCGATCCGCAAGTTTTTATCTGCTAAGGCATTCAGGTCTTCATCGTGGATCACGACTAGCTGATGATCGGCGGTTTCTTGAACATCCATTTCAACGAAGTCTGGCCGCAGCTGTTGACTCGTTTTTTTCAAAACCTCGATGGAATTTTGGACACCGTTATGATTCGACACACCGCGATGCGAGATGGTCATCGGAGGCGCTGCTCGTTGGACTTGAAAAGCATGGGTATAGTGCAGCGAGTAAAGTCCTAAGCAGGTGATGATAATCAGGCCTAGCCAAAGGATCGATCCTTTGGACATTGATTCGTCGTTAAGGGGCTCTTTGTCCGGCGCAGCCAAATAAAGAAAAAAGAACGTCCATAAAATATTTTGTATGACCCGATAAACTACTAAGAAAACCATGGCGGTACTTTGCTTGGTCAGCAGTTGAGTGGCCCAAATGAAGCCGATTTTGATCAGCAAACTGACACTTACGAAAAAGAGCGGAATCAAAAGAAAGATCACGAATTGTTTAGGAAGACTTTTCTTCGTCTTTTGCCAGCTGAGTTCGATGCTTTCTTTCATGGGTTTACTTTGTTTTAGGTATTTCGGGACTAAGATCGAGCGATAAAGAAAATAGAGCACGATCAAGTAAAGTATTATCAGTACAGGTAAGATTTTCCAACGATAAAGAAACAGGAAAGAAAGCAGCTTCGCCGGCAGAGGCTGCCAAACCAGCAGCATCTGATAAAAGCGAAAGAAAAAAATCGGTGATAAAAACAGCCAATACGCAAAGCTGACAAATGCCGCCTTCAAAGAAAAATTTTGAAAGGCTTTTTCGTTTGATTGCACTTGGCTGAAGAGATTCCCGTAAAGAAAGATCATCGCAAGGAACAAAAGCAGATAAAAAGGTGAGTAAAGGTTGTTTAGAAAGCTTTGGCGGAAAAATAAAAAAAGTCCTTCTGTCAGAAAAGGCAGCCCAAAGCTGATAATCAGGAAATTATAGAGAGAAAAAGTGCTGAAAAAATAAGCAAGACGCTGACGTATGGAATTCATAGCTCCTCCTGTGGTTCTATAAGAAAATCGTTTTTAACGATCTGTGTATTTTTTTATCCTATTTCATCAACCATTATCTGGCTAGTATGTAAATAAAGTATGAATTATTTACGTGAAAAATTTGAAGATTCATGCTGATGGGATACTTGGTTAATTATAGCGAATCGCTATTGTCTAAATCCATTCAATCGTTATGCGATCGCTGAGATGCGAAAAGTTGGTTGAGAGGCAATACCTTTGAATAATAAGAATAGCTCAAATTTTTGCTTTCGTATATAGTAAACTGCCATAGCTGGGACTTGTTCTTCTTTTTAATAAACAAAAAAAGGAAATGCCGAAGCATCTCCTTAAAATGATTGAATCATAACAAACTTAATTGATTTAGAGTCCGAGTAAAGTGGATAGTATTTGGCCACCTTGCAGTAAAGCCAGACTGTATAGGAAGATCGAAGCTGGTTTGGCTAAAAAGATGATCGCGCTGTATTTCTTAAAGGACATGTTCGTCAGACTAGCCATCAAACACAAGGCATCGTCTGGTGCGACAGGTAAGAAAATCGCCAAGGCGAACAGTTTATCAAAACGCGGATCATCCAACCAATGGCTGTATTTTTGATATACCTTATCACTAACAAGATGCATAATCATCGGCTTGCCATAGTGTCTGCCCATTAAGAACAGGATTAAGGAACCGATGACGATCCCGACATAATTATATACAAATCCCCAGTATGGCCCGAAAATCAAGACCCCGGCTGCGAGGCTGATACCACCTGGAATGATTGGAATAACGACTTGGATGATTTGAATCAAAACAAAAATGAGCGGTCCGGCGATCGGTGAATGCCCGACGAGTTGTCTCAACGAATTCATATCATTAAATACTCCTAAGCGATAGAAGTAGAAGGTCAAACTAACAGTTATGGCGATGCCCATTAACGAAATTATATTTAGCAGTCTTCTGGATTGAACAACACTCATTTGATTCATCTCCTTTGTCTTTCTAAAACAAAGTATATAGGATTAATTCACAAAATGCATAGGTCTGAGGTTGTAATTTGTAAATTTCGTGTGAAACTTTATATTTTTTTAGATATTTAGTGACTGCGCTTACATCCTTGAACTGTAAACAAATAAAAACAGGAAGGAATCTCCTGTTTTTAGCGAGCCTATTTTGGTCGAAAATTTAAGCGGGTTTTTTTAAGCGCTCGTTCGATCAAGTTCGTGAACATGAAGCCGATGGCGATGGCACCGGCAGTCACTAGGACTGTGACGACTTTTTCCATTGATTCGGTAAATTCCTGATTCATCATGTGGCGCACGGCCATATAAGCGGGGCCGCCAGGAACTAAAGGTACCAGACTCGGTACGTTAAAAACAATCACCGGCATATGCATGGTCTTTGAAAAAAGAATACTAATAAGTCCAATCATTAATGCTCCCAAGAAATTGGCGATACCGATGTTTTGATGAAAGTATGTTTGTAAGATCCAAAAGGTCATCCAACCGGCAGCCCCGGTAAATCCGCAGGCTAAAAATGCGCGCCGAGGAATATTGGTGATGATACTGAAGGCGATCGTGCTAAACATACTAAATAAAAAATTGACAATAAAATTCATGAGCAACCTCCAAGTTTGATTCTTCTATCTTAAAAGAAATTAAAAGCGACGATGATCCCACCGCCGATCGCACCAGCGATAAACAGCGCCTCGGTGCCGCGAGCAACCCCGCTGATCAAATGTCCCGCCATAATATCGCGAAACGCATTTGTAATCGCAAGACCGGGAACGAGGGGCATGATCGATCCAATGATCAAACTATTCACCTCATGAGCAACTGACAGGGAAACAGCCAGCAGCGACAAACTTCCGATCACCAGTGCCGCCACAAAATCATTTAAGAATTTCATATTCAGCTTCTTGCCAAAAAAGGTGTGCACGCTAAAACCGATCATCCCAATAATAAATGTCGGAATAAAGTCAAACCAAGTGCCGTTTAAGATAATCATCAAGGTACTGCTGACGATCCCAGCAGAAATAATTTTCCATAAATAAGGAAAGTCCGGCGTGGCATCATCCACTTCTTCCAAATAAAGATAAAAATCAGGCAAGGAAAGCTCACCATCTGCGAATTGCCGCGAACCTTGATTAACCGCGGTCACCTTTTCCAGATTGATTGCCTGCGGAGTGATCTGGATCACCTGACTGCTTTGCTCAGAAGGAAAGCCGACGATCACACCAGTAGCCGTCACATAAGTCTGGATATCATCCAAGCCGGCATTGATCGCGATCCGCTTCATCGTATCTTCCACCCGATAGACTTCAGAACCGGACTCCATCATGATCTTTCCGGCTTTTAAACATGTATTTAAAACGAGTTGTGCGTAATTTTGCTGCTCCATCAAGTGAACCTCCTTTTTCTATTCCTATACTATAGTAGAGAAAATAAATAAATTAAACAAGAAAAAGAATAAGGATTGTCACTGACGCTTTGAGAAAGTATAATAAAGTAACAGCAAAATTTTATTTGGCCGATCCTATTTGTGCTTTAAAGAAACACAAGAGCCGTCAAATGTATAACGACTCTTTTGATTTTTAATGAAATAGATTAAAAATTGCAAAAATAATAAAACGGTTCCACCCCTTTTGTAAGAAAAAAGTTACAGGATTAACCGTCAGTTTCAAAAAAACTTCTGTAAATTTAGATAACATGTTGCATAAGGGTTGCAAAACTAATCAGTTTTTGATTAAAATAAAATGACAGTAAAAATAATAACATTCTGGGAGGAATTACAATGAGAAGAAAAGTTTACACAAAAGATCAGATTCTAAAGGCTGCCTATGAAGTTGTCGAAAATGAAGGATTTTCTGGATTTACCGCACGAAACATTGCCAAAAAAATGGGAATCAGTACGCAACCGATCTATTTAGAGTTTAAAAATATGAGTGATCTTAAAAACACTTTGCTAGATGAAATCTGCAATCACCTATACTACGATATTTTCCCAGAAGTTCGCACAGGTGATACGATCATCGATTTGGGCTTGAGCTATGTTTACTTTGCCAAAGAGCAAAGCAATCTTTACAATGCGTTATACGTTCAAGAGTATGGCGGCGGGAAAAAAATGCACGACTTTTCTTACAATTACTTCCACCAATTAATTGTGGAGCATCCGAAATACAGCAAATTGTCTGAAAAACGGATCAATGCCTTGCATGTAGGAACTTGGATCTGTGTAACTGGGATCGCGACCTTGATGTCATCAGGTATCATCGCGCCGACTCAAGATGAGATCGTTCATTTAATCAACCGTACGATTACGAATATCTTAGAAGAAGAAGACACTTCTGTGTTAGACACATTATAAAATCTTGACATTTAAACGAAAAAAGGTAAGATAAATGGTGCGGAAGGTTGGCAGAGTGGTAATGCACCGGACTCGAAATCCGGCGAGCCGCAGTAATGTGGTGCACGGGTTCAAGTCCCGTACCTTCCTTATTTATCAACCGTTTGACGTGGTTTCGACCACGTTTTTTTTGTGCCTATTTTTAGCTTGATTTATGATTTGACTCCCCAATTGACTTCCCTTCTCGTTCCCTCAATTTATTATCAATAGCGGTATACAACTTCATAGCAACGCTCATGATTAAAATCGAGACTGTGGCAAATAGTCCGTCCAGCGGTCGCAAAATATAAAAATTCAGAAAAATGATTACGAGATTGGTCAGCAGTAATCCTCGATAGACCGGTATCTTGAAGTAACGTTCGAGAATAATAGGCGGGATGGTGATTCCACCGTTAGAAGAATTGGACTTATAAAGATAAAATACCCCCAAACTAAACAAGGCACTGCCTATGATGAGAGAAGCAATGTGGGGGAACAGCACTGGGCTTGTCGGAATAAGTTTTAGATAGACTGAAAACAATAAACTTCCAAGGAAAATCTTTGAAAAAACCTGTTTATCTAATAACAGATACGTCAATAAAAGCATGAAAAGATTAATTACCCATACGGTATAAATGCTGTTGACGGATAAATATATCTCGAGCAAATGGCCGATCGCTCCGACTCCAGCCGAGGCAATGTCATGCGGTAATAAAAAGAAATTTAAAGCCAGAGCAATGATTATCACGCCAATAGAAATTTTTATCAGATGCATGATTCCTTTTATGATCGTCACCTTCTTCTTAAATGTTGAAATAATCGTACCATTCTAAAGAAATAAGTTTGGGTCATCTTTTTCAGTGGTGTATGAAATTTTTAGGGGCTGACTGCAGCAGCTTTTTTGATTTTCGTAAAAATGGGATTAGTTAGAGAAATAATATGCGAAATTTCTCTGTAAATTTTCAATACTTACAGAAAAATTAATTGATGAAGCGCCCCTAAATGCTGTTGTTAGCCTTTTCTGCTATACTAAAGTACAAACGTTCTTGAGGAGTGGATGGAAATGGAAGAGACAGTATTCTTTAACCTTGGCAATGCAATTGCCGCGAAGCGTGATCCGAAGGAATTGATCAAAGAAGCGCAGATCGTCAAAGACAACCGTGATCGGCTAGGAAAATTAGTGATCGTTGAAGGTGAAGGAAAAGATGACCTGATCTTGTTTGACTTAGCAGATCAAGAGGAACCATCAGAAAAGAACGAACCTTTTACAGTGAAAAAGATTATTGAATAATCATGGAATCCTTCGTTTATTGAACGGAGGATTTTTTAGCGTGTTAAATCGGAATAATCGTCAATTAAATAGAAAATCAGACTACGTTTTTTTATTTTTTGGCGATTTTTCAAACGGACATAAAAATTATTTTATCCTTAATTAAGCGTTATCGGTAAAGAACAACTCTTATTTTAAACTTATTTTTAAAAATATGGATTAGATTTTTCAAGAATTATCGTTTATGTTTGGCTTATTAATGGATGGGGTATTACTTGAGTTGGTGAGTGTGATGTTTTTTGTGTGTGACTGTAAACAGGTATGTTGAATAAATAGAATCAAATGGAAAAGGAGGAGTTTTAATGGATGAGTATGGCTTGAGCTGTAAGCAGATTTTTTCGTTAAAGCGTAAAACATTAGAAAAACGCATTAGCAATTTCTATAACGAAACGAATGACAGCGACAGCGCGATCAGACTTTTGGTAGCGCTTCAA
>NZ_BJED01000011.1 GCF_005405485.1 Enterococcus hulanensis | reverse complement strand
TCGAACACAGAAGTTAAGCTTCTTAGCGCCGATTGTAGTGAGGGGTTGCCCCTTGTGAGATTAGGACGTCGCCACGCGAACTTATGGGGGTTTAGCTCAGCTGGGAGAGCATCTGCCTTACAAGCAGAGGGTCAGCGGTTCGAACCCGTTAACCCCCATTTGAGCCGTTAGCTCAGTTGGTAGAGCATCTGACTTTTAATCAGAGGGTCACTGGTTCGAGCCCAGTACGGCTCATAAGTATATGCGGGTGTGGCGGAATTGGCAGACGCACTAGATTTAGGATCTAGCGCCTTACGGCGTGGGGGTTCAAGTCCCTTCACCCGCATTTTATTTTTTTGTAGTTGCCGGCTTAGCTCAGTTGGTAGAGCATCTGATTTGTAATCAGAGGGTCGAGGGTTCAAGTCCTTTAGCCGGCATCATGCGGAAATAGCTCAGTGGTAGAGCACCACCTTGCCAAGGTGGGGGTCGCGGGTTCGAACCCCGTTTTCCGCTTTCCTGAAGACCAGGGGAAAGCGCCGGGGTGGCGGAACTGGCAGACGCACAGGACTTAAAATCCTGCGGTGAGTGATCACCGTACCGGTTCGATTCCGGTCCTCGGCATTAACTAAATAACGCACCCGTAGCTCAATTGGATAGAGTACTTGACTACGAATCAAGGGGTTAGAGGTTCGAGTCCTCTCGGGTGCATTTCGGGAAGTAGCTCAGCTTGGTAGAGTACTTGGTTTGGGACCAAGGTGTCGCAGGTTCGAATCCTGTCTTCCCGATAGAAACAAAATTATGGGGCCTTAGCTCAGCTGGGAGAGCGCCTGCTTTGCACGCAGGAGGTCAGCGGTTCGATCCCGCTAGGCTCCATTTTTATTAATAACGCGGTGTAGCTCAGCTGGCTAGAGCGTCCGGTTCATACCCGGGAGGTCGGGGGTTCGATCCCCTCCGCCGCGATTTTATTCGAGCCAGGACCTTTAGCTCAGTTGGTTAGAGCAGACGGCTCATAACCGTCCGGTCGTAGGTTCGAGTCCTACAAGGTCCATAGTGACTCTTTTACGGAGGATTACCCAAGTCCGGCTGAAGGGAACGGTCTTGAAAACCGTCAGGCGGGTAAAACCGTGCAAGGGTTCGAATCCCTTATCCTCCTTTTTAATAATATTATCGCGGGATGGAGCAGTCTGGTAGCTCGTCGGGCTCATAACCCGAAGGTCGTAGGTTCAAATCCTGCTCCCGCAATTAAAAACTAAAAATACGGTTCCGTGGTGTAGGGGTTAACATGCCTGCCTGTCACGCAGGAGATCGCGGGTTCAAATCCCGTCGGGACCGCCATGCGGGTGTAGTTTAGTGGTAAAACCACAGCCTTCCAAGCTGTTGTCGCGAGTTCGATTCTCGTCACCCGCTTTTAGTTTTTTTTGAGAAGGGCCTATAGCTCAGCTGGTTAGAGCGCACGCCTGATAAGCGTGAGGTCGATGGTTCGAGTCCATTTAGGCCCATTAAAATCATGGCCCGTTGGTCAAGCGGTTAAGACACCGCCCTTTCACGGCGGTAACACGGGTTCGAGTCCCGTACGGGTCATTATTTTTATTCGGAGGATTACCCAAGTCCGGCTGAAGGGAACGGTCTTGAAAACCGTCAGGCGGGTAAAACCGTGCAAGGGTTCGAATCCCTTATCCTCCTTTTTAATAATATTATCGCGGGATGGAGCAGTCTGGTAGCTCGTCGGGCTCATAACCCGAAGGTCGTAGGTTCAAATCCTGCTCCCGCAATTAAAAACTAAAAATACGGTTCCGTGGTGTAGGGGTTAACATGCCTGCCTGTCACGCAGGAGATCGCGGGTTCAAATCCCGTCGGGACCGTTTCTGGCTCGGTAGCTCAGTTGGTAGAGCAATGGATTGAAGCTCCATGTGTCGGCAGTTCGATTCTGTCCCGCGCCATATCAGAGTTGCGGGTGTAGTTTAGTGGTAAAACCACAGCCTTCCAAGCTGTTGTCGCGAGTTCGATTCTCGTCACCCGCTTTAGTTTTTAAGAAGGGCCTATAGCTCAGCTGGTTAGAGCGCACGCCTGATAAGCGTGAGGTCGATGGTTCGAGTCCATTTAGGCCCATTAAAAATCTTTTTGGTTTTTGGGGAAGTACTCAAGTGGCTGAAGAGGCGCCCCTGCTAAGGGTGTAGGTCGGGAAACCGGCGCGAGGGTTCAAATCCCTCCTTCTCCGTTTTTTATTGTTATGGCCCGTTGGTCAAGCGGTTAAGACACCGCCCTTTCACGGCGGTAACACGGGTTCGAGTCCCGTACGGGTCATCCTGAGACGTTTTCGAACGTCTCTTTTTTTGTTGTGAAAGTGTTTTTTCATAAATTTTCAGATTTATTGAGGGATTTATTAGTGACAGGTGCTATTTTTCTGTTATAATCGAGTCGTTGCAAGTTCCCGATAGGCTCTGGAAAAAGGCCAGAGATTCCTTGTAACCGAATAAAAATTAGGGGGAATATTTATAATGGAAGAACGTCGTTTATTTACATCTGAATCAGTTTCAGAAGGACATCCGGATAAGGTTGCTGACCAAATCAGTGACGCGATTTTGGATGCGATTTTGGAAAAGGATCCGAAAGCCAGAGTTGCATGTGAGACATCTGTGACGACTGGGCTTGTTTTAGTTTTTGGAGAAATCTCTACTTCGGCGTATGTAGACATCCAAAAGGTTGTGCGTGAAACAATCAAACGCATTGGCTACACAGAATCTAAGTTTGGTTTTGATGGAGACAACGTAGCTGTTTTAGTCGCAATCGATGAGCAATCTCCTGATATTGCGCAAGGGGTGGATGATGCTTTAGAAACCCGTGGTAAAGAAGAATTGTTAGATGATATCGGTGCTGGAGACCAAGGGCTTATGTTTGGCTTTGCAGTGAATGAGACACCTGAATTGATGCCTTTACCTATTTCATTGAGTCATCACTTAGTGAAACGTTTGGCTGATTTGCGCAAATCTGGCGAAGTGGCTTATTTTGGTCCAGATGCAAAATCTCAAGTAACAGTGGAATATGATGAAAATGGAAAACCTTTACGTGTGGATACGGTTGTTATCAGTACGCAGCACAATGAAGATGCTGATAATGAAACGATTCAAAAAGACGTAATGGAAAAAGTGATCAAACACGAAATTCCTGCTGAATTATTAGACGAGAAGACAAAATACTTTATTAATCCAACCGGCCGTTTTGTAATCGGCGGACCTCAAGGAGATGCCGGTCTAACTGGGCGTAAGATTATCGTTGATACTTATGGTGGTTATTCACGTCATGGGGGCGGTGCTTTTTCTGGTAAGGATGCAACAAAAGTAGACCGTTCGGCTTCTTATGCTGCGCGTTATATCGCTAAAAACATTGTTGCTGCTGATTTAGCTGAAAAAGTCGAAGTACAGCTTGCTTATGCGATTGGTGTAGCACAGCCGGTTTCTATTTCAGTGAATACGTTTGGCACAGCAAAAGTTTCTGAAGAAGCATTGATTGGTGCGATTCGTGAAAACTTTGATTTGCGTCCAGCGGGGATCATTGAAATGCTGGATTTATTGCGCCCAATTTATAGTGATACAGCGGCTTATGGTCATTTTGGCCGGACTGATGTTGATCTTCCTTGGGAACACGTAGATAAGGTGGACGCGTTGAAAAAAAGTTTGGATTTAGCATAAATCGTACAGACATAAATTATTTATGGAGTTCACGAGGCGGTTTCTATTGATCATGGATCGATGGAACCGTCTCTTTTTGTCAGTCCAACTTTTCCCAGTTGTCTAAGGTAAGAGAATCGAGTGATTTTCTTAGCTTAGAAAATAGTATCTAGGTGTTTAGTTGGATGATATGTCGACGAGGATAAGAATAAATTTTGACAAAAATTTATATTCCCGATTATTTAGAGTCGGCTGCGAGTTTCACTTCCTGCTTTATTGGTTAGTGGAATCGTATGCGTGACGAGAATCAGATTCATTTTTCTCAGGTTATAGAAAAATGAATTCTTTACAACGAGGTAGTGGTCAGTCCAACTTTTCCATTTATATAAAGCAAGAGAATCGAATAATTTTTTTAGCTTAGAAAATAGCATCTAGGTGTTTAGTTGGATGATATGTCGACGAGGACAAAAATTTATATTCCCTATTATTTAGAGTCGACTGCGAGTTCCCCTTCCTGCTTTATTGGTTAGTGGAATCGTATGCGTGACGAGAATCAGACTCATTTTTCTCGGGTTATAGAAAAATGAATTCTTTACAACGAGGTAGCGGTCAGTCCAACTTTTCTCAGTTGTCTAAGGCAAAGGGATCAAGTAATTTAATAGTATCTAGGTGTTTAGTCGACTGCGATTTTTTTAGAAAAAGAGCGCCTTAAAAATGTGCTATATGGTAGTGTATGGATAGAATGTGAGATGAATTTGGAGGGGAAAGATGAAAAGAAAAACAAATGTAAAGGTTGTGACCGCAGGGATTTTTATCGCGACATTTATGTCGGCGATTGAAGGGACGATCGTGACGACAGCGATGCCGACAATTGTTGGCAGTTTGCACGGGATTGAAATTATGAATTGGGTATTTTCGATTTATTTATTGACGAATGCGATGATCACACCGATTTATGGAAAATTGGCGGATAAAATTGGCCGGAAACCGATTTTTATTGTGGGGATTTTATTGTTTGTTTTAGGCTCTGCGTTGTGCGGGATGTCGAATGAAATGTTGACGTTGATCATTGCTCGCGGAATTCAAGGAATCGGAGCTGGGGCGATCATGCCGGTTTCATTAACGATCATTGCAGATTTATATGATATTGAAAAGCGTGCCAAAGTTTTGGGTTTGACGAGTGCGGCTTGGGGTGTGGCTAGTGTCTTTGGCCCGCTGGCTGGCGGACTGATCGTGGACACGGTTGGCTGGCATTGGATATTTTTTATCAACGTGCCGATCGGCTTAGGCTTAATCGGATTGCTGCAATATTTCTTTGTGGAAGAGAAAAAAGTGCATCAAGCGAAAAAAATGGATGTCTTTGGCAGTTTATTTTTAATGCTGACATTGGTAAGTCTATTGTTGGGCTTCCAGCTTTTAGGTGACGGGGGAATATCGGTAACAGTCATTGCTTTATTTGTCGCGAGCATTCTTTCCTTAGTATTATTCATTCGAACGGAAAAACGGGCAGAGGACCCCGTGATCAATTTGAAATTATTTAGTAATCAAACGTTTGCCAGCGTGAATATTGTTGCGGCATTGATCAGCGGTTTCTTGATGGGTCTAGATGTTTATATTCCTATGTGGATGCAAGGTGTGTTAGGAAAACCTGCGGGAATCGGCGGACTGGTATTAGCACCGATGTCGATTGTCTGGATGTACGGGTCCTTTTTGTCGGGGCAATTATTGCGTAAGTATTCGGCCAAATGGATCATTATTATTGGACTGGTCATTATTTTAGCGGGCGGCGGGACGTTATTGGCGTTGCCGCAACAGAGTCCGTTTTGGTTGTTTTTCATTATCACAGGTGTTTTAGGTGTCGGTTATGGTCTGGCGGTTACGACTACGACGGTGGAGGCGCAAGCGAGTGTGCCAAAGGAAGAGATTGGTGTAGCGACCTCCTTTAATACATTGTCTCGGACGATCGGTCAAACAGTGATGGTTTCAATCTTTGGTATCATCCTGAATGTCGCAAATGGGCGGCAGCTGGTTGCGGCGGGGATCGCTGATCTGGATATCATGAATCGTTTGATCAATCCTCATACTGCGTTGCAGATTGAATCGGGCTTGCGGGCAGAGTTAAGAAAAGTTCTCTTTGACAGCTTGCATTGGGTATATTTTGTGGGACTGCTGCTAGTTATTTTCGCACTAGTTTTCAGCTTTATGGTTGGCAAACAATCGAGAAGTGTTAAACTAAACGAAGAATAAAAGAACTGGAGGAACTGGCTGGATGGCTTTTTTACAGGTGAATGTCTATTCGAACGTTTTGCAAATGGAAGTGGCAATGAACGTGATCTTGCCGCAAACGACACATAAAAAAATTGGAACTGAGACTGCTGGTGTAACGGAAGATGTCCCCGTCTTGTATTTATTGCATGGCATGGGTGGAAACCATAGTGTTTGGGAGCGTCGCACGTCGATCGAACGTTATGTGGCCGAGTATCAGATGGCGGTAGTGATGCCTTCGACGGATCTGGGCTTTTATACTGATACGACCTACGACATGAAGTATTGGACGTTTGTTTCGGAAGAATTGCCAACGATCGTACATGAGCTCTTTCCGCAAATTACTCGTAAACGGGAAAAAACTTTTGCGGCGGGATTATCGATGGGCGGTTATGGTGCATTGAAATTAGGGCTGGCAAAGCCTGAGAATTTTGCGGCGGTGGCTTCTTTATCCGGGGCGGTTGTTTTAGCAGATGTCGAAAGTTTATTGCTGGTACGCAATGAAGCGTATTGGCAAGGAATCTTTGGACCGCTGGATCAAATCCAAGGTTCTGAAAATGATCCAATTCATTTGTTGGATGAGTTGGTCGAAAGTGGGAAATCCGCACCGCGCTTCTTCTTAGCGTGCGGGACAGAAGATGATTTGTATCCGGCGAGTCAATACATGGCTCATAAGATGGAACAAAAAAAGCTCGCTGTGACTTTTGAAGAGGGTCCAGGAAAGCATGATTGGGTGTTTTGGGATGCTTGGATCAAGCGAGTATTGGAATGGTTTAATGAAAAGAACGACTGATTGCGATCAGTCGTTCTTTTTTTCTACGCAAAATAGAATCGGCGGATTATTTTTTTGATTGATAAATTGATAGTTTAATACGCTGAATTTTTCTTGCGGTAAGTTTTGACAAAATTGCAGCACTTCATTTTTTTCCGTTTCGCCGCCTTCATGACCGTAATAAATCACCACGATCATCCGACCGCCAACAGTCAAACGTTTCAAGATCGCACTCATGGCTTGCTTAGTAGTTTCTGGCAAAGTGATGATTTGTTTGTCGCTTTTCGGCAGATAACCAAGATTAAAAATTGCCGCTTTTATTGGCTGATCGACCGCGATCTTTTCTTCGATGGTTTCATGACCTGCAAGAAAAAGTGTTGAACGTTCTGTGTACGCTGCTAATTTTTCGCGGGTATTTTGAAGTGCTTGTTCTTGAATGTCAAACGCATAAACATGTCCTGTTGAACCGACTAATTCAGCTAAAAAAAGGGTATCATTGCCGTTTCCCATCGTGGCATCAATCACGTGATCTCCTTTTGAAACGACATCTTTTAATAATTGATGGCTAAAGCGCAGAGCCGTTAGCAGCATGAACAAATTCCTTTCTTAAGGCAAATTTTCCTTGATAAGAATCGCGGCGGATCAGTTCTTGATCAATCGCATTTAGGACTTCCCATTTTTTCAGACTCCACATTGGTCCGATCAGGGAATCCCAAGGCGCATCCCCGGTCAAACGATGGATGATGATGTCTTGGGGAATCATCTCCAACTGGTCGCAGATGACAGAGACATAGTCCTCTTTGCTCATTAATTGCAGCCGGCCTTCCGCGTAATCTCGCAGCATTTTTGTGTTGCGCATCAAATGCAGCAGATGCAGCTTGATCCCTTGCACATCAGAATCCAAAATCGTTCGGCGCACATTTTCGCGCATCATCTCTAAGGATTCCCCGGGCAGACCGTTGATCAGGTGTGTGCAGACGTTGATATCATGTTTACGCAGACGCGCGACTGCATCGACGTAGGTTGGATAATCGTGGGCACGATTGATCATGTCGCTGGTGGATTCATAGGTTGTTTGTAAACCGAGCTCGACCCATAGGTATAAGCGTTGATTGAGTTCCGCCAAATATTCTACGACCTCCGGCGGGAGACAATCTGGCCGCGTGCCGACAGATAAACCCACCACACCAGGAAGATTGACGACCTGCTCGAAACGTTCGCGAATTACTTCTACGGGTGCATGAGTATTAGTAAAGTTCTGAAAATAGACGATATATTGCTCGACATGAGGCCATTTCTGGTGCATCATGTCGATTTCCTTATGGAATTGCTGAGGCAGCGGATCACTTGGCGCCACGATCATATCGCCGGAGCCAGATACGCTGCAAAAAGTACAGCCGCCATGTGCGACCGTCCCGTCACGGTTGGGACAATCGAAGCCGCCATCAACGGGCACTTTAAAGATTTTTCCGCCGAACTGCTGCCGCAGTGCGTAATTCCATGAATGATAGCGTTTGGCTTCATCATCACTATATTGAAAGGTCATTTCTGCCTCCTAATTGCTTTTAGATCATAAGCTAATTTTTTCTCTTTGTAATAAGGATAGGTAAAAAGCAGCCAGCTGCTGCCAAAAAGTGCTCCAGCCAAAACGTCGCTGGGATAATGAACCCCAAGATAGATCCGGCTGATCACAATACTAACGATCAATAAGCCAACGACGATCTGTGCGATCAAGCGCGGTGTTTTCTCCTTAAAGAACAAGGCCATCACAAAAATCAAGGTTCCATATAATAAGGTACTAGCCGTTGCATGTCCGCTGGGGAAACTAAAGCTGTGTTCGGTTACCATATGAGGCAAGATCGTTGGCCGTGCCCGCTGGAAGAAAAGCTTCAGCAAGTGATTGCCGATCCCGCTGACTAAGGCCATGCTGGCTGCCAGCCAAAGCGCCGTGATTTTTTGTTTGTTGAAATAAAACAAACCGACGAAAACGAGGGATAAGATAATCACCGTGATGGGATTGGCGAATTTTGTCACCCATAAAAAGTAGCCGTTCATTTGCGGATAAAGCTGATGGACCGCATGAATGATTCCGCGATCAAAACCTGATAAGGTTTCTGGATAAAACCGGACTATATAACACAGTGCCGCAAAAAAAAGCAGGGTGAAGCTGCCTATTAATTGGTAGATTGGTTTATTTTTCATTGTTTTTCTATGATTCATCCTTTCTAAACAGAAGTATTATATCATGTTTCGCCAGCAGGACAATTTTTTCAAGGATTTCTTAAAGGGAATTCAATTGAATATTATTTTGGAATCTGCTAAGATGAAACTACTTTGAATATTGTTTGCCCGGAAGAGGAGTAGTAGAAACGAACGCATTTCAGAGAGCGCACGGTGCTGTGAGTGTGCATGCGGAAAATTCGAACTTACCTTGGAGCAAGATCAGATGATCCGGTTAAAGACCGTTATTTCTTTTGAGGTCTGCCATCTGGCAGATAAAAATAGGTGGTACCACGTTGATAACGTCCTATGAGAGTTCTTTTTGAGCTTTCGTAGGACTTTTTTTGCGAGTTCCACTTTCACGCTTTGCATGATTAGTGGAATCGTATGCGTACGAAAATGGGAAAAATTGTTTCATTATAAAGAGCTAGCTGCGAGTTCCGCTTTTCGAGTTATTCAAAGTAACCGTACAACAAACGGTTGGGATGTTCATTTATTAAGAATTCTTCTATTATCACGAGTCAGCTTTTAGTTTCAATTTAGAAATTGCGGCTATATTATCAATGTAAACAAAATAAGTTCATATATTAGGAGGAACAACATGAGTTACGATCACAAGGCGATTGAGAAAAAATGGCAAAAATATTGGGCAAAGCACAATGTGTTTAACACCCAGGATGATCCTGAAAGACCAAAATTTTATGCGTTAGATATGTTTCCTTATCCATCTGGACAAGGCTTGCACGTTGGACATCCGGAAGGCTACACAGCGACTGACGTGATTTCACGAATGAAACGGGCGCAAGGCTACAACGTTTTGCATCCAATGGGCTGGGATGCTTTTGGCTTGCCTGCCGAACAATATGCGTTGGATACAGGCAATGATCCAGCCGAATTTACGAAGAAAAATATCGAGACCTTCAAACGTCAAATCAACTCATTAGGCTTTAGCTATGACTGGAACCGTGAATTAAACACAACAGATCCTGAGTACTACAAATGGACGCAATGGATCTTTGAACAAATGTATGAAAAAGGCTTGGCCTATGAAGCGGAAGTTCCAGTTAACTGGGTGCCTGAATTAGGTACGGTTATTTCGAACGAAGAAGTGATCGACGGCAAGAGCGAACGCGGCGGCTATGATGTTATCCGTAAACCAATGCGTCAATGGATGCTGAAAATTACCGCTTATGCTGATCGCTTGCTAGACGATTTAGAAACGGTTGATTGGCCTGAAAGCATTAAAGAAATGCAACGTAACTGGATCGGCCGCTCCATTGGTGCGAATGTCAGCTTCAAGATTGAAGGCAGCGAGGAAACATTTACTGTTTTCACGACACGTCCGGATACTTTATTTGGTGCGACATATGCAGTCTTGGCGCCGGAATTAGAATTAGTGCAAAAAATTACTACGCCTGAACAAAAAGCAGCGGTGGATGCTTATATTGATGAAGCTTCGAAAAAGTCTGAATTGAATCGGACGGATTTAGCGAAGGAAAAAACTGGGGTCTTCACAGGGGCTTATGCGATTAATCCTGTGAACGGTGAAAAAATGCCGATTTGGATCGGGGATTATGTTTTAGCTTCTTACGGAACCGGTGCGATCATGGCGGTACCCGCTCATGATGAACGAGACTATGAATTTGCCAAAACATTTGGTCTGCCAATCATTCCTGTACTTGAAGGCGGCGATGTAGAAAAAGAAGCCTTTACCGGCGACGGCCCGCACATCAACTCAGAATTCTTGGATGGAATGAACAAACAAGACGCCATCGATGCCATGGTTCCATGGTTAGAAGAACACGGCTGCGGTAAAAAAGAAATCAGCTACCGTTTGCGGGACTGGTTGTTCTCTCGTCAACGTTATTGGGGCGAACCAATTCCTGTGATTCACTGGGAAGATGGCACGACTGGCTTAGTACCAGATTATGAATTGCCATTGGAATTACCAAAAACAACAGATATCAAACCAAGCGGTACTGGTGAATCACCATTGGCCAACATCGAAGAATGGGTCAATGTGGTTGATCCGATCACTGGTAAAAAAGGTCGTCGTGAAACGAACACAATGCCGCAATGGGCAGGCAGCTCATGGTATTACCTGCGTTTCATCGATCCGCATAACAAAGAAGCCTTGGCAGATTACGATAAATTGAAACGCTGGATGCCAGTTGATCTTTATATCGGCGGAGCTGAACATGCGGTACTGCATTTATTGTATGTTCGTTTCTGGCATAAATTCTTGTATGACATCGGTGTCGTGCCAACGAATGAACCATTCCAAAAACTATACAATCAAGGCATGATCTTAGGCCAAAGCTTCCGCGACAGCCGCGGGGCGTTAGTACCAACGAATTTGGTAGAAAAACGCGACGGCAAGTGGTTTAGCGTCGAAACTGGCGAGGAATTAGAAGAAGCACCAGCGAAGATGAGTAAATCATTGAAAAATGTCGTGAATCCTGACGATGTGGTTGAAAAATATGGTGCTGATACTTTACGGATGTACGAAATGTTTATGGGACCATTGGATGCAGCGATCGCTTGGAGTGAAAACGGCCTTGAAGGGTCACGGAAATTCTTGGAGCGGGTATGGCGTCTGATCGTTGATGAAGAGGGCAAGATGCGGGATCATATTACTACCCTTAACGATGGTTCATTGACGAAGGTCTACAACCAAACGGTTAAAAAAGTAACAGAGGATATGGAGCACCTGCATTTGAATACGGCCATTTCTCAATTGATGGTCTTTGTAAATGATGCTTATAAAGCAGAAGCGTTGACTTACGAGTACGTGGAAGGCTTTGTACAACTACTAGCTCCGATCGCACCGCATATCGCCGAAGAGCTTTGGGCGATTTTAGGACACGAAGGCGGCATCTCTCATGTAGCTTGGCCAACGTATGACGAAGAGGCCTTGGTTGAAAATGAAGTTGAGGTCATCTTGCAAGTCAACGGCAAAGTTCGTTCAAAAGCAATGATCGCGGTTGATCTGCCAAAAGACGAGCTGGAAAAACTGGCGATGGCTGATGAACATATCCAACGTAACATTGAAGGTAAAACAGTTCGTAAAGTAATCGTGGTGCCGAATAAATTAGTTAATATTGTAGCAAATTAAATATCTGAAATGTCTCGCAATTTTGCGGGGCATTTTTTTGCTCTTAAGCACCAAAACAAAAATGATGCTCGATTCCTTCTTTAAATATGCTAGGATGAAGAAAAACAGAAACGAGGGAGTTCGATGAAAAAGATCACGGAGTTATTAGGTATCCAGTATCCGATTTTTCAAGGAGCGATGGCGCATATCGCCCGTTATCCGTTAGTCAGTGGCGTGTCAGAAGCGGGCGGCTTAGGGATTATTGCGGCTGGCGGCTTGAGCGGAGAAGAATTACGGGAACAAATTCGTGAGACAAAAAAGCGCACGAAAAAACCATTTGCGGTCAATCTGATGCTGCAAATGGAAAACATCTCGGAACAAGTCGACGTATTGATTGCAGAAGGAGTCAAGATCGTCACAACTGGGGCAGGCACACCTAAGCCTTATATGGACAAGTTGAAGCAGGCGAACATCAAAGTTTTCCCTGTGATTCCTTCAGTGAAGCTGGCGAAAAAAATGGAACAGCTGGGTGTCGACGGTGTGATCGCAGAGGGCATGGAGGCTGGCGGACATATTGGAGAAACGACGACAATGACTTTGATTCCGCAGGTCGCACAGGCAGTTGAGCTTCCTGTGATCGCAGCCGGCGGGATCGGGGATGGTCGCGGGATGTCGGCGGCATTTGCATTGGGTGCCAGCGGTGTTCAAATGGGAACAGCTTTTTTAAGTGTTGAGGAATGTCCAATCCACGAAAATTACCAGCAGGCGATCTTGCAGGCGGATGATACGGCAACAACAGTGATTCGCAAAGCCAAAGGCGGAGCGATCCGCGGCTTGAAAAATCAGTTAACCGAAGAAGATACGAGCGACGCTTTTTCTTTAGCGGCTTTGCAGCGGGCAGCGGATGATGGCGATACCCAACAAGGAATCGTTATGTCCGGGCAAATCGCCGGTATGCTGAAGGAAGTGAAAACAGCTAAAGCGTTGATCGAAGACGTCTGGGGTGAGTCGGAAGCTGTCAGCAAGAGGTTGGCTGATTATTACTAAGAGCAGAACTAAAAAAAGACTAACGGGAGTGTCCGTTAGTCTTTAATAAATGCTTCTGCTAAATGATAGTCGCCTTCGTAAGGAAGATTTTCTCCTTTGACGGTCATGTATTTGTCGGTTCCTTTACCGGCTAAAATGATGGCATCCTTTGGTCCGGCATTGCGGATAGCATCTTTGATAGCTTTTTTACGATCGACTTCAAAATGAACCCGCACATGCTCATTTTGGATTCCTTCTTCGATTTCGTCCGCGATTTTTTTCGGCTCTTCGAAGTTTGGATCGTCGCTGGTTAAAACAGCAACATCGGCATATTCTCCGATCGCTTGTCCCAAGCCTTCACGGCGAGATTCTGCTTTATTGCCGGTTGAGCCGGTGATCACCAGCAGTTCGCCATCGGGATGCTGCTCTTTTGCGAAAGCCAGCAGGGATTTCATACTGAGATAATTATGGGCATAGTCCACATAGATGTGCGCCCCGTTTGGTTTAAGCAGCAGGTTCATTCGGCCAGGGACCAATGCTTCAGCTAAGCCTTGACGACCAGCGTTTTGATCAGCACCTACTAAGGCACTGGCAAGCAATGCGGCAGCGGCATTTTCTTTATTAAAGTCGCCGGCCAATAGAATTTGGTAATCACCATTTAATTTGAATGAATCCTTTGTACTGGATAAGGCGAAGGCCAAAGGATGCTCTAAAGGTGCTACCTGATAATCAGCTGCTTCATTTCCGTAGGTGATCACGGGAATATTTTTTGTTTGCGCTAGTTCTTGTAATAGATCGAAGTGATCAATCTCGTGCTGCAAGATGACTTGGCGAGAATTTGCCACCAATTGTCGTTTACAATAGAAGTAATCTTCAAAGGTCGGGTGTTCGATCGGTCCGATATGATCCGGCGAGATGTTGAGGAAAATCCCCACATCAAAGCTCAAACCGTAAACTCGTGCTACTTTGTAGGCCTGCGAAGAAACTTCCATGACTAGATGAGTCATACCGTTGGCAACAGCTTCTGCCATCATTCGATATAGGTCCAGTGATTCTGGCGTCGTAAGCTTTGATTTGAAAAAAGTTACGCCATCTAATGTCGTATTCAAGGTCGACAACAGCGCGGTCTTTTTATCGGTAGCGATATCTAAAATTTGTTTTGTAAAATAAGCGACCGTCGTCTTGCCCTTTGTTCCGGTGATTCCGATCAGCTTCAATTTTTCTTGCGGATAATCATAAAAGGCCATACTCAAAACGGCCAGTGCTTTACGAATATCGGTGACGATGATCGCTAAGTCCGCTGGAACCTCATAAGGCTGTTCGGCGATGTAACAAGTTAAGCCATCTGTTAGCGCCTGTTCTAAGAAGCGCTGTTGGAAATTATTTCCTTTACAGAAAAAAAGTGTCTCGCTATCGACTTCACGGGAGTCGTAAGAGATTTTTTGAAAGCTTTTGTCAAAAGGCGCGGTCAACGTCCAACGCGTGGGCGTGATGAACTCGCGTAATAGGTTTTCTTTTTCAAGGATCGCTTGAATTTGGGTAAGTGTCAGCATGTTGAGACCTCCAATATATAGTCTAGGCTATTATAGCATAGCTCAGGCATCAGAGAAAAAGTAAAGAGTGATTGTCAGAAGCGTGATTTAGCTTTACTATAAGGGTAACGATTTTGAAGGAGGAGACCATGAAAGAGACACGACCAAGTGATCTGAGCTATCAAGAAAAGATGATTCAAGGGTCGGCCTGGATGTCGATCGGCAGCATTTTTTCGCGACTGCTGGGTGCGATTTACATTATTCCGTGGTACGCCTGGATGGGAGAAAACGCCCGTGCTGCTAACGGTTTATTCAATATGGGTTATACCTTTTACGCCTTGTTCATGATGATCTCTACGGCTGGTCTGCCGGGAGCAATCGCAAAACAGGTGGCTCGCTACAATTCGATGGGCGAATATCAGACGAGTCGGCATTTATTTATCAAGGCTTTGCAGGTAACAGCGGTCCTAGGGATCTTTTTTGGCGGCGTGATGTTTTTTACGGCACCATTATTAGCCAGCTTATCTGGCGGCGGACGCGCCCTGATTCCAGTGATCCAAGCATTGAGTATTGCCGTTGTTGCTTTTCCTTGTATGAGTGTTCTGCGGGGATATTTTCAAGGGCAGCAAAATATGCGGCCTTCAGCGATCTCACAGCTGGTTGAACAAGCGCTTCGTGTCTTGTATATGCTTTTAAGTGTCTTCATTATTATGAAGGTCATGAAGGGGGATTACTTGAGTGCGGTGATCCAATCGACCTTCGCTGCATCAGTGGGAATGATCGGCTCTTATGCTGTTCTGCTTTTTTATTGGTTCAAAGAACGCAGACAAGAGGATCTGCAACCAGGATATCGTTTTACCAAAGTGAAAATCGATACGAAGAAGCTATTGATCGAAACGGTCAGACAGGCAATTCCGTTTATTTTACTAGGCAGCGGGATCATTTTTTATAAATTGATCGATCAAATGACCTTTATCCATACGATGGCCGCCAATACCAACTACAGTC
Source organism: Enterococcus hulanensis (assembly GCF_005405485.1). GTDB lineage: Bacteria > Bacillota > Bacilli > Lactobacillales > Enterococcaceae > Enterococcus_A > Enterococcus_A hulanensis. The sequence continues at coordinate 126,814 of NZ_BJED01000011.1, read as the reverse complement.
ATGATCAATTAGTTGCGCTCTATGCGTTATTCAGTGCGAACCCGGATAAGCTGACGATGGTGGTAGTCGCATTAGGAACTTCGTTGGCCTTAACCAGCTTGCCGATGCTGACGGAGCTCTTTACTCAAAAACGCAGACCGGAGCTGGCAAAGTTAGTTAATACGAATATCCAGTTGTTTGCTTTTATTATGCTGCCGGCCGTTTTTGGCATGATCTTATTAGCCTATCCGTTGAATACAGTCTTTTATTCGGCGGATGTTCTGGGCAGCCGCGTATTAGTCGTTGCTTGCTGGAGTGGTTTGGTATCGGCACTGTTCATGATGCTGTCCACGACGCTGCAAGGAATTTCCCACAGCCGGATCGCTGTAAGGTATTGGTTGGCGGGATTGCTGTTAAAAATACTTATCCAAATTCCCTTGATCGAACTACTGGAAGTTTATGGTCCTTTAGTAGCGACATTCATCGGCTTGAGCTTGACCTGCGGTTTGTGCTTGTGGAAATTACGAAGAGTTGTTCATGCAAATTATCAGCTGGCCTTTCGCCGCTGTGTATTGATTTTGATTCTAACGCTCGTGATGTTGGTGGTGGCGATCATCGTTCGGCAATTAAGCTATCTTGCCTTTGATCCGTCCTCGCGCTTTTCGGCTCTGGCCATTTGTTTATTGACCGCAGGTGCGGGGGGCTTGGTTTATTTCTATTTAAGCTTGAAAATCCGGTTGGTTGATAAACTCGTTGGACCTCAAGCTAAGAAGTGGCGGAAACGGCTAAGAATCAAATAAGAAATACTTCTGCTTTTTAATCAAGCAGGAGTATTTTTTTATTATAAATCAGCCTCTCGATTCAATTTCAATAAAAATTATTTGTAAAATAATTTGAAATGAACAAAGCTGCCCGCCTTGCCTTCGTTACAAAAAGATTGCAATGTTTCTAAAGATAATTTTTGTAATACAAGAGTAAAACAGTTACATTTGCTGAAAGTGGCTTAAACACTAGGTTTTACTTAATAAGAATAAAAGTAATATATTTCAAAGTGACACACTGAGCAGAGTTTTGTTACATAGTTTTATGTTTTTGTAATGAACTGTTACACGAATATCACCCATGAAACACAAAAGGATGGTAAAGTAGCACTCGTAGTCAAGAAGACAGTAGAAAAAAGACATAAGAAAAATCGGAGGAAGTTACATAATGAAATTAGGGAAAACATTTCTTTTTAGTACAGTATTAGCAGCAGGTGCAGGTTTAGCGATGGGAGCTACAGACGCACACGCTTCAGAAACGTATACTGTAGAATCAGGAGATACTTTATCAAAAATCTCTCACAAGTTTGCTGGTAACGACAGCTTAGTAGATGCAATTGCAAAAGCAAACAAAATTTCTAATGTAAACATGATCTTTGCAGGTCAAGAATTAACAATCGACAGCGAAGGCAAAGCAGAAGCAAAAGCTGAAGCAGCTCCAACTGAAGACAAAGTATTGTATCAAGCAAGTACAACTGAAGCACCAGCTCAAGAAGCAGCACCTGTACAAGAGGCAGCTCCAGTTCAACAAGAAGCAGCGGCACCTGTACAAGAAGCAGCACCAGTTCAAGAAGCGGCTCCTGCAGCAGCTCCAGCGACAACTTCATCAGCAAAAGAATGGATCGCACAACGCGAATCAGGCGGTTCTTACGCAGCAACGAACGGTCAATACATCGGACGTTACCAATTATCATCTTTATATTTAAATGGTGATTATTCTGAAGCAAACCAAGAACGTGTTGCTGATCAATATGTAACTTCTCGTTACGGTTCATGGGAAGGCGCACAAGCTTTCTGGCAAGCAAACGGCTGGTATTAAGATAAACATTTTCAAGCCAAGATCTCATTGCGAGGTCTTGGCTTTTCTTTTTATCAAAAAAACCGTTCAGAAAGAAATATTCTCTCTGAACGGTTTGGTTTTTTACCACAATCCCGGCAAGGCCTGAACGGCTATTTCTTGATCCGTAAAGGGGTGTCGCAGATGCAGCTCATACGCATGCAGCATCAATCGTCCGTGGGGATTCCTACTATATAAAGGATCACCGATTAGCGGATGCCCGATACTAGCTAGATGGACACGAATTTGATGCGTCCGCCCGGTATCTAATTGGCAGAACACCATGGTTTGACTTGGTGATTGCTTTGCGACTGTTACATGAGTAATGGCCGGCTTGCCGCCTTTTGGATCAATCCGGCGTTTGCGGCGATCATGACGATCACGACCAATCTTTTTATTAATCGTCAGATCCTTTTTGATTGCTCCATGAACGACTGCCTGATAACGACGGTAGATTTTCTTCTGCTCCAACAGCCGGCCTAAAATCGGCAGCACAAAAGGATTTTTTGCAAACAAAATCGCGCCGCTGGTCTCCTTGTCCAGTCGATGAACGACGTGGGGCTGAAAAGCGGGTGCTAAATAGGCCGCTAAATGATTTAGCAGAGTATCTGCTTCATCCGGCTGGTTCGGATGCGTCTTCATACCATAAGGTTTATTGACGATAATCAAATGCTCGTCCTCATAAAGAACCTCGATCTGTTTTTTATCACCTAAAAGGATGGTTCGCTCAGGATAATCACTGGCTTCAATGCTAATCGTAATCACATCGCCAGCGCGAACGAATGATTGAAAATGGCAGGACTCTCCATTGATCAAGAGGCCTTTGCGGGTTCGGATGAAATGGCGGACCTTTCGCGGGACCAGCCATTCTTCTTCTAATAGGTCCTTAACGGTCATTTCAGCAAAATGATCGGGCAGGGTCATAGTAAATTTCATTTAAGTACTCCTTTTTAATGAATATAGTTTCAATTTGCTAAACTTATTGAAGCAGAGAATAGCAAAAGTAAGCTAATTTTTTATTTCAACAGGTTAAATAAAGGTATCATCCGGCTTATTGTATCACTTTTAACGGATATTTAAGAAAAAAATCAGCTTTTCCTTGAGAGCACATGCTAGAATACTCTCAAGTGTGTATCCGTCTCAAGACCCAAGCGTTAACTAGGTGATTTGTGATACACTGTGTCTGAATTTTACATAGAATGGAGATCAAAAAATGGATTTTCAGGAATTTTGGCGCAAATTTAAAAGTGGTGCAAAAGTTTTTTGGCAAAAGTTTCGCAGCGGCACAAAAACCTTTTGGCAATGGATCAAGCCTTATTTGATCCAATTTCATCATTGGCGCAAACGTATTTGGAAAAAATATCATATCAATAAAATCTTGCTCTTATTAACACTTGTGGCTGTTTTAGTAATGAGTGTCTATCTATTTTTCTTAGCAAAATCGGTCAATGTGGAGACGCTGCAATCCAGCTTGAAGCAATCGACGGTGATCTATGATGAAAAGAATGAACAAGCCGGCTCGCTTTACGGGCAAAAGGGAACCTACGTAGAAAGCGACCAGATTTCTCCTTATTTAAAGGATGCCGTCGTTTCGACGGAGGATCGAAACTTCTACTCTCACCATGGTTTCGATATTAAGGGGATCGCACGGGCAGCTTTAGGATTGGTTACTTCCGGTCATATTACTGGCGGGGGGAGTACCTTGACCCAGCAGCTGGCTAAAAATGCCTATCTCAGTCTCGATCAAACGCTGGAACGAAAAGCCAAAGAAGTCTTTATGGCGATCGAGATCGAAAAAAAATACGATAAGGACCAAATCTTGACAATGTACCTGAATAATTCCTACTTTGGTAATGGGGTTTGGGGTGTTCAAGATGCGTCTAGAAAGTATTTTGGAGTGGATGCTAATCAACTGACGATCGGAGAAGCAGCTACGATCGTTGGGATGCTAAAAGGACCAAGTATTTATAATCCGATCGACAATTTAGAAAATGCCGTAAATCGACGAAACACGGTGCTTTCGGTCATGGTAGAAAATGGCAAGCTGTCGAAGGAACAAGAGGATCAAGAAAAGGCGGTCGATCTAGCCTCACAGCTGAGTGATACGTATTCTTCGGCTGATGCCGGTTATCGCTACCCTTCATACTTTGATGCGGTTATCGACGAAGCGGTCGAGCGTTACGGAATGTCAGAGAAGGATTTACTGAATAAAGGCTATAAGATCTATACGTCATTAGATCAGGATTATCAAAAGCAAATGGAAGCTGTGTATGCAAACAACGCGAACTTCCCAGCAAATGCCGAAGACGGTGCGATGCCGCAATCAGCCTCAGTGGCGATGGACCCCAAAACTGGCGGCGTTCAAGCACTAGTTGGCCGACGCGGGGAGCACATCTTCCGCAGCTATAACTTTGCGACCCAGATGCGGCGCTCTCCCGGTTCTTCGATGAAGCCTTTGAGTGTTTACGCCTCAGCGTTAGAATCCGGCTACAAGCCTGACAGCATCTTAAAAGATGAACCGCAATCGTATTATAAGGCCAAAAACTATGACGGCACCTATCAAGGGGACGTACCGATGTATCAAGCGGTTGCCCAAAGCTTGAACTTGCCAGCAGTTTGGTTATTGCACGAGATTGGTTTGAACAAAGGCTATAATAAGGCCGAAGAGTTCGGTATTCCATTGAGCAAGTCAGATAAATATTACGGCTTAGCACTAGGCGGTTTGGAAAAAGGTACTTCACCGATGCAGATGGCGGCAGCCTATGGGGCTTTTGCGAATGAAGGAAAAGTGTATCAGCCGCATTTGATCACCAAGATCATTGATTCGACAGGAGCTGTGATTGAGGACAACAGCTCACCTAAATATGAGCAAGTCATTTCAAAAGAAGTCGCCAACGAAATGACGAGTATGCTTCTAGGGACTTTCTCAAACGGAACAGCAGCTCAAGCGGCTCCGGCTGGATTTACTGTTGCAGGTAAAACTGGGACGACAGAAACCAACTTTGACGCGAATAAGGTCAACGACCAATGGATCATCGGTTACACACCAAATGTCGTAATCTCTACTTGGTTAGGTTTTGAAAAAGTCAGCGAGACTCATTATTTGAGCGGAACCAGCGGATCAGAGGTTGGACAGGTCTTCAGAGCAGAAGCCGAATCAATCTTACCTTATGCCGGTCAATACTCCTTTGATGTGGCGGATGCCTATGCTACAGGCGGAAAAGTCGTGGCAGCCGATGAAGTGAATCAAGGAGCCGAAAACTCGGATGCAAATAAATGGCGTGAAGAGCTGAAAGATATTGGCGGCAAGGCCAGCGAAGGGGCTGCGAACTTCTTCGAAAAAGCCAAAGAAGGCGCTAATAAGCTGAAGGAAAAAGGCCAAGAACTATGGCAGCAGTACCAACAAGGAAATTAGGGTGTGAACCCGTTTCCATTCATGTTACAATAGAACAGTAACTTTTATAGAAAATGAGGGAATAAAAAATGGCAAACATTTACGATTCAGCGAACGGATTAGAACGCGAAATCCGCGAACTACCAGAATTTAAATCTTTAGAAGCAGCTTTTGAGGAATTAAAGAAAAATGAAACTGCTTATGCAGCGTTCAAAGACTTCCAAGTTTTCCAACAAGGCTTGCAAGAAAAACAAATGCGCGGCGAAGATTTCAGCGATGAAGATGCTGCACAAGCACAAGCTTTAGCCGAAAAGGTTCAGCAAGAAGAATTGATCAATGAATTAATGGTGAAAGAACAAGCTTTCAGCGTTATTATCAATGACTTGAACCGGATCATCATGACGCCTATTCGTGAATTGTACGAAGGATAATTAAGATTATACTAATAAAATTGAGCCAACCTGTTTAATTGCAAACAGGTTGGCTTTTTTTCTTTCTATCTAAAAGATTCAAATTCAAGAATAGTTTATATAGGAAAATGAAGATGGCCCTAGTGAAAAGCCGCCACTAGCAGTTTCGTAGGTGATTATCTAATTGATTATTTGATAGATAAAATTTACTTATATTCGGCGAAATCAAATTAAAAACTCATAAAATAGGTGTAAAATATTTTTTAAGTACTTTTAGCTAATAATATGAAGTTATTAGTGGCATGCAAATAATTAATAGTTCAATAAAAGATTGTCTAATTTTAATTAATACATTATAATATTAATTGCAAATGAATTTTTTTAGAAAATTTTAAATGAAAATAATGAGGTGATATCTAATTGGAAATTCAATCTAAAGAGGTCGATTATCAAGTGAACTCTGAGACGAAGCGCAAGAAATCAACGCTTCAACGGATTACTAGCGGAATTGCTATTGTGGTTTCTATATTGCTGATCCCGATTTTGATAGCAAATCTTGTGATTATCGTCAAAGGCAGTCTGAATCCAGAAGAGATTCCAACGGTGATGGGGTATGCGCCGATGGCAGTGGTGACCGATTCCATGAATACTGGAAAGTCCGATGCGATCAAGGCTGGAGATATGGTCGTCACGAAAAAAACGAACGTCGACAAGCTGGCAGTCGGCGATATTATTATGTTTAAAAACAATCAATCCGCGATTATCCATAGGATCGTTGGTTATAACGAAGCGACGAACACTTTTACTACTAAAGGGGACGCCAATAATACTGAAGATATAGATCCAGTTCAAAAGAAAAATATCATTGGCAAATACATGCTGCGAGTACCAAAGGTCGGGGATTTGATTTTATTCTCCAGAACTCCGCTTGGCATGCTGATCTGTATTGGACTCCCAATACTAATGCTTTTAAGCTATGACTTCGTAGCGAAACGACTGACCCGACGCGAAGAAGAAAAAATAAATAAAAAGGAGATTGAATGATGGAAGAAAAAACGAAAATTGAACGAAAGAACAATAAATCAGTCAAAACGGCTGTTTTACTATTTGGTGCGGTGCTGATAACCATGAGTCTATTGGGCGGCACTTTGGCGAAGTATACGAGTGAGATTGGAACGGCAAGTGATAGTGCGAGAGTTGCGAAGTGGGGAATTACTGAAGAGGCTCAGACTTTTGATATGTTTAAAACAGCGTATGACGGCGCAGCTGGAACATCAACGAATACAGTAGAAAGTAAAAACGGCAATAAGGTTATTGCTCCGGGGACAAGTGGTTCTGTAGTTATGGCGCCAACAATTTCAGATACAAAATTAAATAATGTAGAAACTGCATTTAAAGTCAATTATGCTTATGGAGACTTTGCTAGTGACTCGGTTTATGGGAAATATTTAGGTAATTGGAGAAATAATGCAGATGGAGTTAGTGGATTTCCTTGGTGGCCTTTGCGATTCAAAATTTCTGCTTACGATACAACTGACAATGATTACACTGATGTAGTATATGACGGAATTGATACTAATGGAGGGGCGAAAAATCCCGATGATGGTGGAGTTCAGGTGAAAAATCTTAACGACACATTGAAGGCTGGAGGAACGACAGAAACAATTTATCCTAACGAATCACTTGCTGAAAAAAAAGCAAAATTAGCTGCAATAGGATTTAAAATTGAATGGGAGTGGCCTTTCGAACGACCAGAAACTGGTTCCTTAGAGGCTGTAAATGATTGGGATACTGTTGTAGGGAATCGTGCTGCTGATCCTGCTACATTAGATGCGGATATGCCAAGATTTGATATGAGCATGAGCTATAAAGCTGTCCAAGTCGACTAATATTTTTGAGAAGCTGGCTTTCAGCTTCTCCAAAGGCTGTCTATTTTAGGCAGCCTTTGGAGAGATTGAAAGCCTTAAAAGTGTCTGTAAGTATTACGGCTCTATTTAAGATGTGGGAGGAAAAATGAAAGATCAACGAGTTTACCATCCCCATAAGAGGGTAGTTCTATTCTTTTTAGTTGTTGTCACATTTATTCTCGCCTTTTTTCCTAGTTCTGCTGAAGCGGCATTAGAAGATCATGTTTATATAGAAGATCAATACGGAGAACGTTGGAGACCCGGCGAGATGACTAGCGCCAATATTTTTGCGACGATTCTTGAGCGAACGGTTGATAGTCCGACAGCTGATGGTGAAAAGCTGATTGCACCTGGTACCAGCGGCTATTATTCCTTTACGATCCATAATGATTACGAGCAGCCGATAGAATATATCGTGACTGGTCGTGATGAAAATGAGCAGGAGCTTCCGTTAGATTTTAAATTGCGAGTCACTAATGGTCCGTGGATCAAGGGCAGCGAAAATGCTTGGAGTCTGTGGAGTGCGACTTTTCCATTAGATTACAAACGGAAATTAGCTGCGGGGCAGAGTGAGACGATTGATTTGACGTGGCAATGGCCTTTTGAACGGGATAAGGACAAAAACGATACCAGCTTTGGCGAACGGGCGTTGAAGGAAGCGCTGATTTATCGGTTGACGTTGAATGTAATAGTGGAGACAGATGAAGAAGTGGCCGATATTAAGGGAAACACTCAAAATAATGCAGCGAAAGAGCCGGTTCAAAATACATTGGCACAAGATTCTGCAGCTTTTTTTAAACAGAAGCTGTGGCGTCAATATCCGCAGACTGGGGAATTTATTGCCAAATCCAGTATCGTGATGGGGATTCTGATTGTGCTGTTTATCTACATAGTTTGGCGAGTTCGTAAGGGAAGAGAAAAATGCGAGTAATTTGGAATATATTAAAGAATCTGATGATTGTCTGTTTAGTTTTGATTTTGAGCTTTAACATCTATAGTTTGTATCAACGGAATGTGAAGCATGAGCGTTTTCCTATGGCTTTTGGTTATGGATATGCGGTGATTGCTTCTGGCAGTATGGAGCCGGCACTATCGTGGGGCGATCTGGTGATCGTTCAGAAACAGGCACATTATCAAAAGGATCAAGTGATTACCTTTATTCAAGAAGGGGATACCCGAGCAACGACCCACCGGATCGTTGAACAAACGGAGAATCAGTTTGTGACACAAGGGGACGCGAATAATACGGAAGATCCGCCAATTGTTTCAAAGCAAATTTTCGGCAAAGTGGTTCTGACGATTCCATTAGTAGGATACGGTATTCGCTTCGTGGGTTCGCCACTAGGAATGCTCTTGGTAATTGGATTATTTTTAGCCATGTTTTACTTTGATTCAAGGAAAAAATAGTAAGGGAGGAAAGCGGCGATGAAACAGTCAAAGATCAAAGAGTTCTTTTTAAGCTTCAAGAATTCCAATAAAATTTATCGCTATCTTTTCTCACTAGCTTGTTTGACTTGTATCAGTGTTGGTTGGACCAGTGCAAAGTACACTTCTGAAATCTATGCCTCATCAGATAGTGCTAGGAGCGCGAAGTTTTCTTATAGTATTGAGAATGAAGTCAATAATTCAGGTATTACCGGAAATTTAGTAGATTATGAATCAACAAGACATGTAAATAAGTATGGTATTAATACAAGTGATGAGAAGATACAAGTTATCTTTTCAATTAAATTAAAAACTGAAGTAGCAGTGAATTTGAAGATGAGGATAGACACTACACAGACAGATTTTCCTTTAAATGTTGATAATGTAAAACTAACAGGAAATCATGTTGAGACAATAGAAGTAGATGGAATTGGGACAAATCCTAAGACAATAAAAGATGTGATTTCATTGGATATTGAACCGTTTGATGGTGAACGGGAATATGAATGTACAGTCCTATTGAGTCATAATGGATACGATGGCAAAGTAGATAATTACATCAATCTGGTTCCTATTATTAACCAGATAGACTAAAGAAGGTGAACATCTAATGAAACGAAATAGAGTGATTGCAGCCTTGTTTATTTTAATACTGGTAACAGTATCTAGTTATTCTTTAGCAAAATTCTATGATAAGCGTACCTATGTGATTCAAGTTGATAATGCAGCATTTGGTGACAAAAGCAAATCTGTTCAGGAAAAATCTGAAAATAAAGAAACTGTTAAAATAGAAGCTGAGAATGAATCAAAAACTGAAAAGCAAGAAGTAGAAGAACCTATCGAACCTCAACCTGAGATCATCTTGGAAGCAAACTACGATGGGAAAGCGCATGAGCTGCCATTGGAAAAAGAGGGCATCTACGCAATCCAGTTATACAGCGGGGAATCGTTGGGGACGGAGGTTGCTGATTTAGCGGATATGCCAAGCTATGCGGCAGTGTACTTGGAGAATCCTGCTGAACTGCAAGTTCAGTTAGGCGATGCTGGAACTGTTAAGGATCAAAATGAAGAAACGGATAACGTTGATAAAGATACAGACGAGCACGCGTCTGATTTGGAAAAAGTGAAGCTGGGCGAACCTTCGACAGTCACAAAAATTGGTGAGACAGCCCCGATACTAAAAACGAGTGAAGAAAAAGTCGAGCTGAATGCAGATATGGTTACTAAAATTTCGCCGAATTCTCAACTGCATACTCTTTTGCAACCATATCAAGGCAAAGCCGAAAGGAATTATACTGGGAAAATCATCGTAACCTATTTAGGGCCGAGCGAGGTCTTGGAAAAGGTCAAAGAATTGAATAAGCAGGAGTAAGCCTGCGACACGCAGTAGCTTATAAAAGGAAACATCTTGAGTTCAAAAATCATTTATTGATTTTTGGCTTCAAGATGTTTTTTGTTAATTGTCGTTGTCGCAAAAAAAGGGTTCAAAATCGCAGAAGTGATTTTGAACCCTTTTTTTAATATAGTTAGCCGATTTTCGTAAATCTTTTTTTTATATAGGTTCTGCGGATCAGGATCAGCAGGTGTTCCCAAGCGTCTTCATTGTTGACGGAATCAAAGTAAAAAATGGATTTGTTGTCCTCGGTGACTTCTTCTAAAGAATCGGTCACAACAATGTCAGCCAGAGAATAATTATCTGAGATATAGATATTCTCTGAGTTAAACAGGGCGCGCAAGCGATTTTTTAAGACATAGACCGCTGTGAAATCTTTGTTCATTTGCAAATAGATTCTGATTTTTATTTGATCCTCTGAGGTAGAAAGCGAGTAGAGCAGGCTGCTAAGATAATTAGCCTGATATTCATCGGAAATCGTTTCTACCATTACATGACGGATTTTGGCGATGTATTCGGTATTGGTATCTAAATGAAACGTTGGTTTTGGTAAAAGAAGATCAAGAAAATACTCAAAACGTTTTTCAAACAAGGCGTAAATGATATTAAAGATCGTTAAATAGTAATGATACAAATAGCTTCCTTCTTCAGAGATCGGAAATTTTGAAATCGTGAGAAACGCTTCATAGATTTTATTGGAAAGTTGACAAAACTTATCATCAGTCCTACTAAAAACCTCACCAAGCTCAACTTTTGTTCGATAAGGGATAGAATCAGACGCTAAAAAGTGTCGCACAAAATTGAAGTATAGCAGTTCTTGCTGAAAATGTTCTTGCGGAATTTCACCATATCCGCCTGTGTGGAGAACATAAGCGCTGTCATAATGCTCTACCATTAGTTCGATCAATTTATCGATTGTCGGATCGCTTTCAAAATTTAGATAACGCTGATGGTCATACCGGGAACGCAGTACTTGATGCAGGATATAAAGAGAGCTGCGCTTCGTATTCGAGAAGGTCGGAGACAGCCGCAGAACTTTTTCAGGCAGTCCTTTGCGAATATCCTCCTGCGAAATATCTGTAAAGGGCCATTCGATGTTTTGGTAACTATCCTTCAAGAAAATATAGGAGAAGATTCGCACGACCATTTCATTTCCGGTTAAAGAATACTGGTCATTTTCAATCGTGATCTCGATCTCGTAAGGTAAGAGAAATTCTCTCAGTTGTGTAGTTAATTTGGCTAGGTAGGCATCAGAGATAAACAAAGTATCTAAAAGCTCGTCTTTACTAATAACAACTTTAGTAATCAGAAGGACGCAATAATTGAAGATTACTTGACTCTTGAGTAAGGAAAGTTTTAACGCGTAAGCAGTTTTAACAGCATCTTGTTGATAGGCAGGATTGATGGAAATGACACCTTGGCGACTGGAGAGAAGGTAATCTTTCATTGAAAATTCATCTTTCATTAACTCATTGATTGTTTTTAAATCCTCTTTGACCGTTCGTTTAGGGATCGTGAGAATTTCAGAAAGTTCTGTTAAAGAAGTCCCTTCTGTTCTGATGATATAAAAGAGCACGTTCAACTTTCGTAGGATAGAAGCTTTGATCATTTTACCAACACCTCTGTTATTTTTACTTTTTATGTCTAGACATGTACATGAATTGTATTTGAAAGTGAATCCTTTTCACTGCTACTATATCACACATGGCGAACAGTTGAGAGACGGTTAGTAAAATGTTTTATTAGTTTCTAATTTGTTTTTCAATGAAAATACAAAATTCTTTTTGCTCGCTATCTTGGGCTGCAGCAGAAGGATTCTTGTATCAGCGGCAGAGCAGTCGACGGCTCTTCACGCATGTTTGCCAGGATACTGCTGGGATGATCTATTCAAGAAAAGATATTTTTACTGCTGATGGTTAAGTCAGCAACAAATTTATTGGTAATAAAGGAGGGACAACGTTTGAAATATCTTATGAGGACACTGTCCATTGTATTTTTGACATTGGCTTTCGGGATAAAGGCAATACCGGCAACTGCTGAGGAACAAAATTATAAATCAAATGGGCAAACCAGTTTTTATGGTACTTATGAATACGAGACGAACGAAGAAAACAATGACAATGAACGAAATAGCGACAATGCTGAACAAGCGAATCGATCAACAAGTGGTAAGGAGCTGCCAACAAGCGGCACAAAAAATTACTCATCTTCAGGTCGAGCGATCCTGCCTAGAACCGGCGATTCTGTTAATTCGAGCTACTTTTATGCAGGATTGATTTTTTGGACAGGGCTTATCTATCTCATTTTTAACACTAAAAGAAAAGAGGAACGATCATTATGAAAAAAACACTACTACTCATAACAACCACTTTATTGGCAGGTCTGACATTAGGCGCAGGCCAAGCATCAGCGGAAGAAACATTTCCTAAAGAATACAACACAGAAGGAACGATCACTTTTGAAGCAGGGGATGAAGGTGTGACACCACCGGTTGACCCGGAAAATCCAGACCCAACCAATCCAGTTGATCCAACGGACCCTCCTGGACCAGGTACTGGCGGGGCATTGTCAATTGACTATGGTTCAAAATTTAAATTTGGTACTCAAAAGATTTCTACAGCAGATAAAACCTATTATGCTGCGCCAGACGAAATGTCTGACGGTTCAAAAAAACCAACCTATGTGCAAGTAACAGACCGACGAGGAACTTTAGAAGGTTGGAAACTAGGTATTTCACAACCTGAGCAATTCAAAACAGCAGCAGGCGACGAGTTAGTCGGTGCACAATTGAAGTTTGGCGAAGCGGAAGTTGCTTCCGCAGTAAATGAGCAGTACAAGCCCTCTGAGGTAAATAATGAATTAATTCTGACACCCGGACAAAGCAATAACGTTGCTGTTAATGCCAAAGCAGGAACGGGCGTAGGGACATGGGTCTATCGTTTTGGCTCTGATGAAGCGACAAATGCGGATGCTGTTCAGCTTTCTGTTCCCGGCGAATCAGTAAAACTAGCACAACAATATTCAACAAAATTAGTTTGGTCATTAGAAAATACTCCAGGAAATGAATAAACGCTAAAGGAGAACGACGGATGAAAAAACATTTTTTTGGTATAGGGGTATTCGGGTTGACGATGCTTTTTGGATTGTCTAGCCAAGCAAATGCAGAAGAAGCGAAAGCCTATCAATCAGATGGAGTAATAGAATTTATTCCTAGTACAGACCCTATCGATCCAGTTGATCCAGAAAATCCAGAACCAGGAAATCCGGTTCAACCGATTGATCCAACGAATCCTGATGGTCCTGATCCGGGAACGCAGGGACCGTTGTCGATTGACTATGCGTCAAGCTTTGATTTTGGCAAAAACCGTATTTCAAACAAGGATCAGGTGTATTTTGCCAGAGCCCAAAAGTATCAAGGGGAACAAAAAGACACACCGAACTATGTTCAAATTACAGATAACCGCGGAACCAATCATGGCTGGACGTTGACCATTGAACAAGAAGAGCAGCTAAAGGCAGTAACACCAACTGAAAATGATGTGTTAAAAGGTGCAGAAATTACTTTAGCGAATCCAACAGTTGAAAGTACGATCTTGTATGACCAAAAACCGCTCGCTGCTGAGAGCCTCTCATTAGTTCCAGGCGAGACTGAAGTAGTCGTCACCGCAGAAGCAGGAACAGGTGCAGGAACTTGGGCAACCTATTGGGGTGCAGTGGAGGAAGCAGAAGAACAAGATGAGCAGGGCAATACGCAAAAGGTAAACGTAACAAAAGACGTGAAGCTGTCTGTTCCCGGTGAAACGCCAAAAGATGCAGTGAACTACCAAACCCAATTAACCTGGACACTAACGGATGTACCAAAAAATTAAAAGAGGCAGGGTGAAAGAAAAATGTTCAAAAAGAAAGTAGCAACCCTTTTAGCAAGTGTATTACTGATAACATCAAGTTTTCCTGTTATCAGTAGCGCAGCTGCTGAATTTTCTAAAGACTTGGAAAAAGATGAACTGAAAGTCAGCCCTGACCCAACCGAAGAACAATCCTCAGAAGAATCCGTTTCGAATGAAGCGGACAGCCAAGAGACGGAAACTAGTACGGAAATTGAAGAAACGACCGAAGAAACGATTGAAAATCCCGATGTGGAGATCATCGGCGAAGCGCCAGTAGAAGAGGAGCCGTTGCAAGACTATACGACTCCCTATGCTGCTGCATTGCCAAATGATCCGAATATCATCAACATCGATAAAGTCTTTCAAAATCCGATCGGAGATAGTACGAGTATCTTAGAAGGCGGAAGATTGTTGCAGCTGAATCCTGCTGAAAAATCGCAAAGAGGCGCTATTTGGTCGAAAAAACCAATCAGTCTTCTGTCAGACTTTACATTTAAGAGCTATCTGTATTTAGGCGATCAGCAAGGAAATGCCGGTGACGGCATGACCTTTACATTGACAAATGATGACCGGATGACCTCTGCCCCAGACCAAGTGATTGGTTCTACGGGAATGGGGATCGGCTCTTATTCAACTAAATCCGGACAGCCGTATCTTAGAAAATCATTATCAGTTGAATTTGATACCTATAAAAATCAGGGATCAGCGGATCGAATGGACCGTGAAATCGGGGGCGATACTGGTGGTCGTGGTCACGTGGCCTTTGTGACACCAAAAGAGAATAACAATAATTATTCTGGCGAACACTCCGGTGTGACAGTAGCCCCTGCGAATTTATCCAATGGAACGTGGCGGATGCTGATTGTCCAGTGGGATGCCGCATCAAAGCAGCTGATGTATAACCTAGAAGGGGTAGGTTCCGCTTCTTATACGGTGGATGATCTTAATGCAAAATTTGGATCGACCAACGTATATTGGGGCTTCACCTCTTCAACAGGAGGAAAATTCCAAGAAAATGCCCTTGCCATGACACAAATCCCTACAAACGTTCAATCGCTCGCTGAGCTAAGTGTCAATGACGAGCCTTTTGCAACAGATGTAGAGGCCGTTGAAAACGATAAGATTACGATCAAAAACACATTGAATGTTGCTAATGAATTGAATATTCACCATCATCAATTTGCTGAAGATCGTCAGCCCCAAGTAAGTATTGAGCTTCCGCCAAAGTTGATGTATGAAGAAGGCTCCTTGACGGTAGATGGAAAGGCGGTTGCTCCAGAAGACATCTCCATAGTGGATTCTCGAGTCATCTTGAATTTAGATAATTATCTAGTAATGGAGCAGGACATGGCGATTGAACTGACGGCTAAGCTGCAAGGCACAACACCAGAAGAGGTATTGGCAATGAATTTTGAATACAGCGAAGAAGCTGAGCTGATTCAAAGATCAAATCAGGCAACGATTAAAATAGCCAAACCCAAAGATAAAACCCTCACGGTCTTCTATAAAGATCTGCTCACTGATCAAGATATCGCCGATCCGAAGCCAATCACAGGGTTAATTGGCGCTGATTATCAGGAATCACCAGTGGATGTAGTCGGCTTTGTTTTCAAAAATGATTCCGGCAACGCGGAAGGTGTTTTCGCAGAAGATAGTCAGGATATTTACTTCTATTATCGAACAGGCGAATTGTACATTTCAGAAGCGCCAAGCCAAGTGTCATTTGGCACCAATAAAATCTCAAATACCTCACTGATAAAATTCGGTGAAGTAGATCAAGGCTTGCGTATTATGGATGAGCGTAAAGAAGGTGCCTGGCGATTACAGTTGAAGCAGGCGCAGCCTTTAACCAATGGAACAGTAGAAATGCCAGAAGTCTTATCCTTTGTCACAGATAGCGGCACCGCAAAAATTAGTGCAGCAGCGATCACGATCGCTGAAAGTGATCAAAAGGCAGAAACGGATTTAAGCGGATTATTGGATCACACTAAACACCGAGGAATCCAAACGGAGATTCCTGTGGAGTATCAGCGCACAGGAACCTTTAAGGGGATGCTCTCTTGGTCACTAGAAGATGTTCCTGCAAACTAAAGCTAGTGCCAAGTTTATATAGATGCTTTATTCAGTTATTACAGGATAAGGCCGCAAAGCTGGGAACTTGCTTCTCAGCTTGTACATATTTTGAAGAGGAGCGCTTTACATTGAAAGGAATCAAAACAATCGGTGCATTTGTTTTTATGGTGGCGGGCTTGCTGCTAGTCAATCCCAGTGCTGGAAACGCCAGCGAGTTTAATTTTTCGGTAACACCAATCACACCAAAAAATCAAATCGATCAAGATAATACCTATTTTGACCTGCTGCTTTCACCTAATCAAACGTCAGAAGCCAATGTCAATCTTAGAAACGACACCGACAAAGAGGTGAAGGTCGGTATCTCGCTAAATACTGCCACGACGAATTCAAATGTGGTGGTGGAATACGGTCACAATGACCTGCCCAAAGATAAAAGCTTAGAGTACGACCTAAAAGATTATGTCCAATACCCTGAGTCGATCACATTAAAACCTAAGAGTGAACAAACCGTCCCTTTTAAAATCAAAATGCCTGATAAAGCCTTTGACGGTGTGATCGCTGGCGGGATTACATTTAAAGAAGAAGGAAAGAATGAAACCCAAAGCAGTGATAAGCAAGGTCTATCCATAGAAAATGAATACTCCTACGTCGTGGCACTGCTGATGCGCCAGAATGAAAAGGAAGTACAACCTAATTTGATCCTGCATGATGTAAAACCGGGACAGATCAATGCCAGAAATACGATCTTAGCCAACCTGCAAAATGATCAAAAAACCTACATTAACCAAGTCGCAGTAAACGCGCAAATTACGAAAAAGGGCAGCGACAAAGTCCTTTATCAGGAAGAAAAGGACGATTTGCAGATCGCGCCCAATTCCAGTTTTTCATTTCCTATTTCACTAAAAGAACAGGCATTAGAGCCGGGGGACTACCAGCTAGCGATGACTGTTTCAGGAAACGAGAATCCAAAAGGGGCGTTTACTCAAAAAATCGGCGATAAGACGAACAAGTTTGAGCAGCAATGGACATTCAAAAAAGCCTTTCGTATTGATGGAAAAACAGCCAAAGAGCTGAATGAAAAGGATGTTACCTTAAAAAAAGACAACACATGGCTATACATTCTGATCGGGATTTTGATTTTATTAGTAGTCAATGGATTGATCCTTGGACTCATTTGGAGAAAGAAGAATGAAGCAAACAAAAAAGACGCATAAGCTACTGATTATTTTGTTGTTCATCATTGGCGCAGGCTTCATCTGCTATCCGATCATCAAAAATACAGTTACGATCATAAATATAAAAGAGCAGGAAATAACAGAGACCAAGGTCTTTCCGCAAGCCGTATCTGAAAACGAAAGGATTGAGCTGCCGACAGCAGGGAGTTACTTGACTGCTTCAAAAGAAGACATCAATGACGCGGTGGGGCAGCTCTCGATTCCGTCAGTAAAGATTGAGACGCCGCTTTTTGCAGGACTTCACAATCAAGAACTGCTTTACGGAGCGGGACTGATGTACCCTGAGCGTTCGATAGAAAAGGATAATATCGTAGTCTTGGGGCATCATTTAGGTATCTCGGATCTATTATTGGGAAATTTAACTAAGGTCTCCTTACATGATAAAATCCATCTCCGACTTTTAGACAAAACCTATCAATACACGATCATTGAGAAAAAGCAGGTACACGAAGAAGACATCGAAGTTTTGGCGAATACACCTTCGCCGCAGCTGACACTGATTACCTGCGATGAACCAACGGTTACCGATCAGCGAATAGTTGTGACAGCCAAACTTGAGGAAGAAAAAAGTGCGAAGCAATCACTTTCGACTGTAAAAGCAGCAGAGCAGAAAAACAAGCAGGAACTAATCCAGAAAAGCTTTATCAAATATAGCTTGGGACCTATTTTATTAGTACTTGCTGTGGTCACTTTCGGCAGCTGGTGCATTTGGCGTTATGTATAAAAACTGGATACTTGCAATCCCACCATCTTCTTTCTAAATTATTGAAAGAGAAGCTGGTGGGATTTTTTTCGGCAACGAATAATGACAGTCATATAATAGGAAAAGTCCATTTGAATACGAACAAGTTTTCGTTTTTTTATGGTAAAATAAACGAGATTGGATATCAGTGCAGCTTTGAGTTGAAGGGCTGTTTTACTGAAAATTTATTCTAATGCTACGATTAGGAGGAGAAAGAATGAAATTCCTACACGCAGCCGATCTGCATCTGGATCGCTCCTTTGAAGGGCTGACGAGTGTGCCGGAGCATTTTCAAACGCAGTTGGCAGCAGCCAATCAGAAGATGCTGGAAAACATTGTAGATGCCGCGCTTGCAGAAGCCGTTGATTTCATTTTATTGGCAGGAGATACGTTCCATCAGAATCGTCCTACGTTGAAGACACAGCGTTATTTCTTCCAAGAAATGGCGCGTTTGGCGGAAGCGCAGATCCCAGTCTTTATGAATTTTGGCAATCATGATTTTTATCAAGCCGACCGTTATTGGTTTGCTTTTCCAGAGAATATTCAGCTTTTCGACACTGAACAGGTCGAAACGAAAGCTTTTACGACGAATGCCGGCGAGCGGATCGCCATTACAAGCTTTAGCTATCAGCATCCTACGATTGATACTGCGATGATTGAACAGTTTCCCCGCAAAGGAGCCGTTGATTTTCAAATCGGCATGTATCATGGCGGGCAGATGCCTTATGCGCCGTTTCATTTAACGGAGTTAGCGGCAAAGGGCTATGATTATTGGGCGCTAGGGCACATTCATGTCCCGCAGGTTCTATCGCAGAATCCATACGTGATCTATCCAGGGACACCACAGGGCCATACCCAAAAAGAAACGAATCTGGCTGGTGTGACCTTAGTAGAGAGCGAGGGGAATCACTTGATCCCTAAGCCGATCTCAGTTGAGACAGTGCGCTGGGAGAAGCAGACACTATCCTTGGCAACTATTCGTCAGCCGCGGGAGATTTTCCCACTCGTTCGCAGGTTAATGGTGGATAGGCCAACATTGTTACACTTAGAATTCAGCGATACGGAGAACTTGGGGGAAGAGCTGGCTTATCAAATTAATTCGGGTGAATTATTGGAGGCTCTGCAAGAAGAGGTTTCGCAGGATATTTGTTTGTGGCAATTAACCTTGGCAGACCTGCCGATGGAGCGACCTTATTTAGCCGTCGACAAAGAGTTGGTCGATCAGTTGATCATGACTTATCAGACACCGGAAGTTTTTGACGAACTGTTAAGCGATTTGGACCAAAATCCACAGCTGCATCACTTGATGGATCAAGAATTTAGAGCAGATACTGTGACATTATTAAAAGAAAAAATGCTGCAAAGCTATCGATTTAGGAGGGATGCCGATGTGGATTAAAAAAGCGGAGATCACAAGCTTTGGCAAGTGGCGTCAGCAAACCTTCCTATTTGAAGCCAAAAATCAATTAGTCTACGGCTTGAATGAAGCGGGAAAATCAACGCTGTATCAATTTATCCAAGCGATTCTTTTTGGTTTTCCGACAAAGCGCAAAAAAGGTCAGGATTATACACCCAATGACGGCAGCGGTTTTGGCGGCCGCCTGCTGATCGTTCATCCGACCTACGGCACAGTGACGATCGAGCGGTATAAAGCAAAGAATAAAGGCAAAGCCAAGGTCTGGCTGGAGGATGGACAGCAAGGAGAAGAAGACTTGCTGGAAAAAATCCTCTATCCCTTGAATCAGCAGCTGTTTCGCCAAGTGTTCACCTTTCAGCAGGAGCAGCTCCAGCAGCTGGATGTACTAAGCGAAGAAAATCTGCATGAAGCCTTGATTTCGTTGGGCTTGTCCGGCAGCAATGAGCTATTTGAGCAACGCATTCGATTGAAGAATCATTACGAAGGCATTTATCGTCCCCGTGGACGTAAACAGCCCTTGAATCAGGCATTGCAGAATTATCAAGCCCTGCAGCAAAGGATCAAAGAAAAAGAAGCCCAAGAGGCCGGTTTTCAGCAGCTGGTTCGTCAGGCTGATGAAGAGAAACGAGCGGTCACGCAGCAAGCCGCGAAGAACCGGAATTTGCAGGAACGGCAATTAACCTTGGAGCAGCAGCGCATGAACTGGGCGGGTTATACAGAATTTTTAGACCTGCAAAAAATGGATCTGCACTTATCTGCCAGTGAAGAGGAGCAAGAACAGCTTCAGACCTTCTATCAAGAGTATCAGCAACTGATGAAGGAGCAGGAGAAATTACACGCGGCATTGCAGCAGCATAGCGGCAATCAAGAGTCGGCCCGCTATTATTTCTATTTAGAAAATGAAAATAAAATCCAACAATTACTAGCTGAAAAAGTTGCGATTACGCGAATGCTGGACGAGGAACAGCGGATCGCAGTTAAGCTGGCACAAGTAGACGAGATTCCCGCAAACTGGCAGCAGCACCCGCCGCAGCCATTCGCAGATGAGCAGGCGATCCAAAAGCTTTTCGCGCCATTACAAGCACAGCAGAAAAAACTAGAGGAGCAAAGCATTCGTTTGCGTCTAGTCAAAGAGCAGCGGGATCAAGCAGAGGCTAGTCTCAACGCCTATGAACAAAAGCATCCTGAACTGTTCAATCGCAAAAAGAATCCGCCGTGGCTGTTTATCGCAGCCGGAGCAGCATTGGTGGGAGCCTTTTTCGTGCCGGCACCATTGCGTTATCTCTTGATGGCAACGGCAGCCGCGTGCGGAGTAATCGGAATGCTGAAGCAAAATAAACCGGCCAACAAAGATGCTTGGCAGGAAAAGCTGGGACAGCTCGATGTCTACGAAGGTCAAGTAGCGGAAATGACAGAAAAAGTCGCCAAAGGCCAGCAAGTCTCCCAACGATTATTCGATCAGCTCCAAACTGAATTACGTCAAAGAAATCTATCGAGTGCCGAGAATGAGTTTGCGGTCGTGCAAGACAACCAGCGGGCCCAAAATTATTTGGCGCAGTTGAAAACAAGAGAAGAAATGCAGCAGCGGCAGTCCGCTTTGCGGCAAAACTTGATGCAGCAGGAACAGCGCTTTGAATTTTTAGCGGAGTGGCTGCCCCTGCATGAAAAGAATCTATCCGAAAAACTTGCGACCTTGGAACAATTTGCCAAGGAGATGGAGCAGATTCGCTTTGCTCAGACCTACCAAGAAAACACCGTGCTGCAGCAGCGAATTCATGAAGCGCAAAAGCAGCAACAACAGCTGTTGGAGCAGCATCAATCCTTATTGGAAAAATTGCGGGTGGCCTATCCTTCAGAGATTCCGGCCTTTTTACAAAGGGAATCAGAGATGATCCAAAAGCAAGTCCGATTAAGAGAACTGACCGAGAGCGTCGCGCCGCTGTTTGAACAAGAGACGACACTTGCAGAAATCGAAGACGCCTTGCGTATCTTACAACAAGAGATTCAAGCCGGCGAAATGCAGCTTCATCAGCTGCAAGAACAAGAGCAGCGCTCACGCCTGCAGATCCAGCAAATGCAAGCCGACGGTACCCTAGACAGTCTCTATCAGCAAGCCAGTCAGCAACGCGCACTAGTTGAAAAGCTCACAACAGATTATGCAACAGCCAAATTGGAGAACCAGCTCCTGCAGGATATCGCGACGGAATTATCCGAGCAGCAATTACCGGAGCTATTGAAGCAGGCGACGAGCTATTTCCAAGCGCTCACCAATAATGCCCATAGCCGATTGGATTTTTCAGAGGGGCTGTTAACAGTGGATCAGTTGAGTATTTACAACCTCTCAACTGGAACCAAGGATCAGGTCATGATGGCTTTTCGCTTTGCTTATCTCGCATTGCAGCAGAAGCATCCGCTGTGTCCAGTGATCATTGATGACGGCTGGCTGCATTACGATCATCAGCGAAAATATCAATTCGCTAAATTATTACAGCAATTTAGTCAAAATTATCAAGTCATTTGTTTGTCATCTGACCAAGAAATGGTAAGCTATTACCAAGAGCTTCACCAGCCAGTCTGGGAATTGAAGGGAGTCCAACGATGAAAAAAATCAAAGAATTAACCGTCGACGAGCAGTTTGAAATGTATGTACTGATCAAAAATGCGGATGTCCGTCTAGCAAAAAATGGGAAAAAATTTATCGCGTTTACTTTCCAAGATACTTCTGGAACAGTGGATGGCAAGTTTTGGGACGCATCAGAAGAAGAGATCAAACGCTACAAGGCCGGACAAGTCGTTTTACTAACCGGCAAACGGGAAATGTACCAAGGCAATCCGCAGGTCAAGATCATGCATCTGCGTACCACCAAACCAGAGGAACCAAATGATCCAGCATTGTACATGGAGCGCGCACCGATCAAACGCGAGGAGATGGAAGAAGAGTTCAATCAGACGCTGTTTGAGATCACTAACGCTCATTGGAATCGGATCGTCCGTTTCTTATTGAACAAGTATCAAAAGGAATTTTTCGAATTTCCAGCGGCAAAGCGTAATCACCACGCCTTTGCAGGCGGACTAGCTTTCCATACCCTAACGATGCTGCGCTTAGGCAAGGCGATCGCGAAAGAATATCCGCAGCTGAATCACTCGCTGCTGTATGCGGGAATCATCATTCATGACCTAGGCAAAGTGATCGAGCTGACCGGTCCTTCTTCAACTGAATATACAGTAGTCGGAAACCTTGTGGGACACCTTGTTTTAGTAGACGAAGAAATCACGAAGGCCTGCGCTGAGTTGAAGATCAATGACGCGGATGAGGATATCGTGGTCTTGCGCCACATGGTCTTGTCTCATCATGGACTTTTAGAATACGGCTCACCAGTGCGTCCGCGCATCATGGAAGCCGAGATCCTGCATCAAATCGATAACATCGATGCCTCGATGCAAATGATGTCGAGCGCTGTGAAAAATGCCGAGCCGGGAACCTATACGGAACGTATTTTTGGCTTGGATAATCGTAGTTTTTACGTACCGAAGGATATTTAATTCAGAGCTGTGCCGAGTTTACTTGGTGCAGCTTTTTTAAGGAGTAAAATGAAGATGATTGAGACAGAAAGACTGTATCTTCGTGAGCTGCGGCAAACGGATAGTGATTCATTAAGGAAAATATTACAGGATGAGCAAACGATGTATGCCTATGAAGGAGCCTTCGATGATAAAGAGGTTCAAAATTGGCTGGATAAACAGATTGGAAATTATCGACGTGACGGATTTGGTTTATGGGCGGTCATATTAAAGGAAACGGATGAAATGATCGGACAATGCGGATTGACTTGGCAAGATTTTGCCGATCAAAAAGTTTTGGAGATCGGATATCTATTTCAACGCGCATTTTGGCATAACGGATATGCGATTGAGGCAGCGAAAGCATGCAAGACCTATGCTTTTGAGAACTTACAGGCAGAAGAAGTTTTTTCGATTATTCGTGATACGAATACGGCTTCGCAAAAAGTCGCCGAGAGAAACGGCATGACTCGTTGCGGAGAGTTCGTAAAGCATTATCGCGGAGTAGCGATGCCGCATTACGTTTACTCGGTTCAAAAATAATTCAAGTCGCAGCTTGCTGCGGCTCAGAGTGTAGACAAAGTACTTCATTTCATTTTATTCATACATTTTTTGTATAATATACAATTTCCTAACTAAACATTTATCTGGAGCTTTGTTCTTTGACCTTTAAATATGAATTTAGTTCATCGAATCCAGTTGCTTTTTGGAATCACAAAAAACTTGCCATATTCTTATTTGCTGTCCGGAAACTACGACTTTCCAAGCAGCTGGAATTTCCCAATGTTTATCCTCTTTTTCTAAATACGAACCACTTGCTTTTCCTATAACCATTGCGAATTCTTCATTAGCTATATAATCATCAATCGTTATGCAATAATCAGGAAACCATTCGAAATAGCCTTTCCAACCACTTTTCATATGATCTTTATTTTCGTAGTGTCCATAAGTATCAATAAAATAAAAATCATTTGCCATCATTTCATTTATTAGGGATAAGTTCTGACTATTAATTGCTTCAATAAACTTAAATACAGTTTCCTTAATCACATGTATTTCCTCCATAAATTCTGATTTTACTAAATTATATCATTTCGGAATGAAAAAGAACCGTAATGAATTATTATAAGTTCACATTCAAAACCGTTCCTCTAAATTGACTTTGTCTTCAGTCTGAGTCGCAGCTTGCTGCGGCTTTTTCTTATCCATAAGATCAAAAAATCCGTATACTGGCTGATAATTTATCGACAGGAATTATCGTCCAAATGTCCCAGAGCACACCCGCTCACTTAACTTGCAGCACCTCTTTTTCCGGAATGAGAGGGTGACAGCGTAAGCGAGGGGCGGCTGCTTATTTATTCTGACCTTCATGAAGAATCGCCGGTGTTTTTACTTTTTCTGCGCCAAAGCCGGGACAGCTTTCGTTTGAGAAGCCCGTCATTGTTGTTTGGCGAAGGGGTCGGCTCCTGTGACAATGAAACTTCCTCAGTCTCCGCTTTTGGCGGCTGAGATACAGTTGATTCAGGAGAATCAGTGATCGGTGCCATTTCTGGTAATCTAACTGCGTCAAAATTAGGCTCTAAGTTCTCTTTCGATAACTTCTCCAAGGCAGGCGGGCAGGCTAAATCCACGTATTTTTCATACGTCGGTTTTGAACAAGTGACAGCAGGGACTTCAATTGGTTTCGGTGCAACAAACGGTTCGGCAGCTTCGACAGGATGCTCCTTGTCAAACTGGATATATTTAACGGTCTCGACATATTTGCAGGTATCGACCTCCGCATAGGTCTTCACACCGTCTTCTTCTTCAAAAATATCCAAGGTCGTTAATAATTCCAAAGCTTCGCGAATTTCTTCGGCAGATTTATCGACTGTCGGATTTTTGACGGTTAGGTTGTGCTTCTTACCGTTGCTTTTATAAAAAGTTGAGACTAATTTTTTGGTTTTGATCGTTTTTACAGCGTACATAGTTTTCCTTCCTTTCTTTCTTTTTTTAAGAATCGATTCATTCAACTTGTGCTTCTTGATCACCAAATAGGTTACTGATAGAAAAGCGGCTGCGCACAGCGTTGATCGCTTTTTCGGCATATTGGCGGACAGGGAAGACCCGCAGGTTCAAGTATTTCCATTCCTTTGATGAGAAGTAGTCCTTGAAATAGAAAAAGAATTTTTTGACGATCTTAGTTACTTTTCGCTGGGTAAATAGATACTGTACCAGCTCCTGTAAGATCAAATGAAACTCGCTATCTCCTAAGCGCTCGCGGATATTGAGTGCCATCAGATATTGCACGGTACTATCCGTATCACCAGAGATTCTGAAATACGAGTCGATGCGTTTTTCAAGGGTATTCTTCTTTAAGCTAAAGAGCTGTTTAGATGTAAATGGTTGTTCATTCATAATATATTCTCCTTTTTTTGTATAGTTCCAGAAAGCTTGCGCAAGTCTTCTGGGATAAATCAATCCTCGGATCTATGTATAAGTGAGGGCGGCAGATAATCACCGCCCTCTAATTCTTCAACGATTAAAAAAGAATCGTTTCATTGATTTCTACGAAACTCGCGCTTTCTGCGGTGTCGTAGAGATTATTACCGTCTTTACTGAATAACTCTAGCGGACCGATTTGGTCTAGCAGCCCTTTAAGTTCAGCAGGTGTATTGGTCGTATCTGGATTTGGAAGGCTCCAAGTCTGACTGTTACCTCCGCTGGTTTTAAAATTTGCGACTAGCTTTAACATCTGTTTTCCTCCATCATTTTTTTGTTCGCTCTAATCACTTACTTTGTATAACGTGTTTGACTGGTTAATAAAACGCCATCCAGAGTGCTGCCTTCTGGTGATAAGGTGGTCATGATCTCCCCGAGCTTCAATACCGCATGTTCATCTGGTTGATCAACGACATGTTGAAAATTGATATTCTGTAATTTCTCCTCGTTGGGTGTATCGATCTGGACTTTTAATTTGTTGCTGAGTTTTTGAATCATACGTTTTCCTCCACATTTTCTTTTGTTCCGGCCGGTGACTAAAAGATAAAGGATTTCAAAAAAGAATGCGAATTTGAATTTGGCACCAGCACCCCCAATTTGACCGCTTTTAGACCGAAAATAGGCAAAATTGCCCCAAAACGAGTCAAATTGGGGGTGCCGGGGTCAATTTGCGATTTGCGAAAAAAATTGACTTGGATTATAATAGAAAGTTTTTCTGAATTTAGACAAAAAAGTAGGCAAAAAATAGCCGAGCACTTAGTAATCAAGTGCTCGGCTATTAAACTCACAGCCAATCAATATGATCGCTGTCCTCTGGATCATCCATCAAGGGTTCACAATGATAAAGAGAGTAGGTCTGCTGGTACAGGCGATTGATCTCTCCAATCGGGGTCTGGAACATTTTCAAACAAGGGCGTTTCCTTAGTAACCTTGCAAAAGGAGTGTCCGGAAAATAGAGAAAATCTAATGGCTCGTCTCCCTTAATCGCATAATGAAACACGCCGCGACGAATCGTTGCCAAGACTAGACAAGCGATCTCCGCCCGTTCAATGAAGCGGCGGTAGTGGAGTGGCAGAACCAGACAGAGTCCATTTGTCAGTTCTGCGAAGAATTGCTCATCCACCTTAAAGACGTTGGAAAGCTTGATAGGGTTGAGCCAGATTGTCTGGTCTTTTCCCTCAAGTGGAAATAAGGTGAAGAACGAACAGGCCCAAGGCATCTTATATTTTCCGAAATGCCCCAGCTTCTTTAGACAAATAGATAAGACTTCATAATCAGAAAATGAGTGTGCCGAAGAAAAGAGATGCAAGGTTTTCACCGCGTTGATGTTGCTGAAATGGATCTCTGTATCCGTGAAGATCAAGACACCTGCTCTATCTGGAATGGGAACAATACAGTTGATCTCATGAACAGTCAGCGGATCGAATACGATCGCCTCCTCAAGATAGCGCTCCCATAATTGTGACCACTGTCTGTCGTTTAAAGCTTCTTGTTGATTCATTTCATCCATAGTAACTCCTCCTAATAACGATTATTATTTAATTTTTCTAAATAAATGATACGACAAAAATCAATTTAAGAATTTCGAAAATTTCAACAGTCCAATAAAGAAAATCGAAAATCGCTAATAATTTTGTTATTAATTAGAAAGCAAAAAAAGGAGAAGCACGTTCGTTTTTATAACTAAAATGACATTATTCAGCGTAGAAAAAAGGCGTCCACTCATTAAAATCTGAGTGGACGCCTTTTTCTTATGTAAGGGGTATTGTTTGACTAAATTATTATTTCCATATAATTTTTTTCGTAGTTTATCCAAAACTATGAACATTATTCTTTTATAACTCGTTCTTAATTAACAAAAAATCGAACTGATTTGATTTTATTATAGAATATAGGATAAGAATAATCAATATATTTCGATAAAATCACCTTAAAAGAATAAATTTAACGTTTCGTAATTAAAATTTTCGATAAAACTCAGTTAGAAGTAAGACAAACGGAAGAAAATATCTAGTTATTGACCGTCAATTGAGCCGTCAAAATAAGAAGGAAAATAAGGAGCGAATTATGCGAAGAGGCGAAAATATTTATAAAAGAAAAGATGGACGTTGGGAAGGACGCTATAAAAAAGGATACAAACCCAATGGACGAATTAAATATGGCTATATCTATGGAAAAACCCTCAGTGACGTAAGAAGTCAGTTGTACTCAAAAAAAGCTTACTACAATACTCGACAAGAACTGTATGGCAGTGTCTGTATCCCATTTGAAGAGTGGGGGCACCAATGGCTGAATGAAATTCAACAAGGAATAAAGCCAGCGACTTACACTTCTTACTATTATAAGTTGACGAAATACGTCTTTCCTTATATCGGAGAATACGATCTTAACGAACTAAAGCTGGAAAATGGGAAATACCTTATCAATCAATGGACAGAAAAAGGGCTGGAAGTATCAACGATGCAAGTCATTCTAGGCGTCGCCAATCAATGCCTATACGAAGCCCAAAAACAAGAGTACCTAAAAGAAAATCCGTTTCGATTCTTAAAACTGCCAAAAAAGCGAAAGAAACCCATTCGCGCCTTAACGTGGGATGAACAAAAAGACCTAGAGAAAGCTGCCTTATCCAGAAAGAATCACACAGGGTTACCAACCTACTTAGCCTTGCATACAGGACTAAGAATAGGGGAGATCGCCGCATTGAAATGGACCGATATAGACTTTAAACGCGATATCATCACAGTTAATCAAACGTATCAACGTGTCGCTCTAGCAATCGATGGACAGAAAACTCAATTGAATCTTGGCACGACAAAAACAGAATCGGGTACACGCTCTGTCCCAATCGGTCGCCCCTTGAAAAAACAGTTACTCAGCTATAGCCGCAAAGCCAAAGGAGACCATGTCTTCTCCATAAAAGGGCATCCAGTCGAACCGCGATTATTAACTTATCATTTCCATCAGTTACGAAAACAATGCGGACTAGAGGACATCCACTTCCATCAATTACGTCACACCTTTGCGACTCGCTGCTTAGAAGAACAAAGCGATATTAAGTCCGTCAGCGATATGATGGGGCACCGCTCTACGCAATTAACCTTGGATACCTATGCCGATTCTATGATGGAACAGCGAATAAAAGTCATTTATCAGATGGAAACCGCCCTGAGTTCGCGAAAATAAAGTATAAATAATTAAAAAATTTTTCAACCCCAAAATTCTGCCCCCCTTTTTTTCTCACTCCAAGGAAGCGCTTACAAAAATGAATTGTTCCTTCAATCCGTATATTTCTTAAAAAATTAAATAAAAGAATCGACGAAATTTGAAGCTAAAATTCACAGACACTTTATGCGCCGTCATTTGCCGTCAGTGTGGGGGCTGTGAGGGGCGGTTTCATCGTTTTTTTATGAGGATTCATAGTTTTGGATAAAACTCGAAAAAAAAGTAATCCTAACTTAACAAAAAAAGTTCTACTTATCCCAATATCAAATGTACCATTTTTGTACATTATAGATATAAAAAATTAAATTATATTAAGGAGAGAAAGAGATGAATAAGAAAAAATTAGCATCAGCACTATTGGGAACAGCAATGATGGGAGGACTATTGTTACATGCAGTTCCTGCATCAGCTGCACCTGTAGCTGGAGGTTCAACCGGAGGTAGCGTTGGTTTTAGCGGACACATTCCACCAACTACTCCAAGCGGCGGCGATTTAGATTTGGTTTGGGTTCCTAGAGCATTTGAATTTGGTAACAGTAATGCGAATACAACTGCTGCAAAAACTTATGCTGCGACGAACGGTGCAACTAAATATGTAGTAGTTCGTGATCAGCGTGTTGCAAATGGTACTACTCAAGTACCGAATGCATGGGAATTAACTGCTCAAGCTTCTACCTTAGTAGATGGTGGCTCTACTTTAACTGGTGCACAATATACTTTTTCAGGTAACCAATTAAAAAATTACAATAGTGTCAGTGGAACAGATACTGAAGCACCAGAATCAGTTGGTGCAATTGACAATGCATTGCCAGGGGGACATACAGCTGCTGTTACTGCCAATGTGACTTTGCCAGCAGATGGCACCACAACAGTAAAAGTAATGGAAGCTTTACCAACAACTATTGATGGGAAGTATGCAACTGAATTGAATAACATTTCATTAGTTATTCCTGCAAATACTTCTCAAGAAGGCAAACAATATGTTGGAACTGTTGACTGGTCATTAGACGATACGATCTAAGATTATTCCTATGAAAAGGCTCAACAAATAGCAGCAAAAAGGGAGTGGGAAGGATTCCCATTCCCTTTTCACTTTGATGGAGGACAGACAGAACGTGAAGAGAGAGTGTCAATCAAGATTATTACGTATTATTATGTTAGGTATCGGACTGATTCTTTGTTTTCCCTCTGTATCCTTTGCGGATCAGAAGGATTCATCAGGATCAGCCAATGAAGCAAGTAAAAAAGCCTCGGAGTTAGCAGAAAAAACTGGATTTACAGTTGAAAGTATGCAATCAGAGAATCAAATCAATAAGGATTTTTCTTTCTTTTATGTTCATACGCAATCATCAGAGGAACAGGTATTGAAAGTAAAAGTCATTAGTAAACGAAAAGAACCTAGTAAGGTAAAGATTCATATAAACAATGCCGTTACTAATATTATGGGGCAGATTGATTATGGTCAAAAAAATGTGCAATTAGATTCGAGTATGAAGCAACCTTTGACGGATTTTGTTTCAATCGGAACAAAGGAAGTGACCGTTAAGAATTTTGAAGAGAAAACCGTGGAACTTCGTGTGCATCCGCCAAAAGAATCTTATCAAGGGATACGATTAGGTGCTGTTGTTTTCCAGTCTGCGGGTGTTCAAAAAGATGAAAAGGGCGTTAAGAATACGTATGGGTATAAGATCGCCATTATGACCAGTGAAGATTTGCGACCTTACAATGAAGGCGGACAAATAAATTATTTATCGGTCAAAGCACGTTTGCAAAATGGACAAAAAACTATTGCCATGAAGGTTCAAAATCCAGAACCGGCTGTGCTTGAGAATGTTTCTATTAGTACGAAGGTTTTTCCTAAAGGGGAAAAGGAACCATTGGCGACCAATGCGTTGACAGGAATGAAGCTGGCACCAAATAGTTCATTTGATTATTTGACCTATTTAGGATTAGAAGATCTCAAAGCAGGGAAATATGTGATCCAAGCAACTGCGACGGATAGAAAAGAGACTTGGGAATGGGAAAAAGAGTTTACGATCAGCGATAAACAGGCAAATCAAATCAATGAGGATGCTGCTTACAAGTTGTTACTGCCGAAGCTGTATAAAGTGATTGGCGGTATTTTACTTGCGTTGACGTTAACTAATCTCATCTACCTACTTTATCGAAAGAAGGGAGGAGCAACTGTTGAATAAACGAACAAACACTAAAATCGGTATTCTTTGCACGAGTTTAGTCCTTAGCATTTTTTTAGTTGGCGGCGCTTATCAAGCGTCAGCAAAAACTGATGCTTACATTGGTTTTGAATCAGAGAGTATTTCGTCAAGTACATCGATCTCTTCATCAGATAGTTCAACTACGGATACAACAATCAGCAGTTCTACTACAGCTACCACTAGCAGCATTGCTACGTCTGACACAGAGAGTAAACAAAAACAAACTATCATTACTAGTGGTTCAGGTGGAGGAAGTAGTTGGTGGCCCAGCTCTATAATTGAAAAATTACTACCTAAAACAGGAGAAGTCGGTCAGCCGTTATTGGTTATTTTTGGTGGAATTCTTCTAATTATCAGTATTCTACTCTATAGAAAGAAAAGTCGGGAGGAAAACCAGATATGATGCCATGGATCGTTGGAACAGTTATTGTGGGAATCGTGTTCTTTCTTTTAGCGATTATTTTGTTTATTCAGGATAATCGTCGAATGGTTCAATTGAAAAAGAAGGGGAGTTACTTGATTTTCAATGTAACCTTTTTGGTTCTTTCTTTTGGCTGGTTTCTTTTGGCGGGCTATCTATACTTAGATGTTCAAAATCAACTCCATCTTTTTAAATAAGCAGAGTAAGGGACGGATTATTGTAATGACGCAAAAAAGCCAAATAAACAATTATCGACTCCTTTTGTTGTTTCTTTTTCTTCTTTTCTTTCCTTTTTCAGCAGAAGCAAAGCGGGCCGAAGAAGCAAGTGATGTGGGAAGATTTACAGTACAAGCAGTATTGCCAGAAAGTCAGATCAATCCAAAAATCGATTATTTTCATCTATTGGTGAAACCATCAGAAAGGCAAACTGTGAAAATCAAGCTATTCAATCAATCAGATAAGAAGCAACGTTATAAAGTCAGAGTTAATCAAGCCACCACGAATAATAATGGGTTATTAGTTTATGATGAGCCGCATAAACAACGAGATAAGAGTAACAAGCTGCCTATTTCTGAAGTAGTAAAACCCGAGCAAGACGAAGTGGAAGTAGCGGCGAATAGTGAAAAAGAAGTGGCTATTCAGGTTACTCCGCCCACGAAATCTTTTGAAGGGATTTTGCTTGGCGGAATTGTAGTTCGTCCGAAAAGCATAGTAAAAGAAAATGAAAAAAATATATCTATCCAAAATCGTCTAAGCTATACGATTGCTTTGATTCTAACGGAAAAAACTGAGACAGCCATTTATGGTGGACAAGAGGTGAATCTATTAAATGTGGAGCCAAAAGTTGTAAATGGTAATCTAGTTATTGAAGCGATTTTTCAAAATCCTTCTCCAGAAATCATCCAACAAATGATGATCGAAGGAAGTCTGACTAAAAAGGAACAAACCAAACCAATTGCTAAACAAACGATAAAGGATATTAAATTTGCTCCAACGAGTCAGTTTGCCTATCGACTAGATTTAGAAGAAAAAGAGTTGGTGGCAGGTAAATACCAGTTTCAGAGCGTTATAAAAACGATGAATGGTAGTAAAACGACCAAAAAGAATGTTCAAATAAGCGAAAAACAAGTGACAGAAATGAAACGAGCTCTTCAGAAGGAAACCAACTGGCGTCCTTCAATTATTGGAGGGACTCTTGGGCTAATCATTATTGTAAGTGGCTTTATTATTTATAAAAGGAAAAGGAGTCGTGGGTCATGAAAAAGAAAATTTTAA
The DNA here is from genome assembly GCF_005405485.1 of Enterococcus hulanensis. Classification (GTDB taxonomy): domain Bacteria; phylum Bacillota; class Bacilli; order Lactobacillales; family Enterococcaceae; genus Enterococcus_A; species Enterococcus_A hulanensis. The sequence goes on along the minus strand of NZ_BJED01000011.1, from coordinate 93,899 downwards.
AAGGGGGCAAACTTGTCTTAACAGTGATGCTTCTTGCATCGACACTTTCTTGTTTTGTTGAAGAAAATTATGCGATTCAAACGGCTAATTTTGGGGCTTCCAATATAAACCTAAAAATTATGAATACAGGTGGCACTGAGCTACCATCTAGTTTAACTTTCACAGCAGATTTGGTGGACTATAAGTATACTTTCATTGGTCCGTCTAGTTCCAGCACGACTAAAACAGGTACTGTTCCTGCAAATATATCAAAAACACCTGCATCCAATGCATTCAAAGTAGATATTCCAGCGTATAATAAGAGTTCTACTTATCCTGCTGGAGGATCACCTGGAGTAGAAAAAGTACAATCTTTATACACAGTGGTGGGAAATCTCTCTCTAGTTCCATCAGGAAATATGAGACATATAAAAACTCTATCTACTCATCTTCCACTCATAAATTACAATCGTTATAATTATCTTAATGGTTCTTATATGTCAGCTTCAGCCTTTACTAATTCGGGAAACTTTATTAAGCAATCAGATAATTCGTATTTGTATAATAATAGTTCAAACTCATTCTTGAGTTTAGGAAGAAGAGAAGTCAGTGATGGTTTTTATGGAAGTCAGTACAGTCATAGGTATGGGGACGACAATGATACGATAGAATATCGACCTACTGCCTTTCAACAAGTAAAAGAAATATTTGAAGATACGACAGGTGCATTAATTACAGTGCCGTCTGGTTATACACAGAATAAACTATCGGATATTACCTCAGATCCTTATGTCTACACAATGTCAGGAGGATCAACATTACCGAAAACCTATGTAATAGGATCAAACATTTATACCTATCAAGGCTGGTATAAAGGGGCTGGAAATCAAGGATCAATTAATCCGACTTTTCCACCCAATGTGACGTTTAGTGCGGAATTTGATGATTTAAAGGATGAAGTGCATCTTGTCTACGATGTGAAACTCGTGCGTACAGTGACTGAAAATTACATTGATACCTCAGGAGCTGTGATCGATCCTTCTTGGAATGGCACGCAAAGTGTCGCAACTGGTAGTACTTTTACGGCAACTCCAGCGGTATCCAAGACATCCGCGGGAACTGAGTGGCTGTATCAAGGGTGGAAATTAAGTACAGAACCGATGAGTGCTGTGAAAACGACCCCCGTTTCTCAAACCATTAATGCAAATACGACCATACAATATATCTATCGAAAGAACGAACATACACTAACAGAAAAAATCGTAGATAGTTCTGATGGCACTACATTACTTGGCGTTGCGTCAAATCCCGCATCAGTAAATATAGACGACAATGACACTTATACAAAAATACCTGTTGCTACCTTGACAGATACCAGTGGGGATGACTGGGATTATGTCGGTTGGGAAAATGTTACCGATGCATCAGGCGTGGTGAATTCATCAGGGACACCAGTCTCAATAGCGAACGTTAAAGGGAACAAAGAAATTAAGTACCATTATCGTTTAGCGAAAACGACGGCAACGCTAGATTTAACGCCAACACCTAAAATTATAGCTAATGGCGGAACAGTGACTTGGACCTCCAAACTAATGAATTCAGGATCAACGGCAATGAAAGACTTGAAAGTACAATCTACGAGTATCTGGGCAAGCGGTTTATCAAATCCTGTCCAAGTAACGTATACTCCTGCAATCGGTATTCCTCAGAATTTTTCAGGAAACTTAGCAGCGGGAATTAATCTAACAGGGGTGACTATTCCTTCTGGTGGTGTGAATAACTATGCGACTATTTCTTTTACTACTACAGCAACTGGAGCAGTGAATCAAGTGTTGCCAGCCGAAATTGAGATAGATGGAAATTTAACGGCAAAAATCAAAGCAGATAATTTTGTTCGGATTGATGATCCAGATGAACCAAATCTTAATCAAACTGGAGATTCGGTTTTTGAAAACTTGCCAGATTTTCGTTTTGGAACGGTGAATGCTCTAGCTGGATCGCAAACGAAGAAGCTTGATGCATCTGCTTATGCTGCGGGCTACAATCCATATATTCGTTTTAAGGACCAATCATTATCAGGAAATTGGGATGTTGCTGTAAAGCTAGGACAATTTAGTGACGGGATGAATACTTTGCCTACGAGCACAAGTATTTCCTTAAATAATGGATCATTTAATACAGTAAACGGCTATAACACAGTAAGTGAATCATTAATACCAAGCGGTTCAGTAGCTAATAAAACACTATATTCTGATGGGACAAGTGTTGTGTTGCATGCTGGTACCACTAAAGGCGTCTATCAAATTAATTACAATTTGAACGATGTCGAATTGAGCCTTCCAAGTACATCTGGTGTTAGTTTAGGGAAACCATATAACGCAATTCTAGACTGGGAGCTATCTGTCGGTCCATAAAATTTCAATGAAGGAGAAGCCACTTGGCTTTTCCTTAACTGAAAATTGTTACATACAAATAAAAAGTTAGTTTCTTTTTCGACCGCCCGTAGTTCTTCGGAAAAAGTTTACCAGTTGAACGCCTATTTTTACCTATACCTGCTAAAAGGGGACCACCATAACCAATCGCAACGCCTTACTATCTAACGCAGAAAGAAGGAATGAACTATGAGCCAAATACTACTATTAACCAATAACCCATTAAACGAGCAAGCCTTTGAGGTACGCTTGCGCCAACTCGGACACGAGGTCTTCACCTCAAAGCTGATGATCAATCTCTGCCTGTCGCAGAATTCAAAGCACGACATCATCCACATGTTTGATCTGATTATTTTAAGCGAGACACTGGCAAACGCCGAAGTCAAAGAACTCTTAGAAACATTAAGCACCTGCGCGACTCCAATCCTGCGGAAATCCGATGAACGCTTGGAAGAGACCGATTTAGAAGAATGGAAAGAACAAGGCTTGACCGAATGGATCGTAAGTCAGCCGACCCTAGAAGTCTTGCGGGAAAAACTCAGCTGCGAAAAAGTCCGCAAAGAAGGCAATATCGTCTTTCTGCCGAAAGCCGAAGATAAACGCCCAATGTCCGCCTTTTCATTAAGCGGCGGCGAAGTGAAGCTGTTTGAACTTCTCTTTCAGCAGAAAAAAACAGTCCCGCGCGAAGAAATCTGCCTCCGCATGTGGAATCGCGGCAAGAGCAACTCCAGCATGTCCCAACTCTCTGTAATGGTCAAGCATCTAAAAGACAAACTAGCCGGACAAGGCATCGAAGGTCCAATCATCGAAACTTGTTGGGGACGCGGCTATCGCCTGCACGAATCGGTGTACGATCAGGTGTATCTGGATAATGCAGATGAAAAGTTAGTGAAGCAGCAGTAGAGAAGTCTTTTGAGGCTTCTCTTTTTCTTCTATATAATAGACGATTCAAGGTAATAGAATAGCGAGAACATAAAAAAGGCAGGTCTGCTAAAAATCAGACCTGCCTTTTTATATATATTGATGTAATAAAAAACTATTGCTAGAACCAATAATTTTGTTTAGATTATTACATGGTTTAATTAAAACTACGAAAAATATTCTAATATGAAAGTATTTAATAGAAAAAACTGAATTGTTCTGTCTCAATTATAGAATACAGTTAAACAATAATCAATATAAATTATTAATTTTGTTAAAAAAACACAAATGTAATTGTTTGCAGTAGAATCTTCTCGAAATAGCAAGAATTATAGGTGAATTTTTACTTATTAGGAGATTCTACAATTACCGTCAATTAAGCCGTCGAAAGGAAGAGGATGTATGCGTAGAGGAGAAAATATTTACAAACGAAAAGATGGACGTTGGGAAGGCAGGTATAAAAAAGGCTACAAAGCCAATGGGAAGATAAAGTATGGCTACATTTATGGAAAAACGTTTCAAGAAGTACGAATCCAACTGTATGCGTTAAAAGCGCAATATTATACTCAACAAGAAATACATGGGAGTGCCTGCATTCCCCTAGAAGAATGGGGACGCACTTGGTTAGTAGATATTCAAGATGAAGTGAAACCATCTACTTTTGGCACCTACCGTTATAAGCTGAACAGATATGTATTTCCCTATATTGGACATGTTCTTCTAAATGAACTAACCCCTGAGACAGGGAAACTACTCGTTTCAAAGTGGCAGGAAAATGGGCTCCAGACCTCTACAATGCGCGTGATCATTAGGATTACAAACAAGTGTCTGAACTATGCGAAAAAAGAAAAGAAAATCAACGAGAATCCCTTTTTAAAACTCAAATTACCTAAAGAGAAAAATAAACCTATTCGAGCATTCACAAGAAAAGAACAAACAAAGTTAGAAAAAGTCGCACTTAAAGAAAAGAAACATAGAGGCTTGCCAACGTATCTGGCACTAAATACTGGGCTTCGAATCGGTGAAATCTCAGCACTAAAATGGAGCGACATTGATTTTGACCAGAATCTAATCCATGTTACCCAGACGTGTCAGCGAATTGCCCTAAGTCGGAAAGGTCAAAAAACCCAACTTATGATTGGCCCAACTAAGACAGAATCCAGCGTACGCTCTATTCCTATGGCTAAAGTTCTGCGAAGAGAGTTGTTGAAACACCGTTGCCAATCCAAAGGAATCTTTGTCTTTTCAACTAAGAATCACCCGATGGAACCGCGCTTGTTAACCTATCACTTCCATCGCATCCGAAAAAAATGCGGGCTTGAAGAGATCCATTTCCATCAGTTGCGCCACTCGTTCGCTACACGTTGTTTAGAAGTGCAAAGTGATATTCTATCTGTCAGCGCAATGCTTGGTCATGCTTCAAGTAAGCTGACACTTGATACCTATGCGGATTCCATGATGGAACAACGGGTTGAAGTTATTTACCGAATGGAACGAGCCAATAGACAAGCAACAGTCTAATAAAGCGCTTTCAAAAAATGCTTATCCAACTTGCGGCTTCCCACTTTTTGCTTTATTGGAGTAAGCGCTTACTTTACGAGCTGTGATAAATCCATCGTTTATATTCCCAAAAAAGGCTAAGAAGATAGCCAATAAAATCTGTAAACTTTTCAAACGCCGTCAGTTACCGTCAACTCTCTATTTTAAAGTCTGATATGAAAGCATTTTTGGGGGCATCTTAGTTTTATTAGACTAAGAAAAAATATCTCCTGAAAATATCATTAAAGAAGGACTGACTCTATTTTAATATCAACTGTACGGTTTGTACATTTTTGATATAGAAAAATTATAGTTTAAGGAGAGAGAAGAGATGAATAAGAAAAAATTAGTAACATCATTAGTTACGACTTCAATGCTAGGTGGACTGTTGGTTGGAGGAATGAGCGCAAGTGCGGCTCAAGTAGATTCAGATAAGACAAAGGTAGAGTTTGGATTTATTAAAGATTATAACCCACCAAAACCAGCACCAGCCGGAGATATTACTTTACGTTGGACACCGAAAGCGTTCCAATTTGGTAATGCTCATACAGTAGTAACGTCATCTGCCCCAAAAACTTACGATGAAATCAATACAACTGGTGGTGTCGGTCGTTATGTGGTAGTCGATGACCAACGTCCAACAGCAGCAGGAAATGAGTGGAAATTAGAAGCGGCCTTGTCTGATTTAGAAGATAGTGCTTCATTACAACTTGCTGGAGCAGAAATTGACATTGACTTGGGAGCACAAGTTTATGACTACACTGGAAGTAATGAGCCTGTAGATGCAGATATTACGACACCAATAGCTACTGCAATCGCATTACCATCCGCAACATCAATTACTCTTGCACAACCAACAGATGGTGGAGGAACAGTTGAAGTGTCCACTGGACCTGGTACTATTCAGGGTGCATATGCTACTAAGATGACCAACATCAAGTTGACTAACGTTGCTCAGCTAGCTACTTATGATGGTAAACAATTTAGCGGAGATATTACTTGGACATTGTCTGATAACATCTAAGATTGATAAATGAAGGTGGAGGAGAAGAGGATTCTTCGCCTCCGCTTTTTGTATTACGGGAGGAAGCAGTGTGCGGAAGAAGCTGATAGCTACTATAGTAGCGAGTATCTTTTTTTTAATCGGAATGCCTTCACTTGTTAAGGCAGATAATAATGGACAGACGACAACTGGTTTTACAGTTGAAACTATTCAACCAGAAACACAAGTAGATAAAAATTTAAGTCTCTATTACATTTCGGTAAAGCCGAATGAGCCTCAAACGATTCAAATGAAAATTATCAGTACCCAAAAAGAGAAAAAAACGGTAGAAATCTTCATTAATGATGCCGTGACGAATAAATCTGGCCGGATTGAATATGGCTTTAAAAAACCGATTTTAGACGAGAGTCTGAAAACGCCCTTGACCAGTATCGCAAAGGTGAAGGATTCGATGAAAAAAGTGACGGTCGCCAATTTTGAGGAAAAAATCATTGAGATTGAGGTCACACCGCCAAAAGAATCTTTTGCAGGAGTGAAGCTGGGGGCTATCCAAGTGTTAGCAGTTGATAGTGAGGATTCTAAAGAGTCCGGTGTCAGCAGTCGGTATGGGTATTCTGTCAGCTTGATGGTAACAGAAGATAATGGCGATTATCGTGAGGGTGGCGATTTACGACTGAAGCGAGTAGAAGCTGGAGTAGAAGGCGGAAAAAAAGTTGTAAAAATTCCGATTCAAAATTATCAGCCAAAAGTAATGAAGGGCTTGTCTGCGAAGGCAAGTTTTACCAAGAAGGGTTCTAAAGAGGTCATTCAGAAAAGAGAAATTAAGAACTTGGACTTCGCTCCAAATTCAACCTTCCAGCTAGACCTTGATTTTCCACCGCACAACTTAGAGCCGGGGAGATATGTGGCGAAGATCCATGTTAGCGATGGAGAAAGAAAATGGGATTGGGAAGAAGAATTCGAGATTACAGCGAATCAAGCTGAAAAATTAAACAAGGATGCCATTTTCAAGTTACAGGTCGTTTCTTGGGTCAAATGGGCAAGTATCATTCTATTTGTTGTCCTTATTCTTTTGACAGGCACATTGTATCTCAGAAAAAAGAAATGGCAAAAAAACCTCCAAGAAAGGTAGGTGACTACCGTTGAACAAAAAAAGACTAACGATCCTTTTATCACTGTTGTTACTAAGCTTGGGTGCTTTTACCACACACGTATTGGCAACAACAGAAGTGGGAATCGGTTTTGATTCTCAGAGTCAGAGCAGCAGTTCGACTTCTGATAGTCAATCCTCAACGACGGATACAACAACGAGTACGACAATAAGCACAACAGATAGCTCTACAATGGATACGACAACTTCTAGCTCGCAAGTTTTGATTCCGGTAGACAGAAATAATCCTACAAATATAGGGATCACCGGTGTTATTCCGATTTCGTATAACAATGGTAGAAATCGGGTCGTGTGGGATGATGACTCACCTAAGAACTTGCCCCGGACAGGAGAGCAAAAAAACTCTAAAGTGTTTGTGTTGATAGGAGTGGGCATATTGTTATTAGCATTGGTAATAATAGTTGATCGGAGGAGTGTGACAGATGAAGAGAAGTGGTAGTTATATTTTAGGTGCCATTTGTACATTGTTGTTTTTAATTATAAATCCTGTTACAACTTCAGCAGACAGTCGTATGATTACATTAAATCCAAATGTTACTTTTATGTCTAAATTTGTTTTCTCAGACGGAACAGATGTCCCATCATCATTTATGACAATGGAATCAAAGATTATAAGACAACCTCACTATACGGATACAAATACAGGATTTATGAAATACACAAAAAGAAGTCCAATAGTTTTAAGAGGTACAAAAACTATCCCGAATGTAGGAGGAGGACTCTGGAAAGACACTTACAAAAGCCCTAGTGTTACTTTTGGTCACTCTGATAGTGTCACTATGGAAGGATTTCGTGATAGTTATAATTCCTTGTTTATAGATACGAAAGACAGTGTAAAAGCAATTTGGACACTTCAAAAAGTTGGTGTAAAAACAAACCAAGTATGGTATCAAACACAATTTGGATCAAATGTTCCCTATCCATACGAAGCATACAATTTACAACAATCATTTTTTAATACAACAGAGAATGGGAAATATGGATATAAATTATCAGAAATTTCTAATCCAGATTATCCAGGGCAATTGTGTGATCCCGACGATGTACTATTCGCGAGTACAGCGGCATCAACAACCAAGAATTATGGGTCACTCACTTACAGTGGGTCTCATTATGGTGAGTGGATTGGAAATGATGATATTTATACTGGAAAGCCTGTTACTTTCCGCATAGATGTACCAAAAATAGAGGAAACTTTTGTAGATATGCAAGGAACTAAGATTCCAACTTCAGATTTGCATCCAACTTTTGTACAAGATAATAAGTATGATGCACTTGAAGATAGCTATTCTTTTGGAGGTGGTCAGAATGGGCAAGCTACTACTTTGCCGCAATCATATGTTGCTAACTCAAAAATTTATGAATACAAAGGTTGGTATTATGGAGATAGTTTTAAAACAACTAATCCACCAAAGTTTGACTGGAAAGACATAAGTAATTCGGATAAAGATAAATATGCAAAAATCCGAATTGTCTATGAAGAAAAGAAAACAATGTATGACATTACAGCAAGGTGGGTAGATGATACATCGAACGCGAACCTTATAGATTGTAGTGCCCAAATTGGATTACCTAATCCAGGGACAGTTGCTCAAGCGGAAGGAACGACTTTCACTTTCAACATTTTTGGTGCATTTTGGGATTCTTCATCAGCTTGGTGGGATATAGTTGGATGGAGAAATATGACCGATGATCCAAACACTTTACATTCAGGGACGAATGTATCAGTACCTTCAGTAAATAAAAACACTCTTCTCCATTTTGTTTATAAAAAGAGAGCAGCTAGACTCGATGTTAATTTGTTACCCGATTCAACTGTGATAAAAAAAAGTGGTGAAACGATTGACTGGACACTTACCGTGAAGAATACCGGGCATATGTACAATGTAGAGAAGTTGGATATCTCTCACTTGATTACTCAAACTGGTGGAAGTATGTCTGCTCCGACAAATACAGTGATCGAGGATAATAATGGTTCGCAAATAACAGGGATAACGAACAATGTTTGGTCGGATGGTGGAGTAGAGTTAGCAGCGCAAAATGTTAAGATTAAACCGAATGAAAAAATCACAGTTAAGTTTAAGACGACTGTTACCGGAGATATTGGAGATTTATTGAATTTGAAGACGATAGTGAATAGTAATAATAATACGCTGTCATCATCGGATGATACAAATGTACGTATCAAAGATCCCGACCATCATGAGGTGACTGATCCAGCTGATTCTAAGCTCTCTTTATTGTACGTACCGACAATTTTCGGATTTGGTCAACAAGATAAGATGAATATTGGGACCACTCAAACGATGACTTTAGCACCGGGATCATATCACTCGACGACGGTTAGTGAAGGTTTCTATGTGAAACTACAAGACCCAAGGAATAATCAAAGTGGAAATAATTGGAAACTGAGTGCAAAGTTGGATTATTTTGCAGACAGTGTTAATTCTACAATTCTTGCTACACAACCAGTCTTAACCATGGGTAATTGTTCAACTGAAGTCGTGAATAATCCTGAAACAGCTAGTGAGAATGGAGCACCAACTGGAGATGTCACTTTAAATTCACCAACTGTCACATTGACAGGCGGTGGCGGAACAGTGCCAATAATGAACTCTCAAAATATGAAAAATAAAGGTACATGGATCTTCAGAGCACCATTTAATGATGTGAAACTTCAAATTCCTGCTGATGTGGGAGAAGCGGGTAGAGCATACAAGAGTGAGCTAATCTGGACTTTAGAAGACACAATTTAGGAGGACAGGATGGAACCAAATCAATGGATATACCTTCTAATAGGAGGGGCAGTTGTATCATGCGTGTTGTTCATCTATTTTTTGATCAATGATTCAAAGCTGATTCGACAAGCCAATTTAAAGGGAAGGCATTTAGTATTGGATTGGATGTTGCTGATTATAGGTGTCGCGTTTATCGGACTAGCGGTATTCACTTATATTGACATTCAAAATCAAATACACTTGTTTACTTAATGAAACAAACCGCCCGAAATTCACGGGCGGTATCTACATACCATAGAATAGAAAGATTTTTTTGACCTTCTCTATTCAATGAGTTCACAAAAAGAGGTGAAAAATGAATCGGATTTTAATCTTAACGAAAAACATTTCTGTAGAAAATTATTTGCAGGAACAATTACAGAAATTGAATCATGAAGTGCTGGTCTCTGTTTCAATTTGGGAAAATTGGGAAAACTCGGGTAGGATCGATCCATTTATCAACTCTTTTCAGTGGGTTTTTTTGAGTGAGACGATTTCTGAGGGCGAGGCAGAGGCGTTTGGACAACAATTCAATTCAAATTGTCTGATGAGAATCGTCAGTGAAGAGCCGACAGAAGAGTTGATCGCGCAATGGCTGAACTGGCACATTTTTGATTGGTTATTATCGACCGTTTCCTTAGAAAGTCTAAGGGAGAAATTAACCGCTAGACCTCAGCTAGGGAAAGTAGATTTTAATTCCAGTCAAACAACTCAGTCATTTCAAGAAAAACAAGTAGTATCAAATCACAAAAGAAAATCGTTTCCTTTATATTTTTCAGACATTCAGTTCACTAAGCTTGAGAAAGATATTATACGCCAATTAATGGCAGCCGAAAATTTGTCGCTGGCAAGAGATGAACTGAGTAAAGACTGGCGATCCAAAAATCAAAATTCTAAGCTGTGTCAATTGTCTTCAACAGTCAGCAAAATTCGAAAAAAAGTTGAACAGACTTATGGAATAGAAGATGCGGTGATCACACACTGGGGAGAGGGCTATCAGTTGAACAAGTATTTTCACCGTTGTTTATTAAAAGGGGAGTTTCAAAATAAGCCGCAACAGACGTAGAAAGAAGGAAGATAGATGAGTCAAATATTATTACTAACCAATAACCCATTAAACGAACAAGCCTTTGAAGAACGGCTCCGACAGCTAGGTCATGAAGTCTTCACATCAAAGCTTATGATCCATCTCTGTCTGTCGCAGAATTCAAAGCACGACATCATCCACATGTTTGATCTGATTATTTTAAGCGAAACATTGGCAAATGCCGAAGTCAAAGAACTCTTAGGAACATTAAGCACCTGCGCGACTCCGATCCTGCGGAAATCCGATGAACGCTTGGAAGAGACGGATTTAGAAGAATGGAAAGAACAAGGCTTGACCGAATGGATCGTAAGTCAGCCGACGCTAGAAGTTCTGCGGGAAAAACTCAGCTGCGAAAAAGTCCGAAAAGAAGGCAACATCGTCTTTCTGCCGAAAGCCGAAGACAAACGCCCAATGTACGGCTTTTCATTAAGCGGTGGCGAAGTGAAGCTGTTTGAACTTCTCTTTCAGCAGAAAAAAACAGTCCCGCGCGAAGAAATCTGCCTCCGCATGTGGAACCGCGGCAAGAGCAACTCCAGCATGTCCCAGCTCTCAGTGATGGTCAAACACCTAAAGGACAAACTAGCCGGACAAGGCATCGAAGGTCCAATCATCGAGACTTGTTGGGGACGTGGGTATCGCTTGCACGAATCGGTGTACGATCAGGTGTATCTGGATAGTGTAGATGAAAAATTAGTGAAGCAGCAGTAAGAGGTCTTTTGAGGCCTCTTTTTTTTGCGCGGAATTATTTAATAGAAATAGTCAATCAATTGTTCCCCCCTTTTTTATTCAAAAAATTGAAAATTAATGGGAAAGATAGTTGTCCGTTTTTCCAGTTATCAACAGGGACGACTTTCAAAATCAGATATAATTAATAGTGTGAAATAGCTGATTTAGCAACAAAAAAACGGGCAAGACAAAGAGTCTGGGGGATCAAGATGAACAATAAAAGAATGGGAAAACATGCTGAACGAGTCCAGCGATTTGTTTACAAGAAGATCAATAAACAATTGATCAGTGTCGCTGGAAGTGTACTGATCGTCTTAGGCGGTTATGCGATTATACCAGTACAAGTATTGGCGACCGAAACAGCGACCGAAGCAGCGATCGAAGCAGAAACCACACAAGTACAACAAAGCAACACCGCTTTACCTACCGTAGCAAGCAGCGAACTTAGCTCAGAGACACAACCAACCACCGCAAATGAAGAATCCGCAGCACAAGAAAAATCACCAAGTACAACTGATGATGCCAAAGCCCCAAAAGAAACCGAACCAAAGCCAGCTGACGAGACAAAAAAATCAGAAGAAACGGATCAACAAGCCAACACTGCTAAAACCCGCGCACAAGCGCAACCTCAAAGCGATGCTGCTGATGAAGGATGGGAGTATGAAAATCGAGAAACCTATGTAGAAATCACTGATTACAAAGGGGACTTGGTGGATATTACCGTTCCGGCGAAGATTGATGGATTGCCGGTGGAAATTAATTTGGGGACTGTGTTGAAAGAGAAGATGGCAAATACGACGGGGGTAACAAAGACCTTCAAAATTGAATCGGCTGGTGAAGGGGAAACGCCTGTTAAGTTGGTAGGGACATTTGAGAAATTATTTTATGTTAATCTTGGTCAGGATAATGAGACACTAACCTCTGTTGATTTTGGGAATGCAGATTGTTCGGGAATTCAGGATATGAGCTATATGTTTCGTGGATGTAGTAAGTTGCGAGATTTGAACGTAACCGGCTGGAATACGAGCCAAGTTCAGGATATGACCTATATGTTTTCTAACTGTAGTAAGTTGCAAAACTTAGACGTATCCAGTTGGAATACGAGTCAAGTTCAGACTATGGAATTTATGTTTATAGAATGTATGGAGTTGAAAGAACTAGACTTATCCGGCTGGAAAACGAGCCAAGTACAGGATATGGCCTCGATGTTTATTTCATGTAATCAGTTGAAAGAGTTAGACCTCTCCGGCTGGGATACGAGCAATGTACAGGATATGGCCTTGATGTTTGGTAATTGTAGTCAGTTGCAGGACTTAGACTTATCTGACTGGAAAACGAGCCAAGTACAGGATATGTACGCCATGTTTCAATCGTGTAGTCAGTTGCGAAAATTAGACTTATCCAACTGGGAAACGAAACAAGTACAGGATATGAACTTTATGTTTCAAGAGTGTACTCAGTTGCAAGAATTAAACTTATCCGGTTGGGATACAAGCAGTGTTCAGAAAATGTATAGTATACTTTCAAGATGTGACAACCTTTCAAAGTTGACACTGTCTTCAGACTTTAAGTTTAATGGTAATACTGGCTTACGTGGGCTTCCTGAAACGACCTCTCGTTGGGTGAAGGATGATTTTGCGGAAATGTATGATTCAACAGCTGCTTTTATTGCAGCGCATAATAATTTGACTGAGACCGCAACAAATCATACTTATAAAATTAAGGATTTCTCCAATCCGACTGCTGAAGGTTGGGGTTTTGTAGATAAAGGAACCCATATGGAGATTACCTCTTATAATGGTGACCTGACCAATATCACCGTTCCGGCGAAGATTTACGGGAAACCAGTGGAAATTGATTTGGGAACTGTGTTGAAAAGTAAGATGGCTAATGAAAATGAGGCGGTAACGCGAACCTTTAAAATTGAAGCGGCTGGTGAAGGGGAGACACCTGTCAAGTTGGTAGGGACGTTTAAGGTGTTGTTTGCTCGTCCGTCGGGTGGCGTACATTATTTTAATACTACACTAACCTCAGTTAATTTTGGGAATGCAGATTGTTCGGAAATTCAGGATATGAGCTATATGTTTTCTCACTGTAATCAGTTGCGAGATTTGAACGTAACCGACTGGAATACGAGCCAAGTTCAGGATATGACCGCTATGTTTGATTCCTGTAGTGAGTTGCAAAACTTAGACGTATCCAGTTGGAATACGAGTCAGGTTCAGAATATGAGCTATATGTTTTTAGTGTGTAGTCAGTTAAAGGAATTAGATGTAACCGGCTGGAAAACAAGCCAAGTTCAGGATATGAGCTATATGTTTACTTACTGTAGTAAGTTGCAAGACTTAGACTTATCCAGCTGGAATACGAGTCACGTTCAGGATATGAGCCGTATGTTTGCTTCGTGTGAGCAGTTGAAAGTGCTAGATGTATCCGGCTGGGATACGAGTAATGTTCATGATATGACCGCTATGTTTGATTCCTGTAGTGAGTTGAAATCCTTAAACCTGACAGGGTGGGATACGAGTAATGTTCATGATATGGCCGCTATGTTTGATTCCTGTAGTGAGTTGAAATCTTTAAACCTGACAGGGTGGGATACGTCCAGTGTTCAGTACACTACCAATATGTTTTACAACTGTACACAGTTGAAAGCGTTAGACTTATCAGATTGGAATACAAACCAAATTCGGTGGATGAATAATATGTTTGCTAATTGTTATCAGTTGGAAAAGTTAGACCTATCCAGTTGGGATATAGGTGAATTGGATAGGACGGATAACATGTTTTCTGATTGTACGCAGTTGCAAGAATTAAACTTATCAGGTTGGGACACGAGCAATGTTACTGTTATGGATGCTATGTTTTCTAATTGTGCGCAGTTGCAAAAATTAAACTTATCCGGTTGGGATACAAGCAGTGTTCAGTATATGATGGGTATATTTTCAGGCTGTGACAATCTTTCAAAAGTGATTCTGTCGTCAGATTTCAAATTTGGGGATTTTCATCATTTACCTTTTTTTCCTCCTAACTCAGGAACAACGACCTATCACTGGGTAAAAGATGACTATACAGACGTGTACGATTCAACCGATGATTTTACGGCTGCCCACAATAATTTGACTGAAACAGCAACAAATCATGTATACACGATTCAGAAGAAACATGAGGTTTCTTTTGATTTGAATGATGGTAGTGGCAAGGCACCTGATCCGCAGTATATTTTTGAAGGTAAATTGGCGGATAACCCTGACTACGAAGGGACAAAAGGAGATCTATTTTTTGATTGCTGGACGTTCAATAGTCTGCCGTTCACTTTCGATACGCCAATCACTGAACCTGTCGAGTTAGTCGCAAGCTGGCGCAAGGCCAGATATACAATCAAGTTTGATGCTAACGGTGGCGAAGGAACTATGAGTGATCAGGTACTGTCTATCGATGAAGAAAAATCACTCTCAGGCAATCAATTTACTCGTAAAGGGTATGATTTTGTTGAGTGGAATGAATAATCTGATGGGAGTGGAGACAGTTATTCAGATAAAGAGGCCGTCAAAAATTTATCAACCACAGAAGGTGAACAGGTAAAACTTTATGCGCAGTGGAAGCCGATCACTTATACGATCAATTTTGATAGTAAGAACGGCTTATCCATTTCACCAAGAACATACACGATCGAAACAGGAATCGACAAGTTTGATTCACCAACTCGTCTCGGCTATACCTTCGAGGGCTGGTACGAAGGGGAGACTAAAGTAACGAAGATCGAAAAAGGCGAAACAGGCAACCGTACGTTGATTGCCAAATGGACGCCAGTAACCTATCAAGTCACCTTCGACAGCGCCGGTGGCAGCACGGTTGATCCAATTTCGTTCACCACTGAAAATTCTGTAGATAGATTACCAGAACCAGCACGAATCGGTTATCGTTTCCTAGGCTGGTATGACGGTGAAACGAAAGTGACAGAGCTGCCAAAAGGAACGATCGGCGACAAAACCTTGACTGCCAAATGGGAAAAAATCAAGACAACAGAAGTCATTGAAGACATCCTAAAAGAAGAAAATCAAAAGAACCGCAAGGAACAGGATTACACCGAGGATAGCTGGAAAAATTACCAAGAAGCCAAAAAAGCTGCCGAAGAATTACTGAAAGAGGTCAATCCTGATCCACTCAAAGCGGAACAGGTACTGGCGAAACTTCAATCTGCTATCCAAGGACTGACTTTGAAAGACGCCACCGCACCAAAACCTGTAGGAACGACGAATACACCAGTAAGTAAGAAGGTCTATCCAACAGCACAGGCAAAGCAATATCCACGGATGAATATGGTCACAACCATTTGGCCGGGATTCATAGGAACAGGATTAGTTGTAGCAGTAGTCGCTTTGGTTAAGAAGAATAAGAAGTAGGATGAGTTAGAGAAGAACTTGGGATGTATGTTTCAGGTTCTTTTTTCACGTCAGGCATGACAGTTATCTAGCAGGAGAATTTTAGTTGATTATTTAAAATATTTTTACCCATTTCCGCGTACCTTAACAGTGAAGAACTTTGATAGTACGCCATTTCCCATGCTATAATGAGGGCAAGAAAAGCCTTTTCAGCAGAGCGCGACTATCTGGAAAGGTGCGAAACGATGAAGAAGTATTTACCGACCAATGACCTATTTAGAAAAGTGGAGCGAACTCGGTCAGCTCTTGAACAATAAGACTAAAATTTTGATAAATTGCTCCTCAAATTTAACAAAATTTTCGCTTATTGCTTCAAAGAGCTTGTTCGTGCAACTAGACATGTTTAAGAAAATGTTGACCTCCGAAGATTCCCTGCATATCCTCAAAGCTTTTGTGAATGACCTTTTAGAAACGGATTTCAAAGAGCTGCAACCCAAGCAAACCTATCACATTGACAGCTATATCAGTAACTACGAAAAAGCACAACAAAAACCGAAAATTCAATATACCGAAGTCGATATTTTGGCTACAACGGAAGACGGCACCCAGACAACGATCGAGTGTCAGATCCAGCCTCACGATCATTTCAACTCGCGAGCGCTGTTTTACTTGATCGAAGCTTTTCGCTCCTCGTTAGGCAAAAAGAAAAGCAAAAACATTATCAAGGATAATCTGTTTTCGAGCCTGCATCCGGCTTACGGAATCAATATCATTGATTTTCACTTAGCCGATGCGCAAGGCGATGCCCTGCGACGCTTTCGATTACTTGATGAAAAGACTCAGCAGCCATTTTTGGGAGACCAAGAAGAAGAGTTGTTGATCTTATGCTTTTTAAGTCTGAAAAGTAAAAATATTCGAAAGAACTCCGCCGTATACCACTGGCAAACATTCCTAAAAACCGGCGAAGTCGCCGCAGGAGCTCCCGAATATATCAAAGAAGCCAAACAACGAATCGACTTTTACAACCTAGGAAGGGAGGAACAAAAAATGATTATGAAAATAGATAAAGCCGAAGCTATTAGTAATGCGGTCATGTCTACCAAGTTGAATCAAGGCAGAAGAGAAGGAATAAAAGAAGGTAGAGAACTTGAGAAAATTGATTTTGTCCGATCGATGTTAGAAGATGGTCTTCCTTTAGAAACGATCTCGAAGTATTCCAAATTAAGCATTGAGAAGTTGGAAGAGTTGAAGAGAGAGCAGGAGCAGTAGGCTGTTTGATTGAAAAGAGTGTTAAGGAAGGGATAAAAAATGAATAAAGCTGAAGCTATTAACAATGCGGTTATGTCTACTAAAGCGAGAGAAGGAATGGAACTTGGGATAATTAAGGTGGCTCGATCAATGTTAGAAGATGGTCTTCCTTTAGAAACGATCTCCAAGTATTCCAAATTAAGTATTGAGAAGCTGGAAGAGTTAAAGAGAGAACAGGAATAGAAAAAAGTATTTTCAAATCTTTTATCAGCAATAGAGAAGTCTTTTTAGGCTTCTCTTTTTTTGTAGGACAAGTGAAAATTTTATTCAAAAATTAAAAGAAGGTTGCTTTGCGGGGTTCCCATCCGACTTAAAATCCAAGTCGTGTTAAGATGAGTATAGAGTAAAAATCATATTTTTCGCTGTAAAAACATGGTTATAAATGAGATGAGGTGAAACCGGATGAAGAAAAAGGAAGAAGTTCAAACGGTGGAAGAAAATTTTGATGATGTTGAGATTCCAGCAGGGCTGGAGGGTCTAACAGCTTCCGAGGTTCAGCGGAAAATAGAAGATGGACAGATCAATCAAGTGGAAGAGAATCTATTAAAGTCGGACAAAGAAATTATTAAAGAAAATACGATTAATATCTTTAATATTCTGAACTTTGTATTGGCCTTATTGGTGTTGTTAGTCGGTTCGCCGAAGAATACCTTGTTTTTCGGAGTCGTCGTCATTAATACGCTGATCGGGATTATTCAAGAATTAAGAGCAAAGCATACGATCGACAAGTTATCGGTCTTGGCTAAGACGAAGGCGGTCGTTTTAAGAGACGGGCGTTTGAAGCAGATTGATCAAGAGGACATCGTTTTAGGTGATACTCTTTATTTGCGAAATGGCGATCAGATTCCTGTAGATGGGAATTTATTAGCTGGCGCTGGTGTCGAGGTGGATGAATCACTGCTGACTGGTGAAGCGGATCGGGTACAAAAAGCACAGCGCGACAAATTATTCAGCGGCAGCTTCGTGACTGCTGGCGAGTGCTTTTATCAAGGAACGGCTGTTGGCAAGGATAACTTTGCCGAGCAGCTAACGAGTGAAGCAAAGACGAAAAAGACTGGCAACTCGGAATTGACGAAAGTCTTGAGCCGCATGATCGCTGTGTTAACGATCGTGATCATTCCAGTCGGTCTGGGGCTTTTTTATAGTCAGTACCAAGCTTCGGATTCTATCAAACAAGCGGTTCTAGGGACTGTTGCGGCGTTAGTCAGTATGATTCCGGAAGGCTTGATGCTGCTGACGAGTGTGGCTTTTGCAGTAGGTGCGGCGAATTTGGCGCGGAAAAAGGTTCTGGTTCAAGCATTGCCTTCGATTGAAACATTGGCGCGGGTAGATGTGATTTGTTTAGACAAGACTGGTACGATTACCGATGGCACACTGAAGTTCGAACAGGCACTGCTGGAGGACATTTCCGATAATCGTTTACGAACGATCATGGGAGCGCTGCTGCATCAGTTAAAGGATCAGAATGCGACGGCGAAGGCATTGCGCGAAGCTTTTCCTGCTGTTGAGGATTGGCAAGTGGAAAAAGTCGTTCCCTTTTCTTCTGCCCGAAAATGGAGCGGGGTAACGTTTAAGGATCAAGGCAGCTTTGCATTTGGCGCACCGGAATTTATTTTTAAAGAAATGTCATCTGAAATGCAAAATAAGATTCAGCCTTATTTAGAAGACGGACAGCGTGTACTTGTTTTAGTGGAGTACCCAGATATTCTGGAGGAGGAGCTGATCTACGAACCACGCTTGCTGGCTACCCTGATCATCTCAGATAACTTGCGGGAAAATGCTCGGACCACATTCGGCTATTTTGCAAAGCAAGATGTGCAGCTGAAGGTTATCTCTGGAGATCATCCATTGACGGTTTCGAAAATCGCTCAAAAAGCCGGAATCAAAAACGCTGAAACGTTTATTGATATGTCGAGTTTAGATGAGCCGATTGATTATAATGCGCTGGTGAATCACACGACAGTCTTTGGGCGCGTCACTCCTAAGCAGAAGGAATCCTTGATTCATGCCTTGAAAGCAGATCATACAGTCTGCATGACCGGTGATGGAGTCAATGATGTCTTGGCCTTGCGCGAGGCGGATATCGGAGTAGCGATGGCGAATGGCAGCAGTGCCGCAAGAGCGGCATCGGATGTCATTTTGCTGGATTCAGATTTTGCGCGGATGCAAAATGTTTTGAATGAAGGGCGCCGCGTTATCAATAATATCGAACGTGTGGCTTCGATGTATTTGGTTAAAACGATCTATTCGCTGATCTTGGCTGTGATCTTCATGATTATCGCCAGTCCTTATCCTTTTGAACCGGTGCAATTAACACCGATCAATGCGTTGACAGTAGGGATTCCATCCTTCTTCTTGGCCTTGAAGCCAAGCTATGAACGGATCAAGGGCGACTTCTTGAATAATATTTTGCGTGTTTCTTTGCCTGGGGCTTTGACAGTCGTCAGCGCCGTGATGATCATCCAGTTGGCTAACGTATTGTTTGATCTGGATTATCAGGCGACTTCGACCATGTCGGTCTTCTTGACAGGCTGTGTGGGACTGCTGGTGTTGTATAAAGTTTCCTTCCCGTTGGATAAGAAAAAGATTGCCCTGATTGCAGCGTTGAGCACCGCTTACCTAAGCTGTTATCTATTCTTCAGAGAATTTTTTGAATTTGATAAACTGTGGAATCGAAATTTGTTCTTCGTCATCCCATTAACCTTTGGAATTTATTGGCTGTTCAAAGGATTGACGTTTGTCATGGATCGATTGGTCGATTGGAGAATTCGCTGGAAAAAGAAACGCCAAGCGAAAAAGAATCCGCAATCGCGTGTCATTTAAAAGAGTAGAAATTACTTAAATTGATAAAATTTCCCGGAAAAGGCTTTCTTTTTCGGGATTTTTGGTATAATGAACTAAAAGTAAGGCTGAAGAATGTCAGTTTCGCTTTTTGCAAGGTATGTAAAACAGATGCAAGGAAATAAACTAGGGCTAACTATCATGCTGAAATGTTAGACGGTCTGAAAATAAAACTTATTAAATAGGAAGAAGGAGGTTCATCAATGGAGTTAACAAAATTACAAAATGGTTCAGATATTCGTGGAATCGCTATCAATGCTGAGGATAAAGTAAAGAACTTAGGGGCTGATGAAGCCCGTTTGATCGCGAATGGAATTCTTAATTGGTTGACGGATAAAGGTGTGAAGCGTCCATTTAATATCGGGATCGGACATGACAGTCGTTTGACTGGTCCTGAGTTGAAGGGTGCGATGGTGGCGGTTTTTGAGGCGGCTGGTTGTGAGGTCTTGGACTTTGGTTTAGCAACGACACCCGCTTTATTTATGGCGACTCAGTTTGAGGAGTTCGGCTGTGATGCAGGGATCATGCTGACGGCAAGTCATCTGCCGTTTTATTTCAACGGCATCAAGATTTTCAGTCAAACAGGCGGCGCAGAGAAAAGTGATATCGCCTACATTTTGACTCACACCGAAGCAAGTGAAGCGGCGGCTGGAAATGTGAAGCAGGCGGACCTATTATCTCGTTATGCAGCTGACCTTGTAGAAAAAATCCAACGCGGCAGCGGCACTGACCAACCATTGAAGGGCATGAAGATTGTCGTTGATGCGGGAAACGGGGCTGGCGGCTACTTTGCGGATAAAGTATTGGCGGTACTCGGTGCGGATACTAGCGGATCACAATTTTTAGAACCGGACGGTAATTTCCCGAACCATATCCCGAATCCTGATAATAAAGAAGCGATGGCAAGTATTAAGCAAGCCGTATTGGATAATAAGGCCGATCTTGGCGTGATTTTCGATACAGATGTCGATCGTTCGGCGATCGTTTCGAAGGACGGACAAATGATCAATCGAAATAATCTGATCGCGGTGCTATCAGCGATCGTCTTGCAGGAGCATCCCGGCAGTACGATCGTGACCAATTCACCGACCTCGGATCATTTGAAAAGCTTCATTGAAGAAAAAGGCGGCAAGCAATATCGTTACATTTCCGGCTATCGGAATGTCATCAATAAAGCGATCGAACTCAACGAAGAGGGGATCGATTGTCAGTTAGCGATCGAGACCAGCTCCCACGCTGCTTTCAAAGAGAATTATTTCCTAGATGATGGCGCGTATGTGATTGCGAAAGTATTGATGCTACTGCCGAAATTGCAAAAGGAAAATCGTGAGCTGACCGATTTAATGGCCGAGCTGGAACAGCCGGTGGAAACACTGGAGATTCGCTACACAATCAGCGGCGAAGAATATAAAGAAGCCGGCAAGCAAATGATCGAAAAATTCCGTGCAGAGCTGCCGAAGCAAGCAGGATTTGCAGAGAATCCAGAAAACCAAGAAGGCGTACGTTTTTCTGTCACTGAACCTTACGGCAAAGGCTGGATGCTGCTGCGTTTAAGTCTGCACGAACCATTGCTGGTGATGCAGGTAGAAAACGATCAAGCAGATCAAATCCAAAAACAATTACCAATCTTCCGAGAAATATTAGCACAAGATACCCAGATTGATTTGACGAAATTAGATCAACAATTGAATAAGTAAGATTACTTGCAAAATAAGCCCCTTCGTCTGATGATAAGAGTCAGATGTAGGGGCTTTTGCCAGTTTTTCTTCACGCTTTAGCGTGATTAGAAAAATGGTATGCGTACGACGATAAAAACATTTTTCGCTTTTTGAAAAATGTATTCATCGCAAAGGAGCTAGCTGCGAGTCCAACTTTTCGCAGTGTAATTAAGTTCAAGAGAAGAAAAAATATTAAAGTATGTAAGAGTTCGTGAGGTTTAGTTGGATCGTATGCGTACGAGGATAGAATCATTTTTCGCGCTTTTCGAAAAATGATTTCCTTACACATGAGTTAGCTGCCACTTCAACTTCTCACGCGACGACAACCCTAGCGACTTAACGCGACTAAAAAAAGACTAAAGATTCCAGAATAGGAGAGAGAATTATGCACATTTCATTTGATGACGCAGCAAAAGAAAAAATTTCTGCACACTTGGGAGCAGACAAGATTTTACTATTAACTTTTGAAGATGGCGTTGGTCCTTATTCGCAGCACGCCATGATTCATATGCAGACGCAGTTTTCGATTAACATTATTTCAACAGAAATGGAAAAGACTGATTACGATGAAAAAATTCCGTCAGAGATCGGTGATTTCTGGATCAAGGGTTATTCAAAAGAAGATCTGCAAGAGGAAATGGCAATCAAGTTTAATCCGCGCTTGAGTACCTTCAGCTTATCTGGCGAAGGCGGAATGATCGATGATAATTTAGGGTTTATTGATTTTACCAAAAATTAATGTTGAAAGGATCGTCTTTCATTTTTTTTCTGTTCTTTGATATGATGATAACAAAGGTTTCATGACCAGATAAGTAATAGAAAGTGGAGGAATAAAATGGCAAAAATCATGATCGTTGAAGACGAGGCAGTGATTCGTCAATTAATCGGTGAAGAGTTAACAAAATGGAGATTAGACGTTTATCAAACGACAGACTTTAATAAGGTTTTTGAGGAATTTGAAGAAATTGCGCCCCAGCTTGTTTTATTGGATATCAATCTGCCGGTTTATGATGGGTACTATTGGTGTCAAAAAATTCGCGAAGTCTCCAAGGTTCCGATTATTTTTATTTCTTCCCGAAATACGAACATGGATCAGATCATGGCGATGAACATGGGGGCTGATGATTATATCACTAAGCCTTTCCAAGTCGACATTTTAGTGGCGAAGATCAACGCACTGCTGCGCCGTTCATACAACTACGCGGAAAGCGGCGAGGAGCTGGAGCACAACGGAATCACTCTGAATATCGACAACAGCAGTATGACGATCAAGGATGAAGTCGTCGATCTCAGCAAAAATGAATACCGTCTGCTGTTTATTTTAATGAAGCAGCACGGGAAAATTTTAAGTCGGGATAAATTATTGCGGGCATTATGGGATGACGAACGCTTTGTTGATGATAATACGCTGACGGTCAATATCAATCGTTTGCGGCGCAAGATCGAGCAAGCAGGTATTGAAGACTATATTCAAACGAAGGTTGGACAAGGATATATCGTCCCATAAGGAGCGGCTATGACATTTATCAAGTATTTAAAAGATCGTCTGCTTGTCCTGTTGGGATGGGCAGTCTTGAGCTTATTATTGGTTTTTATGGTTTGGCTAACGCCTGGATTGCGTAATTTTTGGGACAATCTCAGCTATCTATTGGTCTTGCAATTATTTTTAGTCTTTCTCTTTTTTACGATCGACTATTATCGGCGGAAAAACTGGTACAAGGAATTTGATAAAGAAGAGGATTCCCACCTGCAGCATTTTGTCGAATCAGCGACGAATAATGAGGAACGGCTGGTGCAAGAATATGTGAATCAGCAGGTACGAGAGCATCACTTGATGCTGGAGCAGCTGTTAAATAGTCAAAAGGATCAAAAGGATTATATGGATTCTTGGATTCATGAGATCAAGGTGCCGCTTGCGGCCGTGGATTTGATCTTGAATTCGATTGAGTTTGATATTCCTGATGAGAAGTTTGTTTTGCTGCAAAATGAGATCCAGCAGATCGATGAATATGTGGAGCAGATTTTGTATTATTCTCGCTCTGATGAATTCGTGAATGATTATTTGATCCAAGAATATTCGTTGAAAAAAATCATTCAGCCGATCATTCGTAGCCAAGCCAATTACTTCATCCAAAAAAATCTGCAATTAACGTTAGCGGAAAATGACGCAAAGGTGCTAACTGATGCCAAATGGATCGAATTTATTTTCCGTCAGCTATTGAGTAATGCGATCAAGTACACGCCAGACAACGGACAGATCAATATTTTGATTGAAGCTAAAAGCGCGGGTGTTTCCTTGATTTTGGAAGATAACGGAGTCGGTATCCCGCCAGAGGATCTGGGGCGGATTTTTGATAAGGGCTTTACTGGGGAAAATGGACGAAAAGCCCAGCAGCATTCCACCGGACTTGGTCTCTATCTAGCTAAGCGCCTCGCTGAAAAGCTCGGCGTGGCGATCACAGCAAAATCAACTATGAATGAGGGAACGACGATGACACTATTTTTCCCACGATTAGATTATTATCATGAAGAACGGTAAATTTTCAGTTTTTGATTGCTTAATTTCCTTTTTTTCGCTAAACTATTCCAGTTGTGAATAATTGTCGGGCTGTACAGACTAGCTTTTTGGACAATAAGTCCAAAAGCTGAATTAGTCTGTTCTGCTTTTATAAAAAAGGAGTAAGTTTATGAGTATTTTGATTGCCCTAATACCGATGGTAGCATGGGGAAGCATTGCTCTGGTAAGCGGGAAATTAGGCGGCGACGCCAACCAGCAAACCTTAGGAATGACGATGGGTGCTTTTGTTTTTGCATTAGTGACTTATTTTATCGTTCAGCCAGCAATGAGCAGTTGGATTTTGTTAATTGGTTTCTTGTCAGGTTTCTTTTGGTCGATCGGTCAGAATGGACAGTTCCACGGGATGAAATTTATGGGGGTATCGGTTGGTTTGCCGATCTCAACCGGGTTTCAATTGATTTTGAATACCATCGCCGGTGCTGTGTTTTTCCATGAATGGACAAAAACAAAGGATTTCGTTCTAGGGTTTATCGCATTGGCTTTACTTGTTCTTGGTGCCTACTTAACGGCGCGTAAGGATGACGAAAGCGGCGTACAAACCGATAACAGCATGTTGAACTTCGGCAAAGGTTTTCGTGCATTGATCTTTTCGACTTTAGGTTATGGTGTTTATACGATTATCATCACTTGGGCAGGACTTAATCCGCTGGCGATCATCTTACCGCAAAGTGTCGGTATGTTAGTCGGCGCGAGTATCTTTGCCTTTCGCAAGGCGAAAATCGACCGCTATGTTTGGCGCAATATGGCCTCAGGTTTATTGTGGGGGATTGGGAATATCTGCATGCTATTGTCCGTTCAAAACATCGGCTTAGCGATTGGCTTCTCATTATCACAAATGGGGATCATCATTTCGACCTTAGGCGGAATTTTCCTGCTGGGCGAACGAAAGTCCAAAAAAGAAATGTACTATGTCATCATCGGCTGTCTGTTGATTATTGTCGGCGGTGTCGTGTTAGGATATATGAAAGCATAAAAAAAATTAGCGTGCCGATGCGGCTCGCTAATTTTTTTTGATCTTATTGTCCGGAATTCAATTCCATTAATTTTTGTTTCAAGTCGTTTTCCATGTGACCGATTTCGATCTCGGCTAGTTGACGACGTTCGCGGCCTTCTTTTTGAATCCGCAGTGTTTCTTCTAATGTTTCGACTAGGTCGTTTTGTGTTTGCTGTAATGTATCCAGATCGACGATACCGCGTTCGTTTTCCTTGGCCGTTTCGATCGTTGAAATCTTCAACATCTCTGAATTTTTCTTCAATAGATCGTTGGTTGTTTCAGATACTTGACGTTGTGCCGTAGCAGCATCCTTTTGACGTAATAAAGTCAATGCGATCGCTACTTGGTTTTTCCATAAAGGAATCGCCGTATTAATAGAAGCTTGAATCTTTTCAGCCAACGCTTGGTTGGTATTTTGGATCAAGCGAATTTGCGGTGCTTGCTGGATCGTAATTTGACGAGCCAATTTTAAATCATAGGTCCGTTTGTCTAAACGATCCAAGAATTGTGTGTAGTCATTAACGACTTGCACATCCATTTGATCGCCGGAAGCCTGTGCTTTTTCTGTCGCTTCTGGAATCGTCGTAAGCTTCATTTCTTCGATCTTCAGCTCAGCAGCCGCGATGTAGATATTCAAAGCATCAAAGTAATCTTTGTTTTTGTTGTAAAGTGTCTCTAGCATTTGATTGTCACGTAATAGACCATCTTTTTCGACGTTCAATTTTGTTGCAATCTTATCGATTTGTGCACCGATCTTTTGGTATTTCGTAGTGATCTCATAGATCGATTGTTTAACTTTACCAAACATTTTTTGGAAAATATTGCCTTCGCCGACGCGTAATTCGTCAGGGTTGGCTTCATTTAAGCGATACATCAATTGGTTCAAAGAATCACCGATTGGTCCAATATCTTGTGAAGATACGGTGTTCAGCATTGATTGCGAGAATTCGCTCAATTTTGTTTGGGCCGTTGATCCGTAACTGATCACGGCTTGTGAATCATTGACATCGATTTTTTTGGCAAGCTCACGCGCTTGTACTTGGCGTTCTTCAGGTAATTTATCCACTAAGCGGTCTGCTTGTTCTTGCGACTGCAGGTGGGAAATTTCTTGTTGTTGAACGGGGGTTAAAGAATCGGTGCCAAAAGGGTTGCTAAGCAGGTCGTCTAAAGTAGAATCGACCGGTTTGGTTTCTGGTTTATTTTCTGGTTCCATAGTATGTCCTCCTGTTCGAAAAAAATCTAGCTTCAGCTAGATTTTTTTGTTGATGTTTTTTATTTTGTTGACACAGGGTCGCGATCAAGGTTTTTTTTCGCAATCGAAATTTCAACATCCATGTCTTCTAAGTCTTCAGACACGAATTGTTGGTAGTCTTTCACGATTAAATCAGCCATCTGATCAATGATCTGTGCGCTTTCTTCTAGTTTACCATAAACTTCTTTTGACTTGACCTCATGTCCGTTGATTTCGACATAATTATCAGTCAAATCGACGATATTCGGCAAGTGGGTATAAAGAAACTGACTTGCTTCTGGTAAACGTTTTGGATCTTTTACCAATTCTTTAAACAAAGCTTTGGCAGCCTTCAGCGTATCATGACGTAAATCGATCGCTTTTAGCTTGGCATTTTTTTGAATATTTTGCTGCAAACGCAAAACTTGTTGCTTCGAAAGGTTCATTGTTTCGCGGAACAATTCGATTTCACGTTCACTCATACCCAATTTTTTATAGTATGCTTCCTTTTCTTTTGTAAGAAATGGTAATTCTTCTTTTTGCGGCTGTATTTTTCTTCCTTTAAAACCACGATAAATCAGCCCACACCCAACAGCTAACATAAGAAAAACGATATAGTTGCCGAAGTCTCCTTCGAAAAAGGAGAGAATGCCGATTGCTGCGATGATGATAGGGAATATTTTCCTTCGCATAATAATCCTCCTAGTCTAGTAAAAACCCTTCACATTATTTATTCAAATTACTTGATTTCTTTACACGCTCATCATAGCATGAATTTCTATAGAATTAGTATCGGACTAAAGATGGATTTTTCAGATTTAGAAAAAACATAAGAATTTTCTGTGATACAATAAGGTAGAACCGTCGAATGGCTACGCTGCGCAGTGAAAAAAGAGAGATCTTTTCTTGGTTTTTTGAAAAAGAATTACTTATATTACCAGCTGTCAGTTGAGTACTTCACTTTAGTATAATCAGTGGAATCGGATGTCAACGACTTGAAAAATTAATTCCTTAAAAAGGGGGAAAAGTGCCGTAATGTTAGAGTATAAAGATTTTGAAGAGAAGACGATTGAACGTAAAGAATTGTTTAAGGGAAAAATCATTGACGTTTATTTGGATGATGTCGCTTTGCCAATGGGTGGAACCGCAAAACGTGAATTAGTTTTCCATCATGGCGGTGTGGGAATCATCCCGATCACTAAAGAAGATAAAATGATTATGGTCAAGCAATTTCGCAAACCATTAGAAAAAGTCGTGTTGGAGATTCCGGCTGGAAAGATCGATCCCGGTGAAGGTCAGCATCCGGAGAAGACAGCGATGCGGGAGCTAGAAGAAGAAACGGGTTATCGTACTGAAGAATTAACCTACATAAATGAAATGTATTTATCACCAGGATTCTCCAATGAAAAATTATATATCTATGCCGCGACCGATCTGGTCAAGGTGGAGAATCCGCGACCCCAAGATGATGATGAAGTCTTAGAACTTTACGAATTGACTATGGCAGAAGCAAAACAGGCGATCCAAGACGGATTGATCTGTGATGCAAAGACGATCTTTGCAGTCAATTATTGGGAATTGATGCAGTATAAAAAACAGAAGTAAGAACAAGGAGTGGATTACGCATGAGCCAATCACCCCTGGTGACGCGCAGCGAATTAAGAAAGCGAAAAGAAGAGCAGGAACGTTTGGCAGAAGAACAACGCAAAGCTGCCGAACGAGCCTATGAAAAACGCGAAAAAGAAATCAGTACAGTCTATCGCAAAGAATTGAAGAAGAATAAGCCTGTCACAAAGTCCCGCAGCAGCGAGCGAGTGAAGCAAAAAGAACGCAGCAGTTTTCTAAATAAAGCGATTATTTTAGTTTTACTGCTGTTGATCGTAGTAATGTTAGCCGTATTCTTTATTTAGCTGTAAAATAAAAATATATTAATAAGAAATAGAGGAATCGTTATGAAAATCGGTATTATCGGTGCAATGGAACCAGAAGTAAAAGCATTAAGAGAAAGTTTAGATCATCCCGTGTCATGGGAACAATCAGGAGCGTTGTTTATTTCCGGAGGATTAGGCAATCATGAGGTCATCGTCGTTCAATCAGGGATCGGTAAAGTTTTGGCTTCGATCACGACTTCTGTCTTGATCCAGCAATATAAAGTCAACATGGTCATCAACACTGGGACTGCTGGCGGGATCGGACAAGGTCTGGCTATTGGTGATTTGGTAATTGCAGATAAGGTGGCTTATTTTGACGTGGATGCTACGACATTTGGCTATAAGATCGGACAAGTTCCAGGAATGCCGCTTTATTATGAAGGATCAACCTATCTAAAAGGCGAGATGCTGGAAGCTAGCAAGAAAATGGATCAGCCCGCTCATGTTGGCTTGATCGTTTCAGGCGATACGTTTGTCAGCAGCCCATCAAAAATCTATGAGATTAAAGCTGCGTTTCCAGATGCCTTAGCAGTGGAGATGGAAGGGGCTGCGATCGGACACACCGCTGCACAGTTCGGTATTCCATTTTTAATCGTACGCGCAATCAGCGATACGGCCGACAGTGATGCGACTGAAACACACGAAGAATTCGTTAACCGTACAGGTACTTTATCTGCGCAATTGGTTATGGAGTTTGTAAATCACTTAAAATAAAAAATGATTACTTAAAGGATTTTAGCAAAAGGAGGAACTGGTATGCGGGCGTTACTTTCGATTGATTATACGAATGATTTTGTTGCTACTGACGGAAATTTGACAACAGGTGAAGCGGGTCAAGCGATCGAACAAGACTTGGTCGCTGTAACAAAAGAGTATTTCCAACAAGGAGACTTCATCGTCTTTGCTATTGACGGACATGATCCAAGTGATCAGTACCATCCTGAAAACAAGCTTTTTCCGCCTCATAATGTGATCGGCACTAGCGGCCGTGATCTATATGGTTCACTGGCTGATTTTTATCAGGAAAACCAGACGGGGAAAAATGTTTACTGGATCGATAAGCGTCACTATTCCGCTTTTAGCGGAACGGATTTGGATATTCGCCTGCGGGAGCGCGGCATTACAGAGCTTTGCTTGACGGGTGTGTGCACAGATATCTGTGTCTTGCATACCGCGGTCGATGCCTACAACTTAGGCTATCAATTGGTGATACCTGAAAAAGCCGTAGCCAGCTTTGATGTGACCGGACATACTTGGGCATTGAACCACTTCAAAAATACTTTAGGGGCAAAAGTCATCTAAATAAAAGCCGCAACGAATTTTCGTTGCGGCGTTTTTGTATTATAAATAGCGTGAAATAAAGCTTGTAAAATCTTCGATGACTCCGTCTGGGGCTAAATCTTCCGCTTCAAAAACGGCGCGATTTTTTTCCTCTGGATCAATGGCTATGATCGTACCGATCTTGGCATTATGGGCGGCCTGCAAGCCGGAATAAGAATCTTCGATCACGATGCAGTTTTTGGGTTCGACACCGATTTTTTCTGCTGCGATCAAGAAAATATCTGGTGCTGGTTTGCCGGGGAAACTGCCGGTATGACAAACCATTTTTTCGTAATCAAACCATTCACCTAAGTTTAGGTAATCAAAATAGAAATCCATATTGATCTTTGGCGAGGCAGAAGCAATCGTCATAGGGATTTTTTCTGCTTTCAAATAGTCTAAGACTTCTCGCAAACCAGCGGTAAATTCCTTATGATCGGCACTTGCTAAGACGGAATCACGATAATACGCTTCTTTCTCGTCAGATAATTTTTGGACTTCTTCATCGGATAATGCCTGTGAAATGAAATTACGCAGGATCACGTCATTGGTTTTTCCGTGAACATTTTTCAAAATATCTTCTTCGGTCATTTTCTTGCTTGAATATTTTTTGATCAAATGCAGCCAAGCGGCCTCATGGAGATCAGAATCCATAAACATTGTCCCGTTAAAATCAAAAATAATACCCTTCATACATAAACCTCACTTTTTTTCCCAAGATATCCCTAGTTTAGCACGTTTTGAAAATAGTTGATGAAAAAGATAGGATTATTTGCAACTTAAAATCATTCGTTTTATAGTGAGAAAGAATGAAATGATGGAGATGAAACGCATGTTGGACTACTTAGTCATTGCACTCTTTGCCTTTGTCGGCGGAACAGCGCGTTATTGGGCGGGTGTATGGATTCCTGCGGTTGGCGGTTTTCCGCTGGGGACACTGGTGATTAATTTATTAGGGTGCTTTATTTTTAGTTGGATCGTTAAACATATTTTAAGTGATCTTGATGTATCAGGACGCTTAGTCTTAGGACTGGGTGTCGGTTTTTGCGGAGCCTTGACGACGTTCTCGTCTTTTGCGCTGGATACGATGAAATTAGTGCAGGCGGGACAGATTGGGTTAGCCTTTCTTTATTTAGTGCTGTCGTTTGTCGGCGGCTTGGTGATGACTGTGCTCGGTGAAGCGATCTACCACAGAAGGGTGGAGGCGAGATGATCGAGACCTTGTTAGTCGGCAGCGGCGCGGCGATCGGAGCGATGCTGCGTTTTGCGTTGAATAATTATTTTGAACCGCAGACGAAACGTTTGCCGCGAGCGACTTTTTTTATCAATCTGACGGGAAGTTTTTTGCTGGGGATTTTCTTTGGTCTGCATTTGTCCGATCCGATTTATTTGTTTTTAGGAACAGGACTTATGGGCGGCTATACGACTTTTTCCACCTATAACTTTGAGCTGTTTGTCTTATGGAAAAATGATCGTCCGATGTTTTATCGCTATTTCTTCGGATCGTATGGCTTGGGCTTATTGTTAAGTTTTATTGGTATCGTAATTGGTTCGAAACTATAAAAATGAGTCACAGTAATTCTGTGGCTCATTTTTTGTGTTCTCTGAAAGCATTTGGCAAATCATCGTAGGCTTCTTTAAATTGCTTATAGAAGTGGCTGCGATTTTTTAGTCCGATCATTTCTACAATCGAGCTGATCGATAACGTCGAACTTTCAATTAAAAATTTGGCTTGTTTCATACGCTGTTTGGTTAAGAGCTCGGAAAACGTCTGATTGGTCTTTTTCTTGATGATATTGCTTAAATAGTTTTTATTGTAGCCCAATTGCTGTGCGGCACTTTCCAAAGACAAATCAGCATAGTCTTTCTCGATTAGTTTTAAGGTATCGATCACGACTTGGTGATTGGTCTTATCCTTTCTTTCTTCGTAGAAATCATACTTGCAGTTGCCGATCAATTCTGTAAATAAAATCGGAATATATAACGAAATGATTTCATTAGCAAAGACTGGTTCGGTGAAATATTTGTCGATCATCTGATCCAGAATCATCTGGACATGATTATTCTCAGAGCAGCGGAAGATCAAATATTCTTTTCGCGAACGAGTAGCCATCGTTTGGGCCAAGAAATTGAACAGCACGCTATTTTTATCATTCAGGCTGGAAAGCCATTCAATATCGACCTTATCATTGGGAAAAATAATGTTCACGACAATATCTTCCTCCCCGTGTTCACCCAAGGCATGGGAAGAACCACGATCAAGTAAAAGAATTTCTCCTTGGTTGATTACTTCACGTCTGCCGTTAATGTATTGAACAGATTTTCCAGAATAAACATAGTTCAGCTCTAAAAAGTGATGGCTGTGCTCTGGATAAGGCGCAAAGCGCGGATGCTTGCTTACATAAATCGAATTATTTTTTAGAAAGTATTCTTTAAGCAAAACCATATTATCCTCAGCGGTTTGAAAGGATCGCGTGGGGATATCCATGACGAATTTTTTCTTATTTAATTGTGCTTCTTCTATTTGATTATGATGGCGTAAATAGTCCTCTACGATTTTCTGCATGTCAACACATCCCTGTAAATTCGTTACACTCATTCTATACTCGCGTCATCGAAAGCGCAATCAGAAAATTGAATAATATGCTTGTAAATAAATTTAAGGAGCGAGTAAAACATGAGCGGACAAAGCAGTGGAGGAAAAAAGGAAACAATTGCCGTTTCGTTGACCAACTATTTGGATTCAGGCTGTATCGTAGCTGGCGCTAGCGGATTAACATTATGGGCAGAGCATTTTGGTCTAAATAGTTTTGCGGTCGGTTTACTAGGAGCACTGAGTGCAAATGCCTTTGGAGCAGCGGTTGGAGCACTTGTTGGCGGTCGGTTAGCTGATAAATTTGGACGTAAATTCATCTATACCTATAATTTGCTGGTGTATATGTTCGGTGCATTATTTATTATTTTCGCTATGAATTTTCCGATGTTATTGGCTGGATTTTTAATTATGGGCTTATCAGTGGGTGCCGGAGTTCCTGCATCATGGTCATATATTGCTGAAATGGCGCATCCCGATTCACGTGCTCACAACATCGGAATTTCTCAATTAGCGTGGTCATTAGGACCAGCGATTATTTTCACGTTAGGTGTAATTTTGGCACCATTAGGATTACTTGGCAATCGTTTGCTATTTGTTTCATTGGTGATCGTCGCCATCGTTGCTTGGCTGTTGCAGCGTCAATTGGAAGAATCTAAAGACTGGGAAGAAGAAAATGCTCGGCAAGCAGCGGCTACCGAAAAGTCTCATCCTTACAAAGAGCTATTCTCGAATGTGGTCAATAGAAAATCAATCGCATTTTTAGTTGGTGTGTACTTATTCTGGAATTTAGTCGCAGGTGCGATGGGCTTCTTCATGCCATTTGTTTATGAAACTGTCGGCGGACTGACCAACTCGCAAGCGAATATGCTGCAAGCAGCAATGTGGATATTCACTTCATTGGGTTCTTACTTCGGCTTTGCCAAATTAGGCGATAAGGTGGATCATCGTAAATTCTATTTTATCGGCGCTGTCATGGCGGCGGCTTCATGGGTCGTTCTCACCTTTGTCGGTATGTCTTGGTTAGGCTTATGGGTATTCGTTATCTTGTGGGGCATCTCAGCAGGTATCGGGGCTCAAGCCTTCTATGCTTTATGGGCCTCAGAATTATTCCCAACGAAATTCCGCGGCGGGGCACAAGGTGTCATGTTCTTCTTAGTTCGCGGAAGCTGCGGGATATGGTCGATCGTATTTCCGATGATTTTGGCAAACTTAGGCTTCACGGTGGCAGGGACGGTCATGATCGGCTTATTGCTAGTATCGCTAGTGATCGGAACTGTTTGGACACCGCGAACACGCGGAAAGACCTTGGAACAAATTACCCAAGAACGTTATGGAAACAATGATGAAGCATTGATCGATTCAGAGCTTTCTCAGGGACAAGAGGTTAAATAACTATGACGAAAACGTATATAGCAGTAGACATCGGTGCATCAAGCGGACGTTTGATGCTTTCAGAAAAGGAGCCTTTTGAAGCAATCACATTGGAAGAGGTTCATCGCTTCAAAAATGGTTTTTCAAAAATAGCTGGAACGGACTATTGGGATGCCGATCATCTGATCAAAGAAATCTTGATCGGCTTAGAAAAAGTCAAACAACGGGGAATCACTGAATGCTATTTCGGGATTGATACGTGGGGCGTCGACTATTGCTTGCTGAATGAACAGGGGCAGGCCTTGAGTCAACCAGTCAGCTATCGCGACAACCGGACAGAGCAGGCGATGGAAGAATTTGATCAAAACTTTTCTTTACAAAAGCTCTATGAAAAAACCGGCATTCAGCTGCAACCATTTAATACAGTATTTCAATTATTAAAAGAAGATCGCCAGAAGTTAGCTCAGGCAAAACAATTATTACTGATGCCGGACTATTTGGGCTATGTTTTGACAGGCAATGCCGTATTGGAAAAAACCAATGCCTCAACGACGCAGCTAATGAATTTGAAAACCCGAAAGCTGGATGAAGAGGTGTTGGAAGCGGTTGGTGTCAATAAAAAGCTGTTTCCCAAAATAGTAGAACCGGGCACGATTTTAGGCACGATCCTGAAAGAAAAGTTTCCTGATTATGATCTGCCGGAGGCAACATTTATCACGATTGCTTCTCACGACACGGCTTCAGCCGTTGCAGGTACACCGGGAAAAGGCGATAACTGGGCTTATATCAGTTCAGGCACATGGTCGCTGATGGGTGTGGAGATCGAAGAAGGCATTTCGACTGAAGAAGCATTCGAGGCGAACTTCACTAATGAGTGGGGTGTTCAGGGCACGATTCGTTTCTTGAAAAATATCATGGGAATGTGGCTGATCCAAGAGGTCGCTCGGTTGCAAGATTATCAGTATTCTTATCCCGAACTTGCTGCATTGGCGAGTCAAGAAGAGGCTTTTGTCAGCTTGATCGATGTCAATGATCGGCGCTTCATGAACCCGCAGAATATGATCACTGAGATCCAAGACTATTGCCGTGAGCTAAATCAAAAAGTACCGGAGACAGCTGGTGAACTGGCTCGTTGCATTTATGATAGCTTGGCTTTGTGTTATGCCGTCGAACTAGAAAAAATGGAGAAAATGACCGGTCGTACGATTACCCAACTCCACATCGTTGGAGGCGGCTCAAATAATGACTTTTTGAATCAATTAACGGCTGACGCTTGCGGCATCAATGTTGTGGCTGGACCAGGCGAAGCTACTGCCATCGGCAACATTGTGGTGCAGATGGTAGCGACCAAAGGATTTGGGACTTTAGCAGAAGGACGCGAAGGAATCAAAAATTCTTTCCCAATGAAAGAATTCCAGCCAAAAAAAGAGACTCATCAAGCCATTAAAAAATATCAAGCCTTAACAAAACAATTCGTATAAAAGAAAAGGAGCAGAAATAAAATGACAAAAGCAGTTGAAGAACGCTACCAAGACGCAAAGGCCCGCTACGCAGAAATCGGAGTCGACACAGACGCGGCCTTGAAGAAGTTACAAGATGTAAAAATTTCGATGCATTGCTGGCAAGGTGATGACGTAAAAGGTTTTTTAAATCCTGATGGTGAATTAACTGGCGGGATCATGGCGACAGGTGATTATCCTGGTGCTGCTCATACACCGGAACAGCTGCGTCAGGATATTGAAAAAGCTTTTTCATTAATACCCGGCAAGCATAAATTGAACCTGCACGCGATCTATCTTGATACTGATGAACCAGTTGATCTGAATGAAATTGAACCAAAGCATTTCGAAAAATGGGCAAAATGGGCCAACGAACAAGGAGTTGGTTTAGATTTCAACCCAACCTTCTTCTCTCATCCCATGATGAAAGACGGCATGACCTTGGCACATCCAGATCAAGATGTCCGTGATTTTTGGATCGAACATGGCAAACGCAGCCGCAAGATCGCTGAATATCTTGGAAAAGAAACCGGACAAACCTGTATCAATAATTTCTGGATGCCGGATGGTATGAAGGATAACCCGATTGATCGCTATAGTCCGCGCAAACGCATGATGGAATCATTAGACGAAATCTTTACAGAAGAATTGAACGAAGAATATACCCAAGAAGCAGTGGAAAGTAAATTATTCGGACTTGGTGCGGAGGCGTATACAGTAGGGTCGCATGAATTTTACATGGGCTATGGTCTGACTCGTGACAAATTGATCTGTTTGGACGCGGGCCACTTCCATCCAACTGAGGTGATCTCAAATAAATTAAGTTCACTGGCCTTGTTCTCTAAAGGAATCATGCTGCACGTTTCTCGTCCAGTGCGTTGGGATTCTGACCATGTAGTGATCATGGATGATGAATTACAAGAAATCGGCAAAGAAATTGTGCGTAATGATTTGTTAGCTAAAACCAATATCGGTTTGGATTTCTTCGATGCAACCATCAATCGGGTAGCAGCTTGGGTCGTTGGCACACGCAATACGCAAAAAGCATTATTGAAAGCAATGTTAGAGCCGATTGAAGACTTGAAGGCAATGGAATTGGAGCTTGATTACACGAAGCGCATGGCTTTAACAGAAGAATTGAAAGATTTCCCTTATGCCGATGTATGGAACTACTTCTGTGAACAAAACGACGCGCCAGTTGGTATGGATTGGTATGAAGAAGTGATGAATTATGAAAGAGACATTTTGGCAACACGGGAGAAAGAATTAATTACCGCACAAGCATAATCAATTGGCGGGGATTTTCCCCACCGTGTTAGATAAAAATTTGGAGGAATCAATCGTGAAAAATATCTTGGAAGCATCTTTTGTGGAAGAAATGGTGGAAGTGACCAGCAATCTGTACCGATTAGGCTGGGATGAAAGAAATGGCGGCAATATCTCCTATTTATTAGATGAAGCAGAGGTCAGCGAATATCTGGATACTGCTAATGTATTACGAAATATTTCGATGGACTTTGATGGAACAGCCCTGAAAGGAAAATATTTTATCGTAACAGGTTCGGGTAAATATTTTAAAAATGTCGCAAAGGACCCAGCTAATAATTTAGGGGTATTGAAGGTTGCAGAAGATGGACAAAGCGTTGATCTTTTATGGGGCTATACGGATGGCGGCGTGCCAACTAGTGAATTGCCTGCTCACTTAATGAGCCATATCGCACGTTTAGAGGTTGATCCAGAAAATCGCGTAGTGATGCATTGCCACGCGACTCATTTATTAGCTATGACCTTCAGCCATGAACTGACTTCAAAAGCAATCACCCGAACTCTTTGGGAAATGTGTACGGAATGTATGGTCGTATTCCCTGAAGGTATCCAAGTATTGCCTTGGTTGATCCCAGGATCAAATGAAATCGGTGAAGCGACTGCGGAAAAAATGCAAGAAGCCCGATTAGTTCTGTGGTCTTTCCACGGTGTTTACGGAGCAGGACGCACAATGGATGAAACATTTGGCTTGATCGAAACAGCTGAAAAAGCTGCACAAGTTTACACTTATGTTCAGGCGCAAGGCGGGGTTAGACAAACGATCAGTGATGAAAACTTCATCGCTTTAGCGAAACAATTCGGTATCACGCCGAATCCAGCATTTTTTGAAGCCGCTCAGGTGACAAGCAGATGATCAAAAAAGCTGTACGCATGAAACCCTATCCCGGCTTAAAAGAAGAGTATGCCAAACGTCATAACGAACTCTGGCCTGAGATGAAAAAAATGTTAAAAGATCATGGGGCGAAAAGCTACTCGATTTTCTTTGATCCAGAAACGAATTATTTATTTGGCTATCTTGAAATTGAGGATGAAGAAAGATGGGCTCAAACCGCCGATACGGAAATCAATCGTAAATGGTGGGATTTCATGGCAGATGTAATGGAAACAAATCCGGATAATTCGCCAGTGACCGTCGATTTAGAACAAGTATTTGAATTATAAAAGAAGTTGGCTGCAGCTTCTTTTGTAATTATATGTGAAGGGAAACACAATAAGGAACGGGAGCGAACAAAATGACAGTAAACAGAATGATATTAAATGAAACCTCTTATTTTGGAAAAGGTGCGATTCAAGAAGTGGCTAATGAAGCCAAAAAACGTGGGTTCAAAAAGGCGCTTGTGGTGACAGATAAAGATTTATTGAAATTTAAAGTGGCTACGAAAGTAATTGCTGTTTTAGAAGAGGCCGGACTAGCTTACGATGTTTACGATGGGATCGTGCCAAATCCAACGAGAGCAGATGTTCAAGCTGGAGTTAAGGCATGTCAGGAAAAGGCAGCGGATTACATCGTAGCTATTGGCGGCGGATCACCGATTGACACGGCCAAAGCAATTGGCATTATTATGACTAATCCTGATTTTTCCGATGTAATTAGTTTAGAAGGAACAGCGGAAACTAAAAATCCAGCGTTACCAATTTTGGCGATACCGACAACTTCTGGAACTGCTGCTGAAGTAACGATTAATTATGTGATCACGGATGCTGAAAATCATCGCAAATTTGTTTGTGTAGATCCTCATGATATTCCGGTAGTTGCCTTTATTGACAGCGATATGATGATGGGAATGCCTAAAGGCCTCTGCGCTGCAACAGGAATGGATGCGCTGACTCATGCTATTGAAGGTTTTATTACAAAAGGCGCGTGGGAAATGACAGACATGCTGCACATTCAAGCCATCGAAATCATCAGCCATGCTCTGCGTGATTCTGTTGCTGGTGATCAAACAGGTCGCGAAAAAATGGCGCTCGGTCAATATATTGCGGGTATGGGATTTTCAAATGTGGGATTAGGACTCGTTCACGGAATGGCCCATCCATTATCTGCTTGGTACAATACGCCGCATGGTGTAGCTTGTGCGACATTATTGCCATTAATCATGGATTACAATAAAGAATTTACGGGCGAGAAATATCGTGAAATCGCGATTGCGATGGGAGTGGAAGGTGCAACGGAGATGCCGATAGCTGAAGTTCGCGATGCAGCGGTTCAAGCAGTGAAGCAATTAGGAATTGATGTCGGCATTCCCCAAAGCTTGTCAGAACTTGGAATGAAGAAAGAAGACGTAGCGCGCATTGCTGAAGATGCTGCACGTGATGTTTGTACCCCAGGAAATCCGCGCGATGTATCAGTGGAAGAAATCATTGCTTTGTATCAATCAATGCTATAAAAAATTCTGTTCGTCGCTAGTTGTTTGAAAAGGAGAAGACGATGAAGTATCTCGTACAGCTTGAAACACTTGCTGGAGAGCAGCAGGAAAAGAATTTTCAGACTTATCGTGAAGCTTTGTGTTGTGCAACCAACTATGCCCACTTCAAATTTAGTAAAGTGATCCGACAAGGCGAAGTGATTAATGAGTTTAAATTTTAGCAGTCTTATAAAATCAAAAAAAGACAAAGTTCTGGATGTTGAAGCTCTTCAATGTTCAGAGCTTTTTTGTATGGGGAATACTTTACTTGATAAATCACTTCTTAAATTAATCGAAAGAACATCACATTTTTTTTTCAGCAACAAGTTTTTTTTGTGATGAAAGCGCATACTATGAAATTTTGTGGATGCTAAACTGACAATATAATTAGGAAAGGAGGATAGCGGATGATCATTACTGATAAGATGTTTTACCCAGAATTGATTGATGTCTATGATGGCAAGGGTACATTAGATGCGTTAGTTGATTATGCTGCGAATAAATTAGCAGAGCTGGGATTTATTGAAACAACCTATCAAGAGGCTTTGAAAGAACGAGAGCGGGAATATCCAACAGGGTTGCAGACACCTTCATTTGCTGTAGCGATTCCCCATACCGATCCAAGCCATATTAAGAAGCCTTTTATTTACATTATCAAATTAGCGGACTCTGTAACATTTGGTCAGATGGGGACGACAGATGAGTTTGTTTCAGCTAAGTATGCATTTTTTTTAGGCTTTGATAAGGGTGAGGACCAATTACAGCTATTGCAAAATTTGATGGCCATGTTTATGGATAAAAAAGTAATGCGGCAATTGGAAAAAGAGTTTGATAAAACAGAGATTTTAACAATAGTAACGCAATTTTTTAAAACAGAAAGCGAGAAGTGAGAAATGAAAATACACGATATTTATGAAGCACCTTTTATTCAAGAAATGTGTGAAGTGACTAAGAATTTATGGCGTAATGGTTGGGATGAGCGTAATGGCGGAAATATCAGCTACATGCTGGATGAGGCTGAGGTTTGTCTGTATCTTGATTTAGATCATGTAATTAAAGAAAAGGATTTAGATTTTGAAGTCAAAGAACTGGCAGGCAAGATTTTCTTAGTTTCTGCTTCAGGCAGCTACTTTAAAAATATTTGCAAAAATCCGGCGAAAAATTTAGCAATCGTTAAAATCTCGGATGATGGTGGAAGTTTTAAAGTTCTATGGGGACTGGAGGACGGGGGTGTTCCAACTAGTGAATTAGCATCGCATTTGAAATGTCATGCTGTTCGCTTAATGCAGGACCCGGATCATCGGGTGATTTTACATTGTCATTCGATCGCGATCTCAGCGATGACATTTATCCATGATTTAGATGAAAGGAAATTTACGAGATCATTGTGGGAGATGATTACAGAATGTTTAGTTGTTTTTCCAGATGGAGTTTCTGTTTTACCTTGGATGGTTGCTGGGACTGTAGAATTGGGCTTGGCCTCCGCTGAAAAAATGCAAGATTCACGTGTAGTGATTTGGCCGCATCATGGAATCATGGGTGCAGGACAATCGATGGATGACGCATTTGGACTTGTTGAGACAGTGGAAAAGGCGGCGGATATCTACATGCGCGTGGTTCAAGTACCTGGCGGCTTTAAGCAAAAAATTACAAGTGATCAATTGTGGGATTTAGCGGATCAGTTTGGTGTAAAACCTAAAGCGGGTATTTTAGAAGAACGAAGTACGATAAAGTAGTCAATAAAATAGAAAAAATATAGGAGGATATTTTAAATGGTTAAACGCTTAAGCATTATTTCAGTGTGTGGGTCAGGTACAGTAACAAGTTCAATGGTAGCCGGAAAAGTAAAAGACTTTTTGGATGATCATGGCATCAAAGCAAAGACAGTCGAAGTCAATCCTGGAGGTGTCGAGGAACAATTGGCTAGCGGTTCTTGGGATTTGATCGTTCATACAAGTCCTTTGAAAGGAAAATATGAATTACCGACTATCAATGCAGTAGGGTTATTATCTGGGATGGGAGAAGATGAATTTTTTGAAGAATTGCTTGAAACTTCGGAAAAATTAGTAGATTAAAGAGAGGAGAAATGAAATGTTAGATGTTTTATCGAAGATTATGGATGCTTTTGGTGCGGCGATCG
The DNA here is from genome assembly GCF_005405485.1 of Enterococcus hulanensis. Classification (GTDB taxonomy): domain Bacteria; phylum Bacillota; class Bacilli; order Lactobacillales; family Enterococcaceae; genus Enterococcus_A; species Enterococcus_A hulanensis. Next base: position 52,621 of record NZ_BJED01000011.1, on the reverse strand, counting down.
TGGTACCGGTAATTATCTTCTTTATTGCTTTATTGATGAAGGTAAAACCGAAGAAGGCATTTAATGCGGCTCTGAATGCAGGGATCGGATTGACTGGCTTTAATATGATCATAGGTGCCTATACGCCGATCGTCACTCCAGCAATCAATCGAATGGTAGAAGAAACGGGTGTTAATCTGCGCATTCTTGATACAGGTTGGCAGGCAACGAGTGTTGTAGCTTATTCGACTCAAGTAGGTATGATTTTCTTAGCACTGGGATTAGCGCTGCAGGCAATTCTATTTGTTATTAAGTTTACAGACATTTTTATGCCATCGGATCTATGGAATAACTACTCCTTTATGTTATGGGGATCAATGCTCTATATTTCAACTAAGAATCTTTGGTTATCGATTGGATTGATGGTGGTTTCTAATCTTTATTGTTTAGTCTTTACAGAAATCGTCGCTAAACGCTGGTCTGTTTATTATGGTTATCCTCGCTGTACAATGAGTGCGCCTCATCATATTTGCTCGGTTCCATTAGCAATGGCGATGGATTGGATCTTGACTAAATTAGGTGCTAACAAAGTTCGCTGGAATCCCGAAACCTTACAGGATAAATTGGGCTTTTTAGGGGAACCAACTTCATTAGGCTTTATTTTGGGCCTAGCGTTAGGCTTAGCTGGTAATTTTATGCGATTGAATACATTGACAGGTTGGGGCGAAATCATGGTAATCGGTATTTCAACTTCAGCCATCATGGCGATTTTTCCAAAAATTGCTGGAATTTTTGCATCTGCATTTACGGCAATTACAGATGCATCAAAAAGTACTGCCAAAACTTCAGGCGGCAAAGACCGCGTTTGGTATTTGGCGATCAATGATGCCGCTGGTTATGGTGAAACAGCGACTTTGCTAACAGGGATGTTACTGATTCCGATTGTTTTATTACTAGCCATTTTCTTACCAGGCAATCAAACGTTACCTATGGTGGATTTGATTGCAATCCCTTACATGATTGAATTAGTAATCTGTATTTCAAATGGGAATATCTTCAAGTCATTGATCAGCGGAGCGATTTGGTGTGCTGGCGGTCTATATATTATTACAGCGGTCGCACCAATCTTTACTCAAGTGGCTATTGATGTCGGCGTTAATTTACCAGAAGGCGCAATGATGATCTGCAGCTTTGCTGTAATGACCAACCATATTATGGGAATACTCTTCTTGATATTCATGACGCAAAATCCACTTTGGATTGGGTTATCGGTAGTTGTTTATATTGCACTTTATGCCTTTGTTCGGATTAAAAAAGAAGCGATTCATGCTTATTTAGAGAATATGGCGAAGTTAGAGGAAGAAGCTGGAATTGTATCTGAGGAAGGAGCAGCCGTGTAATGTCAAAAGTTGTTGTTGTTGGAGATGGTTTAGTTTCTGCAGAGACTTTAGCCGAAGCTGCATTAGAATTGAAGCTTGAAAAGCCGATAGAGGTTGTCAAGTATCACTGGTTCGCTGATCTGAATAAAGAACAGTTTCAAGAAAAAATCAAATTGATCGAACAAAACGGACCTGAAGCACTTGAGATACCAGAGGGAATTTTAGACGACCTAGTAGATGCAGACTATCTGCTAGTTCATATAGCGCCGGTTTCTAAGGCAATGATTGAAGCAGCTCCTCAGTTGAAATTAGTGGGGACTTGCCGGGGCGGTGTTGAACATATAGCAACCAAAGAATTGAAAAAGAAACAAATTCCTTTGATTCATGTTATTCGAAATGCTGAACCTGTCGCTGATTTTACATTAGGGTTGTTTTACGCTTTGACAAGAAATATCGCTTTTTCCTATCAACAGGTAAAAGAAGCCAAATGGCCTAAGAAATTTGCGAATGATCCATATAAGACTACATTAGCTAATCTAAAAGTAGGTTTAGTGGGGTTGGGCTATATTGGCAAATTGGTAGTGAAGCGGTTAAATAGTTTGGGCATTGAAGTTATAGCGTATGATCCTTTTGTAGATAAAGAGAAAATTCGCGAAGAAGGCTTGCAGATCACTTTTGTTGGGCTAGAAGAATTATTTAAAACAGCTGATATTGTTTCGCTGCATGTTCGGGTAACGCCAGAAACAAAGAATATGATTAATGCCGATCTACTTTCCTTAATGAAGCCATCTGCTTATTTAATCAACACGGCAAGGCCGGATATCGTAGACAAAGCTGATTTTGTAGAGGCTTTACAAATGAACATGATTGCTGGTGCTGCTACAGATGTTGTTTGGGAGGAGCCCATTCGGCCAGATGATCCATTACTAGATTTAGATAATCTGATCATTACTTCTCATATAGCGGGAGACACGATCGATGCTATTCCACGATCTCCGTATTTACTACGCGATGTGTTGAATGATTATTTTGAAAGAGGAATGAGTGATATGCTCGTTCGAACCTAATTGGTTTAGTAAGAATGAGGGGGAATAAAAATGGATGTTATGGCGATTCAATTGTTGGAATTGTTTATTTCAAAAGGCAGTCAGACCTCACTTTCCTTAGAAAAAAAGTTTAGTTGGACAAAAGGTCAGTTAGATTATCGGATCAAAAAGGTAAATCAAGAATTGACTGAATTGAACTTAGGGAAAATCAAGAAAAATGGTACTTTCTTTCTCTTGGAGGGTCAGACTAAAGCAATCAAAAGCTATTTGACGAAAGTTTCGCCGTCAATCCATTTATCAGATAGAGAACGCGAATGCTTTCTCTATCTGATCATTCTGCTTCATCAAGGGGAGACATTGCAAACTTTAGCCGAAAAGCTTTTTGTCAGTAAAAATACAATTTTAAACGACAAGCGAAAATTAAGTGAGAACTATTTAAAACCGCTAGCTATTGACCTTCAATTCTCCAGAAAAAGAGGCTTTTATTTTGTAGGTAATGAAGTGGAGATTCGCCGATTAGGAATTAAATTCATTCGTGAAGTTGAAAAATCAGAGGACAATCTCGAATACTATTTAGCGATGATCAAAGTTCAAAGTCACGTTTTAACCGAGATAAAGGAAAGAATCCATTTATTAGAACAAGAATTAGGGCTGGAGTTTACAGAGTTTAAATTGGTGGATCTCTATTTGACCAGCTATATGTGCTCTGTAAGATTTGGTCAAGGCAATGAGTTATCACCAGGGGTTTTAGGGAATTATGTTCAAATGGTGGAAAAGGATTTTTATTCAAAAGTTTGCCAAGCTTTGAAACCTTTTTTTAAAGGAGCCAACTATTTGATTGAAATTCACTTTATTTCGATTCAATTACTAAGCACCAATTTGATTAAGATTCGTTCCAATTACAAAGATCAGGAATTGCTTCGAAGAATTCAATCCTTTATCAGTAGTTTTGAGATTCTAGGGATTACAGATATCAAAAACAAAGAACAATTGGAAGAGGCCATTTATCAGCATATCATCCCAGCCTATTATCGGATAAAATTTGGTTTGCCAGATAATGAGCTGCTTTTTTTGGACAATGTCGAAAATTATGACTTTATCCACCCTTTGGTTCATCAGTCAATCGGGATCATTGAAGATTATTTAAAGATCATTTTTCCAGAAGGGGAATTGATTTATTTATCTGTCATTCTTTTAAGCTTTATCAATGAAGAATTAGAAAAACAAAAGCGCCGAAAAATTCGTGCGGTAGTTGTTTGTCAGCATGGTATTTCCGTATCAAAGCTGTTGCTGGGAGAATTGAAGCAGTTGTTTACGACTATTGATTTCACACGGAATCTCTCTTTGCGTGAATTCTATGAAGAAAGAAGCAATGCTGTTGATATCGTCTTTTCAACGGTTCCGGTCAATACTAAAAAAGAAGTTTTCTTAATTCCGCATTTTTTAACGGATGAAGACAAGATGCATTTAATCAGTGATGTACGTAAGCGGATCGATTTTGATGAGACGTTTAGTCTGTCAAAAAACCACGAATTGGTCCAAAATTTATTGTCAATCATAAAAAAGAATACTCAAATTATCAATGAAGAACAATTAACCCAAGAGATACAGGACTATTTGCTTGAAACAGAAATCAATGAAGGGTTGAACTTCCGAAATCTAAACCCTGATTTGAAGGATTTACTGCCTCTTTCTCATATTCAAATTTATCCAAGTGTTAAGTCTGTCGAAGAAGCGATTCGAATTGCAGGCAAACCTTTGATTAACGAGGGATATGTGTCACCAAAATATATTGAGACAGTAATCGAGCATTATGATCCAGAATATCCTTATTCTGTAATTTCACCGGATTTGGCTATTCCGCATGCTGGACCAGATGATGGAGTATATCGTGTTGGAATGTCCTTCTTGAAATTGGATCAACCTATCTCCTTTGCGGAAAATATATCAATCAGTATGATCGTAGTGATTGCACCAAAAGATAAAAAAAGTCATATCAAAGCGGTAACCCATCTTTATGAGTTAGCAAAAAAGCCGAGTTTCATTTCAGCGATGAAACAAGCAAATTATGAAAAGGATATTCGTAACTACTTTCAGCTGGAGGTTGGCAAATAATAAGGAGGAAACAATGGGAAATCAGGGGATTCTGTTACGTAAGGTAACATTGGATAAGACACTCAATCAATTGAATTTTTTTCTTAAAGGAGCCTTCATGATCTTATTGATGTATCTTCTCAATGGTTGGCTAATTGAGAAAAATCTGCAAATCAAAGACGTTCAAATGATTATTGGCTTATATGGTTTAGTTTTCATCGGCTTTTTCTTTCTTAAAAAGAAAAAGAGCAGTTTAAGCGATAATAAAGTGATGCATGATTTGAAAGACTATTTTGATATTCAAAAATTTACTGATGTGGAACAATTAGACAAAAAATTGATTCAAGAAATTAAACAGCAACGAAGATTTGTTGTGAACAAGGGCCAAATCGTCGGTACACAACATTTCTTGCTGTTTGACTTGATGGACGGTCAATTTCTTTTGATACCTATAAAAAAAGTAAAAGGGCTGCAATTAGAACGAATCAATCAGCATTTTTGTGTCAACATTCAAACGGAAGTAAAAAAAGAAAAAATATTTTTTAAAAAGAAAAGTGAAGCGAATGAATTCATCCTTCAATACGAAAAGTTTTATCATTAAGCATTTTAAATTTTGTATTATTTTGCAGCAAATATTTACAATTAGAAGTCATAGAAACCGCTTTCTAAATGTGGGATAATCAGTTGTGAAATAAAACACAATAAAGGAGAGATACTATGGTAGTCAATCGAATGATTTTGAATGAAACGTCTTATTTTGGTAAGGGTGCGATCCAAGAGGTAGCCAATGAAGCGAAAAAACGTGGATTCAAAAAGGCGTTAGTCGTTACTGACAAAGATTTATTGAAATTTGAAGTAGCCACAAAAGTTACCGCGATTTTAGATGAGGCTGAGTTAAGCTATGAGATTTTTGACGGGATCGTACCGAATCCTTCAATCGAAGATGTGCAAGCAGGGGTTAAAGCCTGCCAAGCGGCGGAAGCGGATTATATTGTAGCCATCGGCGGCGGTTCTCCGATCGATACAGCCAAAGCGATCGGCATCATTATAACCAATCCTGATTTTTCTGATGTGATCAGTCTGGAAGGGCCAGCGGATACTAAAAAACCGGCATTGCCGATTTTAGCCGTACCGACAACTTCTGGAACTGCCGCTGAGGTAACGATCAATTATGTAATTACTGACAAAGAAAATCAACGTAAATTTGTTTGTGTCGATCCGCATGATATTCCAGTCGTTGCTTTTGTTGATAGTGACATGATGATGGGGATGCCGAAAGGTCTGTGTGCTTCAACAGGGATGGACGCGTTGACTCACGCAATTGAAGGGTTTATTACAAAAGGTGCATGGGAAATGACCGATATGCTTCACATCAAAGCGATTGGAATTATTAGTCATGCCCTGCGTGATTCAGTTGCCGGTAATCAAGAAGCACGAGAAAAAATGGCGTTAGGTCAATATATTGCAGGTATGGGTTTCTCAAATGTCGGACTAGGATTAGTTCACGGAATGGCGCATCCATTATCGGCTTGGTATGATACGCCTCATGGAGTAGCTTGTGCGACGTTATTGCCGCTGATCATGGACTTTAACAAAGATCATACCGGAGAAAAATATCGTGAAATCGCGGTTGCGATGGGAGTGGAAGGTGCGGCAGATATGCCGTTAGCTGAAGTTCGCGATGCAGCGGTTCAAGCTGTGAAGCAATTGGGAATCGATGTAGGAATTCCACAAAGCTTGACTGAGCTCGGAATGAAAGAAGAAGACGTTCAAAAAATCGCAGAGGATGCCTTCCGTGATGTTTGTTCGCCGGGAAATCCTCGCGACGCTACGGTAGAAGAAATTATCGCCCTATACAAATCAATGCTATAAGAAAAAAGCCAACCTCGCGAGGTTGGCTTTTTCAATGCGCGTAATTAGTCATCATTTTCGGGAACTTTATTATCTAGGTCTGTCCGCACGATTAAGACATCACAATCGGCATTGCGGATAACATATTCAGAGACAGATCCGATAAACAAGCGTTCAACGGCATTTAAACCCGTTGCCCCCAGCATAATCAAATCGATTTGGTTATTTTCTGGAATTTGGTTGGCGATCATCACTTTTGGCGCGCCATATTCAATGACCTTACTGATATGTTCTACACCAGCTTTTTTTGCGTCAGCTTCATAATCATTTAACGTCTGTTTGGCCATGTCGGTCGCTTGTTCTGCTAAAACATTATCAAAAGAAGAAACTGTTTGAAATGCACGCGTATCAATAACATGAGCGAGTAATAATTCTGCTTGATTTCGTTTTGCGACATTCACTGCTTTTTTGAACGCCAACTCTGCTTCATTAGAACCGTCTACTGCTACCATAATTTTACTATATTCTTGATCCATCGTTACCAACTCCTTTTCTCATCTTTATTTTAAAACAAAATCTTTGAAATTGGTACTGTTAACCTTTTTTTGTTTTTCCGCCCATCAACAAAGCGAAGATCGCTGCGACTACTAAAAGCAAGATCAAATACATCATTGAGTAAGAACGATTATCCAGCACACCGACAATCACCGCCATGATCCCAAGTACAGCATAGATAGAACCAAAACGACGCAGAAATTGGCGAGATTCTGTTTGTGAGTCTTTACTAAAAAGGACTAAAAGCCCATTTGGTTTTTTGATCAGATAATAGCTGCAGATTAATAAAATAAGTGCAAGCAAAAATAATAAAATGCGGATCATTTTCTTCCTCCAATACAATAAAAAGCAATTTGCAGTACGCAAATTGCTTTCATTCCATCAAAAATGGAAAATTCCGTCGATGCCGTTATTCACCCGATAGTATTGATCCCGCAAGATACAGCAGGTGGGTTCCATGGTCTAAGCGTCGAACTACCAAATGAAAAGGCATGTTACCAACTTTGACACAAGACAGATCCCAAGATATCAATAAAAATGTTCGGTCAACACTGAAATAGGCAACGCGCACATCACAGAATTTCCATCTCAATCATAGCACAGTCATTATTGAGACGCAACGAAGCGGCTTGTAGTTAAAAACTTGAAACACTTCAAAATAATCACGTCTTCTATACGTATATTGTATAAAAAAGGAGGACGTCATGTCAAAAAAAATTGCTTATTTTTTTATCTTTTTATTTATTTTACTATTTGGGTCCTTTTCCATGGAGGCAGAGGCTGATACTTTGGAGCTTCTGCCTCCGCTTGCTCAGCAAAAAGAATACCCATTAAGCGCTGAAGGGTTCAAAGAACTTCTTTTGGATCTTTCTCACTTAGGAACGGAGGAGCACTATACGATTCAATTTGATGGGCTGCTTGATTTAAGTCAAACAACCGTCGGCCTCAATGAAAAACGGACTAACCCTACGTTTGAAACGATTAATTTTTCCTGTGTGTCGGCAAATCTGAGTTTCAAAGGTATAGGCACCGAAGCCCAGTTGTTTTTACCCAATGATTGTTTTTTTGGTCAAGATAGTCACTTTAATTCATTAAGTTTACAAGCGGCGAAAATTTATGGGAACGGCCATCAGTTGTTCTTTGAGGATATTGGGCACACTCAGACTACTCGAGTCTTTGGCGGCAGCAACTGTGATTTGGCAGGAAATCCCAAAATTATTTTTCAGCGAGTAACAGGCGGGAGCTGGGAAATTTTCGGCGGAAATGAAGCTGGAATACTGACGGGAAATCCGACGACTCAAGTTTTGGATCTGACTGGTGATATTCCTCAATTGTGCGGTGGTTCTTTGAAGGGAAAGATTCTGGGAGATGTCACGACCGAGATACGAAGACTTAATGGAACGCTAACTAATTACTTTGGTGGAGGATTGGGTGCTGAGGGTGATCCAGTTGAAGTAACTGGGAGGATTAATAATCAATTGATCTCTAGTTCAGCGGATTTTAGCTCGGGAAATTTCGTTGGCGGAGCAGCCTTTGGCAAAACTGGACCGATTAATACGCTGCTCTCTGGCGCTGGCGGCTTTACAGAAGCGGGTATTTTAATCGGCGGTTCGCAGACTGGGGAGATTTATGGACAGGAGTCCGCCATTACGACTCAGATCGACACGCGCCAATTTCAAAAAGGCGAACGGAGCTTTGTCGGAGGAAATCAATACAGCGGAGCGATTTATGGCGATATTGAGAATCAGATTTATGCTGGAAAGGCATTTCAAGGCTCCTTCAAACGAATTGATGGTGCAGGCGGAATGGATGTGGAGAAGAAGAGCCTTACGAATTCCCCAACGTTAGTACCATCAATTAATCTGACTGATCCGCAAGAACGAACGGCTGAGGAACTAGCTTATGATCAGTTGAGTCCGGCTGAACGTTATTCACTGGCAAAATCTCAAGCTAATTTTTCGGTTGAGGGGAATGTTAGGACTCGTTTGATGGGGGGCTGTGTCAGTCGTGGACTAGGGAGCGGATATACTGTTTGCGGCGCTGGTTATGCAGGCGTGATCAATGGCAAAGTCAGTCTGAGTTTAGGTGAGGAAAGTCTCGTTTATAGCATGCTTTGGGAAGATTATACAAAGCAAAAAGAGAAGGACCCAAATTTTTTAACAGATGAAGAGGATTTAGGTTCGACTTACGGTTTTAGTGGCGCTGCAGGGGGCGGGGACAATCAAAGCTCATGGGAGAACGCACTTTATATCAAGGGTGAAACAGAACTGATCGTTAAGCAGGCACTATTGAGCTATGCATATGGCGGCAGCTTTAACGGAGTTGTTGAAGGAAATAGCCGCCTGCGGATGGAGGGAGGACAAGCCAGTGGCGGCTGCGGGGCAGGCAGTGGTTGTTATCGTGTCTATGGAGACAGTCTGTTTGAAATGACTGGCGGCAAAATCGAGCGATATGCGGTGGCAGGAAGTACGCAAGATCGGCGAATGAACGGTGATGCCCGCGCTGAAATTTCTGGCGGGAAGATTTTAGGAGTGCTGGCGTCTTCCTATGGTTCACGTTCAAATCACATGATTGATGGAGACGTAGAGACCATTGTCAGTGGAGGAACCTTTGAAAAAAATAATGAAGCGACTCAAATCATGGGCGGCCTAGCAAAAAATGGAATGATCAGCGGCAACGTTTCCTTGAAGCTGACCGGAGCAGTAGAGCTGGCAGCAGGAATAGGCATCTCCGCCGCACGTCCAAGAAATACGGAAAGGACCAACCAAATAGGCGGAGCTGATAAGGTAATTAATTTTGAATTAGCAACGGAAAAAACTTTTTCTGAGATCGAAGTATTGGGAGACGGAGCAGAAAATCCCAACTTGCTTTACACACCAGCAATCAGCATGAAAATCAATACGCCAAACGGCAGCTTTTCTTTGATTCAAGGGATGGTCAAAAATAGTTTTGGCGGCAGTCTGACCCATGAACTGGCGATTGATATTCAAGCAGCTCACGCAATCAAAATGATCGTCGGCAGCGACCTTACGACCTTCAATAATCGATTGATTGAAAAAAGTGAGGCTGCTATTGCATTAAAGCTTGGGAGTTCCAGTGAAGAGATTCGGGTCGAAAGAATCTATAATTTCACACAGCTTGCTGTAGAAAATAAAGTCGCAGCAAAATCAATTCTAAATGGCAGCGGAGCGACAAGTGAAAACTTTGAGCAAGAGTTTCAGCAATTCGGCGAACTTTCCTTAAAGGAAGGAGCTAAATTGCTGGTGGAAGAATTAAAAACTGGAAAACTGTTTACTGATAAAAATGCCGAAGTCCATTCACCAGCTGGTGCACAAAATATCTTTCTGGAAAAGCTTGTGCCGAAGGAAAAATTAATTTGGCGATTGCTGCTGCCAAAAAATCAGGAAGAAATTAAAGGGAAATATTTTGCGCAGCAAAACGGCTATCCCGTGATGACCTTTGCAGGAAAGGAAAGCTCATTATCGCCGGAAAATTTTATCGGCTTTGATGAAGCAGGACGTGCGTTTACTGGGGATTCTAACGGCGAGTTTGGACTGGCTGTTGCCGCCACGATAATTGATTATCAAGTAACCAGTCAATTAGGAGAAGTCGCCCACAGCTTTTCCTTGAAGCCTGAGAATCACCCACTGGCGCTAGACGTCTGGGGAATTATTGATGAACGAGAGGGAGAAATAATCATTCCCGCCAGAAATAAAAGCAAGTCTGAACTGAGATTTAGCGAAACGGATCAGGTTTCCTTTCAGCAAGCAGAGGTATCAGCCAGTAACGGTGAGAAAACAATTCTGACTGAGAATTTTTGGCAGCCGACAGATAATTACTTTTATCAAATCAAAGCAGCGTTTCAACAAGGAGCAGGAAGTCTTAAACTGCTTTCGGTTCCAACGCTCATGGATTTTGGTCAGCAGGCGATCGGAAGGAAGACAACTTTTTATCCTGAAATTTTAGGTAAGCTTGAGATAAAAGATACTCGCAAGGAACAAAACCCATGGGAATTAACGCTGCAGGCCGAGGCGCCAGAAGAGGGCATGCTTTATTTTCAAGCAGACGGAAAAACCACTTCATTGGATGAAGCGGCAATATTATTTAAACAAACAGGCTCATTGGAAACGACTCTTGATGATTGGGACGAATCAAAGGGCATTTTTCTGAAGATTCCCAAAGAGCGGCAAAAGTTAGGCAATCATCCTATGACTTTTCATTGGACGCTGACGACGAAAGTTGAATGATTTTGTTGAAATAGAAACAAAATTAACCTAGAATGGTTTTGCACTCATCAGGATGTCAGTAAAAAAATCATTACGATGAATAGGAGAAAAAGCGCATGAACAAAAGAGAAGAAGTTCTGGCAGGGTTCAGCGAGGTCTTTAATAAATACGCGTGGCTAAATAAGGTAAAGATGGAGAAGGCTTTAGCAGGATACGCTGCTTCAGAGGTTCATTGTATTGAGTTCATTGGCAAACACAAAGACCCGAATGTCACGAAAATGGCGGAATCCATGTATATGACGCGCGGGGCAATTAGCAAGCTGACGAAAAAAATGTTGAAAAAAGGCTACATCGAAAGCTATCAAAAGACTGACAACAAAAAAGAAATCTATTTTAAGCTGACAGCCGAGGGGAAGAAGGTCTTCGATATTCATGAGCGGCTTCATCGAGAATTTGAGGAGCGTGATGAAGTAGTTTTTGAATCCGTCACCGATGCGCAATACGACGCCTTTCTAAAATTTCTTGAACGTTATAATCAACACTTGGATCAAGAAATCAAAAAACAAGATATTACGATCAATTAATTTTGAGCAGTCGATCAGGACTGCTTTTTTTATTGAAATATTTTTGTTGACAAGGAAACAAAAAAGTTTTATAGTTTCCTAGGAAACAAAAAAACCGACTCTCGACTGCAGCGAGAAAAGTCGCCAATATCTGTACTTTAGGATGAAGCAAACGGCGATATTCGGCTCGAAGAATTTAATCCATAATTTAATCTACTGTTTAGAGAAATCATTTTACAAGAACTATCCACGTTTTAGTGCGGATTGAAAAATGGTATTTCTACAAAAAATCCCCTGTTAACCTGAGAAAGGAGTTCTTTATGACTCAATCAAATAAATTACCTAAAGAAGTTTTATCGGCAGCCTGGGCGATCGCTCTTGGCGCCATTGCACCAATGCTCGACTCTACGATGGTGAATATCGCCATCGATCAATTGACCAAAAATTTCCATACAACACTAGGAACGATTCAATGGGCCATCACTGGCTATGTGCTTGCGCTGGCAATCGCTGTCCCGATCGCAGGGTGGTTGATGAATCGTTTTGACGGCAAGAAAATCTTTATCGCAGCGGTGATACTGTTCGGGTTCACATCCGTACTTGCCGGCATCAGCTGGAATGTTACCAGCTTTATTGTCTTTCGATTGCTTCAAGGCTTTGCTGCTGGAATCATCACTCCACTGATGTCCACCCTCTTAGTTAAAACTGCTGGACCAGAAAATATCGGACGGGTAATGGCGATCGTCAGCACCCCTATGATTTTTGGACCGATCCTTGGTCCGGTGCTTGGCGGCTTCATCGTTCAAGCGGTCTCTTGGCGTTGGATCTTTTTCATTAACATCTTTATCGTTTTAATCGCTGTGCCGTTAATGCTGCGGACGTTGCCAAGCTTTGAACCATTCAACCGAGAAAGCAAGCTGGATATTTTCGGAATTCTTGATTTGTCTGCAATGAGTGCCGCTTTGATTTACGGCATCACTAAAGCGGCTGATCATGCGACCTTCAAAAATAGCGAATCATTGTTCTGGACAGGTATCGGCTTGGCGCTTCTGTTTGTTTATATCTTTTATGATCGATTTAAGAATCACGCGACAGTTTTACCGTTGACGATTTTCTCTCATAGGAGCTTTACGGCATCAAGTGTCGGTCTGTTTTTCGCAAACATCGCGATTATGGGACCAATGCTGATCTTGCCGCTATTCTTCCAAAATTTCCGACATTTTTCTGCGATGGAAGCCGCGATCGCCTTGATTCCGCAAGGACTTGGTATGTTAGTGACGCGTCCATTGATCGGTAAAATGATTGATAAGCTTGGTGCTAAATATGTCGTGATCGTCAGCTTGATCATCTCTTTGGCAGGGACGATTCCATTGGTCTTTATCACAGATAAAACCAGTATGGCTTGGATCGCTTTGATTTTATTTATCCGCGGTACAAGCTTCGGCGGTATCAATTTACCTTTGACCAGTGATGCATACACCGGATTAGCCGATGAAGAATTACCGGATGCAGGTGTCGGCATCAACATTATCGAAAACCTTGGATCAAGCTTTGGTTCGGCGATGATCGCGACTGTTGTCGCAACAGTTCTGCAAGGCTCTCAGCCGACGATTGCTCACGAGCTATCTGCTTACCACGCCGGCTTTCTTGTCTCGGTCGTCGTTTTAGCACTGATCTTCATTCCTAGTATCTTTCTAACAAATAAAACCAAGGCTAGTGTGAAGTAACTCAAAAAAACAGGAGCTAAGTTCAATTACTGAACGAAGCTCCTGTTTTTATATAGCAATATTTAATTATTTTTTCTTTTTCCACTCTTCGATTCGCTGATATTGCTGACCGAGTGCTTGTTCATATTTACCAGTGGATTTTGGTTCATAATAATGAGCGTCCTTGATCTTATCCGGCAAATACTGCTGATCAACCCAAGCATTTTCAAAGCTGTGAGGGTATTGATAGCCGATTCCGCGGTTAAGAGCTTTCGCTCCTTTGTAGTGACTGTCACGTAAATGGTCGGGCACTTCACCGGCATTGCCCATTCGAATATCTGTGATCGCTGCATCTAAGGCTACGTAGGCCGAATTAGATTTAGGCGAAAGGCAGAGATCCACGACGGCATCTGCTAAAGGAATTCGAGCTTCAGGAAAGCCTAATTTTTCTGCCGCCTGAACAGCTTGAACTGTTCGAGCCGCGGCAGCAGGATTCGCTAAGCCGATATCCTCATAGCCCATTACCATTAATCGCCGACAGATGATCGGTAAATCCCCGGCTTCAACTAGTCTGCCTAAATAATGCAGCGCGGCATTAACATCGCTGCCGCGGACTGATTTTTGAAAGGCCGAGATGACATCGTAATGAGCATCCCCATCTTTATCATGGGTCAAGGCTTTACGTTGGACACATTCTTCGATAATCGAAAGCGTCAGGTGAATTTTTTCTTCATCATTTTTCGGTGTAGATTTTGCGGCTAGCTCTAAGCCGTTTAAGGCGCTTCGCAGGTCGCCATTTGTGGCACGAGCTAAATGATTCAGTGCTTCTTCATCCAATTCAATCGGATAATCCCCAAGTCCGCGTTCTTTGTCTTGCATTGCGGTCTTGACTGCTGTGATGATATCGTCTTCGTTCAGCGGCTTCACTTCAAAAATCTGAGTCCGGCTGCGAATAGCGGGGTTGATCGTGATATAAGGATTTTCTGTAGTGGCACCGATCATGATGATTCGTCCGCTTTCTAAATGCGGCAAGAGAAAATCTTGTTTGGTTTTATCTAAACGATGGACTTCATCTAATAATAAGATGACTGTTCCGCTCATTTTGGCTTCTTCGGCGACAATCTGTAAATCTTTTTTTGTATCGGTGGCAGCGTTCAACATCCGAAACGCATAATTGGTGGAACCTGCGATGGCACTGGCGATGCTGGTTTTTCCAGTACCGGGCGGTCCATACAAAATCATGGAAGAAAGCATCCTCGCATCGACCATGCGGCGGATGATCTTTCCCGGACCGACTAAATGCTGCTGTCCAACGACTTCATCTAAGTTGCGGGGACGCATGCGAAAAGCTAAAGGCTGTTGCATAAGAAACCTCCTTGAAATTTTGAAAGTATTTTTTATCGGAACTTGAACTAGTTGTATATGATTCTAATAACGTGCAATGATTACTTTTCAAAGTAATTTTAGCAAACTGTGAAAAGTAGGACTGGCAGCTAGCTCAAGATTAAATGAGACTGTTTTTCGTACGCGTATCTTTTTACTAATCATGCTAAAGCAAGATGGAAAACTGGCAAATGTACGTTCCCATTGTAACATGTTTCCTTTGTGTTTGCTGAGTTTTGATCGCTGAGCGTAGCATGCGGCATGATTATTGTGTATCATGTAGAAGGTGAGAAAAATGGAACAGTTAATCAATTATTTTAATACTGAAACGACCGAAAATGTAGCCCAATATTTATTGGGGATGTATTTGGAGCATGAGACACCTGCGGGGAAACTGGGCGGATACATTGTTGATTGCGAAGCCTATCTGGGGCCTGATGATGAAGCCGCGCATAGTTACGGCATGCGTAATACGCCGCGTGTTCGTGCGATGTACGAAAAACCGGGAACGATTTATTTATATACGATGCATACGCATTTGATTTTGAATATGATCACACAGCCTGAAGGGATTCCTCAAGGTGTGATGATTCGAGGGATTGAACCTGCAGAAGGTGTCGAACAGATGATTCTGAATCGTCATGGCAGGACTGGTGCAGCGATATCGGATGGACCGGGAAAATTGGTCGAAGCACTCGGGATCACTCGGGAATTATACGGAGAATCAATTTTTACGAGTTCCCTGCATTTGATTCCGGAAAAACGACGTAATCCAAAGCAGATCGATGCCTTGCCGCGTATCGGAATCCCGAACAAAGGTATCTGGACGCAACGACCATTGCGCTATGTCGTTCATGGGAATCCTTACATAACGAATCAACGCAAAGTATTAATAGAAGAAAACAATGGATGGAGGAAATAAAAATGGCAAAAGAAACCATGGTTACTTATTTAGACAGCTATTTAAACAAAAAAATCCCTGACTATGAGTTAGCTTTAGACTGGGACACGCGCAACCGCAGCTTTGAAATCGCATTTCGCATTTATGGAGAAAATAAAGGTCAAATTGAGATCGATGATGTAGATGGTGTGGCTTCTGAAGAAGAGATCATTGAATTTGAAGATGGAATTTTGTTAGTTGATCCTGATAAGTCGGTCTATGATCCAGAGGACTTTTTAGCAGTGATTCCATACGAAGGCAAAAAAGGCATGAAGAAAAATGAATTAACCGCGGTCGTTGATTACTTGAAAGATGTGATCGATGAAGGACAAAGCGACCTATTAGATTTTTTAGCTGATGACAGCGACGATGCGATTTTTGAAATGAACTGGGATGATGCAGTTTTCAAAGCGTCAATCAAACCGACCGACAGCAGCTATCTGCCATATCCAAGCTATTAGGTGCCAGTTCTACTTCTTGCTTTAGCAAGCTTAGTAGAATGGTATACGGCTTGAAAAACAATTACCTTAATATGAAATAGGGGAGGAACAACCATGAAATGGAATGAAGTCAAAGTAACAACGGAAAGCGAAGCAGTTGAAGCGGTCTCGAATATTTTAATGGAAGCCGGTGCTTCTGGTGTAGCGATCGAAGATGCTTTGGATTTTGAAAATTATCAAGAAGATCAGTATGGCGAGCTTTTGGACAAGGAAACTTTTTCAAGTTTAAAAGAAGGCGCAGTTGTGATGGCCTATTTTCCAGAAACGATTTTCTTGCCGGAAATTTTGCCATTTATTAAAACTAAGATTGAAAAATTGCCGGAGTTTGGATTGAATATCGGGAAAAATATCGTGGAAGTCAGCGAAGTGGAAGAAAGCGACTGGGCGACGGCTTGGAAAAAATATTACCATCCTGTTCGCGTAACACGCTATTTAACGATCGTGCCAAGCTGGGAAAAATATGAAGCACAGCATGAGGATGAAAAAATCATTACCTTAGATCCCGGCATGGCCTTTGGAACGGGCACACATCCAACGACGAATCTAACCTTGCAAGCATTGGAAACTGTTTTGCGCGGCGGAGAAACGGTCTTGGATGTCGGCACAGGCTCTGGTGTATTGAGTATTGCCAGCTCGATTTATGGAGCAAAGGACATTTACGCTTATGATTTAGACGAAGTTGCGGTCCGCTCTGCACAGGAAAATGTTGATCTAAATGCCAATACTGAAAATATCCATGTGTCGGCCAATGATTTATTAGTCGGTGTGGAAAAACAAGCAGATGTGATCGTAGCGAATATTTTAGCAGATATCATTGTCTTGATGATCGAAGACGCTTGGCGTTTATTGAAGCCAGAGGGGATATTCATCGTTTCAGGTATCATTGAGGACAAGAAAGATATGGTACTGGAAGAAATGTACACGCAAGGCTTCGAGGTCGATCGGATCTTCCAACAAAAGGATTGGTTTGCCATTATCTTGAAGAAACCAGAGGAAGACTAAGATGCAGCGCTATTTTATTGATCAAGCCTATCAGCCGACAGTCGAAGTGTCTGGTGAAGCGCATCATCATATGTCTCGGGTGATGCGGATGTCTGTCGATGATCAGGTTTTTCTTGTCTTTAAGGATCAAACGGCTGTCAAAGCGAAAATCACCGCGATCGACAGCGACAAAGTGGTCTTGGAAGAAATTGAAAAAGAAAGTTTGCAGCGTGAACTACCGATCCAGATCACGATCGCCAGCGGTTTTCCTAAGGGAGAAAAATTAGAGCTGATCGTGCAAAAGGGAACGGAGCTTGGGGCTCATGATTTTATTGCTTTTCCCGGCGAAAGTTCAGTAGCAAAGTGGGATGCGAAAAAGCAAAAGAAAAAACAGCAGCGGTTAAATAAGATCGCCCAAGAAGCAGCGGAGCAATCCCATCGACAAGCACTTCCAATCGTCAATTTTGCTTCGGAGAAAGAATTGATCGCCCACTTTTCTGAATACGATGCTGTTTTGATCGCTTATGAAGAATCTGCAAAGCAAGGGGAGCAGGCTCAATTAGTTCAAACCTTTCAACAATTAAGCGCGGGGCAAAAGCTATTGGCGGTTTTTGGACCAGAGGGTGGATTGACGCCGAAAGAGATCGAAAGTTTCCAAGCAGCAGGAGCAAAGCTTTGCGGTTTGGGACCGCGGATTTTACGGACAGAGACGGCGCCGTTTTATTTGTTGAGCGCAGCGAGTTTCTACTATGAATTGCAGCGCTGATTTGATTGAAAAAGCCTACTAGACTTTGTATAATAAGAACAATCATTTTCAAAAGAGGTTGGGACAGAAGTGCTTATTTCCTTAGAAGCTGCTTCTGGGACACCGTTTATAAATAAAGGGGGAACGTCACTTGGCAAAAGAAGTTGAATTAACCGGTCCTGACGTCATCAGGATGGTTAGTACGTACATGGGAAAAGAGCACGTGGCGTTTGTACAAAAGGCTTACGACTTTGCTTATGAAGCGCATAAGCCCCAGATTCGCAAATCAGGAGAACCCTACATTATCCATCCGATTCAAGTAGCGGGGATCTTGGCTGATTTACATATGGACCCTCACACTGTGGCGACGGGTTTTTTACATGATGTTGTAGAAGATACACCGGTTACTTTAGAGGATTTAAAGGTTGAATTTGGTGAAGATGTGGCTTCATTGGTTGATGGTGTCACCAAATTAGGGAAGATCAAGTATAAGTCACACGAAGAACAATTAGCTGAAAACCACCGTAAAATGTTGTTGGCGATGGCACAGGACTTGCGAGTCATCATGGTTAAATTGGCCGACCGTTTGCACAACATGCGGACGTTAAAATATTTACGCGATGACAAGCAGCGCAGAATCGCTCGTGAGACATTGGAAATCTATGCACCGCTGGCTGATCGTTTGGGGATGAGCCGGATCAAGTGGGAATTAGAGGATACAGCGTTACGCTACTTGAATCCAAAACAGTATTACCGCATCGTTCACTTAATGCGCAGCAAGCGTGATGAACGTGAAGGCTTTGTCGAAGAATCAGTCAATGAAATCAAGTCGGCTACGAAGGAATTAGGAATCGAAGCGGATATCTATGGTCGTCCCAAACATATTTATTCGATTTATCGCAAAATGCGGGATCAAAAGAAACAATTCGATGAAATCTATGATTTACTGGCGATTCGAGTAATCGTGGACTCGATCAAGGACTGTTATGCCGTGCTAGGGGCGATCCATACGAAGTGGAAACCAATGCCCGGTCGGTTCAAAGATTATATCGCGATGCCTAAAACGAATATGTACCAGTCGTTGCATACGACCATTATTGGACCAAGCGGCAATCCCGTGGAAGTTCAGATTCGGACCCACGAGATGCACCAGATCGCTGAGTTCGGGGTTGCTGCTCACTGGGCATATAAGGAAGGCAAGACCGAAAAAATAGAAACCAATCAAGATAATAAACAGCTGGATTGGTTCCGAGAAATTATCGAACTGCAGGACGAAAGCTACGATGCTTCCGAATTTATGGAAAGCGTCAAAGGCGATATTTTCAGTGATAAGGTTTATGTTTTTACACCAAAAGGCGATGTCACCGAATTACCTAAGGGCTCAGGGCCGTTGGATTTTGCTTATAGTATCCATACCGATATCGGGAACAAAACTACCGGTGCCAAAGTTAACGGCAAGATGGTGCAGCTGGATTACAAGCTGAAAAATGGTGATATTATCGAAATCATGACTTCGGCGAATTCCTTTGGCCCAAGTCGTGATTGGTTGAATTTAGTCAAAACCAGCAAAGCGAAAAATAAAATCAAACGCTTCTTCAAAACGCAGGATCGGGAAGAGAATGTCACGAAGGGCCATGACGCAGTGGTTAAATGTATCAATGATCTAGGTTTCGTGCCGAAGGAAATGCTGACGAAGGATAAGCTTGCTGATACGTTGGACAAATTTAATTTCCACAGTGAAGAAGATTTGTATGCGGCTATTGGCTTTGGGGAAATGAGTGCGTTGACCTTTGCTAACCGTTTGACGGAAAAAGAACGCCGTGAACAAATGAAACAAAAACAGCGGGATGCTGTCGATGACATGGTCAACAATCCGAAAGAACCAGAGAAAATCAAAGTTCGTCATGAAGGCGGCATCGTGATCCAAGGAATTGACAACCTGTTGATTCGAATCAGTCATTGTTGTAATCCGGTTCCTGGCGACAATATCGTAGGATACATCACCAAAGGCCGCGGAATCTCGATCCACCGTGCCGATTGTCCGAATATTACGAAGCAAAAAGATATCCAGCAGCGTTTGATTGAAGTGGAATGGGAAGATACGACTAATTCTGTTCAAGAATACAACGCTGATTTGGAGATTTACGGCTTTAATCGCGATGGCTTACTGAATGATGTGTTGAATATTGTTAGCGGAATGACGAAGAAATTGGTTAGTGTTGAAGCGAAACCGACCAAGGATCGTTTGGCGGTTATCAATTTAACCTTCAAAATTCAAAACTTGAATCACTTGTATTCAATCGTTGATAAGGTCAAGTCTGTTCCAGATGTTTACAGTGTGAAACGGACGAAAGGTTAGTAAGGAGGATTTTATGCGAGCAGTTATTCAGCGTGTTAGCGAGGCGAGCGTGACTATCGATGAGAAGCTCATTGGCAAGATCGATCGCGGATTTATGATTCTTCTGGGCATCCATGAAGAGGATACTCAAGCGGATGCGGATTATTTGATTCGAAAAATTCCGTTATTGCGAGTGTTTGAAGATGCGGAAGGAAAAATGAATCAGTCGCTGCAAGATGTCGGCGGCAGTGTCTTGAGCGTTTCGCAATTTACACTATATGCGGATACGAAAAAAGGCAATCGTCCCAGTTTTGTAAAGGCAGCCCGGCCTGAAACAGCGATTCCTTTATACGAGTATTTTAATGAAGGTCTGCGCCAAGCTGGTTTGACCGTTGAGACCGGAGAATTCGGCGGCGACATGGACGTGGCATTGGTCAACGATGGACCAGTCACCATTCTTTTCGATACCAGAGATAAATAACTAACTAAACTAGCTAAGTACAAAAGTTTAACGACTTTTGTACTTTTTTTGCGCGTTCTGCTACCAGCTACAGCAGAATGTTACGCGTACAAGAATACGTTCGTTTTTCTGTGATTTTCAGAAAAAGGAATGCATTAAATTAAGTTAGCCCTACCTTTTATTCATTAAATAAGCGATAATTGAACAAAATAGGTAGAAAAATACATACCAATATGAAGGAGTCGAATACATGGAAACAAGGATCGAACAGGATTCAATGGGCCCAATTGAAGTACCGAAAACGGCTTGGTGGGGCGCGCAAACCGAACGCAGCCGCCAGAATTTTAAAATCGGCGGGGAAAAAATGCCGCCAGAGCTCTTACACGCTTTAGTGCTGGTCAAGAAAATGGCCGCGATCGCCAATCAAAGAACTGGGAAGTTGGCTGCTGAAAAAGCACTCGCCATTCAAAATGCCGCAGATTTGCTGCTGAAAGGTGAGAACTGGAATGAGTTTCCATTAGTAGTTTGGCAGACCGGCAGCGGAACCCAAAGCAATATGAACGCCAATGAAGTGATCGCGCATTTGGCAAGTCAAAAGGATTTGGCGGTTCATCCGAATGATGATGTGAATATGTCGCAAAGCTCCAACGATGTCTTTCCAACTGCGTTGCACATTGCCGGAGCTGTGGCAATTGAGAAAAATTTATTGCCGGCAATCCACGAGATGATCGGTGTGCTGGAAGAGCTGGAAGAAAAAAACAAGCATGTGATCAAAGTCGGACGGACCCACTTGCAGGATGCGACACCGGTGACCTTTGGCCAAGAGATCAGCGGCTGGCGTTCGGCATTGGAGCATAACGAGAATATGCTGATCAATAGCTTGGCAGAATTGCGTCAGCTGGCAATTGGCGGGACCGCGGTAGGAACGGGCTTGAACGCGTCGAAGGCTTATGAGGATGCCTTTATCGAAGCAATAAAAGAAGAAACAGGCATTCATTTTATCAGTGAGGCGAATAAGTTCCATGCACTGGCTAATCGAGATGCTGTCGTGTTTGTCAGCGGAGCGTTAAAAGCATTAGCGGCGAATTGTATGAAAATGGGAAATGATATCCGCTGGCTGGCTAGCGGCCCCCGTAGTGGGTTAGGTGAGATCACCTTGCCTGCCAACGAACCGGGAAGTTCGATCATGCCGGGGAAAGTGAATCCGACTCAGTGCGAAGCCCTAGCGATGGTGGCTGTACAAGTAATGGGAAATGATACCACGATTGGGATCGCTGCATCACAAGGAAATTTTGAATTGAATGTTTATTTGCCATTGATCGCTTTTGATCTATTGCAAAGTATTCGCTTGTTAACAGATGCCCTGCATTCTTTTAGTGATAACTGCTTGAAAGGGTTAGTCGTAAACGAAGAACGCATGGCCGAATTATTGGAACGATCATTAATGCTGGTAACGGCATTGAATACACATATCGGCTATGACAAAGGAGCAGAGATTGCCAAGAAAGCTTTTAACGAAGGTTCAACGTTGAAAGAAGCGGCATTAGGTTTAGGCTATGTATCCGAAGAAGAATATGAAGCATGGGTTCGACCGGAAAAAATGATTGGAGAGAATTACGATGACTATCTATGATGAAGCGTTGGCAGCACATGAGAAATGGCACGGAAAAATCGAAGTAACCAGCAGAGCGAAGGTCCGCAACAAAGACGACTTATCTTTAGCCTATACACCGGGCGTTGCAGAGCCCTGCCGAAAAATCGCTGAAGACAAAAATAAAGCTTACGACTATACCTGGAAAGGCAATAGTGTGGCAGTTGTTACTGATGGTACGGCAGTTCTAGGGTTAGGTGATATCGGACCAGAAGCTGCGTTACCTGTGATGGAAGGGAAAGCTTTGCTGTTCAAGGAGTTCGCAGACATTGATGCAGTGCCGATCTGCCTTGATACCAAAGACCCGCAGGAAATCATCCAGATTGTTAAAGCTATCGCGCCGACCTTTGGCGGAATCAACCTAGAGGATATCAGTGCGCCGCGTTGTGTGGAGATCGAACGTGCGTTGATCGAGGCCTTGGATATTCCAGTCTTTCATGATGATCAGCATGGGACTGCCGTGGTCGTAACGGCTGCGTTGATCAATGCGTTGAAGCTGGTAAAAAAAGAGGCGCAGGATTTAAAAGTCGTGATCTCAGGAACCGGCGCAGCCGGCAGCGCGATTATTCATATGTTAGTTGATCTTGGGGTGAAAAATATCATTGCCTTTAATAAAGATGGCGCGTTGAATGACCAAATGACGAATGCGACTTTTGTTGAAAAGGAAATCTTAGAATTGATCGCGCCAAAAGACTTCTCAGGTACGATGGCAGAAGCTTTTGTGGGAGCTGATGTTTTTATCGGTGTTTCCGCACCAAATCTAGTTACTAAAGAAATGATTGCCTCAATGAATGACGGCAATATCGTTTTTCCTATGGCAAATCCAGAACCGGAGATCACATATGCCGAAGCAATTGCAGGCGGTGCCTCTGTTGTGGGGACGGGCCGTTCCGATTTTCCTAATCAAATCAATAATGTATTGGCCTTTCCGGGATTGTTCCGCGGTGCCTTTACAGCAGAAGCGAAAAAAATTACGCCGCGTATGAAATTGGCGTGTGCCCATGCGATTGCCGATTCGATTCCTTACTCAGAATTGAATTCAGACTACATTATTCCATCTGCCTTTGATGAAAATGTGGTGGACCTGATCACTATGAAGGTCGCCGAAGCTGCTAGAAAAGATGGCGTGACACGTTAAGAAAACCCTTGACAAATCAAGGGTGGAAAGAACTTTCTATCGACAACTTTATAGGAATGGCATACTTTTAAAGCAATAAATCCAATTATTGAAGGTGATCAAATGGAAATCAGTCAACGAATCAAAATGGAACGGCAAGCAGCTAAATGGACACAGGATCAATTAGCCGATAAAATTTTCGTATCGAAACGGACGATCTCAAATTGGGAAACAGGCAGGACCGTACCGGATATCGAAAGTGTGCTGCATTTATCAAAGGTGTTCCAAGTTTCTTTAGACGATCTACTAGTGGCGGATTCCGCTGTGGTGAAAGAAATCAAGCGAAAAGAAAAAATCGCGAATCTAACGGGGCTCTATTATATTGGTCCTGTGCTGACTGGGATTATTTTGATATTGATGATGTATTTGTCTTCAGCAATTGTTCGTGGTGGGATTCTGTATTTTATAACGGCTGCTCTTTTGACTAATTTTATAACGTTGTCCTCCTTCAAATGGAAAATAGCTCATTTGAAGGGTGAGGAAGAGAAATTCCATAAAGAGATGAAGTGGACAAAAATTGCCGGAGCTGGCATTGTCGTGATTACCTGCATCTTTTTGATTATCTTATATTTTATTTGAAAACGGAGGTCATGAAATGAGTAAAGTCTTTAAAATGAGCTTTGCCTCGATTTATCCAATGTATCTTCAGAAAATCGAGAAAAAAGGGCGCAGCAAAGAAGAACTCGATCAGGTCATTTACTGGCTGACTGGCTATGATGAGCAGGGACTGCAAAAGCAAATTGATCAAGGTGTCGACATGGAGACCTTTTTTGCTGAAGTCCCGCAGTTAAACGAGAATGTTTCCTTGATTAAAGGTGTGATCTGCGGCTATCGCGTGGAAGACATCGAAGATCCGTTGATGCAAAAAATCCGCTACTTGGACAAGCTAGTAGATGAATTAGCCAAAGGAAAAAAGCTGGAGAAAATCTTACGTAAATAGTTGGGACAGCGAATCTAGATGGATTCGCTGTTTTTTTACGTTCATTTTCATTTGTCGAAACGATGAATAATGAAATATAAGTAGGGGGGGAAGACAACGAAGCAGAGCAACCACACCAGCATAGTCTGTCGTGTAGTTGTTCTGCTATTTTGCTAATTAGTTGTAAAAAGTTCGGACTGCATAAATTTTTTTGCACAACAAATAAACCCTCATAAGGCCAAATTTTTTGAAATCCTATTTCACCAGAACCATCCTCAATCAACGCAACCTATTTCCTTCGATTGCGTTTCCGATCTTTCTTTTTTCCAACCCCGCCCTTGCCTTTTTCTCTTTTCATCATCAGATCGTCGTTTGCCTCGCGCTTTTTCTGTTTCTCACTTTTCGGCTTTTGGTAGTTGGAATAGGAGTTTTTCTTGTGTACGGGAATTTCCACAGGCTTCTTGGTTTCGTTTTTTGGTTTTTCTTTGACTGCCGAAGTTGATCCAGCGCTGTTTGGTTCAGCCTTTTGTGCGACGGTGGCCGGACTTTCGGACTTCGCTTCATCTCCAAGCTCCGTCATCCGAGCGTCTGTCAAAACCATTCCTTCTGGTAAAAGCATTTTCACTAATGCTAGCTTTTCTGCATCACTCAGGTTGCTGAAGTCGAAAGCTGCTGGCTGCTGTGCTGGAGTTTGACTTGGAGCCTCTGCCACCATATCAACCGAATTTTTATCAGACGTCTCCAAGACCACACCATGTCTGACTTTCGGATAGCGAGTGCAGTTGAAGATATCGGAATTTTCCAGCTTAACAAAGCGGCGAATGCCATCCTTTTCAAAGATCGTCAAAGAAGACAGCAGCTCTAACGCCGCATCGATTTTCATTCCAGAAGATTCCGAGTCGGCATCCCGTAAGCTCCATGTATGGATTTTACCCACCGCATCCTCAAAGGTCGAGACGACTTTATATTGTCCATCCATTTTCTCGGCTGGTGTTGTGCTGCTAAATAAATATTTTTTATTGTCGCTCACGCGATTATTGTAGCGATGATATTCATTCTTATTTTTATAGAGACGGCGAGTAACCGCTTTCCATTCTTTGCCGGATGTAAAGGACGCCCGAAACAACGGAGCAAGCTTCCGCAGCACATCTGACGGCTCCGCAAATAAAAGGATCTCTCGAACCAAGTCCCCACAAAAATCGGAGAAATCACTGATGCACAAACATTGCCGAACCAGCACCGCCACCAAATATTGAAGCGTTGAATCCGCATCGGAAGAATCTTCGTAAAATTTCGCCAGGCGCTTCTCCAGATTCGCCCGCCCCATAGTGAAAAGTGTGATCTGTGACAATGGTTTTGTTTGCATAAGTGTACTCTCCTTCTAACCCAAAATAAGGTTCCATAATGTTTATATTTTTTTAACTCCACTTATTTATTATAACTCTTAAATAATACTAAATTATCCCAACTTTTTAATTTTCGCGAAAGAAAATTGTGACCATTTGAATATTGATTAAGAAGAATAATAGCAGGGCGCATATTTCGTGTTGGAAATAAACCGATATTTTAATAATGTTAATAACCTATGTATGTTTATTGATAAACAAATGTGGATAATAAACTTTACAATCAAATAAAATGCGTCTGAAATAAACATTAATAACTATATTTGAGGGTTATAGAAAAAGAAAAGAGGCGCAAATGATGAAAAAAGTGAAGTTGTTTGTCTTTTTGGTGTTGTCTCTATGTTTTTCAGTGTTGGTAGTTTTTGGGGAAGAAGCACATGCTGCGGATATGTATCGCCTGTATAACCCTAATTCGGGTGAGCATTTTTATACCGCGACTGCTGGTGAAAAGAACCATTTAGTAAAAGTTGGATGGAAATACGAGGGAATTGGTTGGATCGCACCTTCCAGCGGAAATGCGGTCTATCGATTATACAACCCCAATGCAGGGGATCATCACTATACGATGAATGCAGGTGAAAAGAATAATTTAGTTAAGGTAGGGTGGAAGTATGAAGGGATCGGCTGGTATTCGGATGTAAAGAAAGCGGTTCCGCTTTATCGTGCATACAACCCTAATGCAAAGGCCGGCTCACATAACTACACAGTAAATTATGCGGAGCAAAAGAATTTATTACGTGTTGGCTGGAGAGACGAAGGGATCGCTTGGTATGGAATCAATAAAAGCACACCTGTAACCAAATATTCAGTTACGGTGAAGCATGTTGGTTCAGATGGAAAAGAATTGAAGAAGTCCACCGCGAGTGTAGAAAAAGGAAAATCCTATACCGCGAAAGCAGAAAGCTTTAGCGGTTATACTTTAAAAGGGAGCAGCTCACAAACCGTTACAGTTAATGGGAATAAGACGATCACGTTCAATTATACAAAAAACGCAGCACCAGTGACTAAGCATACGGTGACAGTCAAGTATGTGGATTCATCAGGAAAAGAAATTGAAAAGGCTGTTACAGCAAGTGTAGAAAAAGGAAAAACCTACAAGGCAACAGCGAAAAGTATCAACGGTTATACGTTGAAGGGG
This sequence comes from Enterococcus hulanensis, assembly GCF_005405485.1. Taxonomy (GTDB): domain Bacteria; phylum Bacillota; class Bacilli; order Lactobacillales; family Enterococcaceae; genus Enterococcus_A; species Enterococcus_A hulanensis. The sequence continues at coordinate 25,584 of NZ_BJED01000011.1, read as the reverse complement.
AATGATTCGCAAACTGTAACAGTTGATGGAAATAAAACAATTACGTTCACGTATACGAAAAATGTGGCACCAGTAACGAAATATACAGTGACGGTCAAGTATGTGGATTCATCAGGAAAAGAAATTGAAAAGGCCGTTACAGCAAGTGTAGAAAAAGGAAAAACCTACAAGGCAACAGCGAAAAGTATTAGTGGTTATACGTTGAAGGGGAATGACTCGCAAACTGTAACCGTTGATGGAAATAAAACAATTACGTTCACATATACGAAAAACGCGACACCGGTAACGAAATATACGGTGACAATCAAGCACATCGGCTCTGATGGAAAAGAATTAAAGAAAGCTACTGTAACTGTAGAAAAAGGCAAACCTTATACTGCGAAAGCAGAAACGTTTACTGGTTATACACTAAACGATAAAGATGTTCAAACCATTTCAGCTGTGAACGCAGATCAAACTCTGACGTTTAATTATAATTTGAACAAATACAATGTCACGGTTGTTCATAAAGGCAGTAATGGAAAAACGTTAGAGACAGAAAAAGCTGTGTCTGTTGAATATGGTAAAGAACATACGGCGAAGTCAAAAACATTCACTGGCTACACATTATCAGGTAGTTCAAGTCAGAAAGTAACAGTGAAGGGCGCGACAACGATCACGTTTACGTATAATCCGAATAAGTATAACGTCACGGTTGTACACAAAGGAAGCGACGGAAAGACACTAGAAACAGAAAAAGCGGTATCCGTTGAATATGATAAGGAACATATTGCAAAATCAAAAACTTTTGCTGGCTATACTTTGTCGGGCAATACAACTCAAACTGTTACAATAAAAGGTACGACAACGATTACTTTCAATTATTTGAAGAAGTACGAGGTTATAGTAATTCACAAAGGAAATGACGGAAAGATTTTGAAATCAGAACCTGCTGTAGACATAGAGCAAGGAATAGTATTCTCGGCCACTGCCTCAAATTTTAACGGATACACGTTATCCGGGGAAAGCATCCAAAGAGTCACAGTGAAAGGACCTACGACGATTACGTTTACTTATAATTTGAATAAGTATAATGTCACTGTCGTCCATAAGAGCAATGATGGAACTATTTTACAGACTGAACCGGCAGTGGTGGTTGAATATGGTAAAGAATATACAGCACAATCAAAGACGTTTACCGGCTATACGCTATCCGGTAGCAAGACGCAAACTGTGAAAATTACAGGGAATCAAACGATTACGTTTACCTATGCTAAGAATGTCGTCAAATACAAGGTTACAGTCAATCATAATGGCAACGATGGAAAAAAATTACTGACTGAACCAGCAGTAGAAGTTGAGCAAGGCAAACCTTATACCGCTAATTCGAAAACATTTGATGGGTATAAATTAAATGGCAGTTCCAAGCAGACAGTCACAGTAAATCAGGATATGACGATTACGTTCAATTATAATAGCTTAGCATTTGATAGGATTACATTGCATGCTGTGGTTAATGGGGTAATAGTTAAATCAGTTACCTTTGATGTTAAGATCGGTGAAAAATTTGTACCTTCGTCTGATAAATTGAAATTGAGTCCAGATGAGTATGATTTGCTTTACACAACTTATTGGCCTGAAATAACTGCTGTTGGCGGAAGCGAACGCTCATACAAATTTGATATTAAACCATTTAGGAACTATTTATCTGAATCAGAATTGATGATTATGCAACAAACGATAGTACAAAAAGTAAATGATTTACGAAAATCGCTTGGAGTAAGTCCTCTCCAAGAAAATACAAAGCTAACTGCTGCAGCATATGTCCGTTCAACTGAGTTGAAACAGCGGCTGGCACATATTCGCCCTGATGGCAGAGATATTTCGACTGCGATAACTGAGCAAGGGCTATCTATTGTAGGTTATCCAGGTGAAAATATTGCATATGACGGGAGACCGGCAAGTTTAGTTTCTGGAAAAGCAGCAGGTGAAGCGATGTTTGAAAGTTGGAAAAATAGTCCTGGACATTATGCTAACATGATAGATGCTGATTACAAGTATATTGGTGTAGGAGTATATTGTTATGGTTCACAACTTTATGGAGCACAATTATTTGTAGAAGCATTTCGTTAATAATCAATAGTAAAGAGACTCAAAAACGGTTTTCCGTTTATGAGTCTCTTTTTTGCAAGAAATCCATATTTTTAAAGATATCTATCTATTACTTCTGAGTCTTTTCTTAATTCAGAAGTAGATGAAACATCGAAATTGTAAGGTTCGATTATTAAGGAGGGTGTGAATGAATAGTCACAAAAAGTAATTCCCCATAATGCACAATCCATTTCTTAAAAGCTAAAGGCTTTTGTGGTATACTACGTAAGAATCTATTTTTAAAGGAGGAGCCTCATGGCAGAGAAAGAAACATTTTATATCACAACGCCTATTTATTATCCAAGTGGCAAACTGCACATTGGGAATTCTTATACAACGATTGCCTGTGATGCGATTGCTCGCTACAAACGCATGATGGGCTTTGATGTGTTTTATTTGACTGGGGTCGATGAACACGGACAAAAAATTGAAAAGAAAGCCGATGAGCTTGGCGTGAATCCACAGGAATATGTGGATAAGATGGCGGCGGATATCAAGAAATTATGGAAGACGTTAGACATCAGCTACGACAAATTTATTCGGACAACGGATGATTATCACCAAGCGGCGGTCAAAAAAATCTTTGATCAGTTGTTGGAACAAGGCGATATTTATCTAGGTGAATACGAAGGCTGGTATTCTGTATCTGATGAAGAATACTTCACAGAAACACAATTAGACGAAGTTTATCATGATGATGAGGGCAACGTGATCGGCGGAAAAGCGCCAAGTGGTCACGAGGTCGAATTGGTTCGCGAGGAATCTTATTTCTTCCGTATGAGTAAATATGCGGATCGTTTATTGGAATATTACGAAGAGCATCCGGAGTTTATCCAACCGGAATCTCGTAAAAATGAAATGATCAACAACTTCATCAAACCAGGCTTGGAAGATTTAGCAGTATCACGGACGACCTTTAAATGGGGAATTCCAGTTAACGCAAATCCTGAGCATGTAGTTTATGTATGGATCGATGCGTTATCAAACTACATTACTGCATTAGGCTATGGTTCTGATGACGATAGTCTATTCCAAAAATATTGGCCGGCAGATGTTCAAATGGTCGGAAAAGAAATCGTCCGTTTCCACACGATTTATTGGCCAATCATGCTGATGGCGCTGGAATTGCCATTACCGAAAAAAATCTATGGTCACGGCTGGTTAATGATGAAAGACGGCAAAATGTCTAAATCAAAAGGCAATGTCGTTTATCCTGAAATGTTAGTAGAACGTTATGGCTTGGATGCTGTTCGTTACTACTTATTAAGAGCGATCCCATTTGGTTCGGATGGTGTGTTTACGCCAGAAGATTTTGTTGCTCGCGTGAATTACGATCTAGCCAATGACTTAGGAAATCTATTGAACCGTACAGTTGCCATGATCAATAAATATTGTGATGGTGTCGTACCGGCGTATAAATCATTAGTTACCGATTTTGATAGTGAGCTATCAACGACGGCTGCCAATGTGGTAAGCCGTTACCGTGAAGCGATGGATAAAATGGAGTTCAACAATGCGTTGGCAGAGGTTTGGACTTTGGTTTCTCGTGCGAATAAATACATCGACGAAACAGAGCCTTGGGTCTTAGCAAAAGATGAAGAACGCAAAGCAGAACTAGACAGCGTAATGGTTCATTTAGCAGAAAGTCTGCGGATCGTAGCGATTCTATTGCAGCCGATCATGACGCAAACACCAAAACGTATTTTTGAACAATTAGGATTGAACGCGGACATGATGAATTTAGCAACGATTCATTTCGGCGAGTTCCCAGAAAATACGAAGGTAACACCAAAAGGCAAACCAATCTTCCCACGTTTAGACATGGATGAAGAAGTTGCTTATATCAAAGAAAAAATGTCTGAAGGCAGTCAGCCGGAAGAAGAAAAGATCAAATGGAATCCAGAAGAAACAGAACTTGTTTCAGTCAAGGATAAAGAAATCAAATTTGATGTTTTTGACAAAGTCGAACTAAAAGTTGCCGAAGTCATGGAATGTAAAAAAGTCGAAGGCGCCGACAAATTATTACAGTTCCGTCTAGACGCAGGCGACAAACAAGATCGCCAAATCTTATCTGGAATCGCGGAATTCTATGCAGATCCAGAAAGCTTAGTAGGTAAGAAATTAATCATTGTAGCCAATTTAAAACCACGTAAAATGCGTGGGGAGATCAGTCAAGGGATGATCCTTTCAGCTGAAGCTCCAGACGGCACATTGAAAGTCGTAGAAGCACCAAATGACATGCCAAACGGCGCGATCGTTGGCTAAAAGTTATCAAAAAGGGACGAAACTCCACGAGTTTCGTCCCTTTCTTAATGATTAATTTTTTGTAAGCATACAGTTACGTTTCCTTTGTCAATAGATACCGTGGTTTTGATTGGGCAGAAAATACTTCCTTCAACGCTAGGATTTACCAGCCCAGTAATGCTAAAATGATTAGACTAAAATAAAAGAGGTGCATTTATGGAATTTAGAATTATTGAACTTCCGCCATTTAAAGCAGCTTCTTCGGGCTTGGATAGTAATGTTGATTTTTCTGAGCAAGGAGTTTTAGGCAAATTCGATGCTTATTTCTCTCAACTTGTTTCTGATCCGCGAGACTCTTTTGTGCCGCGAGATTATCTTTGCTTTGATGGCAAAAGGGGTGGAATGCTCTGGCTGTATGCGTTAACTGACGAGCAGGATGCTGGTGATTTTGAAGTGGTTGATTTTGAAGGCGGCCTTTTTTTGACCTACGTTTATGAAGATGGGGATGAGGCTGCCAGTCAGAGATTATTTAACGAGGCTAAAGAATACATCGAAAGTCTAGCTTATCTTGAGTTAGACATTTCTGAAAAACGCTTAATGATGGGTCATATTATCACTCCACAGGAAATTGTCGAGAAGCAGGGTTGGGCACAAATGGAAAGTTTTATACCGGTAAAATTATTAAATAATTGAAAAGAATCAGAAAATGTTCAATTGCCATATTTTTAATTACCAGAAAAGTGTGTTATAGTTAATTAATACGAAAAATATTTTTATGCGACAACTTTAACTCATTTTGATGAAATTTAATCAAACTGGCGTAACTATAGGGTTACAAGGATGTATTAGAAGGATTTGGGAATACATCGTTTAAACGAGAAATAGTTAATTTTTAGTAATAGTCAACACCCTCAGCTTTAGAATAATAAATATTGATTAGTTAGATAGCCCGCTCTTAATTGAGCGGGCTATCGTTCATTTTTGGGATGAAATAAATGATGGCGTTTACAAAGCCGTTTTGCATTTGGTAAAATGGATAATAATCTTTTTTGGAGCGATATATCGGGGTGTTTGAAAAGGAGTGGATTGGATATGGTAAAAAACTATGAGGCATTTTTTAAATTCTCGTTGGTTTTGATGCTGCTGGCATTTTTTATTTCCAACTTCGCGGATACAGCTTTGCTGGAATTTGCCAAAGGGTTTTCGACAGCACTATTAATGGTTAGCGCGTTTTTTAAAATTAGAAAAGAGTCAGCGAATAAAACAAATTCTTATTAAATGAAAGGAGCGATTTTATGACGTTTAAACAGATTATCATTTTTACGATCAAGGAGTTCAATAAGAACAAGGAAAAGGATGGATACCTTCCGCAAAATGGAACGGTCATTAATGCTTTTGTAAGTTCGAACGGCTTGAACAGTGTGGCAGTAGGTTTCGTAAAATAAGCAGAATTTTTTAAGCATTTGTTGATAATTGATTCAAACAAAAAAGGACTAGAATTCTAGTCCTTTTTGATTTATGCGTGCAGGATTTCTACAATTTTTTTATTAAAATCAGGCAGGTCATCCGGTGTACGACTGGTAACTAATTTGTTATCCACCACAACGGGTTCATTTTTGACGATCGCACCTGCATAACCGACATCAGGGCGGACGGTTGTATAGGCAGTCATCGTGCGGCCTTTAGTAAGACCTGTTTGGATAAATAATTGTGGTCCATGGCAAATAGCGAATAATGGTTCATTTTTGTCTAGGAAATAGGTTACAAAAGCGACAAAGCGTGAATCACTCCGTAATTGATCGGGTGAGAATCCACCAGGGATCAATAAGGCATCGAATTCTTCAGGTTTTACTTCATCGATTCCTTTATCACTGGTAAATTTGTTTCCTTGTTTGCCAGTAATTTCTTGATTGGCTTCAAAGCTGATCAAGGTTACTTCGTTTCCATCATTTTCTAGTGCTTCTTTTGGAGAGGACAGTTCAACATCCTCAACTAAATCTGTAACAAGTACTGCAATTTTTTTGGTCATTGAAATTTCTTCCTTTCCTTTTTCTTATATTTAACACTAAAGGAGAATCGTGAATAGTTCAATTAATCTGTTTGCTATTTTTCTTCTTAAGCTTCACTTAAGGTTCGTGCGTTACTTTAATTATACCAACAACATGTTTTTTTTCATTTCGCTAGTCATTTCTGTGACTAGCCCTTTTTTTTGTAAAAATCTGTTCATTTCATCGCTTTTTTCGCGAAACTAACCATAGTAAGTGAGCGGATTTTGATTTACAAGAAAGGGGAGGATAAAAATATTTTTTGTAAAACCTGTTGACAGCGCTTTCTGCATTTGTTAAGCTAACTTTGAATTAAATAGACCAAGTGATGGATAGTGATTGTTTAAATACAAGCTAAACCTGATGATGTGTACGATTTATTTGTCGTGCCCTCATTGGGTTTTTTTGTTGCTCTAAAACAGGAGGTGACTTTATAAAAAAGAACAATCTTGGGTTTGACAACGATTACAAAGATATCTATCATTTTAAGTGAACGAAGTCAGTGGAAATGATTTTTAGTAGCGAATGTCACAGAACGGAGGAGCATTGGATGCAGATTCAGAAGATTTTGAATAACAATGTAGTCATCACGACCGATCAAAAAAATAACGAGATCGTCGCGATGGGGCGTGGTCTAGCCTTTCAGAAAAAAATAGGGGACGAGATAGCCGAGGAGGCGATCGACAAAACCTATCACCTTGCGAATAGTGATTTGTTCCATAAGTTTCAAGAATTGTTAGTAGATGTTCCGATTACCTATGTAGAAATCGCCAATGACATCATTGATGAAGCGAAGGTTACATTGAAAAATCCGTTGAATGACTCGCTATATATATCGATCACTGATCACTTATACGCCGCGATCCAACGAGTGAAAGAAGGCGTTCGGGTTCGGAATTTATTATTGTGGGATGTTAAGCGTTTGTTTCCAGATGAATTTTCAGTTGGCGTGAGCGCGGTAAAAAAGATTAAAGAACAGTTTGGAATTGATCTAGGAGAAGACGAAGCGGGAAATATCGCTTTGCATCTAGTGAATGCGCAAACGGAAAGTGATAATGAAGACGCCTATTTGATGGCGGAATTGATGCAGGAGATCATTCAAATTACCAGCTATTATTTTAAAGTTCAACTGGATGAGGAATCTGTCTACTTCTATCGTTTTACGACGCATTTACGTTTCTTTGCTTCTCGGATTATGAGCCATCGGCAACTGACTGATGAAACAGATGACGAACTGCTTTTGATTATTCAAAAGAAATATCAAAACGCCTATCAATGTGTAGAACGAATTGCTGATTTTATTAGTAAAAAATATCACTATGAAATGTCAAATGACGAGAAATTATATTTAACGATTCATATCGCACGATTAGTACAAAAAGTAAGCCAATAGAATTTAGACGCCGTCTGCTTTACACATAAATCCCGGGTTGTTGTTTAGTAAGAAGGCATACATTACGAAAAGACTAGTTATTTAGGAGGAAGAACAGTGGGTAAATATCATGATTTAGCAGAAAAAATTGTCGCAAATGTTGGCGGCAAAGATAATATCAGAAGCCTGACACACTGCATTACACGCTTACGATTTAAATTAAAGGATGAAGGCAAAGCCAACGAAGAGGCTTTGAAAAACATGGATGGTGTAGTAACTGTCATGAAAAGCGGCGGTCAATTCCAAGTCGTTATCGGAAATCACGTACCGTTAGTGTATGCGGATGTTTTAGATGTTGCGGGAATTACCGGCGAAGCTAGCGAAGAGGATGAAGGAGAAAAGGGGAATATCTTCAATCGCTTGATCGATGTGATCTCTAGCTGTTTCCAACCATTCTTGGGAGCATTGGCAGCCTGCGGGATGTTAAAAGGGTTCAACGCGTTATTCTTATACTTCAAGTTATATGAAGCAGGCAGCGGGACTGATTTATTTCTTACTGCAGCCGGCGACTGTATCTTCTATTTCATGCCAATCGTTATTGGGCTGACAGCTGCTCGTAAGTTCAAGGTTAGCGAGTTTACTGGTATCGCAATTGGTGCTGCATTGGTTTATCCAACGATCCAGGCTTCGGCTTTAGGTGCTGGCAAACCAATCATGACACTTTTTGCTAACACGGTTTTAGAAAGCCCAGTATTTATTAAAGTCTTCGGTTTGCCAATTATCGCTAACAACTATACAAGTAGTGTGGTACCGATTATCTTAGTTATCTGGTTTGCGAGCCATATTCAAAAATTAGCGAAGAAAGTCATTCCTGAGTTGGTTCAAACATTCTTGGTTCCATTGTTTACGATTTTGATCTCAGTATTTTTCGGATTCCTGATTATTGGTCCAGTAATTACGTTCTTGACGAATATTCTAGGCAGCGGATTTACTGCATTGTATGAATTCTCTCCAGTTCTAATGAGTGTTGTCGTTGGATTCTTCTGGCAAGCCTTGGTTATCTTCGGCTTACACTGGAGCTTGATCCCGTTAGCGATGATCAATCTTTCAACATTAGGTTTTGATACGATCTTAGCGGCTTCATTTGCGGCCAGCTTTGCTCAAACAGCGGTTGTATTCGCAATGTTCTTCAAACTAAAAGACAAAAAATTAAAAGAGCTTTGTATTCCAGCAGTTATCTCAGGGATTTTTGGTGTAACAGAACCGGCAATCTATGGATTAACATTACCTAAGAAGAAACCTTTCTTGATTTCAATGATCGGTGCGGCGATTGGTGGATTGATCACTGGATTATTCGGAGCGAAAAGTTTTATCATGGGTGGTTTAGGTGCTTTTGGTTTTGTAAGCCACATTGATACTGCAAACAATGACGTTAGCAGCATGATTACACAATTTATCGCAGTTGGTGTAGCGATGGTCTTCAGTTTCGTAGCAACGATGTTGTTCTGGAAAGATGATGAAGTAACAGAAAAAACAGAAGTTCAAAATGAAATGGGCGTTCGTAAAGAAATCGTGACTTCACCTGTTCAAGGCAATATGATGCCGTTAGAAACAGCGAAGGACGAAGCTTTTGCTCAAGGTGCGTTAGGTAAAGGTGTAGTGATTCATCCGACAATTGGTGAAGTAGTGGCTCCATTCGATGGTACCGTGATGACGCTGTTCCCAACAAAACACGCGATTGGGTTAATTTCAGATAACGGACTAGAATTATTGATCCATATCGGTTTAGATACTGTTCAATTAGATGGAAAATATTTTGAAGCACATGTAGAACAAGGGGCAAAAGTGAAACGCGGAGATAAATTGGTCAGCTTCGATATTGAAGCGATCGAAGCGGCTGGCTTCAGCGTTGAGACACCAGTTATTGTAACGAACACGGCTGATTACTTAGACATTATCGAATCAGACAAGCAAGAAGATGTTTGTAACAGTGATGAGCTGTTGACCGTATTAGTCTAGTTTATTGAAGCAAAAAAGAGTTCGGGGCAAACGCCCCGAACTTTAATTTGGTCGAAATGACTCAGTAAAGTGGATCATTGACTCTGGTGATTCGGCCATGATGGCTGAACTGGTTTTTCGATTATCAACCAACTCGCTGATAGCGATCAGGTGATTGAGATTTTTTTGATAATCCTCTGCGAAGACGCAGCTGTATAAGACATCCAGCAAATAGCAGATAGAGGAATTGATCGTGAAATTGGCGATCTTGGAATACAGCCGTTCACGTGTTGTCATGCGTAAGACGGCTTGGCTGACCGACGCTAATGAATTTTCACCAATGCTGGTTAAAGCGATGATCGGAATGTTCTGCTTTTGCAGGATTTTTGCGATCTGCATGATAAAACCATTTTCACCGGTATAAGAAATTAAGATGGCGCAGGTGTCTTCTTGACTATTGAAGGCCTCATAAGCATCTTCGCCCATTGTTTGGCTAGTGACGACATTTTTTTTGATGCGGCGCATTTTCAAGGCGAAATCTTGCGAAATCAGTAAATTGGCGTTGCTGCCGAAGATTTTGATTTGTTTCGCGTTCAATAAAAGCTGCTTGGCTTTTTGCAGATCGTCGTGATTGAGCAAGCTCAAGGTGTCATCGATCGTGGATCGTTCTAAGGAAGCCATTTTATTGGCGATCGTCATTAATCCATCGTTGCTTTGGAATGGGAAATTGGCATCGACATCCTCAAAGTAGGTTTGCAGATAGGTTTGTTCAGCTAAAAATTCTGTCCGCAGCTCAAGCCAGCCCTTGTAGCCTAATTTTTTTGCTACACGGATCAAGGTAGAAGGATGAACGTAGTTGGCTTCGGCAATTTCCTTAATCGTCAGGGGTTCAATTGCGGTTCCTTTAGCTAAAATAAATTCTACCAAAGCACTTTCTGCGTTGGAAAAATCTGTTTGTTTCATTTTTTCCGATAATAGCATGGCGAGCCCTCCTTATGTTTACATTCATTATAGATTATTTGTAAACATCTGTATGCTTATTTTAGAGACTTTGCGAAAAAAATCCACCTGAATTTACAAAATAAATCGTTTTCAATCCTCTTTTTGTAAATAGAGGTGGAATAATTTGTAAACGGATTGAATAAAAAGTTTACATCACTGATAATTAGATTGTAAATAAAAATAGAAGGAGTCGATCGAATGTCAGCAGGAGTAAAAATCGCTACGATTGGTGGAGGAAGTAGTTACACACCAGAATTAATGGAAGGTTTTATCAAACGTTATGATGAATTGCCAGTTCGCGAGATCTGGTTAGTCGATATTGAAGCAGGTCGTGAAAAATTAGAAATCGTTGGAGCTATGGCTCAACGGATGTGGGATGCTTCTCCTTATGATGTAAAAATCCATATGACTTTAGACCGTGAAGAAGCCTTGAAGGATGCAGACTTTGTTACAACTCAGTTCCGTGTAGGGTTGTTAGAAGCGCGGATCAAAGATGAACGTATTCCAGCTTATTACGGGATGTTAGGTCAGGAAACAAATGGCGCTGGCGGTATGTTCAAAGCGTTCCGGACTGTTCCGATCATTTTAGAAATCGTTGAAGATATGAAACGTTTATGTCCAGATGCTTGGCTGATCAACTTCGCAAACCCAAGCGGTATGGTGACTGAAGCAGTTGTTCGTTATGGTAAATGGGACAAAGTCATCGGCTTGTGTAATGTACCAGTAATGGCAACGATGGTGGAACCTGAAATGTTAGGCAAGCAGCCTGATGAATTGATTTACAAATTTGCTGGCTTGAATCACTTCCATTGGCATAAAGTGGCTGATGACCATGGTAAAGACGTAACGATGGATATTATCAATAAAATGTACGAAGGCGACGAAACTGGAATGCCGAAAAATATCCATGATATTCCATTCCCAAGAGAGATTTTGGAACAAATGCAAATGATTCCTTGCGGGTATCACCATTACTATTACCAAGAAGAAGAAACCCTAGCACACGCTTTGGAAGAATACAAAACAATTGGAACGCGTGCTCAACAAGTGAAGAAAACTGAACAAGAGTTGTTTGAATTATACAAAGATCCGAAATTGGATTACAAACCTGAGCAACTACAACAACGCGGCGGCGCTTATTATTCTGATGCGGCTTGCGAATCAATTGCTTCTATCTACGCAAACAAAAATACGCAATTGGTTGTTTCTACTAAAAACAATGGTGCTGTGCCAGATCTTCCAGCAGACTGCGTCGTTGAAGTTTCTGCTTATATCGGCGGACAAGGTGCTCGCAACGTAGCCTTTGGCGAATTGCCAACAGCAGAACGCGGCTGGCTGCAAGTTATGAAAGCAATGGAATTATTAACGATCGAAGCAGCAGTTACTGGGGATTACAACACTGCTTTGCAAGCATTTACGATCAACCCAATGGTTCGTTCTGGTAAAACAGCACAACGTATCATGGATGAATTATTTATCGCACACAAAGATCACTTGCCAAACTTCAAGGAAACGATCGAACGCTTAGAAAAAGACGGCATCGAAGTACAAGATGAAGTAGCTCGTGAATTAGATTTAGAAAAAGTTTAGAAAGCAGGGAAATCATTAATGGGATTTAGAAAAGACTTTTTATGGGGCGGCGCAACAGCTGCCAATCAATGTGAAGGCGGATATGACGAAGGCGGACGCGGTCTGGCAAACGTCGATTTAGCACCAGTTGGTGAAGATCGTTTTGGCGTTATCGCTGGTAAAAAGAAAATGTTCAATTTTGATGATGAGCATTTCTATCCAGCAAAAGAAGCGATCGATATGTACCATCATTGGAAAGAAGATATCGCGCTATTTGCCGAAATGGGCTTTAAAACCTATCGTTTATCATTAGCTTGGAGCCGGATCTTCCCTAAAGGCGACGAAAAGGAACCTAATGAAGAAGGCTTGAAATTCTACGAAGACATTTTCAAAGAATGTAAAAAATATGGGATCGAACCATTAGTAACGATCACGCACTTTGACTGCCCAATGCATTTAGTTGAAAAATATGGTGCATGGCGCAGCCGTGAATTAGTCGGCTTCTACGAAAACTTGTGTAATGCAATCTTCACTCGTTATAAAGGATTAGTGAAATACTGGTTGACCTTCAACGAAATCAATATGATCTTGCACGCTCCATTCATGGGCGCAGGGTTATACTTTGAAGAAGGCGAAAACGAAGATCAAGTTAAATATCAAGCGGCGCATCATGAGTTAGTAGCATCAGCTATTGCTACAAGAATCGCCCATGAAGTAGATCCAGAAAACCAAGTCGGCTGTATGTTAGCGGCAGGTTCTTACTATCCATATACACCAAAACCTGAAGATGTTTGGGAAGGCCGCAAAGAAGAACGTGAAAACTACTTCTTCATCGATGTACAATCTCGTGGCGAATACCCAGCATATGCGTTGAAGGAAATGGAACGTAAAGGGATCGAAGTGAAAATGGAAGAAGGCGACGAAGAGTTGTTGAAAGCTCACACTGTTGACTTCATTTCATTCTCTTACTATTCATCTCGTGTAGCGACAACCGATCCTGAATTGTTGGAACAAACTGCTGGAAATATCTTCGCATCTGTGAAGAACCCGTACTTGGATTCAAGCGAATGGGGCTGGCAAATTGATCCTCTTGGATTGCGTATCACAATGAACGATTTGTATGATCGTTACCAAAAACCATTGTTTGTTGTAGAAAATGGACTGGGTGCTGTTGATACACCGGACGAAAACGGTTATGTCGAAGATGATTATCGTATCGATTATCTGGCACAGCACATCCAAGCGATGAGAGATGCAGTTGATCAAGACGGCGTTGACTTATTGGGCTACACAACTTGGGGTTGTATCGACCTTGTATCTGCCGGAACTGGCGAAATGAAGAAACGCTATGGCTTCATTTACGTGGACCGCGATAACGAAGGCAACGGAACCTTGAAACGCAGCAAGAAAAAATCATTTGATTGGTATAAAAAAGTAATCGAAACCAATGGTGAAGATTTAAGTAATTAATATGGAACCGAAACTTGTTTATTTGCAAGTTTCGGTTTTTTTTTGCGTAAATTTATAATAGAAGAAAACAATGTTAAGAAAAGCGCGTGATAGCGGGATTTGTAAGCTGTCACGCGCTTTTTATTTGCATTCTCAGCAACGAATAATTCTAATTCTTTATTTTTTTTAATAAAAATGAGTACCCTTTACTTTAATAATGAAAAAAGAAAAAAGTTAATAAAACGGAAGTGAAATAAAAATACGCTCAACAGCAGTGTATATAGGGTTTTTAATAACTTAAACATTTTTTTTTATGAAAAGTAAAAAAAAAGAATATCTGCTATTCTGAAGAAGAAAAAAGTGAATGGAGAAGCAAAGAATGAAAAATACAGTTTTTTGGGTATGTCTATTTATCCTTTTTTCAATTGTTGCTGAAATGGCCCTAACGATCGTGACTGTTCACGCAGATGCAGGGATTCAGTTAATTGATGAAAGAGATTTAAAGCTTTCCTATATATATATAGAAGAAAAGAATCAGCTCGTTCTGGATTTTGAACATAAAAGCGAGGAGCGGCAGCGCTTAAAAATTAAAATTACCGATGCGATGGATCAAGTGATTGATTATTCCGAGGCGGCCCACATGGTAGAGGAAAGTGGCTGGCTGCTGGAAGAGAATTTTTCAGGCGAAACAGCGGGGAAACTAACGCTTGATTTGGCGAGCACTGCTGGAAAGCATCAGCTATATGTCCAAATGGATCAACAAAAAGTGACTGATAATGACCAAGTAACGATCGAGGAGAATATTCTAGAACGGACGGCACCGTATATTCTCGAAACAGCGACCGCTGAACAAGGAAAAACGTCAGCTTCTGAAAAGGCGAATACGAAAGCAAGTTCTGCAGGGATCGAAGCAAGTTCAGAAAAATTTATTGGCCCAAAGGAAACGAAGATTAGTCAGACGGGAGCATCCGCTAGTAATAAGGCGGCGAGTTCGATGTATAGTCCGATCTATACGAATAAAGTACCGCAGTACAAAACAGATAAGAAGGGAACTTACCCAGAGTTTGCCTGGCAGCCGGAAGGGCAAACCAATGTGCTGAACCATCAGGGAGGGATTGAAAATCAAACCGGTTGGGACAATGTAACCAGCTGGAATGTAGCAGCAGATAATCATGACCAATCCTATATCAAATATGGTGAGGATGTGGCAGATCCAAACATTCAGCTGCGAAAATATGCTCAGCAAACGGATAAAGAGGATGAGTTTAAGATCAAGCTGAATGTTCGCGGCAATACGACTTATAAGCCTGGTGTCGATATCGTCTTTTTACTGGATAATACTGGCTCAATGACAACGAGAGCGGTGAGTAATAAGGAAGATAGTGTCAAAGCGTTAGGAAATATTCTCGATGAAATCGAAAAAGTAGCTGACCCCAGTACCGGCGGCATTCGCATTGGCGGGCATATCTTTGCCAGTTACGATAAGCAGCTTGAAGGAGAATGGAATTGGACCAGAGAGCAGACCCATCATAAGTTATCCAGCGATCCAGCCGATTGGCGCAAGCTCGAGTCATCTTATGAGTCGTTGCACGCTACAGGTCCTACCTTTACGCAAAGAGGATTGCAAGAGGCTAAAGATATTTTTAATGATCCGGAAACGAATACCGGACAAGAGCGCCACAAATTACTGTTTATTTTGACGGATGGGGCGCCGAATTCAAGCTGGAAGCCTGTGACAGCAGAAAAAAATGATTCCCTTTTCTATGATCCGACCTTGGTCACTAGTTTTGCCAGCGGGACCAAACCAGATTACTCACCAGGTTTAACGTTAGGAGCCGAGGGGAATAAAACCATATTCAACTCCCCATTAAATTTAAATGGGCAAAGAATTTCGAGTCATTTGACTACGACGAACTCGACAGCTTACCAACTGAAAAGTGAAGGAATCGAGATTCATAGTTTAGCATTAAGGATTACTTCTGATGGGAAAGACCACAGCATATCAGATTTACTAAAAGGGTTATATAAGATGGCGACAAGAAAAGCGAATGCCGATGAAGGCTCTGATAAGCAGTCCGATTACTTTTTTTATCATGCCAAGAATTCCTCTGAGCTGACGGAATATATCAAGACTTGGTATCAACGAATTATCCGGACGGTGGATAAAGGAGAGATCGCTGATCCGTTAGGGGATATGGTCGAATTCGTGAAGGAGGATGGCAAAACGCCGAAAATCACTCAAGTCGATAACGGTGCTCCGAAAATCGAGGCAGCCGATATGCCGAGCGTTTCTACATCTACCGATCAAATCAACGTAGAAAATCTCAACATGACTGCCAATCAGGAGATTGAGCTGGAATATACTGTGCGCTTAAAAACCGATGAGATCGAATCGAATAAATGGTACCAAACCAATAAGACAACTACGCTGAAACCAACTCCGGAACGGACAACTGATTTGATCGAATTCGGCAGTCCCTCGGTTCGGCTGCAGAAGACGGATTTTGTTATTCCGGTCAAGAAAATCTGGTCGGATACTTATCAAGGGAAATCCGATTACTGGGGGCTGAGACCAGATAAGGTCACGGCGACTTTGCAGAAATGGGACGGCAACGCTTGGCAGGACGTCGAATCCATAGCGTTGAATCCCGGTAATAATTGGGCAGCGACTTTTTCGGCGGTCAAAGGCAGCGATGAAAATACGTATCGCGTAGTGGAGGATGAACGAATAAACGGTTATAAAGCGCCGACGATTAATCAAGACAGCTTCAACTCGGAGACGATCGCGGCTGAAGGAATTAAGATCACGAATGAATTGCTGCGGGGAAGCTATTCGTTTAATAAATACATGGAAGATGGGAAAACGCCATTTTCTGATGATCTGCCAAAATTCCAGATCAAGCGCAGCGATGGAAAAGTTCTCGCGGAGGATGTGACACCAAATAGCGCCGGAGAAGTCAGTTTCGGCGAGGTGCCGATCGGTGTCTACACAGTGGAGGAGACGTATGTTCCGGTGGGTTTCCAAAAAATGGCGAACTTTGAGCTGAAGGTTACGGAGGCAGATTCTGCGACTTCACTTGTTTTTAAGGTGAATGACAGCACTGAACCGTATAGCGTTGTCAATAAACTAAACGATTTTTTATTGCGTGTTAAAAAAGTTGATTCACAAGGAAATCCGCTGGAAGGAGCGATTTTCAAATTAACTGGTCCAAATTATGAAGAAACACTGTCAGGCGGACCTGAGTTTACTTTCACTAAGTTGCGGCCGGGCAGTTACAGCTTGAAGGAAATCGAAAATCCGGACGGCTATCAACGAATCCAAGAACCGATCACATTTGAAATCGCGCTCGATGGGAAAGTGACGATCACGCCTCATGAAGATGCTGTTGGAATCGGCGGGGTAACTGAAGAGGAAAATCGGATCGTGTTGAAGGTGACAAATAAGAAGGTGAGAGCAGGCGTTTTGCCAAGCACCGGCGGTATGGGAATTCGGGCATTTCAATGGGCAGCGGGCATACTGGTTATGGGCGGTATTCTGTTGACGAGCCTTTCTCTATATCTTAATAGAAGGAAAAAGTAAAGTTTGGTCAGAATCCCGAAAATAAAATTTAAAAGAGTTTAAAAGTTGATGAAATGCTTTTAAACTCTTTTTTTTGAAAGATATTTAAAGTTTTTGATTCAAATATTTTAATTAGTTTCTATAATTTGAGTATTTATAAAATTAATGTCTTATAAAGAAAAAGATTTAAATAACTTCATAATGCAAAAATCTTATTATCCAAAAGCTTTTAAAGTGTTTACAATAACTGCAAATAAAATATCAACGAAAAAGCATCAATAAATAAGATTCGTTATCATATATATATAAAGAAAAATAGTAAAAAAATTGGGTTTTTCTTGCGGGAATTAACTCGAAAAAAAGGAGTATTTGTTTTTAGGAACAAATTTTTTTCAAAAAAATTAAATACATAGGTTCACAAGGCCGAAATTTTCAAAATATCAGTAAATAAGAGGGGGAATTATCCAAAAATTTAATAATCAAAAAATGATTCTAAAGAGGCAACTTTTTTAGATAGAAAGCTCCTCTTATGAATAGGATCTGAGATAAGGGCATCTCAGGCAACAGATCAATGAGAGGACGCAGTTGGTAGGGAAAAATTAGTTCGGTGCATGCGCAATGTGTTGATACTAATGCTTTTTTTAACTTTTGAGAGAGGGACATGAGGCATTAAAGGGAGTATGGAAGAAAAGGGGATGAGGAAATGGATTTTAGAGAGGTTTTAGGAACAAGCAGTTTACGACGTCTGCGCTTTGTTGAACTACTCTATGCAAGTCAAGTCGGCTTGCCAAGCGATCAACTGCTTGAGGAACTAGAGTGTTCATTGCCTATCCTATTAAAGGACGTCAAAATGATCAATGATGAACAAGATGATTTTCATATTGAAAAATTTAAGGGGCTTTACCAAGTTCAAGTCAAACCGCATGTAAGTATCAATCGGTTATACGCAGATGTTCTTCAGCAATCACCAGAGTTCCAGATTATTGAGGAATTACTTTATGAAAAATGTTCGAGTATCAGCGATCTGGCTGAGAAGCTGTTTTTGAGTGCGTCGAATACGCAGCGCTATTTAAAAAAGGTCGAAACGGCTTTCAAAAAAGCCGGAATCAAATTGGATTATCGTCCATTACGGATCGAAGGTAAAGAGAGTGTCATTCGACATTTCTACTATCGTTACTTTTTGGAAAAATCTGACCGCTTAGAATCGTTGTTTGTTGATTTGAAGGATTACCAGATCAAGGCGATCACCGACTTAGTGGATCAGTTTATCCAAGTCAATCATTTGGAAAATCGTCATATTTTCAGGAAGCGCCTTAGCTACAACATCTATATCAGCCTGTGGCGGATCAAAAACGGCCGACACTATCCTGAGAACGATCTGATAAGTCCGTTGAGCTTGCCTGATGAAGAAACCTTAGAAGCTTTCGAACGTATGGCTTTGGAGGTCTTTCGGGTTCGCTTGACTAAAGAAGAGATCAAGGACTGCTTGTGGTTGTCTTATGCGGATATGCTGATTTTTAGCGAAGACCAATGGAAATCGGCGATGAAGCAAAGCAGAAGCTATCGTGATATGTATCAGAAGCATCATGAACTAGTGGAAGATTTCAATCGCCTGATTGGCCGCTCGCTTGATGAGCTGGAGCGCAGTGAGCTGACGATCGTCTTAGTCAATGATCAGCGGATGTATTTGCCTAAGGGAAGGTTTATCGATATTTTGTACCGTCAACGGGGGATATTCCTAGAGAAGATGATGGAGACTCATTATCAAGCGGTGAAGAAGGTATTGAAGATTGCGGAAGCTTTTGTTAAAAAATATCGGATCTATCAAGAAAATGACTTTGTTTGGAACTACGCTTATCTATTGATCACGATGGTACCGCAAAGTTTGAATCTGCTGGCAACCAATGACCATCCGTTAAAGATTTTACTGCTTTCTGAATTGTCGCCGACAGAAGAAACCTTTTTGGCTGAGCAGATCGAAGAACGGATCTATGGCAATTTCAAGATTCATTTTGTCGAAGAACGGTCACGGGATACACGAATCGATCGGCATGAATTGGCGAAGTACGATGCTTTGGTCACATCCAGCAGTGTCGAGGAAGTGCCCTATGATTACCCAACAGTGATCATCGATCCTTTCTTGACTAGTCAAAATATCGTGCAGCTGCAGCAGCTGATCAGTGATTTATCTGGTTGATAGGTGAGGATTGAAGATTAGAACAACTAAATAGTCATTAGCTGGAAAAAGGCTCGCAAACGTAAATGTTTGCGAGTTCTTTTTTTGACGAAAACTGTCTCGTTGTCAAATGATATATTTTTTTTTAAGCAAATGAGGATTAGATAATAAAAATTAATATTAAAAAAATGGATTGAATAACCGTTCGATTAATTTGGACTTGAAAATAGCAAACAAAAAACTAAGTGTAATAACAAAAATAATTTGAAATACAGAAAAACAAAGAAAAATAATATCGGCTATTATTGTCGTAGAGGAAGACAGCAAGGGAAAAATGAAGGGAGGGGAAAAAATGAAAAAGTTAAATCTGTTCATGATTTTTGCAATGCTTCTTTCCTTAGTTATTAGTTTAGCTCCGCTAGTAACGACGGTACATGCCGAAACGTTGAAACATGAATTAATCGATGAGAAATTTCTAAAACTTTCTTATAGTAGTGAGTCGAAAAAGAATTCGAATGAGTGGCACTTGAATTTTAAAAGAAGAAGTGAAACGACGGATACTGAGCAGCGCTTAAAGTTTAAGCTAACTGATGAAAAAGATCAGGTCGTTGCTTATCCGCATGTCAAACATATGGAAGCAAAAGAAGACTGGCTCATGGAAAAAGAGTTTTCAATGGAAACGGAAAATCAGATTACGATTGAATTGTCCAAATCCGTAAAGAAACTTAATTTATATGTTCAAATGGATCAACAAAAGGGTGATGAGCTTGAAGAAAATATCCTCGATCGAAAGAAACCATTCATTTTAGTGGCAGAAGAGGTTGCTGAAAAGCAAGAAAGCTCTGAAAAACAGGCTGAGACAAAAGAAACTTCTAGTAGTAAAGGAGGAGCAAAAGAACAGACGGGTGAGACAAAGGAGTTAATTGGACCAAAACTGACAAAAGCCAGTCCTCAAGCAGCAAGGGCAGGTATGAACCTGATGTATAAACCACTATACACGAATAAAAAGACACAGTACAAAAAGGATGCAAGTGGAGAGTATCCTATATATGCTTGGCAGCCGGAAGGTCAAACGCATGTCAAAAATCATCAAGGGGGTAGTGAAGGAACCCCGGTTACTTCTTGGGATGGAGAAACTAGTTGGGATGTCACTGGGGATAATTACACGAGCTCTTACATAAAATATGGAGAAGCGTCAAATCCCAATTTATGGATGCGTAAATATGCGCAACAAACAGATAAAAAAGATGAGTTTAAAGTGAAATTAAATGTTCGCGGGAATACGATCTTTAAACCCGGGGTGGATGTGGTCTTTCTATTAGATAATACAGGATCAATGACGGAATACGGCAGGAAAAAAGCAGCCGTAGCAGCAGTTAAACAAATTGTTGGAAATTTGAAAAAGGTTGGTGATCCGAACTCTAATGCGATTCGTGTCGGAGCCCATGTCTTTGCTAGTTACGATCCAGGTATTGAGAAGTGGGCAAGAAGTGATACCCATCATAAGTTATCCAACAAGCCAGCAGATTGGGATAATATAGTAACTTCTTATAGTAATCTAGGCCCAACAGGACCAACGTTTACCCAACGAGGATTGCAGGAAGCGGCGGATATTTTAAATGATCCAGCATCAGATATTGGAGAAGATCGGCACAAACTATTGTTTATGCTGACAGACGGGGCACCCAACTCTAGTTGGAAGCCGTTGACAGCTGAGCAGAACAGTTCCCTATATTTTGATAAAACCTTGGTTACTAGCTTTGATATGGGGACTGCACCAAATTACAAAAAAGGAGAACTGTTAGGATCAACTGGAATTTATACCAGATTTAATGATCATACTTTAGATGTAAACAATCAAAAAATTAGTAGTCATTTAACGACTACAAACTCAACTGCCTATGAATTGAAAAGACAAGGGATTGAGATTCATAGCATTGCTGTCCAAATTTCTTCTCCGAGTGGTGACCATACTGTATATCAATTACTCGAAGGTATGTACAAGACGGCGACTAAAAAAAATAATGCTACTGGTGATGCCCAAAAAGATTACTTTTTCTACCATTCAAATAACACGAGTGATCTTACTAAACAGTTTGATGAGTGGTACCAAACGATTATTCGAACTGTTGATAAAGGGAAAATCATTGATCCATTAGGGGATATGGTAGAGCTGGTTGGAGAGCCAAAAGTCACACAAGTAAGTAATGGTGCTCCTTATTTTGATACGGAGACCAAGCCGGCAATCAAGAAAACGAATAACGATCGACAGATTGAAGTCGAAAATATCAACTTAACCGGCGGGCAGGAAATCGAAGTGGAATATACGATTCGCCTGAAACCAGAGGCAGTATCTAATCAGTGGTATCCAGCTAATAAGACGACCACATTGGCGCCGACCCCTGAACGAACCAATGACTTATTGGAGTTTGGAATCCCTTCTGTACGAGTACAATTAGAAGACTTTGTGATTCCAGTCGAGAAGGTTTGGGCAGGAGATGACAATGATTATTGGGGATTACGACCAAATAGCGTCAACGCTGTATTACAAAAATGGGATGGATCTGCTTGGACAGATGTTGAAACAAAGACATTAAATCCAGGAAATAATTGGAAAGCTGAATTTTCAGCAGTTCAAGGAGGTGCCGACCACAAATATCGAGTGTTAGAAACGCTGCGGAAGAAGGGCTACAAACAAGCGCGAGTCAATCAAGAAAGCTTTACTTCAGAGAATCTCGTCGCTGGTGGTATAAAAATTACGAATGAAATGCTGAAAGGCGAATACAAATTCTTCAAGTTTTTAGAAGATGGTGCAACACCTTTTACTAATGACTTGCCGAAATTCACGGTAAAGCAAAAAGGAACGAATAAGCTTCTCGCACAAGATTTAGAACCTAATTCAGCAGGACAGGTAACGGTCAGTGACTTACCAATAGGTGATTTTATAGTAGAAGAAACGTATGTGCCTTTAGGATTTAAAAAGATGCCGTTCTTTGAAATAAAGGTTACTGAGAATAATCCGCCGACATCATTAGTCGCAAAAGTTAAGGACAGCACAGATGCCTATAAAGCAACCAACATATTGAATGACTTTTCTTTACAGGTAGAGAAAAAAGATGCTGAGAATAAAGCTCTTAGCGGGGCAACCTTTAAGCTGAAGGGACCAAGTTATGAAAGAACAGAAGTAACTGGACCAACCTTTAATTTTAGTGGGTTGAAGGCAGGCAGTTATGAACTAGTTGAAACAAAAGCGCCAGATGAGTACAGCATTATCCAAGAACCGATCCGTTTCACTATCAAGCAAGATGGAAAAGTGGAGATTTCTCCACATCCGAATGTTTCTGGATCAGGTGGGATAAATGGCGGCGCAAATACAATCAATCTGAAAGTTACGAATAATAAGGCCAAAGCGGGGATACTTCCAAGTACAGGAGGAAAAACGTCTCAAGTTCTATTATTAGTAGCGACGGGACTTGTTGTCTCAGGAATCTGTTTAGGCAGCTTCTATTTAATTCATAGTAGAAGGGAGGGCTAGGAATGAAAAAAATCTTTTTACTCATTCTAGTTCTACTTCTAGGAACCTGTTCGCTCGGCTCAACCGCCAGAGCAACAGAGGAACAAGTAGATTTATGGATTCATACATGGTCAGAAGAGGGGAAGAAGGTAGAAGGAACGGAGCAACTGGGATTTGATGTGTATGATTTGACCAAATGGCGTGAAAATCGTAGGGGGGATGAAAAACAGGACAAAGAATACTTATTAAACACTTATTCAACAAAAGAAGAGTTGCAGTCATTTGTAAAAGAGGAGCAATTAGTCAAGTTGAATCAAACGCCTTATCCAGTAGATGGCAGCGGAAATGTATCATTCAGTGTTCCTCGTTATCAAGAGGAGAAAGATGCAGCATATATGATTTTAGCCAATGGCGAAACAGGAAACTATCATATGCTGCCGATCATATTGTACTTGCCGCAAACCCATCCTGAAACAAAGGATGAGGCACAACGTTTATTGATTTATGGAAAGTATCAAGATGTTACCCAAGAAGTCGAACCACCGGAGGAAACGACTGAAACAGAATCATACACTACCTCAGAAAATCCGGGAATCGAGAAGGATTTCCCTTCATCCGGTAAGGAGTTTCCATCAACAAATGATTTGGTTCGGGACTATACCATTCTTGGTTTGATACTCATGAGCATTGGTTTCATAGGATTTAAAATTATAAAAGAAAGAAAAAAACAAGGGGGATAAGAAATATGAAGAGCAAGGGATTTTTAGTTAGATTATTGATGGCGCTAGTATGTTTATTGCCAGTCGGAATTGGAATGTTTAGTTTAGGAGATTCGGCTTTTGCGGCCGATACCGTTGATGTGACGTTGCACAAGAAAAAGATGGATGAGTTTCCAACTGATTTAACGGAAAACACAGGTTTGGAAGATCCGACTTTTAATCAATATGCAGGATTACCAGATATCACATTTAGTGCATGGAATATTACCGATGATTTTTATGGTCAACTAAATGGAAAGTTGACTGGTTCAGAAAATGAAGCTGAGTATAAAGCAGCTGTAAAAAAATTGATGTTAGAATTTCAGTTGAATAAGTCAGCGGCAAAAAAAGTAGGAGCTGATCAAACGACTGACTCAGAAGGGGAAGCGATATTTTCTGATTTGCCAACCCGTAATGAGAAGGGACTCTACAATATTTACTATTTTGAAGAACATCAAAAACCAGGTGTTGAGATTGGAACACCAGTGATTTTAACCTTGCCAGCGATTGATCCTAGTGATGCGAGTCAAATCCATGATATTCACTTATATCCTAAAAATAAAGTGAAAGGTTTGGATGTAGAAAAAGAAGTCATTGATGATAATGGAAATAAACGGGAAGACACGGATCAAGATGGAGTACATGATTATGAAATTGGGAAACAAATCCATTTCCGTGTAAGTTTTACTATTCCAAGTCAAATTGGTGAGATTCTTGACTCTAATGGCACACTAAGTACTCGTTACACTAAATTGGAATTTAAAGATAAACTTGATAAAACTGGTGTTAAGTTTGAAGGTATCGACAAAATTCAATTTGATGGAAATCCGGATGAAAAAGATTCCTTCCTTAAGGATCATGCAGTCTTAAAACCTTTTGGCGATAAATACCCTTATGGAGAGGCAGCTGGATTTGAAATCAAAACTAATTTGAACAATGCAACAAGTAAAGGATCAGGTAAAGCGAATTATGATAAATCGGAAAAAACGGCTAAGTACTTAGCTAAATATGCAGGGAAGAAAATGGAAATTTATTATACAGTTTCATTTACTGAATTTACAAAAGTGGATGAAGAAATCAATAATAGATTTACTGTAACTTTTACAAACGATAAAGTTACAGATGAAGATGAGTATAATCCAGAAATCCCAGCGATTATTACTGGTGGTAAGAAATTCCTTAAACGTGATGTTGACAATGAACTAGGCTTAGGTGGAGCGAAATTCGTAGTTATCAAGAAAGATGCACAAGATAATGAATCTTATTTGAAAATCAGTAACGGAGTAGTTGATTGGATTCCTGTTGGAACAAATGAAAAGTATGATAACGCTACTCAGTATACTTCAGAAAATGATGGTAAGTTTAAAGTTGAAGGGCTTTCGTACGGAACCTACTATTTACGAGAAATCAAAGCACCAGATGGATTTAACAAATTAGATGGACTTGTAGATTTTGTAGTTGAAAAAGGCTCGTATGACGATAACTTGGAACTAGAAATTGATAATGTTAGAAAAGACGGTTTCTTACCATCTACTGGTGGAGCAGGGATCATTGCATTCTTGATCATCGGGGGCGCATTAATGAGCTTTGCAGTTATTCGCTACCGCAAATCACAACACGCAGCATAGTCTGACAAGTGAATAGCTATTGAGATGAGGCAGAACTTCTTGCCTCATCTTTTTTTGACTGGCAGAAAGTATAAAATTTTCACATGAATAAATCGCTTTGTAGCGGGTATATCCATGTCTGGCTTCACGAACTAGCTTTT
>NZ_BJED01000010.1 GCF_005405485.1 Enterococcus hulanensis | reverse complement strand
TGGGCGTAATCAATGGCGCCGATCGAACTGCTTACCGCGTCATGAATGTTGATTTGAACAGTCACAGGGGCTTCTTGTAAACTCTTGAGCTTGACTTGAATGGTCTGTGTTTGTTCGGGCATGACCGATAAATAAAAATAGGTCTTTGTCCGATCCACTTGATTCTCTGGAATGATACTTTCCACTGAAAACCCCATCTTTTCTTCCGTCCCGGTTTCGTCCGCGAAACTGCGTGTTGGAAATAAAAGCAGACACAGAAGAAAGGAACAGACAAGTGTTGAATACATGACTTTTTGTCTCACAGGTGGCCTCCTAACTATTCATCCAAAGATGAAAAGGGAGAGGAGTTTCACTCCTCCCCCAAATGGTTACTTTCTTAATTAGAGCGTGTCATCCAATGACCAAGTCAATGTCCCTTGGTATTGTTCGCCCACTTGTGCGGCATTTGCAGGTACTTCTAATTCAATGTTGTCCATTTCCATAGCCGATTGTCCTTGGAATGTCCCTGTACCTGTGCCGTCTTGCATCACTGTCACTGCTGTTCCGCCAGCATTGACTGTTTGGCTGGACGATGAGATCGTTGCTGTACGTGCCCCAGCTGCAATAATTGAACCTGGTGCTTCTGGCGCGTTCATGCCTTGGTACCCTTGAAGAGCAGAATCAAATTTCAAAATGGCACCCGTTAGGGTTTCAGTCGCAGCTGCATTTTTTAATTCTGTTAATTGTGCCGTTAATTTCCATTCATCGGTGGCGCCTGCACGTGTATCACTGATTACGGCATATTTTTTATTCCCTGTGATCTCTGGGAAATCTTTAACAACCGTATTCACCGTATTTGCATTGTGGAAATCGAGTTTCAATGGGGCCCATTGAATTTCTAATGGTCCAGGGATTGTCCCAGGTCCATGTCCAGTAAAGCCGATCCCTATTTCAGTATCCGCGTTGTCTACT
Source organism: Enterococcus hulanensis (assembly GCF_005405485.1). GTDB lineage: Bacteria > Bacillota > Bacilli > Lactobacillales > Enterococcaceae > Enterococcus_A > Enterococcus_A hulanensis. The sequence continues at coordinate 174,523 of NZ_BJED01000010.1, read as the reverse complement.
TCTGTAGCCGATACATTCAGACCTCCTGCCACACAAATACCGACCAAAGTTGCACTTGTTACTAAACCTGCCAATAATTTTTTCTTCATCTCTTTTCTCTCCTTGTAATAAAATAGTTTAGTATATCTAAATGTGCGAAAACGCACAATTGATATTAAAAGAAACAAGTCGTACAATGAACTTAGGAGACACTTTTCCTTTTTTGAAGAATGCCCCTTTTTTCTCTTGGTTTAGCTAAAACCAAGTTGGGTGCTAGAACTATTGATACAAAGCTGTTTTGGAAGGGGGCTTGACGAAAGTTGACGGCTAATAACAAAAAAGACTAATTGAAAACCGATTTTTTTTAATAACAAGTAGCATTTTATCGAGTGAAATTATTCACTCTCGGAGTAAGCGCTTTCTTAAAAAATAAAAAAAGAATAACCGAAAATTCTTCTTTCAAAAATTTTTTAATTTTTGCTTTTAGCTATTCATTTACTCTCTGATGCCTTTTCTCCAATTGAACAATCACCTGCATCCGCTGCTCAATCAGTGAATCCGCATAGGTATCTAAGGTCAGTTGTGTAGATGTATGCCCAAGGATCGCACTGACAGACAGAATATCTCCTTGTACCTCCAAGCAACGAGTCGCGAACGTATGACGTAGTTGGTGAAAATGGATATCTTGAATTCCTGTAGCTTCACGTAATTGATGGAAGTAGTACGTTAACAAACGTGGTTCCATTGGGCGATCATTGGTTGAAAAGACATACTGACTCGTGGATTGTCTCTTTAATCGAAGCAGTTTTTTCTTCAATATCGTTCCGAAAGGAACGAGACGTGCCGACGCTTCCGTTTTCACGGTGTCATACACGAGTTGGGTTTTCCGTAGCCCATCTACTAATGCCAGTCGTTGATAGGTATGAGAAACTTGGATTAGATTTCGCTCAAAATCAATATCTGTCCAACGCAAAGCAGCAATTTCTCCAATGCGTAAGCCGGTATTCAAGGCTAAGTACGTGGGTAATCCGCGGACGCCGCCTACGTTTATCGCCGCTGTTTCTAGCTTTTCTTGTTCTTTTTCGGTCAGTGAACGAATTTTTTGTTTCCGTTCTTTCGGTAATTTAATAGAAGAAAAAGGGTTCTCCTTTATATGATCACATTTCTTCGCCTTGTTTAAACACTGGCCTAAGATCTGCATAACCACCTTCATGGTCGAGCTTTTTAACCCATACAGACTCCACTGTTGAACCAAGTGGTTCCCAGTTTCGTGAGTCAGCTCATTTAGCGAGCGATCGCCAATAAATGGAAAGACATATTTGGTCAACTTGTATTGGTAATTTGCATAGGTGGACAATTTCACGTCTTTTTTAATCGCCCGTAACCATTGGCAGCCCCATTCCTCTAAAGGGATGCATGAACTTCCTTGCATCGACTGAATGGTTTGATAACGCACTTTTAACGGATACAGTTTCATTCGTACTTCTCGTAAGGATTTTCCATAGACATAGCCGTATTTCACCTGTCCATCAGCTTTTCGTCCTTTACGATAGCGTCCTTCCCAACGTCCGTCTTTTCTTTGATAAATATTTTCTCCTCTACGCATAGCTTTCTCCTTTTATTTTGACGGCGAAAATGACGTACTAAGTAAACAGTCATTTCACCGAATATTTTGATTTCGACCTTTCGACTTTTTCTTAATTTCATGTAACCAGTGAAATTCATGATAAATGCAACAGTTATTATTAAAATTAAGTTGATTTTTCCAGTTCGTTAGATTACAATATAATTAACATGTTTCCTATAATTGTTATTTATAGGATTCGATAATGATTCATCATCTTGGTTTTAGCTAAACCAAGAGATTTACAGGTTACAATTAATAATTATTTGAATTTATAAGTTATGAAAAGCATCCCCTCACTTCGAGGAGATGCTTTTTTTTATTCATCCAATCATTTCTCCTATGTCTAGCTGAGCCTCCAAGAATCCCTCTCTTCCCATACAAGAGTTCTCAGAGAATGGAGTTTAGCATGCGTATGCTTTAAGTGATTTCCTAAAAATGTACTTTAAAAGTACATTTTTAAGAAATCTGTTGAATACAAAAAAAGGACCTCAAAAAGAAGTCCTTTTTCCAAGAGTCATCAAAGGAAAGTTAGTAATTTACAGTGTCTATTTGAATTTTACTATCAAAGAAATATAGCAGGAGTATAATATTTTGACGCACTAGAGGAGAAATAGCACGTGATCAAAACGTCTCTTTTTCAGAATAGGTTTTATTAATTATAAATAACCGCCTCTTTCTCTCTTATAGAAGATAATCCCTCCACTTATTTTCTGTTCTTTAAATAATTTTAATTTTATTTCCCCGTTTAATGGAAAATGGATCAAAGGACAGAGTACTTCCATCTTGAGCCGCAAGAAATTGTTGGTTTAAAATTGAATACTATTTTTATTTACAGTGTGATTTTGGAATCCAACAAATTGAGTCATCATTTCTTGACTGATTTTCTCCACAGCTTGTTAGACAATTTTCATAAGAGATTCCTCCCTGTTGATTTTTTAAGGTTTTTAGCACCCTGACTTTAACACATGTGATGAAATCTCTATTTTATTTTCCAATAATCATTTTTATGCTAACAATCCTAGTGTCCACTTTACTGAGTCTTTTGATTCTGAACTTCTTACAAGTTATAAATCCAATGATAGTGAATGACAGCTATAACATATCCCGAATTATCGAGAAAGCGCCACAATGAATTAAAATATCCTAGAATGTGTTAAAACACATACCTATAGAGAAACACTCGGTTATTTGGATTTTATAAATGAACGAGTGTGAGGTCCGAGCAGCGATAAGGAAACTAGATTTTCGAACGACTAAAATCGGATGTTCCATTTTTTTATCGAAAACTAGTCATTTAAATAATCATTCCTATAGTTAATGAATAAGTCTGATTCGATTACTACTTTAGTCACAAGCAGCATGTTTTTCTCATTTTTTTGAAAATGGTAATGTTGTCTTGTAACAAAAATTAGCTAGGAGGACGTTATTATGGTAAAAAGAATTTCACTAGAAAAAGAAGCGGTTGAATTTAGCGAAGCAAATGCGCCACACCCACGTATCTATGAATTACCACCAGAAGAAGGTCGTGCCTTACTGGAACAAGTACAAGAATCTCCTGTGATTAAATTAGATGTTGACATTGAAGATAAAATTATGGATACAGGGAAATGGGGCGAAATTAATGTCCGTTTCATACGACCTAAAGGGAATACAAGCGAACTTCCTGTAATTTACTATATTCATGGAGCGGGATGGGTATTTGGTAGTAAAAATACCCATGATAAATTGGTGCGAGAACTGGCAGTTAGAACCAATTCAGTAGTAGTGTTTCCTGAATACGATCGTTCTCCAGAAGCAAAATACCCTACAGCTATTGAACAAAACTATTCGATCTTGCAAAAATTGAAGACCATTTCTAAAGATGAAAAACTCGATATCGATCATTTAACTGTATCTGGGGATTCTGTTGGAGGAAACATGGCCACGGTAATGACGATCATGACTAAACAGCGTGGAGGCATTCCAATCAAACAACAAGTTTTATATTATCCAGTAACGGATGCCAATTTTGATACGGAATCATATAATCAATTTGCAGAAGGATATTTTCTAACGAAAGCTGGCATGCAATGGTTCTGGAATCAATATACAACTGATGAATCCGAACGTAATGAAATTACTGCTTCACCATTGCGTTCTACCATAGAGGAATTGAAGGGGTTGCCAGATGCAATGATTTTGAATGGCGAAGCGGATGTATTACGAGACGAAGGTGAAGCTTACGCACGTAAGTTGCGCAATGCAGGTGTCGGCGTGACACAAGTTCGTTTCCAAGGAATGATTCATGATTTTGTCATGGTAAATTCATTGGACCAAACTCATGCTGCTCGAGCTGCAATGGATCTTTCAACTGATTGGATCAATAAAAGGAATAGATAGCCTGCAATTAAGAAAGAAAATTTGAGCTTTTCTAAGTTCGATCATACCAAATTAGTTAAGCAAATAACGGGTACCATAAATCATATTATAGAACACCTCTTATTAAGTTCGGCAACTGAATTTAATAAGAGGTGTTTTCATCTCTCAATCAAAAAGAGGTTTAAATCTATTCTTGGTCCTAATGTCATTAATGTTGGCGTAGACGTTAACGCTTTGCGCCGATTTCCCAAGTTGAGATATTGAAAAGGGTAGGTTAGGAACAAGAAAAAAGTCAAATCGACAATTAAGGGATTACAGATTGAAGTAACTTTAATTAGATCTCGTTTCATTCATGACCCGGTTCTGTTGTTTTGTAAAAGCTATAGATATTAATAGAAGGAGTAGGTGGTCATTTTAGTGGACAGGTTTATATTAGAGATAGTTTCAACATTGTATCAATCGCATTTATCTCAGAAATTCTTTTCTTTCTAGCCATAATAAAATCACCTCTTAGCTTCATTTTAGAAAAATAAAAACTGTGAAGCAACCACCTACCTAGGATTAGCGGTTACTTACACAGTTAATATTAACTATCCATTCATCCAAAATGGACAAATAATGAAAAAGCTTTATGATTGGTATCTCCCCCTTCGTTATCAGGAAAAAATCCATATTAACACGAGTGCTTCTATACATATCAAGGACGAAAAGAAACAAGGCTTTTTCCGGACAAGGAAAAAGCCTTGTTTCCGTATCGGCGGTATTCTGAGGCTCACCGAGAGATTGTTGGACGAGAAGTATTGTATTATTCAGAGATTCCCTTAGTAGTTGCTTTCTTCTCAAGGTTATCCGTAGAAATCTAAAGTTTAGATTCACGGTCATATATTTATCTCAATAGAGTTCATTCATCCTGGTAATACAACTGATAGTCAAGAAAAGTGTACCATATCCCGTGAACTAAATTGCTGCAGGTCCTAACCACCCTTTTTCACCGCGGATTCTGATTGTATAAGATTTCTAAGAAAATCTAAAACTTTAACTTCTTAAGTTATGATGGCAATAATTCCTGATCAAAATCAACACTATATTTGTCCGTTGGCTCTTCTTGAGAGATAAATCTATAAGATTTTTGCTTGCTATATAATAATAAGGTCGCTTCAGTTCTTATCTTTGGCCCCTAATATAGATTAATGAAATATTTTTTTATATTGTTGAAAGTTAAACTATTGACTACTTTAGAATAAGAAAACCATGAGTAATTCTATTTCTTTCATGAATTACTCACAGTTTTCAGTTAATTATTCTCTATTATAGATAATGCTAAATTATTTTTTTCTTGCTTTTTGTTCCTACGTATAAACAGATTCCTAGTAAAGCAATTCCTAGCGCTACCAAAGAATTTGAACTACTTTCTCCAGTTTCAGGAAGTTTACTTTTTTCTGAACTCACTGATTCTACATATCTAGTAGCGGTGGAAATAGCTTTTGGTTTCCCTACCACTGTTTCCACAGGATCTGTTGTTTCCGTTTTCGAATCTTCTAAGTCCAGAGGGTTTTCTTTACTTTCATTATTGTCGATATTTTGTTTTGTCTCCAAAATTGTCAGAGTAATAATCTTTTCTACATTGATTTCTTCTCCATTTAAATCAGTACCTTCAATATAGAATCTAATTTTATGAGTGCCAACTCCTACTAAGGTATTACCTAGAACTGTCACTTTGATAGGATTTCCAATAATTTCGTAACCAAAATCCAATCCTTCTGTATTCTCAAATTTTGCCCATGATAGAATATCATTTTCCGTCAATTTATCTCCCACATACATTGTTTTATCGGATACTTGAATAGACGGTTTTTTGGTTACACTTGGTTCTGTTGTACTTGGTTCTGTCGTACTCGGTTCTGTCGTACTCGGTTCTGTTGTACTTGGTTCCGTTGTACTTGGTTCCGTTGTACTTGGTTCCGTTGTACTTGGTTCCGTTGTACTTGGTTCCGTTGTACTTGGTTCTGTTGTTATTAATACTAACGAATTAAGCGCATAGTTCATTGAACTAATATAAACTGAGTAATCCAAATTATAATCTAGACATGCTTGAGCATTAGACACCGCAGTTTGTAGTTTAGCAATTGAATCTTCGGTGTATAGGTGCGAATTCGCAATAGCATTATTTCCCTGATTAACTAAATTTTGTAATTCTGCTCGTAAAGTTGCATCATCATTCGTTACACTTGGTTTTGTTTCATCCACTTGCACTGATGTAGATGTATTGTTTTCATTTACTGCTAATGATGGTGTTGTACTTGATTCAGTTGATGGTACTGGTGCTGCTATCGACGTGCTTGATTCGGTTTCAGCAGCTAGTATTGCTACTGATGTGCTTGATTTTGTTTCTACTGACTCCGCATTTGCAAATGACAATGGAGCTGACAGAAGAAATGGTCCGCATAATAATGTAATTCCTAAAACCCTTAATCTATTTTTCATAAGTATCCCCTTATTTATATATATTTAAAAAGTATAGAAGTGACGAGTGCTGTCTAAAGAATATGGTGAACTTCCCTCCTATTAATGAAAATTATCACTTCTAACTACTTCCCCTAATTTTTATTATCTTATGCACTTGTATGTCTCTTTTTATCCTTGCTTTAACTGTTACTTCGTTGTTAGTAAAAAAACAAACAAGCTATTCACTCTCATAATCCTTTTAATTAATTGTTTGGTTTGCATGTCTGTTCACTCTAAATTCATTCATTTTTACTATTAATTCTTTACTTGTACAATTCTTAGATGATTGAAGACTAATATTTATTTCTCCTAATCCCATTACTCTATTCATTTGAATTACCTCTTGTTGATAATTAAAAGATCTTGCTATAAGAATTTTTTATTAACAAAATAGACTGAGACAACTAATTACCTCTCATTTTTTTACTTCATTTCATGGGATTAAAATGGGGAAGTATCAAACTGAGAAAAGTAATAATAAAATCCTTGATCATTAAGAAGAATTGAGTTCGTTTTTTAAGTTCAACAATCGATACTTTGGAAAGTAAAAAAAACAATATCTAATAAAAGCAATTTTGATAAGAGGTATCTATTTCGTTCATATGACATATCCAATGACAAGATCATCATAAAGAATAAAAAGAACTAAAAGTAATAACTCAACTGGCTTTACCCTGCTTTGATACACCACAAACTCTATTCTTATTGGTTAATTCTCCTTTGTTTATAGAATTTATTATGACGAATGCTTTAGCATCCAAAATTTTCAATTGATTAAGGTTAAGGTATCATCTGATTCAACTATTCTTAGCAATTCCTGATCAATACGATACCCTTTACCCCAAATGGTATGGATTGCAGACCCCTTTAACGGTGCTTTTTTGAATTTTACTTTTACACGTGTAATCGTGCTTGAAAGAGAAGCTAAATGGGACTTGGTGGGTCCTTCTCTCCACAGCTCTTGGCAGATTGCTTCTCTGGATATTATTTGGTTTCCAGCTTTTACTAGAATCGACACGAGTCTAGATTCTGTATGAGATAAATGCAACAAAACTTCGCGATAAGCTGACGTATCATCAAAGCTGTTTTTTGATATTTGTAATGAAGGATCTTGCAGTAATGATGCACTTCTAGAAAATTGAGAGAGTTTTCTTTCATTTAGACGCTCAACGCTTTTCTCAGTTAGAGAATTCAATACTGATAAACATTCTCTCAATTCATCAAGAGAGTCCTTAGTTGAAATAATGGCATTCAAGAAACCTGTTTCAAAAAAATTCTGATCAACTTCTGTGACTTTTTTTTCAACTTTTCTAATAATCTTGAAAGATGAATCACTCAGTGTTGACGATAATCTGACAACTTCTGATTCACAAATACTTTCACTTATGATTACATATTGGAAAATATTGAAAAAAATTGAAGTGTTTTCTTGATGCATCAATTCATCAAAAAGTCTTACTGAACAATACACTTCATAATTTAACGATTGTAATTTATTCTGAAGCTCTTGTTCGATTAAAATATTTTTTGTTAAAATCAAAACCCTATCCATATATAAACCCATCCAATCTTTTCTCATAAAAAGTAGTTAATTTTGTTTATTATTTAATAGCGCTCCTTTAGCAAGCTGTTCAACTTTTTGTTCCAAGTCCGTATATATATCTATTACCGTATCTTTCGACTCGGAAACTTCTAACAAAATTTTTCTTGCACGATTGCCGATTGTTTCCACTTCTAACTCAGCTTCATCAATTAGATGTTTTGCCTCAGATTGTGCTTCTTCAATCGTACGATTTGCCTGTTTTTTTGCAGAAAACAATACTTCGCCAATCTCTAATTGAATTTTTGTAGATTCAACTTTTAATTGGTCATTTTCTTTTGTCAATTCCTCGATTTGCTTCTTTGCTTGTGCTAATTCATCTGGAGAAAAAGATACTTCTTCTGATTGTTTGACGAGTAACTCTTCAAACTGTTTTAATTGTTGATTTTTCTGTTGGATGACTTCTTCTGTAGTCTTTAAACGTCTAAATAATTCCGCTTTCTCAAATTGTATCGCCTCACAATTATTTTCTAACTCTTCCACTTTTTCGTTCAATTCATTTACAAGATTGACGTTATCAGTAATCGTCTGTCCTTCTAGCATTACGTCTATTTGTTCTTTTAATTGAAGGATTTCATTTTCTTTTTTTGTTAAATCTATACTCAACTCTTTATTTTTTTCGTCTAAATCGGCATACTCTTTCCTGTCAGCAAGCTCTGCTTCCATCAAAGTGATTCTCTCTTGAGCTTGATGTAAAGCTTCAGTCAACTCTTCTTTTTCTTCGCTAAGTTGTTCTTCTAATTGTTGCTTATCCTTATTATGTTCCTTTATATTTCCCTCCATATTGACTAGTCGCTCCTCCAATTGCTTATTTTTGATGACGTGTTGCTTCAATTGACCTCTCAATTCTCCACGTTCTTCTTCTAATCGATTGACCTGCTGAATAATGCTCGTATATCTTTGAACACTCTCAAAGTGTTGTTTTTTCGCCTTCTTTAGTTGAGTTTCATAATCCAAAAGCGTTGCTTTTTGCTTCTCACAATACTCATTTAATTGCTCATACGCTTTTTGGGGTTCTGTTCTTTCTAGATTTAATTGTTCAAATCGTTCGTTGAGGGTTGAAATTTCTTTTTCTTGTTTTTCTATTATTTCGTTTGCTTTAAGAAGTTCTACTTTGTTTTTTTCGCAGCTATCCTTGAATTGTCCAAAGTCTTTTTGTTTTTCCTCATAGCTTGTAATTACCTCTGTTAATTGAATATTTCTTTGTTCCTGCTGTTCGATCCTTTCTTTATAAGTCGTTTCTTGGATTTTTTTTGATTGAAGTATTTTCTTATGAGCTTCTTTCAGCTCCTCCAGTTCCTTAGATAAACGACGATTATCAGATAAATAATCTTCTTGTCGCTGTATTGTTAAGTTGAGTTGTTCTTTTAAATGTTCATTTTCCTTTACCTGATCCTCAAGCTCCAACTGTTCTTGCTCTATCTCATCATTAGTAAACTCTTTTATTTCATCAATCAAATTTTTATTGAAAAACCAATTATTTTTAGCCATCAACCTTTTCCTTTCCTCAATTTCGATTGAAATCTAAACTGTCCTTCATCATCTCTTATATAGCTTCCTTTATATAAATCATTTCCATTTTGATCATTAATATTAATCTGTATTTCTGAAATATTTTTGATCTCTGAGATTTCCCTTATAAATGCAGAAATATTTTGACCAAGAATGACTAGATTAGCATTTCTAGATTCTACAGATCCTGTTAATAGAATAGAAAAAGTATCGGACTCGCTACTTGATGAAAAAACAAAATTAGCTTTACCAATATATGGGTGAAGTTGGTTGGATATAGAATGTTCTACTTTTTCTTTATGATCAATCGTTTGATTGTCACTGACTAAATTTTTTTTTAACCCTATGCCTGAGGAGGGATACTCTTCAAGTAGCACGCTTGTAGACTCCTTCTGTTTCATCGAACGGACTTCAGATTGAAGCATACGATTATTAGTTGTGATATCTTTCATAGTTATCTCTAGGCGGTAAATTGTAATAATGGATACTATAATTGATGCTGACAACCCAACTAATAAATAAATAAGACTCTTTCGTAACTCCTTCTGTTTGAATTGCGCCAGTTTTAATTTAAACAAACGCGAACTCTGATTGACTGAGACCCTATTCAATCGATAATGAACCAGCATACGATACATTAAGAAAAGAGAAATGATTCCCATGATAAACAAACACCCTAATGTAATCACCCTCATTGCCCCCTCCTACATGATTTACTATATTTACTCTAATGAGAAAACTTATATGTTATGTACAGCTCTAGAGAACAAAGAATCTTTTATTCTGAAATTCTTTGTTCTCGTTTTTCTCATTAAGATGGTTATTTAGAGGAAGCAGGCACGTTAGAATAATCAAATTTGGATACTTCTTCTGCTAAGACAACTTCATTCTTAGCTAACTGATCAACACGCGTTTTTAGCTCGTCATAAATGACCATTATTGCCTGTCGAGATTCGTCAACTTCAAATGAAATTTCCTTAGCTCGTTCCTGAATCGTTTGAATTTCTTGTTCAGAATGCTGAATAATTCGTTGAGCATCCAATTTAGCTTTCTCTACCATTCGATTCGCTTGCTTGCGTGCGGCTACCAAGACTTCTCCAATCTCATGTTGAGAATATTGTGCTTCCTGCTTTAGTTTGTCGTTTTCTTTTTGGATAACCATAATTTGACGCTGAAGGTCAGATACTACTTCACCCTCAATAGAAGAATCTCGCTGTTCCTCAAGTAATCGTTGAATCAACGCTTCTTTTTCTTGAATAGATTGTTCTCTTTCATTGATCCCTCTCTCAATTTGATGAATCTTTTCTTCCTTTTCCTGAATTGTTTGTTGGGCTTCTAGAAGTTGTTTCTCTACTTGCTGAACGGCATTTTGATACTGTGAGTCTACAAACTTCTGTTGTATTTCAATTTCATGATACTTTTCCTTATACCTACTCAATTCATTTTCGACAGTTTGATAATGCTCCAATGATGCATTTAGTTCCATAATCTTATTTTCAGCTTTATCCAATTTTTCTTTCAAATCACCGGACTTTTGATTTTCCTGTAAACTTTGAATTTCTTTACGATTTTGACGGATTTCAGCCTCTAAATTTTGAATTTGGTGCCGATTTTGCGTTTTTTCTTCTCCATTTTTTAGAATCGTCTGTTTATAATTTTCATTTTCTCTAATGAGACGTCGTTTCTCTTCTTTTACGTCATTCTTATACTGTTCAAAAGCTTCTTCTTTTCCTAATAATTGTCGCTTCAATTCTGCAACCTCATCATTGTTTGTATCAACAGTTGGCGCCACAGGTGTGTTCACCATTACATTCTCTGGGACAGAATTAATTTCATCAATAATGTTCTTATTAAAAAACCAGCCATTTTTCTTTTGTTGTGCGGTCATTGTTCTCCCTCTTTCATCAGTCATCCTCTTGAATCAACACAAAATCCTCATTCGCATTTTCACGTGAGAATGTACAACTATACATATTTTTTTTATTATCGTTCAACAAATTCATTTGAAAAGTAATCTGAGTTAACTTCTCAATATCTTTTGCTTCTTTAGCAAAGGTTTTAATATTATCTTTTATTTGTTTTTTATTTTCCTCACTTCCAGAGTTCCCAGCCAAAGCAATATTAAGTGTTTGAGTTGGAATATCTAAAACAATCAGAGTCGTTGACAGGCCAAAGTAAGGAGCAACTTTTTCTGAAATGTCATTCTCAATTTCATATTGTTTCTCTCGATTTTCATCAGCAAATATTTGTTCCCAAGAATAGTCTTTTAACCCAATTCCCTTTTGCGGATATGCCTTAATAGGTAACTTAGTGTTCATCTGTTTTTGTTCTTTCTCTACTTTGTATAGTCTATCTCCAAGTGCATTGTTCTTTTCTTCCAAGGCATACAATTGCTTGTTCAATTGAAATAAACTAAACGTGCTAAGAGATAATCCTACTCCTAAAAATAGAGTCAAAAATAATAGCGCTGATACGTGTTTGTTTTGTTCAATTTGTTTCACATAATCAAGCTTTCTTTGAAAAGATAACGGTAAATTTCGAGGTAGTCTCAGTCTTTCTAGTTGCCATTTGATAGCTATCCGTCGACAAGTTATTATGAATACTGCAATAAGCACTCCTATGCTGATCCAATTTACAATCACCACTTTTCTCCTCTTTTCACTTTATTTCTAGCGTCTTTTATTTTAATGATTGAAAGTCAAACTGGACTGTCCCTTCAATTGATTTCTTAGAAACAAAACCAAATGCTCGGCTATCCTTAGAAACATCGACATGATCACCAATAGTAAAGTACATATCATTAGGAACAGTTGTTAAGTCCTTAAATTCTTCTGAAATTGAAGGTGACAATTGAAAAGTATAAGTTGTCTCAAAGTCATCAATACTCAAAATAATTCGATCATTTCGAATGAAGAGTTTATCTCCTGGAATTCCAATCACTCGCTTAACAAATTTTTCTTTTTCGCCATCAACCGAAAAGGCGATCACATCATAACGCATGATTGTAGCTTTCTTCTTTACTAGTACCACGTTTTTTTCTGTCAGTGCTGGCGCCATCGAAGTTCCAGAGATAGGATGAAGACTGTATGTTTTTCTCACAAACTGTCCCGAGATAAACATGACAACTAACAAGAAAAGGGTCAATATAGTTAGAACAAGACTCTTAGTTACTGAACGTTTATAAGGATTCTCTGCTTTTTTTGCTTGACGTGAGCGGACATTTGGCATAAATTACGATATTCCTTTCCAATATTTTGCTTCTACTATTTCTACTTCTTTTGAATAGTAAAAGCATCGTCTGACTTTTGCCGTGAGTATGTTTTATTAATTAGAGTTTTATTTTTCTTGCCTTCTGTATTCATCACTTTTATATGAATTTTCATTAATTGAGGAATCGTTTCTACTTCTTGCACAAAGGACTCAATATTTCTTACAATCAATTTCTTGTTTTCTTCCTCTTGAGTATTTCCTATCAAAGAGATTGACAATGATTTAGGTGACTTTTCTACACTAGTCAATACTCTTGAAATACCAAAATATGGACCCATCTTAGCAGCTACTTCTGTCTCAAGTTTCATTTGTGTTTTACTTGATCCCTCATGGTCGAAAATTTTTTTCCATTCCAATTTGTTTAATTCAAGGCCTTCTTCCGGATACTGCTTAACCGGCATTTTTGAAATAAGTTGCTTTTGCTCTACTTTTAATGTGTGAATCTCTTCCTGTAATTGTTGAACCTGATTTTTTGTGTATGCGATTTTACTTGAAAGGAGTATTATGATCGACAAAACTATGAATAAACTGATTATCATGGTTAGAAAATTATACTGATTGTATTTCCTTTGCTTTTGATCTTCGATTTTTTCAAAGAAGCTTAGTTTTTCAAGTAAATCTGATGGAGAATTCTTATCATTTTTAATTTGATTTAACTTCTGTTGCTTCACCATTTGATTGAAAATGAAAACAAACATTATGACTAAAAGTACAAGGCATATTCCAATAAGAACAAACAACCAATTTCCACCTCTCTAAGTAATCTGTCTATTTTTTAGACCATAGGACTTTTCCCATTCTACCTTCGATCTGTTTATTAGATACAAAACCAAAGGACCGGCTATCATTAGAAATATCAACATTATCCCCCATAACAAAATAGGCATTCTCAGGAATCGTTGTTCTATTTCTTAATTCATTTGCGACGTCCTTCTCCAATTCAATCTGTATGGTCGTTTGAAAACTATTGCTATTTCCTAAATCAAGAATCATTACATTATTTTGAATGATATAGGAATCACCTGGTTGACCAATTATTCGTTTGACTAATAGGTCCTTATTTAGATGATCCGAAAAAGCAACAATCCCATATCTACTTAATTCCTTTCTTTTATTTATCAGTACCCAATCTCCACTATTCAATGTATCTTCCATCGATTTTCCAGAGATTGGATGTACAATAAAAGTCGTGCGGATAAACACGATAATAAGACTCATAAGAATTAGACATGTTACAAATCCGATATTTATAGTCTTATTCTTCAATTCCTAAGAGTTCCTTTCCACATCACTTTGGTTCAATATAAGAAACAAGCGTTGATTTAGCTAGCTCATTATCTATCACTCGATAAGAAATAATCATTCCGCCAACCACATTACCTTCAGATATTAAGATGCCGTTTGCAGTGACGGCTTCAACGAAAGCAACATGCCCATAACGTGGATCAGAACCGGCTGTTCCTGGAGAGAAGGAAATCAAATATCCCGCAGTTGGTGTTTGTGTAACTTTATATCCTAAAGCCCGACCTTTACTCCCCCATTCACCGCCATTGCCCATAAAGTCATCTACTTTTTTTCCTAATTGGGCAACACGATTATAGGCATACCAAGTACATTGCCCCACAGGATAAGAACCGGAAGAATTATAGTTTTTTCCATCATAATCTGGGAATTTCATTGCTGAACGATACTCTTCTGGTATATTCTCTTTTCCTTGTAATACAGCGCCAGTTTGAGTCCCCTCCACACTTTTAGGAACATCATATTGTGTTAAATGATATGCAGCAATTAATGAACTGATTTTTCTATTATATGAAGTATCTGTCGCATATTTTCCTGTTAGTGCGTCAGCTGCTCTTAAATAGTTTCTCGCATTTGATCGCCATGCAGTTGAGTAGTAATTCTCATTTCCTTGTATTCCTGAACGGATCAATGTAACGTAATCCCCTAATGATTCTCCATAACTGGGATAACTTCTAAATGCCGCATTAATAGAATGCATTTCGCCACTACCATCATCTTCCTGCGTCGAAAAGTTTACAAAAGAGCCTTTAAACGTTCCTTTTATACCAAAAAGATTGTGGTAAGGAGCAATAGATAGCTGGCTTGTTCCCGATCCGCTTTCTACTATGGCTTGAGCGATCATAACTGATGCAAATACGTCATATTTCAACCCTAAATCTTGTGCGTTATCAGAAATTTTCTCAATAAACGCAGTCGTTTGATCATTTGGTTGAAAATCCATAGAAGCCGGATAATTTTTTTCTACTTCCTTTCCATAATCAGTTGCTGTCAGATTTATCATTTCGCTATATTGAAATAACGTTTCTGGCTCCTCCGAAGTGAATTTTTCAATAACTACCTCTCCGTCATCCTCATCCTGTTCTTTCTGCTGATAACTTAAGTAGTAATCATCACCTAAGTACATGCCGACAAGAGCATTCTCCTTGTATAGCAAGTCACCGGGTTCTCTTGATTTACTGTTTGTTTTTTTCACATGTTCAAAATCCTGTCCGAATAATTTTGAAGTAAGTTCATTTAACAGCCTTTCTACAGAATCAACCTGTGAATCGGCCTCTTTCTCTTTTCCAACTAATTTAATTCCCTCAAAAATGAGGATCGCTTTATTTTTGTTTTCAAATGTCCTCAAAAGCGGTAATTCGAATCCTTTCAAATCTGACTCCGCCACTTTGCTGACTTGAAGTGCTTCATCCAGCTCGACTTTAGCTCCTTTAGAAGAAAGTACTGATGATTCACTAGGGTGACTATAAGTAGGTAACATCGATTGTATATTCACAGAAAAGGGGCTTGGTTCTGGAGATCGAACGACTGCTTGACTAGAACTAACAACTGTTAATTCGGATTTCTGCTCTTTTTTTACCGAGGTTGTAGTACCTTCCACTATTTCCGAAGAACCTTTTGAATCCTGTATTGAATTAGAAGTTGATGTTGATGACTCTTCAGGTCTACTACTTTGTGAAGAACTCGTTTCACTTGTCATTATTGTGCTGCTTGATGTCGTCTCACTTAAACCACTTTCAGTAGATGAAGTGCTTGTAGTCTCTGACGTGAAAGTACTAGTCATTGACGTCGAAGAAAGCTCACTACTAGAATTGATTTCATTGCTAGATGTTTTCAGGATATCTGAAGTTTCATTCTTTTTTGATGATGGGGCTGTCGATTGAAGGACTTCTTCCTTTTGGTCTGCAGAAATTACCGCTTCTTCAATAGCCACTTTTTCAGAGGATTCTTGTCCATTGACACTTTGAATACTCTTACTTGAAGCTTCAACAGTAGCACTATGTTCGATCACATTACTGGTTTCTTCAACTATTGAAAGTTCGTCTGCTTTTAAATTTTCTCCAAATAGATTATGGATGGTATATGCACTAATACCAAGAACGCATATACTCAACAATTTCTTTTTCATCATTGTTCTCCTTAACGCATTAGACTGAAAAATAAAATAGGTAATAAGAAAAATAGGAACATTGGAATAATTGTTTGCAATGGATCTGCTACGAACCTTGCAGCAACAGCCATCGAGAAACTGTCAAATTCTGTTACAGGTTCCTTTTTTACTACTACACCATTTGATTTTTTTTCGCTCTTTTTTAGATCCATCTGTTTCATTTGGTTTTCTGATGAATCATCCAATGGTTGAACACCCGTTAACTTTCCTTGAACTACCCGACGGTAGATAGTTCCTATGTTTCCTTCACAACGAACCAAGGTTATTTTTGCTTCTTGCTCGTTTGATTTCTCTATATAAGACACTTCGATGTCTCTAACAACTTTGTTAAGATTTACTTCATAGATGTATATATCTCTGTAATCTGTTGCATAAATCTTATCTCCATTTTTCAGTTTTTCTATTCTGTGCAAAAGTAAGTCTTGATCATAAATATTATGAGCTAGCAAAACATAGTTGTTTTTACCTAACTGTTGGTCCAATTTGTATGTTGCTACTCCTGTTAAGAGGTTCTCATTTGCAAGTCCGGCTAGAATGGGAAGATTAATTTGTGCCTCTGGAATTACTAATTTTCCAATTCCCCAATTATTGATTGTATCTTTTGTTACAGCCTTTGCGTGCGCATAATCTGCTACACTAACGCTAGCAATTTGTTTTTCTTCATAATTGGCCTTGCTTATTTTGTTTAAATTGTAGTCACTCAATGATTCGTCTCTACCTATATCCACGGATGAGACCGTGGTCTCCTGCTGCATATGAGCATATCCATAGATTGCGACTGAAAGAACCGCTGACATAATGACAAATAATAAAACAAAGTACCCCTTTGTTACTCTGAAAAGTAATCTCAACCGCTTCCTGGCTTTTTCGACTACTTTAGGATTATCTGATCTAAATCGTTTCACTTGATGACGATAGATCGCGACTAAAATTAAAAATAGCAACAAATTGATTCCTATTGTTCCTAATACAATCGTTTGATAACTCCATAAGTTACGCTTTTTGATTTTCTTTTTCATAGCGTCTTTATAAGGAATTCTATGACCTGTAACTAGTAATCGATATGTATTAATTCCAGGTGGTGTACACGTTAGCAATGTCACTTGGTCTTTCTCAGGAACAATTTTTACTTTTTCGGCTTCACTCGGTAAAATTTCCTCAAAAGAGTCAATTTGATATGCTAATCGCTTTCCCAGAATGTTGATGAAAAAGAGATCTCCTTCAGTAAGATTTCGGATATCAGTAAAGAGAACTTGGTTCTTAACTCCACTGTGCCCAGTTATAACAGCTCTAGAATCTTTACCGCCTATCGGTACCGATGACTCTTTTAAGTGCCCCAAGCCTTTATCCAATGTTTTAAAAGAGGTTCCGTGAAAGAAAGGCATTTTTTCAATATCAATTGCCGGAATATCAATGGTTCCCATTACTTTTGATTTGTTTTTTAATACTGATTCATAAAGAATTGGCTCAACTTCTTTTCCTTGTTGCTCTCCGAAAATATACTTGTTGTATTCTTTCGCTAACTTATACTGTTCTTCCCGCTCTTTTTTGCTCATTTTCTCGAGTGCATTGTCATAAGCAGTAGATGCTTGGCTTCGTTCACGATTCGCTAAATAATTACCAACGATTGGATACAAAAGAATAGCTATTCCAGAAAAAATCATAAGTATCGCAAATTTCATTAATAAAGAATGGGATTTTTTTTTTCTATTTTTCAACAAAACTCTCCCCTTCTTTTTAAAAGAAGAAGCGTGGATTTCCAACGCTTCCTCTAGATACATTTAGTAATAATGTTTCTTGGATCGCAGCATTCGAATACCTATGACTCCCATTAAGGCTAAAAAAAGAATGATCACATAAAATGAGTAGTAGGAGCCGATCGTTCCACTCGTTTGTGGAATACGTTCCGGACTGGTGCCTTTTTCCGTCGTTATTTCCTTAGGGTCAATTACAGTTGCTCCAGCTACACTCGATTTCGGATAAAGATAAACATCATTTAACGCCTGACCATTACGCTGGGGCAGAGGAAGCTCCAAGATAACTGAGTCCATTGGTTCTTTGATTTGATTATTTGCTTTTTCTATCACACGGTATGTTCCTTGAACCATTCCAGAGAGTTTGGCCTGACCATTACTATCTGTTGTAATCGTCTTGGTGAAGGCGTCTGCTCCTTGTATAGGCTCAAACTGAGCTGTCCCATTGACAGGGGACACCCGGGTAATCTCATAGCTGATTCCTGGAAGCAGTTCGAGTGATTTTCCCTCTTTGTTCACTGCTTTTTCAGCTTTTGTTCCATCCACGGGTAATGGATTTCCTGCCAAATCAGCATCGGTCAACTTGTACTTTACAATTGTTACGCTATAGCCTTGGTCTTCAGCAAATACCTGAAGGGGCAATGAAAAGCTGATTACAAGAAGAAAAAGTAGGGAGAGCCCTTTATACAATTTCTGTTTCATGGGTTACTCTCCTTTCTTTTTTGGTTGACGATAGTAATAAGTAATACCACCAAATCCAGCGACCATCGTTATTGTTGCACCGATTAGAAGTCCAAACACCCATTTATTTGCACCAGTGAAAGGTAATTCTGTTGACTTATCATCTGAGGCAAATAAAGCAACATTCTGATTCCCTTCTACAACCTCTACATCAATTGGTTCCTTAATTAGTTCATATCCTTCTGGAGCCTTCGTTTCCTTAAGTTGATAGCTTCCTTTATACAAATATTCAAACATCAAATAGCCGTTTGTATCTGTATCAGCAGTCGCAATTGGTGTCGTTTCCCCTTTTTTATAGATTTCAAATGTCGCACCCTTTAATGGTTTCCCGGTTGCTTTTTCTTCGTCACTTAACTTACCATCCCCATTCGCATCGACTGCGCTGCCTGTCTCGAATTTAAAGAGACGGATAGTGGCTGGACGGATTAATCCGAGATTCACATTTTCAATTTTGTACGTAGGCGTATTGACATTATCAATACCATTCAAATCTTCTAACAATGGTGCTTTGTATCCTGGTGTTTTATAGGTATTAGGGTCCGCTTTCGAGTTCTTCGTTGGATCATCTCCAACCTGCTGTTTTGTGACATGAAATTCTTTCTTCTCTACCCGGTCGCCGATAACAAACTCCGCAACATAGGTTCCTTCTGGTATCGCAGCAAAGGTATATTTTCCATCTTTATCAGTTTTAATCAACGAGTTTCCAGATGAATCAACAAACTTCTCTCCTGTTAAGCTAGCTTCAATCAATTTATCTTTGTAATTTTCGTCAGCCAAGCTCGTTCGGTAGAGTTTTACTGGAATATCCTTAGCAAATTCTTCTAGCCCACCTGCTGCTTTATTCCCGATTAACCCATCTAAATTATCGTCATACCAAACGACACCAGTTAATTCACGACCATAAACTCGTGTCCAGACCGCTTGCGATTCAACTGGCAGATTTAGTTTGGAGTTCATACTTGCGTCATTTACAAGTACGTCTCCTGCTTTCTGATTTGTGGGCTTAATTTTGATTGTTAGCTCTATTTCCTTGTTTACTTCTAAAGAAGGAACAGATACTAAAACTGCTTTAGCATTCTTTATCGAAGATACTGGAGTTGTTCCCGAGACATAATTTGACCAACCTGTAATTTGGTTAGGATCAGCGCTTTCACTAGTAGATGAATTCGTATAGCTAATAGTTGCGGAGGTATCATTAACTGTTAATTCTTCAATTGTATAGTTACCAGAATACTTCGTTCCACGAGAATCTCCGTCATACGGTAAGACATCCAATACTCTGGCTTCTGGGATTGATGCAGCGCTATTATTGATCATCTTAACTTTATAAGTGATTGTGTTATCAACACCTAAAGGATCAGTTTCACCAAGTTCAATAGCGGGTTTGTTTCCCTTTTTACTTAAGATGATTTGCTGTATAAGTAAAACGATGAACTCATCTTGAGAAGAACGAATACTTTCATCTCTCTTATCATTTAAGGAAGGATTTCCACTTACCCACATTTCACCTATTGTTTTAACTACAAGACTATCTGTGTAGCCATTTTCTTTAAATGAAAGTCTAGAAAAATCTGATTGAGCTTTAAAATTCACTTCAATTCCTTTTTTTCTTTGCTCTGTATCTAAATCGTTAAATGTCCATCGAAGACATATTGTTCCATCATCATTTTCAGAAATATCTGGTTCTTTTAATAGCTCTCCGTTGGCATCATATGAAGAACTCGACTTATATGAAATTCCTTTTGGTAGAGTTGTTGTTAACGATCCATCATAAGTAACAGTGTCACTGCCCGACATCACTCCTGTAACTTTAATGTCTATATCTTCATTAGACTGATACATATTTTTTTTAACATTGGTTTTAGTGGTAATACCAAAAGGCATAGCTACGGCTGAGTCACCTATAAAATTAAAGTAAATATTAGGGACACTTTTGGCTTCTCCCGTATTATAAAAGCTACTTTCGTAATATGTTCCGACCCCTTTTGAATCAGGCACACCCATCCTCTGTTTGGTAGTAGCATCAGTAACCGTTCTATCAGGGGCCTGATAAATAACATTACCTTTGTCGCCTAGCCACTCTTGTGCACTCAATAAAACTAATGACTTTCCTGTTCCCCCAGCTGCTTCAACAGTTACCGGGATAGTCGGAGAAAGCTCTATCGTCCCTGACTTTGGAAACCCTTCATAAGTAAAACCCGCAGTTACTGCACTAATATCACCAGTTTTAATTGCATCTTCATATTTATCAAACCAATTATAGAAAGCTTTGTTATATGAAATGTCTCCTACTTTTCGTGCTTTTGCAGGTGTATCATTAGCTGCTTTTGCTACTCCATACTTAACTGTCATTGTTTGTAATTCTGGTGTCCAACCCCAACCTGGTCCTTTGGCATTTCCGGCGTATCCAATTTTTCTCGATGAATCAAATTTAAAGTCCAGAGGATCCCACATAAATATCATATTTGCAGATTTTACAGACTGATTTGTCGTTCTAAGATAATTCATAAACAATATATCTTGTCCCGTTTCAACTTGATTTGTCCCATAGTTATTAGCCAAATTCAACGCGCCAGGTGCTAATGAACCAAAGTAATTTTCATTAACTGCATCATAATGAGTTCCTGAATTAGCTACTGCAAAAGCTGGAGATGCTTTATAAACGGTCCCATTAGTAACTATGTTGGGGTATATCAGACTAGAGTCATTTGAAGTACTGATACCGTCATAGGTAACTGAATCTATATAGAGTGTCATGTCATATCTTGACCAGTTGTTTCCTTTTGCAAGATTTTCAGATTTGGTTCTATCCCAATAATAAATTAACTCTCCACTTGAAAAAGCTTTATCAGTTGCAGCTTGAGTTCTATTCCCTCTCATAGTGTAAGTATAAGGATTTAAAGTCCCTGCATAATTCTCATTTGAAACATTTGAAAGGTAATTTCCATCAGTAGTTGTGAATTTTCCAGAATCATAAACACCAATTTCAGAAAATTTTTCTGTTGGTTCAGATGTATATATTTTTTTAGTTTCCCCGTTCGGCGAGTCGAGAGCTTCATTGAACTTAGTCAAATCAACCGTACCATTTTTGCTCCATTCCGCTTCATTTCTATTGTTCACTGCTGTAGAAACAGCTCTGACGGTCAAGGGATCATAATAAGTTTGTGGCATAACTTGGTCAGTACCAGCTCCTACTCTATAGGTTGCCTTTTGTTTTATTTGATAAGTGATCTTTCCATTTGGAAAAGTTGATCCTTTATAATCTCCTTTTTCTCTGCCAACCAATTCTTGTAAAACTGTAACAATACCTACATCATAAGCATTGATATTAGAATTTGTTACTCCAAAAACAGAGCTATCTTGGGTTTGCCCCCTCACTAATTGAACACCAATAGATGGTTTTGCTGAAACTATCGTTATTGGTACTTGTTTATCTTTCTCTAAGAGAGTATTAATATCATAAACTTTATTGAAACTCTCTATTTCGCCTGTCTCTACATTCTTGGCATTCACTATCTCTAACTTAATTGTTGGCTGAATTTTCTTCCCTTGGCTAGATCCGTATACATTTAAGATTATCGGTACAAAAACTTGTCCTGTGTCTGATATAACAGATTCCATAACACCTTCAGAAACTTGCGAGCCATCTCCTTCAGAGTTATCTATATACATACCGTTTGCAATTTCACCATTATTTCTTGGTATCGTATCTGTTACTTCAACTGCATTTGGCATCTCAGCAATTACTCGATATCGAATATCAGTATATTCTATGTTCTTTTTTGTATTCTGAATCGAAAATGAAGTCAAATAACTGATTTGATCAAAAGTCCTAACAATATCATTTTCCTCACTAGCATCATTTCCAGGATTATTATCATTGTCAAATTCTGATGTTCCCGTTTTAACAGATAATTTCGCATCTCGAACAATGATTGCGGGATCTTCTTCGGATTTAATTTTGCTTTTTGTTTGAGTTGCAGTTTCTTTTATAAAAACTGGCTTTTTAAGGGAATCTTTCTCTGTATAATTTCTCCTTTCAAGTTCTTTATCATTTTTTTCGGTTTCTTTTGTTTCGACAAATAATATTCTTTCGTAGTCGTTAGGTGATTCTATTACATCTTTTCCTGTAGCTTTTGTTTCTTCTTGCTTTTTATTTTGATTGAGGGACTCACTCTTTTCTTCCGTATCTTTCTGATTTACCTTTTCTTCCTCATCCTTTGTTTCTGTTGTAACAGTATTATTGACTGATTGCTTTGGCTCACTTTTTTTTGATGTTGAATTCCCGTCGTCGGATTCTGCTGCTGAATTATTTTTTTCTTCTTTTGTTGAATTTCTATTTTCTTCTGAAACTATCTCAGTAGTGATTTCTTCACTTTGATATAGATCATTTGTCTCTTTATTGTCTTTAAAGTCCACAAGTACCTGACTTTTCTTTTCATCTTCAGTACTCTGCAGTTCTACTTTTATGGATTCAGAATTATTTCGTTCAATACGTAAGCATTTGCTAACCCCTTTGTTTAAATTTAAATAATACGAGGTCAACTTACCTGAAGAAGTGATTTGGGCAAATTCAGGTGCTTTCTCAGTTATTTTTGAACTTTCCAATTCCATCCCACTAGAATCTTTTTGAATTGCTTCAGGGTTACTATAAATTTCATAAAAATTCGTATAGTTCTTCTCCTCTAATATAGGAACTGTTAGTTGCTCATTCTTTTCATCTATTAAAGTGACCGAAAAACCAGGCTTTTTTTTGATTTTATAAAGGCCCGTTTCTTTTGCTACGATTTGAATCTTAACAATCTCTTTCTCTGTCTCTATTATTTGGTCTTTTTCTGTCTTGTCGTCATCCATGTTCGAAACTTCAACTAACTCGTGATCGCTTAATGCTTTTAATATTGGACCTTTAGGAGTGACCACAAAAATGAGCACTCCTAAAAGGATAATGATGGGAAGAATTATAAGCATTTTTTGCGACTTATTTACTTTCTTCATTGTTCCCATCCTTTCTTAGCTTCTATACTGCACGTCTTTTTTTATCAATCACAACTGCTGTGGTACCAACTGCAATTGCTCCCAAAGCAATAACAATCATAAGAGTCATGCCATCTCCACCAGTAAATGGAAGATCTGTTTTTTCTTTATTTTCTACATCAACAACCACATTCGTATGTGAATCTAGTGTTACAACAACTTCAACTGGATTCTTCAATAATTCATATCCTGTTGGAGATTTTGTTTCGACAATCCAGTAAGATTTCTTGATTTTATCCTTTTCCCAAGTTGCTTCTGATGGAATTGCAGGATCCTGTTTGCCATCCCCATTACTATCTGTAAACCAATCAAGTTTTAACCCATCAAACTTGGCTACACCATCTTTATCAGATGTAGTTGTCAAGAATGTCACGCCCGTCGGTAATGCTGGGGTTGCTGTGCCATCGTCATTTAAAGTATAGGATTTACCATCTGAAGCAAGAAATTTTTTGACCTTAGCATCAGCTTCGGATTCAGAAATATAGAATTCAGCCCCTGCTAATTTATTCGTTTTATCCTCCGAAGATTTACTGATTTTAAAGCCACCATCGAAATATTCAGGTTCATCACTCGTACCTGTAAAAGGCTTTTGTCCTGGAATCAAGTAATTTACATCATATTTATTTGAAATTGTTCCATTGAAATCTTTTAGAGCCTTCACTTTATAAATAACTTGGATCTTTTGATCCTTGTCTTCCTCCACTTTTTTCATCCCAGTATTTGTTAAACTCACAAGCACTTTTTTAACTGAATTAGCATCAGCAGAAACTTTATTGGGAGAAGTTATTGGGGTTCCATTTAGTGACACTTCATATTCCTCGCCATTTGTTAAAGTTGTCCAGGTAACACCGTCTTCCCCTAAAACTCTTACTTCAATATCTTCTAGAGCCAATCTCTGATCAATCTCATCGACCACTTCAAAATAATCCGCATAAATTTCTGTCCCAGCAGCTACATCTAAATCTGGCAATGCATTTCCATCTCTGTCAAACCTATTGATGATTGTCATATCCTGTGTAACCTTGCTATATAAACCACTTGGTAACTTCGTTGTTGCTTCCCATTGGAAAGAATTACCTGCTTGAATTGAGTACCCCTTACCGCCTTCAACAGTTTTATCTAATTCTGTATCCGTTACAATATTCTTGGGATAGACATGAACATCATAAATTAATTTACCAGTATCATCTCGTTGAGTTTGTGGTAAGTGAGCAAAGAATGGCGCCATAGGAGAACTAATTTCTTTCAATGCCCCGGTCTCTTTATCCATGTAATCGTATTTTCCTGTGTCAGGATTCACAACTTCACGAATCAAATAAATACCATCTGCTGCTTTTCCAGTTCCCACATCAAACGTTAACTTGCCATTGGCATCAGTTTTACCAGTCATCTTAGTAAAGCTAGTATCTTCCTCCCAATCAGTTCCTTCTTTTTGTTTCAAAGGATCTTTTAAAGCTGTTGTATTTAAGGGCTTCACCTTGATTAACTCAAAATGAACACCCTCCATCAATTTCTTACCATTTAAATCAGGAGCTTTGCTTGGATCAGGATTAATGCCATCTCCTCTATCACCAAGCTCAGATGTATTATTGATTTCATATTTCCATATAGTAATTGAGCGATCTGATGTATTATCAGATACAGCATTTGAACTAATATTTTGTCCCTCAGCATGTGCAACTAGAATGTTCCCTACTGGAGTCATAACAGAAAGGCTTGTAAATAGTGTTGTTGTTAATGCGATCTTAGTAATTAATACCTTTTTCATTTTCATTTATATATTTCCCCCGTCTCCTCTTAATTAGTAAATAAGCCCAAAATCAATTTTATAAATGTAATCTAAAATTAGATTACGTTTTTCCTTAACAGCCTTAAATATAGTTTTCACTCCTCCCACAAAGTACATTTAGAAAATTTTCTTGTTCCTCAACTAGCCTAAATCGAATTATTTGAATAAGTTTAAATCCTATCGTTTTAGTGGTAAAATGAGATTGATTAACGATGAATATATCTTTACCAAAGTGGATATATTCTCAAATATTTCTTGTTTTTAGTACAAACAAGAAATGTTTCAATAGCACTGATAATTCAACTTATTCTCAATCTAATGACGGTTTATGACGGCTAATAGACATATTTGAGTTTGGCTATTAGAAAAAAACTCATAAAAAAATGAAGCCAAAAGTGGAGTTACACTTTTGGCTTCATTTTTTCATGAGCTCTTTTTTTGAACTTTCAATATTTAACAGTTAGGGATTGAATGGTTTTAAAACAAAGAAAAATAGCTGTACCCCTGAACTATTCATTACAGTGATGTTTTAATCATCATTTCCATGTTTTTAATAGCTTTAACTCGATTTTCCATCATAGTATCCGCGTAAATGTCAAGGGTCATTTTTATTGATGAATGACCCAGAAGAGAGCTTACTGAAGCAATATCTGCTCTAGATTCTAAACATCTTGTCGCAAAAGTATGTCTCAACTGATGGAAATGGACATTGTTCAAGCCGGCTCTTTCTCTAATTTTATGAAAATGATATGTAATCAATCTCGGCTCGCAAGGTGTATCATTGTTAGAAAAAATGTAAGGTGTGCTTGTGTTACTTCTCTTTAATAACCAATTTTTTACATCATCGCTCATTGGGATCTTTCTTATTGATGTTTGTGTTTTAGTCGTTGAGTAAATAATTTTTGTTTTTGATTTTCCATTGTGCTTTGGGATCCTTTGAACTGTATGAGACACATAGATATAGTTTCCCTCCATGTCTATATCCTCCCATTTTAAAGCAGCTAATTCTCCTATTCGCAACCCTGTACGAAGAGAAAGAATTACTGCAAACCCCAAACCATCCATACTTTTTCTTGCTTCATTTTCTAACATTTTTTGTTCGACCAACGTTAATGAGCGAATCTTATTTCTTTTTTCCGAAGGTAGGTCTATATGATCACAAATATTTTCGTTTAAGTATTTCTTTTTAACAGCAAACAAAAAGCTACTACGCAAAATTGTAAATACCACACGTATAGAACTCGAAGACAAACCCGAATCTTGCCACGTCATTATCATATTTTCTAGATCTTCAATAGTTAGTTTATTTATTTCAATATGACCAATCACTGGTAATATATATTTGTCGATTTTATATTTATATCCTGAATAGGTAGACTCTTTTATCATATTTTTATTTTGTGATAGCCAATGATACAACCATTCTTCCAAATTAATAGATAATTCGCCTTTTACTTCTTTAGTGTTGTTATACTTGGATTTATAGAGAGGGAGCGAGTCCTTTACACTCTGATAATTTTTCCCATATATGTATCCATAGACAATTTTCCCATCTTCCCTTCGTCCTTTTTTATAACGGCCTTCCCAACGTCCATCTTTTCTTTTATAAATATTTTCTCCACGGCGAACCAACGTTTTTCCTCCTGTTTCTTGACGGCTATTTAGACGGTTTTCGTAATAAACATTTTATTAACTTATTTCCTGAATTAATAAACGTAAAAAACCATTTGATATCGCATAATAATATTTTTTGAGCTCCCCCAAAAAAATATTGACTATATGAATTACATTGATTACAATGTAATTAGAAATTTCAGAGTTATTCTTAAATAGCCTTCGTTTTTTTTGATCGTTTTCCAAATATTTCTTGTTTGTACTAAAAAAAAGAAAAATAGATTCATCAATTTATTTTTCGTTACTTAACTTTATCATTTTTTTCCGTTATTTATATAACATGTTTTGGGCAAAAAACTACCACATTTTGTGTAGAGCTAATTGAATTAAATTTAGAAATACCTTATCCTTTTATTTAAAAAAGGAAGGTGTTTTTTTTTGTTTATTAATCAATTACTTAGTTCAGAGACCCAATTAGAACTTTCTCTTCTACGAACATTATTTATGAATAGATCTTGGTTGACTACTGTGGAACTGCAGCAATGCTGTAGAAAAAGTAGAAATACCATTATCAAGTACTGCGATCTTTTAAAAGAAAATGCTAAAAATATAACTGCTCATGATTTGATTCAACACGAAAATGGTAGAGGTTATTTTTTTAATGGCGATAAAGAGGATTATCAAGCCATGCTCATTTCGATTGTTCATAAATCTCTTTCATTTGACTTATTACAACAACTACTATTAAAAAACAAAATTTCATTAAATGAATTCGCCAATGAACATTATGCTGACCCTATGACCATTCGGAGAATGCTTAAGAAATTTAATAAACATACAAAACATATCGATTTATCTTTTCATATTAATAAAGGGATCATTCACATAACTGGATCAGAACCTGCCATTCGTTTTTTTACATATATTTTTTTTTGGTATATCTATAGGGGGACCGTATGGCCGTTCAATGATTTATCGGAAGAACAAATTTCCACATTTATTAACCAAACATTTTCAAGATATGGAAACATCAATGATATTATTACTCACCAGTGGAGTTACATTTTGGCAATCAATGTAATACGAGATTCTATCGGCTGTAGGATTTCAATGAAAATGCTTCCTGATTTTTCTGAAGAATTAGTTCGCTTTTTGTTCGGTTCTTCTTCTCCATTTGATGGGGACAAATTTATGCAAAAGCTCAATAAAATTCACAATTTTTCAAGAGATGAGTTTATTTATTTTCTCCTTTTATTACTCACAAGCGTACGGTTCTATACAGTAAAAGATGTATATTCACGAATGCTTTATTTTCATCAAAATACTAATTCTCAAATAAATGAGAAGTTGAAATTAATTATTTCGAGTTTTCCAGAATTCAATCAGACCACAACAGAAAACCAAGAATTAGCGATTAGTTTGCTTATGAGTTCATTACTAAAGAGTATCCTATTTCCAAACTATACTGTACCAATCTCTGGATATGATTATCAGGAATATTTGGATGACAATTTCCCTTTTCTAAAAAAAGAGATGGAAAAACGATTAAAAGGGTTACAGAAAAAAGATGACTTTTTCACCTCTTCCCATGATTATCTTTTATTACGAATGGTTGAGATGTACACTCTTTTAGGAGATCCCGTAGACTTTAATCCAAAAATTATTTTACAGTTAGAAACGGATCTTCCTATTACAATAGAAAAATTATTGAAATCATATTTACTATCTCTCTTCGGTCCTTTCTATCGCCTATCCATTTTTAGTACTTTAGGTAGCGATAAAACCATTATTCCAGATTTAATCATAACCTCAACAAAAACTAAAAATCAGACTGACCGCGGCATTCCAATTATTTATATCAGTCCTAATTTAACCAATAATGATTTAAAAGAACTAACTGCAGCATTTAATAATTTAATTGATGGAAAAAAAGCTAGTTAATTGTATGAGAACCTGATAGATAATTAAACTAAACAGCTTCTATTCAAATAAGCAAACAAGTCCAACTTCTCAACTGTTAGTTGAAAATCTCAAAGGAAAAAACTCTCTAATAGGGTTGCACCTATTGATACGCTCCCCCTAACTAGGACAAAGAAATTATTAAGTCTTAGTTAGGGGTATCTATTATGGGAAAAAGATGAAGAAAGATCAGTGCTGAAGAACGAGTAATCGTTGTAGAAAAGGTTCTTAATAGAGAAGTTGGATTAAATCAAGCAGCTAAACAAGTTGCCCTTGACCTAAGTACTATTTTGAATTAGTACGCCCTTATTGTTTAGCATCTAAAACAGAGCAACCATAAACAGTGAATATTCCTTTTTTCAAATTATCAGGGATCGAAAAGAAAAATGTGTACCAAGCATTCAAATACTGATAGTACATTCGGATTTTCTTTCCTTTATATGAAAATAATCCTCTCAAGTCTTCACTCTCCCTTTTATTATCAGCAGCGGCTAGTTTTTGTCATACTTAGATGTTCGTTACTGTTTTTTGTTCTTCTCACCTTCAAGAGAGTGAGTTGAATGGACCGTTTCTTTTTGACCAGCTACTTTCTTCAAACCCTCAGCATAGGTATCCAACTCATAATACTCTCGGTTCCCATCCTGAGCTGCGATGTAAGTTAGATGAAATTCTGGATTTACTAACTCGACTGCATCATGCCATTTGAATCATTCAATCTCAGCTGTTGGTGGAAATGTTACTCGACTTGAAATCTTCCTTTTGTCTCCAAAAACCAGCTCTGCTCTTTTTTTCGTGATCTCGCCTGTACTTTGCCGTGTCTCTTCGTCAAAGCCTAACACTTTGTCTTCCAGTGAACTAAAGCGAATCGCTCCTAAGCTTTCAATGTCTAAAACTTCTGTAATGTTGTTATTGTCCTTGAATTTTGAAACCCTATCTACACTCCCTCCTTCACTGTCATACCAGATAAATAAAGCGAGAAATCTAAATAACCATTCACTGAATTAGTCATTCGACCATCATCATTCGTTTCTCGACTTGTAATTTGAACTTTATCAGGAACCAAATAAGCTTCCTCGAACTCAACTTCAACCTCACCTTCTGGTAACGTTGCAGCACTTTTGTTAACTACGATCGGTAATGCGCCATGTTTTTCGGAATCACCGTAAAATTTTACATAGCTTCCAAGAACACCATTCACTTCTTTTGGTGCTTCTTTGAACTGTGTTCCTAGAATAAATACTTTACCGACCCATTCATTTCTTACTTTGATTTTCGTTAATTTCAAATTTACTCCTCTTTTCAATCAAAATTTGTGTTTATACTTTGAAATCAAAAAAAAGACATTCTATAAGAACGTCTTTTATCTATGGAACTCATATTTGTATTTAAACAGCTCTGTTTGTTAATTTAAGCACATAATATACCTACTTAGAACTTCTTGTTTATGATTGGTTCTAAAGTCCCTTAGAAGGTAAATCAGCTTGCTTTTGGATATCCTACATCATTATTTATCAAACATAAAAAGGTATTATAATAGCCAGACTACTTTTACATCAATCAACTTTGACTCGCATATTTTTTTATTCAATCCCCACCATTCGTTTCAAACCTATTCAATTCAAGTTGAATTAGTTGAATTGGAATAGTAGCGGATGTACTGCTGTTAAAGCGTTTTGAAAATTATTGAAAATTTCTGTTATTTTTCCGATTGTTGAAACGGGTTCGATTCCCTCAGGGCGCATACTTTCGACGCTTCTCTTTATTGAGGAGTGTCTTTTTTTCGATTCAATTAGAATATCTCCATAAAAGCTATTATACTTTTTTAGCTGGTACTTATCAATTTTGTTTCAGCCCTACTCTTCGAAGACTAAAATGAAGAACCTCTCTAAATAGGTATTCTCCTACTTAGAGAGGTTCTTTAATTATTCCTTGATCAATAGTGCTTTGCTTTTTGGATATGTTGGGAATTGATTCATCGGAATCTCCCAGTCTTGCTTCGGTACTGAAAATTGATACTTATTGACCAGTTGATCAGAAAATACTCGCAAGGTGTGTAAGGTGATCCACTCTCCCGCACAGCGATGCATCGCTTCAAATTTTCCGCCGCCTTGTGCGATCATTTCATATTCCTCATCATAAGAAATATGTTTTTCCTTGCCATGGTAACGTGAAATTCGGAATACTTCTGGTGTTTCTATCGTCCGCTTATCATGATTTGTTCCGTAAAGATCTAGTACTACCCAGCTATCTTTAGGTATCAAATAGCCGTCAATTTCCACATCCTGCTTCGCAAAAGCTGGAAGCATCGGGAAAAATGGGTAATAGCGGCGCATTTCTTGAATAAATGAATCCTGCAATTTATCAAACTCCGCATGAAGCCGTTGATAGATATCTGGTCTGCTGAACAGCGCATGGCCCATTAGAGCGATCCAGACAGTCAAAGCAACAGTTGGTCGAATCACATTCAATAGTTCAACAGCGGCCACGTCAATCGGCAATAGCTCACCATTATCATCAGTTGCGTTGGCAAAAGCGTAGAGCGCGATGTCCTCTTTTCCAGCGACTGGATTTGTTCGCGCATGTTCAATCAATGATTGTGCCCAATTTTCTGATTTTTTGCGATTTTCAATTCCTTTAATATGAGTCGCTGGATTAGTTACAGCTGAACTAATCATCGAAATTTGATATTCAGCCAGCTGATCGATTTCTTCCTTGCCCATTTCGGACAAATCAATACCGGCCCAATCACAAATTGAACGGAACAATACGTCCTTGGAAAGATCAAACAATTCAAACTCGCCGTGTTGCTGATCTAGTTTTTGTGCTAAATTTTTATCCAATATCCGATGGTATTCATCCATTCGTTTTGGTGTCATTAAATTCATAAAAGTAGTTTTTCTGTGCTCATGCGCCTTGCCATCCAGAGTTTGAACACCCTCTTCTCCAAACAAGGTCTTTAAGACAACCTTTGGCATTGCACCTTCACGTTTAAAGTTTCGGGGATCATAGAATTTTTTTGCTGCCTCTTTACCGTAAACAGCAATTACTTCCTTGTTTAATAAGCGTGCTTTAACAACTGGCGCGTCAGCTTCTTTACGTAATTCCGACAGCAGCAGATAGCCTTCGTCTAAGCGTTCTGTTACATCGGTTAATTTGATTTTGATTTCTGGTACTTTTTCCATCCTGTTCACCTTCCTGTTTTTCTTTCTAAATTCATACTATCGTGTTTCTTAGAAAAGAATCAAAGGAAGCGCTTGTGAAATATAAACAGAAAAAGGACAAAAAGAAAAGAATAGATCACATTGATCTATTCTTCCTCTTCGTCATCATCGTCAAACTCTTCGTCGTCATCATCGATCACACTTAGGTCATCTTCGATTCCGCCTGGGACAACTTCTTCATCGTCCTCACTAGCATCTGCTCCGATTTCTTGCAAATCAGAATTGTATGCTGCGATTTCGTCATCGTCATCATCATCGTCGTCGTCGATTTCATCTTCATCATCGTCAACTAACAGATCCGCATCTTCGGGATCGTCATCATTATAGTCAATTGCGTCTTCATCATCATTAATGAAAGCATTGACCTTTTTACGTTTTTTACGACGTGGTTTGTCTTCTTCATCATCTTCTAAGCCATGGTTTACTTCTTCATCGATTGAATCGATCGCGTACCATGAACGTAATCCCCAGCGATTATCGCCTAGAGAAATAAAACTTCCATCAATATTCAAATCGGTATAAAATTGTGCTAATGCATCACGAATCTCACTGTCTGATTTGCCAAGATAGTTTTGGATTTGATTGACTAGATCAGAAAAATCCATTACATCTGCGCGTTCTTCCAGAATTGCGTGTGCCACTTCAATCATTGATAATTCATCTTTGTTCAAACCATCAAAAACACTAAGTTCCAAGTATGACACGTCCTTTCAAAGTCTACTCCTTATCATACAAAATCAAAGGATAAAAAGCAAACCTTTCTTATGTTTAAGTAGTAAATTCTAGTACTAAATGATAGTCGCCGACTTTTTCTTCTTTCATATAAAGCTCGTAGTCGATCGTAATGTTACCAGAAAACGGACGATCTTTTAGACTCACATGCAAATTTTTTGCATAAGTCGAAATCATAAAAATTCCAAATGGGGTCTTATAACTGGTTTCCATTTTTTCACGATACGCAAAACGCATGCGCATCCGCGCTTCGCCGGAACGAATCAATTGTACTTGCGAGTCCGGTGTCACCTTCACTGTAACTGGAACTTCTTGACCATCAGGTTGAATCTCTTTGTAACGAATGTACAGGGTGTCCCCCATCTTGACGACTTGTCCTGGGAGATCGAATACGAAGTCTTCAGTCTCATTATTTTGAGTGACCTTCGTTTGAACGTTTATTTTTGCGGGAATGCCTTCTTTTATATTCACAGAGCTTCCACTCCTTCCATTATTTATTTTTGTCGGTTTTGCCTTTTTTGTCAACTACTTCTGCTTTTTTGAGCGCCTTAATTACTTGCTTTCCCCTTTTTTGTTTATAATAGGAAGAAAGCATGAGGAACGAGAGGAAGATTAGATGAAAGAAGCGTTGCTTTTCGATCAAGGTATGCTCCCAGAAAGTGATTTATTCAACCCCTTCGCGTTAACGGATGTGTTGACGGAATTCAGCGGAGAGCAGAACCAGCCAGTTATTCATTTCTGGCAGCTGCCTAAGACATTGATTTTAGGAATGAAGGATAGTCGCGTCACTTATTTTGCCGATGCATTAAAAACTGTTCAAAAAGAGAACTATCACCTTCTTTTACGCAATGCTGGCGGATTAGGCGTAATCAGTGATTCTGGGGTTCTAAATGTTTCTTTGATTCTTCCAAAAGACACGATTTCTACCTTATCG
This sequence comes from Enterococcus hulanensis, assembly GCF_005405485.1. Classification (GTDB taxonomy): domain Bacteria; phylum Bacillota; class Bacilli; order Lactobacillales; family Enterococcaceae; genus Enterococcus_A; species Enterococcus_A hulanensis. The sequence continues at coordinate 140,422 of NZ_BJED01000010.1, read as the reverse complement.
ATTGATGACGGGTATGAAGCAATGGTAGATTGGCTGAGGAAAACAAGCTTTGGAAACTTTGGTTTAAACGTTGGCGAGGTTGCTGATTCTTATTGCCCAGGCAAGTATGACGTTTCGATTAATGGAAAGAAAATCGCCGGTATCGCCCAGCGACGTGTTAAAGATGGTGTAGCAATCATGATGTATCTCAGTGTCAATGGTGATCAGAATTTCCGAGGTGAACTCGTGCGAGCTTACTATCAAAATGGGCTAAAGGAACAATTTGGTATCAATTATCCACCAGTCAATCCGGCTAGTATGACAACCTTAAATGATGTAACCTCATTTGATGTATCCATTGATTCTGTGAAAAAGGAACTGCTACATGCGATACCTCATAATGACCAGACAGATTTTCTATCAACTTTTTATCAATTAGAAGAATATCAACGACGCATTGAAAATATGCAGCAACGCAACTTGATTATTCAGGAGGTACTCAATGACATATAAATATCAAATGCTCCCACTGGAAAAAGTTTTTCGCGATCCCGTCCACAACTATATCCATGTCCAGCATCAGGTGATTTTAGATTTGATCAATTCAAAGGAAGTTCAACGATTGCGGCGAATCAAACAATTAGGTACAACTTCTTATACTTTTCACGGCGCTGAGCATAGCCGTTTTTCTCATTCTCTAGGTGTTTATGATATTACTCGCCGGATCTGTGATATTTTTCAACGAAACTACTCGCAAGAAAAATATGGAAAAGATGGTTGGGATGATTCTCATCGCTTAGTCGCGTTGTGTGCTGCATTACTCCATGATGTTGGTCATGGTCCGTATTCTCATACATTTGAACATATTTTCCACACTGATCATGAGGCGTTGACTGTAGCAATTATCACTTCGCCAGAAACAGAAGTCTTTCAAATATTGAATAACGTTGAGGAAGGCTTTCCAGAAAAGGTTGCCAGCGTAATCACGAAAACCTACGCGAATCCGCAAGTTGTTCAAATGATCTCCAGTCAAATCGACGCAGATCGAATGGACTATTTATTAAGAGATGCCTACTATACTGGAACGGAATACGGCACCTTTGATTTAACAAGAATTTTGCGTGTAATTCGTCCGTATGAGGGTGGGATCGCTTTTTCCATGAATGGAATGCATGCGGTAGAAGACTATATCGTCAGTCGTTATCAAATGTATGTCCAAGTTTATTTCCATCCGGTTTCTCGAGCAATGGAAGTATTGTTAGAGCACTTATTAGATCGTGCCCATGAACTATATCAAGAAGATGCAGAGATTTTCACATTCCATTCCCAATTTTTAATTCCCTTTTTGAGACAGGATTTTTCATTAGAGGATTATCTAAAGCTCGATGACGGTGTGCTAAATACCTACTTTGCCCAATGGATCGAAGAACAAGATTTGATTTTAAGTGATTTAGCTTATCGCTTCTTAAATCGCAAACCTTTGAAATCAATTACAGTCGATTCAAGTGAAAATCCGTTGCTGATCGAATTGAAAGCATTAGTTGAAAAAGCTGGGTTCAATCCCCACTATTATACAGCAATCAACTCAAGCTATGATTTGCCTTACGACCTTTATCATCCTGAAAAAGGCAGTCATCGAACTCAAATTGAATTGATGCAAAAGGATGGGACATTGATCGAACTATCAAAAGCCAGTCAACTAGTTTCAGCACTGACTGGCCAAGGTCAAGGTGATATTCGTTTCTATTATCCAAAAGAAATGACACAACAGGACAGTAGGAATTCCGATTTGTTTGATGACTATTATCAAGCATTTGCCAAGCATATTCGAAATGGCGCATTAGTAGAAGAAAAAAGCTAAGTTATCCCCTTTGATGTTTATTAAAAAGAAGTAGAACAGGATTTATGCTCATCTCCTGTTCTACTTCTTTTTTCTATATGTTTAGGTCAATAAATGCGATGCCTCAAAGACTTTTTTTCCTTAACCATTCTTCTACGGCCCATTTATGACTGCCGCGTTTCAATAGTTCGATCGCCTTTTGCGGCAACTCCCAACTGCTGTTGTTTCCTTCTTCCAGCGGTTCAGAGACTTTTTCCCAGCTTTTCGTAGTATAAAAATAGCCCGGATTATAAAAAAAGGTCCCTCGATGACGTGAATAGAAGTATTCATCCGCCTGTCCTAAATAGTCGGATAAAATGACTTCAACGCCTAGCTCTTCAAGCATCTCTCGCTCGATAGCCTCTTCTTTCGTCTCGTTCCCCTCAATTTCTCCTCCAGGTAAAAAGTATGCGCCATTAGGAGCTTGTACAAGTGCAATTTTTTCTTCATCATCCATTAAAATTGCGTAAGCTGCATAACGGGCTTGATATTTTTTTTCGGCTTCTTTTACGCCAAATACTGGGATCATTGGTGTCCTCCTGCAAAATGTATTTACTAGTTAGTTTACATTAAAAAAAACTCATAAACAACCGCTGAGCATAATTGCTGGCAATTTGATTTTTTATGTTATCATGAAATTATTACTTACTAGGAGGATACCTAATTATGAAAATGGCACACACTTGTGTACGGGTAAAAGATTTAGAAGCATCAGTAAAATTTTATCAAGAGGCTTTCGGTTTTGAAGAATCCCGCCGCCGCGATTTTCCAGATGCACAATTCACTTTGGTTTATTTAACTTTACCAGGTGATGAGTATGAATTGGAATTAACTTACAATTATGATCATGCGGCTTATGATTTAGGAGATGGCTACGGCCATATCGCGATTCGTTCAGAAGACATTGAAAAACTTCACGGTGAACAAAAAAATAAAGGGTTCAACGTTACTGATATGAAAGGCTTACCAGGAACAGATCCTTCTTATTACTTTATTACTGATCCAGATGGTTATAAAATCGAAGTTATTCGCTAGAGCATAAAAAAGTCGTTCATTGGAAAATTCCAGTGAACGACTTTTTTTATCCAATGATAACACTTTCTTCTGGAAGCTTATAATGCCCGCCTTTTGCTTTCATCAAACGCATAGTCAATGAGAAACCGACTGTCAGAATTCCAACTCTTCCAATATACATCAAAGCAATAATCAAGAGTTTTCCCATTAGACTCAAACTCGGAGTCAAACCCATCGTAAGTCCGACTGTACCAAAGGCAGAAAAAGTTTCAAATAGAAGGTACTCGATTCCCCGAAAACGCGGCAATACTTCTGTCACTGACATCACCATAGTCACCGCAATACATAAAGTCAACGTAATAAAGAAAAGTGTAAGTGCTCGCGAAACTACAGATGGGCGAATGGTCCGTCGAAAGGCTTCTGCATGAACTCTTCCTTTCAACATAGAGATCGTTTGAATCAATAAAACCCCAAACGTTGTTGTTTTGAGTCCCCCGGCTGTTGATCCCGATGTTCCTCCAATGAACATGAGGACAATCGTAAAGAGTATGCCCGCCTGGCTGACATTTCCATAATCAACTGAAAAGTAACCCGCGGTTCGAGGTGTCACAGACATGAAAAGCATATTCGCAAAACGATTGATTGGAGATGTATCGCTGACGATAAAACGCCCACCAGATTCTGAAATATAAAAGACTACTGTTCCGAAAATCAGCAGACCAATCGAAACAGTCAAAGCCAGCTTACTATGAAGGCTTAATCTCCTAGTTTTACGAAAGGCCATCAGATCCTGCCAAACAATAAATCCTAATCCGCCAGCAACAATCAACCCTGAAATCACGAGTAATACATACGCATTGTCTTGGAATCCAACTAAACTATCTCCAAATAAATCAAATCCTGCATTACAAAATGCCGAAATAGAATGAAAAATGGAATACCAGACTCCTTTTGCTAGTCCATAAGATGGAATAAAATCAACTGCTAATAAAATGGCGCCTACCAGTTGAAAACCGATCGCAAAGCGTAAAATATAGTACATCAGTTTGATTACACCGGATAGATCATCCAAATTTAAGGACTCGCTTAAAATGATCCGTGTCACCAAGCCAACTTTTTTCTTCATAACTGCAAAAAAAATAAACGGCATCATCATGAAGCCTAAACCACCAACTTCAATCAGAACCAAAATGATCAGTTGCCCGCCCATATTCCAGTGTTCGCTAGTAGTTAGCGTCGTTAAGCCAGTTACGCAGGTCGCCGATGTTGCGGTGAACAAAGCATCAATAAAAGGTGTTTCTTCACCAGATCTTGTAAACACCGGCAAAGTCAATAACAAACTTCCTAGCAAAATTACTCCACCAAAACCTAAAGCAATAAATTGAATCGGATAGATTTTAAACGGCCAGCGTTTTTCTTTATTCATAAATTCCTACCTTCAAAAAAAGGTACTACTTTCTCAAGTAGTACCCATATTTTTAACTTTGATCATGCGGGTAACACCCGCACGTTCATTTTCTTCTAACTTCATTTTGATAAAGTAAATTGTTTCTTCCAATTGAGGGATCGTCATATATTCTAACGCATTGACCCGACGTCGTGTCTTTTCAATTTCTTTTGCCATGAGCTGGCAAGTCTTTTCGATTTCAGTCAGTTCCAATAGCTTTGGTAAAACTTCAGTGAATTTTTGAATACTTTGATCCAAATCATCATTAGAGTTTAAAAAACCATATTCTAGTGGACCATCTGACAATTCCGACTCGTGTTGAAAATTCATTATCGGTACTTTGACACTCATGACATCTTTTTCGATCACATCAAGAGACACACGCTCTTTAGGAACAGCCAACAACTCTTCAATATATTTATCATTCAACAACGCATCTGCTACCGAAAAATTCTTCATTGCTTGCTGCAGTTCTTCTTCAACTTCGGCACGCATTACGTTATTCTTCTTGACTAATAAAATGAATCGTCTCATCAGCTCATCTTGCTTGTCCTTTAACAGTTTATGACCACGACTAGCAGTGGTCAGCTGCTTTTTCAGTCGTGTGAGTTCCATTCGTGTTGGATTGACATTTAATTTCACCATAGGATCAAACTCCTTCTGTTAAATATTCGTCCAACATGTCGTCCTTGATCCGTTTCAACTCAGTTCGCGGCAACATCGCTAAAAGCTCCCAACCAAGATCCAACGTTTCGTCGATCGAACGATTTTCGTAAAAACCTTGATTAACATATTCTTCTTCAAATCGTTCCGCAAACTTCGCATAGATTTTATCAACATCTGATAACGCAGAGTCACCAAGTACCACTGCTAATTCTTTCGCTTGTTTACCTTGGGCATATGCCGCAAACAACTGATTCATTGTTGGTGCATGATCTTTTCGTGTCTTTCCTTCACCTGTTCCTTTATCCTTCAAACGAGAAAGCGAAGGCAAAACATCGATTGGCGGTTGAATACCATTTTTGTCCAATTCACGAGATAAAATGATCTGTCCTTCTGTAATATAACCAGTCAAATCGGGAATCGGATGGGTTTTATCATCTTCCGGCATCGTAAGAATTGGAATTTGAGTCACTGAACCTTTCAGACCGCGAATCCGGCCAGCACGTTCATATAATGTAGCTAAGTTAGTATAAAGATACCCTGGGTAGCCACGACGTCCTGGTACTTCCCGACGAGCTGCTGAAATTTCACGTAAAGCTTCACAGTAATTGGTCATGTCTGTCATGATGACTAATACGTGCATCCCTTTTTCATAAGCTAAATATTCAGCCGCAGTCAACGCCATTCGTGGTGTCGCAATCCGTTCGATTGCTGGATCGTTTGCCAAATTCATGAAGACGACTGAACGATCAATCGCGCCTGTCTGACGAAAGTCTTCCATGAAAAATTCTGCTTCTTCAAAGGTAATACCTATACCCGCAAATACTACAGCAAAATCATCATCCTTATTCAGCACGGTCGCTTGACGCGCAATTTGTGCTGCCAATTCTTTATGGGGCAAACCAAATCCTGAGAATACAGGAAGCTTTTGTCCTCGAACTAGTGTATTCAAATGATCGATTGCCGAAATACCCGTTTGAATAAATTCATCGGGGTAATCCCGAGAAACAGGATTGATTACTTCCCCGTTGATATCGACATTTTTTTCAGGTAAGATTTCTGGTCCGCCATCTTTAGGTCGACCCAGTCCATCAAAAACACGCCCAACCATATCTTCTGACACGCCCAACTCTAAAGGATGGCCTAAAAAGCGCGCTGTCGAATCCTTTAAATTGATGCCGCTGGTTCCTTCAAAAATTTGAACAAGAGCTTTATCTTCATGGATTTCCAATACTTGCCCACGACGCAGCTCACCATTATTCAATCGAATCTCAAGCAGTTCCTCATATTTGATACCTTCGACTTTATCAATTGCCATCAAAGGTCCGACCACTTCATTGATGGTACGATATTCCTTAATCATTGGTCATTCCTCCTTCAGCAACAATCGCTTGAATCTCTGTTGTGATATCCAAATTAATTTGATCTAACTTTTCTAATTCACTTTCAGGAATGTATTTGCTCCGTGCAATTCGATCTCGTAAAATGACTGTTCCATCGATAATTTCCTTCAAATAGGTTCCTAACTCTAAAGCACGTTGCCCTTCCTTGTTGAAGGTCAAAATATTTTGGAGCATTTTGAACTGTTTTTCTCTCGATGTGAAAGTGTCTACCTCATCAAAAGCATTTTGCTGCAAATAGTCTTCACGTAAAGACTTCGCAACCTCTAGCGTCAAGCGATCTCTCTCTGATAGTGAGTCAATTCCGACTAAACGAACGATTTCATTTAGTTCAGATTCTTTTTGCAGCATCCGCATACCTTCTGCTACCATTTGTGACCAGTTTGTTTGTAATTCATTATCTAAATACCTTCCAACTTCAGAAGAGTACAATGAATAACTTTGCAACCAATCAATTGAAGGGAAATGACGTTGTTGAGCTAATGTAGCACTTAATCCCCAGAAAACTTTTACAACACGTAATGTATTTTGTGTTACTGGCTCAGAAGTATCCCCTCCTGAAGGTGATACCGCACTGATAGCCGTAATTGAACCTTCACGTCCATCGCTTCCTAATGCAATAACTCGTCCAGATCGTTCGTAGTATTCCGCCAAACGACTACCCAAATAAGCTGGATAACCTTCATCACCAGGCATCTCTTCTAAACGTCCACTCATTTCACGTAAAGCCTCCGCCCAACGTGAAGTAGAATCAGCCATAATCGCAATATTGTATCCCATGTCACGAAAATACTCAGCAATAGTGATTCCAGTATAAATAGATGCTTCACGTGCAGCAACGGGCATGTTTGATGTATTAGCAATCAAAATGGTCCGCTCCATTATAGATTCGCCTGTTGTAGGATCGATTAACTCTGGGAACTCGTTCAATACATCAGTCATTTCATTCCCTCGTTCACCACAACCAACATAGACAACAAGATCCACATCCGCCCATTTTGCAATTTGATGCTGAACGACTGTTTTTCCCGCCCCAAATGGTCCAGGGACTGCTGCTGCGCCGCCTTTTACCACTGGGAAAAAGGTATCAATTACTCGTTGTCCAGTAATCATTGGTGCCTCTGGATTTAGCTTTTCTGACACAGGACGTCCACGACGCACGGGCCATTTCTGTAACATAGAAAATTCTTGCAGACCGTTTTGTGTCTCGATCACATATACAGTATCATCGATCGTGAATTCTCCAGATGAGATTTTCTTCAAAGTTCCCTTGATCCCATTCGGTACCATAATTTTATGCGTAATAATTTTAGTTTCTTTAACCGTTCCAACTATATCACCAGCAGATAACACTGCTCCTTCTTCAACAGTAGCCTCAAACCACCATTTTTTCGTATGATCTAGTGCTGGAATCTGAACACCACGGCTAAGAAAATTACTATTAGTTTGTTCTTTAAATGTATCTAACGGACGTTGAGTTCCGTCAAACATTTGGGAAACAATGCCCGGTCCTAGTTCAACCGAAAGTGCTTCCCCCGTTGTCCTAACTGGTTCGCCTGGTCCAATACCCGCAGTCTCTTCATATACTTGAATGGAAGCAACATCGCCACGCATCTCAATGATTTCGCCGATAACCCCAAGGTCACCTACGTAACAAATATCTTGAATAGCTGCTTGCTCCATTTTTTCTGCCAACACTAGTGGACCAGAAACTTTTGTTATTCTACCTTCTTGCAAGTCATTAGCTCCTTTATAAAATATTCTGTCCGACCGCTCGTTCAACTTGTCCTTGAATCAAAGACTTACCAATTCCTAAAGTTCCCTCGTGATTAGGAATCAATACAATCGCCGGGATCATCATTTCTTCATAACGTTTGATTGTATCAGGAACAAGCTGAGCAAATTCCTCGGTAATGTAAATAATTCCATAGTCATTTTTAGCCATTTCATCAATTTGTTGACGAATAATTTGCTTATCTTTTGTTGTTCTAGTATCAAAATCGAAGAGTCTGAAAGGCAAGACAGAATCCTTATCACCGATTGCAGCGATTTTATGTGCCATATGTCTCACGCATCCTCTCTCTAATTTGATCATCCGTTAAGCCAACTCGTTTACCTGTGATGATTAAGCGAAGATTTTTTGTTTCAATCGCCTTCGCATTTAATAACGCTAAAACTGGTAGCGGTCCAAATGCTTGTGTTTGTGCAGTTTCATAAAAGCTTGTTAAATAATCATCACAAAGTCTTTCCAATTGACTCAAGTCAATTGTATTATCCTCAATAATAGGTTCGATTATTTCATTATAAGTAGTGGTTCTCAAATAGCTAATTAGCTTTTCGAGACCAACTTCAACACAATCTAGTAATTCTTCTTTTGGAATACTTCCTTGGCTAGACAGCGCAGTCGACATAAAGTTTCGACTTCTTTTCTGTTTAATCCCACGCGCCGTCATCAAAATATTGGTGAAATCGATAAAGCTGATAACTTCTTGTGTCAGCTCTGGTTCATTTATCGTGTCAGCTATTTTCCGCTGACAATATAAAAATTTCCGATCTAAAATAATATCGATTCCTTGTAAACTGTTGGATTCTTCGAAATGCTCCCTGACCTCTCGGATACTATCAAGCAAAATATCAGGTAATCCGCTTGCTTGACCAGTCCGAATGGCCGTTTTGATCTGTTCTAAAGAATAAAAACCATCGTAAATATAAAGCTCATCAAAATTTTTATCTAACAAATCAGCTTTGATTAATGCTTTAAGGTTATGAAAGGTAAAACGCATTGTGTAGATCCAAATAACATTCGGATCAGGAATAATCTTTACCAATTCTGCCAACAGATTATCTTGCGCGGTTCCCAGAGCTTCTTCAAAGCTTTCATAGAAATCATCTGACAAAAATTCACCATAAATCGTTCCTCTAAAAAGAGCTTCAACCTCTGTCAAATCTTCAGCTTTTATCATTCTCGCCATAAGCTCAGGAGCCAGCAAATCCAATTCTTTCAAACGAACCAGCGGATTCAATTCATGATACGTAGATTGTTTCATTCAATGCCTCCTAATTCGTAGTCTTTTAAAGCAGTGTTTATTCAAAAAGCGTCTGAGCCGTTTGATAACTTTCTCGCTGTTGAATTTCTCTAACTAAACTCTGATATAGAAAGTTATACTGCACACCTTCTTTATCTAAAACGAATCCAGCCTGACCAGTAATTGGTTCGTTACCCATTACTAATTGATAAGCAAGCTTGCGGTTTTGCTCGTTCAACCATTCTTCACTAAAAACTGCTTGCGACTTTTCACCAGGGATAAAAACTAACTCGCCTTGCAATTGCATCTTTTCCAAAGCATTATGAGCAAATTTTTGCTGCTCATTTAATGTCCAGTTCTCCATTTGAGTCACAGCCTCAGCAAAAACACTCTCTAAAATAGCTTGTTTTTGATTTAGAATCATCTGTTTTTGAGCAACCTGTTGCCGATTCGTAGCCTGCTTGTAATTGTTTTCTAAGTTTTTTAAATTTTTCTCCAAGCGTTTTTGGTGTTCAGCTTCTATTTCTGTCAACTCCGCTTGAAATTCTTGATCAATCCGTGCTGTTTCTTTTTCTTTCAGCTGACGCTGTTCCAGATCTGCTTGCTGATTCAATTGTTCGACTATTTTTTCGATTGCTTCCATCAGAAATACTCCTTACACTTGTCCAACTAACAAGAATGAGATAACGAATCCTAAGATCGCATATGTTTCAACCATGGCAGCATAAATGATTCCCTTTGTTGAATGCTCTGGTTTTTTCGCTAGAATTTGAATACCAGCGGCGGCTACCTTACCTTGGGCAATCCCAGAAAATAGACCAGTAAACGCAATCGGTAATGATGCCCCCAGATAGCCTAAACCTTGAACCACTGTCAAATCACTTGATAAATTTGTAAAAATTAAGAAAGCAATAACGAAACCGTATAATCCTTGCGTTCCTGGTAATAACTGCAAGATCAAGGCCTGACCAAATTTTTCTGGTTGACTAGTAGTCAAAGCGGCAGCCGCTTCACCAGTCATACCGACACCTTTAGATGATCCAATACCAGAAAAAATTGTTGCTGTTGCCATTCCTAAAATTGCGAAAATAATACCGCCACTGTTGTTAATCAAATACTCCATCATTGTCTAAAATTCCTCCAATTATTTTTCTTGTTCAATATTTACATATTTTTCTTCCGACTTTAATGGACGAAAGGCACGTCCTCCGCCTTCGTAGAACTTTCCGAAAAATTCTACATATTGTAGCCGAGCTCCATGAACATAGGCCGATAGTAAAGATAAAAAGATATTTAAGCCATGCAGAGCTAACATTAACAAAATCCCAACACTAAATCGTGCAATCGGCGGCATATAACCAACCAGCATATTAAATGCTGCTGCAATACTGCCCCCAGAAATTCCTAATGCCATCAAACGTGTGTAACTTACTAAATCACCAATATAACTGGTAATTCCATACAAATTGTAGGCGCCTTTTGCTAACCCTTTGATCTTAGATTTCGATTGGAACATCGGTGTAATGACAATCAATAAAGCACTCAATACTGCTAAACCAACGCCGATTAAAAATAGCGGCTGACTGTTCATCAACATTTTTCCTAAACCACCAACAATCGCTCCAACCATTATTCCTTGCCACGCAAAACCATCTGACACAGCGCCTAAATAATTCTTGGCCTTGATGTTTTCTTTTGCAGCTAAGCCTAGTCCAATAAAAATTTGTATCACACCAAAGATGATCGATAGAATTAAAATACTGATAACATCATCACTCGTTGAAAGAATCGGTGTGTAACCAAGCGAAAATCCAAAGAATGAATTATAAATTAACCCCCAAATGATGGTAGGTACAGCCAAGATTTGGAAAAAACGCATGAAACGCTCCATTCCACGTGGCAATATCGTTCTTAATCCAATCGTTGTCGCTACTAACATTAATGCCCCGTAGCCTGCGTCAGCCACCATCATTCCAAAGAATACAAAGTAAAAAGGCATAAACCATGGTGTCGGATCGACTTCATGGTATTTTGGCAAACTGTACATCTCTGTCAGCATCTCAAATGGTTTCACCACTGCATTGTTTTTTAATTTTGTTGGTATTTCTTCATTGATCTCAATGTTTGTAGGCTCTTCAATCTCAAGGTAAAGATTTTCACTGCCTATTGCATTACTAACAAAATTTTCAAATGCCTTGAAGGTTTCTGTTTCGATCCATCCTTGCAGCAAGAATAATTTATCATCCTTGATAAAACGGTCGTGGATCAGCCAACGATTTTTACGTGCTAATAGAACCTCTTCTGCAGTTTCCAAGTTTTCAATCACGCTTTTTTTCTGTCCGATCAATTGAGCCAGTCGTTTTTGCTCTTCGACTAACTCAAGCAATTCTCGCTGAATAGCTGTCAGTTCAGCCTTGGGTAAATATGGACGATTGTAAGTAAACGCAGTTACACTAAATTGACGCGTTAGTTCTTGAACTTCTCCTTGTTCGGCACGCAAGTACAATAGAACAAAATTAACAATATGATCGTCACTATAAATGATTTCACGATGAATCTGTGTATCCTTTAATTCCTGTTCAAATAATTCCCAAATACTCGCATCCGCAGTTCCCAAAAAGCATTTTGTTGAATGTAGTGAATAATCCTTTGGTAAAAAATCTAATGACTGCCACTTTTGCAAAAGATTCTCTTGTTCCTGCAGACTCAATTGTTTCGAGTTGGCCTCTGAAAAAAACTGTTCTAATTCTTGGATACTCTCCAATTCTGATAGCATTGCTTCTTCATTGAATGTTTCTTCCAATTCTCGTAAAGTCGCTCGCTGACGTTTAAGATGATTTCCTTTTTCACGACTGCTACCATGGTGTTCCACGAATTGTATGGCATGTGTTATTTGTTCTAACTGATGATCGACTCGTGCTAATGCATCTTGACTAGGCAGAGGATCAACTTCATTGAAATATTTTTCTACCCAATCATTTGTAACTGATTGTTCAAAAAGATTTCGAATCTCCACCCCTTGGAATCCCTGAACCGCAGATAGAATCTGTTCACTATACCCTTGCTGGGCAATCAAGGTCAGCTTACTCATTTTACTGACTGCCATATTCTGAGATCACCCTTTCAATAATTTTTTGAATCGTTTGTTCTTTTTTTATCATATATTTTTCTTCCATCATCCTAATCGCTTCTTCTGCATTACTAGTCAGTTCCTTTTCCTCAGCCTCCAATCCTGCAGCTAATTCTTGTTCTCTTTCTGATAAGACAGTAGAAAAGTTTATTTTTAGCTCTTCACGTTTTTCTTGCAATAATCGTTTTTTATTTGCTTCATAAACCGCTAATTCCGCTATTAACTTTTCTTTTTCTCTTTCATTTTGCTCTTCAGCAGATTTTATTTTTTCTAAAGCTTCTAACACACAAACCCTCCTTTAAGATACAAAAAAAGAGCGCAAAACTCTCAAGGTTGCTCTTCTCACCCCTTGAAGAACACGATCCTTGAAGCTTACGCCCAACCATTTTGTATTTATTCAATGAACATAGTATATCAAAAAAAGCGATGTTCGTAACTGTTTTTCGGTAAAATGGTTAAAATTTTAATATGTTGGTTCTGCAACTCACGTTTATTTTATAGTAGTTTTTTACAGAGAAAGAATGAGAAAAAATTAATAAGTGAATTACTTGCTTTTTAAGTTTTGACTATGGTATCAAATAATAGAAGGAGTGGTCGGTCATGAAAAAAAATATTATCGGAATAGCAGCAAATCAACACTATCAAAACAACCAAGATTTTTTTGATCAACAGTTTACCTATAGTCCGCAAGGCTTTATCGATGGGGTACACCAAGCTGGAGGTCTGCCCATCTTACTACCTATCAGCGATCCGGAATTAGCCAGTGATTATATCACATCGATCGATAAATTATTATTAGCTGGAGGTCAAGATGTAACACCCTTTCTTTATAATGAGGAGCCTCATCCCAAATTAGGCCAAACCAGCATTGATCGGGATACTTTCGAAATGGCTTTAATTAAGGAAGCAATCAAACAAAATAAACCGATTTTTACGGTTTGTCGAGGAACGCAATTGTTGAATGTCACTTTAGGAGGGACTTTGTATCAAGATTTAGCCCAATATCCTGATTGGGAAGTAAAACATGATATGTTTCCTACTGTTCCTGACTTTGGTCTGCATTCTATCACTGTTAAGTCTGAGTCAACTTTAGCTCCACTTTTTGGTGAACGAGCACAAGTCAACTCATATCATCATCAGGCCATCAAAGATTTAGCTGAAAGTCTTGTACCGATTGCATGGGCACATGACGGTATCATCGAAGCCGTTGAAAGCCGCGAAAAAAATACGAAAATTCTCGGTGTACAATGGCATCCTGAATTAACGCATAAAAATGATTCTAAGGAACAAAGTTTATTTGATTATTTTGTTCAAAATTTTGAGTAAATCAGTGGTTTACTCTTTCGGATGAAATAACAAATCCCTCAAATTTTAGTTATCAAAGCGAATAAATTGTCATTCAATTTCAATACATCTCGTCAAAATCATAAGAATACTACTTTAGCACCATTTTTAGCTGAAGTATCTGTGGCCAGTCAACGCTTTACGATACGAATAGAAAAGAGCCGTAGCAAAACATTAATTTGCTACGGCTCTCGTTTTTTATTTCTTAATCATCATCAAGGGATGTATCTGTCAAAGAAACAGATGGCAACTCCTCTAATTCACCTGCTGACAAACGAGCGAAATAAGATTTTGTTTCCTTAAATACAACTGGACTCAATAGAATCAATGCAACAATATTTGGAAATGCCATCAATCCGTTGAAAATATCGGCAATCGTCCAAACAGCTGATACGGTTAAATAAGGACCAATAAATACTGCAAAAATGTAAACCCATCGAAATACTGCGGAAAATTTAGTATTTCCTCCTGTTAAATAGCTTAAGCAACGCTCTGAATAATAATTCCAACCTAAAATAGTTGTAAAGGCAAAGAATGCCAAACAGATCATTAATAGTAAAGAAGCAATTGTTTGAGAAATAGGCAGTGCCTCAGAAAATGCGTAAATTGTTACTGCTGACCCTTCTAACCCTGTTTTCCACGCTCCAGTTAAGATAATTGCCATTCCCGTCATATTACAAACAACCAAAGTATCAATAAATGTTCCAGTCATCGAAACCAGTCCTTGACGTACAGGTTCCTTTGATTGCGCAGCTGCTGCAGCAATCGGTGCACTTCCCAACCCAGATTCATTGGAGAATATACCACGAGCGATCCCCTTTTGCATCGCAATCATCATGGCTCCCATAGCACCGCCGGAAACAGCCCGTAACCCAAAAGCACTTTGAACAATTTCTACAATAACACTTGGCAATTTGGAAATATTCATTGCAATCATGAATAAACATAACCCTACATAAATAACAATCATCAACGGAACAATAATCTCGGACACTCGGGCAATTCTTTGTACACCACCGATTAACACGATAGCCACCAGAATCGTTACGACGATCCCAGTAATTATCACTGCCCACGAATACTCGTTACCAAAAAGAGTAACCGTGTTCATTTTCTCAGGATCAAAAAATGTTTCTGCTGCAGAGGTGATCCCATTGATTTGTGCAATCGTACCGATCCCAATCACACCTGCAATTGCTCCAAAAAAAGCGAACATCTTTGCTAACCATTTCCATTTTTGACCAAGTCCATTTTCAATATAATAAAACGGTCCGCCTAATGCCTTGCCATGATCATCAAAAGTACGATATTTTACAGCTAATAAACCTTCCGCGTACTTTGTTGCCATTCCCAATAATCCAGCTAGTTCTAACCAAAATAAAGCCCCAGGCCCTCCTGCAACAATGGCTGTAGCGACACCAACAATATTACCTGTACCAATCGTAGCTGATAAAGCTGTACACAACGCTTGAAAACTCGTGACATCTCCTTGTCCGCCTTCCTCGTTTTTCACCATATATTTCAGTGCTAACGGTAACCGGCGAATCTGAATCATGCGACAACCAACAGTTAAAATAATACCAATTCCTAAAATTAAGACGATCATTGGGGCACCCCAAATTAGCGAATTAATTTTTGATAAAATATCACCCATCAAATCCCTCCCTTTTTCTTGTCATTTTATCATAAAAATAATTCACAAACTCTTTTTCGATTAAAAAAAATTGCTTTATTGATTTGTCAAACGAAAAAAATATTGTTCGACTGCTTGTAAAAAAACAAAAAACACATGAATCAGACACGATTAGTATCTGCTCCATGTGTTCTATTTGAATATATCATTAGCTAAAAATCAAAATTATCTGGATCGGCCCCGAGACGTTCATCAATATTTAATGCATTGATTTGACCTATCTCCTCATCAGTTAATTCAAAATCAAACACGTCGTAGTTTTCTTTTATCCGCTCTTCATGAACTGATTTTGGAATCACGATGATATCGCTTTGCAAATGCCAACGAATAATTACCTGTGCTGCTGTCTTGTTGTGTTTTTTCCCAATCTCAACAAGTGTTGGATTTTGCAATATCTTTCCTTGTCCAAGTGGCGACCAAGCTTCAACGGCAATACCTTCTCCAGCCAAGTAATCACGCAACTCAACTTGCGTCAAAGTAGGATGCAATTCAATTTGATCAACCATAGGCTTAATTTTTGCCGTTTTCATTAATTCTTCAATATGATGCTGATGAAAATTTGATACACCGATGGCTTTCGCTCGACCACTCTCGTAAATTTCTTCCATTGCTCGCCAAGAATCGTTGAACTTTCCTTCGACTGGCCAATGAATTAAATATAAATCTACATAATCTAAGCCCAAACGTTCTAGGCTCTCATTGAAAGCTTGATGAGCAGAATCATAACCTTGATCAGCGTTCCAAAGTTTTGTTGTAACGAATAAATCTTCACGTTTTATTCCAGATTGGCGAATTCCTTCACCGACACATTTTTCATTTTTGTATACTGCAGCAGTATCAATCAAACGATAGCCATTTTCGATCGCCCATTTAACAGAATCTGTCGCGTCGCTTTCTTCCACTCGCCAAACACCTAAACCTAACCGAGGCATTTCGATACCATTTGCTAGCTTTTTACTTTTGTCCATCAAATCTCCTCCTTGAAGTTCGTGTTGCAACTCTATTGTGAGAGACTTTGGATCAATGGTCAACTAATTTATCTATTTCTTTTTTCGATCATTTTGCATGATAGAGATTGATTGTTTCAAAGCACTCAAAGTTCCACCTTCACTATAGACCAAAACATTCGACTTATATAATTGAGCTGAAAAAACGGTTAGCAAAATCGTAAATAAAACTAATATTCCCAACGATAGCAATGCACTAGATATCGCTGCTGTACCAGAAGCTAACCGCAATGGCATGCTGTAAGAAGACAGAAATGGAATATAGGAAGTGACCTTAATAATTACATTAGTCGGATCGGAGGTTCCTAAGATCAATCCCAACATATATCCGATCATCGACAGATAAGTTACCGGCTGAATGGCTTTTGCCGTGTCCTCCGGCTTGCTTACTAAAGATCCGCATAATGCTGAAAGTACCGCATATAAAAAGAGTCCGACTAGCATAAAGGCAACAATCGTAATTGCACCAGTGCCTAATATAGATTTGATCGATACGTTATTGATTAAGTCTTTCACCACATCTATATCTTTAAATTGATGATAGCTGACAACCAAAGCTACACCATAAATCAATAATTGTGTCAATGCTACTAATAAGACACCCAATAATTTCCCATAATAATGAGTCTTAGCTTTCATACTAGAAAGCAGTACTTCCATAATTCGTGTTCCTTTTTCGGAAGCGATCTCTTGAGCAATGATCGATGAATAACTGAGGATAAATACAAACATCAGAATTGTTGTTAAGAAACTTAAGACGAACTGAGTACCAGAGTCTCCGCCATCGCTTTGCATTTTTCCATTTTCAAATGTCACTTTTGTTGATTCAAATTTTGCCGGCTCCATAACTTTTTGAACCTGTGCTGTTGTTAAATTCAACTGACTGGCACGAATACTCGCCTGCATTGAACTTAAAATTTGCTGCAATTGAGTTTCAGTCGATGTTCCTAGAGACGCTTTACTATAAAGCTTGCCTGAAACTTGATCCTCGCTCATCTTCAGATCAAGATAAGCATCGATTTTCTTATCTTCCATCTGCTTTTGAGCCTTTTTATCACTTGCAACTACCTTGAAGCTATAGTCCTTACTTTCTGTTTTAGCCAATTGTTCAGCTACTGCCGGCTGGTCACTCACGATGCCAATTTTATTAATATCGTTTGCATCGCCAAAGAAATGCTGTGACAAATAGAAAATTCCCATGAGTAAAAATGGTGCCAAAATCATAATCAGAAAGGCCGTTGATTTTACGTTCTTTTTGTATACGTCCTTAATAATAATCCCCATTTTACTCATTTACAGCACCTGCTTTCCATTTGAAGATCTCTTCTAGTGTTGGTGGTTGTTGATTAAACATTGGAATGTAGCCATCTTTCGTTGCTTCAGCGAAAATAGCTTGTCCAGCATCTGGATTTTCTAAGGTAATATCAAAACTGCCATCTTCCTTTTGAATCACCGTATGCACACCAGCAAAAGCCTCTATTTCTTCTTTTGTTAATTTTGATTCTAGATACAGCTTGCTTCGGCCAAAAGATTCGCGAATCTCATGAACTTTACCATTCAAGACCGTTTCGCCATTTCTTAACATTATCAAGTGATCACATATTTTTTCAACGTTGTCCATATTATGACTAGAGAATATGACGCATGATCCCTTTTCCTTCAATTCAATAATGCCATTTTTCAGCAATTCAGCGTTAACCGGATCCAATCCGCTGAAAGGTTCGTCTAAAATAACCAGCTTAGGTTCATGGATCAAGGTGGAGATCAACTGAACTTTCTGTTGATTCCCTTTTGAAAGAGATTTTACTTTGTCTGTTTTCTTACCTTTGACTTGGAATTTTTCCATCCATTCGTCAATTTTCGGTGTGATCTCCTGTTTGCTCTTGCCTCGTAGTGAAGCAAAGAATAATAATTGATTTTCAATTGTTACCTTTGGATACAGTCCCCGTTCCTCTGGCAAATAACCGATCGTATTGTAATCCTTGCCAGACAAGGAGTGACCATTCCATAAAACAGTTCCCGAATCTTTTGATAGAAAATCTAAAATCAATCGAAACGTCGTTGTTTTTCCTGCACCATTTTGGCCAATCAACCCTAAAATTTTCCCATCTTCGATCGTAAAATTCATATCATCCAGTGCTTTGTACGATCCAAAACTTTTACTTAAATTTTTTACTTGTAACATTTCCCCACTCCTTATAGTTTCTTTTTAAAATAAAAATAAAAAATCAGATAGCTGATTAGAAACACATTCATTAAGCCGCTTGCTGTATACATTAACTGCTGCGATACAAAACTGCCGATCATAGCTAAAATAACTAATACAAAAATCATTACATAAGTAGTAAAGTACATTGCTCGCGAACCAATCTCAATATTCCGTTCATCCGTATGAGTGATCCTGTGTAGCTTCAATTTCTCCGGATCATTCATCGTCCGCCGATTTCTGAAGATGTTAATCACAAAAATAGTGGTTAACGAAATAAATAATCCTAGTAAAAAACTAAGTGCATGATCATTGATTTTCAGAACATATCTATTTATTCCAATAAGAAGTATACCTGAGCATGCCAACATAAAAATAATTGCAACTACATAGAATATGTTCATTCTTTTTAATTTTCGGCGATACTCACGATCCGCTTTGGATAAATTCTTCTTCATTCCTCATCCTCCTCATCAAAAATGAACACATCTTCGATAGCCCGATCAAAATAGCGTGCTATTTTATGAGCTAAAATTAAAGAAGCATTGTAACGTCCATTTTCTAGTGAAATAATTGTTTGTCGTGTGACCTCCAATTCTAATGCAAGATCACTTTGGGTCATCTTGCGTTCTTTGCGAAGCATTTGAATTCGATTCTGCACGTGATCACCCCTTAATGTACAGTGCGCTTTACATCTACAAAAAAGTATAGCACCCTTTACATTTTATGTAAAGGGTGCTATACATTATTTTTTCTGAAGTTGATTATGCGTGTTTTCAGCTACTGCTTTTGGCAAGCCAACTTTTTGTAATTCTTCAATCGAGGCTGCTTGGATATTTTTTAATGACTTAAATTCCTTCAACAGCATTTTTTTTCGTTTTGGCCCCAAGCCATCGATATTATCCAATTTTGAAGCAAAACTATTTTTACTGCGTAATTGACGATGGAATGTAATTGCAAAACGGTGAACTTCATCTTGAATTCGCTGGAGCAAGAAGAATTCTTGTGAATTGCGCTCTAAAGGTACAACACTCAGCTCTGGACCAAAAAGCAACTCGCTGGTTTTATGCTTATCATCTTTTGCCAGACCAGCAATCGGAATGTCGATACCTAATTGGTTGGCCAAGACATCCTTCGCGACATCTACCTGTCCTTTTCCTCCATCAATCACGATCAAATCTGGAAATGGTAAGCCTTCCTTTAAAACACGGGAATAGCGGCGATAAATAACTTCTCGCATCGAAGCGTAGTCATCGGGTCCCTTAACCGTTTTGATCTTATATTTACGATATTCTTTTTTAGCTGGTTTACCATCGATGAAAACTACCATTGCCGAAACTGGATCAGTCCCCATAATATTAGAGTTATCGAATGCTTCGATTCGGATCGGTGCGGGAATATTCATAGCATCTCCCAATTTTTCGACAGCGCCAATGGTCCGAGCTTCACTGCGTCCAATCAAGTCGAATTTCTCATTTAGAGCGACCTGCGCATTTTTCCCTGCCAACCTTACAAGTTTCTTCTTTTCGCCGCGTTGCGGTTGTAGAACTCGGGTCTCTAACATCGCTTCTACACTTGGTTTATCGATATTATCAGGAATCAGCACCTCTTTGGGAATGAAGTGTTCATTCTCTTGATAAAATTGTCCGATATAGGTAAGAAAATCTTCTTCCGCATCATTATAAAATGGAAACATTGAAACATCTCGCTCAATTAGCTTTCCTTGACGCACAAAAAAGACTTGAACACACATCCAACCTTTATCTGTTGCGTATCCGAAAATATCACGATCGACTAAATCAGTATTAGTCATTTTTTGTTTCGTCATCACTGTTTCGATCGCTTTGATTTGATCACGATACTCTGCGGCTTTTTCAAATTCCATATCCGCAGCTGCTTGATTCATTTTTTCTTTTAATTGATCTTGAATCTCTGTGTGACCACCATTCAAAAAGTTTTTTATTTCCTCCACCATATCCTTATAAACCTGTGGGTCCACATGAAAAGCATAGGGACACAAACACTGGCCTAAGTGATAATAAAGACAGGGTGTTTTTTGCGATGGTTTACATTTTCTTAACGGGAACAGTCGATCCAATAATTTTTTTGTTTCATTAGCAGCATTCACATCAGGATAAGGACCAAAGTAATGAGCTTTATCCTTCAAAACCTTACGAGTAATCATCAATCGAGGATATTTTTCATTCGTAATTTTTAAAAACGGATATGTCTTATCGTCCTTTAACATGATGTTGTATTTTGGATCATTTTTCTTGATTAAATTAATCTCAAGCAACAACGCCTCGATATTGGACTCTGTCACGATATACTCAAAGTCCACAATCTCACTGACTAATCGCTCAGTCTTGGTGTTATGACTACCCGTGAAATATGAGCGGACACGATTCTTTAAAATTTTAGCCTTCCCCACATAAATAATCGTGCCGTTCTTATCTTTCATCAGATAGCAACCTGGTTGATCTGGTAAAAGCGCTAATTTATTCTTAATTCGTTCGTTCATAAGTTGCTTCCCTTCACAGCTATCTCCTAATAATGATTTTATCTGCAAATCTACTGAAAAACTATCTATTAAATAGTTTTTACTGTTTCGAACTATGTACCTTTAGAAGCAGATTTGCTTTATTTAAAAAAGCTGGACTCAAGGTCCAGCTCAATATCTTACATGTGAGCTTGGATAAGCTCTTTTAATTGATCCTTAGTATGAACACCGATAACTTTATCAACAACTTGTCCATCTTTTTTCAAGACAAGTGTCGGAATGCTCATGATTCCAAATGATGCTGGAGTTTCTGGATTTTCATCCACATCCATTTTTACAACTCTAAATTCGTCTTCATCATATTCCTCAGATAATTGTTCCAAGATCGGTGCCTGCATGCGACAAGGACCACACCATGTTGCCCAAAAGTCAATCAAAACAAGACCGTTATCTGTTTCTTCGTTAAAAGTTTTATCAGTAACTACTTGTGCCATTTGAATTCCTCCTATATAAATCGGATACTTAAAATCAGTATCCTTTTTTCTTACTAAAAGTAGTATAGCACGGTCCTATTTTCTTCGCTACTCTTCTGCTTACACTTGTAAACTATTTAAAAGTTACTACAGTGGCTCCACTGCCCCCTTGATTTGCTGGAGCAAATTCGAAGCTTTGAACATTGCGATTATTTTTCAGATAGTCAGTAATACCTTTTCGTAAAGCCCCTGTTCCTTTTCCGTGAATGATACGCACTTGAGCAAAGTTTGCCAAAAGTGCCGCATCAATATATTGATCCACTTCCGCAAGTGCTTCCTCGTAACGTTTACCTCGTAAGTCCAATTCAGGTTTCACACGAGCACTCGCTCCTCGTTGAACGCCTGTTATTACTCGTTGCTTCGGCTCTTCAACAGGTGTAGTCAAAGTCATGTCATCCTCAGATACAGTCATCTTCAAAATTCCTAATTGTACCTGCCACTCGTTATCTGCGACCTTTTGAATTAAAGTACCGCGTTGTCCATACGTTTCCACAATAACTTCATCATTTGGCTTGAACTGCTTTTTAGCCTTAGCTTTTTGCAAAATTTTATTTTTTTTCAGATGTTCATCTTGCTTTAAATCAGCTAATTGCGTTTTTGCATCAATCAATTGATGCTCTTTTATATTACCTTGACCATCTAATTGCATTTGGCGGATATCTTTAATAATTTTTTCAGCATTCTCTTCCGCTTCATTAACAATCTTATTGGCTTCTTTACGAGCTTTATCCATCTCTTTTTCCCGCTCATCAAAGAAATAAGAATAAGCATTTTTCAAATCACGATATAATTTTTCAGATTCGTCTACATAGTGACGAATCTCCAAATATTCAGTTTCCGTGGCTTTGCGTTGATTTTCTAAATCAGAGATCATCTCATTCAAATCTTGACTTTCTTCATCAATGATTTGTTTCGCATTTTCGATCACCATCGAATCGAGGCCTAAGCGACGAGAAATTTCAAAAGCATTGCTTCGCCCTGGAACCCCGATCAATAAGCGATAGGTCGGACTTAAGGTATCGACATCAAACTCCATACTTGCATTAATCGTGTTAGAACGATTGTAACCGTATATTTTCAATTCCGGATAGTGAGTTGTCGCCATGACGTAAGATGATTGAGCTCCAACTGCATCCAAAATCGCAATTGCTAGCGCCGCACCTTCCTGCGGGTCGGTTCCTGCACCCAATTCATCGAATAGCACTAGACTATGTTCATCAATTTTATCTAGTATTGAAACAATATTGGTCATGTGAGAAGAAAATGTCGATAAACTTTGTTCGATAGATTGTTCATCGCCAATATCAGCGAATATTTCTGTAAAAATCCCCATCTCACTCTCTTCACCAACAGATAACGGCAGCCCAGCTTGCCCCATTAATTGTAAAAGGCCCAGTGTTTTTAGAGAGATAGTTTTCCCGCCAGTGTTCGGACCAGTGATAACAACAGCTTGGAAATCTTGACCGATCATAATATCATTCGCGACAGCCTTTTCCTGATCAAGGAGTGGATGACGAGCTTGTTTGAAGAATACGTGATTCTCCTGATTAATCACAGGTACAACTGCTTTCAATGCCTTTGCAAATCTGGCCTTTGCATTCATCAGATCAAAACGACCTAACACGTAAGCATTGTGTAAAATATCTTTTCGCGGAGCTACTAATTCAGCCGATAATTCAGCTAGTATACGCTCTATTTCTGTTCGCTCAGCAATTTGCTGCTGACGTAAGCGGTTGTTTAACTCTACAATCTGTTTCGGCTCCATAAACAAGGTTTGTCCAGAAGCACTTTGATCATGGACAACACCGCCAAAAACACCACGATATTCTTGCTTCACAGGAATCACATATCGATCATTTCGCATGGTAATCAAGCTGTCGCTTAAATATTTTGCGTTTTTTCCACGAATCAACCCGTCCAGCTGTTCTCGAATAGTTTGCTCACTGCGGCGAATCTGACTACGAATCGTACGCAATTCAGTGGATGCTTCATCACGAATTCGTCCATCCTCTTCTACAGAACGCCGTAATTTTCCACTTAATTCTGGTAACGTCGTTAATTGTTCTTCCCAAAAATAGATCCGTAAAAATTCTAATTCACTATCCTTTAAATCATCAATAAAACGAACCAGCTCGCTGGTCGTTGACAAAACCCGAGAAACTTCTGCTAGTTCCACTCCATTGAGATTTGCACCAATTTCAATTCGTTTCATGTGCGGCTTAATATTATTTAGTTTAGGAATAGGCAGTCCACCACGTAAACGTTGAACCTTCATCCCGTCTTCCGTTTCATCCAGCCAGGCTTGAACCGTTTCCGCATCACTCGAAGGTGCCAATTGACGAATTTCCTCTTCACCTTGTTCGGTTGTTAAATATTGTTGAATCATTTTTTTTACTTGTTCAAATTCTAATGTTTTTAGAATGCGTTCATTCATTTTTTCACCTTCTATACATAAATAAACCGAAACCTGTCAAACAGCGTCCCGGTCTTTTCTTTATCCAATAATTTTTGTCACCCATAAGTTGTCAAACTGTGAACTTAAAAACAGTGAGTGCTCAATCATAAATCGAGCATACCAGCTGCCTTCTAATTGATTTTGAATCAATGCCATCGGTACGAAACTGACAAGCTTCAACATCAAAAAAATAAATACGTAACACACAAACAGTTGCAAAACTCCAGCAACGATCCCATCATACTGAGGAATAATCACTTTAAACAACAGGTCTTTGAAAAAGATCGCGATTAAATGTGTTGCTAGCCAGCCAACAATTAAAATCATCACAAACGCCACGCCCGCATAAAAAGCCTTATCTAAATTGAAAGCTTGTTCTACAGAGTAATAGACCATTTTTGATTCGCTAGTAACAGATGGATATGGTACGAATAAGTCTAAATGGGAACCTAATTGTTGATAAAACATTTGGGCAGCGATAAACGACAGTAGGTATCCGATTGAAAATACTATCTGGTAAGCTGCACCTCGTCGATAGCCAACATAAAAAGATAGCAGTAATGCAAATAAAATTACTAATGTTAACATAGTATCCCTCACTTATTTATTTGCCGCTCTTTTTTGAATCTCACGTTTCCGGTTTTCGTTAACGATTTGCTGCGCTTCTACGTGATTTCGGATCGGGACATTTTCTTTTCCGTTTCTCCGCATGATTTCTTTGGCTTCGGCTTCAATTGCTTCGATTTTTTTGATTCGATTCTCTAATTCCAAATTATGGGCTGCCTGCCCATCCAGCGTGTATTGCTGCTTTTCCAGCTTCATTAACGCTTCTTGTTTTTTCAATTGATCTGAGACCGCATTGATCGCCAACAGCATCGCAGCTTTTTCTTGTGTGATCTCAGGTGATAACGACATTATCTCATTTAACTGTTCATTGACCAAAGCTGTAACCATATCCATATGTTGCTTCGATTCTTGACCAATGATAGTATAAGTCTGACCGGCAACGATTGCCTTATAGCGATTTTGCGCCATATCGATCAACCTTTCTAATACAATTTTTTAATAACCCAGTATCAAAAATACTAATTTATTATATGCTAAAACCTTTCATATGTACAACTTTCATCGATTAAAAGCAAATTAACTTAAAGAAAAGAGAAAAAATTATGAGTTCTGCTGTTTTAAAACTATCAAAAACTGAAATCCAAAAACTAAAATCACACTACACTGACTATCTGTTAAACAAAAAAGTTCCTTACAGTGAATTCTCTGCCAAGAAAAACGGCACGAGTATCACCGCTTATACGTCAGGCAAAGTATTGTTTCAAGGAAACAACGCCGAACAAGAAGCTGCACGTTGGGGAAAAACAGAAGCTTCTGCTGCCAAGAAAAGCAGCAGCTTGCCTAAAAATTTTGCCGCACTTTCCGTTTTAGGCAGTGATGAGGTTGGGAACGGCAGTTATTTTGGTCCGCTGTGTGTTTGTGCAGCTTATGCTGATAAAAAACATCTTGAACCTCTAAAGCAGCTGGGAGTCAAAGATTCAAAAATGCTGACAGATGAGCAAATCCGGAAAATGGCGAGAGAAATCAAAGAACTGATTCCCTTCAAACTACTAGTTGTCAATCCAGAAAAATACAATGAAATCCAGCCAAAATACAATGCTGTACGAATGAAGGTCGCACTTCACAACCAAGCAATTCGCATATTGCTCGAACAGATTGCACCAACCAAACCTGACGCAATTTTGATCGATCAATTCACTTCTGAAGCAAATTACATGAAATATGTTAAACAAGAAAATCAACACGTCGAACAAAAAATCTATTTTGTCACCAAAGGAGAACAGTATCATCTTTCTGTCGCGGCAGCTTCAATCATCAGTCGAGCAAGCTTCCTTGAAGAGCTAGATAAAGCTTCTCTTGAGTTGGGAACGAAAGTACCATCGGGTGCCGGCAAACCTTCTGATGAATTAGCAGCAAAATTGTTGCGACAAGGCGGAATGGAGCTGTTAAATAAATATGTCAAGTTGCATTTTGCAAACACTGAAAAAGCACAAAAACTTGTTTAGTATGTTCCCCCCCTCAAAATGACCACTCATTTTGAGGGGTATTTTTTAAACCTCTATTCCAGCCAAATACACTTGGCGGACATTTCTTAATGCTTCGATATCGGTCGTCACATCTCCTTCAACCACCAAAATATCCGCTTGCAAACCATTCTCCAACTCACCAGTAACTTCTGATAAATCAAAGATTTTCGCAGGATTTTGCGTCGCAGTTTGAATTGCCTCGACCGGCGTCAAGCCGTAGCGGACCATCAGCTCTAATTCTTCTACGATCGGTACACTAGGTGCTTCAAGCATTACCATATCTGTTCCTGCTAAGATTGTTACACCTTCATCGTAAATTGCTTTAAAATTCTCTGAGTATGCTTGAACAGAACTTTCAAAGAAATCCAAGTAATGTGAGTAGGTCTCTGTAGATTGATTTGAGTGGTCAATTCCCACTTCTTGGACTTTTTGATTGTATTCTGCTAAGAAATGATACGCAAACATTGTTGGTGTCCATGATTGCTGATTTTTTACCATCTGTTTTGCCTGCTCAACTGTTAAAAAATTTCCGTGTTCGATCGTATCAAATCCAGCATCAATACACATCTGAATCCCTGGTTGAGTCCCCGAATGGACGACACATTTTAATCCAAGTCGATGAGCTTCCGCCACACCTGCATCCAGTTCTTCTTGTGTGAATTCACAGATGTCATCACGATTAGTGGTAAGCAGCTTAATCCAATCGGCACCATCTTTTTTCTGACGACGAATCGTATGGCGAATATTTTCTACCCCATCAACTTCTTCGATGCCATCTTCATGCCCATGACCGCCAGTTATACAAATCCCACGATCTGTATGCAGAATACGAGGCGCCTTAACAAATCCTTTTTCAGCCGCTAAACGAAGAGTTTCTAATAAAAACTGCGGCCCACAACAATCACGGATCGTTGTCACACCTTTTGCTAGACACGTTTCCGCTTGCTTTTGTGCATAATAAGCAATCATGTAATCATTAAATCGATGCAAATCTGGCTGTGTCCAATAATAGCCAAGATGAATATGGGCATCCATTAACCCGGGTAAAATCGTTCCATTACCATAATCGCGTATTTCTGCCTGTGGAAACTCCTCAGATAAATCCTCTTCCTTTCCAACAGCTAAAATCATATCCTTAGCAAAAACAACACCGCCATCTTCAATGATTGTTTTTCCATCACCTGTTATTACTTTGTGCGCCTTCAATAAAATCATTTTCGTCTTAGCCTCCCAATGAAACGTTTTCAATTTCTTATTTAAGTGTAACAAAAGAACCCTCAAAATAGATAGTCAATTTTGAGAGTCCAATGAATTAGTTCTAATTTACTGTTATCGATAATATTCAGGTAATTCAAATCCATATTCTGTTTCAAATAATTTTCCAATTTGCAGTAATAGATCTTCCCGCCCTCGTGCTGCCATGAATTGAATTCCTAAAGGCAGGCCTTTTTGTGTCACATACGTTGGCAGACTAATAGCCGGCTGACCAGTTAAATTAGCTAATTGAGTATATGGCGTAATTTGTAGACTCCGTTCAAACATCCGCTCGATCAAATGCTGTAATTCAATCTCCGATAGGTTGGATGAAGCTTCTAGTGCATCACGAATTTCATCACTTAATAAATCATCACTTAATTTTGGTGCTGTCATTGCGGCTGTTGGTGACAAAAGCAGATCATATTCTGTGAATAATTCTTCCATCTTATACGCAGCATAATCCCACTGGTTCAATGTATTTACATATTGACTAGCTGGAATCTTTTTACCATATTGATAGATGCCCCATGACATTAATTCCATATCATTTTTTTCAACAGGGCGTCGAATTCCTTGCTCAATACCGGCAAACATCGCAGCTGTTTCAGCACCGTTCATCAAATAATAGCTGCGTATCAGTTCTCTCCCATCAAGTGGATAGGTAATTACTTCTACTTCATGGCCTTGCTTTAGTAAAAAATCATGTGCTTTTTCTACAGCGCCAGCCGCATCAGGAGAAACTTTTGAATCGACCGGTGAATCAATAACTACAGCTATTTTCAATTTCTTCTGTTGAGAAGCTTGCGTATGCTGCCATTCTTTTGCAGGTGCCTGATAAGGTGCTGCGCTGTTGATACTTCGCATACTATAAAATAGCTTTTCAGTGTCGCGCATTGAGACAGTTAACGCGAAATCAATCGCGGCCCCTTGCCAGCCACGCCACCCGCTTGGTCCTACTGGCATTGCGCCGCGAGTCGGTTTCAGCCCGATCAATCCGCAGAATGACGCTGGTATTCGAATCGAACCGCCTCCATCACTTGCCCCAGCAATTGGTACAATTCCGGATGCCACTGCACTAGCTGCACCTCCGCTCGATCCACCTGAATAGTAATCTAAATTCCATGGATTTTTTGCCGGTCCATAAATTTGTGCATCCGTAATATTTTTAAAGCCAAATTCTGGGGTGTTGGTCTGTCCGAAAGGGATCAATCCAGCCGTTATCATTTGATTGGTAAAATTACTATTGCGGTTTGCACGATGCTCGACTAGTAATTTAGATCCGGAAGTACTTAACCAGCCCTTTTTTTCTTGTCCTAACATTTTTAGCGGAACTGGTAATCCTGCAAAAGGACGATCCTGTATATTTTCTTGCTTCTGATACTCTTCAACAGCTTCGTGATCCATCATTGTAACAAAAGCATTCAGCATGGGATTTTGCTTGCGCGCTTTTTCTTCAAATGATTCCAATAATTCTCGAAAACTTATCTCTTTATTATGTAATTTTTCTGCCCAGTATAGTCCGTCTTTCATAGCCAACCCCTCTTACACTTTTTTATTTATTATCACAGATTATTTCTTATAATACTAGCAAGTCAGTAGACAGTGTATTTTAATAATTTAAAAAGCCCGATGAACAGGCACTAAAAACTTGCTCATCAGACTTTTCCTTATTTCTATATTAAAATTTTTTCAAAACATCTTGCTCTGGGACATGGGTATAAGAACAATCACGTTCTTCAACAAAAATACTGTACGAATGATACGCTTTGTTAGAAGAATGGGCAAAATCTGTAAGCTCAATAACACCAGTTAAAATGCTGTCTGCGACTCTGAATTGTACACTATCGTTCAACGCAAATTTTGAAGGAGGTAAATGTCCCATAGCTCACACATCCAATCTGTTTTATTTTCAGTTTATCAACTCTTTTGAGTTAATTTTATATTTTACCGAAAATTATTGGGAAATCAAGGAAAATGAATTTAATTAAGATAAAGATTGCCTTTTTTTAATCTTATCTAGCCCTTGATTCGTTCCGCCAAAGCATCTTTCCCTGAAGACTTCATCACCAGATACGGTGTAAGTAAACAGATCCCAACCATTAAGAGTAAGGATATCCCGATTTCCATCATCGGCAAACTAAAGCTTGCGTAAGTTGCTGATTTTTGAACGATAGAAAATAGTACGTACGTAACACCTAATCCAAAAGTCAGCACTAATCCTATAACAATCAAGGCGTAATACCCACCTTCGATCATCAATACAGTATTCGTCTGTTTTCTTGTCATGCCAATACTCTCTAATGTAGCCAATTCTTTTTTTCTCGCAAGAATACTAGTAGTAATGATATTGACAAAGTTTAGCAATCCAATCAAAGCAAGAATTAAAGCTAGGGTATTACCCATCATTCTCATTGTGCTGATTTCATTAATAGCCCGATTCTTCATTTCAGTTTTTGTTACGATTTTATAAACCGACTGTTCGTCGATGAAACTTTGAAACTGAGCTGAAACGGTTTCAGCTTTATCCTTTTCAAGATTGAAGTAGGCATTCCAAATACCGGCATTAGGTGCAATTTCATCTAAATAATTCTTTGAAATGAATATTGGCGGTGCACCACCCGTTTGAACCTCCAAATAGTTGTTAGGAATAAAGCCGTCGATTTCTACTTGATGTGCCTGTTTATCACTAGTTGAAAACTGTATAGCTGACATATCCCTGAAGTCCTCTGGATGATCGGACTGAATATAGGCGGTCTCTCCTGCTTCAAAAGCTTTTTTGTCAAATGAATTCTTTTTATCTGCTGTTAATAATTTTTCTAATTCCGTAGAATCAATACTGATGACTTCTCCTCTAAAATCGTCCGGTTGGATCTTCTTCTGATCAATCTTACCATATTTAAAATATTGATTATAAGAACGGATATAATCGGAAAATTTCTGTTTGTCATAGGCTACTTGAATTGGTTCTGAATAATAAATACGTGTATCGGAGATAGCATCATTTGCCGCTAGTTGATTTAATTGTTGACTAACTTGCTGCTTTTCTAATCTTTTAGTAGCAGAAAGCGTATCATCCGAACTGGAATAGCTGGGACTGATCATGATATCATAATCCATTTCACTTAATACGAATTTTTCAAAATCCATACTTTTAACGATCGAATTTACTGCAACAAAGGAAGTAATTCCGAGAGTCATAGAAACAATTACGATCAGAGCGCGTTTTTTATCTCGAAAAATATTTCGCCAAGCCATCAAATATAATTTCCCCCCATTGCGCGAGCGGACATTGTGCTTTTTCACTTTTGATTCAGTGAAATTGATAGCTAAAACCGGCGAAACCTTCGCTGCATAATTTGCAGGCTTAATGGAACTTAGCAGCATCACCAGCAGAGAAAACAAACAAGCACCTACGTAAATCAATGGCTTTGTTGAGACTACCACTGCTTCTGAAAAATTAGTCGCTTTCATAACAAATGGAATAAAAACTTGAGAAATGCTGAAACCAACGACCAGTCCTAAAGGAATTCCAATAGCTGATAATAGTAATGATTGATTAAAAATAATTTTCTTCAATTGTCTTTTGGTTGTTCCAAGTGCTTTTAATAATCCATAAAAACGAATATCATTAGCGATCGAAATATAAAGAACATTGTAAATCAGCAATCCACCTGAAATTAGTATGATTGCCAAAAACAATCCAACTCCAATAATTGTTGACATCGGACTTTCTGAACTTTCTCTTAGCGTTGGTTTGATCTCCTGCGTTTCAGTCAGTTTTAATTTTTTCGCTAATGTTTTATTTTTTTGCGAAAGATTTTTATTGTCTTTGTACTTGATCGAATATATTTTATTATTCTCAAGACTGCTGTATTCTTTAGCAAATTGATCCGAAACCAATACATAGCTGAAGTCTACTACTCGAGCAATCACGAATTCTTTATAATAGCCTGATAAAACAAATTCCTTTTGATAGCTTTTTCCATCGATGAAACAAGGCAATAAAATTTTCTGACCTACCTTAGGTTGTGAGATTCCTAGTTCTTTTAGAGCTGCGATTGGAGCCATCAGTTCATTTTCTTTTACTGGAAACTTCCCAGTAAAGTCATTGATTGCTTCTTTTCTTAACCCTGTCCATTCATCCTTGCTATACCAATGTAAAGCCATTTGAACTTTTTTATTTTTTAACCGTTGACTATCTACTGCACCAATTGTTTGTTGTTCACCGACGACTTCAATCGAAGAGTCTTTTTTTAAAATGTTGACTTGTTTATTTGTTAAATCGTTTAAATTCGCATCCGCAATTGTCCCAACTCTTTGAATTGTCTGCTTGTTGTTCGCTTCGATAAAACTCATACCTAGTCCAATAACTGAAGAAATCAATAAAGTTGTTAAGGCAAGTGCTATTACAACAAAAATGTTTCGTCTGCGATTGTTTTTAAAACTGTTCATCCATAAATTACGAATTGCTTTTCGTTGTTCTCTCATGACCAATCACCGCCAGTAACTCGCACATCGTAAAGTTTTCCATCTTCAATTCGAATGACCCGATCAGCAAGTTGAGCGATTTGATCATTATGAGTAATCATTATGACTGTCTGATTGAATTTTTTTGCTGATTGTTTTAACAGTCCTAGAACATCCTGACTGCTTTTACTGTCTAAGTTTCCCGTAGGCTCGTCGGCTAAAATAATAGCTGGTTTTGCTGCTAGCGCCCGTGCAATCGCTACTCGTTGCTGTTGACCTCCCGATAACATGGAGGGCAATCTGTTTTCTCTTCCTTTTAACCCTAAAGTATTTATTACTTCCTCGACGAATGTTTCGTCTACCACATTTCCATCTAACTGAATAGGTAAAACGATGTTCTCATAAACACTCAAAATCGGAACTAAATTGTATTGTTGGAAAACAAATCCAACATTTCTACGTCTGAAAATCGTCAATTCTTCTTCAGTTAGATTTTCGAGCTGTTTTCCAGAAACTTCGATTGTGCCTGAAGTTGGTCGATCCAAACCGCCTAACAGGTTCAACAATGTACTCTTTCCTGAACCGGAAGTCCCAACAATCGTTACAAATTCTTTATCCTCGATTGTTAAATTG
The DNA here is from genome assembly GCF_005405485.1 of Enterococcus hulanensis. Lineage (GTDB taxonomy): Bacteria > Bacillota > Bacilli > Lactobacillales > Enterococcaceae > Enterococcus_A > Enterococcus_A hulanensis. The sequence goes on along the minus strand of NZ_BJED01000010.1, from coordinate 107,696 downwards.
ACCTCATCTACCGCATGAACTTGATTTTCTCCTTCACCATAAGTTTTTGTTAGATGATTCGTTTTTACTATTTTCATACCAACAACCTCCTTCGTTATATTTACAATATAGCAGGAGAGACTTACAGGAAAATGTCAGTCAAACACAATAATTCTGTCAGTTCTGTAAGAATAGACAGATAGTAGTTTCCTCCGCTCGTGATTCTGCCAGCACATACCCGCCTTGCGCTTCACAGATCAATCTCGTCAAATAAAGTCCGATACCAAAACCTTCAATGGTATTCCGATATTCCGAACCGCGATAATACTTAGAAAAAATATTTGGCAATTCTTCTCTTGGAATCGTTTTTCCATGATTTTTGATTGTAATTCTCGTATATGAAATCAATCGGTCAACAATGATTTCGATTTTTGAATCTTCATATGCATATTTCAGTGCATTTTCTAAGACATTCCCAATTGCTTCACTTGTCCATCTGATATCATGAGCTAACTCAGAGTCTACACCCTTCACCTCGAAACGATTTCGTGTATTCATTTTTTCATCACTTTTGAGAATAGCTTGCTCAATAGTCGTGCGAATCGGTTGAACCACTGTAGTTAATTTCATCGACTCGGTTTCAAATTTCGACATATACAAAAATTCTTCTACGAGCCAACTTAATCGTTGAGAATCAAAAGTTAAGCGAGTCAAAAATTCCTGCAACTCGCTTTTAGAAAGATGTTCATTTTGCATCAATTCAGTAAACATCACCATGCTGGTAATCGGTGTTCGCATCTGATGAGCAGCGTCGACCATCAATTCTTGAACACGACTCTTTTCACGAGCAGCCGCTTCTTGATATAGTTGGTTTGTTTCCGCAATTCTCAATACCTTAAAAATCAATTTACTCTTTTGGCCTTCTTGGTAAGAAGAGACGCCTTCAGGGAAATCCCCTTTGGTCACTGAGTCTAAAACTTCTTCAATAGTTGATAATTCTGCTTCATGTTGTTTTCTAGTCTGAAAGAAAAAGAGTAAGACAACCCCTGTGAAAAATAGAACTGTTAAGCTGTATATTAACAAAAATCACTCACCTCTTTTCCAAAGATATCCAATCCCTCGGATGGTCTCAATGTACTGTGGATTTTTAGGATCTGCCTCGATTTTCAGCCGAATCCTGCGAATATTTACCGACAGGACATTTTCATCAACAAATTTTCCTTGATCGTCCCACAATGCTTCAAGCAATAATTCTTTTTCTAATACAATGCCTGCATTTTTCATCAAGTAATTGATCAAACGAAACTCTGTCGTACTCAAGGGGATTTCCACATCATTTTTGAATAAGCGATGGCTGTCCAAATTTAAAACAAAAGGCTGCAATACGATTTTTTTGGTCCGATCCTCTTGCTTTTTAAAGAGTAACGCTACTTTTGCCTTCAAAATTGCTAAAGAGAATGGCTTAGTTAAATAATCATCTCCGCCTATTGACAATCCAGTTAAAATATCCGACTCTAAGTCGTGCGCTGTCAGGAAAAAAAGCGGTACAGTCGAAACTTGTCTTATTTCTTGGCACAACTCAAAGCCATTTCCATCAGGAAGTGTTACATCTAAAATAATCAAATCTGGAGATGTCTCTTGAATCAAGCTAAGAGCCCCTTTGACCCTGCCATTTACAAAAACCTCGTAGTCCTCTTGCTCCAAATAAAACGAAATTCCTCTGCGCAGGTTTTCGTCGTCCTCAATCAAAATAATTTTCTTTTTCATTTTCTTATCCTCGTCTTTTGTCATTATGATTTTTATTATCCTGTTTATCACTTTAATTATCAATGATGGATCAGAAAAAAAGCAAAGTCGTTTGACTTTGCTTAGTTGCTTACTTCTTTAGTTTTTAATCGACGATCGTTGATGAGCGATGACTGTCTTGAGTATTGATGATTGCCTGAGTGTATTGCTTAACAAAATCAGCAAGTTTGACTGTCCCGACTGTCGTATTACTTTCGTTAAGGGCAGCGTAAATATTTTTAGCACTCTTTTGGTATTGATTTGTTTTTAAGAATGCATCGATAATGGTTTCAGGAACTTGATTAGCTATCATTCCTTGTTTCATTTGTTCATCAGTGATCTCCACAAAATGCAGGTCTGGCATATCCGCCGCTTCAGTAAGTTTGCCAATAAAATCTTTCATTGAAAATGTATCACTGACCGCATAGTGAACGGTTACTCCTTTTGGTACTTCTTCGATTAGAGGTAAAGCGACATTGGCAATATCGCTGGGAGCAACATATTTTTGTACAGTATCTTCTGGAATATTTGAGTAAATGGCATGTTCGTTTTTAATAGTAGCTAGATTACTGTATAAATTATTGTAAAAACCAACTGGACGGACAAATGCAATATCGACATCAGTCATTTTTTTAAGCTCTGTTTCAAGATATTGATAAGCGTGTAATGAGCCTGCTTCTGGACCTGCCTCTGCTCCAACACTGCTTAATTGAACAACTTTATGCACACCTGCATTCGTGATTGCCTCTCTAAAAATCTCTCCTTGCTTCTTCATTTCCAGATTTAAGTCGAGTCCGGCACCAGTTCCAGAAATCATTAAATAAACGACATCTTTATCAGTAAATACTTTTGTCAAAAAATCTGGATCAGCCATCGTACCAACTTCAGCCGTTGCACCTAACTCTTTTATTTGAGGGACACGTTCTGTATTAGAGGTAATAACTGTGACATCATGACCTTCCTCAATCAATTTGGGAATCATCAAGCTATTTACATTTCCTAGGGAACCTAACATTGCGATTTTCATAATAAGAAACCTTCTTTCGTTTTTAAAAGATAGAACTATCTTTAAAGGAAATTATAAAAGATAGCTCTATCTTTGTCAATCTTGATAAACTAAAAAATTAGTTTTATACTAAGACTATGAAGAAGAAGGATAATACAAAAATCACAAAAATTTTAGATGCTACTGTTCAAATTATTTTGCATGAAGGCGCCGCGGCCGTGTCTACTGTAAAAGTAGCCAAAATCGTAGGAATTGCACAGTCTAATGTCTATCTGTACTTTAAAAATAAGAATGACTTGCTCTTAAGTGCCTACAATCGTGAGCTTGAACAGATAAAAGCAATGGGTCGCTTGGAAACATTGAACGATTCAAATATACCAGTCAAAATAAGGATCGAGAACTATATTCGTTCCGTGTTTGATTATGCTATCCAGCATCCCGATGGCCTGACTTTGATTGAACAAATTAAAATGTTGAACATCTCTGAAGACAGTCTCTATGAAAACAATACGATTGTAATTAATCTGCTAAACGAAGCAATCAGCGTCGGCTATTTAAAAAAATTACCCGTAAACTTGCATATGGCTACCGTCTTTAATGTTTTACATCGTCATGCACTGAATATTAAGGAAGGTCTGTACGATCAACAGAAGTATGCCTATGATGCTGTCGCGCAAATGGTCTTAGATGCGTTGAAAGCCTAAAAAAGAGAAGAACCCACAATTTTGTGTGGGTTCTTCTCTTTTTTATACATATTTTTTTTGGAAAAATCTTTCCAAACGAGACTGAATGTGTCCGATCCCGATACAAAGCAGCCAATAAATCAATGCAACTAAAATGTACATGGAAAGATAATCAAAAGTTCGGCCGCCAATGATTTTAGCTTTTTGGAAAATATCCGGGACCGTGATCATTGCCGCCAACGATGTTCCTTTGACAAGGTCCATCGCTACATTGCTCAATGCTGGGATCGAGATTCGTGCCGCCTGTGGCAGAATAATGTACCACATTGTTGGAAAGAAACGATTCCCCAACGCATACGCGGCATCCCATTGTCCCGCATTAACCCCTGCGATTGACCCGCGGTATATTTCGCCAATAAATGCACTGCTGGTCAAGCTGAAACAAATGACCGCTGCCACCACTGCATTCAATTGGTAGGGCAAACCGAAATATAGTAAAAACAATAAAACTAGTGCTGGTGTTCCTCGTAAAAAAGATAAATAGAACTTAACAAAAAGTCTTATTGGCCTCCACGAGAAAAATCCAAGAACGGTCATTAAGATACCCATCAAATTGCCAAATAGAAAGGCTGTGAGACTAATCCCTAATGTATAGCCTAATCCGCTCAAAAGAAATGGAATTGACTTCACCATTAAAGATAGGTCGATTGTTGGAATATACATTAATCTGCCGAAACCTTTTCGCTCACTTCTTGTTTTGGTTTCACGGAAACATCTGTACCAAAATATTGTTCAGCGATTTTCTTTAGCGTCCCATCCTTTTTTAGGTCGGCCAAGGCGTTATCTATTTTAGTTTTTAAGGTTTGATTTTCTTTATCGAACAGAAAACCGGTTGAATTCGCATTGAAATAAACATCCTCTAAAATTTTGACAGGAATATCTGGTAAAGCCGCAACCGACATTTTTTGTAAATAATAGTCATTTAAAATTACGTCTGTCCGACCGTTTGCTACATCAGTCAAATATTGATCATTTGTAGCATTGTCGTATGTCACTGCTTTTGCCCCATATTTTTCAGCGATCTTCATATAGCTGGTATTCGGTTCACCGGCTGCCTTTTTATCTTTTAGATCTTTTAAAGAATGAATACCAGAGTCATCGCTTTTTCTTACAATCATACTATCAAAGGAATACTTGATTGGTGAAGACAACGAAAATTTCTTTGCCCGTTCTCCTGATAAACCAAAATCATTTGCCGCAAAATCTGCTTCGCCGCGCTTGACAGCGGTTACTTGACCATCAACATTGTACTCTTTGAACTTTATTTTTAGATCTAATTTTTTGGCTACAGCTTTTGCGACATCCACATCATAACCAATCAGTTTATTTTCATCATTGTAATAAGAAGAAGGAAAAAGTGTTCCTGAAGTTGCTACTACTAGTTCTTTCTTTTCCTCGACTTTCTTCCAACTATCATCTTCACTAGATTGTCCGCTGCCGCATGCAGTCAGAACCACCCCTGCTATAACCAAGCTTAACCCTACCAACCATTTTTTCAACAATATCATCTCCCTTTTGATTTTAGTAAATTCTAAATGATGATTTATTTATAGCATATAAAAAACACAAACCTATAGAAACTTGCTTATGAAAAACAGCTAATAATACAGTTTTAATTTGAATAGCTGGTGTAGTAACACAATTATTTAATAACAACCACTATTTTAATCGAAGAATTCACACTTCCTGTTTAGTCGCCTAGAGCATTTTCTAATAAAAATAAAAACAGGAAAGAATGCCCGCTCAGCCAGCACCCTTTCCTGCTTTTACAAATTATCTATCGCGATTATTCGAGACTTAAAACAAAGTACTATTGAATCTCCACCAAGTAAGAATTCAACCTCTATAAGTACCTGTTTTCTCTTAACGCAATCTTTTTAATATCATTGACTGTTTGTGTTCCAGCTAACTGCATCACCATCTCTAATTCATTTTTAAAGAAATCAAAGACTTGTTGAACGCCTGTTGAACCTCCCAGAGCCAAACCATAAATAGCGGGGCGGCCGATTGCGACCAAATCCGCACCAGAAGCCAGTGCCTTGAAAATGTGCTGTCCACGACGAACACCACTATCAAAAACAATCGGTGCTCTTCCTGCAACGGCCTCAGCTACATATTGCAAAGAATCGAAAGCAGCTGGCCCACCGTCTAATTGACGTCCCCCATGATTAGAGACCCAAATACCTGAAGCACCTGAACCAAGTGATCGTTCAACATCTTCTTCTGATTGGACACCTTTTACATAGACTGGTAAATCAGAATAACTCGCAATAAATTCCACATCTTTTGAACTGAGTTTTTGCTTTGATGAACCATAGACGGCATCCATGGTTTGACCAATACCTGATTGATATGCCTGAACGATCGGCATCGCTAAAGGAAAAGTAAAACCATTTCTTCGATCGGTTTCTCGATTGCCGCCCACTGTCGCATCAGCGGTCAATACGATTGCTTTAGCACCATTGCGTTTTGCCATAGCCAAAATATCGCGATTGATTCCATCATCTTTACTCATATAAAACTGAAACCATTGAGGTGCCTCTGCTCCGCCTGCCTCGCGAATCTCCTCTAATGTACATGAGGCATACGAACTAGCCGTATAAATTGTACCAAAACGTGCAACGCCTTTTGCCGAAGCTCGTTCTGCCGCAACATTTGCTAAGCCGTGAGCAGCAACTGGGGCCATAATGATAGGAGCAGTCAATTCTTCTCCCTCAAAATCTGTCTTTGTAACTGGCAGCTCAACATCTCGCAATACGTGAGGAATAATCAATTTATGGTTAAAAGCCCTTTCATTTTCCTGATACGTAAAAATATCTCCAGCACCGCTGCTGATGTAGCCGTAACCGCCTTGCGGTATAACTTCCTTTGCTGCTTCTTCTAAATCGTACATATTAATAAAATCAATTGCACCTTCTGCTGTGCTCGCTTGATAAATCATTTCCATCTGAATCCCTACCTTCAAAGTGATAACGTTTACACAATTTATGTTACGCTTACTTTTAGCAGGTGACAAATGATTTGTTTGAGTCGGATTTTTAATTGATTGATATAAAAATACTTATTTTTATTGACCGCTTTTACTTCTTTAGTATCAGAACAATGAATTACTTATAAAAAAAAGGAGTCCTAGAATATAGGACTCCTCTTGCTTTTTGCTATTCTTCTTCGGTCATGAAAGTATTAAAGACCTCTTCGATCATGTCCCATTCAGCATCTGTTTCGATTTGTTGTAATTCACCTTCGCTGCCGTCTTCGTTTTCAACGTATGCGTAAGCTTGCAATTCAACATCCTCATCTTCAGGTGCGCCTGCTGGGTAAAGCAACACGTAATTACGATTGAATTCTTCTTGACCATCGATAGTCAAAAGAATCTCGTATAGCGTTTCATTTCCTTCATCGTCTACTAGAGTGATCACTTCATGTTCGTGGTCATGATCCTGCTCGTGATCATGTGTGTGTTCGTGTGCCATTCTTATTCCTCTTTTCTAAATTTTGTTGCCGGTACGATCGAGATAATTCTGCAAAATCATAACCGCCGCAAGTTTATCGATAACTTTTTTTCTTTTCGAACGCGAAACGTCCGCCTGTTCGACCAACATTCGTTCAGCTTGCACTGTAGTTAGTCGCTCATCTTGAAAATCGACCGGTAAATCAAAGAGCTCTTTGATTTTTTCGGCATAGGCCATCGAAGCTTCTGCCCGTGGACCGATCGAATTATTCATATTTTTAGGAAGTCCAACAACAAACTTGGTGACGTGGTATTCTTTGGCAAGCTCACCTAAACGTTCAAAACCGAACTTCCCTTTTTCTTCGTCGATTCGGATGATCTCGACTCCTTGAGCCGTCCAACCAAATGGATCACTTACCGCGATCCCGACAGTTTTAGAGCCGACATCTAGTCCCATTATTCTCATCGAATATCAATACCATGATCTTTCAGATAGTATTTTACCAAAACTTCCATAACTTCATCGCGTTCGTGACGACGAATCAAGTTTCGTGCATCTTGATAACGAGGAATATACGCAGGATCTCCTGATAATAAATAGCCGACGATTTGGTTGATCGGATTATAGCCTTTTTCGGCTAAAGCATTGTAAACGATCGTTAATGTCTCGCTGACTTCTTTCTTACGATTATCATCAAAATCAAAACGGACTGTTTCATCTGTGTATCCCATTTTCTCACACCTCTCCTTGGAATTATCAACAATTATATTCTACTAAAAGAAGACAAAACTTACAAATTTTGCAAGTTGCCAATCTCTTGGCTTTAGAAAATCTTCCAAATTATTATAACATGATTTCCGCTTACATATGGCTTTTTTTGTAAGCATCTTTTTTTATTTTATGGATAATGCTCGTTATACTGAATGAGTAGATGGCGTTATAAAGTGTAATCTAGCCCACTATAAAAAACAAAGGAGGCTCTATCTTGTTAAATAAATTTTTAAAGCTGCTTGCCTGTATTATCGGTGTAGAATTAATTGGGTCGATATCTGGCTTTTTTGCTGGCAATATTCCAGCGGTTTATGCTCAGCTAAACAAACCATTTCTGGCTCCTCCAGGCAACATCGTAGGAACTATCTGGATCATCCTTTATGCTTTGATCGGATTAGCATTATTTTTAGTAATCGATAGCAAAACAGCGAAGAATAAAACTCGTTCTTACATTTTTTTCGGAATCCAACTGGTTCTAAACTTCATTTGGAGCATTATTTTCTTTGGTGGTTCGCATTTTTGGATTGCTTCGTTTATTAGTTTGTTCCTATTAATTACTATTATTTTTAGTATTCGTGAGTTTCGCGGTATTTCCATCGGAGCAGCAATTTGCTTTATTCCCTATTTAATTTGGATTATTTATGCCACATATCTTTCATTTGGTCTAGCGATTTTGAACTAAACACAGCTAAAAAGACATCAAAACTGATGTCTTTTTCTAGTTATCTAAATGTTTCACCAATATCGCCGTTCCATCTACCCCATAATCTCCGCAGCCATATTGTAATTGATATGCTTCTGTCAAAAAAGTTTTCATCGCTTTGTCTGTTCTTTGGAAGCCAGCTTTTTCGTAAGATTTGATTGCTCGTATATTTTTATTGGCTGGAGCTATCAATAAAAGATTGATTTTTAACTCTTCCTGCAAATAATCACTCAAGGTACAAAGCGCGTCATTACCAAAGCCCTTTCCACAATTAGTTTCGTCCTTCATCCAAATATCCAATTCAGCTGAGGAAGGTTTCAGATGATAGGTTGAATAACTGATAAAACCAACTGCTTTTTGGTTGTTCATAATCAGGAAGCCTCGTCCTTTTTCTGGATAAGCTCCTGTAAAATAATATTCTTCATAATAATCATCACAAAACTCCTGATAGGTTGCAATAGCTATTTCAGGATAATCCGGTGGGCCGCTATGAGATTTGGTCGTTTCTGATTGAAAACACCAATCATAGACTCTCTGACGATCTGCCAAAGTTGCTGGCCTCAAGTCAATGCAATTTCCCTTCACTATCATTTTCATCCCTCTATTCTAGATGTGATCTGTGATTTGTACAAAAATTAAAGAAAACGAATTAACCTGCTTTTATTGAGCAACAATGATTAGTCGCTTGCTTTCTTTATCATAAGCATTTTTGTCGTAATCTCCATAAATCTCAATATTTTTAAACCCGGCTTCCGTTAATAGCCGTCGATAGTCCTCGTCCAAAATGATTTTATAAACGATATCATACTGATTATTTTCCATTCGTTCAGTCGAATGATACATATCTAAAACGTGGATCGTTTGAAACTCCTCATCTCGCTCCTTGACAAATACCCGTGAAAAATCCAAGCGATTTACTACTACCTCAATCGCTGGCAGCGCCAAATTATGATGAGTCGTTCCTTGCGTGAGAACAAGAATACCTTCACTATTGAGTCTAGCTTTCATTGACTTAAGCGCCGTAACTAAGTCCTGTTCGTTATGCAAATGAGGCAAAGCGGTTGTTAAACAGGCGATCGCATCAAATTTTTCTTTGTGTACTTCTTCTAAATACCTAAAATCACATTGATGCAACGGTACTGTTATCCCTCTTTCGGTCAAGTTCTTCTCTGCCACTTCCAGCATCGCCTTCGAATAATCCGAACCTACCACCTCTAAATTCATTTCTGAAAACATATAAAGATGCTGCCCTGTTCCACAAGCACAGTCCAACACGGTCTTAGCACCTTGCTCTGAAAACAACTGTTGGAAAAATAATTTTTCAGCACCCAAATAGTCTTCAATACTGCCGAACTCATCATAGTCATACGCAAATGTTTGATACCTATCTTCCATCCCTCTCACCTCACAAATTGTTGAATCTATTATAGCAAAAAAAGTTTTGCTAAAAATTGCCGCTTCTATATTGGGACCCGAATTTCTCTTTCTTTAATCAACTTAGACAGAGTCAATCAACACTTGGAGAGATTCTATTAGTTTCAATTTTTTAGTAGTTAGTTTACTGAAGTAAAAACGCTAGGCTTTATGCTCAAAAAAACTCTTGAGGAAATCCTCAAGAGTTTTGCGAGTTAGGTTTAGTAAAGTTCTAAGTATTGATCGCGTTCCCACTCTGATACTGTTTGACGGAACGCTGCCCATTCCATACGTTTTGCTTCATTGAAGTTCGTATAAATATGGTTGCCTAGTGCATCCACCATGGTTTGATCTTCACGCAATGCTTTGATTGCATTATGAATCGTAGATGGCAAGTCATAGATTTCTGCTTCTTTACGTTCTTCTTCAGTCATCACGTAGATATTGCGATCAACCGCTGCTGGCGGTGTCAATTCGTTACGAATTCCATCTAAACCAGCTTCTAATAAAACAGCCATCGTCAAATATGGGTTAGCCGCTGGATCGACTGAACGTAATTCCAGACGCGTAGACAAACCACGAGATTCTGGGATACGAATCAATGGTGAACGGTTGCGTCCGCTCCATGCTACATAAACTGGAGCTTCAAAACCGGGAACTAGACGTTTATAAGAGTTAACAATCGGGTTACATACTGCCGTGTATGCACGCGCGTGTTTTAAAAGACCTGCTAAAAATTGATAAGCAGTCTTACTTAATTTCATCGGACCATCTTCATCGTAGAAGACATTGCCTTCGTCATTAAATAAAGACATGTTGCAGTGCATACCAGAACCGTTGATGCCGTATAACGGTTTTGGCATAAATGTTGCGTGAAGACCATGTTTGCGAGCAATTGTTTTAACAACCAGTTTGAAGGTTTGGATATTATCGCAGGCTTCGATCGCGTCTGCATATTTAAAGTCGATTTCATGTTGACCTGGAGCAACCTCATGGTGTGAAGCTTCTACTTCAAAGCCTAAGCTTTCAAGTTCCAATACGATATCACGACGACAATTTTCGCCTAAATCGGTTGGAGCGAAATCAAAGTATCCGCCTTTGTCATTCAAGTCCAATGTTGGATCGCCATTTTCATCCATTTTGAATAGGAAAAATTCCGGTTCAGGTCCTAAGTTGAATGATGTGAAACCAAATTCATCCATTCCCTTTAACACGCGCTTCAAATTCCCGCGAGGATCTCCTGCGAATGGTGTGCCATCTGGTCCATAAATATCACAGATCAAACGCCCAACTTTGCCATGATCACTTTCCCATGGAAAAATCATCCAAGTTGTCAAATCTGGATACAGGTACATATCACTTTCTTCGATCCGGACAAATCCTTCAATAGATGAACCGTCGAACATCATTTTATTGTCTAAGACTTTTGCCATTTGGCTAACTGGTACTTCAACATTTTTGATTGTTCCCATAATGTCTGTAAACATCAGACGTAAAAAGCGGACGTTCTCTTCTTCGACAATTCGTTTAATATCCTCTTTACTTAGATCTCTTTTCGGCATAATATCTAATCCCTTCCTCGCACTTCATTTTTTTATATTCCACAACCACTACAGCTTAGGGCCTTGCGATTGATATGGATTTTGTTGTTGGAAACCACCTTGCGTTAACATCTCATCATAGAAAATCCGACGCACATCCTTGTCAGTCAAAGGCGGCTTCTCTTTGGCAGCTTTGACTTCTTCTTGACGCATTTGATAGACACGTTTGATTCCTGCCATATTCAGTCCATCAGATAGATAATCTTTGATTTCTAGCAGCACATCAATGTCATTTAGAGAGTACATCCTACGGTTACCTTCACTTCGTTCTGGATGGATCAATTCTTGTTCCTCATAGTACCGAATTTGTCGTGCAGTCAAATCTGTCAACTTCATAACTGTACCAATTGGAAAAACAGCAAGCGAACGACGCAATTCTTTTTCCCGCATAACATCTCCTCCTTGTTTTTTTGATGTTGGAAAAAGGATACCACCCCATAGACCACTCGTCAAGAGTTAATGTCAGATTTCCTTACATAGATTTTATGAATGTTCGTTTTTTCTGAAAAAACCGTGCTATAACAACGTTTTATGTTTTAAAAAAATTTGTTATACTGTGGGAAAAGTATAAGAAGGTGTAAAATTGTCTAAAATTGAACTTGGTGAATTCGTTCAGATAAAAAATAAGCATCCAATGGCAGGTTTAGTTGGCGTCATTATAAAGCATAACGAGGAGAACCATACCTATCTGGTACGTTTAAGTCATGATCACGATTTACTCCTCCATGAGGATGAAATAGAGATTAAAAAAGCGTAAAAAAATTCGAAGCCGTTTAGACCTCGAATTTTTTATTGTTTTTATTGATAGTACACTTCATTCACAGCATTAGTCACTGCAACTTTGACATGCTCAAAGGTCAAACCACCTTGAAGATACAATGAGTATGGTTCTCTCAGCGGTCCATCAGCACTCAACTCGATGCTTGCTCCTTGTACAAAGGTTCCTGCAGCCATAATAATATCATCCTCATAACCAGCCATATACGAGGGAATTGGCGCAACATAAGCATCAATCGGTGAATATTTTTGGATTGCCTGACAAAACTGGATCATTTTCTCTCGATCGCGAAAATCAATTAGCTGAATCAAATCAGTTCGCGGCTGATTCCACTTCGGTGTAGATTCTAAATTGTATTCTGCCAATAACGCTGCAGAAAAAATTGCACCCTGAATCGCCTGACTCACTACATGAGGAGCTAAGAAAAAACCCTGCAGCATATCAAAAACGCTGCCCAACATAGCCCCGCCTTCCGCACCGACTCCAGGTGTAGTTAATCGATAAGCACATCGTTCGATCAGTTCTTTTCTTCCAACAATGTAACCCCCCGTTTTCGCGATACCGCCACCCGGATTCTTGATCAATGAACCAGCCATCAAATCAGCACCAACCTGTGTCGGCTCCAACAGCTCTGCAAATTCCCCATAGCAATTATCGACAAAAATCACCATATTTGGTGCAATAGTTTTTACAAAATCGCACATCTCTTTGATTTTTTCGATCGTAAACGATGGTCTGGAAGCATAGCCCCTTGAGCGTTGAATGGCAACTACCTTGGTTTTAGCATTGATCTTTTCTTTAACTCTATCGAAGTCAACGTTTCCATCTTCTAAAAGTCCTACTTCGTCATAGCCAATATTATACTCTTTGAAGGAACCAATTCCATTACCTTGTACGCCAATCACTTCTAGTAAAGTATCATACGGCGTACCTGTGATATAAAGCAATTCGTCCCCCGGTCGCAATACCCCAAATAAAGATGTAGCGATCGCGTGCGTTCCTGAAACGATTTGCGGGCGAACTAAGGCGGCTTCCGCACCGAAAGTTTGCGCGTATACAGCTTCTAAAACATCTCTTCCTTGATCGTCATTACCATAACCTGTAGACGGCAAAAAATGGCTTTCCGAAACATGGTTCTCGCGAAAAGCCGCTAATACTTTTGCTTGATTCGATAAAGCAATTTCTCGAATTTCTTGCAGCCGTTCAGCAATTTTTTGATCAACTTTATCAATTTTCCCAACCAGCTCTGGTGCTAGCTCAGTCGTCCAATTCATCTTCCATTCTCCTAATCCAAAGAGATTTTTTCTTGGCAAACCCTCGCACGATATACTGTTCCTTTTCTTCATCAAAAGTCTCGCTTAAGACAAGTGTCTCGCGTTTCATCTCGCTTAATGCTTGCCCTTCATCTGAATTTAGGGTCAATAAATAAGGTTCCAGTAAATTCATGATTTCTTGCTTGATGGCATCAGCCAGTAATTCTTTGCCCTTAGTTGTTTTCGCAGAAATCAAAACACTTGGGAACAGTGTTGGTGTGAAAGAAAATTCATCAATCCGATCTGCCTTATTATAGATTGTAAGCATTGGAATATCGTCCATCTCAAGCTCTTTCAATAAATCGATAACAGTCTTTTCCTGTTGCTGGCGATCTTCGGCACTAGCATCTACGATATGCAGCAACAGATCCATCCCTTTGCTTTCTTCCAAGGTGGATTGAAATGCATCAACTAATTGCGTCGGTAAATCTTGGATAAATCCAACCGTATCCGTTATTGTCGTTTCCATACCTTGCGGCAAATGCCAACGTTTCGTCAAAGGGTCTAAGGTGGCAAACAATTGATCCTCAGAAAACGTATCAGCATTCGTTAATAGATTCAGAATTGTTGATTTACCTGCATTTGTGTAGCCAATCAGCCCCATCTGGAAAATACTTGATTGTTGACGTTTTTGACGACTCCGCTCACGATGGGCTTCCACTTCTTTTAGTTCCTTTTTGATGGCAGAGATGCGGCGGCGAATGTGACGGCGATCTGTTTCAAGCTTTGTTTCCCCAGGTCCGCGAGTTCCAATTCCTCCACCAAGACGCGACAAGCTCTGTCCTTGCCCTACTAAACGAGGCAACAAATAATCTAATTGCGCAAGTTCAACTTGCAGTTTTCCTTCTTTTGAACGAGCACGTTGAGCGAAGATATCTAAAATTAATTGAATTCGGTCAATCACCGGAACCCCCACCTGTGTTTCGACCGTCTGGCTTTGTCTCGGTGACAATGCATGATTGAAGATAACAAGATCGGCTTCATGTGCATCAACAAGCTGTCTAAGTTCCTCTATTTTCCCTTTACCGATGATCGTTTGACGATCAACTTTAGGACGCTTTTGTGTTAATGAAAAAACAATCTCGCCATGAGCCGTCTTGGTCAGTCCCGCCAACTCATGCATCGATTCTAAATAATTATATTTACTCTCGTCTGTCTCGACGCCGACTAAAATGACTCTTTCTGACAATCCGTTTCCTCCTAATTTTTATTAATATAGTCTTTTATTCATAATGAATCTTTATTGATTTAATAGTTATAACACAACAGTCCCTATTTGCTTGCCTCTTCTTCATCTGTTTGAAGCGTTGGTTTCACATCTGCTAGCCACTTTTCGATAGTTTCTTCAATCTCATTAATTGTACTAGGGTGTTGAACTAGATCATACCAATGAACGGACATTCGATTGCGAAACCAAGTCAATTGACGCTTCGCATAACGCCGTGAATGCAATTTGACTTCTTCAAGCGCTGCTTCCAAAGAGGAATTGCCAGAAAAATAAGGAAACAACTCTTTATAGCCGATTCCTTGGGCTGCCTGAACCTCAGGCGTTTCCGCAAGTTTCTCTGCTTCAGTTAAAAGCCCTTGTTCAACCATTAGATCAACACGCTGATTGATTCGTTGATATAAAACAGCACGATCCGTATTTAAGCCGATCAAAAAACTATCGTAGAGTTCTCTAGGCTGTTCCTTGGGTTCAAGGATTGAATGACCGGTCAATTCAAAAACTTCTAACGCTCGAATCATTTTTTTTCGATTACTATAATGGATTTTCTCTGCGGCCAATGGATCAACTGCCTGTAGTTTTTCCCACAAAGCTTGATTGCCATTGGTTTCAGCGAAAGCTTCATATTTCCTTCGTAATGAGTCATCCTCGGGATCACCTTCACTGCCTAGCTTATAATCCCATAATAAAGATTGGATGTACAAACCTGTACCACCGACAATAATCGGCAGCTTGCCACGACTGCTGATCTCCTGAATCGCCTGTCTAGCTGCTTTTTGAAAATCAGCAGCAGAATAACTTTCATCAATATTCCGCACATCGATCAAATGATGCACAATTCCAGCCATCTCTTCCGTCGTGACTTTGGCAGTTCCAATATCCAACCCGCGATACACTTGCATGGAATCACCGCTGATGATCTCTCCATTGAATTTTTTTGCCAAGTCAATACTCAAACTGGTCTTGCCAACAGCAGTCGGTCCCACGATTGCAATTACCTTCATTGCTTGAACCTGCTTCTCGTGCGTATCGCTTTTTCCGGAAAATCGGTAATTATACCAGCCAAATTATTTTCATAGCAAGTCATCATAGTTTCATAAAGATTGGGTGTCCATGGTCGAATTGACTTTTTAAAACTCTTAACGATTTCAGGATTTTGTTTTACCCAATCAAAACTCGGGTGCAGTCCTTCAATAAAATCAATATCTAAAACAGCCTTATATTTTTCCAAATCGTTTTTCTGGATTAAATCATACTGTCTGTCTGGTTCATATTCATGCATGATTCTCAAAGAATCAATATTGAAACTTGTATACCAATATGTGAAAGGCCATTCCTTACTCGTCATAACTTCTGAGATTTTTTCCTCAATTCCGGGATAATGAAATTTATTGGTTTTGATCTCAATACATAAAAAGCCGCGGAAACGCATCTGCAGCAATAAATTTAAAACTTCTTGCAATGTCGATATTTTGGTTGCTTGATATTTCTCGTCAAACCAACTGCCAGCATCTAGCTCTTTTATTTCTTCCAATGTTAATTCTCGAATTAAACCTTTGCCGTCTGTTGTACGATCAACGCTCTCATCATGGATGACAACTAACTGCTGATCAGCTGTCAGGTGGACATCCAGCTCGATTCCATCTGCACCTGTCCGTACCGCCTCCATGAAGGCAGGCAATGTATTTTCTGGATGAGTCCCAGCACTCCCGCGATGAGCAATAATAACTGTCATCTAATACCACCTCGTTTATAATCACATAAATTTATTAGTTAAAAAGCTTTTCAAAATTTCTTCTAAACTGTTACTGTACATTGAAATAGTGTAAAGGCTGCTTTGTCGAACGAGATAGTTGCTGCCTTTTCTCGTCCAAGATTTCTAAGAGCTGCTCAGAAAAAGTCTCCATAACAATCCGTCCGCCCTTGTAAGTATATCCACCGATCTTAACTGTTTCTTCGGGAGATAAAATAACTTTACGATGGGAAATGTTTTTAAAGAATTCTTCAATCAAATAATTTGGCAAATAAAAATTATTTTGAGCCGCAAAGGAATTCAAATAAATAAAATCGTCGATCGTAATGTAACAGTCATCAAACGAATTAAATGTCACATAATCCTGCATTAGAACATTTCGTTTGGATAAAATCTCATTAATTTTTTTGTTTAAGAGATTAATTGTTTCAATTTCTTTAACTTGATGCTCCAATTCTCTTTCACGTTGATGGCGCAAGTCGATATACTTAAAAACAAAATAAACTGCAAGACCTGTTAATCCTGCTCCAATCAATACGCCGATTAGTCCAATAAATGCGATTTCCACGTTTTTCCCTCCTATTTTTATACTTATGGAATTGTTTCCTACACAAAAAAATTGATTCTCAACACGCTCGTCATCCCACTGAAGTAATATAAAATGTGGCAATCTGACATCTTGTTATCATCGTTATTAATAGTACCATATTTTCATGTTTCTAGGATAGTTTGACCCGTTTAAAAAAACGAAGCCTTATATTTGACCAAAACTGACCAACGTTGTATACTTTCTTTAAGTTTTAGCAATCTAACCCTGTTTGTGCTAAAATGATTTACGAACAATATTTTAAGGAGGATTCACTATGAATTTAGTTCCTACAGTCATTGAACAATCATCTCGTGGCGAACGTGCTTACGACATTTATTCTCGTTTATTAAAAGACCGCATCATTATGTTGAGCGGCCAAGTAAACGACGATATGGCAAACACCATCATCGCCCAATTACTTTTCTTGGATGCCCAAGATTCTGAAAAAGATATTTACCTTTACATTAACTCACCAGGCGGTAGCGTTTCTGCCGGCTTAGCAATTTTTGATACAATGAACTTTGTTAAAGCTGATGTGCAAACTATCGTACTTGGTATGGCCGCTTCAATGGGTAGTTTCCTATTAACAGCCGGTGCTAAAGGCAAACGATTTGCATTACCAAATGCTGAGATTATGATTCACCAACCCCTTGGCGGTGCACAAGGTCAAGCTACTGAAATCGAAATTGCTGCGCGTCATATCTTAAAAACTCGCGAACGTTTAAACAACATCTTGTCTGAGCGTACTGGGCAACCAATCGAAATAATCGAACGTGATACCGATCGCGACAACTTCATGACTGCCGAAGAAGCAAAAGCTTACGGCTTGATTGATGAAGTAATGGAAAACAGCAGCTCATTAAGCTAAGCTATAAAAAAACCGAGGAATTCCTCGGTTTTTTTTATTATCTGTTCACTGAACTCTCACAAGCCAACTTCTTCAATAATCAAAAAAATCACAATGCGGTCTTTTGCCATTGAGCGTCTTGTGATTGCAATCGTATTGCAGATACATTCCGCCTGTAAGCAGTCTCCACAAGTTCCTTTCTTGATGCATGGTGTCTTTCCAAGACCTAGACGATGTGTATTTAATGGTGCTGTATTTCTTCGTACCATCTCCACTGTTGTATTTAAATCTCCATAAACTTTTCTCATACTGACAAAAGCAAATACTTTATCAGGTCCATACGTTAACGCTGCTACACGGTTTCCTACGCTATCTATATTGACTAATACCCCATCTTCGGTGATGCCGTTAATGCTCGTCAAGAAGCAGTCAGCTGTTAAGGCTTGTTTCATGACTTGATGCCGCTCTTCTGGTGAATTCGTTTTTTCTCGATCGATTATTTTTTGACCGCGTTGATACAATTCTTCGATAATCCCAGATTGCTCTATAGTAATCGAGCCGCCGAAACCAACAGACTGATTTTGATCAATTTTTTCTAAGGCTTTTTCCTTAGCTTCCTCTAAATTCTGACAAATAATCGGTTGAAAATTTCTCCGTACTAATTTCTTACTTAAACTTGCTGCCGCAGCTGCGTAACGTTCTCTTAAATATTCTTCCATTTTCACTCTCCTTAAATCATTCTACTTATATTTTTTGAATCCTTTTAGAGATAGGAGTTATTACCTTTCCTTCATTTTCGGGGATTGAAGACTAATTAGCAACTACAAAAAAACGCCTAAAATTTCTTAGGCGGTTTGTGTCGTATTCTTTTTGATGGAATGTGCTCTGAGAGCAGCGAGTTCTTTGACATCATGTAAAATTTTCTCGTTGGTTACTTCAAAAGAAATTGATTTTCCAAGTTTACTCGATTTTGCCTGGTGATATTGGTTCTTAGTATATTCATCGCACAGCTGGATTAATGCGTCTGCGTCGTCCATTTCCTTTGCATTAAAAGAGACCATTGCAACAAAGTATCCTTCTTTCGGATAAATCGTACATAGCGCTTTTCCACTTTTTTTGAATTTTATGTTCCAGCCCTTCCAATAGCCGTCTCCCATAGAACATCCGCTATAAACACATTTAGGCTTTATCTTATAAGTTGATTGTAAATGATCTGAGAGTTCGTGCCACAAAGGATTCGCAATGAACTCCGTGATTTGTTTTTCTGTCGGTTCCTTCTCAGCTTGAAATAATTCGCTCCATTGCATCGTTACACCAGCTTTCCTTTATTAATTGATATATCTTATAATACGTGATTGCTAGACAATGCGCTTGTTCAACAGTGCTCTTTTTTACAAAAAAGCCATCCAATAAAAATTTGGATGACTTCTTTGCTATTCTTTTTGTGAATAACCGTTCTGATAATCAATCTTAATACCCTCTTGGACATTGTATACAAAAAGATTAAAAGAAATTTGGTCGTCTTCAATACTTTGTGCTTCCATTTGCACCCCGCGAGCTACTAATTCATCTCCTTTGAAATAAGGAGTTACGCGATAACGCACGTGGTGATTCGCTTTTCGGATATAATTTCCGATTTCAATCTCATGGTCATTCATTCCCGGATCATTCATTGAAGCAGTACCTGTCATTAAATTCTTTAAATTATTGTTTTCACCGGAGAATTGATAAGCGATCAAATGAGCTCGATTATACAGCGGTTCATCATTATAAAATTTTTGATGCCAGCCTGTTGGTTTTACATATAAACGTTCCCGCTCCTGATGCGGCATCAAATCTTTTCCTAACATTGCATTCGCGGTGCCAACACGATTTAACTTGTCCAAGTCGGAAAACCGCGTCCATGTTCCATTATCTAATGAAAGATCACCTGTAGAAAAATTAGGCTGATTCTGATTCAACTGGATTGTTTGATGCTTGCCATCATAGTCTGGAACTTCTGAAATTTGTTGTATATTAACTTCTTTTGTAGCGTTGTTTGGCTCATTATCCGGTATTACTTGCGAATAAATACCATATATTCCAGCCAATACTATGACGATTGCTGAAATAATTTTTGGGGCCTGTTTTTTTTCTGCGATGGTGATTCAACTCCTAAGTTCTTTTTCCCATCACGCTGATCCGTTTATTTTGTTTGCTGCCAAATTTCTTTAATTGCCGGAACGTTGCCGAGTTCTGTCAAATTACTTGGCATAATCACAGTATTACCGTTGTTTTCGACCACATGTTTAAAGGCTTCAATACCTAGATACGCGATCATTTCATCGGTTAGATTACTTTCTGCGATGGCTTTATTGATTTCCTTGATACGAGCCGTTTCGGCTTCAGTGATTTTCGCAATCCGATCTGCCTCTGCCGCAGCATCGATTCTAGTACGTTCAGCCCGTGCATCGGCGTCAATCTTTGTTTGTCGTGCTCGTGCTTCCGCATCAATCTGCATTTCAGAAGATTTTGCCTCAGATTCCAAAATCACTGATTGTTTTTTCCCTTCAGAAATCGTGATCAAAGATTCTTTATCTCGGCTGGCGGTGATCAATTTATTCATAGAGTTGACGATTTCATTAGAAACCGAAATTTCCCCAATGTTAATCCGGTCGATAGACAGACCGTAGCCGGCCGTAATGTCTTTCACACTCTCATAAAGATTTACGTTAATTTCTTCAGTACCGTTCAGCACCTCGTTCAATTCCATCTTACCGATGATGCCTCGCAAGTTGGATTGACAGTCTTGGATCATTGACGTGACAGAATCTTCATTATCATACACAAAAGCTCTAGCATCTGTCACGTGATACTTGATGGCTTCATCGATTTCAACGATTACATTGTCTCGAGTAATTACGCTTTGAGGTTCAATTTGGATCGGTGTTTGTTTTAAAGAAACTCGACGACGTACCACATATAAAATCGGAATCAGGAAATGTAAGCCTGGATCTATCGTTTTAACGTATTTACCAAAACTTTCAACAACCTTGACTTCCCCTTGCTGCACAATTACAACCAATTGGCTGAGGATAAATAGAATTACAACAATCGCAATAACAAATAGAATGATATTAAATATTAACAATGTAGTTCACATCACTTTCTTTTAAATTATTATTAATGACGACTAACAACTCTCGACTAGTAAAGTCGATGACCTCCAGCATATCTTCTGGCTCGGGCGTTCCATTGACTACTTTATAATCATACCAACTACCCAAGATTCGAATGATTCCAGTAATACTTGACCCTTTACTGCGAAAACATTTCCCCATCGTTTTCTGCATTTGATAATCCAATACACTCTCCCTCCCTTTTAACTAGTATACCAAAACAATCACAAACAAAATTATTCTTATTTCATATTGCTTTACACATTTCATCCATTTTTTTAAAATAAAAAAAGAATGGAGGGTTAAAGATGGCTTCAAATAAAAAACACTGGTGGGGGCTTTTTATCATTCCATTAGAATTATTAATTAGTAACTGCCTTTTCCCACTCCTTCATTTAGGTAAAAGCCCCGAAACTGCTCTGCTTGCATCAACCCTGCTTTTTCTAACTGGATTTATGGCTACGATTTATTTGTTTCACGATTTTCTAAGAGAGCAATGGCGTCTTTATCGATCGAAGCTTTTTCTTAGATTGTTAATGAGTATTTTTTTAACTGCCGGAGCTTTTTTACTGTTGCGGGTTACGCGTGAAATGATTCCTAGTGAACTTCTTCAGCTTCGTGCTTCCGCAAATCCTTCTCCGCAAACGCTTAATCCAAGTTGGACAGTGTTAGCTGCAGTTATCCCTTTTATTGCTCCTTTTACAGAAGAATTGACTTTTCGCTATTTACTATTAGGAAAATTTTCTAGTAAATTTTTGCGTGTAATCATGCTGTTCATCCAAGGTATCCTAT
This sequence comes from Enterococcus hulanensis, assembly GCF_005405485.1. Classification (GTDB taxonomy): domain Bacteria; phylum Bacillota; class Bacilli; order Lactobacillales; family Enterococcaceae; genus Enterococcus_A; species Enterococcus_A hulanensis. The sequence continues at coordinate 85,788 of NZ_BJED01000010.1, read as the reverse complement.
TTGGATTAATACATTGGACCACTTTTAACGGCAATGTATATGCTATGATCCCTTACATGGTTCTAGGTGTTTATTTGGGATTAATCTACTTACTGTCAAAAAATATTTGGGGATCCATTATAGTTCACTGGATGTTTAATACAATGAACTCGATGCTGCCGGCACTTTTGCTGTTAGTCTTAAACCTTCTTGGAATCGCTACTTAATCCCATATGAGATTTTCTATTCCAGCATCTGTGAATACAGAAAAAAGAGATACGCTCCTACACCGCAGATTAAAAATTGACAGCCGCACAAAATAATCTTGTGTAATCGATTCTCTCCACCCACACCCGGATATTTCACATCAACGTACTTGCTTCTGCTAATCAATGTGACCAGCAATAAAATTGTTGGAAAAAGAAAAACAGTTAATTTACTGCCCCAATTATTCACTCCTCCATCAACCCCAAATTGGATCGGAATTTCAGCAGGCAGGCGAGAATAGAAAAAAATTCCTAATCCGTAAAGCACTACAGTAAATGCAAAACTAATCCGTATTACCCAGCGATAGAATCTTTCAAAAATCATTTTCCACCCCTCCTTCAATGATTAGCTCATAGTATATTCCTAGACAGGAGGGAACTCTAGTAAATTCCAAAGAGTATATTGCGATTTTTAGTGTAAATAAATTCCTTCATTAAAGTAAGCAGCTCTGACAAATTGGCTTTAATTTAAAATATTCTTTTTTGCATAATCCGCTTACAAGAAAACAGAAAAAAACCAACGCTCAGCCACAAACGTTGGTTTAGTCAGGATATATTACCCTAAGTGAGAGTTTCCCCTCACATCACCTTTAGCATACATCAATCACTATTTGAATAGCAAGAGGACAATGAAAGAAAAGTACTTAATACCAAAAAACACGGCAACTTATCAGAAATTAAGCTGCCATGTCTATATGAAGCGGGTGACGAGAATCGAACTCGCGACGGAAGCTTGGGAAGCTTCTGTTTTACCACTAAACTACACCCGCAGTACATTAGAGAGTATAACGCTTTTTATTAAATCAAACAACTATTAATCTCGAACAACAAAATTGACAATTTGACCAAATCTGATTATCTTACAGATAGTAAGTATTGTTTTAGAAAGGAAGACTACTATGAAAAACTTAACGACTGTTCAAGAGTCTATTACTAATAAAACGAATAACGTGGTCTTTATCTCTTCTGAATCGTGCAGCATTTGTCATGTTGATGAACCGAAGGCAAGAAAACTTGCTAAGGATTACGATATTCCCTTTCATCACTTGGACATTGTTCAAGAACCAGAGTTAGCTGGAACTTTTGAAGTTCTAACGGTTCCTGCGGTTTTGGTCTATCACAATGGAAAAGAAATTGCGCGTCAAGCTCGTTTTATCGACTTTAGATCGTTGGAAAATCTTTTACAACAACTTCCTAAAGATTCAGAGGCGACAGATTATCAAAATTTATTCAGATAAAAAGACTGAGCGTGTGCTCAGTCTTTTATTTGTTATCTGTATTGTGATGCAAGAAGTAAATCAATGTTTGCAATTCGTTAGTTAAATCAACGCTTTGGATAATAACATCTTCAGGCGCAGTTAAACGAGCCGCAGTAAAGTTTAGGATACCTTTGATTCCTGCATCGGCTAATTGATCAACAACTTGTTGGGCTTGTTGAGCTGGTAGGGTCAAGATCGCGATTTCGATCTGCTGCAACTTGATTTGTTCTACCATATTGTCTAATGGATATACTGGAATACCATCAACGATGCGGCCCACAATATCTTCTTTGACATCAAAGGCACAGCTTACACGAATACTGTTGCTTTGATGAAACTTGAATTTCAACAAGGCGCTACCTAGGTTACCGACACCGACTAAAGCAACATTAGTCAATTGATCGTCATTTAGGATTTTTCCGAAGAAATGCATCAAATCTTCAACGTCGTATCCATATCCACGTTTTCCTAATTCTCCAAAGTAAGAAAAGTCGCGGCGAATCGTTGCACTATCAACTTGGATCGCCTCACTTAATTCTGTAGATGATACTTTGGTTTTTCCAGCATTATTTAAAATACGCAAATACCGATAGTATAACGGCAATCGTTTAACAGTCGCTTTTGGAATTGAATGTTCTTTCACAATAACTCTCCTTTATCAAAAAAATTCGTAAATGTTGACTACTGCACTATAATAGCAAGAATCTGACTGAAAATGCAACGCACTTGCTCGAAATTTTGTGAAAAAATCACGATTTCTTGAAATGACCGCTTCCAATCGCAAGCTCTTTAAAAATATGGTAGACTGAATCCATTCGGAAAAATAAATTTAAGGAAGATATATCCAATGATTTTACTACAAGCAAATCAAATTGCCCGTTACTTCGGTGCTGATACTTTATTTGAAAATATTCATCTTGAAGTTGCCAGTAAAGCAAGAATCGGTTTAGTCGGAAGAAATGGTGCGGGCAAATCGACACTACTAAAAATTATCGCCAACATCGAAGCACCCGATGTTGGGCAAGTGATCAAAAATAAACAAGCAAGCTTAGGTTATTTAGCGCAAGATACAGGTTTGGATTCAAATGAAACTATTTGGAATGAAATGCTAAAGGCCTTTGATAAAGTCCGTCAAATGGAAAGCCGGATGCGAGAAGTCGAAGTTGCACTCGGTGAAACACTTGAAAGTGATAGCCGCTACGCTTCTTTATTGAAGGAATACGATCAGCTGCAGCATGATTTCAATGATCAAAACGGCTATGGCTACGAAAATGAGATCCGCAGTGTGTTGCACGGTTTTAAATTCGATGAAAGTTTTTATGATAAGGAAATCAGCACATTGTCAGGCGGACAGAAAACACGCTTGGCCTTGGCACGGATGCTGCTAGTGCGACCAGATATTTTGATTCTTGATGAACCAACCAACCATTTAGATATTGAGACATTGGCATGGCTGGAAGATTACTTACAAGGATACCCAGGCGCGTTGTTGATTGTTTCTCATGACCGCTACTTTTTGGATCGTGTCGTCAATGAAATCTATGAAATTTCTCGTCACAAGATTCGTCACTACACTGGGAATTACTCTCGTTATTTAGATTTGAAGGCCGCACAGCTTGCTAGTGATTGGAAAGCTTATGAGAAGCAGCAAGTCGAAATCGACAAATTGGAGGATTTTGTCGCTCGTAATTTAGTTCGAGCGTCAACAACCAAACGAGCGCAAAGTCGACGCAAAACATTAGAAAAGATGGACCGGCTAGATCGACCAGACGGCAAAGAAAAATCAGCAAAATTCATGTTTGATATTGATAAAGTTTCTGGCAACGTTGTTTTGCAAGTTGAAGAAGCTGCGATTGGTTATGAAGAAACATTATCTGAACCGATTGATTTAGATATTCGCCGTGAAGATGCGATCGCCCTTGTTGGTCCAAATGGAATCGGGAAATCTACTTTATTGAAGTCGTTAATTGGTCAGCTTCCTTTTATTAAGGGAAATCCCCATTTTGGAACCAATGTTACTGTCGGCTACTATGATCAAGGTCAAGCAGATTTGCACGGGAATAAAACGATTTTGGCTGAACTTTGGGACGAGCACCCTACCACACCAGAAAAAGATATCCGTAATGTTTTAGGCGGTTTTCTGTTTAGCGGTGAAGATGTAGAAAAGACGATTCCTTTATTAAGCGGCGGTGAAAAAGCTCGTGTTGCTTTAGCAAAGCTTTCTATGAATAAAGAAAATTTCTTGATTCTGGATGAACCAACGAACCACTTGGATATCGATAATAAGGAAGTTTTAGAAAATGCCTTGATCGATTATCAAGGAACACTGCTGTTTGTCTCCCATGACCGCTACTTCATTAATCGGATCGCCAACAAAGTGATCGAATTATCTCCTGAAGGCAGCAAATTATATCTTGGAGATTACGACTATTATTTAGAAAAGAAAAAGGAAGAAGAAGAAATTGCCGAATTGCAGGCAAAAGAAGATGTTCCTGTTGAGGCTCCTAAAAAGAAATTTTATCAAGACAAGGAGCAGCAAAAATTGATCCGCAGTTTGCGTCGAAAGATCGAAGCAATCGAAGAAACGCTTTCTGCTTTAGATGAAAAAATCGACGAACTGGAAGCACAAATGAGTCAGCCGGATATTCTGAATGATCATGTTCAATTATTGGAATTGACTAATGAATTAGAAGCAAAAAAAGCAGAACAAGAGGAACAGCTTTCCAGTTGGGAAGAGCTCAGTCTTGAACTAGAAGAATTCGAATAATTTACAACTTTTGACCGATGACACCTCCCCCTTTTTTCGTTTTAATATAAGGGTGGAGGTGCTTTTTATGAGGCGAAGAATTCGACCTTTTCCAATTTTACTCGGAAGTTTTTTAGTGATCGCCAGTCTAGGTATCCTCTCTACTCGATTCTTTCACTTTAATAATAAAGTCAGCAGTCAGCAGGATTTCTCTGCCAGTGCCAATCAATATTTGCAAGAGCATGGACAAGACTTCTCATTAGCATTACAAACAGACCCGAGATGGGCTAATAAGGCTTATGGGAGTGGGTCTAATCAAAATGATCTGGCTACCAACGGCTGTGCTATTACCTCTTTAGCGATGATCCTTTCTTATCAGGAAAAACGCACGGTTTATCCAACAGAAATTCTGGAATGGAGCGGCGATTGCTATTATGAATCTGGGCAAGGAACTGCGTGGTCAATTTTTCCGGCTTTTGCACAAAATTATGGCTTGACTATGCAAGACCTAGGGAAGGACCAAGCCCAAATCCAACAACACCTAAATCAAAATCAACCAATCGTCATTTCTGTTAATCCTGGTGAGTTCACGGATGTTGGACATATCATGGTTATCAAAAAAGATCTGCAAAGCGATCAACTGATCGTCTATGACCCGAATGATAATTCGGATAAAGAGCATTACATGCAAAGATACTCTCTCGACCAGCTCATGCCTCAGCTTGCTAATGCGTGGGTCTACAGTTAAGCCAAAGAAAGAAGGATGACACACTTGTGTCATCCTTCTTTCTTTGGGGGTTCCTGCTTTCACAGGGGAAAAAGAATTATTTTTAGGGTTAAGTTCATCTTACGCCAAATATTTGAAAAAGGTATGAGCTTTTTGAAGGAAAGTTAGAAAAAAATATGGCGTTATTATGAAGAGCCGTTCTTATTATAATTAAGCAAAAAACATTCATACCTTGTTCCTGTGTTAAAGAACTCAGCATGAATGCTTCTTATTTTAAGTTACAATTATTGAATTTGTTCAACCAATGACTTGAGAATCTGGTTCATCTTCACTCCATTGTCCTCTTTGATTATTTTTTCAGAGAGAATAAAGGAACCGCCGACACCTAATACATGAGGATTCTCTAGATACTCGACAAAGTTATCCTCATTGATCCCGCCAGTTGGTAAAAATTTTATGTCATAAAAAGGACCGCTCAATGCATTGATTGCTTTTAATCCTCCATAAATATCGGCCGGGAAAAATTTCACGACGTTGATTCCGTAATCTGCTGCTAGTTGAATATCTCTTGGTGTCGCAGTTCCAGGAAAAACTGGAACATCTTGTTCTAAGCAATACTCGATTACATCAGGAACAACTGCTGGCGAAACAACAAATTGCGCACCATTTTCAATAGCAATTTTTGCTTCTGCTAATGTTCGGACAGTCCCAGCTCCCACCATCAATTTACCGGATACTGATAATTGCTTGATCGCTTCTGCAGCCAATTCACTGCGAAATGTTACTTCGATCATCGGCACCTTGTTCTCCAACAAAATCTCTTCAACTTTCGTCAAATAGCTTAAATCCGTTGCCGTGTATAGTGGCAATAATTTTGTTTGCGTTAACTGTTCATAGACTTTATGCTTCATATTTACTGGCATCTTTTCACTCACCTTCTACGCAATCTTTTAGTTTTTGCTTTTAGTAATGGCTTCATGCAGTCCTTGCATATAGGTAATTCCCATCGCTCGATCGTATAAACCGTAACCTGGTCTTGCGACTTCACCCCAAAGCGTCCGGCCATGATCTGGACGAATCACTCCATCGAAGCCAACCTCTACTAAAGCTTCCATGATTGCGTACATATCTAATGAACCTTCCGTAGACAAATGAGCAGTTTCTTTAAACTTGCGATAGTCTAAGAATTCCACATTGCGGAAGTGAACAAAGTTGATGCGATCACCAATCGCATGAACGATCTCTACCATGTCATTATCTGGATCCGCGCCTAATGCTCCGGTACATAACGTAACGCCATTGTATGGAGAATCAACCATATTGATGATTCGCTGCAAATCTGACAAGTTCTTCGTGATTCGTGGGAAGCCAAAAATTTCCCAAGGCGGATCATCCGGATGAATCCCCATTTTAACATCCGTTTCTTCACAAACTGGAATGATTTTTTCAAGGAAGTACTGCAGATTATCAAACAAGTCGTCTTCTGTTACGCCATCGTACATTTCAACTAATGAATTGAATTTGTTCAAGCGTTCTTCTTCCCAGCCAGATAGTTGGAATCCTTTCGACTGGCTGCTGATTAATTTATACATGTCGCCGGGTTCCATATTGTCTACTACGGCTTGATCGTACAACAGTGCAAAACTACCATCTTCATTTTCATAATTAAGGGTCGTTTTCGCCCAGCCGAAAATCGGTTTGAAGCTGTAACAAATTAAATTAACACCACACGCAGATAGATTTCTGATCGTTTGAATATAGTTATCGATGTAATGATCCCGCTCAGAAGTACCGGCTTTGATCGCATCATGAATCGCAACACTTTCAATGCCTAGTAATTCCAATTTTTCCTTTTCGATTGACTCTTTGAGTTCGTGGATCTCAGAAACTTCCCAAACATCGCCTGGCATTTTGTTCAACAAAGTACCGACTACGCCGTTGATTCCTGGGATCTGTCTCACATGATTTAAAGGAATGGAGTCGCCTTTCTCTCCATACCATCTAAAGCCCCATTTCATTAATTTAGTCTCCTAACTATTTAAAAGTCGTCTTCATCGTCATCTTCTTCAATTGCTGAAGCATGCCAAATATCTAAACTATCGGCACCCTGGGCCATTATTGCTGGTGCGGCCTGTTCAACTGGTGTACTCAAAATTTGATGATTGATTGTTTCTAGCAGCATCGGCAAGTTTACTCCGCCGATCACATATACGTTTGCTTGAAGCTCTGGATCTAAACCATTTGTGATCAATAGTGATTGATTGTACGGACTCGCACTTACTAAATCCGTTAAAATAATCACGCCAGCTTTCTGATCAACCTCTTTGACAGCTGCTTCAATTTTTTTACCTAGTTCTTGGACATCATCTCCGGAATTTAAATTGACTGTTGCGATATTATTTGTTACGCCGACGATAACTTCGGCGGCATCTTTTAGACCATCACTTAATTTTCCGTGTGTAGCGATTACGATTCCTAACATATGCCCCTCCATTTCTCTCACTGAAACAAGCTTGTCACAGTGGCAATATTTTCCATGTTCAGCTGTTTTTCTTTTAAATCAGCTGGATTTAAATAAAAACCTACATGCTCTTGATCTTTTCTTGCGCTAAAAAGGTAACTTACCTTTTGATCAGCCGCTTGATAATCCACGTTGCTTTTGATTTTACTGCTGTTTGGCGATTCACCAATTAGATGCAGCGGTGCTGAGGCGCCAACACTGTCCAAATAATAGATTTTGCAGTGATTCTTGACTTGATCTTGCAGTTCGTCCAAGCCTTTATTGCCATAGCTGCCCTCATCTAAAAAAGCATAGGCGATATTTTTTTGCTTGTTTTCCGCGATCATTTTCAGCATCGCCAATATCGATGACGTATTGCGAACCAGCGTTTTTCGATTGGACAGCCCTTTGGTGACTTTACCAAGCAAGGCAAAATAGGCTGCATAAATCGCCACGATCCCTAATGTACCAATGGAGTTCAATTGGAACGAGTTAGGGGAAAGGCGCATATAAATCAACGTACCAATTATCCCCAAAAGAATCGCAACTATCGTACTCGCCAAAATGAATCTGGTCGTCTTTTTGGCTTGATCCTTACGATCAAACAGCTGATAAGAACCGAAACTCTCAGGAGGAGTATCATAGAAGGTGCAAATCACGCGATCCGCTTGTTTGATATTACCAACATAGACATTTCGAGCAGCGTATTTCTTTTGCTGGTTGTATTCAATGACCCGCACATCTTCTCGCATTTTAGCAATATCTGTTACCAGCGCAGCGAGGAATCTTTTTTTGCTTTTTTCTGTCCGACGTAGCCGGTAAACATATTGGTAACGGAATAACCAATCTTTGAATCCCTCTGTTTGCTCCATCTATACTCTCTCCTGTTCTTTCAGTTAGTAACTCTTACAGACCGAATTGTTTTAATACATCTTTTAAACTAGATTTTGGTGCCGATGGTGTTGCTTGGAAATAAATATCTTCGACGCCATAATTTTCATTCATATCCTTTAATTTTTCCGCATCGTCTTTATTCAAATAAACAGATTTCGTCACTAGTAAATCTTTGTCTGGATCTTTTTGGGCGATTCCGCCGATATTTAATTCCTTCATTGGTACACCATGTTTTACCAAATCGTAAATAACACTGACTGTTTTTGTGATCAAAATGCAGTTATATTCTTTAAAGTTGAATTCATCCCAGTAAAATTTGGCTTTTTCCGGAGTGATCACGATTGTTTTCTGACCCGTTCGACTACCGGCATTCTTATACAAATCACGCATAAATTTATCTTTGGCTACTACTTCGTCCACTACGAAAATTGAGTTCACACCGCTTTTTTGTGATAAAGTCATCATTACTTGTCCGTGGATCAAACGTTCATCCACTCGAGCTAAATTAATTACGCCCATTTAATACACATCCTTTTCCAATTATAAGATTCCGATTCCAGCTAAAACGATTAAAATCAAGGTCAGCCAGAGTAGTGCTTGGGTTACTTTTAAGCCTTTTTTCGTGTAGAACCAATACACACCCATTACGACTGCCAACGGTAAAATTCCTGGTACGATCTGGTCGAGAATTTCTTGAATAACGAACTTCCGTCCCGAGATCGCAAACTTCAGTGTCGATTCGACTTTTACGTAATTCCCTGCCAAAATTCCCATCATGAACAAACCTAATACGGAAAGAGCTTCGATTGCCGTTTGAACTCCCGTACTTTGCATCAAACCAGTGGCATTTCGTCCCATCGTAAATGATTGTCTAGCAAAGAAAACACCTAGTGCTGCTTGATAGATAGCGAAGAAAACAAATGGGAACAACGCACCCAGTGCACTACCTTGTTGCGCCCAAGGAACAGCGATTGCAATGAAAATGTATTGAACAGTCCCTGAGTCGATCGCATCCCCAATTCCGGCTAAGGCTCCCATCAAACCAGCTTTCGTATTGTACATTAAGTCATCTTGCATCAAGATTTCTTTGTTCTCATACTCTTCTTGTGCCCGCTGCTGCTCCATAGATGACATCAAACCAGTGATAACACCGCCGCCCCAGCTCAACTGGGTATTGAAAAATAGTAGCTGGCGTTTATAAGCAGCTCTCAAGGAGTCATCGTCCTTGTATAATTTTTTCAAAATCGGCATCATGGCATAAAGCAAGGATGGTGCCAAGTAACGTTCAAATGAATGAGGAATCTCATTTGCAAAATGCCATCTGAGATAGGCTTTCGTAACATCTTTACTGGTAATTTCTTCAGGCGCTAAACTTTTATTAGCCGCTGCTTGATTATTTGATACTTCAGTCATTGTTTTTTCCTCCTAATTTAGTCCTTTAAAATCCGTCATCATAATCATCGTCATCATCAAAGGAGGCACTGGAGCTCGTTCCTGCCGACTCGGCTGCTGGAGTTCCACCTTTGCCTTTTTGCGATTGAACAAAGATCAACGCGATTAAGATTCCAAAAATCGCATAAGTTACCATGGTAATTTCAAGGGATTTCAATACTACACTCATGAAATAAGCAAGGAAGAAAAAGACCATATAATCTTTCCGGCCAATTACATATACCGTTGTTGCGATACCGATAGCAGCTAAACCGCCACCGACTACTTCAAGAATATGAATGACGACCGTTCCTTCTAACGCATTAATGACATCTGCAATAATTGGTGCACCTAAGTAAAGGGCAATAAATACTAGTGGTACAAATAGAACAAAGGAAGCGATCGTTGGATATAAAATAATTGAACGTTTCATTGCTTTGGCATTCAAATCCTCAACAGCCTTGTCCGTATACTTTCCTAGGAATGTATTAATGAAGAAACGGAATTGATACAAATAGCTGCCTAAAAGTCCAACTGGCACGGCAACTGCAATCGCCGCTTCTGGTTTCAAGTTTCCTAACAACGCTACTGGAACAGCAATCGCTGCCGCAATTGACGGTTCCGCCGGCATTGATCCGCCTGGTGAGAAAACCCCCATATAGATCATTTGCAAAGCGGCAGTAACGATCATTGCCTGAGCAACATCTCCCATAATAATCCCTACAACTAAACCAGTCATAAGCGGGGAAAAACGCAAGGTCAGGGTTGCCCCTCCTCCTAGCCATCTCGACATTACCGCAGCGACCCATAAAGCAATCAGCAGGCTCTGCATTACACTTAAAGTATCCATAATTTCCTCCTATTTCGTATTGATGTTTTATAAACAAAAATAATTTTATTTCTCATCGCATGTGCCACTTCACTAAAGTATCTTACTTTTGTTTCTGCAAAATACTGGAACTGACTTTTACTCTTGATTAATATACTTTTCTAACTCAAAGATTGACTCCTTCAATAAATCGACTGTAATTGGAATCGGCAGCAGATGAACTTTTTCCTTTGAATCGACAAATGTCACGATTTGATCGATGACTGTTTCATCTGCTGGGAAAAGCTTCATCTGTTTTAGCGACATTGGCAAATTCAACTCTTGATAAAATGGCAATAGCGCATCGATTTGATCCCATTTCTTTTCAACAGCCAATTGATAGAAAATCCCATAAGCAACCTTTTCTCCATGCAGGAAATCATGACTCTTTGGAATATATTTGCTCATCCCATCATGCATCGCATGAGCAATCGCGTTTCTCGCGTATTTGTCACCTAATCCGCCGACCAAGCCGGCAACCGCAAAGACAATTTCAGATAAATGAATAAATTCTTCCGTTGCGTTGCCTGCCTGCATATCTTGGATTGCTTTGGCTGAATTGTTCAAAATCGCATCTTTGCAAAGTTCGGAAGTGTAGCCTGCTAACTGTAAGAACGGTTCATTTATCAAATGTTCCTGCTGTAAAATAGCATCCGACTCATACCATTTGGCGATCGTATCCGCTAGACCAGCGACAAAATAGTTTACAGGTGCATCAACCACGAGTTCGGGATCAGTAATGAAGAAGGCTGCTTGTCGTAAGAAATGTTCGCTCTTTCCTTCAGATTCACCACTTTCCTTGTACATTACCGAAAGCGGAGTCCAAGGTGCGCAATTGCTAGCCAGTGTCGGAATCACTCCGAAATTCACATTCAACGTATGAGCAGCATAGCCGACTAGGTCTGCCAGTTTTCCACCGCCAATTCCAATAATAAAATCAATCTGATTGTCATTTACCACTTTAGCGATTCGCTCGGCACCATAATAGCTGCACTCGCCAGTGTATTGTAGAAAATGAAAGTTATAATCTGCTTGATTTAAAAAGGTAAGAAAAGGTTTGGCCTTTTCAAATGAAATCTGACCATGAACAATCAGCACATTTTTCGCCGAAAATTCTTTCAATATATCTGGTACAAAATCAATCGCACCAATATGGTATCGATAAAACTGGGGGCCAACTTTAACCTTCAAATCGGTTAACATCTTTGCTCTCCTTCCTAACTTACTAATTTGCTTTCAGCTTGAACGGAGCGCTCAGGAATTTTTCCAGCTACCACATCTTCAACATCCCGCAGACATTTTGCACCCATTTCCTGTAAACATTCCATCGTGTAAGCCGAAGTGTGAGGTGTCATTACGACATTGCTGAAAGCTAGATAAGGATGGTCTTTTCGTCCCGGCTCTTCTTCTAAAACGTCCGTCGCCAATCCGGCAATTTTGCCAGATTTTAAAGCGCTGACAATGGCTTCTTCATCAAGTAGCGCCCCACGAGCACTGTTGGAAAGATAAACATTATCCTTCATCTGAGCTATTTTTTCCGTAGAGATCATGTGATAGTTTTCTTCATTTAAACTGGCACAAAGACAGATAATGTCTGCTTCTTTCAATAATTGCGGTAAATCAACTTTTTTAGCTCCGTAGCTTTCCACATGCAACGCAGATTTATAAGGATCATAGGCTAAAACATTGCAGCGAAATCCGTTTCGTAATGTTTCTACAACACAGCTGCCGGTATTTCCAACGCCGATTACGCCGACGGTTTTATTGAATAGAGTTCGACCGACAAAATTGGCCCGATCCTCCCAACTATCATTTTTTACGCTTAAATCTGCTTCGACGGTTTTTCTTAAAAGTGCCAACAGATTCGTGATATTATTTTCGGCAACCGCATCTCGTTCCACTAAAGCTGGAATGATCGAAACGATTGTATCGTGCTCACGAGCCGCTTCAATATCAATATTGTTATACCCAATACCGTGTCTGGTAATTAAAATAAGTTCATCCTTATGCTCAAAAAATTCCTTCGTAAAAAATGGTGTGACACTTGCAATAATGATATTGTAGCCTGTTAACAATTCTGCTAACTCACGTCCGCCGATCTCTCCATCGACTGTAAATGAACGAACCTCACCGATTTTTTCAAGTCGTTCCAATTGATCGTGAAAAATTTTGCCGAAACTACTTGAGTTTACTATCGCAATTTTGTATGTTCCCATCACTAAAGCTCCTTTTAGTCTTGTTTGATCCTTCATGACTGACAAATTCACTTCTATTACAACTTAATCTGCTACTCTCCGATCTGATCCGCCTCCTTCTTTTGCTTTAATCACCCGTCATCCATTTTGACCAATTTCATAGAAACCGATTTCTGATAACGCATTCAAACTTATACTCTTATTATACAAAAAAATATTTTTTTGTAAACAATAAAAATAAAAAATATTTTTGTTGATTTTTTTTTCGTTTACTAGTATCTTAAGAATAACAACCACTAAAAGAAGGAGGGATGCAGATGTCTAGCCCAATTCACTTGCAAATTAAGTCGATGTATAAAGACTTCAGCCCCAAAGAACAAGCGATTGCTGATTATATACTAGAAAATCCCAGTAAGGTTAGTCACAGCTCTATCAGTGATCTTTCTGCTGAATTAGGTATTGCTGACTCGACTTTTTTTCAATTCACTAAAACTTTAGGCTTTAATGGCTTCAAAGATTTTAAAATGGCCTTATTGAAACAAGAGAATGACCTGACTGCTATCACTATCCATGAAAATGTGCAAAAAGATGATTCTGAATTAGTGATGGCGCAAAAAGTTTTCGATTCGAATGTATCCACTTTGACCGATACAAAAAAACTATTAAAGGAAGCAGATTTGAAAAAAGCAGTGAAGATGATCTCTGACTCTCGACGACTCTATTTTTTTGGTGTCGGCGGATCTGAGATCGTAGCAACTGATGCTTACCATAAGTTTCTGCGTTCACCTATCCCGGTCGGACACAGTACAGATTATCACCTTCAATTGATGGAGGCTTCTTTACTTACTGAGGAAGATTGTGCGATGTTCATCTCCCATTCGGGAAAATCAAAAGAAACCATTCATATCGCCGAAGCCGCGAAAAAAAATGGGGCAAAGGTAATCGTAATGACCAGCCAAATCAACTCTCCTCTAGCTAAATTAGGGGATGTGGTCTTCATTTCTATTTCTGAAGAAATAGAATTTCGTTCGGAAGCTTTAGCATCACGAATCGCTCAATTGAGTATCATCGATTCGCTTTATGTGATTCTAATGTTCCATAATCGGGAGAACGCACAAGACACCATTTCAAAAGTAAGAGAAGTTATTCAAGGTCTAAAAGAAAGTAAAACTGATTGATTTTAAATATGTAATATTCACTTCTGACTTGTTGCTTAAATGAGTCAGTTTTTTGTTTAATTTGAGTCATAACCGCTTCTATAAGCTTAGTCTACTCTTTTCTGCCTTTCTTCATTGACTTAAACAGCCCCTTTTTTCTTAGCAATCGTAAGAAAAAAGAACCAAGGGCGAATAGCCCTTAGTTCCAAAATCGATAAATTAGTTTTCTTTAACAACTTACAAAACATATTGGAAAATCATATAGTAATGACAAGCGGCACCGGCCAAAACAAAGAGGTGAAACAATTCATGATTCCCAAAAGCCGGAAAGTGAAATTGACATTTCTTAGCAGCGTAAACGACGGCCCCTACCGTGTAGAGAACACCGCCTATAAACAACCAAACAATTGCTGCAAAGGGCAGATTTTGAGCTAGCGGCTTGATCAAAAATACGATCCCCCACCCCATGATCACATAAATAATGGCGCTGAATCCTTTTGAGTCTTTAAACCAGAATATTTTTCCGATGATTCCGACTAAGGCTAGTGACCAGATCAGAATCAAGCTGATCCAGCCAATTAAGCCATCCAAACAAAGCAGGCAAATCGGCGTATAGCTTCCTGCGATCAGACAAAAGACCATTGAATGATCGATCTTCCTCAGGATTCGATGGACTTTTGGTGAAATATAAAAAATATGAAAAATAGTCGACGCTGAAAAAAGTAAAATCAAACTGGCGCCATAAATACAAAAGGAAACTAATTGAATCGGTGCTGCCCCTTTTCTAACAGATAACAAAATCAATAGAACTGTCCCGCCGATCGACAATAACGTGCCCCACAAATGCAATAAACCACTGGTTATGCTCTCAGCACTACAATAGAATCTCCTCGTTTCTTTCATGCCTCATCCCTCCTATAAAAACTAATTCACATTGATATTACCGTTTCTGGTTTCTACATTAATTCGGGGTACGGAGCTTTTAGTTCCTTCTGTTAAATCATCCCTTTGATTTTTTATTTTTCCTTCCTTGGTTTTTAAACTTAATTGAGCTTTTTTAGAATCCGGCAAGTTTAGTGTGACCGTTCCGTTTTTTGAGAATGCTGATAAATCGTCGGTTAACTTCTTGATTTTTAGTGTCATACTTCCTTCACCGCTAGCTGTGAACTCACCGTTGCCGGAGAAATCAGAAAGTGTTAACTCTCCACTTTTTGTTTCATAGTCTACTTGCCCCTTTATTTTCTTTAATTTGGTATCCGCACTCGTTGTCTGCAGCTTCATTTCTTTTGCATCAACATCTTGTACGTTGATTGGTCCACTGGTGCTTTTGATTTTAATTTTATTTTTGGCAATTAAAGTACTGCTGGAAATCACTCCGCTCGTCGAAGTCAGTTTGATCGTATTTGCTGCTAAGTCATTGCTAGAAATCTTGCCACTCGTGGTATCTAATGCGACAGCAGCCAAAGCTTTATTTAAAAGAGTCGTTTCAACTTTTCCGCTGGTAGAATGAATTTCTAACTCGCCTGAATAATCCTTTGGCACAGACAAAACCATCTTACTTTTAAAACTCGATCCGATCGGTCTTTTTCCTTCTTTGATTCCTACTCCATGATTGTTTTGGGATATCTGTGAGTAATACTTGCGTTTATCTCTGCTCATATATTCCTTCAGAACAATCTTTTTGCTCTTAGAATTTTGAATCAGCAGATCATCTGCATCATAATCTAGTGAAATATTAGCAACTGAATCAATCGAAATTGACTCCGTATTAACGAGCTTCATTTCCTCATCAGAGCCGCAGGCAGTCAAGCCAACGATTATTGAAATCCCCCCTAATAAACAATAAAACAGCTGTTTGCGAACTTTCATCTTTATTTCCTCCTTGTTAATTGAACCGTTCATTCAATTTTCTCTTTTAAGAAAAACAGAGCTGTGCTCTGTTAGGCTTGATAAGCATGCAGTAATAAATCTAAACAAACTTCTTTTGCTTTTTCTGGTGAGATGTCTGTTTCCGTTTCAAACGCGTCGTATCTAACGTGCATTCCCCACCAGGCTAGGCTTTCTACTATTGCCCTGGTCGTATAAAAAGTGTTTTCCACTTTACGAAATTCATTTTTTTCAATATACAGATCAACGTATTGCTGAACTTGAGCAAAAAAACGTTTGCGATAATCACGATAATAATGAGCGAGCTCCGGGAGATCTGCCTCATTGTGCTCGATGATCAAACAGCAGACTGCATAATTTGCGATCACGTCAAAAGCATCAGATAACATCTCTTCCAAGGAATAATCCGCCGCCTGATCCTTCAGATGAGCATCAAAATCTTGCTGATTTTTCTCAAAAGTCGCCTTGATCTCCTCTTCTAAATGATCAAAAACACCAGAGGTACCTGAAGTAACTGGGAATTGCCTTTCATGATCAAAAAATCCTGGATTGACCGCTTCCTTCAAAATAAAGCTGAGAATGTCCTTTTTCCCGCTAAAATACTGATAGATCATCCCGGTAGATAGCCCGATTTCTCTGGCAATATCGCGTACTTGCGTTCGTGCAAAGCCTTTATTGATAAACAATCGACTCGCTGCTTCATAAATTAAATCTAAACGATTCTTCAAAAATATCACCTCAGCCATTAATTGAACGGTTCGTTCAATTTCAGTTTACTCGCTTTTTTTCTATTCGTCAAAACAATTTCTGTTTTTGGCAGTAAAAAAGAATGTACTTTGAGTACATTCTCTACATCTATCGTATCATTCTGTTAATCGTTTCTTCTTTTGGCGAGACCAGAAAGATTTTAATTTAATATTTTCCAAAATCAAAATATCCGCTTGAATCATCGGCCCTAATAGGAAAATCGCAAAGGCTGTACCTAAACCAAATGAACCTCCAAGTAAAACACCGCTGATAACAATAATAAAATCCAATAAAACCCGACCTTTTTGTAAAGTGATGTGCAAAAGGTCGCAGATACAAAACATCATTCCTTCCAAAGGTCCTGAACCTAATTCTCCAGATAAATAAAGAGCGGTTCCCAACGCCATGATAAAAAAGCCCAATAAGGAAGCAAAGATATTATTCTGGAGCACGTCAATTGATTGGATAGTTGGAGCAATTCGATTAATCGTCTCACCAACTAATAAAGTATTGATGATACTGCCTGCTCCCAACATGCTGCGCTTATAAAAAAAGGTAACCAGTAAAAATACTATACTGATTAATTGGCTCCAACGGCCAAACGGAATCGTTGAATGATTCATTAAACCTAGAATCAATGTACTAACTGAGTCAAAGCCCTGATCAGCGACCACGATTATCTCGATTCCGATTCCCATCAGGATCGTACCGAGAAACACTGGGATTATACGAATTAAAAAATTTTTACTCATCGGCTTCTACCATAGACTTGAGTCGTAAAATAAACTCGTCATAATCTTCACTCATACTTAGTTGTTTTGTATTGATCGGTTCAGAAACAATCTCGATGAAGGTTTCAAAAAAATCATTGAATTCATTAGCTTCATTTTTATTGATCGCAATGTAAGCAATTAGTTTGATCGTATGATCTGCCCAAACCAGCGGTTCTTGTAAGGTCATGATGGCAACACCGCTTCTTTGCGCCTCTAATTCAACCGAGTGAGGAACAGCAATTCCAGATGGAAAACTTGTTGGAGACATCCGCTCACGTTTTTCTACTCTTTCGAAAAACTGATCATCTACAAAATCTTCCTCAATCATCCGTTGATTGATTTGTTTACGGATTTCAAAAGGTTCCAAGCCAGCAGGATCAATCTGATTAAAGTACAGCTCCGGCAAAATAAATTTTTCAATGGCTTGATACATGCGGCGTTTTTCCCGCTGTGATTTTAAAGAATTGATTCGTTTTTCGATTTTTTTGACATCCTTGTTGGTTAAAAATGGATGGATAAAGACTGAACCAGCATATTCAGAAGCCGTCTCACGATCTGTCGTCAACAATAGATCGTAATTGCTATTGGCTGCTTTCCATTTTTCCGCAACTAAGAGATTGATAGTTTCCCCGAAACGTTCTTCGATCTGCTTGCTCAAATTTTCTGCGATATCATGGTAGCCGTTCACAATCAGTTGGATTGTGACTTGATTGCGAAAGTGTTTTTGTGTTTCAAGAAAAGAACCAATATGTAAAGCAATGAAGGAAATCTCGTCATCATTGAACCAAATGTCTAAACGGTCTTGAATCAACGAAGAGATATACACTGCTAAATCATAGGTTAATGGATAGGCTGTTTTCAGATCCAGTAAGCTGCTGTTGCGTGTAAAGGTTTCGTAATGGGAGCGATAATACAAGCTTTGTAAATGAATCGCCAGCTTATTGAAAAATTCTTCATCGTGCAATTCGACTAAGTATGTCTGCTCCACTTCTGTTAAAACATCCTGCAGGGCGGTGATGATTTTCTGATTAACAAAATTAGAAAGCTGCTGACTATTTTCGTTCATTAAGGATTCATTTTGCATGCCGATAAATAATAAGGACAATTGCTCCAACTCTGCATGAGAAAAATGAATGTCATATTGCTGAGCTAATTTATTACTGATTTCTTCAGCAATCAAGAACTCTGCATTCCTTTGTGCAGAATCTCTATTAAGGCTCTTTTTTAAGCTATGACCTTGTCGAATACGCTCGATACTAATGGCAAAGTGCAAGACCATATTATTTAATGAGTATTGATTGATCTGGATATTACGATCAGATAAAACATCCTGGATCGTCTGCTGCAGCTTCTCCAACGAAATGTAGCCGATCATTTGCTGAATACTAGCTTTTAATTTTTCCTGCAGATCACTCTCATTGTATAAAAGTGAAATGAGATAGCGGCGCTTGGCCCGCTCTGGACCGGTTAACTTAATGTATTCTTGTTCAAAAATGATTTGAATCGCTTCATTTGTGATCTCTTTTTTTAATTGTTGAATATCGTTTTTCAAGGTGGATTCGGAAATAAAAAGTTTTTCTGCCAACTCGTAAAAATCCACACCTTCAGAGGAATGCTTCAAAAGCTCTAAAAAAATTCGAGATTTCCGATCTTCCGTTCCACCTACAGGCAATTTTACTTCTGCATTCAGTTGATAGCCCAAATGGCTGGTTGAAATGAGTTCTGGTTGATTTTGATTGATCTTAGCTACGCGATTGCGAATCGTACGAGTCGCGCACTTACTAAATTCTGCCAGCTCATCCGAGGTCACCCAGCGTTTCTTCTTGCTTAAATAGTCAATCAGCTCTTTTTCTTTTTTAGTCAGCATCTTCGCACCTCCATTCAAAGAAAAGTTGATCACAAAGACCAACTTTTCAATTGATTATAAAGTTTCACCGTTTGAGGCAATCACCTGTTTATACCACTCAAAACTGTCTTTTTTGATTCGTTGACCAGATCCTTTTCCCTCATTGTCTAGGTCAACATAGATGAAGCCGTAGCGTTTTTCCATTTGCGCTGAAGAACAGCTGATAATATCAATTGGTCCCCAGGCACAATAAGCAATGACATATGCTCCATCATACATCGCTCGCTTCATTTGCGCGATGTGCTCGGAAAGATAGGAAATGCGATAATCATCATGAACTTTTCCATCTTCTAATTTGTCATACATGCCAAAACCATTTTCAGCGATAATAATCGACTTGTGATAGCGATCCCAGTATTGTGATAATGAGTTGTATAACCCTTGTGGATCAACAGCCCAGCCCCAAGGATTGGCCTTCAAGTTAGGGTTCGGCGTAACGGATGAAGGACTCATTGTATTTTTTGACGCATCAACCATCTGTGAATAGTAGTAAGAAAGCGCTAGGTAATCCATTGTGTGATCCTTCAATAATTGTTTATCTTCTTCTGTAACTTCTAAATGAATGTCATTTTCCGCAAAATAATTCAGCGCATATTGCGGATACTCTCCTTGAAATTGAACATCTGTATAGAAATATTGCATTCTGTTGCGGCGCAAAGCCAAATTCACATCATCTGGATCACAAGAATATGGGTACGCCGTACAATCAGCCATCATCGTACCGATCAGCATATCAGGATTGATCGTTTTGGCATAACCAGCTAATTTAGCACTAGCCACAAATTGATGATGAACCGCCTGAAAACTTGCTTCTTCATAATTATCAACAGTATCATATGGAATTGCTGTTGAATTGAAAGGCTCAAATTGAATCAAATTGACTTGATTGATTACGATCCAATACTTCACTTTGGCTTGGTAGCGTTCTAAAACAACTTTTCCGTATTTTACAAATAAATCGATTACTTTACGATTGTTCCAGCCGCCATACTTCAGCGTAATCTCAACCGGTGTTTCATAATGCAAGATGGTAATAATCGGCTCCATCCCTAATTCGATGATTTTGTCGATCAAACGATCATAGTATGCCAAACCCTCTTCATTCGGCTCCTCTTCATCACCAGTCGGAAAAATACGTGTCCAATCAATCGATGTCCGAAAAGTCTTAAATCCCATTTCGCTGAGTAACTCCAGGTCTGACTCATACGTATGATAAAAGTCAATTCCATGACGTTTGGGATAATAACTAGTGGTATCAGCCATATTGGCTTTTACATCTGCAACGGACATCCCTTTATGCTGCTCTTCCGCAATTTCAGCGTTGCTTTTGTCTGGATAATATTTGTGCAAGTCAGCCAAGCTGATCCCTTTTCCAGCAACTTTATAAGCTCCTTCGGCTTGGTTAGCCGCAATCGCTCCTCCCCATAAAAAGTCCTTAGGCATTTGATAATTTTTCAATGAAATTCCTCCTAATTCAGTCTGTCGATCAAACAGCTATTTTTTACTAAACTTTTCAAACAAGCGAACCAAATGCTCACCAATTAGAATCTCGCTTTGAGCGGTCATCAGCGTATCCTGCGCATGGCAAAATAATGTTGAATAACGAATCTGTTCGCCCGAAGCCTCTAATTGCAGCGTATCTGTTTGCAATCCGTGAGCAACCACGACTTCTTTTCGAGCTGCTTTGACTTCCTCTTTTGCTTTTTCAAAATCCATTTCCTCTAAACTTTCCAACGAATGGACCAAATGATCTCTCGCATTGCCAGCATGAACTAAAATGTTCATGGATAGTTGGTTTAATTGATCATTTTCCTCTAAATATTTTGTCTCTTCCATAAAGTGACCTCCCACTACTTGTTCTATAAACTTTTAATGAACGGCTTCCGCTTGAGCTTCTTCTAATGCATCTTGAGCTTCTTGTTTTACTAATGAATTATCGTATGCTTTAAAGAATGGTAAAAATACCAGCCAAGTGATCACGAAAATCAACGCACAAACGATAATTGCTCGCCAATCCTGTGTCGCCAAATAAGATGTGAAAGGATAAGGCATATACCATAATAGAAATGTGCTGGATGGAACATTGACCAATCCTAACGACATCGTGACATAAGCAATCGTTGGAACGATAATACTATTGATCCACATTGGCACCATCAGATATGGATTAAAGGCGATTGGTGCGCCAAACACCAGCGGTTCATTTATATTAAAGATAGAAGGAATGATCACGGCTTTTCCGATCGCCTTTAATTGTGCTGATTTACTCAACAGCAGCATCATCACGGACAAAGCTAGCGTTGTTCCGATCCCACCCATTGAAGAAAAAGCATAACACGTTTCCTGTGTCGCAATATTTAACGCTTGTCCACCGTTAGCAACCGCTTCAGCATTGGCTGCTAAGCCTGACATATAAACTGGATAAACAACGGGCATCATTACCCATCCAGAAATTCCGAAAGTATACAAAAACACCGGAATAAAGACAGACAGCACAAAACCTGGATAGGATTGAACAATACTTGCTAACGGACTGAAAACTAGTAAAACAACATCAAAGAAATCAATTTTAAACTGGAAGGTGATCAACCAGCCCACAAGCAAGACAAAAGTGATCGGCAATAAGCTGTTAAACCAACCAACAACAAAATCTGGAATAGGTGTATCTTCATCAAAGAATGAATATTTCACTGCAAAATTCATCACGAAACCAACAAATAGACCAGTAATCATCGATAGAAACATCCCGGTAGCACCAAAGCGAGAAAGAATAAATATCGCTTCACCATCTGCTGTCATCGTTGGAAACAAAAGCATCATAAATAATACCAAGGAAGCCGCGCCCGAAATCAATTTCTGACCACCATAGCCTTTTTTCTCCATTAAATAATAAGGAATCAAAAAGGCGACCACTAGCGCATACATCCCAAATGAAAAATTACTAATCATTGAAAAATCAGGCATGCCGCTAAAGATATTTTTCAATAACGAAACAACCGTTACTAACGAACCGACGAAAACCAGCGGTAAAGCTACCATGATCGAATCTTGAATCGCAGATATCCAAGGATTCTTAACTACTTTATTTACTTTTGGTGCAAAAGAATTCGTCATGAAATTCATAATTTTATCCATCAACTAATCCTCCATCTTTAAAATTAAGTCCAATGCCTTGTCGCCATTCAGCGTTCCATAAACTGCTTGCGGAATAACTGCGGCTTTAACATTTTTGTCCTTTGTTTGTTCTTGCAGATCATTCAACATGTAGGATAAGTGCGGGCCAATCAACAAGTAATCGATTTCATTAATACGATCATCCAGCTGCGATTCACTCGCTGCTTTGACCGTCACCTCAACCTTTCTTTTTTTCGCTGCTTTTCGGATCGCCGCCGCCATAAATCCGCTTGAAGCGCCTGAACCACAAATTAACAAGATATTTTTCATTTTCTTCACCACTTTCATTTATTTACATGCTCATTATAGGAAATTCAATGTGTCACTCACAAACTTACTTTTTTCCTAGAGATGGGAAAAAGCGAAGATAGCTACTCTATCCTCGCTTTTAGATTATTGTTCGTTAGCACATTAATAAAAAATGATAATGGAAGCATTGGTTAAACCAGCAAGATATTTTCACTCAAAAAAACGCAACGATCTAGTTGAGATTCGTTACGTTTCGCGATTTAAATGGTTGCTAGGTATTCAGAAAACTTCTTCAAGCCAGCGATCAATTCTTCCGTACTGCAGCCATAACCAATACGGATACAAGATTCGAACTCAAAGCAATCTCCAGGAGTAAACAGCAAGCCGTGGTTATTGATCAAATCCAGACACAGCTCTCTGCTTGAACGATCGAAATCATAATAAAGCAGTGTTACGGTTCCCGCTTGCGGTTTTACATAAGAGATATGCGGTTCCTGAGCGACCCATTCATCTAAAATACTCAAATTTTTCCGAATGATTTGCTGATTTCTTGCCAAGATTTTATCTTTATTTTCTAAGGCGATCGCCGCTAATTCCTCATCGATCATGCCGCAGCTAATGGTATTGTGATCGCGATGAAGCAGACACTGCTCTAACGCTGCCTTGTTTTTCGTTGCGATCCAGCCTAAACGCAGACCAGCCAGCGACCAGACCTTGGACATACTGCTGACGCTGATCCCTTTATCGTAAAGATCAGCAATCGATGGACTTTCCACCTCTGCTTGAGTAAGTCCACGATACGTTTCATCGGATAGGATATATGCGTCTGCTTCTTTTGCGATCGCAATCATTTCTTCCAACATTTCTCGATCCATTAATGAGCCGGATGGATTGTTGGGATTGTTGATAATAATCAGTTTGGTCTTTTCAGTGATCAGCTTTCGAACCTCTTCTAAGTCCGGCAGAAAATTATTCTCTGGAGTCAATACATGCTGTTTAACTGTTGCCTGAAAAGATGCTGGAATCGAGTAGAGTTGCTGGTAAGTTGGCAACACAGCGACTACTTCATCCTCAGGTTCAATCAGTGAGTAAAGCACTAAATGATTTGCACCAATCGCACCATGCGTCGTTGTGATATCCTCTTTCTGGATCGTTTGATAGAGAGAAGCGATCCCTTTTTTGAAGCGCGGATTGCCAAAAATATGTCCGTAAGTCAGACGCTTCTGTGCTAATTCGTTTAACGTTTCAGTCTTATCCAGTCCAGCAATCTCAAACAGCTCATCCATACTAATTGAGTCAACACATGTTTCACCCGTATTATAAATCGCCTTGTCCTCATGCTCATTCATCCATAATTCTACTTTAAACGGTTCAATTTTCATTTGATCGCTCCTTCGTCCATTAATGGTTTTATTACCAAAAACTCATGATTCACTTATTATAATGAATAAAATCCAACATAGCGAGAAAAATTCTTTTGAATCAATTTGTTGCTTAAAATCATATATTACAAAAAAGAGTGCGTAATCTTTTTCAATGACTACACACCCCTCTAAACTATTTATACTATTGTCCACTAAAAATTTCTATTGCTCGTACATAATCTTCTTTCAGCGCTTCTGTCGTTACCGCAATGCAATCTTCTAAGAAATAGTCCTGCGTTTCTTCATTCAAGTATTTTCTCAGTGCAGCGGCTCCTGCTTGATTCGCATAAGTATAGTAATTAATTTTGGTGATGCCATTTTTGATTGCTGCTTGATAATCTTCAGCATGGACTCCCGAACCGCCGTGCATCACTAAAGGAATTTTGACTTCCTCATAGATTTTCTTCACGCGCTGCAAATCTAATCTCGGCTCTTTCAAGTAGATACCGTGAACTGTTCCAAAGGCTACTGCTAAGCAATCAACATTTGTAGCATCAACAAATTCTTTAGCTTGCTTTGGATCTGTATAGATATCGGTATCGCCAATTTGGTCGTCATCTGGTGCACGTCCTTCGCCGCCGCCCAAAGATGACGTAAAAACATGACCCAATTCCGCTTCCACACTAACACCTAAACTATGAGCCGCCTTTACCACTTCTTGTGTTCGTGCCACATTTTCATCAAAAGGCAAATCAGAGGCGTCAATCATAACCGATGTAAAACCTAGCTTCATCGCCTGCATAATCACCTCGAAGCTTTTTCCATGATCCAAATGAACTACTACTGGGACAGTGCTGCGTTCAGCGTATTGAATCATGATTGGTCCGATCTCTTCTAATGTGATCAAGGAACCATGACCTTCTGCATGCTGCAAAATCACCGGCATATTCATCTCTTCAGCGGCTTGGATCGCGGCTCGGACCATTTCTAAATTCGGTACGTTGAAGGCCGCGACTGCCTGATTTTTTTCTCTGGCTTTTACTAAAACCTCTTTTAAACTAGCTAACATACAGCAAGCTCCTTTGATTGTTTGACTTCGGTTACAATATTAGCTGCTAATGAACGCATCGTTTTATACGCCATGCTGTCTCGATTGATAAAGTTGGGAATCAACCAAATCTCCCGCGTATCATTTTCAAAAGTCAAAACTACTTTGATGCAGCCTAACTGCTGTTTCTTTTTCTTAACGAGCCTTTCGATTTGTTCTTCCACCACCTGACAATTCGAGATCGCCGCAAATGGATAAATTTCCGGCTTCAAATTCTCTTTCGTGTACTTTCTATGATTCGGCAGACAAATCTGTTGATTCTTATCGTCAAAGAAAATCAATTGATTTATTTTTCTAGAAAGCTCAAAAGATGAGTCAACTGACACTTCTTGCGAGGATTCAAGAATCGCCATAAGTTCTTCTTTGGTCTTTGTTTTGATCGTTTGAGTGAAATTGATGCTGACCCTCTCATAACATTTTTTACACACATGTCCATCCGCACATTTGAATTTGATTAGTTTTAATGATGTACTGCAAATCAAACACTCTTTCATTTCTCGTCACCTCCGAAACTTAATAAAAGCTGAGTCAGTTTTAAATATTTTTTATAGCGCTGATTGTATTTCTCAACAAGTACTGGATCAGGTTGAATCAGTTGAGCGCCATTCTTTGGAAAAATGAAGTTTTTCTCAACACCCATAATTGCTAAGATCGCAGCCCCGTGAACCGCTTCTTGGGAAGTCAGCACACGTTTGATGGGATACCCTAAAATATTGACGAATATTTTGATCCATAATTTGCTTTTTGCTCCGCCGCCAACGATCGTGAAATATTCAGGCGGCTTTTCATTTTTCATGGCCTCAAACAGTTGACGAATACCGAAAGCCAATCCTTCTAAAACAGCCAAATACATTTCTATTCTTCCCGTTTCCAGTCCTAAACCAATAAAAGCACCTTTTAAATCAGGTTCAGCGAATAATGTTTTTTCGCCATTCATGTGAGGAAAAAAGAAAACCTCGTTCTCACCAAGCAGTTCTTTTGGAATCTTTTCCTGCTCTTCACTGTATTTATCAGTCTGCAGAATTCTTTCCAGCCACCAGCTGTTGATTTTAGCACCGGCTTGAACAGTTCCTTGTGTGATGATCGAATTATCCTTTTCAGTAATTCTTGCTATAACATTCTTGCCTCGCGCTTTTAATTGATGCTGACCATTAGGAATCA
This sequence comes from Enterococcus hulanensis, assembly GCF_005405485.1. GTDB lineage: Bacteria > Bacillota > Bacilli > Lactobacillales > Enterococcaceae > Enterococcus_A > Enterococcus_A hulanensis. The sequence goes on along the minus strand of NZ_BJED01000010.1, from coordinate 59,397 downwards.
CCACAACCCCAGAGGTTCCAAGTGAAATCAGCGGCTGCATCGTTTCAAAGCTGCCGGACACCAGAGCAGATGCTACATTATCGCCTGTTCCTGATACGACTGGAATAGCTTTTTCAAGCTTCAGCTCCTTACAGAGTTCTTCTGTCAATTTGCCGACAATTGCCGAAGCAGGTCGAATCTCTGGGAACAGTTTACTGTCTAGTCCAAACAGCTCTTGAACCTCTTTGGACCAATGATCCGTATGTAAATCAAATAAAGAAGACGTTGAGGCATCACAATAATCCGTTGCATAGATTCCCGTCAATTTCCATTTCACATAATCCTTAGCAATCAGAACCTTATCAATCTGTTCAAAAAGCTGCGGTTCATTTTCTCTTACCCACAATAAATTGGCTAAAGGGCTGCCAGTTGAAACGATTCTACTTATATGAGCCGATCGGTCATTACTTTCGAGGACTTGCTTAATCTCTGAAATGCTTTCTTTCGTTCGATTATCATTCCACAGAATGGCTGGTCGGACAGAAAAACCGTGTTTGTTAACAAACACGGTCGTGTGCATCTGTCCAGTGATTCCAATTCCCTTGACCGTTTCAGCAGGAAGTTTTTGGAACAATTCTCTCAAGCAATTTACTGCGATTTCGACCCACGTATCCGGTTCAATCTCTGTCCAGCCTTTTTGCGGAGTCAGGTAGTCATATGCATACTGCCTCTCAAAAACTGTTTTTAATTGTTTCGTGACAGCAGCCACCTTGATCGATGTAGTCCCGATATCAAGCCCTACATACACAGATGCACTCATTTTTCTTCCTACTTTCTACTAATCAAAGGTAATGATGGTTTTCAAGGTATCCGGCCGCAGCGCATATTCAAATGCTTCCACTGCCTCGCTATAATCAAAGGTTTTCGCTAATAACGGCGTCACATCCACAATGCCCTTGCCGATCAATTGTACTGAACGATAAAAGGTTGGAATTTTGGGACTGACTGTTCCCGTAATTAGTTTTTCATAGGAATGCACTACGCCCATATCGGTCGGTACAGGATCGTTTGGATGCAGCGAGCTAAACATAAATGTCTGACCGCCTGTCGCAGTGAAGTCCATCGCCTGTTTGGCAATTTGCGGAAGTGCTGTGGTATTGAAGACGACTTCCGCCCCGCGCCCTGCTGTTTGCTCCTTGACGAAGGAGACTGCATCGACTTTTGTCGGATCAAAGGTCACATCCGCTCCTAATTCTTCTGCGAGTTTTCGGCGTTCGGCGTTCGGTTCGCTGACAATTACGCGAATACCGGATAGCTTTGCCAAAATCACATGAAATAATCCCATTACACCACCGCCGATAATCACCACATCTTGTCCAAACATCAGCTGCGCTCGTTCAACACTATTTACCACACAAGCCAGAGGTTCCGTAAAGGCACTATGGGTAAATGGTACATCTTTGGGATATTTGTAAAGATCGCGGCTTTTAACTGCAATGTATTGTGACATTCCTAGAAAGCCGGAAATACCGTCAGGATTTTGAAAAGTCGTCGAACTCGCCACTTCAGTACAAAGATTCTCCCGACCAGTTTTACAATAATGACACTCTCCGCAGGCAGGAATAATATATTTCACTACATGATCGCCGACGTCAAAATGCTCAGGATTCACATCACTGCCGATTTCCACCACTTCGCCGCTGAATTCATGACCGCCGATTCTCGGGTAGGTGTATTTCATATCCCCTAAATAATCCCGTAAATCGTTGGTACAAAGACCGTTCGCTCGGACCTTCATCAATACTTCGTCTGCTTTAATCTCAGGCATTGGCAGTTCTTGGATTTCCAGCTGCTTAACACCAGTTTCAACAATTGCTTTCATTTTTCCGCCCCTAACCTAAAATTCCAAAGAATCCTGTAACGATCCCGACAACTACGATCAAGCCAATGATCTTCAATGAAGACCAGCCGCGTTTCATTAGCAAATAAATCAACATCGTAAAAGCAAACGGCAAGATATTTGGCATCACTGCATCTAAGAATTGTTCTTGAACCTTAAAAGTCGTAGTGGAGCTGACGATTTTTAACGCTACATGCATTTTTACGTAACTAGAGATCAAGCCGCCCATTACCATACAACCCATGATTTCAGCGCCGCGTAAAACTTTATTTAGTATCCCTTTTTCCAGAAAGTCCATGACAGCATCCGCCCCGGCTCGATACCCAAACATAAAGTTGGCATAACTCATTCCCCAAGCAATCGCGATAATAGCAACAGCATAAATAATTGAACCCCAGATCGTACCTTTTAATGTTAAATCAATACAGATCGCTAACAGAATCGGAATCAATACACCTTGGAAAATCGTGTCCCCGATCCCTGATAAAGGCCCCATCAAGGATGTTTTCAAACTTGTGATAAATTCACTCGGGATCGCCACACCTTTAGCCTTTTGTTCTTCCAGTGCGATGATCATGCCGATGATACATGACCCGAACTCAATGTGAACGTTAAAGAACTCTATCTCGCGTTTCATCATTTCCTTTTTCTTTTCCGGATCATCATTGTATAGTCGTTTTGAGATTGGAACAAACACATGCGCAACCGCTTGTCCCATCATTCGCTCATAGTTGTAGCAGGTTTGCGGTAGATTTTCCCAGATCAGCCAAGAACGGAATAGATCTTTTTTACGAATCAAACTTCCTTCTGCCTCTTTACTCATAGATTTCATCCTCCTCTGAATCAGATTTGTTGCCTGTCGCTTGTACATAGATCAAAGCCGTCAATCCAGCAATCACACCTAAAGGCAATAGGTCCAAGCCAGAATACGTTGCTAGAATGAAACCTAAGAATAAGAAGACACGGGCTTCGCCTTTAAAAATATATTGCAGCGTAATCGCTACCCCTAAAGCCGGCATCATTCCGCCAATAACCGTGAAGATCGTCAATGCAGTTCCGCTTAATGCCTCAATAAATCCCGAAATATAACTTGCACCGAAGTAAGCAGCTAATCCGCAGGGAATAATCGTGATCAGTGCCGTCATGAGCTGCGGAAAGAGAACATTGGCTCGCCAGATTTTATGATACTCGCCCTTTTCAATATAGTTATCTGCTACGTGAACAAAAACTGAACCAAAAGTCATTCGACCATACCATACGATTGTTCCTAATAATCCGATCGGTACAGCGACGGATAAAGCAGTTTTAGCATCTAGTCCGCCAGTGATGGCAAACGCTGTTCCTAAAATCCCCGCTAGCGCCATGTCAGCAGGCATTGAGCCGCCGGCAGAGATAAAGCCTAAATAAACCAAGTTGATTGAAGCACCAGTCATTGCGCCTGTCACTGGATCACCTAAAATAATTCCTGTAATAAGTCCGCACACCAACGGCCGCTGCAACGACCACAACCCGACGAAGGGCAGATTTCCTATCGCTAGAAAATATACAACCCCACATAGAAATGCTTGAAAAATCGACATACATTATTCCTCCTTTTTTTATAATAAATTAGTAATTTCAATCAAACGTTGTTCCGGTACTAGCTGGTAGAACACATGCACACCTTTATCCACCATTTGACGAATCGCCTCTACCTCTGCTTTATCACAAGCAACATTCTTAATAAAAGGTTCGCGCTCATCGCGGATACCCATTCCGCCTAGATTGACTTGCGGTAATTCGATCCCACCTTCAACAAGCTTGGCATACGTAATTGGTGTTTTCGTTAACAACAAGATCCGTTCCTTTTCGTTATATGGCTTCTTCAATTCGGCAATGCCTTCTTCTGTCGTAAAAGCATCTACTCTGACTTTCGTCGGTGCTAACGCTTTCAATATTCTCTTTTGAAACGGATCGCTGGCTACGATATCGTCAATGATAACGATATGATTAATACTGTAGGTCGGCGTCCAAGCTGTCACTACCTCCCCATGAATTAAGCGATCATCCACTCTGGCAAATACGATATTTTTCATGCTTCTCTCTCCTTTAATATGTGTTTTTAGTCTTCCAAATTTATAGCCAAATAATGATTTACATCGATTACAGTGGTAGGAGCCTCATCCAGTAATTTTTCACAAATCGTTTCAGCTGAATTGTCTTCGTTCATGCGAGACATGAAGGCCTCTAATACCATCGGCAGGTTCATGCCGGTAATATGCCGGATCGGGTAATCTCCCATCAGTGCAACCACTGCATTGAACGGACTGCCGCTAAATAAATCGGTAAAACAAATGATGTCATTCCCACCGCCAAATTCTTCGATAGCTGCTTTGACTTGATCCTTCAAACTTCCTATATCATCATTTGGATACAATCCAAACGCTTTAACATTCGTTTGTTCTCCAACGATCATCTGTGCACTCCCTAAAATACTTTTTGCAAGATCACCATGAGATACAAAAATATACTTCATCTTCAATCCTCCTATTTTCACTATGGTCTAAATATATTCGTCTAACAGTTGGGAAAGATTATCCTTAAAATTATCAAATGTCGGATCTTTAATGACTCGTTCAACAAAGCCTTTTTCCTGAATAATTTTGGCTAAATAATTCCACAACTGAAACACCTTTGCATTGTTCTTTTCAATTGCTACCAGCATGACCAATCGGACTCTGTTCCCATCTGAATCCCAATCAAGTTCATTTTTCAATAAAATGACCGAAACAAAAGTTTCAGCGAGAATTGGGTTGATTGGATGAGGCAAAGCAATCTTGTTTCCAAAATAGCTGCTGCCCAATTCTTCTCTTAATTCAACAGCCTCTCGTAATTGAAATACTTTATCGCCAACCTTTGAGACTGAAATCGAACAAATTTTATCCAATACTTCCTGCTTTTTCGTGAAATGTCCAAAATGAAATAGGTCTTCATCAAACAAATTGACGATCTCAAACTTATCGTTGAATCCATCAATAGCAAGCTTTATTTTGGAATATTCCTGTTCACTCGGGAAGAAACTGATTAAGATAGCACCCATTTGGTCAGTAATCTCTGTCTGCTCTGTTGTAAAAATGACATCGTAATCTTCAATATCGACTGAAACAACTTCATGTGTATTAACTAAAGTCAGAATCGTGATTTCATTCGAAAACCAGGTAGCGAATCGCTGCCTAAGCAGAATACTTTCACTGCGTTTCAGACTAGTAATGATCAGAATTCGTTTCTTGCCGGAAATATCATTGTACTTGGCTAAGTATTGGTTAAAGTAGATAGCCAAGTAGGCGATCTCTCCTTCTTCGATTTTCTTTCCGATCGAGTTTTGTAGCAGCAGGCACATATAGGCTGCAATATCAAAACCTAAAGGAAATGACTGCTTAATTTGATCCAATAATTGATTCTCGTTTTGAATGTTGTATTCGATCCTAGTCAGCAATGGCATTAAATGTAGCGCTAACGAGATTCTTAGATCGATCTCCTGACGAAAATCAATATCGAACTTCTCGTTGATTTCCTTCAAGGCATGAAGAATGAAGGTATTAACCTCTTCTGAGATATAATCGTCCTTCTCATAGTCGCTTTTCCCTTTGATATAAATCGCCAGATTGATAATCTCTTCCTGCGAGACCTTAAAGTAAGATCGTTCAGCCAGACGGTGAAATATCTCAGCCGATACTTCCATCTCCGAATCAAAGTCTCCAATTCCTTCAAATTCTTCAGAGCCGATATAAAAACCGCTGTTCATTCGTTTAACCGCCATTTCAATATGAACGATCAGATTTTGAAAAAGTGTTTCTGAAATATGAAAATGATGCTTCAATAGAATATTAACTAAGACCATTTCAATATCTTGCCGAAACATTTCTTCGGTTCCCATATTGCTTTGTTCCTGATGGATATCTAAATGCCCCAGCTTCAATAAACACTTCCGCTTATCATATTCATTCCCTCGGATAAAAATACCGGAATTTCTTTTCCGCTCAACGCTCAAACGGTAATTGTTAAGCAAATTATCCGCCGCTTTTAAATCCGTATTAAGTGTCGATGACGCGATAAACAGTTGATCAAGCAATTTTTGCCGATTAATCGGCCGCTTTTGATTTAATAGCAGGACACATAATTTTCTTACTCTGTCCGATTGATTGGGTTCGCTAATGACTGCCTTTTGATGGTTGTTAGCTTGAAAGCCAGAGTAATCTTTTATGATCAGCTGGCTGCCTTTAGAAGCAACTGAGATCAATTCAGCATAGCCGGCAGCCGCCAAATACTCGCGGACTTTTTTGATATCCGATTGAATCGTCCGCATACTTACATGAAACTTGTCAACAAAATGGTCAGCAGTTAAAAAAGAGGGACTGTGTCGTTCAAATTCTTGAATCATTTCTTTTTGCCTTTTATTTAGCACGATATCCCCCTCCTTGTTTTAAAAATTATTTTTCATTTACTTCTGTGATGATTGCCTTTACTCGCTCTTCAACATTTTCAATCGCCGACTTTGAAAGCGACATAATATCAAATTCATTATGATTGCTTTCATAGGCTTGGCCGAACGTGCGAATAAATGCTTGACGAAGATCTGAGCCGTAATTTACTTTAATCAGATTCTCTTGTTTCGCTCTTCTAACTTGATCGAAGGGAATTCCTGATCCGCCGTGCAGCACTAACGGAACTGAGGAAATAGCCGCGATCTCTTCCAATAATGGAAAATCCAGTTTCGGTGTCAAATCCATTCCATGAACATTTCCGATCGAAACTGCCAATAAATCGCAATTAGTTCTTTCAACAAACTCTTTTACATCTGCCGGATTCGTTTTGGCATCTTCTTCAGATATATGGTCGTCTTCTTTGCCGCCGATTGCTCCAAGCTCAGCTTCAACTGGGATGCCATAAAAGTGGCAATACTCAACCGTTCGTCTAACCTCTTCAATATTCTCTTCAAAAGGTAAATGAGAAGCATCCACCATTATCGAAGTAAACCCGGCTTCGATACAAGCCTTCACATCCTCAAAGCTTTTCCCATGATCCAAATGTAGCGCAACTGGAACAGAGGCTGTTTTCATCGCTGACTTAACCATGTCCGCAATGATCTTCGGACTAGAAAGTTTCAAGTTGCTCGACGAGATTGCAATATACCCGCCCATTCCTTTTTCCTGATAGCCTCGAATGATACCGGCTGTTAATTCGTAATTAGTTGTGTTGAATGCTGGTAAGACAAATCCCTTTTCTTTTGCATAGTCCATCAACTTATAACCATTTACTAATTGCATGTTGTGCCCTTCTTTCTCTCTTGCTATCTGAATCATATAATGAAAAAAGTGCTCTTGGTGCCGAACATTCTGCAAGATGAATCATGCAATTTTTTTAAAGTAATGTTGAAAGCTAATTGAAAAAAAGAGTCTGTTCTCTATTAATTGGAGTTTTTGAAGCAAATGATCTTATTATTGAGCGAAAAGATTCTTTCAATGATTTGTAGTGACAGAAAAATTGCAGGATATATCCTGCAATTTTCGTTGTACATGTTTAAGCTCACCTCTCTTAACTGCTGACCATGACTATAATTGTTAACTACTTGATTATCTCAAAATACTCCAGCGGTTTATAGCTCAATTCTTTTAAACACACTATTATATAAATCATTTCAGCACAAAAAACCTTAGAAAAAACTGCGAAATTCCGCAGAAGTGCTTCTAAGGTTTTCCTATTTAACTAATTGGATTTATAACTCAATAACTAAACTACATCATTATTCTAATAAGAGGCATTCTTTGCAAGTTCTGAATCCATGACAAATAAAACCTTGCTTTACAAAGAATTTAATCTTTATTTTCGATGTTTCTTTTTCCCTTGATTAAATTTTTCCAAAAGTTTCCGGTCTTTTTTGGAAAGCTTTTTACTATTTTGTTTAACAGGTTTGTCAACTTTTGGCGGCTTTTCTGTGCCTTCTTCAAGAATAGCCCCTGCTGCCAAAGATGGGATCAGATCGTTTTTCGGTTTTGTTAACGTCGATTGCGGTTTTTGTTGCTGATTTCCTTTTTCCTCTGGAACAATCCTTGATTCTATATTCGTCTTATTGCCTACCGCCAGATCTGCCGGCAATTTTTCAAAGTTTTCTTCTGGCTCCTCAGAAGTTTCCTCCAACATGACTGCCTCAGCTTCCTCAAAAATCCCTTTAAGCAACATGATAAGCTCCCCCTTAGTCAACGCAGAGAGGTCAAAACCATCTATTAAAACACGCTCAACACTTGTATCCGCCTTCATTTTTGATGGTTCTGCCATCGAATTTTGGACAGACTCCAGCTGCTCTTTCGGTTGTTTCGTACTATAAAGCGTCGTGGTTCCTTTAAACTCACAATCCAAAAATTTGGCAAATTGGCGCACGTCGCCCTTTTCAAAAATCGTCAAGGTCGTTAAAATGTTGAGGATTCGTTTGGTTTCTTCAAGGGTATTGCTGGGGTCGGCATCTCTTAATTTCCAAGTATGTTTTTTCCCATTGGTATCTTCAAAAATAGAAACCAGCGTGTAGCTATCATAGTTATCAGCAAGCGCAGCACTGCCTCGATTTTTTAGATTACCTTCGTGTATTCGCATCTTTTTAGTCGCTTTATAATACGCATTTTCATTTTTGAACAACCGCTTGATGACGCTGATCCATTCGCTCTCATCCAAATAGTCCTTGAAAAATGGACTGAATTTTCTTAGTGTCTCGCTTGGTTCGGCTTGAAAAAGCAGGTCTCGCACAACATCTTGACACGGCAGCGAAAAATCGCTTGCCACTAGTGCATTCCTTACAATAATCGCTACGATATATTCCACTACTAGATCCGCATTTTTGGTTGCTTCCCAAAACTTGCGTACTTTCGTCTCAAGGTTCTTTCTGTTCTTCATCGTAAAAAGTTGTCGTCTGGTCAGTTGTTTGATTTCCATGCTTATTCGCTCCTTTTCCAATCATGAATCCAATTTCTTTTCTCTTTTATAAAATATACGAAAAAGAAAGCAAAAGCTCGTTCTAAAGTTTTCGGAAAAATTAACGTTTTGGGTGTAGATAACCTTTTAAAAAACGGAACTCTTATAAATAAAAGCGAAATAAAGAAACCTTCAAATAATATTCAAATAAACAGATTTTTATAGGATTAAAAAAACAATAAAATCTCTATTTCGAATAAGAAATAAAAACAATGCATATCACTCATACAATCTTTTTAACAACTATTTTTTTACACTATTTATCAAATTGGTATGACTTGAACAACTAGTTTCAATAGAAAGTCATCAAATTTCTGTGCTGCCAAACCATTGAGAATAACATCAATATAAATATCTCCCTTGACTCGCAACTGCTTTTTCTTTAAGTAGTCCAACATTTGAGGAAAAATGTCAGACTGGTCGATCGGTCCAAAAAAATAGCAGATTAAGTACTCCCCAGCCGGTCGCGCCTCAACAGCTTCTGGTACTTTTACGTAATACTGCATTTTGGGATTTTCAAAAAAGTCCATATTTGAGAAATTATACTCATTTTTGAACACGATTCCTGCTGGATAAATAAAGCGATACCCTGCGTCAAAACTCTCATGATACATTTGACTTAAAGAAATCGATGCTCTAAAGTTGGAGCCTTGATAAACTGTCGAACTAAAAAATAGCGGCACTCTATCAAAAGATACGATAGAAAATTCCAAACGATCTGCCTTAGCGTATTCCTCTAATGAAGCTAACTGACGATCGACCATTCCAGCCATTTCCTCATAGTATTCTTGTTTCTGACGAATCACCTCTCTTTGACGTTTAAGCAAAAAGGCCGCTTGTTCTGGGGTACTGTTTTGTAAATGTTCCTTGATCTCTGCTAAAGGCATTTTAATTTCTCTGAATAGGTTAATCATGTTGACTCTGTAAAGTTGTGGATAATCATAATAGCGATACCCATTTTCACCAGTATACTCTGGTTTTAAAAGACCAATCTGATCATAGTAGATTAAAGTTTTCCTTTTGATCCCTGATAACTTGGCGAATTCGCTGATTGATAAGTAGTTGGTTGTATCCAAAAATGATTCCTCCTCATTTTAGTTTCTTTTCTTGACTGTCTAATTACTAGACAGTTTAACATATGGTTATAGCAAATAACTTAGCGACCTAAAGCAATCTGTAAGAAAATTTTATAAGGAGGTCTTTTATTATGAACAATTCACAACTATCAGCGCAACGATCGACGTCAGCAGAACGCCAACTTGTCCTATTCCTGGTAAAATTAGCGAAAGAAAAATACATGATCACAGATAATTTCTACCTAAACAATAACTTGTCTTATTTTCTATTTAATGCCGCTGAAATGATTCCTATGACCACTGCCTACTCCATTTCTTCGATTGAAATCATGGAATATCTGTTTAAGTCAGAGATCGACTTTGCTAAAGAAGCAATTCAGTATATCGAAGAACATTTGCAGCAGTCCTTGAGAAAGTCTGATTATCTAGTGTTAGCAGAATCTGTTATTGCGGCAAACTATCAACTCAATATTAATGATCATGAACAGGAAAGATATCTTCAATTGATTCATTACTTAATTACACAAATAGCCTTTTATGTAAATCTGCCACGTACTCTTTTACTTTCTGGAACACCAAGATTGATGCGCCACATTAAGTTTTTAGCCTTGCGTATCTTAAAAGAAAAGCATGATTCAGTAGAATCTAACAACGATCTTTATTTCTATGTAATGAAAAACTATTCAAAGGACTTTTACGCCGCCAATCAAATACGTGTTTTTATCACTGAAAACTTCGACTTTGATTTATCAAATGATGAAATCAGTTATCTAACGATGCATTTTCGCGAATTTAAAAGACGCAGCGACGAGTATCAATTAACTGATCGAACCAAATGTCATCTAGAATGATAGCTCTCTCCTCAATTCCTCTTTCTTAAAAAGAAACGAGACTTTCACTATCTAATCGTGAAAGTCTCGTCGTTATCTCTATGCTTTTACTTTATTCATATCTTTAATACGCGTCGTAACACCGCTCAAGTTGTAGCATTCAGCATAATCACGGATTGGACGTTTGATATGGTCTACCACATATCTTTGACCGTCAATGTTATGTGCTTTTAAATTCGCATACAGCTTTTCAATTTCAGCTTTTACTTCATCATCGTTAAAGGTATAGTGACCCGCGATATCTAAAATTTCGGCCTGTAATCCTGCATCATTTTGTGTCAGGATCTCTTCAACTGTCAGAATTTTTTGTTCCCCTACCATCCATTTTCTCCAACGTTCACTCTTGATTGCATGTTCCAGCAAGACACCACGAGTATTTGATACATCTTTTACTAACCCATACTCCATTAATTTTTCTTCTACCGCCGCTAGATTTAAATAGGCCCGTGTTTCTTCTGTACCATACTGAGGTGCAACATTGGTCGCAGTAATTTGTGATGGAATATGCTCCAATAAAGTTACATCGTCTAGATAATCGCCATTGTGTTCCTTTAAGCCAACCCCATATTCTTTTGCCATTTGAGCCAAATCATAAGAATTTTTGAAATTGAAGGTGCCGATTTGTTCTGTTTTCCGTGTTAAAGTTCCTGTTTGACCTACGATAAAGGTAGGCATTGGCAGTCCGCGTTTCTCTAGTTCATCCTTCAACCGTAAAATGAATGTTTCATAGGTTTCTGTAGATGTTAATCCGCCGTTGGTTTCTTCTGTTCCTACTTCATAACCAATTTCTGGTAAATTACGGGCTTTCCGTTCTTGTTCACAGAATTCAATTAGATCAACTGTTCGTTCTAATACGGTATCTAAAGGAATAACTTTCCCAACTTCAAAGGGATCTTTTGTAGGATCAATCATTAATAAATCAAAGCCCGCTTCAATATCCGCGACATAAGATTTCTTCCCTAAGTCCATCGCCTTTTCCGTCGGTAAATGATCATTTCGCTCTTTATCACGCTGCCATGGACCTCCGTGATCTCGACATAGGTAATATAAATTGTCATAACCGATTTCATTGGCCACTTCTTCCACTGCTTCAGCAAAAGTGAATTGATTCCAGCCATTTACATAGCCGCCGCCAAGTTCATCGGCATCCACTTGATTACGGCTGGCAATAAACATCACAGGATAATCATCATCTTTTGACAATTCAAGTGTTGCTTGAACACAATTTTTCGACATTGGTCCGATTCCCAATAATGTTGCACTTTCGCCTGTTGCTTGCAGAGTCAACAAACTCTCCACGACTGTCTTAATAGGTAATTTTTCCATCTTATTGACATCTCCATTTCGTGTAATTAAATGTAATCCTTTGTTTCTACCACATCTAAAGTATATGACGGGTAATTGAGTATGAATATTACATTTATCTGCAACAAGTCAATGCATTAATCTACTTACTTGTTGCAAAAACAATCGAGACATGTTGCAAAATAAAAGATTCGGAATATTGACAGCTGTTATTTATACACAAAAACGACAAAGGAAAATGGCTTATTGCACTTTCCTTTGTCGTCACAAATATTTGAAGTTTATTTTGCTACTTCGATCTGTTCATTGGTTTCTTTCTTCTTTTCTTTCGTTGTTTCATCAACTAAACTTGGCTTAGTGAAATGCAAAATAACTGCTGAAATAACTGCGCCAACAATGATTGAAAGAGCGTACCACAATTTGCCATTAACAACCGGTAAGATGATAAATCCTCCATGAGGCACCAACGCTTCTACACCTGTCGCCATACCCATTGCACCGCCTACAGCACTACCGATGATGATTGCTGGTAAAACACGTTTGATATCTTTCGCCGCAAACGGAATCGCACCTTCTGTAATACCAATCAGCGACATAAAGAAGGCTGAGATACCTAGGTCTTTATCCTCTGGAGTATATTTTTTCCGATCGATAAAAGTTGAAATAGCCATCGCTAAAGGCGGAATCGCACAAGCAATTCGATGCGCTCCATTCGGGCCATAAACACCTTCTGCCATCAATGCCAAAGTAAAAGCTGTCGCTGTTTTATTGATTGGACCACCCATATCGATCGCAGTCATCGCACCCAAGATCAACCCTAAAATAAGTGCGCTGCCGCCTTGCATTTGACCAAGAACCTTAACAAGCCAGTCCATCCCTGCACCAATTGGTACGGCAATGATATAAATATAGAACATACCCAGTACAAAAGTGGTCACAACTGGAACAATCAATATCGGCATAATCGTTCGAATAGTAGACGGCACCTTCCACGTTTTACACCAACGAACAAAGTATCCTGCTGCCACACCCATGATCATTGCTCCAAGGAATCCTGTCTTTATTTGCCCTTCACCAATGGGATTATTGGCAACAAAACCTAGGATCATACCTGGAACTAAACCAGGTTTTCCAGCTAACGAGTTAGCGATGTAACCTGATAACAATGGAATCATCATCGCAAAACCTGCCGCACCCAAATCATTTAGATTTTGCATAAACGGACTAGTGATCTCCATTCCGGCATCTGTGGCTTTCCCAGTTGCTAGAGCCACAGCTAAGAAAATCCCCCCAACAACCACTGACGGCAACATGAAAGATACACCTGTATTGAAGGCTTTCTGCAAGTCTTTAAAGAACTTGTTCTGTTTTTTCATTTTTATAATCTCCCTTTATAATTTCTCTGCTTCATCAATATATTTTGCTGGATACTTGATGATGTCTCCCGGATCAACCGACAAAGATTTACCCAAATCGATTTTTTCTTCGAAACGTTCGCCATTTTCCACATCGATTGCTACTGCTAAAATTAATACATCGGCCTGATCGATATCTTCTTGTTCCAATTCATTTTCAATTCCCATACTGCCTTGTGTCTCGACTTGAACTTCATAGCCGCGTTTCTTACATTCTTTTTCGATAGCCTCTTGTGCCATATAGGTATGCGCGATTCCTGTTGGACACGCAGTCACTGCTACTACTTTCATCTTTAAATCCTCCTAAATTTCAATCGAACTTAATTGTTCGTATATTTTATTTTTATCTGTTTCGTTTAATAATTTTTCTCTGAATGCTTCGTCTAATAATTTTTTACTTAATTGTGAGATGAATTTAAGATGCATTGTTTCCTCACTATTTTTTGGAACACCGATCAAGAAGATCAGCCGAACCTTCTCTTCATTCGTTGTCGCCCATTGAAATGCTTTGTTTGTTCTGACAAAAGCAATAAACGGATGCAAAACGGTTTCATTTTTCCCATGCGGAATTGCAATATCATAGCCAATCGCTGTAGAAACTTCTTGCTCACGTTTCTTGACTGCTTGATACAATGTTTCTGAATCATCGACATAGCCAATAAATTCGGCGACTTCTACGATATGCTCCACAACTTCGTCTTGATTATCCAGATCACTATCCAAAAAAATCAAATCATTTGTAATCACACTTCTGCCATTTTCCTGCACTTTCTCCACACTAATCACTCCCAAGTTTTCTGAGCACCTCTTCATTTGAGGCAGCTTTACGTAATTGTTTCAGTTGTTCGCTATTATCGATAATGTTATAGATATCAGACAAAATATTTCTCGTTTGAAAAGTATCCTGCTTCGCGATACAAATCAAAAAAACAAGATCGACATAGTATTTGTTCCATTTAAATTTCTTTTTGTTCTTGACCACTACGATGATGGTTTTATTGACCGAGGTTGAGTTTCCATGCGGGACTGCTGTTCCAGAAGGCAGGTCTGTTCCCCCTAACGCTTCTCGTTCTTGAACCGTTAGAATAAATTGGAGGTTTACAAAATTCTTTTCCGCTAAAGCAGTCCCAATCTGTTCGATCAATTCTTCCTTAGAAGAAAAATCAGTGTTTACAAAAATGAACTCTTTATCGACAAATCTTATTAAATGATGTGCTCGAACTAAGTCGATGATTTTACCATCTATACTCGGCAAAAAGTTCGACGTTTTGACTCGCTCAATATCCTCTTTGGTTAAAAATGGTGATACCTGAATGACTTCTTTTTTAGGTATCTCTATTTTTGTTGTAGAGATAATCAAGTCATATTCATCAAAAACGATTTGCTCTAACTCTGCTACCGAAGCAACTTCAAACGTATCCAAAGACGGTAAAATACTTTTTATCCGGTTGATCAATAATTCTGAGGTCGCTATCCCCATTTGACAAACAATCAAAATTTTACGATTCATCCGTGCCCGTTCGATTGCTGCCTGAAAGTACATGGTCAAAAAGGCTATCTCGTCTTCATTAAAACTGATACCTAACTCTTCCTCGTACTCACTGAGCACGACCCAAATAACATTGAAGGTCAATGAAAACTCGTTTTTGATCTGAGAAGTAAAAGGATTTTCCGTTTTGTTGTTTGATTTCAAACGATAGATCATTGGCGGAATATGATTTTTCAACTGTTCTTCCAGCTTCTGATCACTGGCAAAATTAATATTCAACGCGGCCGACACTCTAGAAAGCAAACGTTCAACAATTACTTCATCGATTTCGTCATCTGGTAAAGCTTCGAAGCGATTTGAGATCAATTGCAAGGACAAATAGTGGACATCCTCATTCGTATAGGACAGCTCTAAGCGCAGAGCTGCTTTATGCAACATTCGAACAGCACTTTCCTCAAAGAAAATCATCGCTTCAGTGGAATCTGCCGGCTTTAGTTCTTCAATGTGATACCTCTGAGCAATTCGGTGAACTAGGATAATAAAAATACTTAAGATATTCTGAACATAATAGTCAGAAATGGCATTTACATTTTCCCGAATATAGGTATATAAAATATTTGAGCAAACACTAATTAAGCTCTCCCCATAATAGGTATTTAATAATTTGATTTTTTCAGCAATATCTTCGTCTAAATAAACTTCAGAATTACTCAGCAAATAGCGGTTAAATTGAAGCATCGCTTTTTGAACATCTTCTTCCGTTCCTATTAGCGAAGTTCCATGAACATCGCTGCACAATTTGATGTCTGAGCCAACATTCAAAATTTTCATGATGAACTCAAAATCCTTGATAATAGAAGTTTTACTCACCATGAAGATATCTGATAAATAGTTAAAGCTAACCACTTTTTCCTTAAAAAGCAGGATTTTCAAAATTTCGATCCGACGATTAAACGTATCGTAAATGTCGCTTCCTTCATTTTTCTCTTTGATCACTTCAACTTCTTTGAATCGTTTTAACCCGATACCAACTCCGCGTTTCTTTTCAAGATACTCTCCTGAACTTTGAAGATATTCGTCAATACTCCCTAACTCGTTATGGATTGTTCTCTTAGAGACACCCAGTTGACCCGCGAAATACTCCGCTGTCTGAAAGTCACTTTGCTGCATCAACAACTCTAACAATTCTTTTTGTCTCTTTGTAAGCATAATGATAAACACTTCCTTACTATCTGGAATCAAGGCCTTAATCTTTGATAGCGTTATCATGATCATGACCTTATTATAGATGTGGGCTTAAAAATTGGATATTACATTTCGTTGCAACAAGTCGCTACAACAATCGTTGAACTTGTTGCAGAGAAGCGCTTCTGTATTGTTGCAAGTTAACTAAATGATAAAACCAATCTTGAGTTTGATTATATCGTTAGTTTGATCCCTAAGTTTACTTTCAATAGAAAACCTTTCATTTACTATATTGTTTTGTTGGTCAATAAATGAACGATTTCTCTTACTCGATATTCTGACAAGAGCGTTCTCAACACAAAAAAGCTTAGAAGATCGATTTCATTCAATCATCTTCTAAACTCTTAATTTCTCTTACTATGAAATTTTCCTAAATCATAACAAAATCTAATTTACCAGCAACTTTGACTTTGATATTGACAGCCTGCTTTGGTAGATAGGCCAAAGGAATGACCTCTACAAAAATTGTTTTGAGCGATTCTTTGGAAGCTCCTGCTTTAAGTGCTTCTTGTTCAGCATGCTCTACCGCTTCAGCCACTGCCTCCTCTTGCGTTTGTTTCTCTAATGAATACACCGAATTCACTTCACCAGAAACCTCTCCTAATGCTGCTCCGATCGCGTTAGCAGCATCATAATTATCTGGAATGATCACTTTAGAGACACCATTCATTTCTTTTGGCAGGATGATACTTCCTCCCCCGACCAAAATGACTGGGATTTCTTGACTATCTGTTTTCATCTGGTCGATCGCATCCTCAATCAATTCTCTGATTTTGTTCTTAGCACCATTAATTAATGAAGTCTCCATTTTTTGAGAAACAGCACCATCAACCGGATGGTTTGTTTGATTAGCGATCGCAATATCCGTCGCACACAAGGTGGTACCTCCAAAAGATAGACTCTCCTGTAAAATTCGATAGCCTAAACTATCCGGACCAACCCTAAGTTCATCTTCTAAATGAATGATCGTACCTCCGCCTAATCCAATCGAGAGGACATCCGGCATCCGGAAATTCGTTCGAATACCGCCAATGAGCGTTGCTAAGGAAGATTCACGTGGAAATCCCTTCTTTAGAACTCCAATATCAGTAGTTGTACCGCCAACATCAACCACTAAAGCATCCTCTAGCTGACTTAAATGTGCGGCCCCGCGAATCGAGTTAGTTGGTCCGCAGCCAATTGTCAGCACAGGATAGTTCAGTGCTTTTTCTAAATCCATCAAAGTTCCATCATTTTGACAAATAAACACATCCGCGGCCACATGGTTATTGCTTAATGCCTGTTTCAAACCTTGGATCATCTGAATGATCGTTTGTGTAAGAGCTGCGTTCAAGACACTGGCATTCTCTCTTTCCAGTAAGCCGACTGAACCGATCTCACTAGATAATGTAACGGGAACCTGAAGCTCTTCTTCAACAATCGCTGCTACCTGCTGCTCTTGCTCACTATTTACTGGAGAGAAAACTCCTACAACCGCAACCGCCTCGACCTTCCCTTTCATTTTCTGGCAAACTGCTCGAATTTCTTCTTCATCAATCTCAGCGATTGTATTTCCGTTATATTCATAACCGCCAGAAACGATAGCCGATTGTGCCATCATTTTACTTGCGAGATCCTCTGGCCATCCAACCATCGGAGCCACCGCCGTCGTAGCCGGCTTCGCTAGGCGAATAATCCCGATCCTGCTCAGCTCTTTTCGTTGAACGATTGCATTAGTACAATGAGTCGTTCCCAACATCACAACACGGATTTTTTCTGTCGGAATCATGGTTTCTTTTAAAACTTTTTGTATCGCGAGATCAATGCCTTCACTGACATCGTCCATCGTAGGACTTTTGACTTTGCCTATACATCTCAAGTCTTCATCTAAAATCGCACAGTCGGTATTTGTTCCACCGACATCAATCCCTAGTCTATACATGCACTTTTTCTCCCATCAATTCCTCCACTGGTTGGTAGTCCACTTCATAGCCAAAATATTTTGGACCGGCAACTTCCAGACCTTTTTTTGTCCGCCATTTTTGATCACAAGGTAGAGCAATCACATGAATTCGCGCTCCATATCGCAACGTCTCTGTTGTAATTGGACGTCCGGTTTCATAATCCAGCGCACAGATCAAATCCGGCGTAGATGCAAGGACAGCACCATCCTTTTTAGCCAGTAATAATTCATTTTGGAAAAGAATCTCTAGTTCTTCTCCTTTATTGCGATTAATCCCTGTAAACGCTGCTCGTCCTCGAGTAAAACCACCTTCAACATTTTGCTCAATGTGACTGATCTTTCCTTCAAAAAGTGAAAAACCATTTAAACGGTCAAGTAATCTTTGGACTGGCGGCACAGAATCATTTAATATTGTCAGCTCTTCTCCGATTTCTTTCGCCAAGCTCAATGTTCCGCGAATTCCGCATTCTTTAACGATTTTTCCGGAAAAAACATTGTCGACCATGTTGGCATTTCCGCCCATAACGTCGGTAATCGCGCGGGCGATCTTTTCAGACCACTCTCCATCTTTCGGATAATAGACAATTCGATTGCCTTGACTATCTGCCATCGCAACGATCTCAGGTTGATAACCTTTCAAGAAGAAAGTAACCATTTGCGACTCGGGAAATGCACGGCCCATTGCGTCAGCATCAACGATCGGCAGCCCCATTTTAGCTGCACAAGCAATCGGTAATAATGAATTGCCTCCGCCAATTTCAATTGGCATGATCGCCTGTGTCCGTTCAGGGAAAAAATCCTTCAGAACTTCTGCCGGAGCATAAACCTCTTCTTCGGAGGCGATTTTTTCATTAGAAACAGAAGGCGCACCGATAGATCCTACGGGCATCACTAATGCCTTATCATCTAGCTCATCTACCGTTAAAACTTTGACTGGTCCATATTTCTGGATTGCTTGCAACGCCATCAGTTTACCGACAAAGGGATCACCTCCGCCTCCGGTTCCTAACAATGTCGCGCCAATCGCAATATTTTCTAAATCTTCTGCAGTAATCCACTTCATGAATTATTCCCGTCCTTTAGTTAATTTCGTAATAATGAAATAGCAGATTCCCGCTGCTAAGATACCATCCAATGCTGAAACATTCGTTAGTGTGAATAAACCAAAGCCAGCAGGCGGCTGACTAGTCATAAACGCTATCGTACTTCCCACCAGCCATGAAAAAAGCGAGGTTGGGTAATAATTCTTTAATTTTTCTTCATATGAAAAATCGTACTTTTCTCTATAAAAGAAATAATCGATCATATATATCCCTGCAATCGGTGAAACCAGTACAGTGATAATGGATAAAAAGTTCTCAAACATACCATAGATTCCAAACATCGCCATCAAAATACCTAACGTTCCGCAAATGACTGTAATGACTTTAGGATTGGCTCTTTTAAAAACAATTGAAAAGTCTAAAGATGCGGAATAGAGATTATTCGTATTCGTTGTCCACTGAGCCAAGGTCAGAACCAAAATGGAAGGAATCCCCAACCCCAAAGCGAAAAATACTGCGGTAAGATCTGCCGTATCCATCACTTTAACTAAAATCAATGAAATAATGATCATAAAGCTATTGCCGATCGTAAACCCGACAAAGCCCGCGATCATCGCCTGTTTAGGACTTTGCGCCCACCTTGCCACATCAGGCGCCATAACAACTCCGACCATATAGACACCAATGACTAATGAAACTGCCAAACCAAATGAAATCGGCGCTCCTTGCGGTGGACTAGTCAAACCTGATGACCCATTGTTGTTCAGTGACATGATGGTCGCAATAATGATTAACGCTGCCAATAAAGGAACTGAATAAGTGCACAGCTTTTCGATTGCTTGATAGCCCCAAAAAGCAGATAACATCATGAGACTCCCGCCAATCAATGATAGTAACCATGATGGCATATTCGTTCCCGTCAATTGACGGATCGCAGCGCCTATATTTTCAGCAAAGAAACCAATCTGCACGCCAAACCAGCCAAGCGACGAAATCCCCATGATCGCTCCCATCAACGAAGCGCCATTTTTACCAAAAGCAACTCGTGAGATCATTCCCGTAGACAATCCCGCCTTTGCGCCAATATAAGCTGTCCCGATCGCTAAGACACCTAAAACAACTGAACCAATCATTACTGCTAAAATTGCTGACCAAAAGGCCATTCCCTGAGCCAAAGCAACACCCATGAACATACCAGATAGATCGATCCCGATAGCGATCCAAACCATGCTGATAGATAACCAGCGTTTCCGGTCTTTCTCTGGCACCCGTTCTCTTTCGTAATTTCCCGAATTTGTTTCCACTACTTCTTCCATTTATCCCCCTCATTTCTGAATATTCTGACAAATAAATATTTTATCATTATAGCGAAGTGAGAAATTTATGACTATGTTATTAAGACAAAATATAAGAAGCCCCTTTGTCCAAAATGACAAAGCGGGCTTGATATTAATGTTTATCTCTATATTTTCGGTAATAAATCAAATTTTTTATCAGTATATAGCGAGAAGCAGTCTGCGAAAAAGATAACTCCAACCGTTCCTGAGCACGCTTCAATCGATACTTAATCGTATTATTATGCAAAAAAAGTAAATCAGAAGTATCTTTTATACTCTCGTTGCAATCTAGAAAATACACCGCTAAAGTTTCGAGCAACTCATTATCAAGATAACGCTCCAAAGAAATTGAATCCGTCTCTCGCGTCACATCCTCCAACAAATATAAATCTTCCGCGTAAAAGCAATTTTTCTTAGGAAAAACCTGCTTTGCTTCTTGAATATGGTCTTCTATTAACTTCATTTGTTGAGCAATTCTTGTCACTCCCGAGAGTTCTTTGCTGATAAAAAGAAGATCGGCTGCCGGATCATCTAATGAGAAAACAGGATGAACACTTTTTGCTTTCTTATTTCCCACGATCCATTCCCGATTTCTTTCTTTATAACTGATTAGCTTTTGGTAGGAAAACATATCAGCCGTCTCTTTTTTTCTTTGTAAGCAATACAATATCAGCGGCTCCTCCACATCAATTCCAGCTTTTTGAGCTAACATTGCAGCAGTATAAAAGTCTCCCGTTTGACAGGCAGCGAAGAACTGCTGCCCTGTATTCAATAATTGTTCTTCACCAAAATACTTGATAGTTTTTTCAACAATTGTTTGGATTCCAGCAAGCTGATTTTCGGTCAATGGTTTTTTTCTAAATAAAGTCAAAAAATATGAATGACTCAATGTAGGCAGTTCCAAAGAAAGAGCCGTTTGAAAATGAATGACTTGATTTAACTCAACAGGGTCATTCTTTTTCGCAATGTTTATTTCTCTGCGGGCAATAGCCTGACGTAAAGCCGAATCTAAACTTCTGGGCCAAGCTTTTGATAATAAAACCTCATTCTCATCACTCATGATGAATAGACTGCATTTCAATTTATCTGATAAAATACTCAAACCCGTTTCGATTTGATGCGGCGCGGGTAACTGACGAATTGTTTCCAGCAAAATAGCTTTTTGCTGATCCAGCTCCTCTTCTTCTTCATTGATGTAAGACAACACCTCAGATATTACTTCACTATATCTTAAGTCCATCCGGTTCATCGGCATCAAAATCAAAACCATTCCCAGCTCATTCATTTTAGCAATGACTTTTTCTGAGATTTGAGGAATGATCAGGCCCACATAATAAAGAACGATCCCCAACTGACTATGCTGATGAAGAATAGCGATAATTTCCAGCTGCTTCTCCACATCCATTGCAATTTGAGCAAAGGACGTTAGCACCAACTCATTACCAGAATACTCCCCTTTAAGCGGCATCTGGCTGTATAGCTCTGGTTCCGAGACCTCTAAAACAGAGATCGTCGTCACTAAACGATGTCTTTGCTCCTTGCCCGCAATTATTTCAGCCCCCTTCATCGAAGGCAGCTTCAACATATCTTGAATATTCAAATGCGTCCCTCCATTCCTGAAACGTTTGGGCTATTTTACCAAAAAATGAAAATTTTACCATTCTTTATTCATATTATTTTTATTTAACAGCAAAAAAAAGCAACATTGCAAGAAACGATCTTCTCACAACGTTGCCTTAAAAATTTGTTTTTTCTCCTTAGTCAACATTCCTTTGAACAATCGACTTGGAAATTTGACCAGTGTTTCATGATTGAATCACTCTATAATACTATTGGTGATTGAACACATTCATAAGTAGTGTCTATCTATATTTTTAACCTATTTCCGATACATCTTAAATTCTAAATACAGATCATTATAAATCCCCAAATACTTCGGACCTAGATCTTTATACACTTCCAAATGGCTGATCGTTTCATCATCAGGATAAAACTGCTTGTCGCCAGAAATACTTTTTGGCAGCATCGCCAACGCCTTTTTGTTTGGAGTAGAGTAACCGATGTATTCTGCATTTTGTTTGGCATTTTCTGGTTTCAACATAAAGTTGATGAAATCATAAGCTCCTGCTTGATTTTTAGACGTCTTAGGAATCACGATATTATCAAACCACAGATTCGAACCTTCTGGCGGAATCACGTAATGCAGATGCTCGTTCTCCGACATCATATCCGCGGCCTCGCCAGAAAATGTTACCGCCACCGCACTTTCTTCGTTAGCCATATACATTTTGATCTCATCGGCAACGATCGCTTTAACATTTGGAGTCAGACTGCTTAATTTCTTGATGGCTTGATTCAATTGTGTCATATCTTTGCTATTGATCGAATAGCCTAAAGTTGTTAAGGAAAGTCCCATAACCTCCCTAGCACCATCAATCAGCATGATATTATTCTTTAATTCCGGCCGCCATAGATCGTCCCAATGTTTTATTTTATCACCAGCGACGAACTTATCGTTGTAAACAATCCCTAACGTTCCCCAAAAATACGGAATCGAATAGTTGTTATCACGATCAAAATCCAAATCTAAAAAACGAGAATCGATATTTTCTAAACCTTGAATCTTTGAATGGTCCAGAGGAAGCAGCAACTTCTCTTTCTTCATTTTCTGAATCATGTACTCACTAGGAATAGCGATATCATACGCCGTTCCGCCTTGTTTGATCTTCGCTTCCATCGCTTCGTTGGAATCAAAGGTTTCGTAATTAACCTTGTAGCCATATTCCTTTTCAAATTGTTTGAGCAGTTCAGGGTCAATATAGTCCCCCCAATTGTAAATATTCAACACTTTGGAGCTGGCATTAGACGAATGGTTCAAACGAACGACCATAAAGCTCAGCAGGAGAATAATGGCAACAACACCGATAAAGAGTGATTGTAATTTTCTCATTTGAGTACTGCCACCTCCTCAAACTCACGTTTACGTTTCCGAGCCTTTTTCGACGTGTCGCGGCTGATAAAGTAATAACCAACAACTAATAGTAGTGAGAAAATAAAGACAAGTGTGGATAGCGCATTGATCTCTAAACTAATTCCTTGTCGTGCTCGCGAATATATCTCCACAGAAAGAGTCGTGAAGCCATTCCCTGTCACAAAAAATGTTACCGCAAAGTCATCCAGCGAATAAGTAAAGGCCATAAAATATCCTGCAATAATTCCTGGTGTTAAAAACGGCAATATGATATTCGACAAAACTTGAAAATTATTGGCACCCAAATCACGAGCCGCATCAATCATGGAATCATTCATTTCCTTCAATTTTGGCAGCACCATTAATACCACAATTGGGATACTAAAGGCGATATGCGAAAGAAGGACACTAACAAAGCCCAGCTGGAAATTTTTCAAAACACCGCCAAGCATCGTAAATAGGATCAAAAAGCTGGCACCAATAATAACATCCGGAGATACCATCAAAATATTGTTTAGACCCAACAGAACATTTCGCGAATTACGTTTTCGCGTATAATAGATCCCCATCGCGCCAAAAGTTCCAATCACTGTCGCCAGCAGTGCTGACAAAAAAGCTAATACAAAGGTCTGCACTACAATACTGATCAAACGCCGATCTGAGAACAGACTTTGATAATGCTCCCAAGTAAAGCCGGTGAAAGAACTCATATTCCCGCCTTGATTAAAGGAGTAAAAAATCAAATAAAAAATCGGGATGTATAACAAAACAAACACAAAAATCAAATAGAGTGTTGACCAAGAAAATTTCCTTCTTCTCATTTCACCCGACCTCCTTTACGTTTTTCACCAGTCAGCATCATTACGATAAACATCGCAACGATCAAAATCACGCCGATCGTAGAACCCATGCCCCAATTTTGAGTGACTAAGAAATGCTCTTCGATCGCTGTTCCTAGAGTAATCACTCGATTCCCGCCGATCAAACGCGTCAACATGAATAGAGATAGTGATGGAATGAAGACTGCCTGCACACCACTTTTGACCCCATTCAATGAAAGCGGAAAAATCACGCGACGGAAAGTATCAAAATTATTCGCCCCCAGATCGCGACTCGCACTGATCAAAGAAGGATTGATTTCCTCCAAGGCGTTAAAAATCGGCATGATCATAAACGGCAGCTCGATATAAGCCGCCACAAACATAAAACTAAAATCCGTGAACAACAGCTGCTTTTGCCCAATTCCAATAAAACTTAAAAAATCATTGACCGAACCATTGGCGCTAAAGATTCCGATAAACGCGTAAGCCTTCAATAATAGATTGATCCAAGTTGGCAAAACAACGAGTAACAGCAGCAATTGACGATGCTTTAATTTCGATAAAAAGTACGCTGTCGGATAGCTGATCAACAGTGTCATCAACGTAATCAAAAAAGCAAACAACACGGAATTGACCGTCATCATCAAATACGTTTTTGATGTCAAATAAGTATGGTAATTCATTAACGTAAAATTCCCGTGCAT
This sequence comes from Enterococcus hulanensis, assembly GCF_005405485.1. GTDB lineage: Bacteria > Bacillota > Bacilli > Lactobacillales > Enterococcaceae > Enterococcus_A > Enterococcus_A hulanensis. The sequence goes on along the minus strand of NZ_BJED01000010.1, from coordinate 34,278 downwards.
GTCAAAAAACGACTGGTACACGATCAACATTACTGGTGCAATTACAAAAAATAGCAGCCAAAAGAAATAAGGGATCGAATAAAAACGACGCATATTTTTCATTGTCTACTTCCCTCCCTAATCTTCGTAGCTGTCTAAGCGCGCTTCGAAATCTTCTTCACTTTCATTAAAACGCATCACATGGATATCTTCCGGCTCAAAATGCAGGCCAACCTTGCTGCCTTTTTTGGCCTTTCTCGTCGAATGGACCATCCATTCATTGCCGTCCGCATCAATACAGTTCATCTCATAGTGAACCCCGCGGAACAATTGCGTATCGACAGTCACCACTAATTTTCCATTCTCAGGTGTCGTTAAGGTCAAATCCTCCGGCCGCAAAACAACTTCAACGGGTTCGTTTGGACGCATCCCACCGTCAACGCACTCGAATGTTTTGCCGACAAATTTAACTAAATTATCTTCTACCATTTCACCGGCAACAATATTGCTCTCACCAACAAAGTCCGCAACAAAATGATTGATCGGTTCATCATAGATATCGACAGGCGTTCCGCTTTGAACGATCTTCCCCTTGTTCATAACAAAAATCTCATCACTCATAGCCAGCGCTTCTTCTTGGTCATGAGTCACGAAGATAAAGGTAATGCCCAAACGTTTTTGCAAGGCACGTAGTTCATATTGCATATCTGTCCGTAATTTTAGGTCCAATGCAGATAATGGTTCATCTAATAGTAGAATTTTCGGTTCATTCACGATGGCTCGCGCAATTGCTACCCGTTGACGCTGTCCACCAGACATTTCGGTAATTTCACGATTCTCATAGCCGGGCAGTTGAACCAGCTTCAAAGCTTCTAGGACTTTCTTTTCAATTTCCTTTTTTGACAGCTTTTTGATTTTCAACCCAAAAGCAACATTTTCAAAAACATTCATATGAGGAAACAGCGCATAATCTTGGAATACTGTATTGACTTGACGTTTATTAGCGGGAATATCGTTCATTCGTTTTCCTTCAAAAAAAATATCCCCTTCGCTCACATCTGTAAAACCGGCAATAATTCTTAGGATCGTGGTTTTCCCACAGCCGGAAGGCCCTAATAATGTATAAAAGCGCCCTTCTTCGATATCAAAATTTATTTTTTTCAATACGGGATCATCATCGTCGTATCGTTTGATTACATCTTTAAAAGAGATAATTGTGTTTGGCATGACTTCACGTCCTTCTATAAGTAAGATTCTGTGGCGACGATCAAAACTTTACTGATTCCTGACGCCTGATTTTGTAACCGATGCGGTTTACTGGCTTCGTAATAAATACTTTCACCTTTTTCCGCTTCATATAATGTTTCACCGAACTGCAAAGCTACCTTGCCCTCTAATACATAAATGAACGTCTCCGATAACGAAGGAGTAAACTGCTTATACTGGCCTTTTCTATCCAGCGTCAATAAAATCGGCTCCATTTCCTTTTCGTTCGATTCGGGAATCAGCCATTTAATCTGGTAGCCGTGTTCTTCATCGCTGTAAAAAGTTGTGTCTTCTTCTTTATAAACAATTTTTTGGTCATTCGTCTTTTGCTTAAAAAATTCAGCCGGTGTAACACCTAAAACTTCTAAAATATCAAAAAAAGTCTCCATAGAAGGAGAACTCAGATCACGCTCTAATTGAGAGATGTATCCCTTGGATAAATCGGTTCGTTCCCCTAGCTCCTCTTGTGTTAAATTTTTTTGAATTCGTAAGTTGCGCAGCTTCTCACCAATATCCATAGTCTCACTCCCTATTCGTAATCATTTTCTTCAGAAAATAGGACTAAGCCGCAGTCCTTTGATCTTTTTCACAATGTTTGCTAATAGTAAACTTATTGTTTAATAGCACTATTCAAGTATACGAACTTTCTACTAAAAATCAAGCATTTAAAACCATTTTCTTAGGAGAGTTTTATGGAAATAAAAGAGAAAAGAAATTTGCTTTTTCCTTCATTTTCGCTAAGATAGTAGTAACCGATTTTACGAGTCCAACGTCTCGCAGGTTACTCTATTTAAGAAGGCTATAAAACTTTTTATACAAATGGGATTTGTCCCAATCAAAAACAAACCATTAAAAGAGAATCAGGAGGATGAAACATGACTGAGTATCGCCGTTTACGTGTAATGAATGATGAAAACCTTCACACAGAGATTGAGGCTTTTTCTAAACCAGAAATTGAAGAAAATGAAGTATTGATTGAAGTGAGCTATTCCGGAATCAATTATAAGGATGCCTTGGCAACTAAAGCCAACACGGGCGTATTACGTGATTATCCAATGACACCTGGAATCGACTTGGCAGGAAGAATCATCGATACGAAAGATGCGCGTTATGATGAGGATGATCAAGTCTTAGTGACTGGTTACGGATTAGGCGTCAAACAAGATGGCGGTTTAAGTGATTTAGAAGTAGTCCCTGCTTCTTGGGTCGTTAAACTCCCAGAAAATTTGTCACCAAAACAAGCAATGACTTTCGGAACTGCCGGCTTTACAGCCGCTTTATCTGTAGATGCTTTGGAAAATCATGGACTTAACAAAGACAGTCGAGTTCTTGTTACGGGTGCAACTGGCGGTGTCGGCGGTTTTGCTCTGCACTTTCTCAAACAAATCGGCTGCAAAGAGATCGTCGCTTTAAGTCGCAAGAGTGATCAAAGCGATTATTTGAAAGAATTAGGCGCGACTTCTGTTCTCTCACCTGCTGAATTGTTTCCTGAAAAGAATCGTCCATTAAATAAACAGCTCTTTGATTATGTAGTCGATACTGTTGGCGGTGATACGCTTGCTCAAGTCCTTCCTTTTGTTAACTACGGCGGCAGCTTGGCCCTTTGCGGAAATGCCGGCGGAATCAAGTTGAATACAACGGTCTTGCCTTTTATTTTACGTGGTGTTAACTTATTAGGCATCGACTCGGTTGAAGCATCGATGGAACAACGACAAAAGCTTTGGAATAAAATGGCAAATGAATGGTCTCTGCCAGCCAACTTCAAAGTTCAGCAAATTGAATTAGAGCAAGTACAAGAAACAGCAGATGCTCTGCTAGCAGGAAAGCATGTAGGACGTACGATTGTTGCTTTAGGAGGAAAAAATTAGTGAGAATCCTAATTACTTCAGGCGGTACCTCAGAGAAAATCGATGATGTGCGCGCGATTACCAATCATTCCAGCGGAAAACTAGGCAAGGCGATCGCAGAAAGCTTTGCCAAAGAAGATGTAGTGATCGACCTGATCACCACCCGTAACGCTGTCAAACCAGAAGGAAAAATGATTCACTTTCATTTGATTGATTCAACGGCTGATTTAGAAAGAACCTTAAAAGATTTAATGACCGCTAATACTTATGATGCGGTAATTCACAGCATGGCTGTCAGTGATTTTACCCCTGAAAGCTCAGTTACTCTTGAAGATTTAGAATCAGCGATTGCCAAAGAACCTGCGGATTTGCCGAAAGCTTTAGTTGATATTGCCAATGAACGGACAGAAAAAAAGATCTCTTCTGATACCGATCATTTAGTAGTTGTCCTAAAGAAAAATCCAAAAATTATTTCTTTGATCAAAAATTTGCAACCCAAAACGATCTTAGTTGGGTTTAAACTATTGGTTGACGTACCGATGATCGAATTACTCAATGTTGCCAAAGCGAGTCTCGAAAAGAATCATGCTGATTTTATCTTAGCCAATGATTTAGCTGAGATTCGTGATGAGAAGCATCATGGCTACCTCATCAATAAACAGCACAAAATCAAAGAAGCACACACAAAAACGGAAATCGCTGAACTGATTAAAGAAGAAGTCATGAAACTGGAGGAAGTAAAATGAAAAACATTTTATTAGGTGTCAGCGGAAGTATCTCTGCCTATAAAGCAGCCGACATTACCAATCAATTAACTAAACTCGGCTATAACTTGGATGTCGTAATGACCAAAAGCAGCACGGAATTTATTACACCCTTAACGATCCAATCATTGTCGCATCGCCTTGTTCATCTTGATGTAATGGAAGAACCCGATGCGGCCTTGATCAATCATATTGCACTAGCAAAAGCAGCGGATCTATTTTTAGTTGCTCCTGCATCTGCAAATATCATCGGAAAATTAGCTAATGGCATCGCAGACGATCTATTGTCAACGGTAGCTCTAGCGTTGCTGCCTGATACACCAAAAATTATCGCACCAGCAATGAATACTTATATGTATCAAAATCCAATCGTTCAACGAAATTTAGCGACTCTCAAAGAAGTCGGCTATCAAGAAATTGAGCCAAGAGAGGCTTTGTTGGCTTGCGGCGATTATGGGCGCGGGGCTTTAGCAGATATTTCTGAAATCGTTCATATTGTAAATTCGACACTGAAGGAGTAACTAATGAAAGAGAAAAATGTAAGAAGCTTTACTTTGACCGCGATGTTTTTAGCAATCATGATTATCCTAGCGGTCACTCCCCTTGGCTTTATCCCAATTGGTCCAATTAATGCGACAACGATGCATATCCCAGTCATTATTGCATCGATCGTATTAGGGCCTCGTATCGGTGCCGGACTAGGCGCAGTCTTTGGCGTCATCAGTCTAGCCAGAGCAACGGTTATTATCACGCCGATGTCCTTTGTCTTTTCACCTTTTATCGCCAATCCATTGACGAATCAGGGTGACTGGCGAGCTGTCATCGTAGCAATTATTCCTCGTATTTTAATTGGTGTTGTCCCTTACTTCGTTTATAAAGGACTTCACCGCTTGATGAAAGAAAAAGTACGACCTGTTAGCCTGTTCATTGCCGGTGTAGCTGGTTCATTGACGAACACTATTTTAGTGATGAACCTGATCTTTTTCTTCTTTAAAGACAGCTATGCGAATGTTTTACAAGTCACTGCGGATGCCGTTTACGGCGTCATCTTAGGCATAATTTTCGGGAGTGGTTTAGTCGAAGCAATCGTGGCCGGTATAGCAACAATGGGTGTATCCGCCGTTTTATTACGATTAATGAAAAAATAGAAAAATGCTAGCTAGAAGTCAAAAATGATTTCTAGCTAGCATTTTCTTATTGTTTAGGTTCTTCACCAAGGATACGGACTTCCGTTTCCAAGGTCACATCGAATTTTTCTTTAATCGTCTTTTGGATATGAGCGATCAATTCGATATAATCCGTCGCTGTCGCGTTGTTGATGTTCACGATGAAGCCTGCATGTTTTTCAGAGATTTGAGCTCCGCCCCAAATCAAGCCTTGCAGTCCTGCATCTTGGATTAATTTTCCAGTAAAATGTCCAACTGGACGTTTAAAAACACTTCCACAAGAAGGATATTCCAGCGGCTGTTTCAATTCACGCAATTCCGTTAATTCGGTCATGCGTTTTTCAATTTGATCATGATCACCATGTGTCAGCTTGAAGTTGGCGCTTAGTACGATCGCCGGTTGATCTTGAATTGCTGAATGGCGATAAGAAAAATGCATTTGCTCTTTGTGCCAAGTTTCAAATGTTCCGTCAGCTAGTAACACGTCCACGGATTCAAAGACATCTTCCAATTGTCCGTCATAAGCCCCTGCATTCATGAAAACCGCTCCGCCGATACTTCCGGGAATGCCGCAAGCAAATTCAAAACCGGTCAAAGAATGGTCCAAAGCCACGTATGTCGTGTCGATCAATTTTGCTCCAGCTTGAGCAGTAATCGTAGTTTCTTCCACACGAATCGTAGTCATATCGGTCAGCATGATCACGACACCACGGATTCCGCCATCTTTGACAATCAGATTGCTGGCGTTTCCTAAAACGATCCATGGAATATCGTTCGCTCGACAATAATCGACCAAAGCCTTCACTTCTTCGTTATCTTTCGGAAATGCTAGAGCGTCTACAGGTCCGCCGGTTTTTGTAAAAGTATAATTCATTAAAGGTTCATCCAAAAGGATTTTCAAATTAGGTAATGCATTCGTTAAGTCTATTGTTTTCACTTTGATAAGCCTTTCTCGTTCACAACGGGTAAATTTTTCAAACATCCTTGCTATTTTAGCACGCGACAAAAAAACTTGCCACCCCCTATAGCTGATGGCGGACGTGCTGACGCAGCATTTGCTCGCACAGCTCATGACTTAATAAAATATTTTTTTGACGCAAATCAACCTCTTCGCCCTTTAATGCTGCAATAAAATGGATCACCAATTGTTCAAATCCGCGTTTTTCCAAAGTAGTTGTCCAATCGCCAAATCGTTGACTCTCTTCAGTCTGGCCGCGCTTGATTTTTAGTTCCGTTAATTGATCTAAAATCATCGTTTGTTTAGATGAGCTGACTTGATAACGTTCCATTTTTCCACCGCTCATCAGGTCCATCGACAAGATACATTCCGCTGTCGCAGTTGAAAGCTGCATTTGCGCATAGGTCATCTGTCCAGCCTCTTCACGAATTTTGGAATGAACACTCATGACCTCATCGTCCAATAAATAAACCGCCGTATCCACCAAATGGATAAACAAATCGTAGATACCATACTGTGTGTTCATCGCATGATTCGGTTCATTTTTTTCTAAATGAATAATATGCTTTTCCGGAAGCTGTTTTAATTGTTCGACCATCGGTGCAAATCGGCGATTAAATCCTACCATGAACAGAAGCTCTTTATCCTTCGCCAATTTCTGCAGCTCTTGCACTTCCTGTAATTTCTCGCTAACAGGCTTATCGATAAAAACGGCAACCCCTGCTTCTAAACATTTCTTAGCAATTTCAAAATGAACCTTCGTTGCCACATGGATAAAGCATGCATCGATTTTTTCCGCTAATAACTCATCGATTGTTGCAACAGTGTTTTCAAAATTGTACGCTTCCGCAATTTTTTGACGTACCTCTTCCGTGCGAGTCGCAAAAATAAATGTCGCTTCTTTACGCATTTTCGCATACGTTGGCAAATAGGCTTTTTGTGCGATTCCGCCGATACCGATAACTCCGATTTTCATAAGTAAGACTCCTTTTTATATTAATAGATTTATTTACTGCACATACCCTTGCGAGACAAGTTCAGCAGAACTGGCAACCTGCAGCTTTGCTTTCTTTCTTTTTTTCGTTACAATTAACTCATCATTGAATAGATGGAGGAATGAACTGTGAAATTAATTTCTTGGAACGTCAACGGGCTGCGTGCTGTGATGAAAAAGAATTTTATGGATGTTTTTAACGAATTAGATGCTGATTTTTTCTGCTTGCAAGAAACCAAGTTACAAGCCGGACAGATTGAAATGGACTTGCCGGGCTATTATGAATATTGGAACTATGCAGAGAAAAAAGGATATTCTGGTACTGCTATCTTCACCAAACACGAACCAATAAACGTGGCTTATGGTCTTGGCATAGATGAACATGACCAAGAAGGCCGTGTCATTACGTTGGAATATCCTGAATATTACGTAATTACCTGCTATACACCCAATTCGCAAAATGAGTTGAAACGTTTAGACTATCGCATGACTTGGGAAGAAGCCTTCTTGAACTATCTAAACGGATTAAAAGAAAAGAAACCGGTCATTTTCTGCGGCGATCTAAATGTTGCGCATGAAAACATCGATTTAAAAAATTGGAAAACAAATCAAAAAAATGCCGGTTTTACTCCGCAAGAACGAGAAAAATTTAGTATCTTATTAGAAAGTGGCTATATTGATACTTTCCGCCATTTTTATCCAAATCAAGAAGGCATCTATTCTTGGTGGAGCTATCGCTTCAACGCTCGCAAAAATAATGCTGGATGGCGGATTGATTACTTCGTCGTTTCTGATGACCTAAAAGAAAAATTACAAGATGCTAAAATTCATACCGAAATTATCGGCAGCGATCATTGCCCAGTAGAATTAGATATCAATCTTTAAAAAGTTTGAAGCTTTTCCTGCAAGACTTTCGCCGCTGAAAAAAATATGTTAAAACAATGGCGAAGAGGTGAACCTGTTGAATTTTATCGCAATGGACTTTGAAACTGCCAACTACCAAGCTCATAGCGCTTGTTCGCTGGCACTCGTAATGGTAAAAAACAGCCAAATTGTCGGTGAATATTATTCGTTGATCAAACCAGAAACCGAATTTTTCTGGAAAAATATCCAGATCCATGGAATACATCCTGAAGATGTTGAAGATGCGCCAAAATTTCCTGAGGTTTGGCAAGAAATTCAGCATTATTATCAAAACAACCGTTTGATTGTCGCTCACAATGCCGGCTTTGATACAAAAGTTCTAGCTGGCTGTCTCGATTATTACCAGATAGAGCAGCCATCGTATCTTTCACTTTGTACCGTTCGAACGAGTCGACGGCTGTTTCCAGAAATGCCGAACCATCGACTAAATACGGTTTGTGAGGAACTGGAGCTTCCACTTGAACATCACCATGATGCCTTAGAAGATAGCCGAGCCTGCGCCAAAATTTTACTCTATCAAGAGGATCATTTTGGTGTCGATCCGCTAAAAAAATTAGTATTACCAATGTAAGCGAAGCGCTCTGCTTCGCTTTTTTAATTAATTAATTTGCTCATTAATAAGACCTCCAAGAACTCACCTTGAGCATCGCGTGCTCCCCGTTTCATTGTTGCTTCGGTGACAAAATCAAACTTTTGATACAAATGGATCGCCCGCTCGTTTCTTTTTTGAACAGTTAATTCTAAGCGCCGCAGCGGTGACGCGTTCTCGCTCCAATAAATCACTTCATCCAATAAAGCCGTTCCTAATCCGATTCCCCAGAAATCTTTTAACACACTGATGCCAACCTCACCAATATGCGATACAGTAAATTCTGGTGCCGATTTAACTGAGGCCATACCGACAATTTTTTCATCCGCAAGTGCTAACAATAAAAGATTATTCTCACTCTCATATAGATCCGCAAGTTGCAGACTTAATAGCTCTTCGTTCAGTCCTAGTCCTGCTTCATCCATAATCAAAAAATCTGTTTCTTCGGCGATTTTTCGACTGACCTGTAATAAGTTTTCAGCGTCATCGGGAACTGCTTCTCGTAAGGTAACCTCAACTTCACTCATTGGCAGACCACGCTTCCAAAATTCTAGCTTTGAAATCCTCTGCCTGTTTTCCATTTGCGTTCAAACTCACTCGACGCAAATTTTCATTCTGATCATCTTTAGATAAAATCAATTCTAAATAATCCTCCGGCATGTATTCTCCTAACTGTTTTCCCCATTCGATTACTGAAAGACCATCCCCTTCAAAATAATCATCCAAACCTAAATCATCCGCACCAGACTCGATACGATAAACATCCATATGATAAAGCGGCAAGCTGCCCTGCTGATATTCACGAATAATTGTATATGTCGGACTTTTGATCATCTGATCAATCCCTAAACCGAGAGCGATTCCTTTGGTTAACGTCGTTTTCCCCGCTCCAAGGTCGCCAGTCAACACCAAATTATCACTGGGTGTCGCTGCTGCGCCAATCATTTTTCCTAGCTTTTCTGTCGCTGCTGTATCTACTAACGTTATCACGCTATTTCCCCTCTTTTCTATACCAACTTAGTATAACGATTTAAACATAGAGAGAAAAGGAAAAGATGCTCAAAGCCTTCGTTCAAACTTTTTATCAACAAAAAGAAAACAAAGTACCTAAATCTTATAGATCAAACTTTTTCCTATCGTAAAAACAAAAAAAGATCTGACAATCGATCTGTCAGACCCTCTGCTTTTCTACTCAAGAACATTTCAAAATTATTTATAAAACCTCATCGCCAGCTACAACTGATTTGGGCTGAATATCATAGCTACTTGTATCTCCAGGAAACAGAACCATGATTGTACTTTCTTTTCCTTGCAATTTCAAAAACGCCCGATCAACAATCGCTAGTTTTGTCTTTGGCGTCACCTTGTCAGCTTCATTAACAAAAATCTCAAATCCTTCACCCTTTAATTCCACCGTGTCGATACCGATATGGATCAACACTTCTTTACCATCGGCCCTTTTGATACAAATAGCGTGTTTAGTAGGGAAAATGCTCGTGATGATACCTGTAACTGGTGAATAAAGTTCATCGGCCATCGGTTCCACGGCAAATCCAGGTCCCATCATCCCTTCTGAGAATACTGGATCAGAAACTTCAGACAATGGAATCAACTGTCCTTCAACAGGACTAACCAACGCTGGTTCCTTCTTTTTAAAAAAAGAAATCATTCTTATACTCCCTTCATTTTGATAGCAATCAGCAAAATAACAATACTGATCAAACCAATAAAACCAGTTGCACAATAAAACACAAATTTAGTATTATGGGAAATCTGTGTTTTATCGGCAAACAACCATTTATTAATAAAATAGCACAAAGCTGCACCAATGATATTTCCCGTCAAAATTTGCTGGAACAAACTAAATGTTAAAAATTTTTTCTCCAAAATTGTAGTTCGGGAAGAGATGAAGTAAAGACAAGCAGCCTGAAAAAGCGTAAGAAAAGAAAGCAGCAATGCCAATGTCAGCCCCGGAATCTGAATGATCAGTTGTTGAATAGTTGCTTGCTGGTTGAAACTTACTAAGAATAAATAGAAGTAAAAGAGCACTGGAACAATAATCCAATAACCAAGCAACATATTTCTTTTAATTTTTATCGATTTAAGCGCTATCATTTCTTTCGCTCCTTCTTTGTCTTTAAAAAGTATTTTACTGATTTAGATTGTCACCTTTATTTAATGTGTAGATGCCATACGACCGAATTAAGTAATCCATTAAACAGTCTAATCCAATTAAGGATTGCGTCTGCTGCTTTCTTCTTCCCACGACGAAAAAATCACAATAATAATTTAGATGATACGTACTGTGCCGTGCAAAATAATTATCTCCAACTGCTGTTACTGCAAGTAAAGGAATTTTTCGAACCTCAAAAGATGTCAAATTTTCTTTGATATCATCGGTCTCTCCACTTAAAGAAACAACGATTACACAATCATTTTTAGTAATCATCGGCATCACCATATCCAGTTCTGTTTTATTTGGTGAAACCAATACACGTTTATCCATGTTTAGCATCATTTTATAGAATTCATCGATTGCTTTTTTTTGCGAAAAACCTGTCGCATAGCAGTAGACGGTTTGACTTTGGTCAATCATCTCATTGATTGGTTCGAGATTGATCGATTGCATATATTCTAGTGTCTTTTTGATATCATCGAACTGCTTTTCAAAAATATCTTTTTCACTAGTATCTTTTTGATTATTCGCCTCTGAGTGTCGTAAAAAATACTTCAGCTCTGAATAACCGGAAAAACCTAGCTTCTTGGTGGTTCGCAGTACCGATGATTTAGAAGCATGCACCATTTCTGCCAGCTCCATGATTCCTGAAGACTGAACCTTATCTGGATTGGCAAGAATAAACTGTAAAATATCCTTATCTAAGTCACTCAACTCTTCTAAATGTTGGTGAATCAATTGTTCTAATGTCATAAATTCCCTCCTCCTACACTATTATACGTGAAGGAGGAGAAAAAGTTGTTTTTTTCATAACATTTAACTTAATTCTGGCCAAAATTCTTTGTTTGCCTCAATTAAATCATCCAACAATTCTTTGGCAACCCGAGCATTGGGCACGATTCTTGAAAGTGATAAAGCTTGATATAATTTTTGATATGATTTTTCTTCCCATGCTTCGACCACTAGTTTTTCAACCGCAACTTGCTGCTCCATCAAACCTTTTTGGAAGCGCGGGATTTTTCCTTGTGTTAATGGTTCTGGTCCGTTGCTTCCCACGACGCATGGCACTTCTACCATCGCCGTTTCATCAAAGTTAACGATCGCTCCTTCATTAGGAACAATCAAGAGCATTCTTTCATGAGTATTGTACGCGATTGCCCGTGCAAGATCGACAATATAGCTGGCGTGTTCGTCGACTTCTAACGATGTGCCTTCAGCCGTTCCAGCTTCTGCGATCCGATCACATTCACCGAAGACGTGTTGTTCCCGTCCAGCCATTACTTCGTTTGCTCTAGTAAATTCTGGGTTAGCATGAGCGACTTCATCTTGCGGATAGAAATAATATTTCAAATAAGTATTTGGCAGCGTATCTGGATCTAACGCGTACACTTCTTTTGCTTTAGCAAAGGTATGCATCCAGCTCGCATCTGTATGTTGAGATTCTTCAATTTCTTCTGGTAATGAGTAGCCATGAGCTTTGACATGAGCTTTGATTTGCGGCATTAAGTCATTGCCTTCTTTGTCGCGAATATCTGTCCACCAACCAAAATGATTTAAGCCATAATAGCGAACTACCATATCTTTTCGCGAACTTAATCCAATCGAATGGGCCATCCGTTCTTCGATTCCCACGGGCATATCACAAATATTGATGATTTTTGATTCTGGTCGTAATTTTCTTGTTGCTTCAGCTACGATTGCCGCCGGATTCGAATAGTTTAGCATCCAAGCATCTGGCGAATATTTCTCCATGTAATCAATAAGCTCCAACACACCGCCAATTGAACGCATCCCATAGGCGATTCCGCCAGGTCCGCAGGTTTCTTGACCGACCACGCCATATTTCAACGGAATCTTCTCGTCTTTTTCCCGCATAGCGTACAATCCCACCCGAATATGTGCCATCACAAAATCAACATCGGTAAACGCAGTTTCTGGGTCAGTTGTAGCAACAAATTTGATTTCTGGTGCTCGTTCCTTCAACAAAATTTCACAGGCACTCGCCACATGATTTTGACGTTCTTCCAAGTTATCATAGAATTTGATTTGTCTAATAGGAAACTTATCCAAGTTGTCTAATAGCATCAATACGATCCCCGGTGTAAATGTACTTCCTCCGCCTGCAATTACAATTGAAAATTTCTTCATTCTTTATCCGCTCCTTTATTAATTTTCTATATCCATGAGTGTTTCAAACTGCTCTCTGACCTGCGGCACATCTAAACCAACAATTACTTGAAAAGCATTGCCGTTACGCACGACGCCATGAGCTCCTCCTGATCGAAAAACATCATCTGCTTGTACAAGATTTTCATCCTTGACAGTGATCCGTAAACGAGTCGCACAGTTATTGACCTTCGCAATATTTTCTGCCCCGCCAAAACCATCCAAATAAACCGCTGCTTGTTCAGTATATTGATTCGCACCTTCAAGTACAGGTGCGTTGCCGCCTTGTTTTTCCTTGTAATCTTTTTTCGAGTAAAGCTTGATGTCTTGAGCATTTTCTTCCCGTCCTGGTGTCGCTAGATTAAACTTCAGGATCAAAAATCGGAAGACTAAGAAATAAATCGCGATAAATGCCAATCCAATAGCAAGCTGGGTAAAGATCATTCCTTTATGATTCTGGAATAATGGTATCCAAACTTTTGCTAATAGATCGATGAAGCCGCCACCCATATCGCCGACAACGCCAAATCCGTACATCGTCGCTGCCATTGATGCCGCTAAAAAGGCATGGACAGCAAATAATGGTGGGGATACGAATAAAAAGGTGAATTCTAGTGGTTCTGTGATTCCTGCTAAGACTGCTGTTAAAGTCGCCGGAATCAAGATAGCCAATACTTTCTTTTTGTTTTCTGGTTTTGCAGTAAAGTAAAAAGCTGCAGCAATTCCCGGAGAAGCAAATATTTTCGAATTACCATGCAAAGCGAAGCCGCCTTCTGGGAACAATTGTTTCAATGATGTCGTTGTTTGGGCGAACTCTTGTAAATGCCCCATCCAATATTTGGTGATACCTTCTTCCACAACCGCAGGTCCATAAACAAATGGTGTATAAATAAAATGATGCAATCCTGTAGGTATCAGGATTCGTTCTAGAAAAGTATAGAGCCATACTCCAAAAATGCCTGCACTTGCTAAGAAGCCTTGCAATGATCCGATCCCTTGTTGTACTTTCGGCCAGATCAAGCAAATCAGAAATGCGATGGGCAGCATGGTAAAGAATCCTAAGATAACTACAAAGGATGAGCCTTGAAAAATGCCTAAGAAATCCGGTAGTTTTTTTTCAAAATAGCGGTTATGCAGGAAAACGACAATAGCAGATATAAAAATTGCTCCAATAATCCCCGTATCTAATGTCTTGATTCCTCCAATCAATTTCAGTCCACTTTCTCCTCCCGGCTCAGCCGCAAAATTCACGCCAAAGAAATTACCGAAATATTCCAACATAGATGAAATAAAATAATTACAGGTAGTATAGACAACAAATGCCTCCATCGCAGCTCGGGCATTTGCTTTTTTAGCTAATCCAATGGATAGTCCGATAACGAACAATAGCTCCATCTGATTAAACACAGTCCAAGCACCATTCTCAACGATACTCCAAATTGCATACCAAGTCGTTCCATCGTTCGCGATACTTCCGACCAGCATTGGATTTTTGAAAATGATACACAGCGCGACCATTATTCCTGAAAAAGAAAATAATAGCACCGGGGTAAACATTGCCCCTCCAAAGCGTTGAATCTTCTCCATCATGACAAAAAAACATCTCCTTCCAATAAGTTCTTCTTCCTGTTTACAAATCAAACTATACAGTCCGAATAAACCGTTTACAATAATATGGGACAACTTAGGGAACAAGGTTCCAGCCTTGTAACTAGGTGTCAAAAGTTGGGAAATTTCCCACTTGATCGATTCCAATCAAATAAAAAAAGCAAGAATTCGCGTAATTTACGAATTCTTGCTTTATTATTTTTATGAATCTTAGATTAATTCATCAACGATTGTGCTGCTGTAATAATTGAAAGCTTGTAAACATCTTCTTCATTGGAACCTCGTGAAAGGTCAGAGATTGGTTTGTTCAAGCCTTGCAGGATTGGTCCGATTGCTTCAAATCCGCCGAAGCGTTGAGCAATCTTATAGCCGATATTACCTGATTGTAATTCAGGGAAAACAAAGACCGTTGCTTGTCCGGCTACTTTTGAATCTGGTGCTTTTAATTGTGCAACACCTGGGATATAAGCTGCATCAAATTGTAATTCACCATCAATCAAGAAGTCTGGTGCTAACTCTTGAGCAATCTTAGTTGCTTCAGCGACCTTCTCAACTTCTGGCGCCTTAGCAGAACCCTTTGTTGAGAAGCTCATCATCGCAACTTTTGGTTCGATATCAAATAGTTCAGCCGTTTTTGCTGATTCCACAGCAATTTCAGCTAATTCTTGTGCATTAGGATTTACATTGATGGCGCAATCTGAGAATAGATATTTTTCTTGGTCGCGTCCGCGAACCATCAAGAAAGCTCCACTTGTTCGGCTAACGCCAGGTTTTGTTTTGATGATTTGCAACGCTGGGCGTACAGTGTCACCAGTTGAATGGATCGCTCCAGAAACCATGCCATCTGTGATACCCATATAAGTTAACATTGTGCCAAAGTAATTTTCATCTTTAAGAATTTTTTCAGCATCTTCTTTGCTGACTTTTCCTTTACGACGATCAACAAAAGCTTCTACCATTTCATCCCAACGATCAAAATGATCAGGATCGATGATCGTGAAGTTGCTTAAAGCGATTCCACGAGCGCTCGCAGCTTTTTCGATTTCAGCTAAATTACCAATCAAAATTGGTTCAATCAATTCTTCTGCTTTCAGACGAGAGGCAGCACCTAAAATACGTGCGTCAGTTGCTTCAGGAAATGCAACTTGGATGTTGCGACGAATAATCTTAAATTTCAAACTATCAAATAGATCCACTATAAAACCCTCCAGATATTTATTTCTCATTTATCATACAATACTTCACATGAAAAGAAAAGGACAGAATAAAACATCTGTACTACTAATTAAAATCTAGCAAATGTGAGTTAAGAACATTTTCACAAACTGTTCCTGCAACAGAAACCGTTGTCATACTACACTGTTTCAGGTAATTGCCAATCAATCGGCGATTCGCCCCATTCCGTCAATAGTTGATTCGTTTTCGAGAATGGTTTTGAACCCATAAAACCTCGGTGAGCTGATAACGGTGACGGATGAACCGATTTTATAATCGCATGTTTATTGGTATCGATCATCTTAATTTTTTCTTGCGCAGGTTTTCCCCACAAAATAAAGACGATTGGTTTTTCCCGTTCATTCAAACGTTCAATAATCGCATCCGTTAATTGCTCCCATCCTTGACCACGATGTGAGTATGCCTGACCTTCTCGAACTGTCAATACCGTGTTGAGTAATAGGACACCTTGTTTTGCCCAGCTCACAAGATTTCCATGCTGAACCGGCGGAATCCCTAAGTCACTTTGCATTTCCTGATAAATATTACGTAATGAAGGCGGTATTTTCACACCTGGCTGCACAGAAAAAGAAAGTCCATGTGCTTGGTCCACACCGTGATACGGATCTTGACCTAAGATCACGACTTTTACTTTGTCATAAGGCGTTAATTCCAATGCTTCAAAAATATGATACATATCTGGATGAATTCTTTGTGTACTGTATTCTTGTTTCAAAAATTCTCGCAATTTCAAATAGTATGGTGCCTGAAATTGATCCGCTAAAACATTTTGCCAATCATTATGGATGATTTCTTTCACTTGCATTCACTCCTGATTCAATAATAATTTAAAATGGAAAAAGCAGTAAAATAACTTCACCGTCTTCTTAACTGCTCAAATAATTCTTTTTAAAGAATAAACTCGACGTGGTTATCCTCTTTGGGATTATGGTACACTATCGTTGTATGATAGGAAAGCTAGGTGAATAATTTTGATAAAACTCATTGCCTCTGATATGGACGGTACACTGTTAAACGATGAAATGCAAGTCCCGACAGCAAATATCGAAGCCATTCAGAAAGCTCAAGCACAAGGAATTGAATTTATTACCGCTACTGGACGCGGAATGAGTCACGCTAAAATCTCTTTAGATGAAGCGAACATTCACGTACCGATGATTTTATTAAACGGCGCTCATGTGGTGAACGCCAAGCGAGAAACCATTTTTACCATTCCAATTGGTAAAGAAAAAACTTTTGAAGTTATGGATACTCTTGAAGAAGCTGGACTTTACTATGAAATTTTTACAGCTGATCATGTGTACTCTTCAAATCAGCCGATGCGAATCGAGTTTTTCTCTGAACATATTTTAGGGAAAATGCCCGGAATTTCTAAGAAGATGGCGATTGCCGCTTCTTCTCGACATTTATCACTTACTCCCATTACTTTTGTCAAAGATATGCGTCAGATATTAATCGATAAAGATGAAGACGTATTAAAAATAATTGCCTTTGATAAAAATGGGCCAGAACAGTTGCAAGAAGTAACTGGCAAACTAGAGAAGATGGGCGACTTAGCTGTTGCCGCTTCGGAGCTGACCAACATTGAAATCAATCACGTCAACGCGCAAAAAGGGATCGCTTTAAAACAATTTGCTGAAGAGCGCGGTTTTACTGCTGATCAAGTCATGGCGCTTGGCGATAATTTTAACGATGTCAGCATGTTGACTTATGCAGGAACAAGTTTTGCCATGGGCAATGCAGCACCTGCTATTAAAAAAATCGCTAAACATGTAACAGATACAAATGAAGAAAACGGAGTAGCAACGGCAATCGATCGAATCCTTTCTGAATAATAAAAATTAGAAGGTGTGAATCAACATGACCGAATTTTTTATTCAAGAAAAACAATTAAGCTCCACAACACGAACGATCGTCAAAGACAGTAAAGGCGTCCCTTTGTATTTAATGGTTGGTCATTGGGGGCGTAAAGGAAATGTACTATCCCTATATGCCATGGACGGTCAAATCGTTGCATATATTAAACAGGCCAGCGTCATCTTCGGTCGCAAGTTTGAGATTTACTGTGACCACACAAAAGTTGGCGTGCTTCACAAAATTTTTCATTGGCCGGGAGATTTTTATTACATTCAACAACTCCATTGGGCAGTCTATGGAGATATTTATAATCATAAATACAAAATCAATCACTTCAATCAATCAATTATGAGGATGGATAAAGCCACTTTGCTGACCGGCGACTACTATGTTTTAGATGTCACCGATCCAGCAGATGCTCCTGTCTGTATTTGCGTAGCAGCAATCATGGATTATTGGCTCTACAATCGCAGTAAACACAAAGAGTCTGAAACAGCCTTTGAAGTAACTTTTTCCCAAAACTAAGAGCTATGACATTTTTTTGTCATAGCTCTTTTTGCTGCTCGATTCAAAATTTAGAATAAACAACACCCTAATTTTTTAATATAAGGTCAACTAATGATGTTCATATTTAATATCAGCTTCTGTCAAAACCTTTAACACTTCGTTGCATATGATCATACAGGTGCCCGCTGATAACCATCTCACCAACATCCTTAAAGCCATCTCGCAAGTATAAACGTTTTGCGTTAGGATTTGCTTTATCCACATTCAACCCAATGACTTTTTCTCCTTCATGAGTCGCTAAGCGGTCAACCGCTGTCAGTAACTTTGAACCAATTCCTTGTCCACGGAATCTTTCGTCTACTGCTATCGAATCTAAGTACCATTCATTCGGAAAAGCCTCGGGATCAATAAACATTTGAATATCCTCTGCGATACCTTGATCCTGCAAATATTTTTGCAGCGGCAGATCAATAATCGCTTCTTTATCAGCTGGATAACCAAAAACAGCTCCTGCGATCTCTCCATCAATTTCTTCAACAAGACCACGAGCATAACCAAAGCGATACGTTGGATCTTCAAAGCAGGCTGCGATTGCTTCCAATGCCTTCTCCTCACCGAACTCCTCTAAAAAATCCAGCTCCATATCCTTTAAAATAACCAGTATAAGCTTTGCTACGGCAGCTCCATCTTCTTTTTTTGCAAATCGAATCATTTTAAAACCTCTCTTTTAATAACGTTTAAAACTACTCATTCAGTGTAACATGTTCAGAATTTTTCGGAAAGTGAGGATACTTTGTCAACGGCCAAAAATCTGCTATGATACTTTTGAAATGTCTTTTACTAGTGTTGTACTTGAACTAGTAAGATTGATCGAAAAAATGCATATTTAAGTAAAAGTAGTTTCATTACCATTAGGAGGATTATCAGTGAAAAAGATACTAAAAATTTTGTTAGGGATTATTATCGCAATCGTGGTTATCTTAGGCGGCTACTTGATTTATTTATTCGCCAGCTACGATCGTCTGCCAGACAATCTGACATTGGAGCCTGACAATCAACATACTCAAACTCTTGAAACAAATAAGACCTACCGTGCAATGAGCCACAATGTGGGTTATGGTGCTTACCCGCCAAGTTACAGCTTTTTTATGGATGGTGGAAAGTACTCTCGTGCCTATGACAAAAAGACAGTCAGAGAAAATATGCAAGGAATCGTCAAGACTACCACAGAACTTGATCCAACTTTAGCTTTTTATCAGGAGGTTGATCAAGACGGTGATCGCTCACAACATGTAGATGAAGTAGCTTGGCTGAAGGAACATTTACCGGCCTACAATAGTCTTTACGGTCAAAACTATGATTCCTCTTACCTCTTCTATCCTTTTACTGATCCGATCGGTCAAGCAAAATCCGGTCTTGTGACCTTAAGTCAAGCAGAAATAACTAACAGCAAGCGCTATTCTTTACCAATTGAAACAAACTTCAATAAATTTTTTGATTTGGATCGCGCCTTTACGGTCAGTCGAATTCCAGTTAAAGGAGATCATGAACTAATCGCTATCAATACACATTTATCGGCTTTTACTAAAGATCGCTCGGTCCAAGCCGCTCAGTTAAAAAAGATTTTTGCTGTAATGGAAAGCGAATATAAAAAAGGCAACTATGTAATGGTTGCTGGAGACTACAATCATGATGTCTTAGGAAATAGTCCTGAAGTCTTTGACACAAGTAAAAAACGTGAAACCTGGACCCATCCTTTTCCTAAGGAACAGCTGCCAGCAGGCTTCCATTTACCGACGGGTAACCTAGCAGAAGAGAAAATCCCATCGGCTCGCGCACTAAATGAACCCTACAAAAAGGGACAAACTTATACGACATTGATCGACGGGTTTCTTGTGTCAGATAATATCAACGTAAAAGATGTGCACGTAAAAGATATGCAATTTAAATATTCCGACCATAATCCCGTATACCTAGATTTTAGTTTGAAATAATAGAAAAAGACAAAGACTTTCACTTTGATTGTTTTTGTCTTTTTTGTCCTGCGAACTCTTCAGTAGCAAATTGCTTTTCAATATACCTCTTGTTAAAATTAACTAAACTAATAAAAGGATTGTTATCAATGTGGAATTTTGTCTTCAATATACGCACGATTGCTAAACTTCAAACAAGAAAACTACTGTAGATGAAACATTGTTTGAAGCGACGATAAAGATTTGTTTCATCGTCTTATTTTTAAGAGCAGAATTTTTGGCTCTTTATTTGTTGCGGTTAAAAACATTTCTTTAGAGGAAATTTGGAGGAAAAATTAATATTGAAAATTAGACGAGTAGATCAAAAAGATAATACTGAAATTGAAGCAATGATGGCAATTTGGGAATCCTCCGTAAAAGCCACTCACCATTTTTTGACGATAAATGACATTAACGCATTAAAACCAGCGGTAAAAAATGGGTTATTAATGATCGAGCAGCTTTACGGTTATTATGATCAAAAACTTTTAGGTTTCATTGGTATCGAAGGTGAAAAAATTGAGATGCTTTTTATTGATGCGAATGCTTTAAACCAAGGGATTGGTAAAAAGCTCCTTCAATACGCCATTGATACACTGAAGATTAAGTATGTAGACGTGAATGAACAAAATGAAAAAGCATTGGGTTTTTACCAACACATGGGATTTCAGGTTACTAGCCGCTCTGAGTTAGATGAACAAGGAAATGCATTTCCGATATTGCATTTAAAAATGAAAGAAAATGAGGACAGCTTACATGAGAATTAAAGAAATACGTTCAAATAAGAAAGAATTTTTAGACTTGCTTAGTTTAGCCGATGAGGAAGAACACATGATCGATCGTTATCTGGAGGATGGCCGAATGTTTGTATTATACGACGATGATCTAAAATGCGAAGCCGTGGTAACAGAACTAAATGACACAGAATGTGAACTGAAAAATATTGCCACTATGCCAAGTGAACAAGGAAAAGGTTATGGCAAAGCGATGATCCAATTTCTATTCGATGAATTTTTAGGTCGTTATCAAACAATGTATGTCGGCACCGGTGACGTTCCTAGCATATTGAATTTCTATAAAAATTGCGGATTTCGCGAATCCCATCGCGTAAAAAACTTTTTCACCGATAATTACCGCGAACCAATTATTGATCAAGGTGTTCAATTAATAGATATGGTCTATTTGCGGAACGACATTAAAAAATAAGATCAAACGCCCCTAATAAATCAGGGGCGTTTGATTTTCTCTTAGAGCAATTCTTGATAACGTTGAATATAAACTTTTTTCACCAATGTAACCAAAATCAGGTATGCAAAAATCGTAATAACTAGCCATAACCAATATTGATTAGGAAGAATTCCCAAGCCTAAATTTTTACCAAAATTCGTAAATGGTAAAAGAGTCCCAGTAATAATCCCCATAGTAGTGATCACTGTCATGATGAAGGAGCCTCTACTTTGGATAAATGGAATCTGAGGTGTGCGCAACGCATGCAAGACCAGTGTTTGTGACCAAAGCGATTCAACAAACCAGCCTGCATGGAAAATCGCGATAAAGGCTGCTTGCTGCTCGGGAGATAAAGAATGGAAATCTCCTCCAAGCACTGTTGGACAAATGACAAAGTACATCAATAAGTAGGTCGTGATATCAAAGACCGAACTCGTTGGTCCCAGCCAAATCATAAATTTCCCAATACTAGATGCTGTCCATTTTTTGGGCTTCTCCAAATATTCCTTATCCATTCGATCCCATGGAATTGAAATACAAGAAATATCGTAAATCAGATTCAAAAATAAAATTTGCAATGGCAGCATTGGTAAAAATGGTAAGAACGAACTTGCAATCAAGACTGAAAACATATTTCCGAAATTTGAACTTGCAGTTGCTTTGATATATTTCATAATGTTCCCGAAGGTTTCTCTGCCTGAAAGAATTCCCTGTTCGAGAATCATCAAATCTTTCTCCAATAAAATCACATCAGCAGATTCTTTAGCAATGTCAACAGCCGTATCAACAGATATCCCAACATCTGCCGCTTTCATTGCTGGCGCATCATTGATCCCGTCACCCAGAAAACCAACTGTATGTCCGTTTTCTCTAAGTAAACTGGTGATTTTTTGCTTCTGTTGCGGGTTCAATTTTACAAATACATTATAACTTTCTGCAATTTCTGCTAATTCTTCATCTCTTAAATGGACTAAGCCTTCTCCGTGGATGATCGTTTCTGCCCCTAGTCCAACTTGCTTACAGACAGATTTTGTCACTAGTGCATTATCGCCAGTTAAAACTTTTACTCCCACGCCGTTATCCTTTAATGCTTGCAATGCCTGTTTGGTCGTTTCTTTTGGCGGATCTAAAAATGCCAAGTAACCAATCAAGACCATTTCTGCCTCATCCGCAGTTGAAAATTCACCGACCACACTTGGATTTGTCTTTTGAGCAACACCAATCACTCGTAACCCATCCTCATTCAACTCATGAACTTTTCTCAAAACCTGTTTTTTTACTTCATCAGTTAGTTTAGTGACCTGCCCTTTAAAATCAACAAAGGAAGAAATTTCCAACATCTCTTCGATTGCGCCCTTTGTAATCATTTGTGTTTTGCCATATTGATCTTCTACGACCACACTCATTCTGCGACGCTGAAAGTCAAACGGAATCTCATCAACTTTTTTGTAGCGAATCTTATTTGTATCTAATTCTTGATTAGTTGATTCGATAATTGCTACGTCAATCAGATTTTTCAGCCCCGTTTGATAATAGCTATTGAGATACGCATGTCTCAAGACACGATTATCTTCTTCACCATCACAATCCAGATGATATTCAAGAATGATTTTATCTTGCGTCAGCGTTCCGGTTTTATCCGTGCATAAAACATCTATCGCACCAAAATTTTGGATAGCATTTAGATTTTTGATGATCGTACCATTCTTTGCCATCCCTGTAGCGCCTTTAACTAAATTTGTCGTAACGATCATCGGCAGCATTTCTGGCGTCAGCCCCACAGCAACGGATAAACCAAATAAGAAAGCTTCCATCCAATCTCCTTTAGTAAATCCATTAATCACAATTACTGTCGGAGCCATCAATGCCATAAACTTAATAAACAAAAAGGACGTCTTGCGAATTCCCAGCTCAAAGCTGGTTTGAATCGGTGTAGCAGATAAGGATTTAGCAACATCGCCGAATAGCGTTTTCGCTCCTGTGGCAATGACTATTCCTTCAGCGCTTCCGCTGATTACATTGCTTCCCATAAATACTAAATTATCATAGCTGGTCTCAGATTCTTTTTGCCAATTCATTTTGTCAGCACATTTCTCAACAGGATAGCTCTCACCGGTCAGTGCCGATTGTGAAATAAATAAATCCTTTGCAGAAATCAAGCGGATATCTGCTGGAATCATATCTCCCGCGGAAAGTTTAACTAAATCTCCGCAGACAATTTCTTCCATAGGAATTTCCTTATACTGATTGTCTCTGCGAACTGTTGCGGTAACTTTTACAAGTGATTTCAACTTTTCAGCAGCCTTGTTTGAACGTACAGATTGTACCAAGGTCATTGTGCCGCTGACTAATACCATGACTAAAATAATCCCGCTGCCGAAGAAATCTTTTTCACCTGGTTCAGGCATGATCCCTTCTGTGATGAGAGAAATCACTCCCAAACCAATTAACACCAAAGTAAACGGTGTGATAAATGCTTTTAAAACCTCGATAAAAAATGGTGTAGATTTCTTATACGGAATTTTGTTCTCTCCGAACTTTTCTTTTGCTTCTTCAACTTGCTCACTCGACAATCCAAGACTCGATGTTCTGAATGTTTCAAAGATGCTCCTTGTTGTCTTTTTGGCAAATAAACTATAATTCGTTTTTGTCGTCGTTAATTTTTGTTGTTTCATGTTCTTCTCCTTTTCCCCGAAAAAAATATGCCATAACCCTATTCCAATAAACAGGTATAAGATAATATCTTTTAGCGTATTCATGGTTGTCCCTCCTACAGACGGGCTTATGGAGAAAAGCGGGGGTTAAAAACAAATAGACAATAGCGTCTTTTTATTCACTTTTTTCTGCCACAAACCCGTAATTATTGAACTACTGTCATCCATTTGTTTTCATCTCCCTTTTTTCCACCTGTTCCAGTGGCGACTGAAGGTCTTTTTTGTAGATTCGCATGATTAATTGACCTTCCTGATAATCATTCGATATAGTTTGGTATCCTAGCTTTTCATAAAATCCCCAGGCCTGTTTTCTCCCTGTAAGAAATACAAAGCAAAAACCAAATCTTCTTGCGACCTGTTCCGCATAAATGAGTAAATTTTTACCTAATCCTGCTCCTTGATAACGAGAATCCACTGCAACCTGCTTGATTTGTACACATTTTTCTGAAATCGGATGAAGCAATAAAGTTCCTACTACGTGATCTTCCTGCTTAATAATCAAGTGAAGATCATTTCTCTCATCTTTTGGCGCTTTCAATAAAAATCGTTTTCCAGAACTTGCCTTTAATACCTTGTTTCTTAATGTTAATGCCTCACAATACAATGAGCTATTCCACTTAGTTAATGTGAACACTGTTTTACCATGGTAAATCCCTCCCTTTTCTATCTTGAAAATAGCAATGACCGTTACGCAAAAAAAGACTTTTCGCTCAAAAACTCAGCGAAAAGCCTTACCAATCAATTCATCCCAAATAGACAAAGTCGTATAGTCGATCTAATCGTTGAGTTTTGGCACTATACAACGTAAAGACAAACATCTTAGCTACCTTAAGAAAAGCCTTGTATTCGACAGTTCCTGTTCTACCCATTGGCGTCTCTCGACATTTTTGGGCAGTAGCCTATGTTTGTATAGGAGCCTCACCTAACAAATCATATTTTATTTTCGAACACAATATAACAAGTTATGAATCACCTGTCAAACATTTTTTTGAAAATTTCGTTTCTCTTTTTCAATTATCAAAATAGAAAAACCTTGAAAACCTTTGGTATAAAAAGGTTTCAAGGTCAAAAAAAGATTTAGAAATTTAATTATTAAATTCTGAAAACAGTTCGAAAAACTACCAAATAAAAAAATATAATAACAGTAGTTTCTTTAAAATTTCGAAGAAAAAAGCAGAGTCGTTTTATGACTCTACTTTTTTTAAAATGACAATTAGTTTACTAGCCCAGACGAAGATTTTTAATAATTTCTTCTGCTGTTGCCAAATTCATTCGTTCAGCTTTTCTTAATTGTCTGGAAACCAGCGGTACCTCTTTGGTTGTCGCTCCAGCAGTGATTGCTAATGAACGGCTTTGCATCGCCATGTGACCTTTTTGGATACCGTCCGTCACCAAAGCGCGTATTGCAGCGAGATTTTGGGCCAACCCAACGGCCACAATAACTTCACCTAACTCGGCAGCAGATGAAACTTCTAATAGTTTTAAGCTCAATTGTGCTTTAGGCAAGACCTTTGTCGCACCGCCCACAATGCCGACCTTCATTGGTAGAACTAGTTTTCCAACGAGCTTATCATTTTTAATGTACCAGTCCGTCAAACCTTCATAGCGTCCATTTCGAGCAGCATAAGCGTGGCAAGCCGCCTCTACTGCACGCGTATCATTCCCCGTCGCTAAAACAACAGCATCAATACCATTCATGATTCCTTTATTATGGGTAGCTGCACGATAAGGATCAATTTTACTATAGTCGCTGGCCGAAATGATTTTTTCAACGAGCTCCGGAGCAAGTTGCTCTAAAGAAATTTCGCAACTTGCTTCGATCAAGGACTGCGTCGCGTAATTGCTCAAAATACTAAACAAAATATCTGCATCAGGAATCAGTTGCCGTACTTCCTGGGCCATAGCTTCCAGCATCGTGTTTAGAATATTGGCCCCCATTGCATCTTTAGTATCAACCTCTAAATCTAATGAAAGAAAGCCCTCTTCAAAAATACGTATGTCAATTGACCTAAGTCCGCCACCACGTTGATAGATCGACGGGTAGCTCTTTTCAGCTACGGCAAAAAGTTCTTGTTCATTTTCAGCAATAACTTTTTTTATTGCGGTAAAGTCTGTGACATTTCGCAAAACAATTTGACCCAGCATATTTTGATTGATCACACGCGTATGAATACCGCCAGATTTTGCGATAATTTTACCTGCATTACTAGCAGCTGCAATTACAGAAGGTTCCTCTGTTACCATTGGAATAATTTTCTTTTCTCCGTTGATAACAAAATTTTGTGCCACCCCCAGAGGAATTGAACCTTCACTGATTTGATTTTCAATCAGGTTATTCGAAATTTTTTCTGGCAGCACAGTTTCCGCTTGCAATTGCGCGGCTTCTTTAGCTGACAACTTTTTTTCTTTGACCAACTCAGCTAAGCGTTCAGCTTGGGTCATTTGATAGAACTTTTTTTTTGCGGTCTCTTGATCCTCCGCTTTCGTAATCATCAAGGCTAGTCCCAGCCCGCCACCGATACAAAGACTTGCTACGCCACGTTGCTTGTCTTCTTGAATTAATTCCGAAATCAGCGTTGCTACAATACGTGTTCCACTAGCTCCGATAGGGTGGCCTAAAGCAATTGCGCCGCCGTAAGTATTGATTTTTTCATCCGGCAGTTTCAATTCTTTTTGAACAGCAACAGAAGCTGCAGCAAATGCTTCGTTGATTTGGAATGTATCGATCTCATCAATTGTTCGATTCACTTTATTTAATAATTTATTAATAGCTGAAACAGGAGCCATCCCCATAATACTTGGGTCAATCCCTACTTCACTATAACCATTAATAACAGCTAAGTACGCCAAGCCATTTTCAATCGCATAGGATTTTGACGCTAAGACAACTGCGGACGCACCATCATTCAAGGTTGAAGCATTAGCCGCAGTGACAACACCACCTTCTTTGAACGCAGGTTTCAATGAGCTAATTTTTTCTAATGTTGAATCAAAACGAATCCCTTCATCTTCTCTTAAAGTGCTGCCATCCGATAGAGGGATAGGAACAATCTCTGATTCAAACTTTCCATCTTTACTGGCTTTTGCTGCCTTCATTTGTGACTCATATGCGTATTGATCCTGCATTTCACGAGTAACATGATATTCCTCAGCTACCTTTTCTGCCGTCAATCCCATATGCTTGCCGCTGAAAGCATCAGTCAAACCGTCATAAATCATGCTTGATTTTGGTTCTTGCCATTCTTGCGCTGCATAATCAAAGCTGGTCACTTTTGGTGCTTGAGACATATTTTCTGTCCCCCCGGCAACAACTACATGGGCTTCACCTAGTAATATTTGCTGCATCGCGAAAATAATCGACTTCATTCCTGACCCGCAAACCTCATTAATGGTTGTGGCTGGTACCTCATAGGATACGCCTGCTTTTACTGCTGATTGACGTGCCACATTCTGACCATTTCCTGCCTGCAATACATTCCCCATAAATACCTGTTCCACTTGATCTGGCGCAAGCTCTGCACGTTTGATCGCTTCTTTGATAGCGATTGCACCGAGCTCGACGGCTGAAACGGTTGCTAATTTGCCTTTATATCTGCCAATTGGTGTTCGTACAGCGCTTAAAATAACTATTTCTTCCAAGGGTGCACCTCCAATATTTTCATTAAAAATCAGACGTAAGTATAGCACAGATAGTTTTATAATTTCTTAAGATTCAAACTTAACTAATTATGACCTTTCTATGATATATTTACCTTTGGAAGAAAAGGATGTCTGCTCTGCTTATTACTTTAGTAATACAGTAGAAAGATATACGTGGTGGAATCATTTTTTGTGAAAAGATTTCATCAATAAGAAATAGGAGGAGCAATATGAATATAGGGATTGACAAAATCAGTTTCCACGTACCAAATTATTATCTTGATATGACGGACTTGGCACATGCACGTGAGACTGACCCCAACAAATTTCACATTGGTCTTGGGCAAGATCAGATGGCAATTATTCCTGAGACACAAGACATCGTTACTTTAGGAGCAAGTGCTGCTGCAAAAATTCTTACAGATGAAGACAAAAAGGACATTGACATGGTAATCGTCGGAACAGA
Organism: Enterococcus hulanensis; assembly: GCF_005405485.1. GTDB lineage: Bacteria > Bacillota > Bacilli > Lactobacillales > Enterococcaceae > Enterococcus_A > Enterococcus_A hulanensis. The sequence goes on along the minus strand of NZ_BJED01000010.1, from coordinate 6,183 downwards.
ATCTAGTACCGACTTTTCAAAATCTGCGTCGGTAATTATTCATGGACTATTAGATATTCAACCCTTTGCTCGTTCATTTGAAATAAAACATGCTTGCTATGGCGGTACTGCCGCTTTGCAACAAGCCAATGACTACGTTACATTACACCCAGATCGTAAGGTTTTAGTTATCACAGCTGACATCGCAAAATATGGATTAAGCACTGGCGGTGAACCAACGCAAGGTTGTGGTGCTGTTGCTATATTAATAACTAGCAACCCTCACCTACTATCCTTTAATAACGACAGCGTCTTTTATTCAGAAGACGTTTATGATTTCTGGCGCCCAGCGGGACATGACTATCCATTGGTAGATGGCCATATGTCAAATCAAGTCTATATTGACTCTTTCACCCGTATCTGGGAACAAAATAAGAAGGTCAATCAAACTGACAGCACTGACTACGCTGCCTTGACTTTCCATCTGCCTTATACGAAAATGGGACGCAAAGCGTTACGAGCAATCTTCCCAGAAATGACAGAAGCTGAGCAGCAACGACTGGAAGCCCGCTATGATGAAGCTGTTGTTTATAGTCGACAAGTTGGTAATCTATATACTGGCTCTTTATATCTTGGATTGATGTCATTATTAGATAACGGGGATTTAGCTGCCGGAGATCGTATCGGTTTGTTCAGTTACGGTTCTGGTGCAGTCAGCGAATTTTTCTCTATGACCTTGATGGACGATTACAAAAAGTATTTAACTATTGAAGGAAATCAAGCATTGCTTGCTGGGCGACAACAATTGTCGATTGAAGAATACGAAGAAATGTTCAACAAAAAAATGCCAACTGATGGGGAAACCCATACTTTCTCAGATCCAACTAATTATGCAATCAATAAAATTAGTGGAGATATCCGCTATTACAACAAATAGACGTCGAAAAAGCCAGCTGATCAGCTGGCTTTTTTAGGCAAAAAAAATAATCTAGCAGGTCTAATGGCTAAGTGTTTTTTCTTCATTCCAGATTTCTGGAATATTTACACCCTTTTCTAGGTCTTAAACGTCTTTTGTGCTTGAATTCCGTTTAAGCCTCACCATTAAGTGGAGAAATGGTTCTACTGTCTACATTTCTCTTCCCCGCTAGATTAGAATAACTTGGTAAGGAGACTTCAAATCCCTACTTCCTTTCTGCCTTTTCGGCATTCACTTTGAAATGAACACTGCTTCCGCTCACTTCCGTTGTACGATTTAACAACACTAGGGACCTACCCCTTACACCTACATTTATACCACATTTTACGATTTTTCGCAACCGTTTACATTCGTTCGTCAATCCTTTTTCGTGTTATAATTTTCGAGATAGATCGAACTACTATTATTGTTCTAGGAGGAAAAAAGTCATGAATATTTTATATATATCAATCTCAGGAAATACAAAAGCATTTGTTAAACGTCTCGAGATTCATGCTGAAGAACAACATGAACTGGATTCGACAAATCCTTTGATTACAGCTAAAGAAATTTCTGAAAACAGTCCTTTTGATATAGAATCTGCTCCCTTCTTCACCTTTGTCCCTACCTATTTGGAGGGCGGCAACGGTGTAGATAATGGTGATACCGAAATTTTAACGGAGGCTATGCGTGAGTATCTGGAATATGAAGATAATTACAAGAAGTGTTTGGGCGTTGTCGGCAGCGGGAACAAAAACTTCAACTACCAATATTGCTTAACAGCAAAGCAATATAGTGAAGCATTTGGTGTTCCTTTCTTAGCCGATTATGAACTGAGAGGAACTTCGGCTGATTGCCAATGTGTTTATCAAATTTTGAAAGATAAAGCATCAAATTAATCATTTACTAATTAATCTATTGACTTTTTCTCATGTTAGGGGCATTCTTTTAAAAATAAGAAATTTTATGAGAGGCGTGTTGTAATTGAGAAAAATCGCAATTATTGGTGTGGGCCATGTTGGAAGCACGACAGCTTACACTTTGATTTCAAAAAATATAGTTGATGAGTTAGTACTCTTTGACTCAAAGGAAAATATACTTAGAGCAGAACTGAATGATCTGATGGACGGCCAAATGGAACAAACTCATCAAGTTCGTTTGATCGAACCTAATTTGACAGAGTTGAAAGATACTGATGTAATTATTTTTGCTGCAGGTGATATTTCAATTTTTGAAGGAAACCCTGATCGTTTTGCAGAATTGAACTTAACTAAAACGATTGTTGAAGAATGGGCTCCAAAAATCACGGAATCTGGATTTAAGGGGATTATATTGAATATTACTAATCCTTGTGATGTAATTACTCAATATCTGCAGGAACTTACAGGTTTTCCGCGTGAACGTGTCTTTGGAACTGGAACCTCATTAGATACCGGTCGAATGAAACATGCTGTTAGTCGCAGTCTAAATGTCCACCCTTCAGCTATTGATGGATATGTAATCGGTGAACATGGTGAAAGCCAATTTGTGGCATGGTCCAGTGTTCGAATCGGTGGTGTCCCAATCACTGATACTTTGACTAAAGAACAGCTTACCGCTTTAGATGAAGCTGCTCGTGATGGCGGCTGGGTCACATTCAGAGGCAAAGGTTATACTTCTTATGGTATCGCAATTCAAGCCGCACGCATCGCTGAAGCTATTTTAAATAATAATCATCTCGTAGTGCCTGTTAGTCATTATCACCTCTCTGAAAGCTGCTACGTGGGCTCTCCTGCGAAGGTTTCACAACAAGGTATCACTGAACAATTTCCTCTCAGTCTTTCAGATGTGGAACAAGAAAAATGGCAACGCACGATTCAAACAATTCATGCGATGCATGCAACAATATAAAAAACCGGACAAAGTCTATCGACCCCCGAAAGTTAGACCAAAAATCTAACTTCTGGGAGTCGATATTTTTAAGCACTCTTGATATTCGAAACTGCTTTTTTCCATTCAAATGCAATCAATTTTGCATTTGGTGTTCGATAGTCAAAGACCTTTTTATTTTCCAACGGCTCAAAATAATTTTTGATCGCACGTATCACTGAATTATGACAAACTAATAGATAGGTCTGATCTTCATCTTGCTCCAACTCTTCCAACAACGGTACTATTCGAGCATAAACATCCATCAACGATTCACCATTCGGATAACGTACTGCAAATTGAGTCCGAATTTTCAAATATCCTTCTTGTTCATCGCTTGTTCCATCGTAATCACCATAATCTAATTCAATCAAACGGGGATCCATGCTCATTGGCAAATCATTATTTTCAGCTACAATTCTTGCCGTTTCTCTTGCCCTTACCAACGGCGAGTGAATGATTCCGGTTATGGGTGATTCAAGCTTAGCTGCTTCCTCTGATAAAATAGCTGCCTGCTCATATCCCACCTGCGACAAAGCAATGTCGCTTCTCCCCGAAATAATTCCTTTCCTATTCCACTCGGTCTCTCCGTGTCTAGCTACGTAAAGCAAATAAAACAATCCTCTCTATCATAAAAATTGAAAATCTTCCGTTACTTGATTTTCAAAAAAATTCTATTAAATAAACTGGTAACTACCAATATCTTTACCACTTTATCACTAGTATGAAAGGACGTCCACTTTTTACAGAAAATAATTGCTAGTTTTCTACTCCATAGACTCTTGGTATAATAAGATGATCTATCAGCGGAACGAAACAGTTCATAATTAACAAAATGAACGTCATCCCCTCAGGCATCGAGCTAAATTCCCGCCAAGCCATTAATAATAATCCGCAGCAAATCCCATAAATAATTTCACCTCTTGGTGTTGTAGGCGATGTGCTATAATCGGTTGCCATAAAAAATGCGCCTAACATCGTAGCTCCGCCAAAAACATGAGCAAAAACAATCGTAGGATCACCTTTTCCTAATAATAAAGCTATTACAGCAATTGTTCCGAGCATACAAAATGGAATGTGCCATGTAATTACCTTTTTATATAGTAAAAACAAACCACCTAAAAATAAAAGTATAGCCATTGTTTCACCATTTTTTCCAGCGATCATGCCAGTCAAACTATCTACTATTTGACTTGAGTTTAGTGATTCCCCTGCCTCTACTTTCGTTAAAGGGGTCGCTGAAGACACGACATCTAATCCGTTAGTTGAAAAGAAAGGATGCGGTTGTACATTGGCCGACATTTCTTTGACAAAAATCAACCTTAAAACAGCTCGACCTGTTAAAGCTGGATTCAACAAATTCCGACCAATTCCACCAAACAATTCCTTTGCTACAATAATTCCGATTGCTCCCCCTAAAGCGGGATACCACAAAGGGACGCTTGCCGGCAAGCTCATCGCTAATAAAACTCCCGTCACAGCTGCCGAAAAATCTTTAGGAATCGTATTTTTACGAAGCTTAAACCATAGAAATTCACAAAATAAACAGGTGCCTACTGCGATAATATATAGTAGCAGCGAACGAATACCAAAGAAAATAATCGAGACTAACACACTGGGTAACAATGCCAATAATACCAATTGCATAATTCGATCCGTTTTTTCAGGGAACAACAAATGAGGTGAAGCTTCCATCATGGGATAATCTTCGCTTCGGACTGTCTCAAAAGAACGTTTTTCAACCATAACACTACCCCTGCCTCTCTTTAATCATTTGCTGTCCAGCAACGATATGTTCAGCTAAATGACGCCGAGCAGGACAAATATACGTACAGCAGCCACAATTAATACAACTATCCACATATAGTTTTTCTAGTCGTTTCCAATTTTCCTTCAAATAATTTTTCTCAAGTTGATGAGGCAAAAGGCCAATCGGACAAACTTCTACACAGCGTGCACACATAATACATGCACTAGGTGTACTATCCTGGTCATGTGTCTCGTTAATGACGATTAGACCATTTGCAGATTTCGTCAAAGAGGCTGCCATAGTATCCACAGTTTTTCCCATCATAAAACCACCTGTAATAATTTTCGATGGTTTTCCATCAAAACCATTACAAAAATCAATCATATCCTCAATAGAAGTTCCAATCGGAAAATAAACATTCTTTTGCGTTTTAACATCTCCAACAACTGAACAGATTCGATGACTCAAAGGAATTCCTGGATCAATTGCTTCAAAAACTGCCACTGTCGTCGCTACATTAATAATCAAATAACCCAAATCTCTTGTTGATCCTGTAGCAGGAGCTTCTTTCCCAGTAATTGTTTTAAAAAGCATCTCGGTACTTCCCTGAGGATAGACTGAAGGAACCTCAATCACTGAAATATTTAGGCTATCTTGACATAAATTCCGTATGGCATCAATTGCTTCTTGTTTATCATCTTCAATGGCAATAATTCCTTCTTTTGCTTCTACTGCTTTTAGAACCAACTCACAACCCCTGAATAACTTTTCACCTTGAGTGACCATTAATGCTGCATCAGCCATCAATAGTGGTTCACATTCTGCACCATTAAAAATGCACGTATGAATCTTTTCTTTAGGATTTAATTTTACATGACTAGGAAATGTCGCACCGCCTAACCCTACTACTCCAGCAGCTTCTACTCGTTCGACAATTATTTCCGGTGTCAGTTCATCAATCGTTTCATGGTGTACTTCACGAGGCTGCTCACGGAAATCATTTTCAATGACCACACAAGTCATTTCCCTACCTTGTCCTTGATCAATTTCCTCTATTGCAATAATCTTTCCAGAAATACTTGCGTGAACATTCGCTCCCAATCCATCACCTATTTTTGCAATAGGTTGCCCTAAAAAAACCTCTTCACCTACAGTCACGATTACCTCAGCAACCTCACCGATATGCTGCTGAACTGGAATATAAACCTTTTTAGGATGAATACTTTCCACATTTTTATAATTATTGATACCTCTCAAATGAAGAGCAGAATCCTGATGAAGATCAATTCCTCCCTTAAACACTCGCTTACCCATCACATTCCTCCAATATTCTTCGTAATTTTAGTATAACATGAACACTTTTTAGCTAAAAATAATATACTATTTTTTAAATCACTAAAATAGATAATAAAAAAAGTTATCATCAACACCTTACAGCATTGTGATAACTTAAGAACCGGAATTCATAGATAATCAATATAAAAAAGACTATTCACATCGTGAATAGTCCAATTGCGTGGCGACGTCCTAATCTCACAAGGGGCAACCCCTCACTACAATCGGCGCTAAGAAGCTTAACTTCTGTGTTCGA
>NZ_BJED01000009.1 GCF_005405485.1 Enterococcus hulanensis | reverse complement strand
TCGAACACAGAAGTTAAGCTTCTTAGCGCCGATTGTAGTGAGGGGTTGCCCCTTGTGAGATTAGGACGTCGCCACGCTGTAATTATTCCGGCATAGCTCAGTTGGTAGTAGCGCATGACTGTTAATCATGATGTCGTAGGTTCGAGTCCTACTGCCGGAGTTCGAAAGACAATTCATTATGGATTGTCTTTTTTTATTGTGAGCAAACTATTTAGCTGATTAATAGAATCGTGCTATGCTTTACATGAGGTGATGAGAATTATGTATATAAATATATCTAATGAGTTGGTAAAACGACTTGAAAAGTATCATGGTAACCGAATTGTTTTAGATTTGGATGATGGTGTGGGGCGTTATTCTAAAGCTGGCAGCTGCGCATTAAATATTAGTTTTCGTCTGCTTGTTTTAGATGAGGAACAGGATCATTCTGATTATACTTTAGATGTTGATAGTACTATCGGCAGCATTCCTATTAAAGAACACTCTAAGTTGTATTTGGAAGATGAGATGTCTTTGATTTTTGAACCGCGCATGTCGTTGATCAAACTGAAGGGTCCTAGCGGTATGATTGATGGAAATGTACAAATTATTGATTTACGTGAAAATAAGGAGTGAGCTCGTTGAGCCCGCTCCTTATTTATTTTGGTCTTTTTTTATCTAGTGTTCTTGCGATATGGCTGTATGTGTTGCCAGCTAAGCGCGCTAAAGGATCGAATTTTATGGGATCAATGTATTCTTGTGCTTGATCGAAAATCTCTTCTTTAAAATAGTAATTCAGAACTTCTAAAATGAACAAGTCGCTGATGATATTCTCAGCATTGTCCTTAACTGGTACATATTGATGTAGTCGAACTTCAAAGCGGATCGGTGCTTCCTGAATAGCAGGTACAGCGACTTCTTGGCTATTTATCATTGTTAGGTTACTATGAGCCAATTCACTTTCATCAGGCGGAAGAGAAGCAGAGGACTGATTCATTTCAGTTAATATGCTGTCATTAACAAGATGAATCACGCCCTCTTTTTGCTGCAGTAAATTATGAGCCGTGTCCTTCATTTGCTGTTCGTTTCGATTGATTGAAAGACTGACTAACGGTAATTCTTTGGCAACGACATTAAAATAACTGAAAGGTGCAGCATTTACCACGTTCGTTTCTTGATTGATCGTTGTGATCCAAGCGATTGGACGCGGGATGATACTGCCGGTCAGAAATTTATAATTTTGTTTCGTAGTCAGTTCTTTGGCTGAATAGAAAAGCATGGCTCTCTCCTTATTGACGTTTTTTATTGGCGTCAGAGGTATCGAATGGGCGAACGTATTCTTCGATTTCTTGACGTTTTGATTGTAGATGAGGCGGCAAGGAAAGGATTTCACCTGCGTGGTCATAAGTCTCATCTTGCAAGAAGCCGGGACCATCTGTTGCCAATTCAAATAAAACATTTGGTGCGGCTAAGAAATATTCTGATTGGAAATAGAAACGATCGACAAATCCGGAGTTGGGAAATTCCAGTGCATTGATTTTTTCGATCCAATCCCGCAGTGCTTCATCATCTGCAACTCGCAGTGCTAAATGGTGAACATTACCATAGCCTTCTTGCGCGGGAAGCATGTCTGGCTGATCATCGACAAGGATGGTAGCACCATTGCCGCCTTCACCCACCTCAAATTGATGTAAACTACCTTCTGCAGCAGTTTCTTCAAAGCCCAGCAGGTTTTCTAAAACGAGTTTTAAGTGTTCAAATTTTGCTACTGTGACAATCGTTGGCCCTAAGCCGATGATTGCATGTTCGGCAGGCACGTTTGAATTCTTCCATGGTGTACCGGCGGCAACACCTTGATTATTTTCATCTGATACTAATTGGAACAGTTGGTCATCGTAATCATGAAACTCGAGATATTTTTTCCCGAAGCGTTCTTTGATTTCACCATGAGCGACAGCTGAATTTGTAAAGCGCTGTGCCCAATAGTCTAAAGAAGCATCGCTGGGAACCCGAAAACCAGTTCGTGAAATACTGTTCGTTCCTTTCGTTCCCTTTGGAATTTGCGGGAAATCGAAAAAGGTCATGTCTGTTCCAGGAGCGCCGGTGTCGTCGGTAAAATATAAATGATAGGTTTCGATATCGTCTTGATTGACGGTTTTTTTGATCATTCGCAAGCCTAAAATATCGGTAAAGAAGCGATAATTTTTTTCGGCACTAGAAGTCATAGCTGTTACGTGATGTAATCCGCGAATTTGTGTGTCCATAATAATTTCCTCCTAAGTTCTTACTAAAAGTAAGTATATGTGTAATAACTTTTTTAAGCAAGAATATTGCCTTAGGTTGATATTTTCTGATGGAATCAGTAGGATGGAGGCAGGAGGTAGACGATGAAAAATATAGTTTTGTTTGATTTAGATGGAACATTGACTGATTCTAGTGAAGGAATCTTGAATAGTGTTCGTTATATGCTGGAAAAAAAGGGTCTGGAGATTCCCGACGAGGCGACATTGCATAGTTTTATTGGGCCGCCGTTGACCGATACGCTGATGCAACTTTACGGTGTGTCTGAAAGTGAAGCTCAGGCTGCGGTCGAGATCTATCGCGAGTATTATGGGGAAGAAGGCATCAAACAGTTATCGGTGTATTCAGGGATTGAGGATTTATTGGCAGAATTATCGACAGACTACTGTTTAGCAGTAGCAACCTCGAAGCCAGAAGTTTTTGCAGAGCAGGTGATAGAAAATACTGGTCTTGCAAAATATTTTACTGGGATTTTTGGAGCGGATTTGGCTGGAGAACGCTCAAAGAAAGCAGACGTGATCGCTCATGCGTTGAATCAACTGGATAAGGCTCCTGCAGTAATGATCGGTGACCGCAAGTTTGATATTTTAGGTGCCAAAGCGAACCATTTGCAGAGTATCGGAGTTTTGTATGGATTTGGCGATCGCCAAGAGCTGGCTGAAGCAGGGGCAGATAAAATCGTGGAGATCGTTGCAGAACTTCCTGCAGTGATTAAAGAGTTATTGTAGAGAGGCATAAAAAAAAATCCCTCAGACGAGGGATTTTTAAAGCTCTTTAGTACCAGCCGTTTGCTTGCCAGAATGCTTGAGCGCCTTCCCATGAACCATAACGAGAAGTTACATATTGGTCAGCTACGCGTTCTTGGTTAGCGGCAGAGTAGTCACCGTTTAGGTATGAAGCAGATAATTGGTAACGTCCGATGTATTGACCGTTTGTTGCAGTGTAAGAACCGCTAGATTCGCGTTGTGCGATCCATTCTTTAGCTGAGTTCGTACTTGCTGGTGTTGCTTCAGCAGCAGGTGCAGCGGCTTGTTGAGTTGCTGCTTGAACAGGAGCAGCCGCTTGAGTTGGTTGTTCTGCTTGAACGGGTGCTGCTTGTTCTTGAGCAGGGGCTACTGTTGTATTGCCTTTAGCATCTGTATCGATCGTTAAGTTTTGACCTTCAAAAATCATGTCTACGTTAGAAATTTTGTTTTCAGCAGCGATTGAATCAACTAAGCTGTTGTCGCCAGCAAATTTGATTGAGATTTTTGATAAAGTGTCGCCCGATTGAACCGTGTAGTTTTCAGCAGCGTGTGCTTCGTTCGTTCCTAGTGCAAATACCGCACCGGCTGTCAGTAAAGTCGTAAGTACAAGAGTTTTTCCAAATTTCATTATGTAAATTCCTCCAAAAAAGTTTTTAATTTAAATCAGTCATTTCGACTACGAGACATACTTTACCATCCATCTTCATGACGTGGGTTATAAACCAGTGACAAGACGTTACAAAGCAATGTAGAAATGTAACAAAGAGCGCTCAAAACCGAGCTTTTGAAATACTTAATCTCTTTTAAGAATGATTGAAAAGAGCTTTCTGATAAGGAAATAACGCCTTATTTTAGAACGGTCAATTTTGAAAGCGCTGATGAAACTTGCAATGTTGAAACTTCACTGTAAAGAATCAGAAAATTATGTCAGGAAAAATCCGCGAAATCAGTGGAATATTTCTTAAGAAAAGGTAAACAAAAAGAGACTGAACGAGGTGAAAAATGAAGGTTACAATCAAAGAAATCGCCCAATTAGCGGGAGTATCAGTTACAACCGTCTCCCAGATTCTTAATCAAAAGGGTGGGCGTTTTAGTGAGGCAACAAAGCAGCGAGTATTAAGGGTGATTGAGGAACAGCAATATTCACCAAATTATTTTGCTTCTAATATTATTGCCAAAAAGTCAAAGACGATCGGGGTCATCGTTCCAGATTTCTCAGAACAATTCGCATCGGCGATCGTACGCGAGATCAAATATCAAGTAGAGCAGCAAGGCTATTACTTGATCATTTGCGAATCAAACTACGATTTTTCCAAGGAACGAGAATTGTTAGAACAATTGGCAAGGATCGCGGTGGAGGGAATCTTCCTATTCACCCCGCATGACTATAGTGAAGAAAACAGTATTCATAAAGGACGTTTTCAGGATATACCAGTAATCTTTGCTGACCGCGGGTTGAACGAAGGCTACTATGGGACCGTGAAGATCGACGAATATACTGGTGTTTATCAAGCAATCAAATGGCTGATTGGCAAGGGCCATCGGAAGATTGGATTGATCATGGATAATTCCGAACACTATCATTTGGGCGAGCGCTATGAGGCCTATCATCAGGCTTTGATCGATCACGGTTTATTAATAGAAGAAAAGTACATTCAAAAGCGGCCGTTGACTATAGCGGGCGGCTATCAAGGGGCAACGGAATTATTGCGCCACTCGGAGGTAAGTGCGATCTTTTGTTGTGATGATATGGTGGCGATCGGCTGCTATCAGGCTGTCTATGATAGTGGGAAAATTTTGGATCAAGAAATCACAGTGGTTGGATTTGATGGCGGCGAGGTCACTCAGTTCGTTCGCCCGCAGATCAAAAGTGTTCGCCAGCCTTACCGAGAGTTAGGCAAAGCTTATGCTGAAAAGATCCAGATGGCGATCGAGCAGCCCAATCGCCGGATGGATGATCGACTTTTTCATGTTAGTTTTGAAACATGAAAATAATCGATCAGACAAAATCGTGGATTACATTCGACTTCTTTTCTCGAAGATCCAATTATTTGAAAGCTATTTTTTTGGTGATTATAGGTGAAAATGCTCTGCAAAAATATTTTTTCGATGGTTTTGCTAGTATTTCACAAAAAAAACACAAATTATTAGACATAGCTCGTTATTTTTTTGGTAGAATATGAGGGTAGTAAAAGGTTTAACCTTTTTGAGGCAGCAGGGGTAGCTGCTTTGGAATAGGACAATTTCAATCAGGAAAAGTGAGGAAATGTTTTTGAAAAGGTTTGGGGAAGATTTTTTTCAGGAGAAAACGAAAAGGATCATAATTATTTGTTTGGTAGTTTTACTTGTATTTGTTAGTTTCTATTCTTATAAGAGTGTTCATTATGCAGAACGCTTGCTGCCGAAGACCAAGGTCAATAATATTAATGTGGGTGGACTGACCATTGAACAGGCAAACGAAAAAATCAATACGGAGTTAACCGAAGCATCTGTGGCGATTTCGCTTGATAACAAATTATGGAAGAAAATTAAGCGGAGCGAGCTTGGCTGGCAGAAGGATCATTCGACTGCACTCATGAAGATTAAGCAGCAGCAGACTCCCTTTGCTTGGGGAATAACCAATTTATTAGGAAGTCGGCACGAACTTCCCAGCAGCTATGATCAAGCCCATGTCGATCAATTGGTCGAAAATTTAGGCAACGAGATCCTGCAAAAGAACGTGACGCGTACACCGACAACCAATGCGAAGATCGAATGGCGTGAAGGCGATTTTGTGATCGTTCCCGAAAAACAGGGAGATACGATCGATGTCGCTGCTGCACAAAAGGCTCTCATCAAAAATCTAGAAAATGGGAAGCAGACAGTCAACGTCGAGGATTATTATGCACAACCGATTCTGACTAAAGATGATAGCCAGTTAAAAAAATTAAAAGACCAAATGAACCAGTTGGCTAAAATAAAGGCGAGTTATACGATCAACGGGAAGCAAATTGCCATTCCTGCCGAAGAACTTGCAAGTTGGTTAACAACGGATGAAAAAGCGGATATACAGCTTGATCAAGAGAAGGTTACGGCTTTTGTCACCAACTTAAATGCTGAATACAATACTATGGAAAATCCCACACCTTTTAACAGTACCAAACGTGGAGAAGTTGCTGTACCAGTCGGTATCTATAGCTGGACGATCGATATTCCTTCAGAGGTGGCGGCTTTAAGTGCTCAGATTTTAAAAGGGAAGAATTTCAACCGCACACCAGTCGTCGAAAGTGAAGTCCCAGATATTCAGACAAGTATCGGCAATACTTATGTGGAAGTAGATCTGCAAAATCAATATATGTGGTATTACAAAGAAGGAAAACTTCAATTTGAAACAGATATCGTCAGCGGAAAGCCGTCGACGCCGACTCCGCCGGGAGTGAATTACGTGACGAGCAAATCAACGGATCAAATTTTGCGAGGCTTGAACGATGACGGCTCTAAATATGCAAGTCCGGTCCGTTACTGGATGCCGATCGATAAGACAGGTGTCGGTATTCATGATTCTGATTGGCAATATGCCTATGGGGGCGATTTGTGGCTGTATCGTGGTTCCCATGGCTGTATCAATACCCCGCCGGCTAAAATGGATGAACTCTATCCGATCCTTGAGGTTGGAACGCCGGTTCTGGTTTTTTAATAAACAATGTAATCGTAGCAAAAGTGCTGACCAGCGTGTCGGCACTTTTTTTATGCTTAAAAACAGAAGATTGGCTGACTATTTCCTTAACTGGTATTAGATTATTGTTTATTTTTTCTGGAAATCGAAGCGACGTGAGGAAGTTAAAGTGTTTATTGCAAAAGAATGAGTCAGAGTAAACGTTGTTAATTCAATGATTGTAGCTATAATGAATTTTTTTACAAGATTTTTTATTGACAAGCTTTTAAAAACCACCTTACTATTGGTTTGTGGTTATAACCAGTCATAAAGAAGGAGAATCCCATGGAAAATTCTTTTAAAAACAAAGCTTTGTATCATCAGCTTGTCGATCTATTGAAGGAACGGATGGAAACAAGCATGATTCCTCATGATAAGCTGCCGTCTGAACGAGAATTGACAGCACAATACGGAGTTAGCCGGACGACGGTTCGCTTAGCTCTGCAGGAATTGGAAAATACCGGTTATATTTATCGCCGTCACGGAAAAGGTACCTTTGTCTCCGATATCAAGCAAGATGCGGCAGACTTAGCGGGCGCCTATAGTTTTACGGAACAGATGAAAAGTCTCGGACGCCATCCAGAGACGAGGATCTTATCTTTTGAAAAAATCGAAGCAGACAAATTTATTTCTCAGCATCTCAATCTTTCGCTAGGCGAGGCTGTCTTTAAACTAAGTCGGCTGCGTATCGCTGACCGCGAGCCCTTGATGATCGAAGATACTTATTTGCCGGTGAAGTTTTTCTTGTCCTTGGACGACCAGCTTTTACGGAGCAAACCGCTTTATGATCTATTTTCAGAGGATTTCGATCAAACCGTTCGCTTAGCCGATGAGGAATTGTATGCCAGTATCGCTTCAAAGGATGACGCGAAGCAGCTGATGATCCATGAAGGGGCACCAGTCCTTCATTTAGCTCGTCAGACCTATAATATGAAAAATGAAATGATTGAATTTACTTTGAGTGTCGCTCGTGCGGATCAATTTCATTATCAGATTCGCCATATTCGAAATAGTTAGGAGTGTCGAAGCATGTTTACAGTAGCAAAAGAAAAGTTAGAACAGCTGGGCGCTGAGATCACGACTCGTGAGATTCGCCAACAGCCTGAATTATGGGAAGAGACCATTGAAGGATATCAAACACTACAAACAGAATTAGCAGAATTTTTAGCAGAAGTTCGAAAGCAAGCGCAAGGCAAACGGACCCGCGTGGTCTTTACCGGTGCAGGAACGTCGCAATATGTTGGTGACACAGCTGTTCCCTACTTGCGCAAGCATGGAAACATACAAGAGTTTAGCTTTGAAAGTATCGGGACGACCGACATCGTGGCAGAACCGCAGGAATATCTGATCAAAGAAGAACCGACTCTGCTCGTTTCCTTTGCCAGAAGCGGAAACAGTCCTGAAAGTTTAGCCGCAGTTGAGATCGCAAATCACGTCGTTGACACGATCCATCATCTCTCGATTACTTGTGCCGCAGAAGGACAATTGGCTCAAATCAGTAAAAGTGATGCCAACAGCTTCTTATTCCTGATGCCACCTCGTTCCAATGATGATGGTTTCGCGATGACCGGCAGCTTTTCATGTATGACATTAGGCGCATTATTGACTTTTGACCAAACCGCTTTAACGGAAAAACAAAAGTATGTTGCGACATTAAGCAGCCTAGGAAAAGAAGTTCTGGCTCGTGAAAATGAGATCGAAAAAATCGTAGAGCTTGATTTTGAACGGATCGTTTATGTTGGTTCAGGCAGCTTGTCTGGCTTAACTCGGGAAGCACAATTGAAAATTCTGGAGCTGACCGCAGGTAAGATTGCGACAGTCTTCGATTCATCAATGGGCTTCCGTCACGGACCCAAATCCTTTATCAATGAAAAAACGATCATGTTCGGCTTTATCAATAATGATCCGTACACCCGCGATTATGACTTGGATGTCTTAGAAGAGGTTCGCGGAGATGAAATCGCTTCCGGTGTGTTTGCCATCACTCAACCAGGTGAACGGAATTTTTCTGGCGATAAATTTGAATTCGCAGCTGACGCACAATTGTTGCCGGATGGCTATCTAGCCTTGGCCTATGTCATGGTTGCTCAGACTGTTGCGCTGCTGACATCTATTAAAGTAGCCAATAAACCAGATACGCCGTCACCAACGGGAACGGTTAACCGTGTGGTAAAAGGTGTAACGATTCATGAATACAAGTAAGAACGAACTGGGAGGAAGAACCATGCGGATATTGACAGCAGGTAAAAAAGCGGCGATGGATCGCTTATCAACAAAAGACGGGATCATCAGCGCCTTGGCGATCGATCAACGAGGGGCACTGAAAAAGATGATCAAAGCGTTGGATACAGAGCCGACGGATGAACATATTGAACACTTTAAGGAATTGGTTTCTAGTGAATTAACGCCTTATGCTTCATCAATTTTATTGGACCCTGAATATGGCTTGCCGGCTGCAAAAGCGCGCCATAAAGAAGCCGGTTTATTGCTGGCTTATGAAAAAACCGGCTATGACGCAACCACACCAGGACGTTTGCCGGATTTATTAGCTGACTGGTCTGTTTTACGCCTGAAGGAACAAGGGGCAGACGCGATTAAGTTCCTGCTTTATTATGATGTCGATGAAAACCCAGAAATCAATCAGCAAAAGCATGTATTCATCGAGCGATTAGGCAGCGAATGTGCAGAGGAAGATTTACCCTTCTATTTAGAATTAGTTTCTTATGATGCTCAAAATGAAGATTCCGCTTCGTTTGAATATGCTAAAGTGAAGCCTCATAAAGTCAATGAAATGATGAAGGAATTTTCGAAGCCACAGTACAAAGTGGATGTATTAAAGGTTGAAGTGCCCGTCAATATGAATTTTGTCGAAGGCTTCGCAACTGGGGAAGCGGCCTACACGAAAGAGGAAGCCGCGAATTACTTCTTAGAACAAAGCCAAGCAACGAACCTGCCATTTATTTTCCTAAGCGCCGGTGTTTCAACGGAATTGTTCCAGCAAACGTTAGTCTTTGCTAAAGAATCCGGTTCGACTTTCAACGGTGTTTTATGTGGACGCGCAACTTGGAAAAATGGTGTGAAACCCTTCATCGAATCTGGTGAAACGGCCGCTCGCCAATGGCTTGAAACGGAAGGCCGCGCGAATATCGAAAGCTTGAATAACGTTTTGGCAAAAACTGCCAGCCCTTGGTATGACAAAGTACAGGTGGCCGAAGAAGCTGTCGTAAAATAGGAGGCGAGCTCGTGATAGTAACAGTAACGATGAATCCTTCGATCGATATATCCTATCCGCTGGAAAGGTTGAACATCGACACGGTGAATCGAACCAGTCAGGTGACTAAAACGGCTGGCGGAAAAGGGCTTAATGTGACTCGCGTGATCCATGATCTCGGCGGCGATGTCCTTGCTGCCGGTGTGCTTGGCGGCTTTCATGGTGCGTTTATCGCCGCCGAACTAAAAAAAGCTGGCATCAAACAAGCCTTTACACCGATCAAAGAGGAAACGCGGGATTCGATTGCTATTTTGCATGAAGGCAATCAGACAGAGATTTTGGAAGCCGGACCGACGATTTCAGGAGAAGAGCAATGCGCCTTTTTAGAAAAATTTGCAGAGCTGCTTGAACAAACCGAGATCGTCACCATATCTGGCAGCTTAGCGAAGGGCTTGCCGCAGGATTTTTATCAAAGGCTCGTTCAAGCTGCACATGAAAAAGACGTGAAGGTACTAGTCGATACTTCCGGTGAAAGCTTGAGAAAAGTCTTGGCAGGCCAACAAAAGCCCTTTTTAATTAAACCGAATTTAGAAGAATTGGAAGCTTTGCTGGAGCAAAAATTTTCTCTTGATCATTTGGCCGACATTCAAACGGCCTTAACCCAACCCTTATTTGCAGGAATCGAATGGATTGTTGTTTCCTTAGGTAAGGCTGGAGCAATCGCTAAGCATAAAAGTGATTTTTATCGAGTGACGATCCCCACGATCAAAGTCGTAAATCCTGTGGGTTCTGGTGATTCGACCATCGCGGGCTTCGCTTACGGGGTGTCACAGGCAATGCCGCCTGAGGAACTACTAAAGATGTGTATGGCGACTGGTATGGCCAATGCTCAAGAAAGAAGGACAGGCCACGTCGATCCAACCAATGTCGAGCAGCATTTTGCCAAAATTGAAGTAAAAAAGATCGAGCGTTAGCTCGATCTTGAGGTTACGTATTTTTTGAGACCAGCTCAATTTTGTAAAAGTTCCATTTTTTATAGCTTTCGACATATTCCAATATTTGTTGTGTTTCTTTTCGTTTCGTTACACGAACTTGTAAAACGGTGGGTTCATCGACAGGGATTCGTAATTTCTCCGCCTTTTCAGCAGGCGTAGGAAATTTGATCTCATTTGTCTCAGTGAAATCTTCTTCATTCATGTGAATATTGTAATCCAATTTGAAACGTTGATAAATCGAATTATAATAGCTCAAATCTGGATAATTTGAGTTCACATATTGCTCGGGTAAATACGTTCGCTGATAAAT
This sequence comes from Enterococcus hulanensis, assembly GCF_005405485.1. Lineage (GTDB taxonomy): Bacteria > Bacillota > Bacilli > Lactobacillales > Enterococcaceae > Enterococcus_A > Enterococcus_A hulanensis. The sequence goes on along the minus strand of NZ_BJED01000009.1, from coordinate 177,233 downwards.
GTAGGGAATACCTTTAGTTGTCCGCAGCCGTTCGATACAGTAATAAAAAACGGTGTCCGGCAGTCCTAATTTGCTTAAAAATTTAGGATCATTGCCGCGTTCGATCGATAAGACCTGTACCTGATCATGACTGATCGGGAATAATTCAATATCGGAAAACTCAACTAATTTTCCTTTACGCGCCCGCGAAACAAAAGAGCCGCGGCCTTGATGCCGGACGATAAACCCGTCCTTAACTAAATCATTTAACGCCCGAATGACTGTGATCGAGCTGACCTTGAACATTTCAGCAAGTTCCGCCTCGGTATAAAATTTATCACCATTTTCAAATTTACCGGAAATGATCTGCTGTTTAAGCTCATCTTTTATAAGTTGGTATTTAGGGATTGCCATATGATTCCTCCAAAAAATGAATAGGGACTAAAAATTTCATTAGAGATTTTCAAATTCCCTTTATGGCTTGATTTTAACACAACGCGAGAAAATAGAAACGGTTGACTTTTCATTTAGAATTATTTAGTATATTAATATACTAAAAACGCTTTCAAAAAAAGGAGTGAGTGTGTGAATACTTTTGAAATTAAGGAAGATTTTCTTCTGAATGGCGAACCGTTTAAGATTTTATCAGGAGCGATTCATTATTTTCGAGTGAATCCTTCAGACTGGTACCATTCGCTTTATAATTTGAAAGCTCTAGGCTTTAATACCGTCGAGACTTATGTACCATGGAATTTGCATGAACCAAAAAAGAATCAGTTTGATTTTGACGGCATTTTAGATTTGGAACGCTTTTTATCGACTGCACAGGAATTAGGCTTATATGCGATCGTTCGACCGTCGCCTTATATTTGTGCAGAGTGGGAGTTTGGCGGATTTCCAGCTTGGCTGTTGAATGAACCCGCTCGTATTCGTTCAAATGATGCTGTCTATTTGAAGCATGTGGCAGATTATTATGATGTATTGCTGGAAAAAATCGTACCTCATCAGCTTTCTAATGGCGGCAACATCTTGATGATTCAAATTGAAAATGAATATGGCTCTTATGGAGAAGAGAAAGAGTATTTACGTACGGTCCGTGATTTGCTGAGTGAGCGGGGGATAACTGTTCCATTCTTTACATCGGATGGACCTTGGCGCGGGACATTGAGAGCCGGCAGCATGATTGACGAAGATATTTTAGTGACTGGTAATTTTGGTTCTAAGGCAAAAGAAAATTTTGCTTCGATGCAGCATTTCTTCGATGAATATGACAAGAAATGGCCGCTGATGTGTATGGAATTTTGGGATGGCTGGTTCAATCGTTGGAAAGAACCGATCATCCAACGCGTTCCGCAGGAATTGGCTGAGGCAGTAAAAGAGGTTCTGGCACAAGGGAGCATCAATCTATATATGTTCCATGGCGGAACGAACTTTGGGTTTATGAATGGCTGTTCTGCTCGCGGAGTGATCGATTTGCCGCAAATCACTTCTTATGATTATGGCGCACCATTAGACGAACAGGGAAATCCGACCGAGAAATATTTTGCACTGCAGAAAATGCTTCGCGAAAATTATCCTGAGCTTCATCAAAAGGAACCTTTGGTCAAGAAATCATTGGAAAAGAAAAATATTCCGCTAACGGATAAAGTGAGTCTTTTTGCTACGTTAGAAACCATAAGTGAACCAACTCAGTCGAAGTATCCCCAAACGATGGAGGAGTTGGGACAAAATACGGGCTACCTGCTTTATCGAACGATGATTGAAAAAGACGCAGCAGAGGAAAGATTAAGGGTGATTGATGGACGTGACCGCAGTCAGCTTTTTGTAAATCATGAGCTGCAGGCGACACAGTATCAAACTGAGATAGGTGAAGATATTAATGTTCAACTGTCCCAAGCAAACAATCAAATCGATATTTTGATTGAAAATATGGGCAGAGTCAATTATGGCCATAAATTATTTGCAGACACCCAGAAAAAAGGCATACGCACTGGAGTGATGGCGGATATACATTTTATTACCAATTGGAGACAGTATTGTTTGCCGCTGGATTCTTGTGAGAACGTTGATTATTCAAAAGAATGGCAGCCGAATCAACCAAGCTTCTATCGCTATGAAGTTCCTTTGACTGAAATTGAAGATTGCTTTATTGATTTGTCGCAGTTTGGCAAAGGTGTTGTTTTCGTTAATCAAACCAATATCGGACGCTTTTGGGAAGTAGGGCCAACACTTTCATTATATATTCCTAAAGGTTTATTGAATGAAGGAATGAATGAAATCGTTATCTTCGAAACAGAAGGCATGTATCAGCCAACGATTCAGTTAATTAAAGCACCACTATATAAAAACATGAAAGAGGGATAAACATGAGTATTATCGGAGTAAGGATTGACGGACGTTTGATTCACGGACAAGTAGCAAATTTATGGACGACCAAATTGAACATTTCACGCATTATGGTGATTGACGATGAAGTCGCTCAAAATGATATCGAAAAAAGCGGATTGAAGTTAGCAACTCCAGCGGGTGTTAGATTAAGTGTTTTGCCAATTGAAAAAGCAGCACATAATATTTTGGCCGGAAAATATGACTCCCAACGGCTATTGATCGTCGTGCGCAAACCAGACCGCCTATTAAAGCTGGTTGAATTAGGTGTACCGATCGAAGAAATCAACGTTGGCAATATGTCACAAACAAATGAAACGCGCTCGATCACGAAATCAATCAATGTAGTTGATCAAGATGTAGAGGTATTTAAGGAATTAAATAGTAAAGGTGTTCACTTGATTGCCCAAATGGTCCCAAGTGACAAAGCAGAAGACTTCATGAGTCTTTTAGCGAAATAGGAGGAATAAAAGAATGGATATCTTATGGTGGCAGATCTTATTATTAACATTATATGCAGGGTATCAAATTTTAGATGAACTACAGATTTATTCTTCATTAAGTGCGCCCGTTTTCGCCGGTTTATTTGCTGGTTTAGTAATGGGAGACTTGAAAGCCGGACTTATTATTGGCGGCAGCATGCAGTTGACCGTTTTAGGGGTCGGTACATTTGGCGGGGCCTCAAAAATCGATGCCAATTCTGGAACGATTTTAGCAACCGCTTTCTCAGTAGCATTAGGAATGAATCCCGAGCAAGCGATCGCTGCGATCGCGGTACCAGTTGCCAGCTTGATGATTCAATTAGATATCTTGGCTCGTTTTGCGAATACGTTCTTCGCACATCGGATCGACAAATTGGTTGATGAAATGAATTATAAAGGGATCGAACGAAACTTCTTAATGGGTGCACTTCCTTGGTCACTCTCTCGAATGATTCCAGTCTTTCTGGCCTTAGCTTTTGGTGGCGGATTAGTAGAAAAAGTCGTGGCTGTCTTAAATGGTGATCTGAAATGGTTAGGTGATGGCCTATCGGTTGCCGGAGCAGTTTTACCAGCTGTCGGTTTTGCAATTCTATTACGTTACTTGCCGGTCAAAAAGCATTTTCCTTATTTGATTCTTGGCTTCACCTTGACTGCCTTATTGGGAACCGTCTTTACGAATATGCAAGTTTTGGGAACCGGTGTAGCTGGTGTGGTGAAAAACTTTGACGGTGTCTTCAATGCTCTGCCAATGTTGGCAATCGCGTTGGTTGGTTTTGCCTTGGCAGCGATCAGCTATAAGAATGGTCAGATGATACCAAATGCACCTGCACCGAAAAAAGAGGATGCTTCCAATGATTCAGATGAAGGAGAGATCGAAGATGACGAAATCTAATTACAAGTTGACAAAGGAAGATTTTAAGCAGATCAATCGCAGAAGTTTGTTCACCTTCCAGTTGGGGTGGAACTATGAACGGATGCAAGGATCAGGCTACCTTTATACGATTTTGCCGCAATTGCGTAAAATTTACGGCGATGATACACCAGAATTAAAAGAAGTCATGAAAACTCATACCCAATTCTTCAATACTTCCAATTTCTTTAACACGATTATTACCGGGATCGACTTAGCGATCGAAGAAAAAGAAGGAATCGGCGGCAAACAGACAGTCTCTGGGTTGAAAGCCGGTTTGATGGGACCATTCGCGGCGATTGGTGATTCGATTTTCGCAGCACTGATTCCGACGATCTTTGGTGCCTTAGCTGCGAACATGGCGATCAATGGAAATCCAACCGGAATCTTTATCTGGATCATCGCTCAAATCGCAGTCATGATTTTCCGCTGGAAACAATTGGAGTTTGCTTATCGTGAAGGGATTTCTTTAGTCACAACGATGCAGCATCGTTTGACAGCCTTGACTGATGCCGCAACTTTACTTGGGGTATTCATGGTAGGTGCCCTAGTCGCAACCATGATCAATGTAAAATTCTCTTGGGCGCCTAGTATTGGTGACGTGACTCTTAATATGCAAAACAACTTAGACATGATCCTGCCGCGCCTATTACCAGCCGGTATCGTCGGCGGTGTTTACTGGATGTTGGGTAAAAAGAATATGACATCTACTAAAGCGATCTTTATTGTCTTAGTCGTTTGTGTGGCTTTGTCGGCATTAGGTGTGATCTCAAAATAATATATCGGTTCTGCCTTGTATTGTAGAAATCATGTATAGTGTGAAAAAATTATTACGTCAAAAGAAACAGGGAGAAAACAGATGAGCAAGTATTTAGTTTTAGTGAGTCATGGACTCTTTTGCGAAGAATTAAAAAAGAGTACGGAAATGATCATGGGACCTCAGGAAAATATTCATACAGTCGGCTTACTCCCGTCAGAATCAGCAGAAGATTTTCGCGCAAAGTTCGAAGCCGCGATTGCTGAGTTGGATGAGTTCGTCGTGCTAGCAGATTTAATGGGCGGAACGCCATGTAATGTTGTTTCGCGAATGATTTTGGAAGGCCAGTCCATTGATTTGTATGCCGGGATGAATATGCCGATGGTGATTGATTTCATCAACAGCGAATTGATTGGTACTGAGATGAATTTAGTAGAATCTGCTGCAGCGAATATTTGCCATGTCAACGAACGAATCAATAGTGATGATGACGAAGATGAATAAACCAAGAAATTGATGCTTTTGAATGAGCCGGGGAGAAATTCTCTCGGGCTTTTTCTGATTATAAAAGCTGCTTTTTAATATGGTATGATTTGTATAAAGCAAAAAATATTAGATGGGGAGAACGGAAGTGGATTTTAACGAAAAACTGAAGCAATTGCGTCACAATAAAGAATGGACCCAAGAAGAGTTAGCTGAAAAGCTGTTCATCTCAAGAACCGCCATCTCCAAATGGGAATCAGGAAGGGGCTTTCCCAGCATCGAGTCTTTAAAAGCCGTTTCTCAAGTTTTCGATGTATCGATCGATGAGCTACTTTCTAATAGCGAACTGATCTCCATCGCGGAAAACGATAAGAAAAAGCAGCAGCAAAAATTTCAACATCTACTGTTAGGAATTTTGGATTGTATGGCAGGTTTATTACTCTTTTTACCTATTTTCGGTCAAACTCAAGGAAAGGATATTGCCTTTGTTTCGATGTGGCAACTGTCTTCTGAAACGGCTGCTTTGAAATCTGTTTCCTTGGTGTTCGTTATTTTAATTGTACTGTATGGCATTTTTGAAATTATTTTTGCACATAAAGAACAGATAGCAGTGATAAGAATTTCCCTGATTTTGACATTGTTGGGCGTACTGCTTTTCATCATGACCAGACACCCATATCCTTCGACGTATCTCTTAATTATTCTGGCAATCAAAGGATTATTCCTATTAGAAAGGCATTGATACGCATCGTCACAGGTCAGTGACGATGCGATTCTTTTTTTACATAGACAATTTTGATACTTTTTGTTTGGGCAGCTTCCAAATAAAAAAGATTAGGAGAAAAAGTCTATGAATACGAAACAAAAGCAATTAAAAACAGGATTGGGATTATTTTTACTTTTTATTTTATATACGATCAGTTTGAAAGTAATCGATGTACAAAAAGTAGGACCGCAACATTCTGAGGTGGGCTATGCAACAATCAATGAGTATTTTTTTGATAAAATCGGAACCAGTCATTTTTGGTATCAAGTAACGGAGATCATAGGAGTTTTTCCATTATTGATCATGGGATATTTCGCAGCTTGCGGATTATATCAGCTATGTGCTCGCAAGAAACTTTCGCTGGTGGATAAAGAGATCCTCAATCTGGGCTTTCTTTATTTTGGGATAGTGGTTGTTTATGTTCTTTTTGAAAAAGTGATCATCAATTATCGGCCGATTTTGGTAGATGGACATTTAGAAGCTTCGTATCCTTCGAGTCATACATTTCTTGCAGTTGCCGTTTTGCTTTCCGCTTTTTATCTATTTAAGAAAAAAAAGGGAATCAAAAAAATCATGTCTTTTCTTTGCTTACTCGTGATGAGCATTATTGTGATCGGCAGAATTTTATCAGGCGTTCACTGGATTACGGATATTTTGGGCGGGATTCTTTTAGGGTTATCGTTCGTTTCATTTTATATTGCAATGACAAATAAATCTGAAGGGACACAAAGTTAAGAAGTCATTTATACCAACGATTTATCCTACTGTTTTTTTTCATAAAATCCAAAATTGCTATTTCAAATATAAGCGAGATTGGAACCAATAGAATTACGAGAATACCGCTACAAATCGAATAATGTAAAAGAAAAGTTGGATACCTATTTTCGACTGTGTGTGAAACAAGATGCGAGTGATGATTGATTATTTAAGAGGTCATTCTTTGATGTTACCTCTGAAGAAATCAGTATTTGTGTTTTGGGCATGGAAGAGGAAACTTTAAAACAAGACTCATAGTATAATTAAGAGAGTTTATTTGTAAAATGGGAGGATTATCCTAAAAGACAAGCTATTTCAGCTGCTTGAAAAAAGAGACGGCAAGAAGCAAGGGCTGAAGGGATCGCTGCTGCAACCGTTCCACGTTTAGTTGATTGTTGAATGTAAATTCGAGACTGGCTAATTACATGGAAGCTCTATTATATTGATGAAGGGAAATAGATGATGCCCCCCACTTATGATAGATCTATAGATTCTATTGCTAATAGTTCAGAATTAAAGAATCGCTGGGGAAAATATCAAGGAGATAATATTTTTGCGAAGGATATTCTACATTTTATGTACTCAAAAACGGTTTAGTCTGGCTTGGAGAAAGTTGAAATAGAGGATGAACTTACTACAATACGATTTTCTTTATTGTTAAACTAGAGGGAAAAGAGCTAAATTTTAAGTGTTTATTTTTACTTCCTGCTTTCAAGAATCCATGTATGCTGCATTTTTATAGGGTCTAAAAGTGTGTAAATTTGTTGATTTGGCGGGATGCTACAATATGTAGCTAGGCTTTTTTCGCCTTTTTTATTAGGCTTAGATTAAAGGAGGACATTATGGACATCGGTTCAAAATTAAAAAAGCATCGAATACAACATCAGCTGACTCAAGAAGCGGTGGCTGAAAAATTACATGTTTCTCGTGGGACGATTTCCAGTTGGGAAACTGGACGAACGTTTCCAGATATTGAGAAATTGATTTATCTTAGCGAACTTTATGAGCTTTCTTTGGATCAGCTACTGAAGGAGGACCCTATAATTATGGAAACAATCGTTACAGAACGGAAAAAATTGAAGCGATATAAAGGACTTAAGATCATTGGTACTTGTTTGCTTGGATTATTCTTGGTATACAATCTTTACTGGTTTACGATGGTTTATCCCCGCAATGCAAAATTGAAAGATTGGACACAGACAGATAGTAATAACTATTTAGAAAAAAACGGCTACACCTTCCAAGCTCACGATCTCAAGTATCCAATGTTTTTACCAAATGGTAATATTTCGGTGGCTAATTATAAATGTGGTCTTTTTTGGATCAGTATTGACGGAGACAAAGTTTTTGTATCGGTTAATACAAGTGATCCTGCGCTTAAAGGAGCAAAGGATAAAGAGGACTTTGGGATGATTCGAATGAAGAGAAATGATTTGAATAGCTCTGAGTATGAATCATTGGGAGACGGAAATGGAGAGTTAACAAGGCAATTGGTGATAAAACATTCTACTGAGTTCAACAAAACATACGAAGCGATTGAGCGCGTATGGAAAGAGATCAATGGATAAAGAGTGGATTTGAACTATTATCATAAGAAGTTTAAATCCATTTATGAAGACTGAAGAATCCTGAATATCAGAATAAAGTGCAACACTCAGCAACTGATACGCTACTCCTAACTAGGATAACGAAAATTAAAGATATTGACACTGATAGAATTTCATAACCGATAATACGAGGCGGGCTAATCACTTGCGCTCTTTGAAAACAAAAAACTACTCTCTAAATATGAAAGAATAGTTCTAAAAATCATTCATTTAAATACATCGAGATTCGGCAGAACGTTTTTCTAATTTTTTTGATGCTAGTTAATTTATGAAAAGTCGTCACTGTTTCGTCACTGCGAAGAGGTTGAATCAGCTCATTAGTCTTGAAAGCAAAAAAAGAACGTTGATATATCAACGTTCCGAAGAAGCCACCTGTCGGACTTGAACCGACGACCCCCACCTTACCATGGTGGTGCTCTACCAGCTGAGCTAAGGCGGCATAGTTATTTAACACAAGATATAGAATAGCGAAGTAAAGGCTGTTTGTCAACTGCTTGGATAGAAAAATTCTGATGGAAAAAGACTTGAGATATTTATTTATAAGAAAGTCGCTGCTATGATTTAGCGGCGACTTTCTTATATAGTTGGCTAGCAAGGTCATTGTAGCCTTTTGGCTGATTCCAAACATTTGAGAGTAAGATGATACCGCTTTGTCCATCCTTAGAAAAATCAACAACACTTTCAAAGCGGGCTTTTACACCGCGGGTATGGTAACTATTCGTCATATTATAGATTCCGCTGGCATATTTTTCGCCTGGATAAGATTGCCAGAGTTCCGTCCGTTCTTGGTTTGTCAAAAAGTCTTCATTAAAGAGCGTCTGGAAATAGGTATATAAATCCTTTGCGGACATAAAAACATTTCCTGTACCTAGTTCATCAGCATATGAAGAAGCAGTTGTTGGAGCATATTCTGGGCCAGCAGCGCCTTGAGAGTAGGAGAGCGCCTGTTCTTTATTTGTTTCTGAATAAAAACTGGTTTCGTTTAGTTTCATCGGTTCCTTCAATTCTTTATCAAACAAAGAATTGTAATCGGTTTGGTAAAGCTTTTCTAAAATGCCCGCCAATAGAACATAATTAACCGGCTGGTAAGAATATCCAGCATTTTGTGCTGCGGTGGTTTGGCGAAGCGTTTCAGCAAGTATTTCATTTGAATCAGTCGTATTTAAGGCGCTGATCTTCTTTTCATCGATTCGCAAGCCCGAACTCATATTCAACATATCTTTAATAGAAATATTTTTACTGTTGGGTACTTGCGGAAAGAAGGTGCTGAGTTTTTGATCTAGGGACAATTTTCCTGATTTGACTGCTTGCATGATCAGGTAAGCCGTTTGTCCTTTTTGGACAGAGCCGATACAGTATTGTGTATCGATTGTATTATGGATTCTTTTTGCTTGATCCTTCCACCCATAGGCTTTGTTCAAAATTATTTGACCCTGTCGAAAGACTAGGGCAGTTCCGCTGAAATTTCTCGCTACTAATGCCTGTTCGATGCTGGCTGATACAGTGTTTTTTGGTTCTATTGTTTGTAAGGTAGTTGAATCAGCAGATGTTTTTGGCAAACTGGATTCCGCGATTTTTTCTTTTTCTGCTGCAATATGTTGACTGCGAGCATGTCCAATATAAAGGCCGCTTAGCGTTAGAATAATGATTAGTAGAAGGGATAATCTGATTGTTAATCTATGTTTTTTTCTTTTCCGTTGAAGTCGTCTTGGCATAAAAATTCCTCTAGTTCGTTTTAAAATAAATTGATCATGCCGGTCATGATATTTTTGAAAATTTATGATTGCATGATGAAATAAAAATTGATATTATATTAGAGTATTCTTCCGGCATAGCTCAGTTGGTAGTAGCGCATGACTGTTAATCATGATGTCGTAGGTTCGAGTCCTACTGCCGGAGTTGTTAGAGGCGATCATTGGATCGTCTCTATTTTTTTACACCCAAAAAGTGAATTTTTTATGAAAAAAGGACATTAAATATGAGGGAAATATTGAGAAAACCATGACCTTTTTTTAAAACTAGTAGAATTGCTTTGAACCTGTTATCCTACCTCGTTATACTAGAGATAAGGAGGTGCGGAATGGAAAAACGCGATGCCTATTTTGACAACGCAAAACTTTTCTTGATGATCTTAGTCGTGTTCGGTCATTTTTTACAACCGTTCGCCAATGACCATCCTTTATATAATGATCTGTACTATTTCATTTTTACATTTCATATGCCAGCCTTCATTCTGATTTCAGGGTATTTCGCTAAAAGCGGCCCTAAACCGATCCTGAGTCTAATAAAAAAATTAGTCTTGCCCTACATATTTTTTCAAGTCCTTTATTCAGGCTATTACACACTGATTGGCTTGCAGGACTCCTTTAGTTTAAATCTGGGAATCCCTCAATGGTCGCTTTGGTTTTTATTGAGCTTATTCGGTTGGAATGTTTTGCTGCATTTAACTAAATACTTTACTGTGAAGCAAGTGTTGATCGCAAGTGTGCTCGTGGCGCTGTTAGTCGGTTATTTTCCGATTTTTGACCGTTATTTGGCTATTCAACGGACGTTGACTTTTTTTCCTTATTTTATGGTGGGATATGTGATTCCAAAAAGCTGGGTCGAAAAACTGAAAACTTATCCTAAGAAATGGATCGCGCTTCTTTTATTTAGTGGCTTGTTTCTATTTATTCAAGGAAATGATTTGATCAATAAATATTGGGTCTTTGGATCTAAACCTTACGAGGACTATTTGACGCAACCGCTGCTTGGCGGACCGCAACGTTTAGTATTCTTTGCGGCAGGTTTGGTTGGGATCATCGCTTTTTTATTGTTGGTTCCAAAAGAACGTCATTTTTTCTCTAATTGGGGAAAAAATACATTGACGGTTTATTTGCTCCATGGTTTTTTAGTCAAAGGACTGCGCGCACTGGAGCTTGATTTTGAAATCAGTTCACTAGAGCTGTTCTTATTATTTATCGGCAGCATGCTGTTGACTGCCACTTTATCCAGTAAACGAGTCGGTCAATGGATAGAAAAAGGGAAACAAGTTTTACAGCCGAGTTTGTAAATTAATTGTCTCTTTGCCTCATTAAGCGTAAAATGAGGGGCAAGGAGGCGTTTTTTTATGTCAAAAATTACTAATGAACGAACCCAAGCTTTTCGTGAAGCTTTTGCAAAAAATTCAAAACAAGTTGCACTTCAACGAGGCGTAGTGAAAAATGGTATCCGAGCTTCAGCAGAGAACATGCAGGCGCATGTTGAGAATACGCCGGTTTTTTCAATTGATCTTGCAACGGGAAAAGTTGCGAATCAAAAACAATCTGGGCGTTGCTGGATGTTTGCAGCCCTGAATACATTTCGTCATAGACTATTGACGACATTTCAGCTGAAGGATTTTGAACTTTCACAAAACTATACCTTCTTTTGGGATAAATATGAAAAAGCGAATTATTTCTATGAAAATATTTTAAATACAGCAGAACAGTCCGTGACGAGTCGTGAAGTAGCCTTTCTATTGCAAACGCCACAGCAAGACGGCGGACAATGGGATATGATCGTCTCACTTTTTCAAAAATATGGTGTTGTACCAAAAAGCGTAATGCCAGAAAGCAGCAATAGTTCAAATTCACGTGATTTAAATAATTATTTAAACAAACTATTACGCAAACACGCAGTATTATTACGACAAATGGTGGCAGAGGATGCAACTGCAGAAGAAATTCAAGCTAATCGTGAAGCGATGCTGCAGGAAGTCTATAACCTTTTGGCAATTTCGTTAGGTACACCGCCAGATGTTTTTGATTTTGAATATCGAGACGACGAAAAAAACTATCATTTAGATCAAGGCTTAACACCGCAAAGTTTCTATGAAAAATATGTGGGTATAGATCTAGATGAGTATGTCAGCATCATTAATGCTCCTACTGATGATAAACCTTTTATGAAGTCATATACTGTTGACATGCTGGGTAACGTAGTTGACGGCAAGCAAGTGAAGTATTTGAATCTCGAAATGGATGAATTCAAAACACTAGCAATCAAGCAGTTAGAGCAAGGTGAGTCTGTGTGGTTTGGCTGTGATGTTGGTCAATCTTCTACTCGCGACAGCGGTATTATGGCATTAGATGCTTATGATGTAGAAGACTTGTTTGATGTCGATTTGACGATGACTAAAGCAGAGCGTTTAGACTACGGCGAAAGCATGATGACTCATGCTATGGTTTTAACAGGCGTTGACCTGATTGATAATCAAGCCAAAAAATGGAAAGTTGAAAATAGCTGGGGCGAAAAAGTCGGTGAAAAAGGCTTCTTTGTAATGAGTGACGAATGGATGGATGAATATACGTACCAAATCGTGGTTCGTAAAGAATTTTTGACACCCGAACAGTTAGCGGCTTTTGAAGCAGAACCGACCGTTTTAGCACCATGGGACCCAATGGGTGCATTAGCTTAATTAAGTGAAGACTTGAAGCAAATTTATTTGTTTCAGGTCTTTTTTTTGGTGATAAAAAGAAAAGATATTTTATTGGGAAATTTCGCGAGCTGCGGAGGAAGCCTTTTTTGACAGAAGTTTGTTTCTATCAAGAAAAGCGTTTTCTTTTGCAATGTGCTATACTTTTAGCAAAAAGGAGGTTGGTTGGATGTCTAAACACTTAGCTGTTCGACATGCTGAAAATATACGAGAATTGGGTGGCTATGAAACAAAGGACGGAAGAAAAGTTGCTCATCGCAAATTGATCCGTTCTGCAAACATCAATCACTTAGATACAAAAGATAAACAATACTTAAGTGATTACGGTATAAAAAAAGTTGTCGATTTCCGTTCACTTGAGGAGCGGACCGCCCAACCTGATCAGGAGATTCCGGAAGCGGCGAACATCTTTTTGCCGATTTTCCCACTTAAAGAAACCGAAACTGCGTCGGCTTCGCCCAAAAAAATGATGCAGCGAATGCAGGATGGAGAAAATGCGCTGCAACAAATGGTTGAAGTGTATAAGCACTTTGTAACCGATCAGCATGTTCGCGGCCAATATCGGAAATTTTTTGATTTAGTATTGGATAATCATGAAGCAGACGAAAGCTTGCTATTTCATTGTACAGCTGGGAAGGACCGGACAGGCTTTGCAGCAATCCTGTTATTAGATTGCTTAGGAGTAGACAGTGAAACAATCGTGGAAGATTATATGGCTACGAACCGGTATTTGAAAAAAGTCGTCCAAGAGATGTATAAAAAGGCCGAACTTGCGGGTGTACCAGCAGAGGCATTGCATGGAATCGAAGACATGATGTCTGCAAAAGAAATCTATTTACAAACTAGCTATGAACAAATCAAAGAGAATTATGGAACAGTAGAACAGTTTATTCATGAGGGGATTGGCATATCAACCCACGAAATCAAAGATCTGCAAAAAATCTATTTGTTATAAGGAGTTGGCGAAATGGATGAATTGCTGAATTATCTTAATCTGCAAACAAAAGCAATACCAATCAGCGGCGGTGATATCAATCAGGCTTATCGGGTTACTGATGGAAAAAAAGATTATTTTTTGAAATACCATCCCAAAATGTCGGCGGATTTTTTTCAAGCGGAGGTTGATGGATTAGCTGAATTAGGAAATGCAGTGCGAGTGCCTGAAGTTTATCAACATGGAAGTTATATGGATGCGGCATATCTTTTGATGGAGTGGATCGAACCTGGAGAAGGGGATCAAAAAGATTTGGCCCGTGAACTTGGCAAGCTTCATGAAATCAAGGCAATCAAGTTTGGCTATAAAAGAAATAATTTTATGGGGCTGTTGCCTCAGATCAACACACATTCAGATAACTGGTGGGATTTTTACTTTACCAATCGCTTAGAGATCCAAATCGAAATTGCTAACGGTCGAAATCACTGGACGGCACGGCGAGAAAAAAATTATCAGTTATTTAAAGAGTGGGTTTACCAAAAATGGGGTACAATGTCTTTTGAACCAACTTTATTGCATGGTGATTTTTGGAGCGGCAATACTTTTTTTGATATGCAGGGCCGACCTGTCTTTGTGGACCCGGCGGTTTCTTACGGACATCGAGAAATGGATCTTGCAATGTCACAACTTTTTGGCGGCTTTCGCCAAGAATTTATCGACAGCTACCAAGAAAATATGCCGATGCGAGAAGGCTGGCAAGATCGACTGGCAATCTACCAATTCTATTATCTGCTCGTTCACCTGAATATTTTTGGGGAGACTTACGGCGATGCGGTAGATCGTGTCTTAGCTTTAGGAGGAAAGTAATTGGGAAAAAGATACACCATTAATCATGAAGTCGCCTATTATGAGTGCGACATCAATCAAAATATGACGTTTCCTGCTTTATTGAGTGTCGCTATCAAGGCGTCATCTGACCAAAGTGATGAACTGGAGCGGGGAACGGATTATATTAATACGTTAGGGATTACTTGGGTAATCACACAAACAGAAATAACGATCAAACGATTGCCGCAGGTTGGTGAAAAGATTACGATCGTGACCGAGCCGACAGAATTCAATCGCTATTTCTGTTATCGAAGCTACTGGGTTTATGATGCGGATGGAACCGAGCTGCTGAAAATCGATATGTCCTTTGTATTGATGGATATCGAAAATCGCAAGATGAGCAGTGTTGATGCACAACTTATGGCGCCATATGAGTCGCCGCAGGTCAAGAAGATTCGTCGCTGGCCCAAGATCGAAAAAGTCGAAGGAGATCAAAAGCAGTTGTATCATGTGCGTTATTACGACCTTGATAGTAACCATCATGTAAATAATGCGATGTACTTTAACTGGTTAATCGATGTGTTGGGTTATGACTTTATGACACGGCATGAGCCATCATATGTGAATGTTAAATTTGATAAAGAAGTTTTATATGGCAATGACATTGAGAGTTTTTATGAAATTATTGAAGCTGAAGAAGTGAAAACTCGTCACGAGATCCGACTTGGAGATCAGCTTGCTTGTGAAGCGAATATATTATGGCAAAAAAGAAGTTAAATCGAATTACTCGATTTAACTTCTTTTTTGGTCTTTTTTAAGATTTACTCTTCCATAAATTGTTTTAATTCTTCTTTTGATAAATGAGCATTTAACGCGATCAATAATTTCAAGCGAGCTTTTTGACTATTGATACCGTTGCAGAAGATCACACCATGCTGTGCTAATTCCACACCGCCGCCATGATAATCATAAACGGGTTCAGCAATTCCGTTGAAGCAGCGTGAAACTAGAACGATTGGCAGCCCTTTTTCTAATAAATGATAGAAAGGCGGCAAAGTTTGCGGCGGTAAATTTCCAGCACCTAAGGCTTCGACTACGAGACCATCGACTGTAATTGCTTGATCCAAAATCTTAAAGAAGTCTCCTTCCATCCCGGCAAAAACTTTAACAATCGGGATCATAGCATCGAAACTGTCGATATCATAGCGGGTCGTCTTAGGTAATTCCTGTTTAAAAAGAATTTTTGATTTAGTAACTAGGCCGATTGGTCCTAAAGTCGGTGTTCTAAAAGTTGCCACATTTGTTGTATGTGTTTTCGTTACATAACGGGCGCTGTGAACTTCATCGTTCATGACAACGAGCACCCCTTTGCCGACAGCATTGTCAGAGGCAGCTACGCGAATCGCACATTCAAAATTATAAAGACCATCACTGCCTAATTCATTGATAGAACGCATCGCACCCGTCAAAATAATCGGCATCAAATCCCCGATGGTTATTTCTAGAAAATAAGCAGTTTCCTCCAGAGTATCAGTCCCGTGAGTGATAACGACACTGTCGAGCCCTTCTTGTTTTGCGGCTTTAATTCTTTCTTTTAAATCAAACATTGTTTCAACAGTGATGTGGGGAGAAGGCAGGTTAGAAAAATCTTCCACGATCAATTCAATATCAGCCGGCAGGCGTAATTCTTGTCCAGCCGCTAGTAAAGGATTTTTTTTATCTGGACGTACAGCACCATCGGCATCTTGACTCATTGAGATCGTTCCGCCTGTATGTAAAATTAAAATCCGTTTCATCTTCATTACTCCATTCGTTATTAGCGCGTTGTTGCTAATTTTTTGCTATGTTTATTGTATACTATGAAACAAAGGGAGGCTAGGATACTATGATTCGAATTGGATTAACTTCTTTTAATGAACACAGCAGTTTGACTGGTAAGAAGACCTCTTCTTTGTATGAGTATGCCGGTTACCTGCCATTAGTAGAGTTAGATACGAACTATTACGGGATCACCAAAAAAAGTTCGGTTGAGAATTGGTTGACGCAAGTTCCGGAAGATTTCCGCTTTGTAGTCAAACTATATGCAGGATTCACGGGACAGGCAAAGTGGCAAGATAATTATTCTTCCATGTCCGAAATGCAGGAGCATTTTCTAGAAACCATGAAGCCGATGATCGAAAGCGGAAAGTTATTTTGCTTTTTAGCGCAATTTCCGGCACAATTTAAGTGTACCAAAGAAAACGTTGCTTATTTAGAAATACTGCGAGGGTTATTTCCTAAACTCCCTGTAGCGGTGGAACTGCGAGATTATAGTTGGTACGCAAAAGAGTTTGTAGAAAAAACCAGACAGCTGATGAGAACATTGGATTTTAGTTTGGTAATGGTCGATGAACCGCAACTACCAGATACCGTTCCATTAGATCCTACGGTAACAAATAAAAATTTCAGCCTATTTCGTTTTCACGGCAGGAATCAGGCCTATTGGAATGATCGAACTGGTGATTGGCGCAAGAAGCGCACATTGTATCGTTACAATGAAACTGAGCTGAAGGAGTTAGGAAATAAAGTTCGGCAAGCGGCCGAAGAATCCGCTGAAGTTGGTGTCATTTTTAATAATAATTCCGGCGGCGATGCTGCCGATAATGCTATGCAACTGAAAAAAATTCTTCAATTGGATTATGAAGGATTGAATCCAAGTCAAATCGATTTATTTTAAACGAGGGAGTGCCATGATAAAAGCCATTTTTTTTGATATTGACGGAACCTTGATTACCAGTGATTCAAAGGTGTTAGACAGCACCCGCGAAGCAATCAGGTTAGCTCAAAAGCAGGGAATCTTTTGCGGAATCGCAACTGGTCGAGGTCCCGTAAAAATCGAGGATCGGATTGAACAGCTGCCGTTAGATGTATATGTGATGTACAATGGACAGTTGGTTTATACAAAAGAAAAAGATATTTACCAGCGGCCATTTTCTGCTGAAACATTACAACGGATCGTGAATTTTGCTGATGAGGAGCATCGTCAAATTATTTTCGGCGGACGTTATCGTTTAGATGGCAGTCATCTGATGAAATGGTCGCAAAACTCGCTGCTTAAAAAAATTGCCGGCTGGATGCCTAAGTGGTTTCCAGTAAGATCGACACGAAGATTATTGCAGTCTTTCAGTCCGAATCGAGAAAAGGGCAGATACAAAAAGTTATCGATTTTAAAAGAGCCGATCTATCAATGTGTACTCTTCAGTGCAGAAACGGAAGCACAACGTTTGCAAGAGCTGTTGCCGGATTGTTCCTTCCAGCGTTCAAATCCTTATTCGGTGGATATCGTTCCAAAGAACGGCTCGAAGTATCATGGGATTTTGGAATTTACCAAAGCAGCAGGAATCGAGTTGGAAGAAGTAATGGCTTTTGGTGATCACTATAATGACATCGAAATGATCCAAAAAGTTGGTATCGGGGTGGCGATGGGAAACGGGTTGTCTGAGGTCAAAGAACAAGCCGATTATGTTACTGCGACGAATGAAAAAGATGGGATTTACCAGGCGCTAAAACATTTTGAAGTTATTTAATAGTCACAGTAATTTAAGCTTAGCACGCAAATCAGGTATCTAAATTCACTTAATAATAACAATCACTACACTTAGTTGAGAGCAGGGAGTATCAATAAATGAACGAACCGTATCAAATGGCGCGCGAGTTTCACGAGACCTTCGCACCGACACCACCGAATAAACCTAAAGCCTTCACCAAAGAACGAGGGAGTTTTCGTGCGGGATTTAAAGCCGAAGAAATCGTTGAATTTTTATATGGTGTAGCAGAAGGCGATGAAGCTGAGTTTGCTGAATTAGTTAAAGAGCTTCATGAAAGTGTCGATCAAGCCAAAGAAAAAGTTTTGACAAAAGCCGAAGCAGTTGATGATCCGCTAATTGCGGAAGTCGATGCTTTGACGGACTTGCTCTACTTTACTTATGGCTCGTTTGCCTTGATTGGCGTTGATCCAAAACCGATTTTTGAAATCGTTCATCGTGCGAATATGGGGAAACTTTTTCCTGATGGCAAACCTCGCTATCATCCGGTAACAAATAAAGTGATGAAGCCGGATGATTGGCAAGAAAAATATGCACCAGAACCGTTGATCAAAAAAGAGCTGGACAGACAAAAAGGAAAAGCCGAATAACAAAGGCTTTTCCTTTTTTTGTGTTTTTGCTGTTAAGCATATAAAGTTCTTAATCAAAAAATGTGTAGTAAAGCGATCGGATAGCTAATCGTTCTTGTTCACTGCGGATTGCGAAGATGATACTGCGTTCATCAGCTCCCTGAGAAATCATTCGCAGGTTAACATTTTTACGTGCCAATGCAGCAGTGCTGTCAGAGGTAGTGCCAGGTCGTTCGCGCATCCCTTCGCCAACAAGTGCGACAACCGAAAGACCATGTTCGATTGATAATTGATCAGGCTGAATCTTTTCTTCAATCTGCTTCATTAGTTCAGCTTCAATATCGCGAGTTAATTGACGTTCGCGTAAAATGATTGAAATATCATCAATTCCAGATGGCATATGTTCAAAACAAATGTTTAAATCCTCTAAAATTTGTAAAACTCTTCGTACAATCCCGACTTCTCGGTTTAACAAATATTTTCCGATCGTGATTCCGCAGAACCCGCCATCGCTGGCAACACCTACGACTTCATTGCGATTCTCATTTTCGAAGGTCTTTTTGATCAAGGTTCCTTGGCAATCCGGATTATTCGTATTTTTAATCACCACGGGAATCTGTGCTTTAAAGGCCGGCATCAAGGCTTCATCATGAAAGACTGTGAAGCCTGCATAAGTCAATTCGCGAATTTCGCGATAAGTTGCGTATTCAATTAATTCTGGATCATGGATGTATTTTGGACTGGCAGCAAAAATACCATCTACATCAGTAAAATTCTCATACATATCCACCTTTAAACCAGCTGCAACGATGGAGCCAGTGATGTCGGAGCCGCCTCGCGAAAATGTACAGAGGTGTCCATCTTTGGTGTAACCAAAGAATCCTGGGATAATCAATATTTCCTCTGAATCTCGCCACTGATAAATTTTATCGTAGGATTCATCTAAGATTCGGGCATTTTGTGGTTCATTAGAAACCGTGATCCCTAACTCTTTTGGATTGATGTAGCGTGCGTTGACACCGTTCTTTTGGAAACAGGCAGCAACTAACTGGGCATTTAAGTTTTCCCCACTAGCTAAAAAGCTGTCTAGGGCATAAGCGTTTGTTTCGTCATAGTTCTCTTGAAGTTGACGTAATTCAGCGCTGAATTTTTTTTCAATATCATCATCGACGTGGAACGCGGCAGCAATTTCTGTATAGCGAGCGACGATCTCACGAATCAATTCTTCAGTATCATGTTTGTATACAACAGCATTATAAAATTGAATCAATAAGTCGGTGACTTTTTTGTCTTTGTTGGTTCGCTTTCCTGGAGCAGAAACCACGACGAAACGACGGCTAGGGTCGTCTGTAACGATCGCTAAGACTTTTTTTAGTTGTTCAGCTGAAGCTACGGAGCTTCCGCCAAATTTGATCACTTTCACTTTAATCACCTCTTATTTTAATGTGGATTTAATATTATCTGAAAAGTGGCATAATTTCAAGGGGCTTTGGCGCTTTAACAAATAGAAATTTTTATAAAATTACACTTTTCTTAAATTTATAACAATTGAAGCGGATTCTAAAAAATGCTAATATGAAGAGTGACTGTGCGATAAACATTTCAAAACGAATTCTAAACTAGCTAGTGAAGAGAAAAGTCTTTTGTGTTATAATCTACGTTAGATGTTTTCGCCAAAAAACAGAAAAATATGAACCATTAAATAAACTGAATCTTGTTAGTTGAAAGGAAAATCATACATGGGAAGTAATGTAATCATAGGGATCGTTATCGGCTTAGTCATTTTGGCTGCCGCTTTATACTTGATTGGTTATCTGATGAAGAAAAAGAATCAAGATCGCTTGAAAGAACTTGATAAAAGGAAAGAAGCGTTATTCGATCTTCCTGTCGTAGAAGAGGTCGATGAAGTGAAAAAAATGCACCTTGTCGGTCAAAGTCAGAATACTTTCCGTGAGTGGAATCAAAAATGGACAGATGTTTCGACAAAATCTTTTGCTGAATTAGAAAGTCAGATTTTTGAAGTTGAGAGTCAAAATGAAACATTCCGTTTCATGAAGGGCAAATCAGCGATTGAAAGTGCAGAACGTACAATGACAGAGATGGAAGAAGAAGTCGAAGGCATTCGTACAGGATTAAAAGAATTAAGAGAAACTGAAGAGCGCAACTCCTTGGCTGTACAACAGGCCTTGGATGTTTTTGAAGAATTGAAGAAGGATTTGAAAGAAAAGAAAGACAGCTTTGGTCCTGCTTTGCCGGAAATTCAAAAGCAAGTGAAAAATGTTGAAATCGAGTTTACTCAATTCGTAACCTTGAATACTTCAGGCGATCCGATTGAAGCTCGGGAAGTCTTAGATGATGCTGAAAAACATACTTATGAAGTTCAAGCAACCATGCAAAAAGTTCCAACCATCTATGAAGATTTAGAAAAAACATTCCCAAGTCAAATTGATGAGTTAGAAAAAACATATAAGAAGATGATGGCAGACAATTTTGTCTTGCCAGAAGATGATTTCGAAGCTCGTTTAGAAAAAGTGAAGAAACACGTAGAACGTTCATTAGAAGATTTAGAAAAAATCGAATTGAGCACTGTTGAAACAGCTAATAAAGAGACAGCAGAATTGATCGATGACCTTTACGATGTATTGGAAAAAGAATTTGAAGCGAAAAAATATGTTATGACCAATCGCAAAACGATCGGTGAATATATCGCGCATGCTTCTCGCAACAATCATCAGTTAATGGTAGAATTAGATCATACTTCTCAAAGCTATGCTTTGAATAATAATGAATTGGGCCGTGCCCGCGGATTCCAAACAGAGATCGAAGAATTGGAACGTCGCAATCGCAATATGGATCCGCAGATCGATAAGCATGAACTGCCATATTCGGAAGTCCAAGTATTTTATAAAGATGCATTTAAAGTCTTAGACGATATCGAAACAAAACAAGTTGAGATCGACGACGACCTGCATGATTTACGCAAAGGCGAAAAAGAAGCTTCTGCTAAAATCGAGAAATATGAATTCCGCTTGCGCAATTTGAAACGTTATGTAGAACAGCAACGTTTGCCTGGATTGCCAGGTGATTACTTAGAATTCTTCTTTGTAGCAACTGATCGCGTAGAAGAATTGAGTAAATCATTGAACAAGATTCGGATTAACATGCAAGACATCAATAAATTAGTCAGTCTTTGCGATGAAGACATGGAAATGTTGGATCAAAAGACTTACGACTTAGTTGATGCCGCAGCATTGACGGAGCAAATGATGCAATATGCAAATCGCTATCGTCACACGCACCCTGAAATCAAAAGTGCAATTGAAAATAGTTTAGAACTATTTAACAAAGAATACCGTTATCAAGATGCCTTAGATGAAATCGGTACAGCACTTGAACGTGTTGAACCAGGGGCATTCAAACGAATTGAAGACTTTTATTTTAACAACCGAGATTTAGTATAAGCTGAGCGATATGCTCGGCTTTTTTTGTGCAAATTAATTCTTGTTCGTTTAAATAAATTCGTTGTATCAAAAGTTATGTTAGGATAGTTTAGGAAACTCTTCTTATTTATAAGGAATACTTGAAGACTTGTGGCATTCTCGCTATAATAGGAAAGAATTTTTGAAGGAAGGTCAGAGAATGATTTATTTTGATAATAGTGCAACGACTGCAATTTATCCGTTAGCACTTGATACATATGTAAAAACGAGTCAACGCATTATGGGAAATCCATCCAGCTTGCATGATTTAGGAACACAGGCGAATCGCTTGCTGCAACAAGCGCGGAAGCAGATCGCAGAGCTTTTGGATGTTCAAGCAGGTGAAATATTTTTTACTAGTGGAGGCACTGAGGGTGATAACTGGGTATTGAAGGGGACTGCGATCGCTAAGCGAGGATACGGAAACCACATTATTATTTCTAGCGTAGAGCATCCGGCGGTTGGCCGTACTGCCGAACAATTGAAAGAACTTGGGTATGATGTGAGTGTCGCTCCTGTTGATCAAAATGGTTTTGTCCAAGTAGAAAAATTGGCAGAATTAATTCGGCCTGAAACGATTTTGGTTTCAGTAATGGGTGTTAATAATGAGATGGGCGCGATCCAGCCAATTGAAGCTATCAGTGATATTTTGGAAAATTATCCAACGATCCATTTTCATGTGGATGCCGTACAGGCTATCGGAAAAGTTGATCAAGCTAAATGGCTAACACCGCGGGTTGATTTTGCGACTTTCTCTGCTCACAAATTCCACGGACCACGTGGTGTCGGCTTTATTTATTGGAAAGCTGGGAAAAAGTTAGCTCCTTTACTTAATGGCGGCGGTCAGGAAAATGGGCAACGGGCAACGACGGAAAATCTTCCAGCTATCGTAGCTATGAGCCGTGCGTTGCGAATGCATCTTGAAAAAAGAGCCGAACGCCCTAATCATACAGCTGTAATTCGTCAGTATTTGAAAGAGGCGTTAGCCAGCTATGACAAAGTAAGGATTTTTTCAGGGGATGAAAACTTTGCTCCTCACATTTTGACCTTCGGAATTAAAGGAATTCGTGGTGAGGTTTTAGTTCATGCCTTAGAAGAAAAACAAATCTTCGTCTCGACCACGAGTGCTTGCTCTAGTCGTAAAAAAGTGGATAGTTCAACTCTCCATGCGATGAATGTTCCCCATGATATTGCCACAACGGCCGTACGTGTTAGTTTGGATGAGGCCAGTACGATGGCAGAGGCAGAACAATTTATGGTGGTGTTCAACCATCTATACGATAAATTTTCAAAGATCAATTAAAGAAAAGCGATATTTAAATAGTAAATAAGGAGAATGATCGTGCAATATACTGAAATTATGGTGCGTTATGGCGAGTTGTCGACCAAGGGAAAGAATCGTCGAAGCTTCATCATGCGACTAGCACAAAATGTACGGGGAGCATTGGCTGAATTTCCTGATTTGAAGATTCACGCGGATCGTGATCGGATGCATATTTTATTAAATGGCGAAGATAGCCGCCTCGTTTTACCTAAGTTAGAAAAAGTCTTTGGAATTCAAAATTTTTCCCCTAGTATTCGCGTTGAAAAAAGTTTGGATGCGTTAAAGCAAATGGCACAACAGATTATGAAAGAAGTCTACACTGGAAGGGAAACCTTTAAAATCACAGCTAAACGCAGTGATCATCATTTTGAATTAGATAGTCAAGAACTGCAGCAGTTTTTAGGAGATGCTGTGATGGATGTTTGTCCGGATATTAAGGCGCAGATGAAGCGGCCGGATATCAATCTGCGGGTGGAGATTCGTCGTGATGGCGCGTATCTTTCATATGAAACGATCAAAGGAGCTGGCGGCTTGCCAGTGGGGACTAGCGGTCGGGGTATGTTGATGTTGTCTGGCGGGATCGATTCACCTGTTGCCGGTTACTTAGCAATGAAGCGCGGCGTTGAGATCGAAGCAGTTCATTTCGCAAGTCCGCCGTATACGAGTGAGCAAGCATTGCAAAAGGCGAAAGACCTAACGGAAAAATTAACTCCATATGTCGGCAATATTCAGTTTATTGAAGTGCCCTTCACTGAGATTCAAGAAGAAATCAAGCAGCATAGTCCGCAAGGCTATTGGATGACATTAACCAGACGAATGATGCTGCGTTTAACTGATGCGATTCGTGAAATGCGCCATGGCTTAGTGATCATTAATGGGGAATCTTTGGGACAGGTTGCCTCACAAACGTTACACAGCATGGTAGCTATCAATGAAGTTACGACTACACCGATTATTCGTCCAGTCGTGACGATGGACAAAACAGAGATTATCGAGCTGGCAGAAAAAATCGATACCTTTGAACTGGCGATCCAACCGTTTGAGGACTGTTGTACGATTTTTGCACCGCCACAGCCGAAAACGCGGCCAAAATTGGACAAGGTTCTAGAATTAGAAGAACGCTTCGATATTGAAGGGTTGATGGCTCGTTGTTTAGCGGGACTGAAGTTTGAAGAAATCGCTCCTGCTCAGGCAGAAAAAAACGAAGAGTTTGCAGAGTTCTTATAATTATTTTGAGCAAGAAAGGATACTTTCTTGCTCTTTTTTTGGCAAACGATTGTTATTGCTTTTTCTACATGTTAAAATCATTTATGTGAAGTGTTTAACAAACAAATTTTTTTCTATCTTAAACGGTAGATTTGCAGATGACATGAAAAGCAAAAAATAATTCATTAAGATAAACAAGGAGAACGACCATGGAGCGGATCATTCAAAAACCACAACTATCAAAAGCGACAACGAAAAGGCTGTCTTTGTACCTGCGTTGCTTAAAAGGCTTGGAAAAAAATGGTATTACCCGCGTTAAATCTTCTGAGCTGAGTAAAATGACTCAAGTCGGTTCTGCAACGATTCGTCGAGACTTTTCTCATTTTGGCGAGTTAGGCAGAAGCGGTTATGGCTATGATGTCAGCGACTTGATCAAAGTTTTCAGCGATATGCTGGAAACCAAGGAAGAAAAGCGAATTGCACTGATTGGCTGTGGAAATCTAGGCCAAGCGCTTTTAAATAATAATTTTCGGCGCAATGAGAATTTAAATATCGTTTGCGCATTTGATAATGATCCTGAAAAAGTTGGTAAAGAAATTTGCGGCTATTATATCCATTCAATTGATGAAATGGATGATGTATTGGCAAAAGAAAAAATTACCGTTGCGATCTCAACGGTTCCCAGCCAAAATGCCCAAAGAGCGATCAATCAAGTGGTTGCTAACGGTGTCACAGCGATCTTGAATTTTGCTCCAGATCCGTTGAAAGTACCGGATAATGTTCATGTGCACTATATTGATTTAACCTCTGAGCTGCAGACGTTGATTTATTTTGATGGTCAGTAGGACTTTACAAGTTTCTGACTTCATTGTAGAATGATTCAGACGATGAACAAGAGGAGTACGTGAGAAGCGAAGTTTAAGAGAGAAGATGCATGGCTGAGACATCTTTACTTTGGCTCATGGAAGGTAGCTTGGGAGTTTGCGATCTGAAGCAAGTAAGAGCGCACGGCACATGACCGTTAGAGCATGTTTGAGCGGCAGAAGTTTTTTCTGCAATTTAGGTGGTACCGCGTAATTTACGTCCTAGAACACATTTGTGTTCTAGGACTTTTTTATTCGTTCAGAATTTCTGAACTAGGAAACATAAATTACCCACAAAACAATCATTAGGAGGAACTTATATGACTGAAAATTTACCAACAAAATTCAATCCGCAAGAAATTGAAGCGGGTCGCTACCAAAAATGGTTAGATCAGGATTTATTCAAACCATCAGAAGATAAACAAGCAAACCCCTATTCAATCGTAATCCCACCGCCAAATGTAACTGGAAAGCTGCACTTAGGACACGCTTGGGACACGACTTTACAAGACATGATCATTCGTCAAAAACGGATGCAGGGTTTTGATACGTTATGGCTGCCGGGAATGGACCATGCAGGTATCGCTACTCAAGCAAAGGTTGAAGAAAAATTAAGAGAACAAGGGATTTCTCGTTATGATCTTGGCCGCGAAAAGTTCGTCGATCAAGTTTGGGAATGGAAAGATGAATATGCCGGACATATTCGGGAACAATGGGCAAAACTAGGCTTATCACTTGATTATGGACGTGAACGTTTCACCTTGGATGACGGACTGTCTGATGCAGTTCGTAAAGTCTTTGTTTCTTTATATGAAAAGGATTTGATTTACCGCGGCGAGTACATTATCAATTGGGATCCGCAAGCTAAGACGGCTTTATCTGATATTGAAGTTATTCATAAGGATCTAGAGGGTGCTTTCTATCATGTATCTTATCCGCTTGCTGACGGCAGCGGTGTATTGGAAATCGCGACAACTCGGCCTGAAACAATGTTGGGAGATACGGCGATCGCGGTTCACCCTGAAGATGAGCGCTATCAAGACTTGATCGGTAAGAAAGCCATTTTACCGTTAGTTAATAAGGAAATTCCGATTATTGCAGATAGTTACGTGGAACGTGAATTTGGAACTGGGGCTGTGAAGATTACCCCGGCTCATGATCCTAATGACTTTGAAGTTGGTAACCGCCATGATTTGCCGCGTGTTAATGTAATGAATGCAGACGGCAGCATGAACAACCTAGCTGGTAAATATGCCGGTATGGATCGTTTCGAAGCTCGCAAAGCGATTGTTGCTGATCTTAAAGAAATCGGTCGTTTAATTAAAGTTGAAAAAATGGTTCATAGCGTGGGACATTCAGAAAGAACCGGTGTGGTTGTTGAGCCGCGGTTATCTACCCAATGGTTTGTTAAGATGGGACCGTTGGCAGATCAAGCAGTGAAAAATCAAAGCACCGACAATGCAGTAGAATTCTTCCCGCCTCGTTTTAATAATACCTTTATGACCTGGATGGAAAATGTTCATGATTGGGTAATTTCTCGTCAGTTATGGTGGGGCCACCGTATTCCGGCTTGGTATCACAAAGAAACTGGAGAAATGTATGTTGGCATGGAAGCACCAGCAGATAGTGAAAACTGGGAACAAGATCCGGACGTATTGGATACTTGGTTCAGTTCAGCATTATGGCCGTTTTCTACGATGGGCTGGCCTGATGAGGAAAGCGAAGACTACAAACGCTACTTCCCAACCAGCACATTAGTGACTGGCTACGATATCATTTTCTTCTGGGTTAGCCGGATGATCTTCCAAAGTTTAGAGTTCACTGATGAACGTCCATTTAAAAATGTTCTGATCCATGGATTAATTCGTGATGAGCAAGGACGCAAGATGAGCAAGTCGCTAGGCAACGGGATCGATCCAATGGACGTCATTGAAAAATATGGTGCCGATGCACTGCGCTGGTTCCTATCAACTGGTTCAGCACCGGGTCAAGATGTTCGTTTCAGCTATGAGAAAATGGATGCAGCTTGGAACTTCATTAATAAAATCTGGAACGCCTCTCGTTTTGTAATCATGAATGTTGAAGGCTTTACTGCAGAAGATATTGACTTTTCTGGAGAAAAAACCGTTGCGGATCGTTGGATATTGACGCGTTTGAACGAAACGATTGAAAAAGTAACGAATTTATTTGATCAATTTGAATTTGGTGAAGCGGGTCGTCAATTATACAATTTCATGTGGGATGATTTCTGTGACTGGTACATTGAAATGAGTAAAGAGATTCTTTACGGTGAAGATGAAGCAGCCAAGCAAACGACGAAGAGTATTTTAGTGTATGTCTTAGACCAAACATTACGTCTATTGCACCCAATCATGCCGTTTGTAACAGAAGAAATTTGGGCGAAGATTCCTCATACCGGCGAATCCTTAGTTGTAGCTGACTATCCAGTCGTTCATCCAGAAAACAACGATGAATCAGCGGCTAAAGGAATGGAAGTTTTGAAGGAGCTGATTCGTTCTGTTCGGAATATTCGTGCTGAAGTGAATACGCCGCTGTCAAAACCAATCACCTTGCTGATTAAAACAAGTGATCCAAAGGTGGATGAATTCTTGATCGAAAACACCAGCTACATCGAACGCTTCTGTAATCCAGAAGAATTAGTGATTGCCAGTGATATTACGGCGCCTGATTTAGCGATGTCTGCGGTATTGACTGGTGCGGAAATTTATCTTCCATTAGCCGGCTTGATCAACATCGAAGAAGAAATCAAACGTTTGGAAAAAGAATTAGCAAAATGGACTGGTGAAGTGAAACGTGTTCAAGGAAAATTAGCCAACGAACGCTTTGTAGCAAATGCACCGGAAAATGTCGTTGCTGAAGAACGTGAGAAAGAAAAAGATTATTTAGAAAAACAAGCCGCTGTTCAAGAGCGTATCGAAAGCTTGCGGACGATTTCTTAAAAAGAATAATTGATTAAATGGGTGCAGCTTTGTTAAGGCTGCACTTATTTTTTTGTTAAATGGAATGAATTATTAAAAATTTCTCTTCTTTTAAAAGAATTCATCTGCGCAGCGCAATCTTTCTTTGATAATCTTTGCTATACTAGAGGCATGCAAAAATTGATGTAAATGAGGCGAATAATTTTGACGATAGAAGAAGCGATTGCTTGGATTCATAGTCGGAAAAAATTTGGGTCGCGCCCAGGTTTAGATCGTATCCAAGCTTTATTGAATAAAGTAGAAAATCCTGAAAAAAAAGTACCTGTGATCCATATCGCCGGTACGAATGGTAAAGGGTCAACGGTTGCCTATTTACGCAGCATTTTGATGGAAGCAGGAGTAACAGTAGGCAGCTTCACATCACCTTATATTGAAGAGTTCAATGAACGGATCGCGATTGATGCGAAACCAATCCCTGACGCTGTACTGATTCAATATGTTGAGAAGTACCAACCAATCGTGGCTGAGTTGGATCAAGATCCGGCGATCAACGGTATCACGGAATTTGAAATTTTAACCGCGATCATGCTGGATTATTTTGCCGCTGAAAAGATCGATGTTGCCATCGTCGAGGTTGGCTTAGGCGGATTGCTTGATTCAACGAATGTAGTGGAACCGATTTTGACTGCGATCACTACGATTGGTTATGATCATATGGAGGTTTTAGGAGACACGTTAAATGAGATCGCACAGCAAAAGGCAGGGATCATCAAGAAAAATACACCAGTAGTCACAGGAAAAATCACGACAGGTCCCTTAATTGAGATCGTTGAAAAAGCTGTGACTGAAACGGCAAAGGTCTATCGCTATGGTGAAGAATATCAGGTAGATTATTTACGACCAGATGCTGCATGGGGGGAACTGTTCAGTTTTACTGATCGCGCAGGGAAACTTTCTTCTCTTAAAGTTCCATTATTAGGACGGCATCAAGTCGAAAACGCTGGAGTTGCCATTGAGCTCTTTCATTTATATTGCGACCAGCAAGGTCTGCCATTTGAGGAAAAGACGATCCAAAAAGGTTTGGCAAAGGCGCAATGGCCCGCACGGATGGAAAAGATCAGTGAAGAGCCCTTGATCGTCATGGATGGGGCTCACAATGGTCATGCTATCAAACGTTTAGTAGAGAATGTAAAACGTGAATTTCGCGATTACAACATTAAAATTCTTTTTTCAGCATTAGAAACAAAAGACATCGATCAAATGCTGACGCTGCTTTTAGAAATTCCCAACGCCCGTATTTATTTAACGACATTTGAATATCCTAAAGCGTTGAATCTTAGCCGATTTGATAAATTGGACAGCCGCTTCGAAGTTGTTTCACTGTGGCAGTTTGGCTTAGGTGAGTTGTTAGAAGATATGGGGGACGATGATTTACTATTAATTACAGGATCACTGTACTTCGTTTCTGAAGTACGTCAATTATTATTAACCTTAGGAGGTACGAATGAAAAAAGTTAAGGGAATTATTTTCGACATGGATGGTCTGTTGTTTGATACAGAGTCGATTTATTGTGAAGCGAACTTAGTCGTGGCGGATAAATACGACATTCCTTTCACGAAGGATACCTATGCTCGTTTTATCGGTATTTCGGATGAAGAAGTATGGGCAGAATTGCACAAAATGTATGCGGACCATGGTGAAGAGACCGTGCAAAAATTTATCGATGAGAGCTGGGGAATGGCACATGACCGTTTCAAAACAGGTGAGGTTGATTTGAAGCCCGGTGTTCATGAGCTGCTGGCTTATTTAGAAGAAAAAGAAATCCCGCGGGTGTTGGCTTCAAGTAATGTCCGACCTGTCATTGAAATTTTATTGGAGCATGCAGGCATCCGAGATAAATTTTCAGATATTATTTCTGCAGAAGACGTGAAATTTGCCAAACCAGATCCAGAAATTTTTGTGATCGCTGCCGAACGCTTGGGCATGAGCGGCGCAGATTGCTTAGTGCTGGAGGATTCAAAAAATGGTATTTTAGCGGCAGAGGGTGCGGGTGTTCCGGTTGTGATGGTACCGGATATTGTACCTCCGACGGCTGAACTAAGAGAAAAGACAGAAGCAGTTTTTACATCGCTGCATGATGTGATTGAATTTTTAGAAGATTAATCAAAACTCCTTTGCGTACTTTATTGAAAGTAGGTAAAGGAGTTTTTTATGGAGAAGAGTTTATTATTACAAGAGCTGCCAGAAAGTTCTTGGCCGCGAGAACGTTTGCTGCGAGAAGGGGAAAAGCATTTATCGGATCAAGAATTATTGGCGATCATTTTGCGGAATGGTTCGCGTCAGCAAAATGTCATGGAGTTGGCGGGGAGCATTTTGCGAAAATATCCAGCGCTATACGATTTGAAACATGCCACGCTGCAGGAACTCCAACAATTTAAAGGAATTGGTGAGACTCGGGCAATCGAGCTCAAGGCGATGATGGAATTCGGTTATCGGATCAATCGAGCGTTGCAGCCTAAGATGGGGAAGGTTCAGTCCAGCTTTTCATTAGGGCAGCTTCTGATCTCTGAGTTGAAAGACTGTCAGCAGGAACATTTGGTGGCCTTCTTTTTAAATACTAAAAATGAGATCATTTTACAAAAGACGATCTTCATCGGATCACTCAATCAAAGCATTGCTCACCCAAGAGAGATATTTCGTGAAGCTGTCCGAATCAGTGCGGCACGGGTCGCTTTAGGGCATAACCATCCTTCAGGAAATCCCACCCCCTCGCAGAATGATTTGGATTTCACGGAACGAGTCAAGGAGTGTGGAGCGATGATGGGAATCGAGCTATTAGACCACATTATTGTCGGAGAAACCAAATATTTCAGTTTACGTGAAGAAAATTACTTAAAGTAGCGATTGAAAACCCTTGCGCCTAGGCTAAAACCAGTGTTAAACTATTATTGTAATTTTGTTTGAGTTGCGAGTTGGTACACATATGTTTCCCTTTTCGTAAGCCAGCAATGTTACAATCAATAAGTGCTTAGGCACGAGGAGGATTTTATTCATGGAAAACGGAACAGTAAAATGGTTTAACGCAGAAAAAGGTTTTGGCTTCATCACTCGTGAAGATGGCAGCGATGTATTCGTACATTTCTCAGCTATCCAAGGCGACGGCTTCAAAACATTAGAAGAAGGACAAGCAGTAACTTTCGATGTTGAAGAAAGCGATCGCGGACCTCAAGCAGCTAACGTTAACAAGCAATAAAACCACAAAGCCTTAGAGAAATTTCTCTAAGGCTTTTTTTCTGCTAAAAAAGGTTTATGGAAATCCTACAACTCTGATTCACTAAAGAGTTTAGCTTTCAAAAGAGAATTGAAAGAGCCGATCTTCTTCTAAATCATCAGTATGATTGGCATCATTGATGGCCAACGCGGCCTTACCAATACAATACTGCCAGAAAAAATCAAAAAAGACGGGATTACACTTTTCAGGCTGAATTGTACTAAAAACATCACTTGTTACTTGTTTGACTAGTTGGATCGTTTCAGAATCCTGTAAGAAAAAGCGGTGAAACTCATCTGGATAATCTGTTGCGTAATTTGTGATAGCTGTTGATAGGGCTTGCAATGATTTTGGTTCTTGATCTTCTATGAAATCTTGGTATTTAACTATGATGCGATTGGTTAAAACCGATTTCAACTCAGCTAAATTGGCAAATTCACGATAGATCGGTTGAGTCGAGCAGGCAATATGTTTTGCGATATTGCGAGCATGAAATTTTTTAAACCCTTCATTGATGATTAATTGGTAGGCGCCATCAATGATATGGCTCCGTTGCACGCGTTGTGTTCTTACCATAGTTTATCTTCCTTTATTCTAAATTCAAGAAACTTTAAAATAACTAGTGTTAGTTATTTATTCTTTCTAGCTAACTTTCATTGTGCAAATAATCCAATTGTTTGTCAATTGATTTTGTTGTATTTTCATGAAAATAATATTCTTTTTTGCATAAAAAGGGCTGTTTAAAGAAATGAAGAAGTAGTTGTTCATTTTGATAATAAAATAAAAAAATATCTATCTGATTTATCAGATAGATGCTTTTGTTAACATTAAAGGAAGTATAAATTTTTCACATGAATAAATCGCTTTGTAGCGGGTATATCCATGTCTGGCTTCACGAACTAGCTTTATCGGCAATAAGCAAAAATATTTCGAAATTTGAGAAGCAATTTAGAAATATTTTGGTCTTATTGCTCAAAAGCTGAGCGAGTTCGCGAAGCCTTTCTTAGTTATCAGGTGTCATGATCATCGGTAAGATCATCGGATGACGTTCTGTTTGATCAAATAGGAATGGCTGCAAAGCTGCGACCATTGCATTTTTTAGTTTTGTTTCGGTACATCCCGCTTCATTCAAAGCTTCGCGTAATGCATGGAATAAAATTCGTTGGCCTTCATTGATCATTTCACCAGATTCTCTCATGTAAACAAATCCACGAGATAAAATATCTGGACCAGCTAGAATTTCTTTCTTTTCGATATCTACGGTAGCAACCGCTAAAACTAATCCTTCTTCAGAAAGAATTCGGCGATCACGTAACACGACATTACCAATATCGCCGATACCGCTGCCGTCAACGTACACATCACTGGCATTGAAGTGACCTGCGCGGCGAGCGCTGTCTGCTGTTAATGCTAGCATGTCGCCGTTTTCCATAATGAAACAATTTTCTTCTGGAACACCAGTGTCCTGAGCTAAGCCCGTATGGATTTTCAACATGCGGAATTCACCATGGATCGGAACAAAATACTTTGGTTTCATTAAACGCAACATCAATTTTTGTTCTTGCTGACTGCCGTGACCGGAAGTATGAATGTTGTTCACTTTACCATGAATAACTTCAGCACCAGCTTCGGAAAGCAAGTTGATCAAATGATTGACACTCGTCGTATTGCCAGGAATCGGTGAACTTGAAAAAATCACGGTATCATCTGGTTGAATTTGTATCTGACGGTGTGTCCCATTAGCGATTCGAGAAAGAGCCGCCATTGGTTCACCTTGAGACCCCGTACATAGGATCATTAATTCATTGGCAGGTAAATGATTGATTTCATGGGCGTCAACGAATGTGCCATCGGGAACGGTAATGTAACCCAATTTTTGCCCATTAACAATCGCATTTTCCATACTACGTCCGAAGACCGCTATTTTACGTCCAGTTGCGACAGCGGCATTAGCAGCTTGTTGCAGACGTGAAATATTGGAAGCGAAGGTAGCGAAGATGATCCGGCCTTCGATTTTTTCCATGATCCGTAAGATCGATTGCCCAATTGTCTGTTCGGATTTAGTAAAAGTAGGGACTTCTGCATTGGTACTATCAGAAAGCAGACACAAGACGCCTTCTTCGCCAAGCTTAGCCATACGATGTAGGTTGGCCGGCTGACCTACCGGAGTAAAGTCAAATTTGAAGTCGCCGGTTTCCACAATGTTGCCAGAAGGCGTTTTAACTACGACACCTAATGGATCGGGAATACTGTGAGTGGTACGGAAAAAACTGACTGACGTTTTTCGGAAACGAATCACGGAATCTTCTTCGATTTCATGTAATTCGGCGTCACGTAATAATCCGTGCTCATCTAATTTATTTTTGATCAAAGCCAAAGCTAATGCGCCCGCATAGATTGGAATATTAGCCTGCTTCAATAGATAAGGCACACCACCGATATGGTCCTCGTGACCATGTGTGATAACGAGTGCTTTTACCTTATTAATATTTTGGACTACATAACTAAAATCGGGAATGACATAATCAATTCCTAATAGGTCATCTTCTGGAAACTTTATTCCAGCATCAATGATGATAATCTCATCTTGGAATTGAACCCCATACATATTTTTTCCGATTTCGCCCAATCCACCAATGGCAAAGACACCAGTCTCATTGTTTTTTAGCGAAAGTTTCATGCTAGAACTCCGTTAACTTGAAGTCGGCATTTTCTTTTTCGTATTCTAAATGATTGCCTTCTAAAAGTTGAATGTATTCCACGTTATATGGGGTGTTCTCGCGTAATAAATTGTGTACTACTTCTTCATTTTCTGCTTCCAAATAGAGTGATTGTGTCTGCTCACGTTTTGGGTTGCGGTCTTTGGTTTCTTGATAATAAACTTTGTAAATCATGAATCTATCTCCTTTATTTGCTTAATAGCAATTTTTTCCACGACAAAATGAGGGGCGATTGCCACCTATTTTTTTATGCTCGACATCTTAGCTCCTGCTAAAACATTGAGAAGAAGCCTCGTCTTTGCTTCTTGCTTGAAAAAACAATTTCACCGTTCATTGGGTTGTTCTTACAACAATTACTTGTAGTTTATCACAGAATAAATAAGAAGTATAGAAACTAGGAAGTGAAATGAGGATTACTTAGAAATTTTCAGAAAGTCCAAAAAACAAAAATAAAAAAGCAAATTACTGAGCAGACAGAAGTCTTTTATTTATGCTATATTGGAGTCATTACGGTATAGAAAGAGGCGAGAAAAAATGAAGTTGATGTTGCGGTATACCTTGCGCTACAAAAAGCTATTATTGTTTGATTTCATCAGTGTTTTCGGATTTATCTTGATTGAGTTGGGGTTGCCGACGATTTTGGCTATGATGATCGATAAGGGAATTGGGAATAACGATTTTAATTATGTACAGAAGATGGGTATCATAATGATTGCGATTACGGTCGTTGGGATAGTCATGAGCATTTCATTACGATACTTCAGTTCTCAGATTACCTCTAGAATGGTTGCAGCTATTCGTGATGATCTTTTTGAAAAAGTTCAAACCTTCTCCCATTCAGAGTATGAGCAAATTGGTGTACCATCTTTAATTACTAGAGCGACAAATGATGCCTATCAGATTATGTTGTTCATGCAAAATATTTTAACTACCGGGTTTATGACTCCAATGATGTTTGGAATGAGTTTGTATTTGATCATGCGGACGAGTCCCGGTTTAGGAATTTATGTGCTGTTATCACTGCCGATTTTATTATTAGCAGTTATCTTAATAGCGAAATATTCTGAACCGTTATCGACCAAGCAGCAAAAGAACTTGGACAATATTAACGGAATCTTACGGGAAAACCTTTCAGGCCTGCGAGTAATCCGTGCTTTCGTCAATGAAAAATTCGAAGAAATGCGTTTCCGGCTAGTTAACGATGCCTATACAAATAGCTCAAAAAGCTTATTTCATTTGATGGCAGTGGCCCAGCCGGGATTTTTCTTCCTATTTAATATAGTAATGGTTCTAATTATTTGGAATGGGACGGTTCAGATTAGTGATGGCTCTTTAGCAGTTGGAACATTGATTGCCTTCATTGAATACATCTTCCATGCATTGTTCTCGTTTATGCTCTTTGCGACGGTCTTCATGATGTATCCGCGAGCGAATGTTTCGGCTCAACGGATTCAAGAAGTTTTTGATATGGACCCGATCATTAAAGACAATCCTGAAAAAGTAATAGAGCCGACTGAAAAAAGTACCCTAGAATTTCGTGATGTAACCTTTGCTTATCCAGGACACTCGGAAAGTCCTGTAATTCGCAATGTTAGCTTTACAGCCAAACCCGGTGAGACAGTCGCTTTTATCGGAAGCACGGGTTCTGGAAAATCAACCTTGATTCAATTGATCCCGCGTTTCTATGATGTGACAGAGGGACAAGTCTTAGTTGACGGGCGAGATGTACGCGAGTATCGTCTGAAAGACCTGCGAGAAAAAATCGGCTATATTCCGCAAAAGGCGCAATTATTTACCGGAACAATTGAAGATAATCTGCGTTACGGGAAAAAAGACGCGACTCAAGAAGAGATGGAGCAGGCAGCAGAAATTGCTCAAGCTGCGGAATTTATTTCGCAAAAACCAGATGGATATCAAGAAGAATTGTCAGAAGGCGGCAGTAACTTTTCGGGTGGACAAAAACAACGACTAGCGATTGCCCGTGCGGTGATCCGTCGACCAGAAATCTATATCTTTGACGACAGCTTCTCCGCGTTGGATTATCAGACGGATGCCAAGCTGCGTGCTCGTCTGAAAAAGGAAACGACCGAATCCGCCGTTTTAATTGTGGCACAACGTGTTGGAACAATTATGCACGCGGATAAAATCGTTGTCCTAAATGAGGGAGACGTCGTTGGCATCGGAACACACCGCGAGTTGCTGGAAAACTGTCCAATTTACTATGACATTGCCGCATCACAGTTATCGAAGGAGGAATTGGCATGAGAAAATACACTTCTTCTTTAAAACGTTTGATGCATTATATCAATCCTTATAAAAAAACTTTTATTTTGGTCTTAATCCTAGCCATCGGAACACTGGTTTTAGGAACATGGATGCCTTACTTAACAGGGTTACCTACGACAGAGGTCAGTAAAAATATTGCTCAAGGCGATTCAATTAACTTTGATTATGTCTTTAAGTGGCTAGTCGTGATCGTGATTGTGGGTATAGCTTATAGCGGTACACAGTTAGGAACAGGCTGGCTGATGGCAAATGTCGTTCAATCAGCGATGCGTGATCTGCGAGAAGACATCGAAGCGAAAATCAATCGCTTGCCAGTCTCTTATTTTGATCGTAATCAACAAGGGAATATTTTATCACGCGTAACAAATGATGTAGATGCAGTTAGTAATGCGATGCAGCAGGCGATTATTAAGTCAATCAATGCTGTTTTGGGTATTTTACTGGCGGTTGCGATGATGTTTTACATCAATCCTATGATGGCGATCATTTCCATGATCATGATTCCATTGTCCATTGTCATCTCTAGAAAGATCGTTCAGATCTCACAAAAAGATTTCCAAGGAATGCAAAATTCACTTGGTGAGCTGAACGGTTTTGTACAAGAAAACATGACCGGCTTCAGTGTTTTAAAATTATACGGACGCGAGCAAGAAACTTTGGCCGGCTTCAGCGAGGTTAATCATAAATTACGTCGTTTTGGTTTTCGAGCGGCATTTGTTTCCAGTTTGATGCAGCCGCTGGTCCAACTGACAGCTTATGCAACCTACATTGCAATGGCGATTCTAGGAAGCTGGAACGTAATTCATGGTGTGATCTTAGTCGGACAATTACAAGCCTTCATCCAATATATTTGGCAAGTCAGCCAACCAATGGGTGAAATCACACAACTGTCTTCGATGATTCAAAGTGCTTCGGCTTCAGCCAAACGGGTTTTTGAAATTCTGGATGAACCAGAAGAAGAACTAAATGAACAGGACTTGTCGCTGTCAGAGCCAGTGCAAGGAAATGTAGTGTTCGATCATGTAAAATTCAGTTATGATCCAAAGAAACCGCTGATTGAAGATTTAAGTTTTGAAGTTAAAGCCGGCGAAACGGTCGCGATCGTTGGGCCGACTGGAGCCGGAAAGACGACCTTAATCAATTTGTTAATGCGTTTTTATGACATTAATAGCGGGAAAATTTTAATTGATGGTGTGAATACACAAGAAATGAATCGTTCTGACGTTCGTTCATTATTTGGAATGGTTTTACAGGATGCATGGTTGTATGAGGGAACGATCGGCGATAACATCCGGTTCGGTCGTTTAGAAGCAACTGATTATGAAGTTGTCGATGCAGCGAAGACCGCGAATGTTGATCATTTCATTCGAACAATGCCAGGCGGCTATGAGATGGAAATCAATTCTGAGGGAAATAACGTTTCTCTCGGACAGAAACAGCTGCTGACGATCGCACGAGCGATCATCTCCGACCCTAAAATCCTAATTTTGGATGAGGCGACCAGTTCCGTGGATACACGTTTAGAAGGATTGATTCAAAAAGCGATGGACCGTGTGATGGAAGGACGGACAAGCTTCGTAATTGCCCACCGACTATCGACCATTCGTGATGCAGACCATATCCTAGTGATGCGGGATGGACAAATTATTGAACATGGTACACATAATGAGTTGCTAGCGCAAGGCGGTTTCTATGAACAGCTTTACAATAGTCAATTTATGGAAGAAGCAGAATAGATTTTTATGGACAGCGTTTGCCAGCGCTGTCCTTTTTCAATTTTAAAGAATTATTACTGTATTATCAGTTAAGGAAGTAACAGGCGATAAATGCTATACTTATTTGGAAAAGAAGTTGAAGAAAAAATAAAAATACGGCTGGTCGGAGGAAAGAAAATGTCAAATTTTATTGCAAATAGTGCGGATGTTTATGGCGATGTAAGACTAGGAGAAGGTACGACAATTTGGTTTCAAAGTGTTTTACGTGGTGACAGCAATAAGATATCCATTGGTAAAATGAGCAATATACAAGATGGAACGATTGTACATGTCGATCACGATGCACCGGCAGTGGTTGAGGATTATGTGACGATCGGACATGCTTGTATTATCCATGGCTGTACGATTCATTCTGGTGCATTGATTGGAATGGGCTCTACTGTTTTAAATCACGCCGAGATTGGTGAAAATAGTTTAATCGGTGCGGGATCATTGGTGACAGAAGGAACAGTGATTCCAAGAAATTCATTAGCCTTCGGTTCTCCAGCACGAGTGATCCGTCAATTAACACTAGAGGAAATAAAAAAGAACCGCGAAAATGCTCAGCACTACTACGAATTGGGGCAAGCTTATTTAAAAAAAGAATTTCCACGAATTCAAACAGAGGGAGCCGCACATGAAGGAGACTAGCTTTTTATTGTTGCAAGCTCAGTTGCGTGCGTTGTTTCCTGACGAAGGGTTGCATCAGCTGGCTATCTATGAAGAGCAGATGGGGAAAATTTTGATATTCTCAAGTCGTGGCCTGCATGTATTAGAAGAAGACGAATTAACGAAGGCTCCGCGAAATGTTTATTATACTGTGGACTGCTTAAAGCCATTTTCAATTAGACAACAGGATGGTGTATTCGAATTGGTAGTCGAAACTGTTGGTGGGCGAATATTTGTGTTGGCTTTTCCCGATCAAGCGGATGCTCATCAGGCGATGCAAGCTCTCATTGAACTTTTAGCTTATTAAGACCCTTTTTAGTGTAATTTATTTATAATTCCTATTATAATCTTACTTAAAGGAAGTGATAAAAAATGAACGGAAGTAAATTTGATCAAGAGCCAGTAAATGAAGCTGAGTTATTAGCCCAAGGTTATCGCAAATATCATGGTGAGGGCATTGATATTTATTACAATAAAGATATTTGCGCACATATTGGAAACTGTGTACGAGGAAATTCCGAAATTTTTGAGGTGGGACGCAGACCATGGATAATTCCCGATAACGGCAGTGTTGAAAACGCCAGTCATGTTGTGGATACCTGTCCAAGCGGTGCCTTGAAATATGTCATCCAAAAGTAAATATTTTAATTTAAGGAGAATCATTATGGAAATAAAAGAAGAAAAGGAACGTTTTGTTTTATTGAACGATGCAAATGAAGAAGCGGGTGAAATGACTTGGTCTAACGCGGGTTCAGAAATTATGATCATTGATCACACATTTGTTGATCCAACTTATCGTGGACAAGGTTTAGCAGAAAAATTAGTTGCAGCCGGTGTAGAAAAAGCTCGAAATGAAGGCAAAAAGATCATTCCTTTATGTCCTTTTGCGAAAAAAGAATTCGAAGAAAAATCAGAATATGCAGATGTTTTAAGAAAATAAGTTTGGACTTCTCTAGTCAAATGACTTCAATTGTGCTAAAGTAAAAATGAGGTAGTTTGGAAATAAGGAGGATCATCTTTTGTATAATTTTATTTTGGGCGTTATCTTAGTTTTGTCAGTGATCATTGTTATCACGATCATGATGCAACCTAGCAAACAAAATAGTGCTGCAAGTGCTTTTACTGGCGGCGCAGATCAATTGTTCGGAAAGCAAAAGGCACGCGGTTTTGAAGCTGTAATGCAACGATCAACCGCCGTTTTAGGTGCGATCTGGATGATTTTGCTCTTCGTATTAATGTTTTTATCAAGCAAATAAAACCGACCTCTCAATTGAGAGGTCTTTTTTATTTTGTATTTGTACTAAATCAAGTACACTTTAAGATAGAACAAAGAAGGTTAGTTCTATTGATCTCACTTTACTTAGTTAAAAATTTGTATGCACCTGGAGTTAATAAAAAGTTATAATCCTTAAAGAGGATTTTACACTGTTTTTAATGCATAGTGGGTTCAGTAGGACGATATACGAGGAGTGAAGAAAAATGAATCAAGCACCTGAGTCGCTATTTTTACCTCATGGAAAACGAGCGGTTTTACTCTTACACGCTTATTCGGGCAGCCCCAATGATGTGCGGATGCTGGCGCGTTTTTTAGAAAAATTAGATTATACAATTTATGCTCCGCTTTTCACAGGACATGGAACATTAGATCCGTTGGATATTTTACAAGAGACTTCTGAGAAATGGTGGCAAGATAGTCAAAAAGCAGTCGCTTTTTTACAAGAACAAGGATATCAAGATATTGCTGTTTTGGGACTTTCAATGGGAGGAACCTATGCGACCCGCTTGATAAGCACAATGCCTGACAGTTTTATGGGCGGCGGATTTTTCTGTTCACCCATCGCACCGGTAAAAACGAATGTAACAGAAAACTTCCTATTATATGCTCAACAAGTGCTTGAACGAAACGGTGCAGAAACGACGAAAGAAAAAGTTGAAAGTTACCGACCGTTAGTAGAGCAGCAATTAGGAACGATCGAGGAACAGGCGCATATTGCTTATGAAGATTTAGCGAAAATTAATCGTCCTTTCTTTATGGCTCAGTCAGGGCAGGATGAAATGATCGATGCTAAAGGAGTATTCAAAACAGCAGAACGTTTGCAGCAGACAACCTTTA
Organism: Enterococcus hulanensis; assembly: GCF_005405485.1. Lineage (GTDB taxonomy): Bacteria > Bacillota > Bacilli > Lactobacillales > Enterococcaceae > Enterococcus_A > Enterococcus_A hulanensis. Next base: position 136,112 of record NZ_BJED01000009.1, on the reverse strand, counting down.
CCTTGAAATGGTACCCAAGAAGTGGTCATGTGATTACTGTGGGACCAGAAAGAAGACAATTAGAACAAGACGTGGCCGATTTTTTAGCTGGTCTTGGCTGGAGAGAAGATTATGGAGAGAAAAACAATTAAAACAGAAATACTGGCTGGGTTGAAAGCAGCCAATAAAAAAAGTCTTTCAATGGAAGAATTAGCAGAAATTTTAGATATGCGTAAAAGTGAGGATTTTAAAGTATTAGTTAAAACTGTTGCGCAGTTGGAGCGAGAAAAAGCCTTAGAATTTAACAAAAAAGGTCGAATCAAATTACCATTTCAACCAATTGAAGTGGAAGGAATCTTCCGTCGTAATGAACGAGGATTTGGTTTCGTGACGATTGATCCTGAAGAACCAGATATTTTCATTCCAAAGGAAGCGACAAACTTTGCGATGGACGGCGATGTCGTCATGATTGATATTCAAAAAACGGCTGACCTCTTTTCTGATCGTGGAGCAGAAGGGCGAGTCGTTTCTATTAAAGAACGAAAGATTCAACAACTTGTCGGCGAGTTCACTGCTTTTGATGTAGATGAAATCGCAGAATCTGATTTATTTGGTTATGTTACCCCGAAGGATAAAAAAAGTGCGCAGTTTAAAGTTTTCATCGCGGCAGAAGGAATCCAACCAGTGGATGGCAGTGTTGTTATCGTCGAGATCACTCATTACCCAGAAAAAGGGTACACTACGAGTTTAGAAGGTTTGGTTACTAAAGTAATCGGCCATAAGAACGATCCTGGCATGGATATTTTGTCAATCGTGATTGCCCAAGGGATTCCAACACAATTTCCCGATGAGGTTCAAACAGCGTCTGAACAAGTACCTGACAAAATCGTGGAATCTGATTTGCTTGGCCGACGCGATTTGCGCGATCAGCAAATCGTTACAATTGACGGTGCAGATGCTAAAGATTTGGATGATGCGGTAACCGTGCGTAAATTAGAAAATGGGAATTATTTTTTAGGAGTACATATCGCTGATGTGTCTTACTATGTAACTGAGAACAGTGTATTAGATAATGAAGCTTTTGAACGCGGAACAAGTGTCTATTTAACAGATCGTGTAATTCCAATGATCCCCCAAAGGCTATCTAACGGTATTTGTTCTTTGAATCCACATGTGCCACGGTTAACGATGAGTTGTGAGATGGAGATTGATCCTAGTGGTACGATTCTACATCATGATATTTTTCAAAGTGTCATTCAAACAAGTGAGCGCATGACCTATTCTGCCGTAAATGACATTTTGGAGGAAGAGGATCTAGAAACGATTGAACGATATCGTGATTTGGTACCGATGTTTCGCTTGATGAAGGAGCTTCACCAAATACTTGAAGCACGGCGCAATCGCCGTGGAGCCATCAATTTTGAAGATCGTGAAGCAAAAATTCTCGTAGATACCGAGGGTCATCCAACTGGAATTGAATTACGCGAACGCGGCGTTGGTGAACGGTTGATTGAATCCTTTATGTTGGCAGCAAACGAAACGGTTGCTGAGCATTTCAATCGGCTGAAACTGCCGTTTATTTATCGAGTTCACGAGCAACCGAAAGAAGAAAAGATGCAGCGCTTTTTCGATTTTGCAGCAGCGTTGGGTATCTTAGTAAAAGGTACGAAGAATACAATTACCCCGAAAGATCTGCAACAAGTGATACATGATGTAGAAGATAAACCAGAGGCGGCAGTAATTAATACAATGCTGTTACGCAGCATGCAACAAGCACGCTACTCGGAAGATAATTATGGACATTATGGATTAGCAGCAGAATATTACACACACTTTACTTCGCCAATTCGACGTTATCCGGATTTGATTGTCCATCGCTTAATCCGGATCTATAGTCAAGATCAAGGCGATGCAACAAAAGAAAAATGGGCCGAATTATTGCCTGAAATCGCTGATCATAGTTCAAAAATGGAGCGACGATCTGTAGAAGCAGAGCGTGAAGTCGATAGCATGAAAAAAGCCGAATATATGGCCGACAAAATTGGTGAAGAATTCGACGGTATTATTAGCTCTGTTACTAAGTTTGGGATATTCATAGAATTACCAAATACGGTTGAAGGAATGATCCACCTAAACGAGTTGAAGCAGGACTACTTCCACTTTATTGAAAATCAATTGGCTTTGGTGGGCGAACGTACACGTCAGACTTTTAAGATTGGACAGAAAGTTCGAATAAAGGTCACTAAATCTGATCCTGAGACTCGGGAAATTGATTTCGAACTGCTAGAAGCAGAGGAAATTCCTTCTTTGGTAGTACCGAAAAACAATCGTCAGAATCAAAAGCGTAAAACAACTGGCGGACGAAAGAACAATAACGAAAGATCATACGGAAAAAATTCCGACCGACCTAAAAATGGAAAAGATAAGAAAAAGAAAAAAGGAAAAAAACCTTTTTACAAATCAGTAGCTAAAAAGAAAAAGTCCGGAAGAAAGAAGGGATAATATGCCAAAAGGTGAAGGTAAATTAGTCGCACAAAATAAAAAGGCACGCCACGATTATACGATCATTGATACGATCGAGGCTGGAATTGTTTTGCAAGGTACTGAAATCAAATCTATTCGTAATAGTCGTATCAATTTGAAGGACGGATTTGCTCGTGTTAGAAATGGCGAGGCTTTTTTATATAATGTTCACATTAGTCCGTACGAACAAGGAAATATCTTTAATCATGATCCTGTTCGGACACGTAAATTATTGATGCACAAAAAACAGATTGCGCGTTTAGCTGGTGAATTAAAAAATACTGGGATAACACTAGTACCATTGAAAGTATATTTGAAAGATGGGTACGCAAAGGTGTTGATCGGTGTTGCGAAGGGAAAAAATCAATACGATAAGCGAGAAAGTTTGAAGCGTAAAGATGTTGATCGACAAATTAGTCGGACGTTGAAAAACTATTCTCGTTAGCAAAATATTCTTTTTCGCATATTTGGGGATAATTTCTTTACTTCACAATGGTTTTTGATACGATTGGTTACAATCTATACTAGCCGCTTTGCGGGCAAAACCAGCTAATTAAGGCGTATAGGCAGGGATAAAATAACGTTAGAGAAAAAAACTCCGAGTTATTCGAAAATTTTTAGGAAAATTCTTTGAAATTTTCTTTCTCTGGTGGTAACATACGGTAGTATTTTGAGGAGCAGCGCTAAGCAGGCACGAGCTGACGCGAGTCGCTGGGAAGAGAGGTGAACTGAATTGGATGAAAAATCTTGGGTTTTCCATATTGGTCCCATATGGTTTGATGGTACGGTAACGACAATGATTATTTTGACATGTGTGATTGTCTTCTTCCTTGTTTTTACATTTACACGCAACCTATCATTGAAGCCCAAAGGAAAGCAAAACGCAATTGAGTGGGTCATTGATTTCACTACGAATATAGTTGGCGACAACATGCCTCGTAAAGAAGTCAGAAATTTTAGTTTGTTCTCATTTACGTTGTTCTTATTTATTTTTGTAGCAAACCAAATTGGGCTGGTCACAAAAATCGTCACAGGTAATGAGGTGACTTATTGGAAAAGTCCGACTGCTAACCCCTTTGTAACAATGGGATTGGCCTTACTCGTATTGGTATTAGCCAATTATCTAGGCACAGAGAAATTGGGCTTAGGCGGTTACATCAAAAATTCTTTCTTTACACCAGCAGGATTATTTCCTATTAAGTTGATGGAAGAATTTACAAATGTTATTACGTTAGGCTTACGTCTTTACGGTAACATTTTTGCTGGTGAAGTATTGCTTTCGCTTATCGCAAGCATGGTCACAAGCGCGGGATGGTGGACTTTGCCATTCGCGATACCGCTTGAGATGATTTGGATCGCATTCTCACTATTTATCGGTAGTATCCAAGCATTTGTTTTCACAACTCTATCTATGGTTTATATCAGTCATAAAATCGAGGTAGAATAAAAAATTTAACACACTTTTAGGAGGAAATTTATTATGAACTTTATCGGTGCAGGAATCGCAATCATGGGAGCCGCAATTGGGGCTGGTTATGGTAACGGACAAGTAATTTCAAAAGCAATTGAATCAATGGCACGTCAACCAGAAATGTCAGGTCAAATTCGTTCAACAATGTTTATCGGTGTTGGTTTGATCGAAGCTGTGCCAATTCTTGGTGTTGTATTAGGTATGCTAATGGTTTTCCAATAAAAACTAATACTTTTTTGTTGAGACTCACTGATAGGTGAGCAAGGAGGACCGCTTGACGGTTCTTTTAATGAGAAAGAACAGAAAGGAAGACCGAGTATGCTGAATCTAGTAATTGCTGAGGCTGTTAATGTAACGCTCGGTAATCTAATTGTCGTTACGCTATCATTCGTGATACTGATGGCATTATTAAAAAAATTCGCGTGGGGTGCGGTTCAAGACATTCTGCAAAAACGTGAAGATAAGATCGCCAATGATCTAGATTCTGCCGAACAATCTCGGATTAAAGCGGCTGAGTTGGAAAAAGAACGTGAAACTCAGTTAGCAAGTTCTCGTAGTGATGCGGCAGATATCATCAAAAATGCGAAAGAAAGTGGCGAGTTAAGCCGTCAAAACATCATCAAGGATACAAAAGAAGAAGTTACTCGTCTAAAAGATCGCGCACAAGCGGAAATCAAAGATGAACGTGAAAACGCGTTGACTTCTGTTAAAGATGATGTGGCTACACTTTCTCTACAAATCGCAGAAAAGATCTTGAGTAAAGAGCTTTCGCAAGATGCTCATCAAGATTTGATTAATGACTATATGGATAAGTTAGGTAATACAAAACATGAAGCTTGATAAATATACTGTTGGTAAACGTTATGGAAAAGCGTTGTTTGAATTGGCGATCGAAAATAAAGCTGCCGATGATGTTTATCAAGAGTTATTGACAATTCGAGAAATCTGTAAAGAAATTCCTGATTTAGGGAATATTTTGACCGATGTTCGTTTAACAAGTGCTGAAAAGAACGCCATCATGGATGCTTTTATTGGCGGCTTTGACGGTATCGTCAAAAACTTCCTATTAGTTGTTTTTGAATACAATCGTAGCGATGATCTTCCTTTTATGATTGAGGAATTTGAACGTCGTTATGATGAATTAAATAAAATCGCACACGGAACAGTCACCACGGCTGTACCGCTCTCTGAAGAAAAGAAACATGAACTTGAAGCAAAAGTCGCTGATGTTTTTGGCTACCAGAAGGCCACGCTAACCCCGTTAGTTGATAAATCAATTCTCGGCGGTGTCATTGTTGAAGCCGATCATCAAGTGATCGACGGAAGCCTCGCCAGCCAATTAAATGGTCTACGAGCAGCACTTAGTAAAAAGTAGAGAAGAAGAGGTGAAATGAATGGCCATCAAAGCAGAAGAAATCAGTGCTTTAATCAAAGAACAGATTCAAAATTATGATAATAAGCTGTCTGTTGAAGAAATCGGAACAGTCACTTACGTTGGGGACGGGATTGCCCGTGCCCATGGTTTAGAAAATGCAATGAGTGGAGAACTTTTAGAGTTTTCTAACGGCTCTTATGGAATGGCACAAAACTTAGAAAGCAATGATGTCGGTATCATCGTTCTAGGTGAATTTGAGTCCATTCGTGAAGGAGATAAAGTAAAACGTACCGGTAAAATCATGGAAGTGCCAGTTGGCGATAACATGATCGGTCGTGTTGTAAATCCATTAGGACAACCAATTGATGGTATGGGACCAATCGAAACAAGCAAAACGCGTCCAGTAGAAGCGATGGCTCCCGGTGTTATGCAGCGTAAGTCGGTTTCAGAACCAATGCAAACGGGCTTAAAAGCCATTGATGCACTTGTTCCGATCGGTCGAGGCCAACGGGAATTAGTTATCGGTGACCGTAAAACTGGTAAAACTTCGATCGCTATCGATACAATCATTAATCAAAAAGGTCAAGATATGATTTGTATCTATGTTGCTATCGGACAAAAAGAATCTACGGTACGCTCGCAGGTGGAAACACTTCGTAAGTTTGGTGCCATGGATTATACGATCGTCGTAACAGCTGGTGCTTCTCAACCTGCACCGCTTTTATTTATCGCGCCTTACGCTGGAACAGCGATGGGGGAAGAATTCATGTATAACGGTAAGCACGTTTTAGTTGTTTTCGATGACTTGTCAAAACAAGCAGTTGCTTATCGTGAACTTTCATTACTATTGCGTCGTCCGCCAGGCCGTGAAGCATATCCAGGGGATGTCTTTTACTTGCATTCACGTTTATTAGAACGTGCTGCAAAACTTTCAGATGAACTAGGAGGCGGTTCGTTGACCGCTTTACCATTCGTTGAAACACAAGCGGGAGATATTTCTGCGTATATTCCTACTAATGTAATTTCAATCACTGATGGACAAATTTTCTTGGAAAATGATTTGTTCTATGCTGGGATTCGTCCAGCCGTTGATGCTGGTTTATCAGTATCTCGGGTTGGTGGGTCAGCACAAATCAAAGCAATGAAGAAAGTTGCTGGGACCCTTCGTTTGGATCTGGCAAGCTATCGTGAATTAGAAGCCTTCACTCAATTCGGTTCAGATTTAGATGCTGCTACTCAAGCAAAATTGAATCGCGGACGTCGAACCGTTGAAGTGCTAAAACAAAAATTACATGATCCGCTTCCTGTTGAAAAGCAGGTTGTGATCCTTTATGCCTTGACTCATGGTGTACTTGATAGTATTCCAGTCAATAGTATTTTAGATTTTGAAGCACAATTATTTGAGTATTTGGAAACGAATCATTCAGACTTATTTGCGACAATTCGCGATACGAAAGACTTGCCAGATACAGATAAACTAGATGGAGCGATCCAAGAATTCAAAGATATTTTTGACGCTTCTTCAGCTAACCAAGAAAAAGCATAATCGAGGTGAGAATAAATCATGGCATCCTTAAATGAAATCAAAACACGGATTGCATCGACGAAGAAAACCAGTCAAATCACCAACGCTATGCAAATGGTATCGGCATCTAAATTAACGAAATCAGAAGCTTATTCAGCAAAATTTCAACTTTATGCTTCAAAAGTACGTGAAGTATTGACCCACTTAACAGCGAGCGAATTAACTGAGTTGGCTAATTCTGGTCGTGAATTAGGCGGCATTAATTATCACAGTATGTTGTTAAATCGTCCAGTCAAAAAAACTGGTTATATTGTGATTACTTCTGATGGCGGTTTGGTCGGCGGGTACAATAGTTCGATTTTAAAACAAACCATGACGATGCTTGAAGATGATCATGATTCTGCTGATGAATATGTTTTGTTAGCCATTGGTGGAACCGGTGCGGACTTTTTCAAAGCTCGCGGCGTTAAATTAGCTTATGAATTACGCAATTTATCGGATCAGCCAAGCTTTGATGAAGTACGAAAAATCGTTTCGATGACAACCAGTATGTATGAAAATCAAGTCTTCGATGAATTGTACGTATGTTACAACCATCATGTTAATTCATTATCCAGCCAATTTCGGGTAGAAAAAATGCTGCCGATCTCTGACTTGGATCCAAGTGAGGCACAAACGTATCGTGAAGAATATCTATTCGAACCTTCAAAAGAAGCGATTTTAGATCAATTACTTCCGCAATATGCTGAAAGTTTGATCTATGGTGCGATTGTTGATGCTAAATCGGCAGAACACGCGGCCGGAATGACTGCGATGAAGACAGCGACAGATAACGCAGGCGCAATCATTGATGATTTAACGATTTCATATAACCGGGCTCGTCAAGCTGCGATTACCCAAGAGATTACTGAAATTGTCGGCGGGGCTTCCGCATTAGAATAATTTCGAGATTGGAGGAAAAAACATGAGTTCAGGCAAGATTGTTCAAGTTATTGGTCCCGTTGTCGACGTGGAATTTTCTTTAGATCAATCCTTACCAGACATCAACAATGCGTTGATCGTTTATAAAAAAGATAAAACAAAAGTTGTTCTTGAAGCTGCTTTGGAACTTGGAGATGGTGTTGTCCGCACGATCGCCATGGAATCAACTGATGGTTTGCAACGTGGAATGGAAGTTGTCGATACAGGCAAACCAATCTCTGTTCCAGTAGGTAAAGAAACTTTAGGTCGTGTGTTTAATGTATTAGGTGAAACAATCGACAAAGAGGCACCTTTTCCTGAAGATGCAGAAAAGAGCGGCATTCATAAAAAAGCACCAGCTTTTGAAGAACTTAGCACTAGTAACGAAATTTTAGAAACAGGGATCAAGGTTATCGACTTATTAGCTCCTTACTTAAAAGGTGGTAAAGTCGGACTTTTTGGTGGTGCCGGTGTTGGTAAAACCGTCTTGATTCAAGAATTGATTCATAATATCGCACAAGAACACGGTGGTATTTCAGTATTTACCGGTGTTGGTGAACGTACTCGTGAAGGGAACGATCTTTATTATGAAATGAAAGATTCTGGCGTTATTGAAAAAACTGCCATGGTGTTTGGTCAAATGAATGAGCCGCCAGGTGCACGTATGCGTGTTGCCTTGACTGGCTTGACGTTAGCTGAATATTTCCGTGACGAAGAGGGCCAAGATGTGTTGTTGTTTATCGACAACATTTTCCGTTTCACACAAGCTGGATCAGAAGTATCAGCCTTACTTGGTCGTATGCCATCAGCCGTTGGTTACCAACCAACTTTGGCTACTGAAATGGGGCAATTACAAGAACGGATCACTTCAACGAAAAAAGGTTCAATTACTTCAATCCAAGCTATCTATGTACCGGCCGATGACTATACTGACCCAGCGCCAGCAACAGCCTTTGCCCATTTAGATGCAACAACGAACTTGGAACGTAAATTGACCGAACAAGGTATCTACCCTGCGGTTGATCCACTGGCTTCGTCTTCAAGTGCTTTGGCACCTGAGATTGTTGGGGAAGAACATTACCGTGTAGCTACAGAAGTACAACGTGTATTACAACGTTACCGCGAATTGCAAGATATTATCGCGATCCTTGGGATGGACGAATTGTCAGACCAAGAAAAAGTGATCGTATCTCGTGCACGTCGTATTCAATTCTTCTTGTCACAAAACTTTAACGTAGCGGAACAATTTACTGGTCAACCAGGTTCATATGTACCAGTTGAAAAAACTGTTGAAGGCTTTAAAGAAATCCTCGAAGGCAAATACGATGACCTTCCTGAAGATGCTTTCCGCAGCGTAGGTCCGATCGAAGACGTAGTAGAAAAAGCGAAAACTTTAGGCTACTAGAAAGAGGTGCCCGATGGAACAAGAAAAAAACAAAGTTCTGCAAGTGAACGTTGTTACTCCAGATGGTAACGTCTATGATCATAGTGCAACCATCGTTGTTGCTAAAACAGTCGCTGGTGAAATTGGGATTTTACCCAATCATGCGCCGATCATTGCCCCCCTTGCAATCGATGAGGTTCGTGTTCGTCGAACAGATTCTGATACACACGTTGACTGGATTGCAGTCAACGGTGGAATCATGGAAGTTCGAGATAATGTATTGACGATCATCGCTGATACTGCTGAACGCGAACGCGATATTGATGTCTCTCGTGCCGAAAGAGCAAAACAACGTGCGGAAGCACGGATTCAAGAAGCTCGTGAAAAACAAGACACCGACCAATTAAGTCGTGCCGAAGTTGCTTTACACCGTGCGATGAATCGTATCAAAGTATCAAAACATCGTTAATTTTTTGAGAAGGCTGTGTCAATTTTTTGACATAGCTTTTTTCTTGCAAAAAACCAATTTTTTAAAACTATCTTTAGATTAAAGAGCTAAATAACTGAAACCTATTTCTTTAAAATTTCATTATCAAAATTAATTAAAAATTTCTCGAGAAATTGATAAAAAAATCCAAACAAAAATTTTTAAAGGACTTTTTCGGAATAACAGAAATTACTTTGGATGTTTAAAAAACAAAAAATAAATCTTAAGTTTTTTAAAAGTTTCTGTACAGTCCTTTGAGTGTGCAAAGTGTTCTTCTTTATCTGAAACTGTGATATAATCCAACTGTTGATTTTTTTTGAAAGGATACGAATTATGCAAGTATATGGAATTGATGCAATCATTAGAATCGTCTCGCATTTTTCCTTTATCTATTTAGCTTTTTGGTCTTTAAGATCATTGCGCATAGAAAATTTTTTTAAGGCGTTCAAGGAAACACAGGTAAGACTTGTGATTTTGATGATAGCAATTGCTTTAGGTTTTACTTGCAGCACATTCTTCTTGGAAATCATTCTTTTGTGTAAAAATATATTTTTGACATTTAACTAAGGTACATATATGCGGAAATCGATAGCTTTTTTGGAGGGAATACAATGGAAGAGATCATCGTTCGTGGTGGTAAACAATTAAGAGGAACAGTACATATCGAAGGAGCCAAAAATGCTGTGCTGCCAATTTTAGCTGCGACTTTATTGGCGGAAGAAGGAACATCAACTTTAAGTAATGTTCCGATTTTATCTGATGTCTTTACCATGAATCAAGTGATTCGTTATTTGAATACAGACGTTGAGTTTAATGAAGAAACGAAAGAAATTACCGTGGATGCTACACGTCAGTTACTCGTGGAAGCTCCTTATGAATATGTAAGTAAAATGCGTGCATCTATTGTTGTAATGGGACCTCTATTGGCTCGTAACGGTCATGCCAAAGTTGCGATGCCGGGAGGATGTGCGATCGGCAAACGCCCAATTGACTTGCATTTAAAAGGATTTCAAGCATTAGGTGCGAAGATTATCCAAAAAAATGGGTATATCGAGGCAATTGCTGATGAATTGGTTGGAGATACTATTTATTTAGACTTCCCAAGTGTTGGCGCGACTCAAAATATCATGATGGCGGCTGTAAAAGCCAAAGGAACAACGGTAATCGAAAACGTTGCTCGTGAACCTGAAATCGTTGATTTAGCAAACTTCTTGAATAAAATGGGTGCCAGCATTCATGGTGCTGGTACAGAAACAATGCGAATTGAAGGCGTTGATCATCTTCATGCCGTATCACATCCAATCGTTCAAGACCGTATCGAAGCGGGTACATTTATGGTTGCTGCTGCGATGACAGAGGGAAATGTTTTGATTGATGGTGCGATCCCAGAACATAATCGTCCATTAATCTCTAAATTGATCGAAATGGGCGTTAAGATTAGTGAAGAAAACGATGGCCTGCGTGTAATCGGTCCTAAAACGTTGAAAGCGACTGATATCAAAACAATGCCGCATCCAGGCTTCCCAACAGATATGCAGGCACAAATGACGGCGATTCAATTAGTTGCGGATGGTGTCAGTACAACAACAGAAACTGTTTTTGAAAATCGTTTCCAACATTTAGAAGAAATGCGCAGAATGAATGCACAAGTCAAAATTGACAACAATGTTGCATTAATTAAGGGTGCGACAGATTTACAAGGTGCAGAAGTTTATGCCACAGATTTGCGTGCCGCTGCCGCTTTAGTTTTAGCTGGCTTGCGGGCAAATGGTATTACACGTGTGCGTAATTTGAAATATTTAGACCGCGGCTATTATCAATTCCATACAAAATTGCAACGCTTAGGTGCAGACGTGGAACGTGTAGATAATGAAAGCAAAGCAAATGACCTAGCAACTGTCATGGCATAAGGAGTGGATATATGAGTTCAGGCGAACATATCTTACGCAGCTTGATTCGAATCGTAGCGATTTTACTTGCAGGTGTTTTATTATTCATCATCGGCAGTATGATTGGATATGGTGCAATGGGTGGCGGAAATCCATTTAAAGTGCTGTTGCCAGATGTTTGGCGTCACATTTTAGATTTTGTTCATTAATAGTGCGTTGATTATTAATAAAGGGATTGCTCCATTTTTGGTGTAATCTCTTTTTTTGCAGTTTCTTAAAATATTAGCTGTGGTGAATGCAGCTGTATTTATTGTGGGAATGATTGTTTTGTTTTGCAGATTATTAAAAATGGTCTAAAATAGCAGAAATTAGAACTATCAATTAAGAGGGTTAGTATAATCGTAATTGTGGTGGAATCTTAGATAGTTTTAAAAATAGTTTACATAGGAACGTTCGAGGTGAAAGAATTGAGTTTCATTGGAAAAGGGATTATTTTTTTAGTACGAGGGTATCAACGGTTCATTTCGCCGTTAACACAGCCTTCTTGTCGGTATTATCCCTCGTGTTCAAGCTATATGATTAAGGCGGTACAGGTTCATGGAGGTTTCAAAGGATTTTTGATGGGGATATCACGGATTTTACGTTGTCATCCATTTGCGAAACCGGGTTTAGATTATGTACCAATAGAATTTTCATTACGGAAGAATGTAATTGATAAAGAAGAACCAAATTATCAAGAATTGAAAAAGAACTAGCAGACTCAAAATGTCCCACTCATTATTGCTAATTACGTCCAAAGGGAAAATTTTAAATCTTTATCGATTGGAAAATTTTTGGTGTATTTGACTTTCAAAAATTCCGTTTACTTTGTTTTGCTCAGAATACTAAAGAAGTTATTGTAAGAACGATATAGAACCAATCGGATTTTAAATAGCGGCATAAGCAAATCGAATTTGAAGCAAGCAAAACTTCCAATAAGGCTTTGTTATCGTGTATTCAGAGTAAATGATTGTGCAGGGACAATAATTTAGAAACTAAGTTATTTTATATAAATCTCTTTGACTTTTTATCAGTCAGAGAGATTTTTTTATGTTATTTGATAAGGGCTAGAAGCTATTGTAAGCGCTATAAATTGTTTGAGTATTGCCGAATTATTAAAATATTCAGAAAATTTAATTGACAGTGAGAGTTTTTTCCTATATATTCTTTATTATCTTAACGAATTATCATTATTTTATTAGGGGGAAACAGGATGAAGAAAAGAACAGTAGCTGCTCTAGCAGCAGGGTTGTTTTTATTTGGCGCATGCGGTTCGCCTAAAGCTAACGATAGCAGCGGCGGGGAAGATGCGAAGACGATCAAAATCGGCGGAAACTTTGAATTATCTGGTGCGGTAGCTGCATACGGTGAAGCAGAAAATGAAGGTGTCAAATTAGCTGTTGAAGAAATCAATAAAGATGGCGGGATTGACGGAAAGAAAATTGAGTACATTTCAAAAGACAACAAATCAGATAATAATGAAGCTGCATCTGTGGCTGCAAACTTAACAACAAAAGATGGAGTTGTTGCGATCGTGGGACCAGCTACGTCTGGTGCGACAAAGGCGACGTTACCGAATCTATCTAAATCTAAGGTTCCGGCAGTAACACCATCAGGAACTGATGATGCGATTACTGTTCAAAAAGGAAAAGTTCAAGATTATATTTATCGTTCTTGTTTCCAAGACAGCTTCCAAGGGATTGTCCTAGCAAAATATGCGGATGATAACTTAAAAGCCGATAAAGCAGTAATTTTGGGCGATAACTCAAGCGATTACGCGAACGGCTTGAAGAAAGCATTTAAGGATACGTACAAAGGAAAAATCGTCGCAGAGGAAAACTTTACTGCAGGCGACAAAGATTTCCAAGCGATGTTAACGAAAATCAAAGATAAAGATTTCAATGTCATCTATATTCCAGGGTACTACACAGAAGCTGGCTTGATTATCAAGCAAGCACGTGAAATGGGTATTGAACAGCCAATTATTGGTGCTGACGGCTTTGGTGATGAAAAATTAGTTGAAACAGCAGGCGCAAGCAATGTTAAAAATGTTTACTATACAGGGCACTTCTCAACAAAAGCTCCAGCAACAGATAAAGTTGAACCTTTTGTAAAAGCTTTTGAGAAGAAATATAGCAAACAGCCATCTTCATTCAACGCGTTAGCTTACGATTCTGTTTATATGATTAAACAAGCAATCGAGGATGAAGGAAAAGCAACACCAGAAGCAATTGATAAAGGTCTTGCGAACTTGAAGGACTTTGAAGGTGTTACTGGTAAGATTTCAATGGACAAGGAACACAATCCTGTAAAATCAGCGGTTGTTCTTGGTCTAACTGATGGGAAAGAAACTTCTGCTGAAACCGTTAATCCGTAGTTAGTCGGAAAAAGCAGGCAAGGGAGTGTGCCAATGAACGTTGGTACACTCCCTTTTAAGAATCAAAGTTGTTATTAATCGACTACTCTATTTTTTTGAAAAGTGATGTGATAAAGATGGAAATATTTATTCAGCAAATCGTCAATGGGCTTTTCCTTGGGAGTGTCTATGCGCTGATGGCGTTGGGCTATACCATGGTTTATGGAATTATTAAATTGATTAACTTTGCTCACGGCGAAATTTATATGATTGGTTCATTCATAGGCTATTTTTTGATCAACCAGTTTAATATGGGCTTCTTTCCGGCATTAGTTTTGTCGATGGCGGGCAGTGCCATTTTAGGTGTTGTGATCGAATTTTTAGCTTATCGACCACTAAGAAACTCAACGCGAATCGCGGCGTTAATCACGGCGATCGGTGTTTCATACCTTTTACAAAATACAATGATCTACTTTTTCAGTTCGACCACACGACCATTCCCACAAGCGATTAAGCTGCAAGTATACAAAATCGGCTTTTTAAGTATTTCAAATATTCAGCTGCTGATTTTAGGCTTATCATTGTTCTTGATGATCGCACTAAACTTGATCGTTCAAAAAACCAAAATGGGAAAAGCGATGCGTGCGGTAAGTGTTGATACGGATGCTGCCCAATTGATGGGGATCGATGTAAATCGTACGATTTCTTTTACTTTTGCGTTAGGTTCTGCACTAGCTGCTGCTGGCGGAATGATGATCGGTTTGTATTATAACTCGATTGATCCAATGATGGGGTATATCCCTGGTTTGAAATCGTTCATCGCTGCGGTATTGGGCGGAATCGGAATTATTCCCGGGGCTGCGATCGGCGGGTTTGTCATCGGTTTGATTGAGACATTGACTACGGCGTTAGGTTTTTCTGATTTTAAGGATGCTGTAGTATATGCTGTCTTGATTTTGATTTTATTAATTCGTCCGGCCGGTATTCTTGGCAAGCATGTAAAAGAGAAAGTGTAGGTGGATCAAATGAAAAAGAATTTGAAATACAATTTGATTTGGCTAGCTTTGATCGTAATTGGTTATGTAGTTTTATACGTAGCCTACTCTGCTGGAATGGTCAACTTGTTCTTAGATAATATTTTAGTTCAAATCGGTATTAACGTGATTTTAGCAGTTGGGCTAAACTTGATCATTGGTTTTTCTGGTCAGTTTTCTTTGGGTCACGCGGGTTTCATGGCGATCGGAGCTTATGCAGCGGCGTTGATTTCAATGAGTATGCCAACCTTTGGCGGATTTTTCTTAGGTATGGCAGTCGGCGTTATTTTAGCCGGAATCGTTGCTGTGGCCGTTGGAATTCCGACTTTGCGTTTAAGCGGGGATTATCTGGCAATCGCAACACTAGGTGTAGCCGAAATTATCCGTATCTTACTGATCAATTTTAAAGAGATTACAAACGGCCCTTCCGGTCTATTTGGAATTGAGCCTTTTGTTGACTGGCAAATGGTTTATGGTTTTATGGCGATCACAACGCTATTTATTGTTAACTACATTCGTTCAGGTGCTGGACGTGCAACGATGGCGATCCGCGAAGATGAGATCGCAGCTGAAGCCATGGGGGTCAATACCACTAAATACAAGGTAATGGCCTTTACATTTGGCGCGATGACAGCAAGTATTGCTGGTTCGTTATACGCAGGATATTTGCAGTCGATTGCACCGAAAGATTTTGCATTCACGAAATCTGTTGATATTCTGATCTTAGTTGTGTTAGGCGGTATCGGCAGTGTGACGGGAACATTTATTGCAGCGATTCTTTTAGGAATCATCAATATGTACTTGCAAGACTTCGGAACGTTGCGAATGATCATTTACGCATTGGCATTGATCATCTTGATGATCTTCAAGCCAGGTGGCTTATTGGGTACGAAGGAATTGTCGGCGAAGAAAATTTTAGACAAGTTTAAAAAAGGAGATGACCAAAATGCCTCTGTTGGAAATTAAAGATTTAACGAAAAACTTTGGCGGTTTGGCGGCGGTCTCCAATGTCAACATCGCATTAGAAGAAAATCAATTAGTTGGTTTGATCGGACCGAATGGTGCAGGGAAAACGACTCTGTTTAATCTGATTACGGGTGTTTATGAACCGAGTGAGGGTGATGTTTTACTGGAAGCAGATGGTAAAACGCATCGTTTAAATGGTCAAAAACCATACGCCATCGCTGACCTTGGCTTGAGTCGAACCTTCCAAAATATTCGTCTATTTAAAGATTTAACTGTTTTGGATAATGTACTGATTGCCATGAATAGTAAAAACAAAGAAGGCTTTTTCTCAAGTGTGCTGCGTTTACCGGCCTTTTACGATAAAGAAGAAAAATTAAAAGAAGAAGCACTGAAATTATTAACCATTTTTGATTTGCAGGATAAAGCAGAAAATCTAGCGCGTAACCTGCCATATGGTGAACAACGACGGTTAGAAATTGTTCGAGCGTTGGCAACCAAGCCTAAGATTCTTTTCTTGGATGAGCCAGCTGCAGGGATGAATCCGCAGGAAACGGCGGCTTTGACTTTGTTGATTCGAAAAATCCAAGAAGAATTCCAAATCACGATTCTGTTGATTGAACATGATATGAGTTTAGTCATGGATGTGTGTGAACGAATCTATGTTTTGGAGTATGGCCGCATTTTAGCAGAAGGTGTTCCAGAAGAAATCAAGAATAATCCAGAAGTTATCAAAGCCTATCTCGGAGGTGAGCTATAATGCTGAAAATTGAAAATCTTTCGGTTCATTACGGCATGATCCAAGCCGTGCGGGATGTCAGCTTTGAAGTAAATCAAGGTGAGATCGTTTCATTGATCGGGGCGAATGGCGCAGGAAAAACGACGATTCTCCGGACGATCTCCGGGTTAAATCAACCGTCTAAAGGGACGATCACTTTTGAAGGCTCGCCGATCCAAAAGAAAGCACCGAGAAGAATTGTGGCTCAAGGAATTTCTCAAGTTCCAGAAGGACGGCACGTTTTTCCTGGTCTAACGGTTTTGGAAAACTTAGAGATGGGTGCTTATTTACGCAAAGATAGTGATATACAAGAGGACTATGAGCATATTTATGAAAAATTCCCAATCTTGAAAGAACGCTTGAATCAGGACGCATCAACATTATCCGGTGGAGAGCAACAGATGTTGGCAATGGGGCGGGCATTAATGTCTAAACCGCGCCTATTACTGTTAGATGAGCCATCAATGGGGTTAGCACCGATTTTCATTCAAGAAATTTTCAACATCATTCAAGAGATTCAAAAACAAGGAACAACCGTTTTATTGATCGAACAAAATGCGAAGATGGCTTTATCGATCGCTGACCGCGGCTACGTGTTGGAAACAGGTAAGGTGGTCTTGTCAGGGACTGGTCAAGAATTGCTAGAGAGTGAAGAAGTGAAGAAAGCTTATCTAGGAGGGTAAAACATGAGTGTAAAAGATTTTATGACAGAAAATTTAGTGACGGTTGCACCAAATACCAAAATATTTGATGCCGTTGATTTGATGAAAAAATATGATATCCATCGCTTGCCAGTTATTGATAATGAAAAATTGGTCGGATTGATTACCGAAGGAACGATTCAAGAAGCATTGCCTTCAAAAGCAACCAGCTTGAGTGTTCATGAAGTAAATTATTTATTGAACAAGACGGTCGTATCAGACGTGATGATTAAAGATGTTAAAACGATTGCTCCTGATAAGGAATTAGAAGATGGTATTTATTTAATGCGGCAAAACAAAATCAATGTGCTGCCTGTATTAGATGAAGAGAAATTAGTAGGCATCATCACTAATAATGATATTTTCGATGCCTTCTTAAAGCTGACAGGCTATTATGAAGGCGGCACGCGCGTTCAATTGAAGATCTTAGAAGATAAAAAAGGGGTGCTGGCTAGAGTAGCCAAAATTTTAGCAGATCATGATTTTAGCATCTTAACGGTTATCGTAGATCATCAAACAAATGCGACGATCGTAGAGATTCAGTTAGCCAGCAAGGAAACTGAAGAAATCAAGCAATTGTTGACCGATAACGGCTACGAAGTTTTACGCGCAGCAATTACAGAGCCTTAAGACTAAGGATGACTGAGTGATCAGTTGTCCTTTTCTTTTGTTGTATGATAAAATGTTCAGGACGGAGGGAAATGTATGTCTAAAAAGAACAAAGATATCCAAGTTCAGGTTACAGAAGAAGAACGCGAAATTAATGGGGAAAAGCAAACAGTTACCCAATTAGTGATCGGCAAAAAAATCATTGGCGAAATCATTCCCGAAAATAAAAATTTTCAAGCCTATAATGATGGCCATGTACTAGGTAGTTTCAAGTCTTTAGACGATGGAATTGAAGCGCTGATTCGTAACTGGAATTTACATGAATAATTTTTGAAAAAGTACTTGCATTTTTTTTGAAGATTAGGTATTATAACTGAGTCGGGTTTTTAAATAATAAAAAAACCTAATTGGAGGAGTAGCGAAGTGGCTAAACGCGACGGACTGTAAATCCGTTCCTTAGGGTTCAGTGGTTCGAATCCACTCTCCTCCACCATTGGGGTATAGCCAAGCGGTAAGGCAAGGGACTTTGACTCCCTCATGCGTTGGTTCGAATCCAGCTACCCCAGTTGTTAAGTGAGTTGCAGAAAGCAGCTCACTTTTTTTGTTTTTTTATATAACAAATAAATTAAAAAATCCGCTGAGAAAATCAGCGGATTTTTGATCGTTATTGGGTGATAGCGCGCTGTCGTATTTTTAAGACGCCCCACAGACAGACAACGCACAATAAAAAGGCAATGAAAAGAATGAACGACAATACTGCATAGGGAAATATCGGAGCATTAGTGACTGATAAAAATGGCTCAATAACTATTTTCCGTATGTGTTGTGGGACTTCCTGTTGCAAATTAGTTAGTGCGTGCGATATTTCCGGTAGATTACTGTGCTGTGGCAGAATACGGGTATACGCTCCAAAGGCCTTATTGCCGATAGCGAGATATCCAAAGGCAAAATTACCTAAGCCTAGTCCTCCAATGACTAAATTGCCAAAAGCGAATAAACCGATTCCCAGATTACCAAAGGCCATTGCCCCCAAAGCTAGGTTGCCCGCAGTAAAAAGTCCTAATGCTAAAAAGCCTCCTGAAACTATTCCTAGAGATAAAAAACCAATTGAGAGAAAGCCCTTCGTAAAAATCCCTAATGAAAAAATACCTGATGAGAAAAATCCAATACTAAAAATACCACGTGCTGCTGGGATCAATTGCTGTTTATGTCTTAGCGAGCTGATGGCAAACCTGCGATTGTGCCATAGCATTTCCGAAAGATTGGGAATAATGATGTGGAGCAAAGGCAGATTAAATAGAAGTGTGCTTGAGCGATATTCAAAATACAATTCTGGCTCCCGTTCATTCAGCAGGTTATCCAATGAAATATCCAACAACTGTGCAATGTGTTTCAACGTATCGATATCAGGGTACCCAGCCCCGCGCTCCCACTTAGAAACTGTTCGATCGGATACATATAAAATATTAGCCAGTTGTTTTTGTGTAAGTTCGTTTCGCTGACGATAATTTCTTAATTGCGTCCCTAAAAAATTTTCCATTTGATTTCCTCTTTCTTATTGAGATAAGTTAAGCATAGCGAATTATTAGCAAAATGGATAGGAAATCCAGTGAAAAATCGATTCTACTTTGCGTAGAGTCTTGCTAGATTAGGCTTTATTGGAAATTTTGATTAGGAAAAGCTTTCTCACTTGAAGCCTTTTTAAATATACGCTACATTTAAGAGGAAGAAATAAAACAGACCAAATTGAAGCTGCTATAACATTTGAAATCATTTATATTGGAACAAAAAATGATTTCATAAACAAAGTCAGCGATGCTTTTAGTCCGTTTCGATATTTATATTTTTACTTTGAAGGGAGAATAGCTATGAATAAAGTTGAGGAAGTCAAAGAACTGTTAACCGATACAGTGGCAAGAATTTACAGCACAATTAAAGACAACTCATTAGAAGTAACGAAAGAAAAAGGAAAAGTACCTCAAGTCCGTTCTGTACGTCCGACTCGTCACACAATCAAATGGAAAGCAAAAAACCATTAACACAAAAGCAGCGCTCAGAAAAAATCTGGGCGCTGCTTTTTTAATGGTCGATCTCAATGCCTAAAATGGTTAAATGCCCGTTGCCGACTAATTTGATGACAAGCTTAGAGAGACTGTCAGCACTCATGGTCGTGTCGCTAGTAATCCACCAGTGCAAAGTACCGACAAATATCGAAGTCATGTATTCAATGATAAAATCCAAAGGAACTTCGATGTCGTTCTCAGTAATTTTCAATCGGTTAAAAACATGGGAATATTTCTCATCTAAAATTTCCGCAACTTTTTTTCGCAGAATTTCGTTTCCTGAAGCATCCATGATGGTTAAGAAGAATTTCCGATTTGCCTGAATTTGTTCGTAAATGTTTTTCAGCACCATTTCAATTTTACGAACTTTCAATCGGTTGCCTTGGACGATTTGATCAGGATCAAGGACGGCCGCAAAGGCATCGATGGCTTGTTTAAAAATTTGATCATAGAGATCCTGTTTGTCTTTGTAATGAGCATAAAATGTTGCCCGATTAATCATTGCTTCGTCAGCGATCTCTTGGATAGTGATATTGTCGTACCCTTTAACTTCTACTAAATGGATAAAAGCTTCCATAATCATTTTGTTGGTACGCTTAACTCGCAGGTCAATTTTTTTTGGCATGGTAAAATCCTTTCACTTTTGCAACAAATCACGCTGGATTGTTGCTTATCACACGAATGAAATGGTTTTGAGTATTGCATAACGTTCGAAATGTTTTTAGAATATACGTGAGTAGTATAACAAACACTTTGTAAGTTAATCAACATGTGTTGTTAAAAATGGAAGGTAGGAATAATTATGACATTACGAGCGGGGATTGATGTTGGCTCTACAACCGTCAAGTTGGTCATTTTGAATGAACAAAACGAAAGTTTATTTGCCAAGTATGAACGTCACTTTTCAGATGTGAAAACTGCCACAGAACGTGTGTTGCGAGAAGCTGAAGCGGTGATCGGCAATCAAGAAATGACGATGAGCATTACTGGCTCTGGCGGGATGGGTTTAGCGGATGTTTTAGAGATTCCTTTTGTTCAAGAGGTAATCGCGTGTACACGCACAGTTGAGGAAATTATTCCTGAAACAGATGTAGCCATTGAATTAGGCGGAGAAGATGCCAAAATCACATTTTTTGAAGGTGCATTGGAACAACGCATGAACGGAAGCTGTGCTGGCGGTACGGGAGCTTTTATCGACCAGATGGCCGTTCTATTGAAGACAGATGCTAATGGCGTGAATGAATTAGCCAAAAATTATAAAACCATTTATCCGATCGCTTCACGATGTGGAGTATTCGCGAAAACAGATGTACAGCCACTGATCAATGAAGGAGCAGCAAAAGAAGATATCGCTGCGAGTATTTTTCAAGCAGTTGTGAATCAAACGATTGCTGGTTTAGCTGCCGGTCGAAAAATTAAAGGAAACATTGCGTTTCTTGGCGGTCCATTGTATTTCATGTCAGAGTTGCGTCAACGATTTATTGAGACGTTGAATATCGCACCAGAAAATGTGATCTTTCCAGAAAATCCGCAACTCTTTGTCGCGATGGGGGCTGCGTTCTATTCAGAAGAAGCAGACGCTACTTCTTTGGAAGGTTTATTGCATCGTTTAACAACTGCTGAAGAGGGACATTTATCACCTTCAGATACTTTAGAGCCATTATTTGAAGACGAAGCAGATTTAGCTGACTTTCGGATGCGTCATGGTCAGGCACAGGCTAAAGAAAAAAGTTTGGCTGAACATGAAGGTGTGGCATTTTTAGGTATCGATGCTGGATCAACGACGACAAAAGTAGCTTTGATCGATGATAACGGTAATTTGATGTATTCATTTTATGGCAACAACCAGGGGCAACCGTTGGAAACGACCATGACAGTATTAAAAGATCTCTATACAAAATTACCGGAAAATGTTTTTATCGGAAAAGCTGCGGTGACTGGATACGGAGAGCAATTAATTCAAAATGCATTGAAGGTCGATATCGGTGAAGTAGAAACAATGGCCCACTACAAAGCCGCGAATCATTTCCAACCGGGCGTTGATTTTATTCTGGATATTGGCGGTCAAGATATGAAGGCCATGACCATCAAGGATGGTGCCTTGTCTTCGATCCAGTTGAATGAAGCATGCTCTTCAGGCTGCGGATCGTTTATCGAGACCTTTGCAAAATCGTTGAATTACAATGTAGAAGACTTCGCGAAGGCGGCCTTAAAATCAAAAGCACCGGTTGACTTAGGTTCACGCTGTACCGTCTTTATGAACTCCAAAGTAAAACAAGTTCAAAAAGAAGGCGCCTCTGTGGGCGATATCTCTGCAGGATTGTCTTATTCAGTTATCAAGAATGCTATCTATAAAGTAATCAAAATTCGTCGGCCAGAAGAACTGGGAGAAAAAATCGTCTGTCAAGGCGGTACTTTTTACAACGAAGCTGTTTTACGGGCCTTTGAAATGGTTACAGGACGAGAAGTTGTTCGTCCCTCAATCGCTGGATTGATGGGGGCATTCGGAGCGGCTTTGATTGCTCTAGAAAATTATGAGATCGGTGAAAAAACTGAAACCCTTTCTTTAGCAGAGATCGATAGCTTTACTGCTGAAAAAGAATTTACGCACTGCGGTCTATGCGAAAATAATTGTATGTTGACCGTTACAATGTTCTCAGACGGCCGTCAGTTCATTACAGGAAATCGTTGTGAACGCGGGGCACGAATCAAAGTTAAACGAGAAGATAAAAAGGTCAATTTGGTGGATTACAAATATCGCCGTTTATTCAAGTATCGTCCATTACGCAAGAAAGAAGCGGTTCGCGGCGAGATCGGAATCCCTCGTGTTTTGAATATGTATGAAAATTATCCATTATGGCATACCTTCTTTAGCGATTTAGGTTTCCGCGTAAAATTATCACCACGTTCAAACAAGGAATTGTATGAACAAGGGATGGAGACGATCCCTAGTGATACAGCTTGTTATCCTGCGAAGATCGCTCACGGACATATCCAAGCATTGATCGATGGCGGTGTTCCGATGATTTTTTACCCAGGCGTAGTATTCGAACGGCAGGAATCCAAAAAAGCGGACAATCATTTTAACTGTCCAATCGTTCAAAGTTATCCTGACGTCATTCGTAACAACGTAGATGATATCCGTGAAGGCAAAGTCGATTATCGCAATCCTTATTTGAACTTAGCCAATGAAGCCTCTGTAGCAGCTGTTTTAGGACGCTGTTTCCAAGATCTAGGTATTACGCAAGAAGAAATCAATAAAGCATTGCATCATGCCTATGAAGAATTAGAGGCCTTCAAAGAAGATGTTCGTCAAAAAGGTGAAGAGACCTTGCTGATGCTTAATCAAAAAGGTGAACGGGGTGTCGTTCTTTCTGGTCGCCCGTATCACTTAGACCCTGAAATCAATCATGGGATCGCTGAGGTTATTACACAAGAAGGATTTCACGTATTAACAGAAGACAGTGTCTCACATTTAAGTGATGTCGGTAATCTTCGTGTAGTTAATCAATGGGTTTATCATTCTCGTCTTTATGCAGCGGCCCGTGTTGTGGCAAAATCGAAAAATCTTGAGCTTGTTCAATTGAACTCCTTTGGCTGCGGTTTAGATGCTGTAACAACGGATCAAGTAGAAGAGATCATGGAGCAATATGGAAAAATCTATACTGTCTTGAAAATTGATGAAGGATCAAATCTTGGCGCGATCAGAATTCGTCTGCGTTCATTAAAGGCTGCGGTCAACGAACGAGATAAATCAAATTTCCAACCAGTCAAACGTTTCGAAGAACCAGAAAAAATCGTCTTCACCAAAGAAATGCGCAAAAAGCATACTTTGCTGCTGCCGATGCTTAGTCCGATCCATCAATCAGGATTATTTGATATTGCGTTGGAAGCTTCGGGTTATAATGTCGTTTGTTTACCAGCGATGGATAGAGAAGCGGTTAATGTTGGGTTAAAATTCGTCAATAATGATTCATGTTACCCAGCGATCATTTCGATTGGTCAACTTGTTGAAGCATTGCAAAGCGGCGAATATGATTTGAACAATACGAGCGTGATGATGAGTCAAACCGGCGGCGGGTGTCGTGCAACAAATTACATTCCATTATTGCGTAAGGCGTTAAATGATGCTGGGTTCCCACAGGTTCCTGTTGTTTCAGTTTCACTTGGAAACAAAGGTGTGGAAAGCAATCCAGGCTTCAAGTACACATTGCCGATGCTGAAACGAATCGTTGTTGCGATTCTTTACGGTGATTTATTCGAGCGAGTCGTTTATCGGACACGTCCATATGAGTTGGAAAAAGGGCAAATCGATGCTTTACATGCAGAATGGTTGAAAAAAGTTGAGAGCAATGTACGAAATGGTTCGTTGACAATCTTCAATCGCAACATGAAAAAAATCATTAAAGACTTTGACACTGTACCGATTTCAAATGAAGTCAAACCGAAAGTCGGTGTCGTCGGTGAAATCTTGGTGAAATATTCTCCGACAGCGAATAATGATATCGTTCGTTTGCTGGAAGAAGAAGGTGCTGAGGCGGTAGTTCCAGACTTGATCGGGTTTATGAATTATTCCTTGTACAACCAAATTTGGAAATACGATAATATGGGAATGCCGAAGAAAAATAAAAACATTGCTGAAATGGCGATTAAATTGATTGAAGTCGTGGAAAAACCAATGGATAAAGCTTTGCGTGCATCGGAGCGCTTCACTGGTATTCATTCAATTTATCAATTAGCTGAGGACGCCAGCAAGATTCTTTCAATCGGAAATCATACTGGTGAAGGCTGGTTCCTGACAGGTGAAATGATTGATCTGTTGAAAACCGGTGTTAACAATATTGTCTGTATGCAGCCGTTTGGTTGCTTACCAAACCATGTCGTTGGTAAAGGAGTAATCAAAGAACTGCGTCACCAATATCCGAAATCGAACATTGCGGCGATTGATTATGACCCAGGTGTTTCAATCGTTAACCAATTAAACCGAATTCGCTTAATGATGGCGACTGCCAATAAACAGTTAAAAGAAGAAGTCAAAAATTGATTAAAAGAGTAGACCAATTAAAACAGGTCTGCTCTTTTATTATAGAAAAGAAAAGAGTGAAAAGAATCGCAAAGGATTATTGTTGTACATTAGGTATATACCAGTTATAATAAGAGTAGTAAAAATTTTGAACGGGGTGACGGAACGTGGCGAATCAAGTGCCAGTTTATATTCAAATACATGATCAATTGAAGCATGAAATTGAAAACGGTGTATGGAAGGTTGGAGCGCGCTTGCCTTCTGAACGCGAATTGTCGTTGAGATTTGGAGTAAGTCGAATGACTCTCCGCCAAGCAATCCAAACATTATCCGATGAGGGGATTTTAGAACGAAAGATCGGTTCAGGAACTTATGTAGCAAGTAAGAAAGTCCAAGAAAAAATGAGCGGAACGACGAGCTTCACTGATATTATGGAATCATTAGGTAAAGTGCCAGCAAGCAAAACGATTTCTTTCTTTCATTCGCGAGCAAGCTCTAGTGAAGCGGAAAAATTAGGTTTAGAAAAAGGCGAACAAGTTCTGCGTATGGAACGAATTCGTT
Source organism: Enterococcus hulanensis (assembly GCF_005405485.1). Lineage (GTDB taxonomy): Bacteria > Bacillota > Bacilli > Lactobacillales > Enterococcaceae > Enterococcus_A > Enterococcus_A hulanensis. The sequence goes on along the minus strand of NZ_BJED01000009.1, from coordinate 110,392 downwards.
ATGCGGATGATGTGCCGATTTGTTTTGAAGTCGCAAGTATTCCGGCAAAGCTGATAGAAGGCTTTAGTAAAGAAGAGATCACCGATTCTTTTTATCACAGTCTGCAAGAAAAAGGGTTTGAAATCGGACGTGCCAATCAAACAGTATCCGCCACTCTAGCTTCAGAACAAATTGCTGAATACTTAGCAGTGAAACGCGGAGATGCCATTTTACGTCTGCGGCAGGTATCATATTTAGCGGATGAGCGTCCATTTGAATATGTGCGAACACAGTATGTTGGCAGTCGTTTTGAGTTTTACTTAGAAAAATAATCCAAGCGGTTACACCTCTTGGATTACTTGTTCGTGGTAAATGACTTCACCAGATTTGAAGTTGACTTGACCGTTTAATAAATCGGTCACTTGATTTTCGAAATCAGCAGTCTTATTTTCATCTACCATACAAGTCACAACGACTTGATCGGTAAATTGGGTATCTTTGACTGCCAAATGTTCATTAGCAATGAAATTCTCCATCTTCCCCCAATTGGGATAATCTAACTGCACAAGAACCTCTTGCTGCAGTCGACCTTCTACGATGCCCGTGGCAGCTATCGCTTGGGCCACGGCTCCTGAATACGCACGAATCAAGCCGCCTGCGCCGAGCTTGGTTCCGCCGAAATAGCGGGTTACGACCGCGCAAACGTTGATCAAATCATTTTTTTTCAGCACTTCCAGCATGGGGACACCAGCGGTTCCGCTAGGTTCACCATCATCTGAAGAACGCTGAATCTCATTGCGATCGCCTAAGACAAAGGCACTGCAATTATGGTTTGCTTTCCAATGCTCCTTTTTGATCTGTTGAATGAAGTTTTTTGCTTCATCTTCTGATTTGATGCGTTTCAAAAAACAAATGAAGCGAGATTTTTTGATCTCGATTTCGTGTTGATTGTCTTCTTTAATAGTTCGATAGTTTTGCAGCATGATTTTGCCTCACTTTAATTTTCTCTATTACAGTATAGGAGAAAAGCGGGGCAGGTTTCAACTAAACGCTGTTTATCAGTATGATTTTGTTTGAAGGTGAGGGATGAGCATGACACGAGCAAAAAAATATGATGGTATTACTCATTATTTGAAAAGTAATAACGGCTCACAGGTAACGCTGACCTTTACACAGTTCGATGAGCTGTTGTTTCCCCGCAGCGGTCTGCCGCAAACTGCGCGTCAAGATCTAGATTGGTGGGCGAATGATTATCGTCATCCAGAAAAGGGAGCTTATGGCTGGTTGAACGCCAACTATGAAGTAGTCCAGGTTAATCTCACCAAAGAATATGTAGTTTTCAATAAATTGGTAAAATCAAACTGGCTGATTTAAGCCTAGACTAAAAAGGAAGTGCGATTTAATTGTCGTGCTTCTTTTTTTTGTTTCTTTCAAGCTAGTAAAATCATCTGAACGTGAAGATTGATAAGTCAATTTGCGTATGTTTCTTGAAAAGAGGAGGTCTCAGATGGAAATAACTGGTCAACGATTATTATGGAAGGAATGGCAGGTTTTTTACCCGCAGATAGATTTAGCATATGCTGAAAGAATTTCTGCAATGGTAGAGGTCGAAGATGGGTGGTTATGCCAACGCTGTGGAGGGATTTCTCAGGAAAAACTGCCGGCAGGCTTTTTTTACTGTACAGACTGTCTAACTTTGGGACGTGTGGATAGTCGCAGTTTTCTGTATTATTTTCCAGCCGAAGAATTATGCACGAGGCAGGTTAATCTTGTCTGGTCGGGACAACTTTCACCTGCACAAAATAAAATTGCAGAGCATTTATTGGAGAATCAAGCTGTAGCAAAAACATTTTTGATTTGGGCCGTGACGGGAGCAGGAAAAACAGAGATTCTATTTCCTTTATTAAAAGCTTCGTTGGAGCGAGGAAAAAGGATTGCGGTAACGTCGCCTCGGGTTGATGTTTGTAACGAACTTTATTTGCGTTTTCGTAACGCTTTTCCGCAAGAAAAAATCAGTCTTTTTCATGGACAGGAGCGAAAAGATGCCGGAGATGTTTTTGTTGTATGTACAGTCCATCAGCTTTTACGTTATCACAGCTACTTTGATCTGATCATTGTTGATGAAGTAGATGCGTTTCCTTATGCAGCCGATCCATTATTGCATCGTGCAGTAGATGACGCTCAAAAAATAGATGGAAATCGCATTTATTTAAGTGCAACCCCCGATGATTTTTTAAAAAAGGAGGTAGATAGACTTTATTATTTACCAGCACGTTATCATCGTCGTCGTTTACCCGTTCCGCAACTGCTATTTTCTTGGCGTTTAGAAAAATACTTAATCAAAGGACAACTCTCTGAAAATATTTTGATGAAAATCGGCAGGTTATTAGAACAAAACAATGTTTTGCTTTTCTGTCCCAGTATCTCTTTGTTAGCAAACATAGCCAGCTATATTGAAAAAAAATTTCCAGAAGTACGTTTGACAACTGTTTTTTCACAAGATCAAGAGCGGCTGATAAAAGTCGAAAATATGCGAGCGGGTAAATACCAATTGCTTATAACAACGACTATTCTTGAGCGTGGTATAACCTTTGAAAAAGTATCGGTTGTTGTATTGCAGGCCTCACATCGTGTTTTTAATAGATCAGCGCTGGTTCAAATCGCAGGAAGAGCGGATCGTAAGGGTGGTTATACTCATGCTGAGGTGATTTTTATCACGAGTGAAGTAACTATTTCGATAAAAAAAGCGATTAAAGAAATTGAAGAAAATAATCGTCAGGCGTTGCAGGAGGGATTAATTGATGCGCTGTAGTTGTTGCCAAAAAGAATTAATTAATAATCTAACCTTGCGGGAATTATTTTTTCCAAGCAGTCAGCGATGCTATCACTGTGAACAATTATTTTCAAAAATAGATCAAGCACAAGTCTGTCCAGGTTGTGGTCGACCAAATTCAACAGAGTTGTGTCAGGATTGTTGTTTATGGCAGCAAGAGCTTGGTTTTGTGATGAGGAACTTCAGTTTGTTTAGCTATAACGAGGGCTTTCGACAATGGATTGAGACTTACAAATTTATGGGAGATTATCGAACGCGTGGGGCTTTTGTCTTGGAATTAACCGAAGCTTTACAAAAATATCAGGAATATTTGATTTGTCCATTGCCGCTTTCAAAAGAGCGTTTTGAACAAAGAGGGTTCAATCAGGTACGAGGGTGTCTAGATTTGACGAAACGTTCTTATGAACTTTTGCTAAAGCGCAGTGAATTAGCGCCGCAGTCAGAAAAATCACGTGAAGAACGTTTGCAAATGAAGCAGCCTTTCGAAATAAATGTACCAATTGAAAAAATTAGAAATCAGAAAGTTTTATTAGTTGACGATGTTTATACGACAGGTCGTACGCTGTTTCATGGAGCAGAATTGCTTTATAAAAGTGGCGCAGAAACGGTGAAAAGCTTGACTTTTGCACGCTAAAATGCATTCTTTTAGCTTTGTAATTTGATAGCGATTTACTTTGCAAAAGGATTAGATTTCGATATAATAGAGATAAGAAGAAGAGGTAAGAGTGGTCCTTCCTTAATCTTCAGTTGGCAAGACGAAAGGGGCAATACGTATGTTCAAATATAATGTTCGTGGGGAAAACATCGAAGTTACAGAAGCTATCCGCAATTACGTTGAAAAGAAAGTAGGAAAGTTAGAACGCTACTTCACTGATGTTCCGGACGCAACTGCTTATGTCAATTTGAAAGTTTACACAGAAAAAACGGCAAAAGTTGAAGTAACGATCCCATTACCTTACTTGGTTCTTCGGGCGGAAGAAACTTCACCAGATTTATATGCAAGTATTGATTTGGTTGTGGATAAATTGGAACGTCAAATCCGCAAGTTTAAAACAAAAATTAATCGTAAAGCTCGTGAAACGGGTGTACCAGAACGTGAAGTGGAAGTGTTAGTGAACGCAGAAGATTCAGAAGAATCTGAATTAGAAATCGTACGTACAAAACGCTTATCATTGAAACCAATGGGCAGCGAAGAAGCGGTCTTACAAATGAATATGCTTGGACATAATTTCTTTATCTTTGAAGATGCTGAAACAAACGGTACAAGTATCGTTTATCGTCGTAAAGACGGCAAATATGGATTAATCGAAACAGATTAACAGAAATTTATCGCCTTCCAGCGTTTTGCTGGAAGGTTTTTTATTTTGATTGAAAATAAAGTTTTAGGATAAGATCCTGTTTTTAATGCAGATTTACTCCTTGTAAGCCTTGATATTAAAGAAAATCACAAAAAAAGATTAATCATTTATATAAGTCGAGGTTTATTCGCTATGAGAAGTTTCTTTTCTCAAAGACTAATGATAAAATATACTAGCGGGTTTCTATCGAAAAATAGAAAATGAAAAGAAATAAAGGAGTAAGATAAACGAATGGCAAACTTTCTGAAACGAATGATTGAGAACGATAAAAAAGAATTAAAAAGATTAAGTGTGATTGCTGACAAGGTCGAAGAATTTTCTGGCGACATGGAAAAATTGTCAGATGGACAATTACGCGGTAAAACCGAAGAATTTAGAGGGCGTTACCAAGCGGGTGAAACGCTAGATGAATTACTGCCAGAAGCATTCGCAGTGGTTCGCGAAGCAGCAAAACGTGTCTTAGGTCTATACCCATATCATGTCCAATTAATGGGTGGGGTTGTTTTACACGATGGCAATATCCCTGAAATGAAAACTGGTGAAGGTAAAACGTTGACAGCAACGATGCCAGTTTATTTAAATGCATTAACAGGCGAAGGAGTTCACGTAGTTACAGTAAATGAATACTTAGCAACACGGGACTCGACTGAAATGGGTGAGTTGTATAATTTCTTAGGTTTGAGTGTTGGTTTGAACATCAATTCGAAAACTGCTGATGAAAAGCGTGAAGCCTACAACTGTGACATCACATACAGTACGAATAATGAGCTTGGGTTTGACTATTTGCGTGACAACATGGTAGTTTACCAAAGCCAAATGGTTCAACGTCCATTAAACTATGCGATCGTCGATGAAGTAGACTCAATCTTGATTGATGAAGCGCGGACACCATTGATCATTTCCGGTGCGGCAGAAAAATCAACGGCGCTTTACACACGGACAGATAACTTCGTGAAACGTTTGAAAGAGGATGAAGATTTCAAGATCGATATCCAATCAAAAACAATCGGCTTAACAGAACAGGGAATTGAAAAAGCAGAAGAAAACTTCGGCTTAGAAAACTTGTATGATTTAGACAATACTGCTTTGACTCACCATTTAGATCAAGCTTTACGAGCAAACTTTATCATGATTCGTGATATTGATTATGTGGTTCAGGAAGGTAAAGTCTTGATCGTTGACCAATTTACTGGACGTATCATGGATGGCCGTCGTTATTCTGATGGTTTGCACCAAGCGATCGAAGCGAAAGAATCGGTTGAGATCGAAGATGAAACCAAAACAATGGCAACCATTACTTTCCAAAACTATTTCCGGATGTATAAAAAACTTGCCGGGATGACTGGTACAGCTAAAACGGAAGAAGAAGAATTCCGTGAAATTTACAATATTGAAGTAATTCAAATTCCAACAAACCGCCCAATTGTTCGAGAAGACCATGCAGATTTGTTATATCCAACCTTGGAAAGCAAATTCCATGCGGTGGTACAAGACATCAAAGAACGTCACCGTAAAGGTCAACCGATTTTAGTTGGTACAGTGGCTGTTGAAACGTCTGAACTGCTTTCAAATATGTTGGACCGTGAAAAAGTTCCGCATGAAGTTCTAAATGCGAAGAACCACTTTAAAGAAGCGGAAATCATTATGAACGCGGGACAAAAAGGATCAGTTACGATCGCTACCAATATGGCCGGTCGAGGAACCGATATCAAATTAGGTCTTGGTGTTGTTGAATTAGGCGGATTAGCCGTTATTGGTACAGAACGTCATGAATCACGCCGTATTGATAATCAGTTGCGTGGACGTTCAGGACGTCAAGGAGATCCGGGTGTTTCACAATTTTATCTTTCATTAGAAGATGATTTGATGAAACGTTTTGGTTCTGAACGAATCAAAGCTTTCTTAGATCGAATGAAAGTTGAAGATGAGGATGCCGTTATTCAAAGTAAAATGTTGACTCGCCAAGTTGAATCTGCTCAAAAACGAGTGGAAGGCAACAACTACGACACACGTAAAAACGTCTTGCAATATGACGATGTAATGCGTGAACAACGGGAAGTTATCTATAAACAACGTCAAGATGTAATCATGGGTGAAAAAGATTTAACTCCGAACTTGCTAAACATGGTACGCCGGACAATTTCACGCGTTGTGGATAGCCATACTCAGTTAGAAAAAGATAATTGGAACCTTGAAGCGTTAGCAGATTTTGCTGGAGCGACATTAGTTCATGAAGATTCTGTTTCAAAAGCAGATTTTGAAGGCAAATCGCCAGAAGAGATGAAAGATTATTTATATGATCGTGCGAAAGCTGTCTTTGATACAAAAGTGTCTCAATTACAAAGTCCTGAGCAACTATTGGAATTTGAAAAAGTAGTTATCTTGCGTGTTGTAGACACGAAATGGACGGATCACATCGATGCGATGGATCAATTGCGTCAATCTGTAGGACTTCGTGCTTATGGACAAAACAATCCATTAGTTGAATATCAAACAGAAGGCTACAAAATGTTTGAGGACATGGTTGGTGCTATTGAGTTTGAAGTTACGCGTCTCTTTATGAAAGCAGAAATTCGCCAAAACGTTCAACGGGAGCAAGTAGCACAAAATCAACAAGAGCATCCTGTAGAAGCTGATGGCGATCCGAAGAATTTAACGCATACAAAACAAAAGCCGGTCCACGTAGAAAAAGTTGGACGAAATGATCCATGTCCTTGCGGCAGCGGTAAGAAATATAAAAACTGCCATGGTAAAGGACAATAATCTTTTACGAGAAAAGAACCTTCAGGACGGGACATAGCTGCTATGTCTCGTCTTTTGACAGTTCTGCCTTTGAAAATTTGATGAATTATGGAATAAAGCCGCTTTGTTAGAGCCTAGTATTGAAGCCGAGATACTTTGTTGAAGGACAGGTGTACGGAAAAATTATATACTACTAATTGAGCCGGCTATTTTTGGAATTATTGGTTAAACGGGTGATTTTTTACCCGTGAGAAAGAAGGAATAGATTTGGAAAACGCAGAAATTCGAAATTTGTTAGACACGATGCAAGAGCAGGTCGTAAGCTTCAGGGGGTCTCTTTGACCTCGAGCAGTTAGAAGAGGATATTGCAGAAGCAGAAAATCAAATGACTGCGCCTGATTTTTGGGATGATTCAGAAAAAGCCCAAGCACTGATCAATCGCAACAATACCTTAAAAGAAACCTATGATCAGTTTCAAGCGATAGCAAATGAAAATGATGAATTGAACGTTATGTGGGAAATGCAGCAGGAAGAATTTGATGTCGAGTTGCAAACTGAACTGGAAGAACGCTTAATTGAGCTGCAAGAAAAAATCGCTGGTTTTGAGTTGTCACTTTTATTAGATGAACCTTATGATAAAAATAATGCGATCCTAGAGCTTCATCCAGGAGCTGGCGGAACAGAATCTCAAGACTGGGGTTCAATGCTTTTACGAATGTATACTCGTTGGGCAGAGCAGCATGGTTTTTCAGTTGAAACGATCGATTATCAATCAGGTGATGAAGCGGGAATCAAGAGTGTCACGTTGATGATCAAGGGAACTAATGCATATGGATATTTGAAATCAGAAAAAGGAGTGCATCGCTTAGTTCGTATCTCTCCATTTGACTCTGCTAGTCGCCGCCATACTTCATTTTGTTCTGTCGAAGTTATGCCTGAATTGGATGAAAATATCGAAGTTGAGATTAATCCGGATGATTTGAAGGTGGATGTTTATCGAGCCAGTGGTGCGGGTGGACAGCATATTAATAAAACTTCTTCTGCTGTGCGAATCACTCACTTGCCAACTGGAACGGTGGTAGCTAGTCAAGCGCAACGTTCGCAATTTCATAATCGTGAGACTGCGATGCAGATGTTGAAGGCGAAGCTTTATCAATTAGAGATCGAAAAAAAGGAGCAAGAAGCTGCTGCTTTACGTGGTGAACAAAAAGAAATTGGCTGGGGTTCACAAATTCGTTCTTACGTTTTTCATCCTTACTCGATGGTAAAAGATCATCGTACTGAATATGAGACGGGAAATGTACAGGCAGTAATGGACGGCGAATTAGATCCTTTCATTGATGCTTACTTGAAATGGCGCTTAGCACAAGATGCTTAATGCTAAAATGAAATCAAATTGTAAAGTAATGAAAGCTAGTTGCAATGTTGGCATGCTATAATAGCAAAGAATTTAAGAGGATTTGGAGAGATAAAGCATGATTGAAATGCAGGATGTAACAAAAAAATATCCTAATAAGACAACTGCTGTACGTGGGATTTCGGTCCGTATCGATCAAGGTGAGTTCGTCTATGTCGTTGGTCCCTCTGGTAGCGGAAAATCTACCTTTATCAAGTTGATGTATCGTGAAGAAAAGGCAACTTCTGGAAAAGTGCTGGATGTTGCTCGTCATGATTTATTGAAAATCAAAAATAAAGAAGTTCCTTATCTGCGTCGTGATGTCGGCGTTGTTTTCCAGGACTTCAAATTATTGCCCCGTAAGACAGTTTATGAAAATGTTGCTTACGCAATGCAAGTAATCGGACGTAAACCGCGGGATATCAAGAAACGTGTTATGGAAGTTTTGGACCTCGTTGGCTTGAAACACAAAGTCCGCGTATTTCCAAGTGAGTTATCTGGTGGAGAGCAGCAGCGTGTTTCGATTGCACGGGCGATTGTAAACACACCGAAAGTTTTGATTGCCGATGAACCAACTGGTAATTTGGACCCAGATACCTCTTGGGAAATCATGCATCTATTAGAACGGATCAATAACCAAGGAACAACGATCGTAATGGCCACACACAACAAAACGATCGTAGATACAATGCGCCATCGTTTGATCGCGATTGAAAATGGATTGATCGTTCGAGATGAAGCGGAAGGAGAATACGAGTTTGATGATTAGAAATTTCTTCCGACATTTGTTGGAAAGTATCAAAAGTGTCAAACGTAATGGGTGGATGACATTGGCATCTGTCAGTGCGGTGACGATCACATTAACGATGGCTGGAATCTTTATGGCATTAATCATGAATGCGACAAAATTAGCACAAGACGTTGAAGGTAATGTCGAAGTAACGGTTTTTGTTGATATCGGTACAAAAGATAAAGACTTAAAAGAGTTGAAATCAGAGTTACAGGATATCAGCCATGTTGATAAGGTTACATTCTCTAGTAAAACAGACCAGCTGAAAAAGTTGCAAAAACAAATGGGTGACGCTTGGGATCTATTCGAAGGCGACAGCAACCCGCTTTACGATGTGTATGTGGTCAGTGCGACAGATGCGCAATACATTAAACCAGTAACCCGTGAAGCAAGTCAGCTTCCAAATGTTTTCCGCGCTAACTATGGTGGTAACTCAGCCGATCGAATCATTCAGATGTCAAAAGTTGTTCGTACTTGGGGTCTAGCTGCAGCAGCATTGTTAATCTTTGTAGCAATTTTCTTGATTTCCAATACGATTCGAATCACGATTATTTCACGTAAAACGGAAATTCAAATCATGCGTCTCGTGGGTGCTAAGAACGGATATATTCGTTGGCCATTCTTCCTTGAAGGCGGTTGGATCGGCTTGATTGGTTCAATCGTGCCAATTCTAGTCTTAACGTATGGCTATTCACAAGTATATGGTTTAGCAGCGCCTTATCTATTGCAATCAAATCTAGAATTGCTGCGTCCAAGCCAAATTGTTTGGATCCTGGATATCACAATGGCTGTTGGCGGATACTTGATTGGTTCAATCGGATCAGTTATTTCAATGCGTCGCTTCTTGAAGATTTAAAAAGATAAACTTCTCTGATTTTTTTGGAGAAGTTTTTTTGCTGCCAGAAAGTATAAGAAATTCACAAGTAAAACGTTGAATCAACAGCTTTAACGATGTCCAGCTTCACGAACTAGCTTTTCTACACAACGGTGTGACCTAACCAGCTTCTGCTAAATTAGCATTAAGCAGAACGAGCATATCGCGAGTAAGAAAATTTTGTTAAGTCTGAGAAACGCCAAGTAGGAATAATCGCCATCAGCTCCTAAAGATCGCTGTGTTTCTTGACAACTTATCAAAATTTTAGTCTTATTACTGTGAGACACAGCGATCTTTTTTTGGAGCTGATGTGGAACAGTACCTACTCGGTGCTCAAAAGCTGAGCGAGTTCGAGAAGCCTTTCTTATGAAAAAAATGAATGTTGAGTCTTGCCTTTTTTAATAAAAGGTTCTAAGATAGGAAACAAGTGAATAAAACGCTACCGAGCAAGGGAGCCAATTTCGTTAGGTCATTGAAGAAATTGGACTCCCTTTTGTCATTTCTATTTTTACAGTTGATTTGCTTGGTGCGTTAGACAAAATCATATTATTTTAGGAGGAGTATGTATTATGGCATGGGTATCTTTGATTGTAGCAGGAGTTTTTGAAATGTTTTGGGCAACGATGATGAAAATGAGCGAAGGGTTCAGCAAATTGAATTATTCGCTATTAACAATAATCGGCATGATTGCCAGCTTCTATTTTTTGGCAAAGTCGCTTCATGCGCTGCCGATGAGTTTGGCCTATCCGATTTGGACAGGGATCGGAGCAGTGGGGTCGATTTTGATCGGAGTACTTTTCTTCAAAGACCATTTATCCCTTTTGACAAGCTTTTTCGTCGTGCTTTTAGTAGTGGGAATCATCGGAATTAAGGTTACTAGCGGACATTAAACAAAAAATGGGTTAAACTATTTTTATTAAAAATAGGAGGTTATTATGATTAAAACAACGGATGAGTTAACCCCGCAAGAGTTAGTAACAATTTTCCAAGCTCGCACGGCTGTCTTTGTTGTGGAGCAAGAGTGTCCTTATCAGGAAGTTGACGAGGCGGATCGTCATGCGCTGCATGTTTGTCTGGAAGAAAATGGCGAGCTGCAGGCGTATGCACGAATTTTAGAAGAGGATGAGGCAATCCATTTTGGTCGTGTATTGGTCGTGAAAAAATATCGCGGGCAACAATTAGGACGAAAAATTGTAGCAACAACGTTATCAGAAATTGAAAAACGCTATCCTAATCAACCGGTTATTATTTCGGCACAAGCGCATTTAGTCGATTTTTATCGCTCATTTGGTTTTGAACAAAATTCCGAAGTATATTTAGAAGATGAAATCCCTCACATTGAGATGCTTTTACAAAATGGCAAAAATGGTTAGGGCACATTGTTTACATTAATCATTTTCTCGGCTATCCTTTAGAAGAAGGAGTGTGGAGGCATGTCTTTTGTGACAGAGCACTTAGGTTTATTTTTTTTGGTGATCAACACTATTTTATCTTTTATTATTGTTTTTCGAGAACGTAAAGATACAGTCAATACGTGGGCATGGTTATTAGTTTTGACCTTTATTCCCGTCGTGGGATTTGTTTTATACGTTTTCTTCGGGAAAGGCATCTCTAAAGAACGTATCTTTGATTTGAAGATGCAGACTAAAATCGGGATGAACGTTGAAGTTCAGCAGCAACAGCGAGCATTGGCACGAGGGCTATTTCCAAAACCAACGACCAATCAAGTCGATCCGCGACAGCTGATTTACATGCTGACGATGTTTGAAAGTTCTTTATATACTACTAATAATGAGGTTACTCTTTATACTGATGGTCGTGAAAAGTTTGATGCATTGATTGAAGACATCAAGCAAGCGAAATATCACATCCATATGGAATATTATATTTATCGAGCAGATGATTTGGGTCTTGAGGTCCGAGAAGCATTAGTCGATGCTGTTTTACGCGGCGTGAAGGTACGTTTACTTTTGGATGCTTGGGGTTCTACGCAAGTTAATCGTCGCTTTCTTGCGCCTTTGATCGAAGAAGGAGGCGAGGTTGACTTTTTCTTCCCGTTATTTTTGCCGTATTTAAATCCGCGAATGAATTATCGTAATCACCGAAAAATCGTGGTGATTGATGGCGAGATCGGTTATACCGGCGGGTTCAATGTTGGCGATGAATACCTGGGATTAGTGGAAAAGTTTGGTTATTGGCGAGATAATCATCTGCGTATCCATGGACAGGCCGTCTATACACTGCAAAATCGCTTTTTGATGGATTGGAATTCGCAACAAAAAAATGAGCTGGTTTATCAACCGGATTATTTCCCAGAGATTGAATCGGAAGGGAAATTGGCTTTGCAGATCGTCAGCAGTGGACCAGACAGTGAGCACGAGCAGATCAAATTGACTTATTTAAAAATGATCAATTTGGCTAAAAAGGAAATTTTGATTCAAACCCCTTATTATATTCCCGATGCACCAATTCATGAAGCCTTGAAGTTGGCGCTGCTCTCTGGTGTTAAAGTTCGAATGCAGATACCGAATAAGCCTGACCACATCTTGGTATATTGGGCGACGTATTCGTTTGCGGCTGAATTGTTGGAATACGGCGCAATTATTGAGACATATGAAAATGGATTTATTCATGCGAAGACTATGGTGATCGATGGCGGGATTGCTTCGGTTGGTTCGGCTAATATTGATGTTCGTTCCTTTAAATTGGACTTTGAAGTAAACACGATCGTTTATGACGCTGCTTTTGCGGAAGAATTGCGTGAGGAGATTCATAAGGATTCAATGAAGTCGGAGCTTCTAACACAAGAAAAATATGATCAGCGCGGTACTGTGATTAAGTTTAAAGAAGGGATTGCCCGCTTGATTTCACCGCTCTTATAAAAATCATTTGCGCTTTCATGGTTTGATAGTATAAAATGAACTAGCTTGTTTAGTGAGTCAAACGTAAAAGTGACGAATGAATACTTAAAAATGAATAAGGATGCCAGTTCAACTTTTATCAGTGTAATTAATTAGCGGTTCAGTTAGAATTATATAAACAAACTAAACTTGTGTGCTGGTAGTTGAATGGTATACGGCATGAAAATAAGAATCATTTTTCGTTTTTTGAAAAATGAATACTTAAAAATGAATAAGGATGCCAGTTCAATTTTTAGCAGTGTAATTAATTAGCGGTTCAGTTGGAAATATATAAGCAAACTAAACTTGTGTGCTGGTAGTTGAATGGTATACGGCATGAAAATAAGAATCATTTTTCGTTTTTTGAAAAATGAATACTTAAAAATGAATAAGGAGCTTTTTCATGAAGAAATGGTTAATTCCCCTATTGGGTACGCTTCTGCTTTTATCTGGTTGTTCAAAATGGATCGATCGCGGCGAGTCAATCACTGCTGTCGGGTCTTCCGCCTTGCAGCCGTTAGTTGAAACAGTGGCAGAAGAGTATCAAAGTAAAAATCCAGGCAGATTTATTAATGTCCAAGGCGGCGGGAGCGGCACGGGGCTTAGTCAGGTACAATCAGGGGCAGTCGATATCGGCAATTCAGATTTATTTGCTGAGGAGAAAAATGGGATTGATGCTGAGAAATTAGTTGATCATAAAGTCGCTGTTGTTGGGATCACTCCGATCGTTAATAAGGATGTCGGTATAACAAATATTTCACTAGAGAACTTGCGCAAGATTTTTCTAGGGGAGATCAAAAACTGGAAAGAGCTTGGCGGAAAAGATCAAGATATCGTAATCTTAAACCGAGCGACTGGCAGTGGAACACGTTCGACATTTGAGCAGTGGGTCTTAGACGGCAAGACGGCGGTACGTGCGCAAGAGCAGGATTCTAGCGGAATGGTTCGTCAAATCGTTGCCGATACCCCTGGAGCAATCAGTTATACGGCTTTTTCTTATGTAACAAAAGATGTTCAAACACTGAGTATTGATAATATCGAACCGACTGATGAAAATGTGACGACCAACGATTGGAAAATTTGGGCATATGAGCACATGTATACTAAAGGAAAGCCCACCGAGCTAGTCAAAGATTTTCTTGATTATATGCTTTCAAAAGAGGTTCAGGGAAAAGTTGTTCCCCAACTGGGCTATATTCCGATCTCCGATATGAAAGTTGAACGTGATTGGCAGGGCAATGAAATAAAATAAGAATTTTTAGAAGGGCACGGAATATTTCTGTGCTCTTTTTACTAATCCATTTTTTCGCAATATAGAAGATGAAGTAATAGAAGAACGACAAGCAAAAAATGTCGATCGAAAGCAAGGAGGATGACTGTGATGTATTATCCGATTCAACTACCCTTTATTTTAAATGAAGCTTTTACTCGAGTAATGACTTATCGTGAGATAGTGATTCCCGAATGTAGTGATTTTGTATTGTGCTTTTGGGAGATGTTTCCAAAAGTAAATGAGCAGACACGAGTTAAAAATGTAATCATTGCTGACGGCTGTATTGATTTGATTGTCGATTACGATCAAAAGCAGCTTTTTTTTACAGGAAATCAGCAGACTGATTTTGATTACGAAATTGAAACGCCGGCGCGCTTTTTTGGGGCTCGTATGATGCCGGGTGCTTTCCATCAATTAACTGGTTTACCTGCTGTGCAGGCGATGGATGATTTCATTTTGCTGCAAGAGGTTTTTGATGATTTGAATTTAGAGACTTTTTTTGCTTTATCATTTGAAGCGGCTAAAGAGCAGTTTCAGACATATCTGACGAAAAAGTTTTCAGGCGAACAGCCGAATGAGTTTACTCAGCTTTTCCCACGATTAGCTGAGAAAATCCCCCAGACGACCAAGGAACTATATGAGCTGCTCTATTTTAGCCCGCGTCAATGCCAACGATTATTCGCAAAAAATTTTGGATTAACACCTAAAATGGTATTGAGTATTTTAAGGTTTCAACGCTGCTTGCAGATTCTAACTTCAAACCAAGCGAAGCCAGCAGATATTTTAACTGTTACGAACTATTATGATCAACCGCATTTTAATAAGGACTTCAAACGTCATTTAGGTATCACGCCTTTGGAATTAATGGCCCGCTATAAAAAATGACGCATTTTTACAATAAAATTTTTCGTTGCCTTGTTAGAATTAGGCTATAAGTTAGGAGGCAGTTAAAATGTATAAAAATATAACAACGAATTTGATGGTGGCAAGTGTAGATAAATCTGTGGTGTTTTATCAAGAGATTCTTGGATTAGAAGTAGTAGCTTCAGTTCCAGCAAATGATCAAAGTTTGCAGTTTGCGATCCTTGCTAAAGAGGCGATTACGCTGATGCTGCAGGAAAAAAGTAATTTGAGCGAAGAGTATCCTATTTTAGCGACAGAAAAAATTCACCCGTCGATCACTTTGTATATTACGATTGAAAATTTTGAAGAATTTTATACCAATACTAAAAAAGCTTATCCAATCTATACGGAACCTCATGCAACTTTTTATGGAGCGAAGGAATTTGCTATTACAGATCCCGATGGTTATGTGTTGACCTTTACTGAATACAAAGAGGGATGATAGACAATGGAAAATAATTTACAAGTGATTCCCGGCATTGGAAAAAATATGAAACAGCATCTGATCAGAGCAGGCTATCCGGATGTTGCTTCGCTGAAAAAACAGGACCCAGAGGAAATCTATTTAAAAGATTGTGTAGTACAAGGGGCGAAAGTTGACCGGTGCGCTTTGTATGTTTATCGTTTAGCGGTACATTATGCTGATAATGACGGCAACTTGCCGCCGGATAAACAAAATTGGTGGGATTGGCAAGACTGATAAATTTTTTTAGCAGTATCTATTTTTGGATGCTGCTTTTTTTGTCGTTTTTTTTTAGTATCGACTAGATAACAGTATTTATCATTCTTGATGAAGCACCAAGCAGTTCTGTTGCAGGAAGTCTCTAATCTGGTTTACACTTTCTTTACAATTGTCATGGAAGCGTTACAGGACATTAAAAGGAAATTGATTTTCAAAAGGTAGAATGACTTTGTTGGTTTGCAAAAAAACCGAGTGAATTAGCTTGAAGGAATCAGGAGGAGTAGCTTTGGAAAATGAAGATGTAAAAAAAGCGCTGACGACGAAATCAAAGCGGGCGAAAATCGAACAGCGAGGACGTTTTATTAGTTTCATTTGTATCGCGTTGATCGTACTTGTCGTAGGAGCAATTTTCTATTTTGTAGCGAGTAAAGGACTATCAACCTTTTTTGTAGATAAAATTAATGTATTCGACTTCTTATTTGGAACGGTCTGGAATCCTAGTGCAACTGGATCAGATGGTCAACCATTAGTAGGCGCGTTGCCGATGATTTTAGGATCATTCATGGTTACATTTTTATCAGCGATCGTAGCGACTCCGTTTGCGATCGGTGCGGCTGTCTTTATGACCGAGATTTCACCTAACAAAGGACAAAAGTTTTTACAGCCGGTCATTGAATTATTGGTAGGAATCCCTTCTGTTGTTTATGGATTTATTGGCTTAACAGTGATCGTACCGTTTATCCGTTCGATTTTTGGCGGAACGGGTTTTGGTATTTTGTCAGGGACTTTCGTTTTGTTTGTAATGATTTTACCTACCGTTACGACGATGACGGTGGATACGTTGAAATCTGTGCCGCGTCATTACCGCGAAGCTTCATTAGCATTAGGCGGAACGCGTTGGCAAACGATATATAAAGTTGTTTTACGGGCGGCAGTACCGGGAATTTTGACGGCGGTTGTCTTCGGCATGGCCCGTGCCTTTGGTGAAGCTTTAGCGATCCAAATGGTGATCGGAAATGCGGCATTAATTCCGACAAGTTTAACGACACCAGCTTCAACATTAACTTCGATTTTGACGATGGGAATCGGAAATACGATCATGGGTACAGTAGAAAATAATGTATTGTGGTCACTAGCGTTGATCCTATTATTCATGTCTTTAGTTTTCAATATTTTGATTCGCTATATTGGAAAGAAAGGGGAGATAACAAATGGATAAAGCAAAACGTGCAGATAAAATCGCCACGGGCGTCCTTTACATTATCTCAGCTTTGATTGTTGCGATATTGGCATTTCTCCTGCTTTACATTTTAATTCGCGGCTTGCCGCATGTATCTTGGGAATTTTTGACTTCCCCTTCAAAAGCCTATCAAAAAGGCGGCGGGATCGGAATTCAATTGTTCAATTCGATTTATCTGCTGCTGATTACTATGATCATCAGTTTACCTATCTCGCTTGGTGCGGGAATTTATTTATCGGAATACGCAAAGAAAAATTGGGTGACGAATGTCATTCGTACATCAATTGAAATTCTAAGCTCATTGCCTTCAGTTGTTGTTGGTTTGTTTGGGTTCTTGATTTTTGTTATTCAATTCGGATATGGCTTCTCGATCCTTTCCGGCGCTTTGGCATTGACCCTATTCAACTTACCGTTACTGACAAGAAATATTGAAGAATCTTTAAGAGCGATTCATTATACGCAACGTGAGGCTGGCTTAGCGTTAGGTCTATCACGTTGGGAAACAGTCACGAAAATCGTTGTGCCAGATGCTTTACCGGGAATTTTGACTGGTGTAATTTTGAGCTCAGGCCGAATCTTCGGTGAAGCGGCAGCTTTGATTTACACAGCCGGACAAAGTGCTCCAGCATTAGATTTTACCAATCTCAATCCATTGAGTGTTTCAAGCCCATTGAGTATCTTCCGACAGGCAGAAACATTGGCCGTGCATATCTGGAAAATCAATACTGAAGGAACGATGCCGGACGGCACAGCAGTATCGGCTGGCGCATCAGCAGTTTTGATTTTAGCGGTTCTATTATTTAATTTTGGAGCCCGGGCTATCGGGAAGAGACTTCATAGAAAAATGACTTCAGCGTAAAAATTCTGATTTAACGTTGCTACGTATATCTTGCTTTAGTAAGTTGGAATAGTATACGGCGTGAAAATCCGAGAAATTTTACGAAAGAAAAATTTCAACAATAGTATGAAGTAGGATGTCAGTCCAACTTTGCCAATTCACATTGTAGAAGAAGTAAGAAAGAATTATTAAGTTTATTAAGGTGTAAGGCAGATAGTTGGATGATATACGGCGTGAAAATCCGAGAAATTTTTACGCAGGAAAAATTTCAACAATAGTATGAACTAGGAGAAATTCAATGAAAGAATATAATTGGGAGGAACGCAACATTATCAGCATGCCTGGTGAAATTGCGTTGCATACGGAAGACCTGCACGTTTACTATGGCGACAACGAAGCCATTAAGGGTGTCGATCTTGAATTTGAAAAAAATAAAATCACCGCTTTGATCGGACCTTCCGGTTGTGGCAAGTCGACCTATCTACGTTCACTCAATCGAATGAACGATGGTATCGCCAGCGCTAGTGTAACGGGTAAGATCGTTTATAAAGATGTTGACGTCAACGCATCGAACATCGATGTTTACGAAATGCGCAAGCGTATCGGCATGGTGTTTCAACGGCCGAATCCTTTCAGCAAATCGATTCGTGACAATATTACTTTTGCCTTAAAACAGCATGGTATGCGGGATAAGCATCAGTTGGAAGAAATTGTAGAAACTAGTTTAAAACAAGCAGCGTTGTGGGACCAAGTCAAAGACAATCTAGATAAGAGTGCTTTAGCTCTTTCCGGTGGACAACAACAACGTTTGTGTATTGCACGAGCAATTGCTATGAAACCTGATATTTTACTTTTGGATGAACCAGCCAGCGCCCTAGACCCGATTTCAACTGGTAAAGTAGAGGAAACGCTGGTTCAGCTGAAAGAAAATTATACGATTATCATCGTGACCCATAACATGCAGCAAGCTGCCCGAATCAGCGACTACACAGCTTTCTTTTATTTGGGAAATGTCATCGAGTACGATGATACAGCAAAAATCTTCACGCGGCCGAAAATCCAAGCGACTGAAGATTATGTTTCAGGACACTTTGGTTAAGAGACGGAGGAAATTGAATGTCGAAGATTATTACTTCCAAAGACCTTCATTTATATTATGGTAAAAAAGAAGCCTTAAAGGGCATTGATATGGAAATCGAAAAGGGCGAAATCACTGCGATGATCGGACCATCTGGTTGCGGGAAATCGACTTACTTACGTTCGTTGAACCGGATGAATGATTTGATTCCCGGCGTTACGATTACCGGAAGTGTCATGTATAAAGGCGAGGATATTTATAGCCCGAAGACAGATACGGTAAATTTGCGAAAAGAAATCGGCATGGTTTTCCAACAACCCAATCCTTTTCCTTTTTCGATTTACGAGAACGTCATTTATGGGTTAAAATTAAAGGGTGAAAAGGATAAAAGCAAACTTGATCAAGTCTTAGAAGAAAGCTTGAAGGCTGCTTCCGTTTGGAACGACGTAAAAGATAAACTGCATGAGAGTGCCTTGTCGCTATCTGGCGGACAGCAACAACGAGTTTGTATTGCTCGCGTTTTAGCGGTCAACCCTGAGGTTATTCTTATGGATGAACCAACGAGCGCTTTGGACCCTGTATCAACTGGTAAGATCGAAAATATGTTATTAGAATTGAAAGAAAATTATACGATCATCATTGTGACTCACAACATGTCACAAGCATCACGAATTTCTGATCGTACAGCCTTCTTCTTGCAAGGCGAATTGATCGAATTCGATAAAACAAAGAAAATTTTCTTAGACCCGGCAAAACAAGAAACCGAAGATTATATTTCAGGGAAATTTGGCTAACAATTAACAATCATAAGGAGGGCAACGATGTTACGTACACAATTTGAAGAAGATCTGCTGAATCTTCACAATCAGTTTTATGAAATGGGTATGATGGTCTCAAGTGCCGTGCACAAATCGGTCCGTTCATATATTGACCATGACAAAAAATTAGCGCAAGAGGTTATCGATCACGATATTGAGATCAATGACATGGAAGTCCGCTTAGAGAAAAAAAGTTTTGAAATGATCGCTTTGCAGCAGCCGGTTACGACCGATTTGCGGACGATCATCACGATCATGAAAGCCAGCTCAGACTTGGAGCGAATGGGAGACCATGCTGTTTCAGTGGCAAAATCAACTATTCGTCTAAAAGGGCTGCCGCGGATTTTAGAAGTTGAAAAAGAAATCAATGAAATGTCTAACTATGTTAAAAAGATGGTGGACAATGTCTTGATTGCTTACGTTAAGACAGACGAAAAAGATGCCCGCATGATCGCAAAAATGGATGAGCGGGTAAATGATTATTTCCAAAAAATCTATGATATGACGACTAATACGATGGAAAAAGAATCCGATACAATTATCAGTGGAACGGATTATCTGCATGTTGCAGGTTATTTGGAACGTGTGGGTGACTATGTAACGAATATCTGCGAATGGATCGTTTACTTAGCAACTGGGAAGATCACTGAGCTTAACAGCAATCGCAACGAAAATTTTTAAGAACAAGCAACCAGCTAGAATTTTCTGGCTGGTTTTTTCTACATTTAAATAGGAAGAAACACCTCTCTTTAAGAAGTCGGATAAAAAGATGGGTCTTTAGTCCTATGACAAACGGATAAAAACATTGCATAATATGAATGTAAACAAAAGTAATGTATTTGCTTTTTGAAGGAGGCAATTTCTATGAATGAAAGACAAAGAATTTTGGAATTAGTAAAAAAAGGTATTTTATCAACTGAAGAAGGTTTAGATTTATTAGAAAGCATGGCCAAGGCAAAGGATGAAGCGCAGATCAAACAAGCTGCAGATAAAGTGGATTCTTATCACCGTGACCAAGCAACGAACTTAGTTGATGAATGGGAAACTGGTAAAGAAGCAAAAGGTTCTGAAGAACAGGACTTGGAAGACCTTGAAGCTTATTTTGATGACTTAGCTACAGAAGTCAACCAAATTTCTGCTCACATTGATGAGATCAACCAAAAGAAAAATGATTTAAAAAATGTACTTCATGAAAAAGAAGAAGTTTTGATGGAGTTAGACACAAAAGAAGAATTAGATACTTTATCAGAAGCAGACGATGAAATTCGTGAAGCGGTCGAAGCTGCAATCAAAGAATTGAAAGAACAAATCGCAGAGTTAGAAGACCAAGTTGAAGAGCAAGAAGAAGAATTAAGCAACGTACAAAGTAATCAAAAAGAAAATCGTAAAAAACGGGTCTATGCTCATATTGAGATTCCAGATGATTTGAAGGATCAAGCCAGCGAAACTTTCTCGCAAGTTGGTGAAAAATTGGGAGAAGCCGGCGTTCAATTAGGTCGTTTGATGAAGAAGACTTGGAAATCTGTTTCTGACACAGTAGAAGAAAACGTTGACTGGAAAGATTTCAACGTAAAAGTTCCTGGTTTAGTTACTTCTAAGTTTGAACATCAATTCTTGTATACAGATGTTGAACCAACATTGCTTGATATTAAATTGGCAAATGGGAAAGTAACCTTAAAGTCTTGGGATGACGCAGCTATCAAAGTGGATGCGAAAATCAAACTTTATGGTAAAATGAATGAAGCGACACCATTACAATCATTGATGGAACGCAGCCAAATTGAAGTCAACGATGAACATATCTCATTTCAAATCCCGAATAAACGTGTTCAAGCAGAATTAGTTTTCTACTTGCCAAAACGGACTTACGATCATGTAGCTGTTAAACTATTAAACGGTGATTTGATTGTTGAAGAAATGGATGCCAAAGATGTTTATGCTAAATCAACCAACGGCAATATTACTTTCCAACATATCGATGCAACAATGCTTGAAATCCAAGGCGTCAACGGAAATATCGAAATTCGCGAGGGTGCGATCTTAGATTCGATCATCGAAACTGTTAATGGTAATATCACTACTAAAGCAGCGATTCAAAACTACGGTATTTCATTAGTCAATGGTGACGTGAAATTAACTGCGGGTCATGCTACTTTACAAAAAATCAAAGCAAGCTCAGTTAACGGAAATGTCAAAGTTTCTGTAGGAAAAACGATTGGGTTGGAAGGCTTAGCAAAAACAAGCCTAGGCAGTATCAATGATCGCTTATCAAACTACGAAGTCATTAGAGAGAAAAAAGAAAAAACGAATCGCTTGCTGCAATTCCGTCGAGTAGCGGATGAAATGGCGAAAATCGATGTATCAACTACTACAGGTAGTATTTTCTTGAAAGATTTCGACAATTAGGAAATAATAAGGAAGGAAGATTCATATGCAAAAGAGATTACAAAAGTCACGAAATAATGTGGTACTTACAGGTACCTTAGCCGGGATTGCCGAATACTTCGGGATTGATCCAACAATCGTGCGTGTGATTTATGTTTTCTTGAGTTTCGGTTTACTAGGCTCGCCTGTAATTCTATATATCATTCTAGCCCTATTGATTCCAGCTGGACCAAAAGGACGAGATTCATATGGACATAATAATCCCTATTACGGGAATAATGACTACAATAACTATGAGAAAAAAACGCCTCGCCAACGTAAG
Organism: Enterococcus hulanensis; assembly: GCF_005405485.1. Lineage (GTDB taxonomy): Bacteria > Bacillota > Bacilli > Lactobacillales > Enterococcaceae > Enterococcus_A > Enterococcus_A hulanensis. Next base: position 87,981 of record NZ_BJED01000009.1, on the reverse strand, counting down.
AAAGCGGACAAAATCGACGATGATGACTGGAGCGACTTTTAATGACTTACCTACAGCGCGTATTAGCTAATGCACTGATATTTATTTCACTGTCGGTGCTCTTTCCCAATCAAGTTTATGTGGAAAGTCTGACGATGGCTATTGCTGCAAGCTTTGTCCTATCAATATTGAATACTTTAGTGAAACCAATTTTGATTTTGCTTTCACTGCCGTTAAATATTATGACTCTCGGACTATTTAGTTTTGTAATTAGCGCTGGTATGCTGCAATTGACTTCCAACTTATTAGGAAATTATCGTTTTGGCTTCTCCAGCTTTGCCATGTCAATCTTGGTGGCTATCGTCATGGCGATTGTCAACGCGATCGTTTCAGATCATAATATCGACAAATACGCGGATAGGTAAATATTACCTATCCGTTTTTGTTAGTTCTGCTTTTCGCAGTGTTAATAGTGAACAATTCTTTTATTATGTAAAAGTATTCTTGAAGCTGTGATGTTTAGCAGAATGATATGCGTAGTGAAAATCAAACTCATTTTTCTGATCTTTAGAAAAATGAATACATTAAAATGAATTAGCTGTGTGTTCAACTTTTCCCAGTTTGCTTATGGATGAAACGAAGTATAGTTTGCTTAGAATGACTAAATTTTCAAGCTGTTTAGTTGAAACGTATGCGTAACGATGATCGGCTCATTTTTCAAGGAGTTAGCGGTTCGTTCTGCTTTTCGCAGTATTAATAATGGACAATTTTTTATTATGCATAAGTAATCTCGAAGCTGTGATGTTTAGCAGAATGATATGCGCAGTGAAAATGAATTCACTGCGTATTAATTTTTTTCTGCTTTTCATGTATGAAAATTGAATTCTTTTTCTTGGTTTCATTAATATTTTATGAAGCCTTTTTTGTTTATTATGGTAGAAGTTGTCTGAACCTAGTCACTCCATTGATAAAATGATAAAATAGAGCGGAAGTGTAGAAAAGAGGGATTATATGGCTGAAACAGTAAAAGTAAAAGAACTAGTTGATAAACTTTCATTGGAAGTAGTAACTGGCGATGAAGAAAGCCTAGAGCGGGTCATCACTACCGGCGATATTTCTCGTCCAGGTTTAGAGTTGACCGGCTATTTTAACTATTATTCGCATGATCGTTTACAACTTTTTGGAAATAAAGAGATCACCTTTGCCGAACGCATGATGCCAGAGGAGCGGTTAATGGTTTTACGTCGTATGTGCAGCGATGACACACCGGCTTTTATCGTTTCCCGAGGATTAACTCCACCAAAAGAAATGATCAAAGCAGCTAGCGAACGCAACATTCCGGTCTTGAGCTCACCAATCTCAACGTCTCGTTTATTAGGTGAAATCTCTAGCTTTTTAAATGGCGGATTGGCAGCACGGACAAGTGTTCATGGTGTATTGGTGGATGTTTATGGATTGGGTGTGCTGATTCAAGGTGACAGCGGCATTGGTAAAAGTGAAACTGCTTTGGAATTAGTTAAACGCGGACATCGCTTGATCGCAGATGATCGGGTCGATGTTTATCAACAGGACGAACTGACTTTGGTCGGGGAGCCGCCTAAGATTTTGCAGCATTTAATCGAAATTCGCGGAATCGGTATCATTGATGTAATGAACTTATTTGGTGCCAGTGCGGTAAGAGGATCGATGCCATTGCAATTAGTGGTCTATTTAGAAAATTGGTCGAAAGACAAGAAATATGATCGCTTAGGCAGTGGAAATACGGAAGTAGAGATCGCCGATGTGAAAATTCCACAGGTGAAGATCCCAGTGAAGACTGGTCGAAATGTTGCTATTATCATCGAAGTGGCAGCAATGAATTTCCGAGCGCGCACGATGGGTTACGATGCTACGAAGACCTTTGAAAATCGTTTGACCCAATTAATCGAAGAAAATTCTGGACAATAGAATGGTTGCTCAAATAAATCGTACAGCCTTTGAATTGTTTGGTCTTCCAATTTATTGGTACGCGATTATTATCGTTTCCGGGATTGCCATTGCCTTATGGCTTTCTAATCGCGAGGCATTACGAGTGGGTCTAAAAGAAGATGACATGACAAACTTCATTCTTTGGGCTCTGCCGATTGCGATCATTGGTGCTCGGCTATATTATATTTTGTTTGATTTAGGTCCCTATCTTGCAGATCCGATTCAAATCTTTAACACACGCAGCGGGGGCTTGGCTATTTATGGTGGTTTGATAGCAGCAACCATTGTCTTGATCGTTTATACACGGCATAATTTTATTGATCCGTGGCTTTTTTTAGATGTAGTAGCACCGGGTGTTCTGTTGGCGCAAGCGATGGGACGATGGGGCAACTTTACGAACCATGAAGCTTACGGCGGGGAAACAACGCGTCAATTTTTGGAGAGTTTGCATTTGCCGCAGTTTATCATCAATAACATGTATATTGATGGCGCTTTTCGCCAGCCGACTTTTTTCTATGAATCAATGTGGAGCCTAGCAGGTTTTATTCTGATTCTGATCATTCGTAAAAAGGTTTCAATTAAACACGGTGAACTCTTTTTAGGTTATGTGATCTGGTATAGCTTTGGCCGCTTCTTTATTGAAGGTATGCGGACAGACAGTCTGTACTTGTTTGGCGGCATCCGTGTATCCCAAATGTTGTCAGTTGTTTTATTTGTTGGCGGATTAGTTCTGCTTTATTATCGGAGAAGAAAACGTACGGATGTCAAGCTGTACGAACGTGATAAGGGTGCTAATCAAGCTTTAATTTAAGAACGGGACAAAGGCTATCTATGCTATGATGGTAAGGAAGAAATCTTTAAAATGAACCATTTTTGAGTACAAGCGTATTTATTTTCTTAATGGAATAAATAGCTTAATATGAACTAGGAGGAAATCTCTGTGAAGCAAAAAGTTGCAGTTTTAGGACCGGGCTCTTGGGGGACGGCGTTAGCACAAGTCTTAGCCGAAAATGGGCATGAAGTAAGACTTTGGGGAAATCATGAGGCACAAATTGATGAAATCAATACGTACCACACGAATCGCCATTACTTGCCCGATCTAAAAATTCCCGAAAGCATCAAAGGTGAAAAAAATCTGAAGAATGCGGTGAAGGATGCGGATGCGGTTTTATTCGTTGTACCAACGAAAGCGATTCGATCAGTCGCACAGGAATTTGCTCAAGTTGTTGAAAATAAACCAGTTATTATCCATGCTAGTAAAGGGCTGGAACAAGATACGCATAAACGAATCTCAGAAGTCTTGATCGAAGAGATTCCGGAAGAACATCGTCAAGGCGTGGTCGTTTTATCTGGACCAAGCCATGCGGAAGAGGTAGCTGTTCATGATATTACGACAATTACTGCTGCTTGCAAAGACGAAGAGTTAGCAACCTATGTCCAAAAACTTTTCATGAACGACTATTTAAGAATCTATACTAATCCGGATGTAATCGGTGTTGAAATGGGGGCGGCATTAAAAAATATTATTGCTCTAGGAGCCGGTGCATTACACGGTCTTTCTTATGGAGATGATGCTAAAGCTGCGATCATGACACGTGGATTAGCAGAAATCAGTCGTCTTGGTGTAGCCATGGGAGCGAATCCGCTGACCTTTATCGGATTAAGCGGTGTAGGTGATCTGATCGTTACGTGTACATCGGTCCATTCCCGAAACTGGCGTGCAGGAAATCTTTTAGGTAAAGGCCATAAACTGGACGAGGTTCTAGAAAATATGGGCATGATCGTCGAAGGTGTTTCAACGACGAAAGCGGCGAAAGAATTGTCTGATAGTATGAATGTCAGCATGCCGATCACTGAAACAATCTATGATGTTTTATACAATGGGAAAGACGTACGTCAGGCTTGTCAAGAATTGATGACCCGTGAAGGTACGTTTGAAAATGAATTTACTATAGAATAAATAGAAAGAGTGGGACAAGAAACATGCGAGTGAAAAAAGCAGTTATTCCAGCCGCAGGGTTGGGAACGAGATTTTTACCGGCTACAAAAGCGATGGCCAAAGAAATGCTTCCGATCGTTGACAAACCAACGATCCAGTTTATCGTTGAAGAAGCGTTAAAATCTGGGATCGAAGATATTTTGATCGTAACAGGAAAAGCTAAACGCCCGATTGAAGATCATTTTGATGCGAATATCGAATTAGAAATGAATCTGAAAGAAAAAGGCAAAACAGATTTATTAAAATTAGTCGAAGAAACGACAGATGTGAACCTGCATTTTATTCGTCAATCACACCCTAAAGGCTTGGGACATGCTGTCTTGCAGGCTCGCGCCTTTGTTGGCAACGAACCATTCGTTGTAATGCTAGGTGATGATTTGATGGAAGATCGTGTTCCGTTAACTAAGCAATTGATGAATGATTATGAACAAACACATGCCTCAACGATTGCTGTTATGCGTGTTCCTGAAGATGAAACTTCAAAATATGGGATCATCAATCCAGGTGAAGAGGTTTCTAAAGGGTTGTTCAATGTGAAGAACTTTGTAGAAAAACCAAAACCAGAGGAAGCACCAAGCAATTTGGCGATTATTGGCCGCTATTTATTAACACCTGAAATTTTTGATGTGTTAGACAATCAAAAACCAGGTGCAGGCAACGAGATCCAATTAACGGATGCGATTGATACTTTGAACAAAACACAGCGCGTTTTTGCTCAAGAATTTAGCGGAAAACGTTATGATGTGGGTGATAAATTCGGCTTCATGACTACAAGTATCGAATATGGCCTGAAACATCCAGAGATCAAAGATAAATTAAGAGAATACATCATTGCTACAGGAAAAGAACTAAGCGGACAAACAAAAATCAAAAAATAATTATTAAAGCGTAGATTAGCTTCTACGCTTTTTATATTGTTAGTTATTTTAAAAAGGCTAATTATTTGATTTTTAAATGCAAATTATCAATATAACGTATAGATTAAATATAATATTTTGTTATATAATGTTTTTTAGAAATAACGTAAAAGAAAAGGAGACTTAATGAAAACTTCCCGATTGAACAAAGATATCGTCATTGAATGTGCGATGGAGTTGGTCTACGAGTCAGGACTTAATGGCTTGAGACTGAATAAAATCGCTGACCGCCTTGATGTCAAATCTCCTTCGTTGTATACGCATACAGGCAGTGTAACAGAATTGCGGCAGTCAGTCGTGAAACGGGCAATGGAGGATTTTCGCGAACAATTAGTGGATTCGTTATTAGGCAGAGCAGATCTTTGTGCCTTTATCGAATTAGGAAAAACGTGGGCTGCTTTCGCGAAAAGTAAAAACGCATTTTATACTGTGTTTTACGAGAAAGAGTACATAGATTCTTACGAAAAAAATATTGCCGCTTTTCTAAGAGCTGCATTTGATCGAATTTTTACTGTATGTGATTTGACAGATAAAGAGCTTATTCAAGTCGAGCGTGTAATGACAAATTATTTTCGTGGGCATGCAGAGAGTTTTGCTGAAAATACATTTAATGAAACGGATTTGGTCAGTGATTTAGAAATCATTTACAATGGCATCCGTCAAAACTTTACGAAAGTATCTCAATGATTTAATTGAGATGCTTTTTTAATAGTACATATTATAGCTCTTTCTCTTTCATTAATTTCCCTTAGAATGGTATAATTTAAGTTAGCATAATGAGTGAAATATGAGAGGAGCGATTGAATGAGTTTAGGCGGCATTGCTGCAATTATTGCGGCACTTGCATTTGTTGTTTTGGTTATATTCTTAGTGCGTGTCTTAAGCCAAGTTTCAAAAACGGTTGAAAAAGTTGAAACGACGGTGACCGAGGCCAATACAACAATTGATGTTCTTACCAAAGATGTAGATTTACTCATGCAGCAAGTAGAAGGATTGTTAGTTAAAGGCAATCACTTGTTGAATGATATTAACGGAAAAGTTGAAACGATTGATCCATTGTTTACGGCGGTGGCTGATTTGAGTCAGAGTGTCTCTGATTTGAATACTAGCAGTCGTAATTTAGCAGGGAAAGTTGGCGGCGTTGGAAAGAATGCAGCGAAGGCAAGTGTTGCAGGAAAAGTTGGCGCGACCACAATGAGATTCTTTAGAGATCGTAAGACAACAACGAAAACGGAGGGTTAAGAATGGCAAAAAGCGGAAGATTTTTAGCAGGAGCCTTAATCGGCGGGACAGCTGCTGCAGTAGTAGCTTTATTATTAGCACCGAAGTCAGGAAAAGAAATGCGTGAAGATTTAGCGAGAAAAACAGATGAATGGTTAGATCTAGCTTCAGATTATACGGATGATATCGTTACAAAGACAAGTGAGATGGGATCGATCGTGAAAGATCGGGCTTCTGACTTGAGTGAGCAAGCAAGTGATTTGGCTTCAAATGTGAAGGAAACAGTTAGTGATTCTATGGACGACATGGATGATATCACTGCTGATACCTTGGCAGATTTGAAACGTCAAAGCTCTGATTTATCTGATCGTTTCCGTAAAGCGGCAGGCGATGCTAAAGACGTTGCTGAAGATGCCTCGGAAGATATCGTAATTGATGCTAAAGAGACTAAAGAAGACGCTAAAGACACTGTATCTGAAGGTGCAGAAGCTTTGGCTGCTAAAACAAAAGAAATGAATGATGAAACACCTGATTTTTCTGAAGTCAAAGAAGAATTAAAAGAAGAAGTTGAAAAGAATAATCCAGAATAGCATGTAATGATGTAGCCCTTAGCAATTAAGGGCTATTTTTTTAGCCATTGCGTGCGCAACGCATGATATTGCTGTAATCTGAGGTCATAATAATCAATAATTGAGGTGTAGCGAAATTGGAAATAGGAAAAACGATTCGTTCAAAAAGAGAAGAATTGAAGATGACTCAGCAGCAATTGGCCGATCAAATTTATGTGACCCGACAAACCATTTCAAAATGGGAGCTGGGAAAAAGTGAGCCGGATGCCATTTCTAAAAAAAGTTTAGAGAAAGTTTTAGCTGTTCAATTCGTCGAGGCATCTTCTTCAAAAAAAGAGAAGGAGGAAGATTTTTTGAGGAAAATTAAGTGGTTTTTAGGTTTGGCAGTATTTGGGATTGTCTTTCTTCCGTTGCGGGTACTATGGGTAATGATTCGCCGCAATTGGAAACAGCCATGGAATCGGTTTGCATTGCTGCCGGCTGTTTTAGCTTTTTCATTATGGTATTTGCATTCACTTAAAGACAATGTATTCTATTTATTTTTAGCATTGATCATGATTGCTTACTTTAGTACAAGCGCTTATTTTTTCAGTGATCAACGAGCGATAGGAGAGAATTAAAAAAAGGAACACCGATCATTTTTTTGATCGATGTTCCTTTTGTCTTCTATAAGATGGTTAATTCTTTTGAAGTCTTAGTGAATGGAATGCAGCCGTCTTTAGTTACAAACAAGCAGTCTTCGATTCGAACACCGACATCATTTGGCAAGTAAATACCTGGTTCGATCGAGAAGCACATGCCTTCTTTCACTTCCAGATCATTTCCGCCGACGATTTGCGGGAATTCGTGGATCGTTGTTCCGATACCATGCCCTAAACGATGGTTGAAGTATTCACCATAGCCGTGGCTCTCAATAACATCACGGGCCAGTTTATCTAGTTGACCGCAAGTCACACCAGGTTTCACAGCCTCTAGCGCTGCCATATGAGCGTCTAATACGATATTGTAAATATCCTTTTGGTGATCAGTTGGTTTGCCGCAAGCAACTGTTCGAGTCGCATCACTGCAATAGCCGTTAACGATCGTGCCAAGGTCAAACAAAACAAGTTCGTTTTCTTTACAGGTATTTTTCCCTGGGGTGCCGTGGGGGCTGGCAGCGTTTGGTCCAGCCAAGACTTCGGTAGGGAAGGACATTTGTTTAATGCCTTTTTTCTTTAATTCATATTCGATCTCAGCGACGATCTCTTCTTCGGTGACACCTGGCTTCACATGTCTAAACCCAATTTCAAAGGCTAAATCAGCGGTAGAGCCTGCTTCGATCAAACGTTGGCATTCTTCTTCGGTTTTATATAGTTGCAATTCTTGAACTAGCGGAGTTAAGTCAGCTGAAAAATCAGCAGCTGGAAAGGCGTCGCTTAAACGTAAATAACGATCCAATACTAATTGATTTTTTTCTAACGCGATTTTTTTAGGCGAACCGTAGCGTTTTTTGATTTCTTCTACGATGATGGTAAATGGATCTTGGCTGTCTAAGTAGCCCACCACATCATATTCAAAACTGCTGGCTTTTGCATCTTCGACTTCTAAGCCAGGGGCAAATAAAAATGGTTCCTTTTCAAGCGGAATGAACAATGCTAATACACGTTCCATCGGATTACTATCAAATCCGGAGAAGTAACCGATGTGGCTCGCATCAGAGACATAAGCCAAATCTACATCATTTTTTTGCATCCATTTGCGTAGTTCTAAAACTTTTTCTTGGTTCATTAAAGCATCCTTCTTTCTTTTGGCGTTATATTGATTGTAACACTAATAAAATTTATTGAAAAACGATTCTTATAAAACGCTTACACAATTTTAAGGAAAAATGTGTAAAACGGTTGCAATCAGTGAAACAACGTGCTATTATCTTTTAGAAATGTAAATGATATTTTCTGAAAACAAAATCAAAGGAGCATATCCATGGAAAAGCAAACAATTACGATTTATGATGTTGCCCGCGAAGCCAATGTTTCAATGGCAACCGTTTCTCGTGTGGTCAACGGCAACCCAAATGTAAAACCAACAACACGTAAAAAGGTGTTAGAAGTTATTGAACGTCTAGATTATCGTCCAAATGCTGTCGCACGAGGACTAGCAAGCAAGAAAACGACAACAGTCGGTGTAATCATCCCTGATGTCAGCAATATGTTTTTCGCGTCATTAGCACGCGGGATCGATGATATCGCCACAATGTACAAATACAATATTATTTTAGCTAACTCAGATGGAGAAGCGCAAAAAGAAGTGAACGTACTGAACAACTTGTTAGCAAAACAAGTAGACGGTGTGATTTTCATGGGTCATCGCATTACTGATGAAATCCGTGCAGAATTTTCACGTTCAAAAACACCGATCGTTTTAGCTGGTTCAATTGATCCAGATGAACAAGTCGGCAGTGTAAACATTGATTATGCAGCAGCTACGAAAGAGTCTATCGACTTATTAGCCAAACACGGCAATAAGAAAATTGCTTTCATCAGCGGCGCGTTGATCGATGCAATCAATGGACAAGCTCGGATGGGCGGTTATAAAGAAGCCTTAGCTGACAATGGCTTAGATTATAATGAAGGCTTGATTTTTGAAGCCCCTTATAATTTTAAAGAAGGTTTGGCTTTGACTGACCGTATCTTAAACAGCGGCGCAACAGCTGCTTACGTCACTGACGATGAGTTGGCGATTGGTTTGTTAGATGGTTTGATCGATAAAGGTGTGAAAGTTCCTGAAGACTTTGAAATCATCACAAGCAATGATTCATTGTTAACAGATGTGGCTCGTCCACGCCTAAGCAGTGTGACCCAACCGTTATATGATATCGGTGCAGTAGCAATGCGTCTATTAACAAAAATGATGAACAAAGAAGACATTGAACAAAAAACGATCGAATTGCCACACGGTATCTTCGAAAAAGGTTCAACCAAACAATAATTCAAGAAAGACTGTGCTGAAAAAATCAGCACAGTCTTTTCATTTAGTAATTTATCTCATAAGATCACTACATAGTAGAAGGGTGGCGCCGGGCAAAATCGAAAAAGCGAAATTTATCGACCTGATGGCGGCTCTCGGTATATTGAAATTGACGAGCATCACTGGTGAAGACTCGACTTTTTACTGAAACGATATTGATATCATGCTGATTTAAGTCTAATAAATCACGATCCTCGTCAGTCAATGCGTCGATCGTGATTTCTTTTTCTGCAAAAGCGATGTTCAATCCCAATTGGTTTTCAAAATAGCGATAGATCGAATCTTTGGCTATTTCAGTATCCAGCTCGGGAATAGTTGATGTCAGCAGTATATCCTTATCGAGAATTACTTTTTTCTGATCGATCGCACGCGTGCGAATCAATTCCCAACAAACAACTCCCGCTTCAAAGCCAGTAACACGAGTCATTTTCTCATCGATCACAATTTTTTTTAGACTGACGACCTCGGTGCTGCTGTCGTAGCCGTAGGAATTTTGCAGTTCCTTGTAACTAGTCAAGCCAGAAACAGGAAAACGCAACTGCTCCCGCTTTAATACCAGCGACCCCTTGCCTTGAATTTTTTGAATGTAACCATTCGCCATTAAAAGCGATAGGGCTTTACGAATCGTATCACGCGAGACATGATACGTTTGCCGCAGCTTATTTTCGCTAGGCAGATAAGAGCCCGCTTCATAGACACCTTTTAAAATTCCGCGTTCGATTGCTTGATAGATCACTTCATAGTTTTTCAAACTGTCCACCTTCTTCATTTTTTCTATTTCCAGACTGGCTGGTTAGCACAAAAAATCCTGTCCAGAATGATATCTCGACTTGTCCGTATAAGTAATTTCATTATACAAAGAAAAAAACTACAAGTAAAACGCTTTCTGACAGATAGTAAAAATAAAAATGAGTAAATTTTTATTTTTGCTAGGACTTGTTTGGTTTCTTCCCCACCTGTAGGTAACAATAAGACTGATAAATCCTTAATAAAATCCGTTATCTTGAATTAAAATGAGAATTCTCTAATAAATGATAATCTGCCATGAATGTAAGCGATTTACAAAAAAGCTTAAACCAACTATAGTAAAAGTATCAGCTGAACTTATCCATACAAGTTAAAAATTATTCGGAGGGAAAAAACGATGGGAAAATATGAAAAGGATACAAAGGACCTGCTGGCAGCCATTGGCGGTAAGAAAAACATTTCCGCGGTTACTCACTGTGCAACACGGATGCGCTTTGTGCTAAATGATCCGAAAAAAGCGGATGAAGAGCGTATCGAGGACATTCCTAGTGTCAAAGGCATGTTTACAAATGCAGGACAGTTTCAAGTAATTATCGGAAATGATGTAGCAGTTTTTTATAATGAGTTTGCTAAGATTTCAGGAGTAGAAGGTGTTTCTAAAGAGGCGGCGAAATCTGCGGCCAAACAAAATCAGAATCCAGTCCAACGCGCCATTACTGTTTTAGCAGAAATTTTTACCCCGTTATTACCAGCAATTATTGTCGGCGGTTTGATTTTAGGGTTCCGTAATATTTTAGAAGCTGTGCCAATGGGCTGGCTAAATGGTCAAACAATCGTGGAAGCTTCAACTTTTTGGAATGGCGTCAATGGTTTCTTATGGCTGCCGGGTGAAGCGATCTTCCACTTCTTACCAGTTGGTATTACTTGGAGTATCGCCCGTAAGATGGGTGCTACTGAAATTTTAGGGATCGTCCTAGGTATCACATTGGTTTCACCGCAGTTACTAAATGCTTACGCAGTAAACGGAACAACCGCTGCAGAAATTGCAAAGAACTGGACATGGGACTTTGGCTTCTTCACTGTTGATAAAATTGGTTATCAAGCCCAAGTTATTCCAGCGATGCTGGCAGGTTTCTTACTGGTTTATCTAGAACGTTTCTTCCGTAAACGTATCCCAGAAGCAGTATCAATGATTTTCGTTCCATTCTTCTCTTTACTACCAACGATTTTGGCAGCCCATATTATTTTAGGGCCAATTGGTTGGAAAATCGGAACAGCGATTTCAGCGGTCGTAAATGCTGGTCTGACTTCTAGCTTCAGCTGGTTGTTCGGCGGTATCTTCGGAGCACTGTATTCACCGCTGGTTATTACTGGTCTGCATCATACGACATTAGCGATCGATTCCCAATTGATTGCCGACTTTGGTTCAACGAACTTATGGCCAATGATCTGCTTATCAAATATTGCTCAAGGGGCGGCTGTTTTGGCAGTAGTATTCGCTCATCGCGGCAATAAAAAAGAAGAACAAGTGTCCATCCCATCTGTTATCTCTTCATGGTTAGGGGTTACAGAACCGGCGATGTTCGGGATTAACTTGAAATACACCTATCCGTTTATTGCAGCTATGATCGGCAGCGGGATTGCCGGATTATTCGTTACCTTGTTTAAAGTTCGTGCATTGTCAATTGGTGTCGGTGGATTACCAGGGATTTTAGCCATTCGTCCGCAAGACTATGTGATCTTTATCATCGCTATGGTTATTGCGATCGCCGTGCCGTTTGTATTAACATTGACTTTCCGTCGCATCGGATTATTCAATAAAATCGATCGGATCGAAGAAGGAAATGTTCCATCTTTAGACAATGAAGTTGCTAAAAAAGCTGGTTCGGTTGTTGAATTATTTGCACCGATCGCAGGCATGCTGCATCCATTAAGCAGTGCCAAAGATCCAGTTTTTGCTGAAGGAATGATGGGACAAGGGGTCGTGATTGATCCAAGCGAAGGGAAATTGGTCGCACCATTTGATGGTCAAATCAGTTTATTATTCCCAACCAAACATGCGATCGGCTTAGTCAGCACAGAAGGGACTGAGGTATTGATCCATATCGGGATCGATACAGTACAATTAGACGGCAAGCATTTTACTAGTCATGTAGAGCAAGGCGACAGCGTCAAAAAGGGTCAGCTGTTGATGGAATTTGATGTTGAGGCGATCAAGGCGGAAGGATATGAAGTTCAAACGCCAATCATTGTGACAAACTCGACTGATTTTCAAGTAGACCCATTGATTGATGAGGCACCTGTGACGAGCGCAGAGAAAATATTATTGGCAACAGAATTATAGAAGTTGGAGGACATCATGAGTTTTAAAGAGAAAGTAATCTATCAAATTTATCCCAAATCGTTTTTAGATACAAATCAAGATGGCATTGGAGATTTGCCGGGGATCAAGCAAAAAATCCCTTACTTGAAACGACTAGGTGTTGATATGATTTGGTTAAGTCCAATCTATCCGAGTCCGCAAAATGATAATGGGTATGATGTTGCCAATTACACGGCGATTAATCCCATGTTTGGGACAATGACTGATTTTGAAAATCTAATGGCAACCGCAAAAGAGCATGGGATTGAAATCATGCTGGATATGGTTTTCAACCATGTCTCGACGAACCATGAATGGTTTCAAAAGGCATTAGCTGGTGATAAAAAATATCAAGATTACTTTATTTTACGCGACGAGCCGACAGATTGGGTCTCAAAATTCGGTGGAAACGCCTGGGCCCCCTTTGGTGATACGGATAAATACTATTTGCATTTGTTTGATAAAACGCAGGCCGATTTAAATTGGCGCAACCCAGAAGTACGGGAAGAATTATTTGAAGTCCTGCGCTTTTGGATGGACAAGGGGGTAAAGGGATTCCGTTTTGACGTGATCAACTTGATCGGCAAGGATGAGGTTTTGAATGATTGCGCTGAAAATGACGGCAAACCAGCTTATACGGATCGTCCCATTACTCATGATTATATCCACATGATGAACCAAGCAACCTTTGGCAAAGAGGCTGAAATCATTACAGTTGGCGAAATGAGTTTTACCTCGGTGGAAAATTGTATTTTATATACCAAGCCTGAACGGGAAGAACTAAATATGACGTTCAATTTCCATCATTTAAAAGTTGATTATGAAGATGGAAAAAAATGGACGCAGATGCCCTTTGATTTTGCACGATTAAAAGAATTGTTTCATACTTGGGGAACGCAGATGAGTGAAGAAAGCGGCTGGAATGCACTTTTCTGGAATAATCACGATCAGCCGCGGGCCTTGAATCGATTTGTCGATGTGGATAACTATCGAGTAGCGGGGGCTAAAATGTTAGCGAGTGCGATCCACTTGAATCGCGGAACACCTTACATTTATATGGGAGAAGAAATCGGGATGGTCGATCCAGATTTTGATTCCATGGAAAGATATGTTGATGTGGAAAGTTTAAATGCTTATCAAGAATTACTGCTTGCAGGAAAAACTGAGCAAGAGGCTTTTGAGATCGTCAAAGCGAAATCACGGGACAATTCTCGCACACCGATGCAGTGGGATAGTGGAGAGTACAACGGCTTTTCAGATGTTGCACCGTGGTTGGCAGTAGGAAAGTCAGCAAACGAAATCAACGTAGCAAAAGAATTGCAAGAAGGTTCGGTATTCAACTACTATCAAAAATTGATCCAGCTGCGTAAAGAGTACCCAGTAATCGCTGAAGGCAGCTATGAAGTGTTTTTACCGGATCACCCACAAATTTATGGCTATATTCGCCGTTTTGAAGGGCATAGTCTGCTGGTCCTTAATAACTTTTTCGCTAAAGAAACGACGATCGAGTTACCAGCAGAATTTCAAAAAGGCGAGGTCTTGATCTCTAATTATGATAATGAAGAACTCAATCAAGATTTCACATTGAAGCCTTATCAATCAATTGCTGTTTATCGTTAAAAAATACGCGTGAGCAAATTTGCTCACGCGTTTATTTTGTTAAATCAATTCGTTTATTTATCAAGTAGATCAACACACCGCCTAGCGACATAGAAAGCAGTTCGCCTAAGCCGATGATCAGCCAATTGAAGAAAAAGGGAGCTTGATAGAAAAAGCTCAGTTGACCAGCAACCGTAAACATCGAAAAGGCAAAAATCAATGCAGTGATGATCATTTTTTTCTTAAGGCTCTTAATTTTTTTAGTTGCGACTCGACAGATCAATAAAACGATCAAGGTAGAAATACTGCCTAATAGGACATCCACGATACCAAGTGGCGAGGCTAGATTGGCGATTGCAACGCCCAGCGTCACCGCGATAGTGTAGCGTTTGTTAAAAAGAGGCATGTAGTTGAACATTTCCGCAATGCGGAGTTGGATCGCGCCAAAACTAATGATGGATAAAACAATGGTGACAGCAACATATAGTCCGGTCACTACGGCCATTTTTGCCGTGTCGGTGGTGGTCCAGCGTTGCGCTGAACTTTTTTCAAGATTCATTTTTTTAGCTCCTTTACAAGACAGTGTCTCGTTAATAACTGCGACCAAAGGATTGAAGTGCCGCAGTGCGAAATTATCGCTATCATTTATCTTAGATGATTTCACAAAAATTGCAAGTTATTTCAAAAGCCAGCCGCCATCGATTGGTAAAATATTTCCCTGCATGTACCGTGCCTCATCACTGGCTAAGAACAAGGTGGCGTAGGCTACTTCCTGTGGATCAGCCCAACGTTTAACAGGCGTTTCTTCTGCTACCCATTTAGCCATCTGACCGTCGCCAGCAAAGTCCGCTTGGTTCATAGGCGTATTGATTGCTCCAGGCGCGATGGCGTTGACATGGAGTTCTTTGGCCGCATAGTCTAAAGCCAATTGCTTGGTGAAGCCAACAATGGCGTGTTTGCTAGTAGTATAGGCGATTCCGCCGCCGCCAGCGACAAGTCCGGCGATCGAAGCCATATTGATAACTGTTCCTCGATTAGCTAAAAGCTCCGGCAACAATAATTTTGTCAATGTGAACATACTTTTTACATTGGTCTCCCAAATGCGATCCCACAACTCTTCCTCGGTTTCATGCAGCGGCAGATAGTCATCCAGCACCCCGGCAGTATTTAGTAAGATATCGACTGTTCCGAAAAGCTCATGACATTCTTGTCGCGCCTCCTGCAAGCTTTTTTTATCACGGACATCGCCAATGAAATAAGCCAGCTGTTCAGGAAAGTTTCTTTGCAGCTCCTCTAAAAGTTGTTTTTGCTTATCAAAAGCGAAAACACGGGCACCATTAGCTAAAAAGGCCTGCGCTTGAGCCGCTCCAATCCCCGAAGCCGCTCCCGTGACAAAAACAACTTTACCAGTAAAATCAACAGTCATCATTCAACGATTTTCCAGTCTTCAGCCAGAATATCACAAACGGTTGGTGCAAAGCTGGAGAAGCCTTCATCGGCTGTTTTGATTAAAAAGTAAGGCGTCACTGGTGAGCCATCAAACACTTCACCTTCCACTAGGGTTACATATAACTCAAAGCCGCCCCAGCCTTCACGAATAATTTTTGCGCCTTTTTTTAGTTCAGGCAAGATTTCTTCAAATGTCATTGATCGTTCCTCCGTTCAAAAATTCTTTGTCTTTTGGTAGGATACCAAAAAGCTGATAGTGCCACAAGGTGATTAAGTATATAGAACAATTAGGAAAACAAAAATAAAAGACCTCTCTGTAAAAGAGAAGCCTTCTATCAAAAATTTAATCATCTGTTTTTGTTTCTTCATTATCTTTGTCATCGTCTTTGCTTTTGGTGCTGGCTTTATTGCGAGTATTCCAATAAGTCTTGTAATCATCATCGGTTCCGCCGATACCAAATTCATAGGTATTATCGGCTGGACCATCCTTCGCCCAAAGCGAGGTCGTCTCGCCGCTTGGTACTTGATAATTGGTACCGTTGTGATTTACTTTTCCAGGTTTTAATCCTGTGAAATCAGATACTTTGACCTGTTTGACGTCATCGGATAACTCGAATTCTTCGTCTACACCAAAGACATTCGGGTTGACTTGATAGATTCGTCCAGCAAGATAAGCCATGTAGGTCGCTGTCCGATTTCCCGCGCCATCATTCATCGGTTTGTTGTCATCTCGTCCAGTCCATGTTCCTAATGTAATAGAAGGAGTGGAAACGATCAGCCAATTATCGGCATAATTATCAGTTGTACCGGTTTTCCCGACCCAGTCAGCAGTGCTTAGTTGATAGTTCACTCCGCTTAAAATAGATTTAAATGGCGTCGTGTGCTGTTCGGTTATAACACTGCGCATCATATCATTCATGATCGAAGCAGTTGCTTTTGAGAACACTTGTACAGGAGCATCTTTGTGCTTATAGATTTCTTTGCCTGTACTGTCCGTGATTGAATCAATCAAGTAGCCTTGTTGATAAACACCACCATTAGCCAAGGTTTGGAATCCGTTGACTTCTGTTAACGTAGTCACGTCCGTCGTTCCTAAGGGGGCAGATTCAACTCCCCAAGCATCAGATGTAGGATAATTCATTTTCTTCAAATAATTATCGTAAGCAAATTGATCAGAGCCTTTAGTTGCCAGCATATCTTGATACACATGATATGCGGTAATATTGGTAGATTGAACAAGAGCCTGTCGTGCTGTTTGGAAGGTTTTAGAACCTTTATTTTCAGCATTCGCTAATTCCTTGCCAGCATGTTCACCATGTTGATACTTCATTGGGAAATCGGCAATTCGTGTTGCACTGCCTAATAGTCCTTGGTCAATCGCAGGACCATAGACTAATACCGGTTTGATGGAGGAACCTGCTTGTCGAGCGGTATCAAAGGCATGATTATTTTGGTTGGTGTTGTAATCACGACTGCCGACAAAGCCGTAGATGCGGCCTGTTTTGTTATCCATCAGCACTGTTCCCGGTTCAACTGTTGCGCCAGAACCATCATCTAAGTATTGCCCATATTCAGCGACACCTAATCGCATCGCATCATAAATATTTTTGTCGATTGTGGATTTTACAACCAAACCTTGATTTTGCATTTTGACTTTGGCTTGTTCAACATAGCGATTACGGGTTTCTTCTTTATTGTAATCCGCATCACTGACGCCGTCTTCTTTGGCCTGTTGTTTTGCCACGATACTGATAGCTTCATTATAAACGGTATAATACAAGAAGCCGTGTTGTTGTACTTCCACGTCTTGCCGCGCTTGGAAGTCTTTTGAGAGGTCATATTTTTTTGCGTCTTCATATTCTTTTTTTGAAATCATTTGTTCACGATACATATTGAAAAGGACATCATCTTTTCGAGCCATCCCAAGGGAGTAATCTTGTTTTAGATCACCGGTATTGGTATATGGACTGTAAACAATCGGACTTTGCGGCAGACCAGCAATAAATGCCGATTGCGGCAGATTCAAGTCTTTTGCATGGACACCAAAGATACCAATTGCAGCTTCTTCGACTCCGGCAATGTTTTGACCTTTGTTATTACGGCCAAAAGGAGAAACGTTTAGATAAGCCGTTAAGATTTCATCTTTACTTAGATATTTTTCCAAATCCAATGCCAAGACAATTTCATTGGCTTTCCGTTTGAAGGAAGTCTCATTAGTTAACACCTGCTGCTTGATCAGCTGTTGCGTAAGGGTAGAACCACCAGAACCAGCCCCAAAGCCGACTACTTCACCCAGCAAAGCCCGGACAACAGCTTTAGGAACAACACCATCATGTTCATAAAAGTTCTCATCCTCTGTGGCAACTAATGCTTTTTTCACCCATTGAGAAATTTCATCAGAATTTATCTTTTCGCGAATCGGATCAGCTTGAATCGTTGCTAGCTCTTGTTCATCAGCGTAGAGCAGTTTAGACGATTCCGCGATGTCGCCAACTTTTTGCTTCATTTCTGATTTTGTCGGCGTCGGTGTTCCTTCGACAAGGTGAGCAAAATACCCAGCACCAATCCCGACCACAAGCATGCCGCCTAAAAAGAGCACAACGACTAAGCCAAGCAGCAATGACTTGACCACCCGCAATGAAACATTCAGCGCAAAAGAACCGCCCAGAGTAGCTCTGGATTTACTTTTACTGCTCTTTTTCGGTTGCTTGTTTATTTTTTTCTTGTGAGCCAAAAAGTCCACCTCATTAGATTCTATTCATTTTAATTATCTGTTGAATTATAGCAAAGTTTTACTTCTATTAACAAGCGGATGCAATGTTTGTAATCAAAACTTCAACTAATTGTTAAGTAAAACAAAACAAACATTATTACATTGCTTGGTCTCTTTATCTCAAGAAGATTTTTTATTGAGACGGAACTTCGACTATTTCCAGCGAATAGCTTTTATTTCCCTGTTTTTTCAGTTAATATGGGAAAGTATAAATCATTTAGGAATGATATGCAGAATAAGCAAATGTTTAACTTTTTAAGTAAAACATCATAACAAATTAGGAGGATAAAAAATGCATTCAGACTTTTTCCAAGAATTAAAAGCCCGTGGCTTAATTTTTCAAGTAACAGACGAAGCAGCCCTAGAAAAACAATTAAATGAAGAGTCTGTTAAACTATATATCGGCTTTGACCCGACTGCAGACAGTCTGCATATTGGTCATTTATTACCGATTTTGACGTTGCGTCGTTTCCAGCAAAACGGACACGTGCCAATTGCTTTGGTTGGCGGCGGGACCGGGATGATTGGGGACCCTTCATTTAAGGATGCAGAACGTCAATTAAATACTTTAGACACTGTTCAGAACTGGTCGCAAAGTATTAAAAATCAGCTTTCTGGAATCATTGACTTTGAAAATAAAGAAAATCCAGCGATTGTTGCGAATAACTATGAATGGTTAGGCGAGTTAAAGCTGATCGAATTTTTACGTGATGTAGGTAAAAACTTCACGATCAATTATATGATGAGTAAAGAAAGTGTCAAACGTCGGATCGAATCTGGGATTTCTTACACGGAATTCGCGTACCAATTATTACAAGCATACGATTTCTATGAATTGAATAAACGCTACGGCTGTTTATTACAGCTTGGCGGCAGCGACCAATGGGGAAACATTACATCAGGGATCGAATTAATCCGTCGTGAAGAAGGCAAACAGGCTTTTGGCTTGACGATGCCCTTAATCACTAAAGCCGATGGAACAAAATTTGGGAAAACTGAAGGCAATGCTGTTTGGTTGGACTCAGAAAAGACTTCTCCATATGAGTTTTACCAATTCTGGATCAACACAGATGATCGAGACGCGATTAAATTCTTGAAATACTTTACTTTCTTAGGTTTAGAAGAAATCGATGGGATTGAAAAAGAATTTACCGCGGCACCGGAACAACGTGCGGCTCAAAAAGCGCTGGCTAAGGAAGTCACAGTCTTAGTTCACGGCGAAGAAGCCTATAATCAAGCCGTTCATATTTCTGAAGCATTATTCAGCGGCGATGTTAAAAACTTAAATGCAGAAGAAATCAAACAAGGCTTTAAGAATGTTCCGAGCTACCAAGTTCAAGCGGATGATAATCTAAACCTTGTGGAAATTTTATTAACTGCCGGGATTGAGAATTCAAAACGTCAAGCACGTGAAGATATCAACAATGGTGCGATCTATATCAATGGAGATCGCGTACAAGATGTGGCGTACACATTAAGTGATCAAGATAAATTATCAGATGAATACATCGTTGTTCGTCGTGGTAAGAAAAAATATTTTGTTTTACAATTTTAAGCATAATTACGAGAGGGATTGGACCAATTTTTTGGAGCAATCCTCTTTCTTTATGGTGAGCGGTAAGCGTTTTAGATGGCAGATGGGGTGAGCATGTGAGAGCAGTTTTATTAAACTCGTTAGGATTATTTGTTATTATCTTGATAGGGTATCTAACGAAACGATTAAATATATTGATGAAAGCAGACGGCTCGATGATTTCAAAAATCGTCGTCAATGTCACACTGCCAGCAGCGATCATCGTGAACCTGCAGTTTTTGGAGGTAAAGAATCAATTATTGCTGCTGATTATAGCGGGACTGCTTTTGAATCTAGTAATGATCATTATTGGTCATTTTTTATCTAAAAAACAGGATCAGGTGGAACGCGAATTTTTGATGTATGGCGTTTCCGGCTACAATATCGGGAATTTCGCGATCCCATTTGTCCAAAGTTTTATGCCGCTGGCGATTCCTATTTTATCTTTCTTTGATATTGGGAACAGCGTGATGCTGGCCGGGGGATCGAATGTTGTAATCGAAGGAATCAGCGGCAGCAATGCAGAACGACCAACTGCTAAAAAGGTTTTAGGACGTTTGGGACGCTCAGTGCCATTTCTCTGCTATTTGTTTATGCTGGTCTTTCGTATTTTAAAAGTCGATTTGCCGGAAGCTGTTTTTCAGATTGCGCAACCGATTGCTAATGCGAATACATTCTTATCAATGTTTATGATCGGTTTGTTTTTGGAACTGCGTCTGCCGAAAAAAGATTTGGCTTTAGTCTTTCGTGTTCTAGCGATCAAATATGGTGTCGGTATCTTATTAGTGATTCTGTTTATGCTGATGCCGTTTCCCAATATGATCAAAATCGTTTTATGCCTGGTTTCAGTCGGACCGATTCCGACATTTGGTGTAATCAATAGTGTAGCTGCAGGAATGCGAGCCGAAGTGGTAGGTTTTACCTCATCTCTCAGCTTCTTGATTAGCTTGCCGTTGATGACGAGTTTGTTGCTATTCCTATAAATAAAAAATCTGGAGGTTTTTATGTTAATTGGTTCTCATGTAAGTATGAAGGGAAAAGAAATGTTACTAGGTGCGGCACAAGAAGCTGCCAGCTATAAGGCCTCGACCTTTATGATTTATAGCGGTGCTCCGCAAAATACTCGTCGTAAATCAGTAGACGAGATGAATATTCCAGCTGGAGAAGAATTCATGAAAGAGCACGGCTTATCGAATATTGTTATGCACGCGCCGTATATCATTAATTTGGGTAACACTAAAAAGCCGGAGATGTTTCCATTTGCGGTCCAATTTTTGCGTGACGAAATCATGCGGGCAGAGGCTTTAGGTGCTATGCAGATCACTTTGCACCCCGGCGCTCACGTAGGAGCTGGTGAAAAAGCTGGTTTGGATCAAATCATCAAAGGTTTGAATGAAGTGCTGACCAAGGATCAACGGGCACAAATTGCGTTGGAAACAATGGCAGGCAAAGGGACAGAGTTAGGAAAAACATTTGAAGAACTAGCTTATATCATCGATGGCGTAACATTGAATGAAAAATTATCAGTGACCTTTGATACTTGTCACACTAATGACGCCGGCTACAATGTGAAAGATGATTTTGATGGTGTTTTAGACGAGTTTGATCGGGTGATCGGCTTGGATCGTTTAAAAGTGGTCCATGTGAATGATTCAAAAAATCCAATCGCCTCTCATAAGGATCGGCATGCGAATATTGGTTTTGGTACGATTGGCTTTGATACCTTGAATGCTATTGTCCATCATGAAAAATTGAAGGACTTGCCGAAAATTTTAGAAACTCCTTATGTTGGGCCTGATAAAAAGAATCAGTACGCGCCTTACGGTTTTGAAATCGCTATGCTAAAAGATGGAAAATTTGATCCTGATTTATTGGAAAAAATTCAGGCACAATAAGAAAAGAAGCACATGCCCATTTCTAGCGGCATGTGCTTTTGATTTATTCTCGAATTTGACCGTCACCGTAAATGATGTATTTACTAGAAGTTAAATGCTCTAAACCCATTGGGCCGCGAGCATGCAGTTTTTGTGTAGAGATACCAATCTCGGCACCAAAGCCAAATTTAAACCCATCGGTAAAACGAGTAGAGGCATTGATATATACCGCCGCCGCATCGACTTCTTTTAAGAATTTCTGTCCATTAGGATAACTGTCAGTCACAATGGCTTCTGAATGCTTTGAGTTGTAGTGATTGATATGTTCAATCGCATCATCTATGGAAGCAACAACTTTGATCGCTAACACATAATCTAGAAATTCAGTTGCCCAGTCATCTTCAGCAGCTAAGTCCGCCTGCTCTAAATAAGCCAAAGCCTTTGAATCCGCCCGCAAGCTAACCTCATGAGAAGCCAATGCCTTTTCAATCATCGGCAGAAATTCAGATGCGATGTCTTCATGGACCAGCAGAGTTTCGATCGCATTACATACCGAGGGACGCTGTGCCTTTGCGTTGATAACGATATCGCGGGCCATATCTAATTGAGCCGTACTATCAACATAGACGTGATTGTTCCCGGTCCCTGTTTCGATTACTGGAACAGTGGCAGTGTTTTTGACACGTTGGATCAAACCCGCACCGCCGCGAGGAATCAAGACGTCTAAAAAGTCATTTAAGCACATCATCTCGTTTGCCACATCATGAGAAGTATCATTAACAAATTGGATCATTGCTGAATTTAACTCGTTATTTCGCAATGTTCGCTGCATAAGCTCTACCAGTGCTTGATTGGAATAGAAGGCTTCTTTACCGCCGCGCAGTATTACGGCATTTCCTGATTTAAAACATAAGCTAGCGGCATCTGTAGTCACATTTGGACGTGATTCAAAGATTATTCCGATCACACCCAATGGTACACGTTGTTGACCAATCATTAGTTGATCTTCGGTCTGCCACATTTTTTCTACTACCCCGATTGGATCAGCCAGTGCGGCCACTTGTCGAATTCCTTCAGCCATCTCTTGAATTCTTTCATCGGTTAAACGTAAACGATCAATTAACGGCTCTGGAATACCATTTTCCTTCGCTTGATTCAAATCACGTCGATTTGCCGTTAATATCGTTTTGGCATTATCTTCTAAATCTTGCGCCATCTGCATCAAGCAGTCATTTTTTCGAGCTGTTTCAAGCTGACTCAGTTGTTGAGCGGCTTTTTTACTTTGTTGACCTAAAGTGTTCATTAAGTTATTCATGGCTGCCCTCCTTGAATAAAGTTCCTACTTCTGCGCCAGATAGGATATCAAAAATTATTCTGGGAGGTTTTCCATTGGCTAAGACCATGGCACTTTTTGCATCTAATATTCTTTGAGCAGCCTTTAACTTACTGACCATTCCACCAGTACCGAAGCGACTGCCTTCACCGCCAGCTTGGTCCATTAAGGTTTGATTGATGGTTGAAATAGTCGAGTAGAGAATTGCTTGTTTATTTTTTGACGGATTGTCAGAATAAAAGCCGTCAATATCACTTAACATAATCAGTAAATCGGCATCCATCAATTGTGCGACGATGGCAGATAATTCATCATTATCGCCGAACTTTCGCGTATGATCCATTTCGTCGACAGCCACTGTGTCATTTTCGTTTATTATAGGAAGAATCCCCATTGAAATAAGCTGCTCTAATGTATTGATTACATTCTTGCGGCTTTCTGGAAAATCTACCACATCGCGCGTTAACAAAACTTGGGCGGTTTGTTGACTATATCCTAAAAACCGCTGATTATAGATATGCATCAGCTCTGATTGTCCGACCGCAGCAACGGCCTGCTGCACAGGGATTTCTTGTGGACGTTCGGGGATATGAAGCTTGTCCATGCCCACACCGATCGCGCCGGAAGAGACTAATATTATTTCTTTGCCTTGATTACGAAGGTCGGTTAAAACAAATGCTAATTGATCAATACCATCCAAATTGATCTTTCCAGTTGGATGAATCAAAGAACTCGTTCCGATCTTCACCACGATCCGATTGACGGATCTCAAAAAATTTCTCATGCCTACACCTCTTCACTTAGCCACCAGCGAGGAAGATATTGTTTTGCATTTTAGCATATTCTAATCAATATTTCATCATTTATTTAAAATTAATTGAAAATTTTTTGATAATTTCCTGAACTTGCGACAGCACAGCTTTTCCTATCATTTAACTGAACTTAAAGAAAAGAAATACCTCCCGCGTAATTAATAAGATTGAACTAAAATTTCATACCCAGATTTGAAGTTTCTTAAAACAGCTTTTCTTTTGAGGTATCTTTTAGTAAAATATATGAGAATGTGTCAGGAAAGGAGCGGTGAAAATGGTATCAACTGGAATCGTAGTATTGATCGCGGTAATCGCTGCACTATTAGGTGCTGTCGGCGGTTTCTTCTTAGCTCGTAAATATATGCAAGACTATTTCAAAAAGAATCCTCCAATCAACGAGGATATGTTACGTCAAATGATGATGTCGATGGGGCAAAAACCTTCAGAGAAAAAAGTTCGTCAAATGATGCAGCAAATGAAAAACCAACAATAATTTTGAAAGGACAATCGTCGCAGGATGATTGCCCTTCTTTTTTGATTTATAAAGGAAAAAAGACAGCAAGAAATATTTCAAAATCTAACGCTGCTTAATAAATTTCACTCTGCTAATCTTTGGAAAAAGCTAAGTTAGCATAGTGAAGGTTACATTTAGTAAGCAGATTTGTCGACAGAATAATTTCTTAGATGTATGGTAAAGCCGAATGGGGGAATGTCTGAATGTATGATGTAATAATTATTGGTGCGGGTCCAGCAGGGATGACCGCTGCCTTATACGCTTCACGTTCAAATTTGAAGGTACTTTTGATTGAACGCGGTGCACCGGGCGGACAAATGAACAATACCGCCGAAGTTGAAAACTATCCAGGCTTTGAATCAATTATGGGGCCGGAGCTTGCCATGAAAATGTACGACGGCGTTACAAAATTTGGTACAGAGAATGCTTATGGTATCGTTCAAGATATCAAGGATCATGGTGATTATAAAGAGGTCATCACTGAAGATAAAAGCTATCAAGCTAAAACAATCATTGTTGCAACAGGTTGTGTTCATCGTAAGTTAGGTGTTCCGGGTGAGGAATCCTTTGCCGGTCGCGGAGTATCCTATTGCGCTGTTTGTGATGGGGCCTTTTTCCGTAATAAACGTTTGATCGTTGTCGGCGGAGGCGACTCAGCAGTGGAAGAGGCGATTTATTTAACTCGTTTTGCTTCTGAGGTTGTGATCGTTCACCGTCGTGATGAATTGCGTGCGCAAAAAATTATCCAAGACCGCGCATTCGCTAATGAAAAGATTTCATTCATTTGGGACAGCGTTGTAGACGAAATTGTCGGTAATGACATGGTCGTAACCGGTGCGCAAATCCGCAATGTTAAAACTGGAGAGGTTCATCTTGAACCCGCAGATGGCGCGTTCATTTATGTTGGTTTGGAACCATTGACTGAACCCTTTAAGAAGAGCGGTATTACAAACGCTGCCGGCTGGATCGAAACCGATCATGAAATGAAGACTAAAATTCCCGGTGTTTTTGCTATTGGTGATGCACGGGAAAAAGATTTACGTCAGATTACAACGGCTGTTGGCGAAGGCGGAATCGCAGGACAACAAGTTTATAAATATATCGAAGCACAAAATTAATTTTTGGAAGAGGAAGATCAATTGCGGCTTCCTCTTTTTTCTTTCTAAAAATAAACTATTTCATTTATCAAAAAAAGATGTAAAACATTTTTTTAAACAGACAAGACACAAGTTTTCTTTGCTGAATATAACAGTAATGGTATACTTAAATGGTAAGAAAATTTTGAAAGAGGTGTTGTTTCATGTCTTGGGAACAAGTTTATGAACAGTGGATTGATTCAGATAAATTAGATGAAAAAATGCGTAAAGAATTACAAGACTTAGGCAAAGACCCAGAGTTAAAAAAAGATGCGTTTTATAAACAATTAGAATTTGGAACCGCTGGTATGCGCGGAGTTTTAGGTCCTGGTGTCAACCGGATGAACATTTTCACTATTCGTCAAGCAACAGAAGGTTTAGCTCGCTTCATGGATACACAAGATGCTGAGACAAAACGTCGTGGTGTAGCAATTGCTTATGATTCACGCCATATGTCACCTGAATTTGCGATGGAAGCAGCAAAAACTTTGGCAAAGCATGACATTCCTTCATTTGTATTTGAAAGTTTGCGTCCAACGCCGGAACTGTCTTTTGCCGTTCGTTTTGAAAATGCCTTCACTGGAATTATGATCACAGCGTCTCACAATCCCGCTGAGTACAACGGTTATAAGGTATACGGAGAAGATGGCGGACAAATGCCTCCTGAAGATGCAGATGCATTGACGAAATTTGTCCGTGCTGTGGAAAATCCGTTAGAAGTTGAAGTTTTATCTGATGAAGAAGTAAAACATAGTGATTTGATCAATATCATTGGCGATGAAGTTGATTCAAAATATTTAAAAGAAATTAAATCAGTCACCATCAATCAAGAACTGATCGATGAAATGGGCAAAGAACTAAAATTAGTTTATACACCATTACATGGTACGGGTAAAATGTTGGGCGAAAAGGCGTTGAAGCAAGCGGGCTTCGAAAAATTCGTTTTAGTTCCTGAGCAAGCGATCGCCGACCCAGATTTCTCAACTGTAAAATCACCAAATCCAGAAGAGCATTCTGCTTTTGAATATGCTATCAAGCTGGGCGAACAAGAAGGTGCAGATTTGTTGATCGCAACTGATCCGGATGCCGATCGTCTTGGTGCGGCTGTTCGTTTACCAGATGGACGTTATCAAGTATTGACCGGAAACCAAATCGGCGCCATCATGATTCGCTACATCTTAGAAGCGCATAAACAGGCAGGGACTTTACCAGCCAATGCGGTTGTTCTAAAATCGATCGTATCGAGTGAATTAGCAACAACCATCGCGGATTCTTACGATGTCAAAATGGTAGATGTATTGACCGGCTTCAAGTTTATCGCTGAAAAGATTCAGCAATATGAAGATGACAACTCACAAACTTTCATGTTCGGTTTTGAAGAAAGCTATGGTTATTTGATTAAGTCCTTCGTACGTGATAAAGACGCTATCCAAGCGTTGGTATTATTAGCCGAAGTAGCAGCATACTATAAAAAGCAAGGCAAAACATTGTATGATGGCTTGCAGGACATCTTTGAAGAATACGGTTATTATGCTGAAAAGACGATCTCTGTTACTTTAAGCGGTGCTGAAGGAGCAGAACAAATCAAAACGATTATGGGCAACTTGCGTAATGAAGCACCAAAATCGTTTGCAGATGTAGCAGTTAGTTTGACCGAAGACTTCAAAACATCGAAAGCGATGGATGCTGACGGAAATGAAAAAGCGATCGACATGCCAGCTTCAGATGTGTTGAAATATACACTAGAAGATGAAACTTGGTTAGCGATTCGACCTTCCGGCACAGAACCAAAAATCAAATTCTATATTGGCGTAAAAGGCGATTCTCACGATGCTGCCGCAGAAAAAATTGCAATGTATGAAGAAGCGATCCGTAAAATCGCCGAATAGAGTAAATGAGGGCTATAAATGAAGGAACACGAAGAATTTCAAGCGGTCAGTCAATTTTTCAAAATTTTGAGTGACCCGACACGTTTAAAAATTTTGATGTTTCTAAAAGAAGGAGAGCGCAATGTTTCATCCATCAGCGAGACATTAGCGATGGAGCAATCGGCTGTTTCTCATCAATTGAAATTATTGCGTGATAATCGATTGGTTAAGGCGCGTCGTGATGGAAAGGCGATGCTTTACAGTTTGGACGACCAGCATGTCTTGGATGTTTTAGAACAAACCTTTCGACACGTTTTACATCAATAAAAAAGGGCTTTTCCAAAATTTTTGGAAAAGCTCTTTTTTTTTACAGAAATTTTGTTATACTGAAAGCTAACTATTAGAATATGATGAAATTACTTTTAATACGAATGTAATTTACTGGAGGCGGATTATGGAAAAAGCAGTCAAGGTGGGTCTATTAGGTTTAGGTGTAGTAGGTACCGGTGTCTTAGAAATTTTGGCAGATCATCAAGAAAAAATTGAGAAAAGTATTGGCGGTCCCTTGGTTGTAACGAAAGCTTTGATTCGACCACAGGAAGATAAAAGTGCGTTGGCGGGAAAATACAATTTGGAATTAGTTACAGAGTTGGATGCTATCTTAAAAGATCCCGAGATCTCAATTGTCGTGGAGGTAATGGGGCGCATCGAGCCGGCTAAAACATTCATTAAAGAAGCGTTGATAGCAGGTAAAAATGTAGTAACCGCGAATAAAGATTTATTAGCCCAGCATGGCAGCGAGCTAGTAGATTTAGCCCGTGAGCAGCAGCGTAATTTGTATTATGAAGCTAGCGTTGCCGGCGGTATTCCAATCTTGCGAACGATTGCTAACAGTTTAGCTGCGGACGATATCACCGAAGTTTTAGGAATCGTCAACGGTACGACCAATTATATGCTGACTAAAATGGTACAAGAGCATCGTACCTATGATGAAACTTTGAAAGAAGCACAAGAACTCGGCTTTGCAGAAAGTGATCCGACAAATGATGTAGATGGCATTGATGCTGCTTATAAAATGGTCATTTTAAGTAAATTTGCTTTTGGTATGACTATCACGATGGATCAAGTTAAAATAAAAGGAATCCGCGGTTTGGCTGCAGAGGATGTTTCGCTTGCTGATCAGCTTGGCTACACTATAAAACTAATCGGCTCGACGATCAAAAAGGATGGTACGATCTCGGTAGAAGTTGGCCCAGTCTTAGTTCCGCATGAGCATCCGCTTGCTTCGATTCATAATGAAATGAATGCTGTTTTCGTTAAGAGTTCAGGTATCGGAGAATCTATGTATTATGGGCCGGGTGCTGGTGCACGACCAACAGCAACGAGTATCGTGGCAGATTTGATGACGATCGTCAATAAGATGAAAAAGAATACAGTTGGACATCGTTTTACTGGCTATACACAGCCGACCCAATTAACACCGCCAAGCGACAACATCAGTAAATATTTCTTATCGTTAGAAATGCCTGATGAACCGGGACAATTTTTGAAAATTGCAGAGATTATGACCGAAACGCAAGTTGGTTTTGAGCAAGTTGTTCAAGAAAAAGGCGATGGCGAAAGTGCACGAGTAGTATTGATCACACATGAAACATCAGAAACGAAGATAGCGACGATCCAAAAAGAAATCAAAGAGAAGACTAAATATAAATTGATATCATTGATGAAAGTGATGGGGGAATAAGCATGTACGAAGGTTTATTAAAGCAGTATAAAGAATATCTGCCAATTACAGATAAGACGCCAAATATCGCGTTAGCGGAAGGAAACACACCGTTGATTCCTTTGAAAAATTTATCAAAAGAACTAGGAATTACTTTATATGGTAAATATGAAGGCTTAAATCCAACGGGTTCTTTTAAAGATCGCGGAATGGTGATGGCAGTCGCAAAAGCTGTGGAAGATGGAGCAAAGGCCATTATTTGTGCATCGACTGGTAATACTAGTGCAGCAGCAGCAGCTTACGCAACCCGTGCTGGAATCAAAGCTTATGTCGTAATTCCTGATGGGAAAATTGCGATGGGTAAATTGGCTCAAGCGATTGCTTATGGCGCGGATATTATTTCAATTCCTGGAAACTTTGACGAAGCCTTGAAGGCTGTGCGGGACATTGCTGAAACTGAAGCAGTAGCTTTAGTGAACTCAGTTAATCCTTATCGTTTAGAAGGACAAAAAACAGCTGCCTTTGAGATTTGTGAGCAATTAGAAAAAGCGCCGGATGTTTTGGCGATCCCTGTTGGTAATGCCGGAAATATTTCTGCTTACTGGAAAGGCTTTAAAGAATGGCATGAGAAAAAGGGAACTGAGCTTCCACGCATGCACGGTTTTGAAGCAGAAGGAGCAGCGGCGATTGTAAAAGGTGAAGTTATTGAACAACCTGAAACAGTTGCAACAGCTATCCGGATCGGTAATCCAGCTAGCTGGAAATTGGCTGAAGCTGCTCGTGATGAATCGAATGGTTACATCGATTCTGTGACAGATGAAGAAATTTTAAATGCTTATCGTAAAGTTGCTGCACAAGAAGGCGTTTTTGTTGAACCTGGTTCAGCCGCTTCTCTAGCAGGAGTGATCCAACACGTGAAAAATGGTCGTATCAAACCGGGTGAAACAGTCGTAACTGTCTTTACCGGAAATGGTCTGAAGGACCCAGATACAGCAATCAACGAAACAGATATCAAGATCAATAAAATGAGTGATTTGGAGGATATGCGCCGACATTTACGTGAAGGAGTGGCGTCTCTATGAAAATCCGCGTTCCAGCAACAAGCGCCAATTTAGGTCCCGGGTTTGATTCATGCGGGATCGCGTTATCCCAGTATTTGACTATTGATATAGGACCTGAATCACGAAAGTGGGAGATCAAGCATCAGCTAGGAAGCGAGATCCCTTCAGATGAAAAAAATCTGCTGATTCAGACTGCTTTAGACTTAGCGCCTAAGTTGACTCCCCACAGAATCACGATGATCTCAGATATTCCAATCGCACGAGGTTTGGGAAGCAGTTCATCGGTTGTAGTGGCGGGCATTGAATTAGCCAACCGCTTGGGAAATCTAGGAATGACTCCGCAGCAAAAAGTGAATTACGCGACAAAAATCGAGGGACATCCAGACAATGTTGCGCCAGCAATTTGCGGCGACTTCGTGGTTGCGAGCTATAACAACAATGAAGTCAATTTTGTGAAGCATACATTTCCCGATTGTGATGTGATTGCTTTTATTCCCAATCATGAGCTATTGACGACAGAAAGCCGCGCTGTATTACCGAAGGAGCTGTCTTATCGCGATGCGGTCAAAGCCAGTTCAATTGGGAATGTGATGATTGCGGCAATTCTCAATGGTAATTTGCCTTTAGCTGGAAAAATGATGGAACGAGACATCCTGCATGAGAGTCACCGTCAGCATCTTGTTCCTCATTTGAAAAAAATTCGTGAGTTTTGTAAAGCTTATGGCGGCTACGGCAGCTTTTTAAGTGGTGCAGGACCGACTGTTTTAGTCTTAACACCGCCAGAAAATACAGAAAAGCTGGTCACAGCCTTGAAGGCTTTTGACCATGAAGCATTGATTGATGTGCTTTCAGTCGAAAAAGAAGGCGTACAAATATTTTAATTGCGTAGAAGAGAAGAGTAAGATTCATTAGACTCCACAGAGAGCTTCAGTAGCTGAAAAGAAGCAGCAGTGATGAATCAGAAGATGGTCTCAGAGCGATTGTCGTTTAGACACGGGAATGCCCGTTACAGCAGCTCGTAGCAATACGGCAAAAGATCAGTTCTGTGAAGGACTGATAAACTAAGGTGGTACCACGGAACTCCCGTCCTTTCAGATATGAAAAGACGGGAGTTTTTTGTCAGTTCTGCTTTTTTCAATGACCTTGGTTTGAGAGGCGATCATTGATTTCTATGGATAGATTAAACAAGTAATTTAGCAAAAGGATATGTGTAATAAAAATCATGTTCATTTTAAGCTTCATTTATTGACTATATTAATCAAAACTAGGAGGAAAAAAATATGGAATTTGAAACAAAATGTTTACATGCTGGTTATCAGCCGGAAAATGGAGGACCACGGGTATTGCCGATCGTTCAAAGTACGACCTATGCCTATGACTCAACAGATGAAATTGGAAAATTATTTGATTTGGAAGCGGCAGGCTATTTTTATACTCGTTTGGCAAATCCGACTACTGGTGCTGTAGAAGAAAAGATCGCGGCATTGGAAGGCGGTGTGGGGGCGTTATGCACGTCTTCAGGTCAAGCGGCAACTTTCTATGCTGTATTGAACATCTTAGAAGCGGGCGATCATCTGATTTCATCCAGCTATATTTATGGCGGGACGTATAATTTATTTGCTCATACTTTCAGAAAAATGGGGATCGAAGTAACCTTTATCGATCAAGATGCTGCAAAAGAAGAAATACTTAAAGCAGCAAAACCAAACACCAAAGCAATTTTCGGCGAAACAATCGCCAATCCAGCAGTAAAAGTATTGGACCAAGAAAAATTCTCAGCGGTAGCAAAAGAACTTGATATTCCATTTATCATTGATAACACCTTTGCCACACCCTATTTTTGTCGACCAATCGAATTCGGAGCGGACATTGTCGTTCACAGTACAACTAAGTATTTGGATGGGCATGCCGTTCAAACAGGCGGCGTAATCGTTGACTGCGGCACCTTTGATTGGAACAACGGGAAATTTCCGCAGCTTTCAGAGCCCGATGAAACGTATCATGGAATTGTTTATACCGAAAAATTCGGTCAAGCTGCTTATATCACCAAAGCTCGTGTTCAATTGATGCGCGATTTAGGAGCGACACCTTCACCGCAAAATTCTTTCTTGCTGAATCTTGGCATGGAGACACTGCCTGTTCGGATGGATCGCCATTATCAAAATGCGATGACGGTAGCGAAATTCTTAACAGAGCAAAAAGCGATCAAAAATGTTTATTATCCTGGTTTGGAAAATGATGAGAATTATGCGCTGGCACAAAAATATGTACCCAATGGCTTGTGTGGGGTAATTTCTGTTGAATTTGCAGATGGAAAAGAAACAGCCGCAAAATGGTTGGATGCT
This sequence comes from Enterococcus hulanensis, assembly GCF_005405485.1. Lineage (GTDB taxonomy): Bacteria > Bacillota > Bacilli > Lactobacillales > Enterococcaceae > Enterococcus_A > Enterococcus_A hulanensis. The sequence continues at coordinate 55,153 of NZ_BJED01000009.1, read as the reverse complement.
TTAGAGCTTGTTTCACTAGAGGTTCATGTGGCCGATATTCGGACGTGTGCGCTGCATCCTGCAACTTCGACTCATCGTCAATTGACCGACGAAGAATTGCAGCAGGCAGGAATCTCGCCAGGCCTTGTTCGTTTGTCGTGTGGGATTGAAAATGTGAAGGATATTCTGGCTGACCTGCAGCTAGCTTTTGACAAATTGGAGGGATAACTCATGCCGATTCGTTTAGAGCCTGATTTTCCGGCGAAATCCGTCTTGGAGTCCGAAGACATTTTTGCGATTGACAATTCTCGGGCAGAGCAACAAGATATTCGTCCATTAAAATTATTGATCTTAAATTTGATGCCGAATAAAATTGATACAGAGATTCATCTGCTGCGCTTGATCAGTCAAAGTCCGTTGCAGATTGATGTGGATTTTTTGAAGGTTGCTAGTCATGAGCATAAGAATACGAGTAAGAATCACTTAGATAAATTCTATTTGGATTTTTCACAGGTAAGAGATACTTGTTACGATGGGTTGATCATCACTGGGGCACCTGTAGAGCAGCTGGCCTTTGAAGAAGTCGATTATTGGCCGGAATTAGTAGAGATCATGGATTGGAGTCAGTCATCAGTTACCTCAGTTGTGCATATTTGTTGGGGAGCGCAAGCGGGCTTGTATCATCATTTTGGCATCGATAAGGTTCCATTCAAAGAAAAGCTGTTTGGAATCTACAAGCAGGATATCGAACATCATTTTCGACTGTTTAGAGGCTTCGATGATCGTTTTTGGATGCCTCAGTCTCGCTACACTGGAATTAATGAAGAACAGGTACGCCAGAAAAAAATCAAAGTGATTGCAAAAGATGAAAAGGAACGGTCTGCTATCTTAATCTCTGAGGATGAACATGATGTCTTTTTAATGGGACACTTTGAATATGCGACTGATACATTGGAAAAAGAATATTTGCGTGATCATGATCGGGGAATCGCTACGGCTAAACCGGAGAATTATTATGAAGACGGGAAAATCTATAATTATTGGCGGGCCCAAGCCCATCTGTTTTACCATAATTGGTTGAATGACGTTTATCAAATAACGCCTTATCGGTTAGAACGGATACGTGAATTGCAAAAAGAAAGAAGGCTGAGATCAATTTGATCTCAGCTTTCTTCTTCCATAAAGTAATAACTGTGGTCTTCCAGATCCAAAGCACTCATGATCATCGCAGCTGTTTCTTCGATTGACAGTGTTGCGACGTTGATGATCTCACAACCTAACTTATGATATAAGTCATTAGCAAATTTCAGTTCTGCTTGGATTTTATCACGGTCTGAATAGGCTGTTTCAGGATTTAATCCGTAGGCTCTCATCCGCTCTTTGCGGATACCGATCAAAACTTCTGGATCATTCGTCAAGCCGACGATTTTTTTAGGATCGATCTCAAATAATTGTTTCGGAATGTGTGCTTGTGGAATCAACGGCAAGTTGGCAACTTTTAAGTTCTTGTTGGCTAAGTATAAGCTCAATGGTGTTTTGGAGGTTCTGGAAACACCCAGCAAGACAATATCCGCCTCCAAGAAGCCGCGAGGATCTTTTCCATCGTCATACTTAACCGCAAATTCCATTGCTTTGATCCGTTTGAAATAATTCTCGTTTAAATGATGCAATGCACCACGTTCGCCTGTAGGTTCAAGATGTGCGCGTCTGCCAATCTCGCTAACGACAGGATTTAATAGGTCCATTGTGAACAGGTCTTCGTTGTCACAAAATTCTTTAGCGATTTTCGCTAACTTAGGGTTGATCAATGTATAAATGATCATGCCGTTTTCGCTCTTGGCGTCGTTTAAGGCTTTCATCAATAGTTCTTCCGTGTGTACGAAGGTCCGGCGGAAGAGACAGAATTCTACCGTAGGATACTGCGCCATCGAGGCTTGCGCCAATTTAGAAGCAGTTTCTCCAGCAGAATCGGAAATGATGAAAATAGTGACTAACTCATTCTGTTTTTCGCTATCCATAAAGTAAATCTCCCTTGCAATCAGTAATAATTTATTATACCATACTGTTTATTCGGAATCATTACACTTTGAAATGAGGGGATAACATGACGCAGACGACTTTATTAGAAAAAGCCTTGGCGAAAGTCAAAGAAAATGGCTTTAAATATACAAAAAAACGTGAAACGCTATTAGATTACTTGATCAAGTGCAATCGTTACGTTGCGGCCCGGGAAGTCTATAATTATTTAAATGACCAATTTCCTGGATTGAGCTACGACACTGTATACCGTAATCTGAGAGAATTTTGCGAAATTGGTTTGATTGAAGACACCGAACTGCAAGGAGAAATGAAATTCCGTTTTAGCTGCAGTGAGAATTTTGAACATCATCACCATTTTATTTGTACGGTTTGTGGAATGACGAAGGAAATCCATATGTGTCCAATGAACTTCTTTAAAGAACAACTGGATGGTTGTGAAATCGAGGGTCACCGTTTTGAATTGTACGGCCGCTGTGAGAAATGCCAAAAACTTCATGAATAAATTAAGAATTAAAATTCTTCAGTACCTTGACTCAAAATAGACCATTGGATATAATAACTTATGGACGGTCTTGTTGTTTGGAAGTACATTTCAATAACAAAAACGGTTACATTTCAAGCCCGGAGGGAGGGAATTTATATGTCAAAAACAGTGGTTCGTAAAAATGAATCTCTTGACGATGCTCTTCGTCGCTTCAAACGTTCCGTTTCAAAAGCAGGGACTCTGCAAGAATCTCGCAAACGTGAATTTTATGAGAAACCAAGTGTGAAACGTAAGAAAAAATCAGAAGCAGCTAGAAAACGTAAGAAATTCTAGTCTGTCAACGGAGTGATTCTATTGTCACTACTTACTACCTTGAATGAAGACATGAAGCAAGCGATGCGAGCAAAAGATAAAGAGACTTTGCAAGTGATCCGGATGCTTAAAGCTTCGATTCAAAATGAGCAGATTAAAAAAGGTCAGGATTTGAATGACGAAGAAGAATTGACTGTATTATCTCGCGAGATGAAACAACGTCGTGATTCTCTAACCGAGTTTGAAAAAGCTGATCGCACCGATTTGGCTGATAAGGTCAAAAAGGAAATCGTAATTGTCGAAAAATATTTGCCGGCTCAACTTTCCGAAGATGAGATCCGCGCAATCGTTACAGAAGCAATTGCAGCAACAGGAGCGACTTCACCAAAGGAATTTGGTAAAGTAATGGGCGCAGTGATGCCGAAAGTCAAAGGTAAAGCCGATGGCAATCAGGTCAATGCGGTCGTCAAAGAGCTTCTAAACAATTAAGCAATAACGAAAGCCGAGAGATTTTTCTCTCGGCTTTTTTTTGACTCAAATAAACTCTTTCTTATGTTCTTTTTATCTAAAGTTTAGACAATTTTTCTTTTATTTAGAGTGTGGTATTATAAGAAGGAATGATTTATGAAGGGATGAGCGCTTGTTGAACAGCAACGATTTTGAGTCGTTAGAAATAAAGCTTGATGGCAAAGATGACATCAGTATGCTTTTAGGTACCCACGATAAACATGTAAAATTTTTAGAAGAGAATACCGAGACGACAATCAATACTCGCGGTGAGACGATCCAGATCATTGGACCGAAAGAAGAAGCTAAACTAGTGGGAGATATTATCCGGACACTGCAGATTTTGATTGATCGCGGGATCAAGGTGGCTACGCCGGATGTAATGACTGCATTGCGCTTAGGCCGAGAGAACCACTTAGATGAGTTTGTTATGATGTATGAAGAAGAATTGTTAAAGGATCGAAACGGCAAACCGATCCGGCCTAAAAATATTGGGCAAAGCCGGTACATAGCAGCGATTCGTAAGTCTGATGTAGTGTTTGGGGTTGGACCAGCCGGAACTGGGAAAACATATTTAGCGATCGTGATGGCCATTGCTGCGTTGAAAAAAGGCGAAGTACAACGCATTATTTTGACGCGCCCAGCAGTCGAAGCTGGTGAAAGCTTAGGCTTCTTACCAGGGGATTTGAAGGAAAAGGTTGATCCTTATTTGCGGCCGATGTACGATGCTTTGCATCAGATTTTTGGAGTGGAGCATACGAACCGTTTGTTGGAACGCGGAGTAATTGAAATTGCACCGCTTGCTTACATGCGGGGACGTACGTTGGATGATGCCTTTGTCATTTTAGATGAGGCTCAAAATACGACGATTTCACAAATGAAGATGTTTTTGACGCGTCTTGGCTTTAATTCCAAAATGATCGTCAATGGGGATACTTCTCAGGTGGACCTGCCGAGAGGACAAGTCAGCGGATTAATCCACGCGGAGAGAACGTTGCAAGGAATCAAGAAGATTCGCTTCGTGAACTTTGAAGCGGGAGATGTAGTAAGACATCCCGTTGTAGCAGAGATCATTGAAGCGTACGAACACGAGAACCTACGACATCAAGAAAAGTAGTCAGGAGGGAATTGGATGTTAAATCGACCCATCAATAACTTGCTGAAGAAGTTAGGTTCAAAATTTATACCGATTATTTTAGGTGTCTTTTCGCTTGTTTTGGTTTTGACGATGCTTTCTAGTGTCATCCAAAAAAGTGTGGACTATAAAGAAGGTCAAGTTGCGACCGAAAGTATTCGTGCAAATAAAACGATTGAAAATAAGGCTGAGACAACTCAAAAGCGGCAGCTTGCTGCAGAGGCAGTCACGCCTGAATATACGTATCAAGCCGATTTGGCACAAACACAGCATGATCGAATCAGCCAATTGATCACATTGATCCAAAAGGCTAATAACGATTTAGATAAAAATTATCAAACAAAAGTTTCTCAAGCCAAAGATGGTGAAAAAGTTCCTCAGCCGACAGTTGATGAGCGTGTTGCGGCAGTTAAAAAGAATTTTGAAGGTTTAGATCAAGATGCAGTGACTTTTTATCAGCAATTGCCTGAAGACTTTTATCAAGCGGCGGTTCAATTAAACGCAACAGAATTGACAAAAGTTGGAACTGAAAGTTTGAAATTATTAGATGAGCAGATGGTTAAGCGGATTCGACAAAGCGATCTGGCTGAATACAAGCAGCAGGCTGTTGATAAGATTCAAGGCTTAGGGTTATCTGAAGAGTCTAATCAAGTGATGCGTTACTTATTAGAAGTCGGAATCGTTATCAATGATTCCTTAAATCAAAAGCGGACAGATGAACTAAAAGAACAAGCTAGTGACTCTGTACAGCCAATAATGATATATCAAGGGGAAGTAATTGTTCGTGAAGGCAGTCAAATCGACGCTAATGCGATCAATAAGCTGAAATTGTTGGGGTTGACCAGCTCGAGCACGTCGATCTTTCCTATGATAGCGATGATTCTGGCGGCGGTTTTACAAGGTGTATTATTGTGGTTTTATAGTCGGCAGTTTGAAGTTGAGTTCCAGCGTGTGCGTTTCATACTATTTTATAGTGCAACGATGACGATTGGTGTCTTCATTATGAAAATAATGCAGGCGTTTCAAGGGACGTCTTCGAATAATTTAGCACTATTCTTTCCAGCGGCCTTTATGCCGTTGATCCTGACCGTTTTTGTTAATCGAAGAGCTGGAGCATTATCGGCTGTTTTCCAAACAGTCTTTGCTTTGTTCATTTATTATAATGCGATTGGGACAAACATGCTGCCAGTCATTTTGATGACGTATCTTTTTTCTGGCACGTTAGCGGTAATGGTTAAGCAAAAACGGCTATCCGATCAGGTGAAACAAGCGATGCTGTGGATCGTGGCGTTTCCGATTGCTTGGTCCTTTATCTTAAGTATTTACCAAGGAATGTCCTTTACCGATTCGCAAACATGGGGGCTGCTGCTTGGCGCTTTTGCGGCAAGTATCCTATCATTTATTATGGGAATGGGGCTTCAACCTTATATTGAAATTTTAGTTACAGATAGCGGTGTGATTACGTTAAATGAACTAAGTAATCCAAACCATCCGCTATTGAAGGAATTACTTGAAAAGGCACCCGGAACGTATCATCACTCGATGATGGTGGCTAATTTGAGTGCCAACGCTGTAGCGGAAATTGGCGGTCGTTCGTTATTAACTCGAGTAGCATGCTACTATCACGATATCGGTAAGATCCGTCATGCGAATTTCTTTGTGGAAAATCTGCCGACTGGTGCAGAAAATCCGCATAACTTTTTACTGCCAGAAGATAGTAAACAAATCATCTTCGGTCACGTTATCGAAGGTGCGAAGATTTTGAAGGAATATAAAATGCCTCAGATGGTGATCGATATTTGTTATCAGCATCATGGCACAACATTGATGAAATTCTTCTATTTTAAGGCAAAGGAACGCAATCCTGAAACGACGGAAGCGGAATTCCGCTATCCCGGACCTAAACCTCAGACCCGTGAAGCTGGTGTTGTGAACATCGCGGACAGCTGTGAAGCGGCAGTTAGGGCGATGGATCATCCTTCACTCGATAAGATTACTGAATTTGTTCATAATTTGATCGAAGAACGGATCAACGATGGTCAGCTAGATGATTCTGGATTGACCTTAAAAGAAATTCGAATCGTTGAAAAATCATTGATCAGCGGCTTGAGCTCGACCTTCCATTCACGGATCAAATATCCACGAATGCAGTCAGAGGCGGAAAAGATGAAAGAAGAGCAAGAGAAAAAAGGGGAAGAGTAATGGATATTACTTTTATTGACGAAACAGAGCAAGTCTCTGATGAAAAAATACAAGAAATCGATGGTGTCCTGCAATTTGCTGCCGATTATTTAGAACTGCCAAAGGATACAGAGATGTCTGTCACTTTTATGGACAATGCGGCGATCCAAGTCATTAACCGCGACTATCGCGGCAAAGACGCACCGACCGATGTAATCAGTTTTGCATTGGAAGAAGAAGGTGAGGATGAGGTTCCGATTATTATGGACGAGGAAGATCCGATGCCGCGCAATCTCGGCGATATTATGATCTCAACGGAACGTGCTCGTGAACAAGCAGAAGAATACGGGCATAGTTTTGATCGCGAATTAGGTTTTCTAGCCGTACATGGCTTTTTGCATATCAATGGGTACGACCATATGACACCTGAGGATGAAAAAGAGATGTTTGGTCTACAGAAAGAGATATTAGATGCCTATGGACTTAAAAGATAAAACAGAAAAAAATAAACATTTTATCACGTCTTTAGAATTTGCAATTCAAGGAATTAAGACGGTCTTTCAAGAGGAACGCAATATGCGTGCTCATGTGGTCTTTGGCCTGATGGCGATTCTTGTGGCGTTCTTATTGGGGGTATCCGTACTTGAATGGCTTTGGATTTTTCTAGCAGTCTTTTTAGTCTGGATCGTGGAAATTATCAATACGGTATTTGAAAATGTAGTTGATATGGTAACGGACTGCCATTTTCACCCAATCGGAAAAAAAATCAAAGATATGGCTGCCGGTGCAGTCCTAGTAACTTCGGTGTTTGCCGTTATCGTTGGTGTGATTATCTTTTTACCAAAAATTATTGAGCTTTTTCTTTTAGGAAAATGAGTGCTTAAGATTCAGAAAGGAATTTTTCATGTCAGAACATAAATCAGGATTTGTGGCAATTGTTGGTCGACCAAATGTTGGGAAATCAACGCTGCTAAATCGCATCGTGGGGCAAAAAATCGCCATTATGAGTGATAAAGCACAAACCACTAGAAATAAAATTCAGGGTGTTTATACGACACCAGAAGCCCAAATTGTCTTTATCGACACACCAGGGATTCATAAACCAAAGCATCGTTTAGGCGATTATATGGTGGAGATGGCTTACAGTGCATTAAGAGAAGTTGATTCGATTATTTTCATGATCAGCGCGGATCAAAAGCGCGGACGCGGTGATGACTTTATCTTAGAACGTTTAAGCAAACAAGAAGTCCCAGTCTACTTAGTAATCAACAAGATTGATACAATCCATCCCGATGAACTTTTGGCGATCATCGATGATTATCGTACGATTATGGAATTTAAAGAGATCATCCCAATCTCAGCGACTGAAGGCAATAATGTCGAGCATTTATTAGAAGTCTTAGTCGATCAAATGGATGAGGGACCACAATACTTCCCCGACGATCAAATTACGGATCATCCGGAATACTTTATCGTATCTGAATTGATTCGGGAAAAAGTCTTGAGCTTAACACGTGACGAAGTACCGCATTCTGTAGCTGTTGTAACGGAATCAATGAAGCGGGATGAAAATGACAAGGTTCATATCCAAGCAACGATTATTGTGGAACGGACAAGTCAAAAAGGCATTATCATCGGTAAAGGCGGTAAGATGCTGAAAAATATCGGCACCCAAGCCCGCAAAGATATCGAGACGCTTTTAGCGGATAAAGTTTATTTAGAGCTTTGGGTCAAGGTTCAAAAAGACTGGCGCGATAAACAAACGTATCTGCAGGATTACGGCTACCGCAAAGATGACTATTAGAAAAGAAACAAAGCTTCGCGATTCTTTCGTGAAGCTTTTTGTTAACAAGAGTTAGCTGCCAGTCGAACTTTTCGCTGAATTAAAGAGTGAGAAGTAGAATAAAAAGCAGTTATTGAACAAACACTATAGTTCGATGGGATTGTACGAAAAATGTAATCCTTAATAATGAGCTAGCTACATAGGAGGTGAGCTGCTTGGCACAAATTGGTGAAACAAAAGGAATCATCTTGTTTAGTCGAGATTATAAAGAAAAAGACAAGTTAATCAAAATCTTTACCGAATCTGCTGGTAAGGTGATGTTTTTTGCTAAGGGTATTCATCGGGCAAATAATCCATTACAGACAGCAGTTCAGCCATTTACCGAAGCGGTCTTTATCGGGAATTTAAAAACGGATGGTCTATCATTTTTGAATAGTGCAAAAGAAATTCATCCTTTGCGAAAACTTCAAGAGGATATTTTTTTGAATGCATATGGTTCTTATATTTTAGGATTGACTGATGCGGCGATCGAAGACCATGTGTATGATCCTGCTTTGTATGGATTTACGCGCGAGGCATTGCAGCGAATGAATGAGGGTGCCGATGGTGAAACGATCATGAATATCTTCGAAGTCCAGATTATGCAGCGCTTTGGTGTTTCACTGAATTGGCAGGCGTGTGGTGTATGCGGAAAGAAAACAGGGGCCTTTGATTTTTCATCGAAGTATAATGGCATTCTGTGTGAAGAGCATTGGCATTTGGATGAGCACCGCTATCATGCTGATCCACGGGCAATCTATTTTCTTCGGATGTTTAACAGCATTACTTATGAGAATATCAACACGATCAATTTGAAGCCTGAAACGAAAAAGGCGATCCGTCAAACGTTGGATCAATTGTATGAGGAATATATTGGTCTGCATCTAAAGAGTAAGAAGTTCATTGATCAAATGGGTGAATGGCAAGATGTGTTAAAACCAAGAGACAAAGAATAAACTGCAAAACCTTATCGGTGCTGTAGTTTATTTTTTTGTCTTTAATTTTTTACAAATGAACTGCCAGATAAGACTGCCGATGAAGGATAGGAACAGATAAATAAAGAGCATTTGCCCATTGATAGGGTTCTTGGAAATGACCACAGAAGCAAATGTACCAACAATAAAAAAGTAAGAGAAATAAAAAAGTCCTCGTGTCGTTGTGCTCAATCGAGTCTTAGATTCAATAGAGTAAGAAGTCAGTAGGAATAATAAAATATTGGCGATATTGAAGAAGGTTTCGAGTGACCAGCCGTCTGAATAGATGTCACGACCCCAATTAAACAAAAGGGAGCCGATCGCTATGATTAGAGCCAATAGAAGGTTATCGATTTTTGGATGATTAGGGCTTCGTTGATCCATTATTAGTGTTCTCCGATTCTTTTAGAAGTAAAGCTGCGGGCTAATATCCATGATATTCCACCTAAAAGGATAGAAAAAAAAGTCAGTAAGAGGAACGAAGTATAATCTACGATACTCTTTTCAATAAAGCTTGGAATCACTAAGTAAATAAAGGTGAAGAGAAAACAGAGTAAAAATTGTTGACCTGTTTTTTTAGAAAGTACAGAAGCAAGGTAACCAATAAACAGCGTACAAAATAGACTTAAAGTATCCTCAAAATTCGCCAGTATAGGTTGTTGTCTATATACATTAATAACTATTCGTGCAACGAGGATAATGGCAAACAGAAATAGTACATAAAAAAGAGGTTTTTTACTCAGAAATAAAACAAATTCACGGTTGATTCTTTTCAGTTTTTTTAACATCTTACTCTCCTCTGCGTAGTGATTTCCTAGTTGATCGTTAACTGTATCTAAAAGTATAGCAGAATTCTGTTCTAAAAATTTTTAAGAATCAGGGGAGATGGGGGATTTTTTTCTTTTCTGACTTTTACCAAAAAAGTGTATTCTTTCACAGATTACCATTGCATATTTATGATAAAATGATTAATATGTTTAGAAAACACTAATTTATTTTTCATTAAATTAATTAGAGAAGTTCCTGCTTTGAAGGTTCGCGCAACTGGCTGAATAGGAGCAGTTTTTAATTCTTTTTTGAAAAATAGTGATATTAAAACGAGGAGTGATAGTGTGGAAGAATTATGGGAAGTACTGAGACCCGAAGAACAGATCGAATTGAAGTTAAGAAAGTTGTATACTCAGCATCATTTTCACCCTTATCACTTAAATAACTTTGAAGAATATGGCAATTATCAGCAAAGCTATAATTTTTTGCGGAGTTCTTCCATTATTACTTTTACAGGAAATGATGGACGCACAATGGCATTGAAACCGGATGTGACGTTGTCGATCGCTAAAAATACGCCGGCTGGAGAAGCGCGGAAAGTTTATTATGTAGAAGATGTGTATCGTCATGATCGTCAAGCGGGCGAGTATCAAAAAATCTATCAAATCGGTTTAGAGATCATTGATGAGATCACATGGGAAGATCAACTGGAAGTGTTGAAGCTGGCTTGGGAGAGTTTGGCTCAGGTTGGTGAAGGAACTTTGGATCTTTCGCATATGGGAATTTTAAACGGTATTTGTGATCGTTTTCCAGAAGAGGATCGCCAAAAAGTTTTGGACTGTTTGCGGGATAAGAGTTCTCATGGGATGGATGAGCTTACCGCTAAGGCGGGGTTGTCACAGGAAGAGTCGGAAAACTTAGCAAAATTGGTTCGGTTATCCGGTGATTTTGAGACGAAGTATCAGCGGGCAAAAGTTTTGTTGGCTGATTATCCGAAGGCACAAGCGGGGTTAGAAGAATTAAAACAGCTGTATAAAGCATTGCAGGAAGAAAATCTATCTGAAAAAATTCGTCTGCGTCTTGATTTTTCAATTGTAAATGATGCGGATTACTATAGTGGGCTTTTATTCCAAGGCTTCATTAAGGAAGCACGGGAGACGATTCTTTATGGCGGACGCTATGATCGCTTAATGAGTCGCCAAGGAAAGGATCAAGGAGCGATCGGTTTCGGGATGAAGCTGAATCACGTTGGTCAAAAGCTTCCAGTTGATTCAGAAAGTTTGGAATACTTGAATGTTGCTTTGCCTAAAGGACGGATGGGTGACGCGGTTTATGAGTTATTCACTAAAGCTGGTGTAGCAGCGGAAGGTGTTTTTGAAGAAAATCGCAAGCTGATTTTTTGTGATGAAGAAAATAAGCTGCGCTTCTTCTTAGTGAAGCCTAGTGATGTAGCGATCTACGTGGAGCACGGTGCTGCTGATATCGGTGTGGTAGGTAAAGATATTTTATTGGAGAGCAAAGCTGAAGTCATTGAATTTCTTGATTTGCATATGGGTGAATGTCGTTTAGCAGTGGCGGCTCACAATGATTTTGAAGAGGATTTTTCTCGACCACTACGAGTATCGACAAAATATCCGCAAATCACCCGCGAGTTTTATGAAGGTTTGGGTCGTTCGGTAGAATTGATCCATTTGCATGGTTCCATCGAATTGGCCCCTTTGTTAGGCTTGTCGGATGTGATCGTCGATATTGTCGAAACAGGCACTACCTTAAAAGAAAATGATTTGAAGGTAATTCAAGACATCGCGCCGTCTTCGGCCCGCTTGATTATCAATCATGCAACGTGGCGCTTTAAACAAGAGCGAATTCAAAAGGTGATCGAGAAGGTGAGGAAGCAGCTATGAGAGTTTATTCAACCAAAAAGGATCAATTAGCCGATATTTTAGCACGAAAGTATTCTGAGACCGCGGATGTTTCTGCTGTTGTAACCAAAATTATTGAGCGCGTACAAACAGATGGTGATCAGGCGCTTTATCAATTAATAGAAGAAATCGATCATGTCAAGCTGGATTCCTTAGCGGTCAGCCAGACTGAAATCGATGCAGCATTGAAGGCTGTCGCACCAGAATTGTTAACAGTAATCGAGCAGGCGAAGGAAAATATTTTGGCCTTTCACCAAAAACAAGTTCGTCAGGGATTTGTTTCCACTGAGGAAAGCGGCGTTGTAACGGGGCAGCGGATTATTCCTTTAGCTCGAGTGGGTGTTTATGTACCCGGCGGAACCGCGGCCTATCCTAGTACGGTCTTGATGGATGTGCTGCCAGCCAAAATCGCTGGAGTCAAAAAAATCGTCATGATCACACCAACGGACAGTGAAGGAAATGTTCCTGCTGCGATCTTAGCTGCGGCTTCGATTGCTGGAGTGGATGAGATTTATAAAGTTGGCGGAGCTCACGGAGTTGCCGCACTTGCATACGGAACAGAGACGATTCCTAAAGTAGATAAAATCGTAGGACCGGGAAATATTTATGTAGCGACTGCTAAAAAGATGGTCTACGGAACAGTGGATATCGACATGATCGCAGGGCCAAGCGATGTTCTGATCGTGGCGGATCACAGTGCCAATCCGCGCTGGATCGCTGCTGATCTGCTGGCACAGGCAGAGCATGATAAATTAGCTCAAGCCACTCTTGTGACAACAGAGGAATCCTTGATTGAAAAAGTTCAGGCAGAAGTAGCACAGCAATTAGCCGAGTTGCCGCGAGAAGAAATTGCGGCAGCCGCTATCGAAAACAATGGCAAAATTATTTTGGTTAAAGATTTAGCCGAGGCCATCTCAATCGCTAACCAAATTGCACCGGAGCATCTTGAACTATCGGTTGCAGAGCCGTTTGCTTTATTAGGAAAAGTTGAAAATGCCGGCAGTGTCTTTTTGGGGCATCATACACCAGAAGTTTTAGGAGATTATTTTGCAGGACCGAACCATACCTTGCCGACAGAAGGCACAGCCCGCTTCTATTCACCGCTGTCTGTGGATGATTTTATTAAGAAGAGCAGTTACCTCTATTACACAGAAGAAGCGATGAAAGCAGTAGGTCCCGCAGTGGAGCTCTTTGCGGAGACAGAAGATCTGATGGGACACGCGCGGTCAATGAAAGTACGAAGAGGTGAAGATGCATGACATTTTTAAATCAAAAATATCAGGATTTGACTCCTTATACACCAGGCGAACAAGTGGATGAACAGGAATACATCAAATTAAATACCAATGAAAGTCCTTATCCGCCAGCACCGGGCGTGGAGGCAGCAGTGGCGGAAGCTTCGAAAAAATTGAATCGATATTCGGATATTGCCGTTGAGGTTGTGGCAAAGCCTTTAGCTCAATATTTAGGAGTGAAGCAAGACCAGCTGTTTCTAGGCAATGGCAGCGATGAAGTATTATCGTACGTTTTTCAAGGCTTTACGGAAAAAGGCATCGCGTTTCCTGATGTGACTTATGGCTTTTATCAAGTCTATAGCGGACTCTATCAAGTCGATGCAACAGTTGTTCCATTGAAAGAAGATTTTTCACTGGAATTAGCGAAGTATGAGGAATTAAAGGGCACGGTGATTTTTGCAAATCCTAATGCACCGACAGGAATCTATCTGCCGCAAGAAGAAATTTGCGACTTTTTAAAACGTCATCCCGACCGCTTAGTGGTAGTGGATGAGGCGTATATCGATTTTGGCGGAAAATCAATGGTCTCTTTGATCGATCAATATAAAAATTTATTAGTCGTCGGCACCTTTTCAAAATCCCGCCAATTGGCCGGGGCACGTTTAGGCTTTGGTGTCGGAAATACTGAATTGATCGCGGATTTGAACCGTTTGCGTTTTAGTCTGAATCCATACAACGTCAATAGCTTGACGCAAGCAGCAGGCGGCGCTGTGCTGCAGGAGCAGGAGTATGTGGATCAAAAGATTCAAGAGACGATCAATGTCCGAGAATGGAGCAAGCAGGAGCTGACTAAGCTAGGGTTTGAGCAAACGGACAGCCAAGGAAATTTCTTATTCGCGAAGCATCCGAAAATAGCTGGGGAAAAATTATTCACGGCTTTAAGGGAAAAGAAAATTTTGGCACGCTGGTTTAACCAGCCCCGAACGAAGGATTATTTACGAATCACTGTAGGGACACAGGAACAAATGGAACAATTAGTGGCTGCTCTGAAAACTATATTAGAAGAGGTGGAAGCATGAGAAAAGCGGAAGTGACACGCAATACATCCGAAACAAAGATTCAGCTGAGTTTGACAGTCGATGGGACAGGACAACAAACGATCAAGACCGGAGTAGGCTTTTTAGATCACATGCTGGAGCTTTTCGTTCGCCATGGACGTTTTGATATTGATTTGGTTTGTGATGGAGATATTGAGGTGGATGCTCATCATACTACTGAGGACATCGCGATTGCCATCGGTCGGGCCTTTTCTGACTGTTTAGGTGATCGTCGGGGAATCAAACGTTATGGCAGCTTTTTATTACCGATGGATGAAGCGCTGGTCATGACGGCTATCGATATCAGCGGCCGCGGTATGGCGGTGGTTGAGCTGGATATTCCCACGGAAAAAATCGGACAGCAGTTTGATACTGAATTAGTGGAGGAGTTTTTCATTGCCTTTGCTCGTGAGTTAGGGGCTACGATTCATTTACACCAAATCGCTGGTAAAAATAGTCACCATATTGTGGAAGCCTGCTTCAAAGGCTTTGGCCGTGCATTAGGTGAAGCGGTGGCGATCAATCAGCTTGCTCCAGACGAGATTCCATCAACAAAAGGCACGATAAATTAGGTTGGTTCTGCTTTTGTAATGAGAATCAATTTTATTTTTCCTTAGAAAAATAATTACTATAAAACGAAGTAGATGGAGGAGGTCAGCTATGCTAGCAATTATTGATTATGGTGTCGGGAATCTATTCAGCTTGTCGCGCTCGCTGGAATATCTCGGCGTGGAATGCCAAGTTACACGCTCGTTAGATGAGTTGAAGTCCGCGGACCGGATTATCTTACCGGGCGTCGGGGCGTTTGGCGACGCACGAAAAAAGCTGGAGGAATTATCACTAGTCGAACCGATTCAGGAGTTGGCGGCTTCCGGCAAACCCTTTTTAGGAATTTGTTTAGGAATGCAGCTCCTATTTGATAAAAGCGAGGAATTCGGTGATCATCCCGGACTTGGGCTGGTTCCCGGGCGAATCGTTTCGATGCGGGAAGCCTTCGATCAAGCGAATATTGATCTAAAAGTCCCGCAGATCGGCTGGAATAAGTTAGACGTGAAAAAAACAGGTAGTCCGTTGGTAAAATCATTAGGTGAAAATGATTTTGTTTATTATGTCCACAGTTACTACGCGACGGATTGTCAGGAACACTTAGTTGCAGACAGCGAATATGGGATCTCAATTCCAGGCATTGTGCAAAATAAAAATGTTTTTGGGACTCAGTTCCATCCAGAAAAAAGCGGCGAGGTTGGCTTGAACATCTTAAAAGCATTTACGGAGGTGCCGGTATGAAAATTTTTCCCGCAATCGACTTGTTAGACCAGAAAGTGGTTCGGCTGTATCAGGGCGATTATGATCAAAAAGAAGTATTTGGCGACGATCCTGTGGCTTTTGCGCAATCCTTTGAAAAAGCGGGCGCGAAGTATTTGCATCTCGTAGACCTAGATGGTGCCAAGGCTGGCAAGCTGCACTATTTTGGAATTGCCAAAAAAATCGTTGAGAATACGAATCTATTTGTAGAAGTTGGCGGCGGTATTCGTGATGAGGAAACCATCGAGCATTGCTTATCAGCAGGTGTCGATCGTGTGATTCTTGGTACGATCGCTCAAAAGGACCCCGACTTCACACAAGCCATGCTGAAAAAATATGGCAGCAAGATCGCCATTGGTGTCGATGCCAAGGATGAAAAAGTCGCAGTAGAAGGCTGGCTGGAAAAAACTGAGACGGATGCGTTTGAATTTTGTCAGCAATTAGCTGCTTGGGGCGCGAAAACAATCATCTTTACTGAAATTTCCCGTGATGGGACCGGCGAAGGCATCAATTTACCGTTGTATCAAAAGCTGAATCAACTAGACGTTGAGATCGTGGCATCTGGCGGCGTGGCAACGTTGGAAGATATCGAAGGGTTAAAAGAATTAGGTATTTCCGGTGCGATTGTCGGCAAATCATTATACAGCGGCAGCTTGAAACTGGAAGATGTTCTGACAGCTGGAGGTGACGACCAATGATCGCAAAACGAATCGTTCCTTGTTTAGATGTTCGTGATGGACGCGTGGTTAAGGGTGTGAATTTTGCTGGTCTGAAAGATGTCAATGATCCGGTGACTTTGGCTCGTTTTTACAATGAGCAGGGTGCAGATGAATTGGTCTTTTATGATATTACGGCATCGGCGGAAGAACGCGGCTTGTTTACTGATATTTTGAAGGGGGTTGCCTCAGAGGTGTTTATCCCTTTGACGGTCGGCGGCGGCATCAATGAAGTTTCTGATTTTGAACGAGTTTTGAATTGCGGCGCGGATAAAGTCAGTGTAAATTCCGGCGCGATTCGCCGTCCTCAGCTGATCGAAGAAGGGGCGAAGCGCTATGGCAGTCAGTGTGTTGTTTTGTCAGTAGATATTCGTCGTGTTGGTGAAGAGTGGCATGTTTTTGCCAAAGGCGGGCGTGAAGATACCGGCTTAGAAGCACTGGACTGGATTCGTCAGGGAGAACAATTAGGCGCTGGCGAGCTTGTTATCAACAGTATGGATACCGATGGTGTGAAGCAAGGCTTTGATTTGGAGTTGTTAAAAGCTGTCAGTGAGATCACGACACTGCCGATCGTGGCATCTGGCGGTGCTGGAAAAAGTGAAGATTTCATTGATTTGTTCCAACTGCCGAAAATCGAAGCAGGATTAGCGGCATCGATCTTCCATTATGGGGAAGTAAAGATACCGGATCTGAAAAAACAATTGATGGCGGCAGATATTCCTGTCCGTATCGTATAGGATTCAGTTTTTCTTTACGCTTTAGCGTGATTAGAAAAATGGTTCCATTATTATGAATAAGAAGGTGCAGCATGACAAAGTTGAAATTTGACGATCAGGGATTGATCCCGGTGATCGTACAGGATGCCGAAACCAATGAAGTTCTGACATTGGCATATATGAATCAAGAAAGTTATGAATTGACTTTGAAGGATCAATTGATGACCTTCTATTCTCGCAGCCGCAAGGAATTATGGCGTAAAGGCGAAACTAGCGGGAATTATCAACATCTTGTGTCATTAAAATTGGATTGTGATCAGGATGCGTTAGTTGCGAAGGTAAAAAAAGATGGTCCGGCTTGCCACACTGGTGCGGAAAGTTGCTTTAACGAAACTTTATTCGGAGAAGATGCGCAAGCAACAATCGATACCTTATATGAATTGGTTAAGGGACGCAAAGAAGCACCGCAAGAAGGCAGCTATACGAGCTATCTATTTGAAAAAGGTGTCGAAAAAATCTTGAAGAAGGTCGGCGAAGAATCGACTGAAGTAGTGATCGGTGCTATGAAGGAAGATCGCAGTGAAACCGTTTATGAAATTTCTGATTTAGCGTATCATGTTCTTGTATTGATGGTGGAGATGGGGATCGATTTGGCCGAAGTACGCCAAGAACTAGCGAACCGTCATGTGGTCGATAAAAAAGTGAAGCAAGAACGGATGCAATAAGAAGAGTCGATTTATTTTTAGAAAAATGATCACCCTGAAACGAATTAGGAGGAATCAGCGATGTTTTATTCAAATGCCCACACTCACAGCACATGGTGCGATGGAAAAGATACCTTGGAAGATATGGCGCAAGCAGCGATTGATCTAGGATTTACGGATTTGGGTTTTACCTGTCATTCACCAGCACTTTTTGATCCTAGTTGTCCTGGGGTGAAAAATGAAGTAGCTTATCAAGCGGCTTTGCGGGAATTAAAGGAAAAATTAGCAGGGCAATTAAACATCAGCATAGGACTTGAGTGGGATTATTACAGTGCCGATCCGATTGACGGCTATGATTATACTGTAGGCTCAGTTCATTATTTTCCGCCGCGTCAAGGCATTTTTCGCAGTGTCGATGAAAGTCCGGAAAGTCTAATGAAGACTTTGGATGAGTGGTATCAGGGAGATAAGCTGCAGATGGTACGCGATTTTTATGATACAGTGGTGCGGCACATTCATCAGAATCATTCAAAGATCGTCGGTCATTTTGACTTGATCACGAAATTTAATGAAAAAAATCCTTGGTTGGATGAAGACAGCGGAGAATATCAGGCGATCGCTTTGAAGGCGCTGAATGATGTTGTCGATATTATTCAAACCTATGATGGCATGGTGGAGATCAATACTGGCGCGATTTCTCGTAACTGGCGTACGACGCCTTATCCGAATCCATTTTTGCTGAAGCAGTTGAAGAAGCGGGACTGTCCAGTGATCATTACAAGTGATAGTCATGAGACGACCACGCTGACCTGTCATTTTCCAGAGACCGTTGAATTATTAAAATCTCTCGGTTTTACAGAAACGATGCAATTGAAGGATGGTATTTTTCAGCCGATTCCTTTTAGCTAGCTCATTTTTAAGGAGTTTATTTTTCCAAAAGCAGAAAAATAAATCCATTTTCGTACGCATACGATTCCGCTAAACGACTTATCTGTAAGATTGATCTAATGTATTAATCAAACATCTTATACTATAAAAACTGTGAAAAGCGTAACTCGTATAACAGAAAGATTTGACAAAAGGGGTTCGGTGTCGCTATTATAGAACCAAGTTGAATAGGTGCGATGATCAAATTTAGAAATTTGTGGAAATCACAGCGAGTTTGGGCCGGTGGAAGCCAAGCAGGGAAACAAATTTTGTTGGCGTTTGTGAGCACGTTTAGTTAAAGCTGCCAAGCAATTGCTTGGAAGTAGGGTGGAACCGCGTTGATACGTCCCTATGCCGATTATTCTTTTCGGCATGGGGACGTTTTTTTGTCAGTCCAACTTTTCGCAGTTTTGTTTGAGATGAGAAGGGTAAAAATTTTTTTCTTTACTTCGGGACAAGCGGTTTAGTTGGATGATATGTCGACGAAGATAAGGATAAATTTTGCAAAAAATTTATAATCCTTAAGTTCTTAAGTCGACTGCGAGTTCTGCTCCATACTTTCAGTGCGGGTTAGTGGAATCGTATGCGAAACGACGATGGAGATATTTTTCAAGTTTTTTTGAAAAATGTGTCCTTAATGCCAAGATAGCTGTCAGTCCAACTTTTCGCAGTTTTGTTTAAGATGAGAAGGTTAAAAAGGAATTTTTTCTTTACTTCGGGACAAGCTGTTTAGTTGGATGATATGTCGACGATGATAAGGATAAATTTTGCAAAAAATTTATGATCCTTAAGTTTTTAAGTCGACTGCGAGTTCTGCTCCATACTTTCAGTGCGGGTTAGTGGAATCGTATGCGTGGTGAGGATCGGGTTCATTTTTCACGTTTTTCGAAAAATGAATACCTTTGAATGAGTTAGCTGTCAGTCCAACTTTTCGCAGTTTCGTATCAGCTGAGAAGTTTAATAGATTTTTTGTATTGAACATTGTGACAAATGGTTTAGTTGGATGATATGTCGACGAAGATAAGGATAAATTTTGCAAAAAATTTATGATCCTTAAGTTCTTAAGTCGACTGCGAGTTCTGCTCCTTATTTTCAGTTTGATTAGTGGAATCGCCTCAAAATGTGCTAGCTGCCCTGCAAGCTTCCAGTTTTACTTAGTTATGAAGGACACCAGTAAAAAATTACATAAAAACAACAGGAGGAAAAAGAATGAGCAAATTAACTGTGCAAGAAATGATTTTGACGTTACAAAAATTTTGGTCAGATAATGGCTGTCTGCTGATGCAGGCGTATGATACGGAAAAAGGAGCGGGAACGATGAGTCCGTATACTTTTTTACGAGCAATCGGACCGGAACCATGGAGTGCCGCTTACGTGGAGCCTTCACGTCGTCCGGCTGATGGACGTTACGGTGAAAATCCAAACCGTCTGTATCAACATCATCAGTTCCAAGTGGTGATGAAGCCTTCACCAAAAAACATCCAGGAATTGTATTTAGACAGCTTGCGTTTATTGGGAATTGATCCATTAGAGCACGACATTCGTTTCGTAGAGGACAACTGGGAAAATCCTTCAATGGGTTGTGCCGGTGTTGGTTGGGAAGTTTGGCTAGATGGGATGGAGATCACCCAGTTCACGTATTTCCAACAGGTCGGCGGATTGCAATGTCATCCAGTAACTTCTGAATTAACTTACGGATTGGAACGCTTGGCTTCCTATATCCAAGAAGTGGACAGTGTCTACGATTTGGAATGGAGTGCCGGTGTTAAATACGGTGAAATCTTCAAACAGCCGGAATATGAACATTCAAAATATTCCTTTGAAGAAAGCGATCAAGCAATGCTGCTAGACAATTTTGAAAAATTTGAAAAAGAAGCGAAGCGCTGTATCGATGAGAATCTCGTGCATCCAGCGTATGATTATATTTTAAAATGCAGCCATACGTTTAATTTACTAGACGCACGCGGGGCTGTTTCAGTAACAGAACGTGCCGGCTACTTGGCGCGAATCCGCAACATGGCTCGCTCTGTTGCGAAAATTTTCGTAGCTGAACGGGAAAAACTAGGCTTCCCATTATTGAATCAGGAGGGCAAATAAGATGGCGAAAAATCTACTATTAGAAATCGGTTTAGAAGAAATGCCAGCCCACGTGGTTTGGCCAAGTATCAAACAATTAGAAGAAAAAGTCTCAAAATTTTTAGCAGAAAACAGCTTAACCTTCGAATCAATCGAAACCTTCTCAACACCTCGTCGGTTAGCGATTCGGGTGACCAATATTCCAGATCGCCAAGATGACGTCCAAGAAGAAGTTAAAGGTCCAGCGAAGAAAATCGCATTGGACGCTGAAGGCAA
Organism: Enterococcus hulanensis; assembly: GCF_005405485.1. GTDB lineage: Bacteria > Bacillota > Bacilli > Lactobacillales > Enterococcaceae > Enterococcus_A > Enterococcus_A hulanensis. The sequence goes on along the minus strand of NZ_BJED01000009.1, from coordinate 33,977 downwards.
CTGGAGTAAAGCGGCGGAAGGATTTGTTCGCGGACAAGGCCTAACAACAGACGCGATTACTTTCCGTGAGCTAAATGGTGTGGAATATGTGTATGTGACAAAATACATTCATGGAAAAGAAAGCAAGGAAGTTTTAACCGGACTGTTAGATGTAGTGAAGAGCATGAACTTCCCAACTATGATGCATTGGGGCAACACGATGTTCGAATACATTCGTCCGATTCACTGGATTGTTGCTTTGCTGGATGAAGAAGTGATTCCATTTGAATTGTTGGATGTTACGACTGGCCGGACAACAGAGGGGCATCGTTTCCTAGGCGACCAAGTTGAACTAGCTGATCCAAGTGAATACGAAGCGAAGCTGGAAGAACAATTCGTGATCGCGGATGCTCATAAACGTCAACAAATGATCAAGGAGCAAATCGCAGAAATCGCTGAAAAAAATAGCTGGGTGATCGAGCTTGATCCTGATTTACTAGAGGAAGTAACGAATTTAGTGGAATATCCGACGGCGTTTGTCGGTGATTTTGAAGAACGCTTTTTATCCATCCCAGAAGAAGTCTTGGTTACTTCTATGAAGGAACACCAACGCTACTTTGAAGTACGCAACCAAGCAGGCAGGCTGCTGCCGCACTTTATCTCTGTTCGTAACGGAAACAGCGTGAAGCTGGATAATGTCGTTAAAGGAAACCAAAAAGTTTTAGCGGCACGTTTAGAAGATGGCGAGTTCTTCTTTGAAGAAGATAAGAAATTATCGATCGAAGACTGCGTTGAAAAACTAAAAAATGTTACCTTCCATGAAAAAATCGGCAGCATGTATAAAAAAATGCAGCGGGTTGGCTTGATCAGTCAAGTGATTGGCGGACAAGTGGAATTGAGTGACGAAGAACTCGCTGACTTGAAACGTGCGTCTGAAATCTACAAATTTGATTTAGTGACGAACATGGTCGGGGAATTTCCTGAATTGCAAGGAATCATGGGTGAAAAATATGCCCTATTGAAAGGTGAAAAACCCGCTGTTGCTACAGCGATCCGTGAGCATTACCTGCCGATCTCATCTGAGGGTGAATTGCCTAAAACAGCGATTGGTGCTGTTCTAGCGATTGCCGACAAGATTGACAGCGTACTAGGCTTCTTCGCGGTAGGCATGATCCCAAGCGGCTCAAATGACCCTTACGCATTGCGTCGTCAAACTTACGGGATCGTACGAATCGTCGAAGCACAAGGCTGGACCTTCCCATTCACCGACATGCAAGGAGCGATCGTGGATGCAATCAACGAGGATGTCTTAGATTACGGGATTCATTTCAATCGCGACCAAAAAGAATTTATCGAATTCTTCAAAGGCCGGATGCGACAACGTCTGCAAATGTACAATGTCCGTCACGATATCATCGATGCGGTATTGGATTCTCACCAAGGTGATTTGGTCAAAGTCTTCAAGACAGCGCAAATCTTTGATCAGCATTTGACCGATGACCACTTTAAAGAAGCGATGGAAGCATTGACTCGTGTCATCAACTTGACGAAGAAGATGGACCCAACAACGATCAACTTCAAAGTCGATCCTAAGCTGTTTGAAAACGACAGCGAAAAGGAATTATACGCTGCAGCCAAAGAAGCTGAAGATGAATTTGCGAACCAAAGCATGGCCGAGAATTATCAAACCTTGACGAATCTGCGTCCAATAATCGAACGTTACTTCAATGAAACGATGATCATGGTAGACGATGAAAAAGTTCGTGATAACCGTTTGAATCAATTGGCGATCATTGCGCGGATGGCGAATGCTTTAGCAAGTATTGATAAGATCATTACAAAATAGAAGAAAGCCTTCGAGTGCAATCCACTCGAAGGCTTTTATAGTATCAATTTCAATAATAGCGGAATATAGGCGAGATAAAGCAGAACAGAATAGCCTAATGATGAAGCGGCAAATTGCTGATCGGCATCATAAGAACGAGCCAAGATCGGCACAGAGTTTTGGACTGGCATGGCAGCTTGAATAATGAAAACGGAAAGCATCAAGGGCGGTACGCTGATCCATTGACCTAAGAGCCAAACGATTAAAGGCGAAATAACATAACGTCCCACGATCACACCGATAATATCTTTGTTCAGTGTCAGATTTTTGATCCCGACATTGTAAACAATGATGCCGATCACAAACATTGATAGCGGGGTGGTCAAATTCGCGAGGTAGTCTAAGAAGGTCGCGATTGAATTGGGAACATTGAAATTTATCAGCACAGCACACAAGCCAATCAAAAAGCCCAGCAGTGCCGGAGAAAAAATCTTCTTCAAGATCGGAACTAGGTGAAAGTTGACTGTCGCCTGTTCGATCTGAGGATTGTCGCGAGCGATGAAGTAAATACCCAGTGTCCAAAAGATTGTCGTATTGACGATGTAATAGAGCAGGACATAAGGAACCGCCTGTTCACCAAAAATCGCCAAGTTGATGGGCAACCCGATAAAGATTGTATTGGAGCAGGTAAACATCGTTGAGAAGATCCCTTTACGAGTAGGTGTGATTCGAAAGACGCGCCGATAAATAAAGCTGATCGCAAAAGTCAGCAGGATCGACAGGAGCGGGATCACCATTCCGCCAACGAGATGGAGAAATTCCGAGCGGGAGAAATTTTTAGTGATCGTCAAAAACATGTTGCAGGGCAAGGCGATCTGTAAGACCAGCTTGGAAAAAGCATCGCCGATTTGGTTTGAGAACCATTGCTTATATGTTAAAAAGTAGCCGATGAACATCAAAACAAAAATAAAAAAGATATTAATATATGCGGAAACCATTTTTTCACCTCGCATCCACTATACAGAAAAACACGGGCAGCATCAATCACTGATGTTTCCCGTGTTGTCATTTTTATCTTGATAATTCAATAAGCCGGTCAAGTTTTCGATCTGTTCTTCGAGACTATCGCCGACCGTCGTGTCCTTGATGAGGATGCGTTTCAAGTCTTTGTCGATCACTCGTTTCAAGGATGTTTCATCCGCTTGTTTTGCTAATAGATTTTCGACGGATTCAAATGGATCGTGGGTGACGAGCTGGAATCCGTAAGAATTGTTCAGCAGCGAGTAACCAGCGATTCCGGTTGTTTTTTGGTAGGCCTTTGATAGCCCGCCGTCGATCACGAATAGCATGCCTTCACCTTTGATGGGTGATTCGCCGCTTTTGACCTTCACCGGAGTGTGTCCATTGATGATGCGGGAGTTTGGCGAATACAAAGCAAATTCCTCTAAGATCATCTGACAAGTCTCATGGGTGTCGCGAAATTGATAGTAAGGATTTTTGATTTCTTTATGAGTCTTTTTATCCGCAATGAAATAGCGCTCGAAAGTGGTCATGGCACTTTTGCCAAACTGGGGTGAAACTTTGCCCGTCCAGCAATACCAGATCCAATCTGCCGCAGAACTATCCTTTGTCTGACTTTGACAGCCGGAACGAATCTGTTCTTCAAAAAAGTTCAACAGATCTTTTCCGCCATAATCTTTTCCATCAACGTTAAGAGGAAGGAAGCTCCCATCAGCCTTTAACGGCAGACATCCATGAAAAAGCAGATGCTGATTATAAACCAGATACATCGAGCCTTTATCTAAAAGCAGCTGCATATGCTCCTGCATTTTAGCTGATTGCTGGAAGGAGGTCAGTAATGTATCCACCACATATTCTTCCTGCTCGGTCAGTTTATGGACATCCTTTTGCAAGGTTTGGAAGCAGCTTCCCTGTAAGGGATATTCTTTTCCCGCTAATTGAATCGTTTCTTTATCGAAATCAATCTTTTCAAGCAGCAAACGATCCTCCATTTGGAAGTCGGGATGCCGTTTGATCAATTGACCTTCTAATTTAAACTGAATAATCGACAAAGCCTGATGCACTTTTTCTAAGCTGTCTAAGCTTTCGATCGAATAGCTTTCACTGCTGCTTTTTTCCTTCGGTGTAAAGATCGGATTTTTCTGATAGTGTTCCTCCGCGTACATAAACAAAGGACGCAGGTTCAACGCATAGGCTTGTTCAATCTCGTATAGATAATTATAACGCGCGGCGATCCGCAGTAGCGTCATCAGACAGGCACGAGAGCCTGCGTAAGCGCCCATCCATAGAATGTCGTGATTTCCCCACTGAATATCAACAGAAGGGTGCTGGCACAGTTTATCCATGATTTTATCCGCTTCTGGTCCACGATCATAGATATCGCCGACGACATGCAAGTGATCCACGACTAAACGCTGGATACTTTGACATAAAGCAATGATAAAGGGTCTGCCTTGTTCTAAATCCAGCAGGTGTGCCAAGATTTGGTCGAAGTAGGCGGCCTTATCAGAATAATTTGTGTCAGTATACATCAGCTCTTCAATGATATACATGTATTGCTTCGGCAAGGCTTTCCGAACTTTTGAACGGGTGTACTTAGTCGAGCAAAAAGCCAGCAGCTCTAACAGCTGACGAATCTTCTTTCGATACCAAGAACGGTCGCGGTAATCATAAAAGACCTTATCCTCCAGCGCTTCTCGCGGATAGGCCACCAGAATCGTTAATTTGTCCTTTTCATGCTCCGTCAAACGGTCACCGAAGAGCAAGCTGATCTTTTCCTTAATATTCCCAGCACCAGTACGTAAAATGTGATCAAAGGCGGTGAACTCCCCATGAATATCACTGATGTAAAGTTCGGTTCCTTTGGGCAGATGCATGATAGCTTCTAAGTTAATCAACTCGGTCATGACCGCCTCCTTGGTACTAAATTCTTTTTCCAACATTTGATAATATTTTTCACGGGTCGATAGCATAAATCTGCTCCTTATTCATAATAATGATGGAATCTTTCTGCCGTGTATCCTTTTGCCCAATAAAAACCGATAGGAAAAGGACAACTTTTATAAGAAGTTGTCCAAATGTTCGCAAATCAATGTTGCGGATTCTTCGATCGATTTATTGGTGACATCTAGTGTGAAGGCGCCCAACTCATCGTAAACCCCTAGAGCATAATCTAGCTCCTCTTTGATGCGGTCGATATCTGAGTAGCGGGAATTTTCAGCTAAGCCTAATGAATTCAAGCGGCTCATTCGAATTTTTTTCTGAACTTCCGGTTCGATGACTAAACCAACGATCTTATCTTTTGGTACCGCTTTGATTTGTTCCGGCAACGGTACTTCTGGAATCAATGGCAGGTTGGCTACCTTGATGCGGTTATTCGCTAAATACATGCTTAGAGGCGTCTTTGAAGTACGAGAGATTCCCAATAAGACAAGATCCGCTTCTAAAAAGCCTTTCGCATCCTTTCCGTCATCGTATTTCACAGCAAATTCAATCGCTGCAACACGGTCAAAATATTCTTGGTTCAGTTTGTGTACGACACCTGCTTGCTGCAATGGAGCGACACCGGTTTTTTGGTGAACGATATCCATGAACTGACTCATTAAATTAATGTATTGCAGACCTGTGCGTTCAGCGAAGTCTTCGACGATCTGGGTCAGGTTGTCACTGACTAAGGTCGTTACCACAACGGCGCTGTCTTTTAAGGCATCGCTAAGAATACCTGTCAGTTCATCTTCATCTTTAGTAAATGGGAAACGATAAGACAAATCAAAATTCACAGTAGGAAATTGAGCTGCTGCGGCATTAACTAATTTCAGCGAGGTCTCGCCGACAGAATCAGAAATCATGTATAATGGGACACTTTTTTTCATTTTTTTCGCTCCTATCGATTGGTTTCAGTTTGTTTTGCTTGCTGCATAATATAATTGAAGATCCGTGATTTCGTGATTTTTCCGATCACTTTTTTCGAATCGTCTTCACTGACTACCGGCAGCGAATCCACTTGATAATCCAGTAAGACCGCGCCAGCTTCTAAGATCGTGTAATCCTTCGTGCAGGTTTGCAGGTGAGGTGCACGGGTCATCACGACTGCGACTGGAGTGTTTTGCAGGTTGCTGTTTAATGATGCTCGCAATAAATCTTTCCGAGACAGCAGTCCAACGAGATGCTGCTCTTTGTCCGTTACATAAATCGAGCCGACATCATACATGAACATATTGGTGATCGCATCATGAATAGAGGTGTCTTGCGGTGTCAGCAGGGGTGACAGCATAATCTCTTCGACTTTTACAGAAAAGATTTTATCGAACAGAAATTGTTCGATGCCCACACCTGTATAGGTGTAGCCAACTTTAGGACTCGCTTCTAAAATACCTGCCATTGTTAAGAAGGAGAGGTCGGTTCGTAAAGTAGCATGTGAAATCCCCAAATGATCGGCGATCTTTTCGCCGCTCAGCGGTTGATCGCGTTTGACGATCTCGATGATTTTCTCTTGCCTTTGTGATAGATTCATAGGTCCTCCTAGTAATGCATTCGTTTTTCTTTGAGAAAAAATGAATTATTTTTTATTCCTGAGCTATTCAAGCTCACCGAAAAGCGATGACTTGAATACACAACCTATTATACACGTAATAAGCATATAAACAACATGAATGGGTAAATAAACACATATTTAATAATTTGCAGAAATAAAGTGCAAATACTTTCTAAAAAAATCGTTTAGCAGTATAATTCTTTCTGTTGAGAAAATCCTAACCCGTTAGTCAAGGGGTCAAGACGCCGCGTTCTCAGCGCGGAGGCACGGGTTCAAATCCCGTACGGGTTATACAATGAAAAATGAGACGCTCTATTAGCAGGTTTGCTGATGGGCGTCTTTTTTCGTGTCTAAAAAGACTGAATCAATATGCAACTGTGAAGTTATCTACTATATACTAGGTATATCAAAGAGAAACAAGCTAGGAGGATGGCAATGGAACCAACGAATGTAAAGCAACTGTTGAAAAAGAAACCAAAGGCAAATTTAGGTTTTTATCCGACACCTTTTTATCGACTGGAGAATCTGTCTAAAAAGCTCGGCATCGATCTGTTTATCAAACGAGAGGATTTTTCAGGGCAAAGCTTATTTGGCGGAAACAAGATCAGAAAACTCGAGTATCTGATCGGCGATGCTAAGGAGCAAGGGGCGGAGTATATTTTTACATTTGGTGCGACCCAATCCAATCACGCGTTGCAGACGGTGGAGGCCTGCCGCAAAGAAGGTCTAACGCCTATTCTCTATCTGGTGGCCTATGTTGAACCGGATGAAAATGATCTTCGCAGCAATCTATTGCTGGATAGAATTTTAGGTGCGGAGGTCCACGTCATTTTGAAGAATCCAGGCGAATCAGATGCTGAGGTGGATGCGCGTTCGGTCAAATTAGCGCGCGAACATATGGCTCGTTTAACAGAGAAAGGGCATCGTTGCTACGAGATCCCGATGGGCGGTGCGAGCCCGATCGGAACGACAGGATTTATCGACGGTTTCGTTGAGATCGTGGAACAGGCGAAAGCAGTTGGGCAATCATTTGATTATTTAATCCATGCGACAGGTTCTGGCGGAACGATGGCGGGATTGGTTGCTGGTAAAAAGCTGTTGGATCATCCAATGCGTGTGGTCTCCTTTGATGTGATCGGACATGATGCGAGCTATTTAGAAAACTCTGCGGCACTAGCGAATGAAAGTTTAGAACAGCTGGGTGCTGCTGATCGCTTGACCGCTGATGACTTTGAACATGATAACAACTATTATCTTCCCGGCTATGAGATGCCAAGCGATGCGGCCAATGACGCGATTCGCTTGTTGGCCAGAGAAGAAGGCTTGTTTTTAGATCCAGTTTATTCAGGGAAGGCTTTTGCCGGAATGCTGGACTACATCAAAAAAGGGATCATTCCACAAGGCAGTCCAGTGATTTTCCTGCACACGGGCGGAGCTACCGCGCTATTTGCGGAAAAAGAAATCTTGGGGAATTTGTTGGAGAAATAAATTATAGGAAAGTGTGAAAAGGAGTTAGGGATGGAAGAAAAATATCAAACCAATGATCTATTATCAATTACTGGAATGACGCGCGATACCTTGCGTCATTATGAACAGAAAGGGTTGATCCAACCCGAAAAGGATACCTACAATAATTACCGTCAATTTCGTTTTGCGGATATTTATCGGCTGCTGACGATTGATTTTTACCGAAAACGCGGCTTTTCCATCAATGAGCTGAAAAATCTACAAGAAAACTTTGCAGAGGTGGATTTTTCAAAATTAATGGAAAAAAAGAGTGCCGAAATGGAAGAATTTGTGCGGCACTATTCAGGGATTCTGGCTAGAATCAATAAGCTAGAGGAATTTCACCAACGTTTGCTTCAGCATGAAAATGATTTGTCGTTAGAACGCATGCCTCTTTTTGAGGTTTTAGGATCGTTTAGTGAATTTGATGCTTTCGCTGAATATAGTCAAATTTTGGATCGTTGTTCAAAGGAAGAGGATATTCTTTCTTCTATTATTCGCAGTTTTGAATTTGATGAAACGGGAATTACCCAATCCAGAATGCTGATCGTCAAAGAGGTTGGCGATAATCGGCTTGAGGATGGAAAAGAGTATTTGAACTTCCCTAAATGCATCAATACGATCGTTGCGGAAAGACTGAATGAGGAAGGCAGTGAAGAGATTCCTCAACAAATGTTTGAGAAAATCGCCAACTTTGCCCATAGTAAAAAGCTGGTTCCCGTAGGACAAGCGTTTGTCCTGACTAAAATGATTACTTATCAGGACAACATAGAGCAGGCTGTTTTAGAAATATTTGCTCCGGTAAAATAGTCCCTTGACCTGGGTGTAACCCCCGCCTCTATACTTGAGTCATCAAGCAAATAGAGGAGATTTTTATTATGACAAAAACAGCAAGAAAGTATATTATTCGGACGTATTTGATTTTCTGGGGGATTATCCTTTTGATTGGAGCAGTAATGTTTGCAACTAAAAGCCAACAGCCTTCAACTATTTTACAGATTCTTTCGTCATGGACACCAACGATTGTAGTAGTCGCATTTTGGAAAAAAATTCGTCCGGAAACAAAATTGAGCACGTTCATTAAGGAAAAGTTTTCAACTCCGCTGCAATTAAAGGCAGTAGAAATGGTTGTCGGGATTCATTTGCTTCTTTTGCTGGGTTCGCTGCTTATCATGTCGCATCTATTGAAGCAGCCGCTTCATGAGTTGATTATTTTGACACCAAGCTTTTTATTAATATCGGCGTTGAGTCACGTGGTTCGAGGACCACTAGGGGAAGAATTAGGGTGGCGAGGCTTTCTGTTAGAAGAATTAGGAAAAACACATCAACCATTAACAGCGTCAATCATTCTAGGTTTCGTTTGGTCAGGCTGGCATTTCCCATTGTGGCTGATGTCTGGATACAGTGGAATTGATTTGGTGTATTACATTCTATTTTTCACTTTGTGGTGTGTATCTCAATCGATCATCATGACTTTTCTTTACCAAAAAAATACCAACTTACTGATTCCAATGAGTTTCCATTTCTTTAGTAATTATTTTCTAGGATTGCAAAACAGCGAACTATTGGGCTTACTTAAAATCAATGCGAGTCTTTGCTTCATTGCAGCAGTCTTTTGCGGGGTTCTTTTATATAGAGGAAAGATAAAAGGATATAAGGCTACAATACTAAAAAGTGAATAATATATCTGTGAAATCAGAAGAGAGTGAGACGGTCTATATTAATTTTAGGCTGTCTTTTTTATATTGAATTAGTACGAGTGGTCAATGGAAGAATAATGACTCTACCTGATTTTTTGTAAAGATATCTTTACTTATTAAACTGAGAGTAGTAAGGTTTATGTAAAGATATCTTTACAAAAAAGAAAAGGACGGTGAATCATTATGGAACTACTTGTAAAATGCGTCATAAACTTTATCATTTTTCCGGTTTTTGTTTTAGGTTTAAGCTCGCTTATTCCTGCTTACTATTCAATAAAGAGTTTAGTAAAGAATCACTCGATTAATCCACGAGAGAAAAAAATGCTGATAGAAACAGTGCTGATCAGTGCTGGCATTATCTTAATCTTGATAGCTGTGCGCTGGAGCATGCCTCGCTTATTCCTGCCTGAAATCCTGCAAAATCTTTTCCGGGCTAACCATTACACTATTCTGATGTTCGGCTACACGACTTTTGAAGTCTACAGTGTACTATTTTACTTTCGCATTGATTGGATTTATTTATAAGCTCGGTCAGCTTAATTATGGACTATTGCCCAAGACCTTCTTCATTAGAAAAAACCTCCTGCCAGTATTCATTATCTCAATGTTGCTTACCTTTGTTCCGGTCATAATCGGGATCTGAAAGGAGGAGAAATGATGCTTAGTTTGCTACTATTTATTGTCTTTTTAGGATTGCGTACCTATTCTATTGCAGGGATGATTTTGTTGATTAAAGTAGTGGTGACAGGAGTATATCGCCGTGACCAGTTTGAGAAGAAAAAAGTTACGGATACTTTGGCTATGAGCATGTTGGTCATTCTCATTATAAATTTAGGTCAATTGTTGTTATCCTTCAAATTACCAGTTGATTTTCCTGGATTTATTTCTCCAGGAGGATTTCATAACGGTGGATTGATCACCAATGATCCCTTGCATTTTGATAGTTTTCTGTTTGATTGTTCAATTTTCGGGATATGTTATGGGATTACTGGCGTTCGTCTTGGACAGGCAAAATCGAAAAAAACCTTTTAATTTTTCTGATCTTTTTAGTGATCTTTTTAGCAATCCTTTTTGTGCCATATTTTGCTTATCTGCTGATCAAATAGGATCAATATCCGTATTATTTTTTTCTTAGGTTTAAAAAAAATATGTTTTTTCCGATTGGGTTTTGAAAAAAAGTGAAAATAACTAGCGATCGATTTTTTTATTGAATAGACATTAAAAATGCGTTTGTTTCATTATTTCGTGTTGATTACAGCAGCGCACATCTCATTATTTCTGTCTATCATTCTCATGATTATTTGGCTATAACTTATAAGTTAGGATTGATAGAATAAACGCCTTGAAGCATTACTTTTCATAATCGCAGGCATTTAGGATGGAAATCTTATTTTTTAGGAATATTCTTCAAAAGAGAAGGGATTTAGTAGTATAATGAGGAATAATTTGTGAAATGTTTGCCTAGGGTTGTTGCAATATTTTCATGAATGATTGAAAACATGTTGGATGGAGTGATGAAATGGAAAAACATTTGAAGAAGGCAAAAACGTGGAATATGGTGTTGATTGTATTATCTCTAATTTCTGTAGCCACAGGGATATTTGGTCTGCCAAAATCTTTAAATCCTAAAATGAGCAATTTTGAAGTGTTAGGAGATTATGGTCAGCAGATGTTTGATTATATGAATAATCCGATGACTAAAGTTATCTCTGTCTTATCTTTAGTTATTTCGATTGGTTTAGTGATTCTTTATTTTAAAGCGAATAAGAAACTGGCTGATGAAATTGCACCAACAAAAGTACCTTATTACGTTTATATTGGTTGGAGTACCCTAGGCTTAGCAATCAATTTGATTATGCAGCCTAAAATGGAAGTAGAAGGTGTCAACGTTTCCTTTGTGACCACGATCATCGGTGTTGTGTTCCAGTTTATCTTCCTGATCCCAGCTATTTTAGTTATCGTTCACCTATTTAAAGCAGACCCAGAGGAGTAGCCAATGACAAAAAAGAAAATGACGAAAAAACAAAAGATCCGTTGGAGTATCATTGCGGGAGTTCTCGCGTTAGTGCTGTTTATCGGTGCTTTCGTTTATTCTCAAATGAAGAGCAATAATGTTAAGGATAACAAATTTCAAACAGTCACCTTGAAAAAGTCTGATCCATTGACCTTTAACGGCGTCGTGGAAGCGACTCATACACAGGATTATTTTTTGGATCAAACCCTTGGAAAGATTTCTGAGATCAATGTTCAGGATGGCCAAGAGGTCGATTCAGGAACGCTGCTGCTAAGCTACACCAATACAGAATATCAAGAGCAGGCAGATGAACAAAGCACGAATCTAGATAAACTGAATCTAGCTGTATCAAACGCGCAGGAATCATTGGCGCTCGCGCAAGATAAGCAAGCCAAGGAACAGCAAAAATTGAATGACGCCATTACGAATTACAATAATACCAATGAAAATAGCGAAGAGGGCGCCGCTAAAAAGGAACAATACAAACAAGAACAGACGCAATATGAAAGCAGTTTGGATGCGGCCGCCGATGCGGTAGTTCAAGCAAGACAAGCACTGGAAAGTGCGAATGTCGAGTTAAGCTCGGCTTCACAAAGTGTGAATACGATGCGCGGTAAAGTCAGCTCAACGATCGCCAGTGCAGCAAAGGGAACAGCGTATATCAACGAAAAAGGCAAGAACGATCCGTCAGTGCCAGTCGTAAAAGTCGTCAGCAATGAAATCACGGTCGAAGCAAAAGCCTCCGAATATGATTATCCGCAGGTGCGTCAAGATGCGGCAGTGACGATTAAACCGATCACGACGAATCAAGAGATCGCCGGCACGATCACTCATGTCAATAAATTACCGGATCAATCCAGTGATGCGGCTAGTCAAGCTGGAGCAGCAGGTTCTGCGGCAACGAGCGCAGTGTCTAATTACAGCTTTATCGTGAAACCAACCGAGGATCTGCAATACGGCTACAATGTTCAGGTTGTGCTGCCGCTAGATGAGATTCGAATACCGAAAAAAGCAGTCAGAAAAACCGGTGATACCCAATATGTCTTTGCTTACCGCAAAGGAAAGGTTCGGGAAGTGACTATCCAAGCCGAAGATAAAGGCGATTATTTCATTTTGAAGGATGGTCTCAAGGACGGCGACCGCATTATTTCAAATCCTGACAAATCATTGCGCGATGGTCAGGAATTGGCGGTGGATTAAATGATCGAACTGAAAAATATCAACAAGTATTACCGCAACGATGAAGAAGCGCTGCATGTTTTAAAGGATATCAATCTAAAAGCGGATGCCGGTGAAATGATCGCGGTGATGGGTCCGTCAGGCTCAGGGAAATCCACCTTGATCAACCTGCTGGGGTTTATTGATACGAAATTTGAGGGTGAATATCTATTTGAAGATGAAAATCTGGTTGCTACGACTGATGATCGCTTATCCAAAACGCGGAACGAAATGGTGGGTTTCGTCTTCCAGAATTTCAGCTTGATTGAAAATTATACAGTCTATGAAAATGTGGAGCTGCCGCTGCTTTATAATGGTTACGGCTTCCACCAAACAAAGGAAAAGGTCATGCTGGCCTTGGAAAAGGTCGGAATCGCTGACAAAGCGGAGAAGCATCCGCGCCAGCTTTCCGGCGGACAGCAGCAGCGGGTCGCTATTGCCCGGGCGTTGATCAATCAGCCGAAGTTTATCATCGCGGATGAACCGACGGGAGCATTGGATACGCATACCTCCAATGAAATTATGGAGCTGTTTAAGGAGTTGAATCGTCGTGATCATGCGACGATCTTTCTAGTGACCCATGATCCTGAAGTCGTTCCCTACTGTACACGTCTGGTCAAGATCAGAGACGGTGCGATCACTGAAGATAGGGCGGTGACCGAAGAATGAAGTTCTATGTAAATTGGCGTTCCTCTTTGGGATCAATTTTTAAGAATAAGAAACGCAGTGCCTTGACGATGTTTGGGATCATCATCGGGATTGCGGCAGTAATTGCCATTTTATCGATTGGCCGCGGCTTTGAGCGCGACACGATCGAAAGTCTAACTGCCGAAGAATCGGATAAGCTGGAGGTCGATATTAATTTTATACCCGGCAATGATGCCTTGTATTATTCCAATGTTGACATGATCCAGGCCTCTGATTTTAGTCTGCTGAAAGATGTTGAAGGAGTCGAAGCGGTCTCCTATCCCAAAAACGATTTATCTTATATTTACAAAGAAATCAAGGTAAAGGATAAAACTAAAAATTATCGTGTAGGGGTTGTTTCGAAGGATGGCGATCCTGTCAGTTATGGACGAGCGATCAGTGCTTACGATAATCAAACCCAAAATAAAGTCATTACGATCGATGCTTCATTAGCAAAGGATCTCTATGGCTCTGCTAAAGGTGCAGTGGGTCGCGGCTTCGAACTCGATAAGCAGGTCTTTACGATCATCGGTGTCTTTCCGGCTGGACAAGAAGAAACGATGTTTTCTGAAGGTACGACTAAAATACTGCTGCCGCGTCAAACCTATATTCACTTCTTCGGAAACGAGCAGGATACCAGCGCAGTAGTTCTTACTCTAGCGGATGGCAGCAAGCTGAATAAGGTCGCAGATAAAGCAATCAAGAAGCTGGAATCTGCTGGTGCGATGCGTCAGCAAGGGGAATACCAAGTTTCGAATATGGCGATGATGACCGATGGAATCAGTGAAGTATTAAGCAGTATCACCCTGTTCATCAGTGCAGTCGCGGGGATTTCCCTATTCATCGCAGGTGTCGGCGTCATGAACATGATGTATATCTCAGTGTCGGAACGGACAAAAGAAATCGGGATTCGTCGGGCGTTGGGTGCTACACGCGGGGCGATTCGTATGCAATTTCTATTAGAAGGAATGACCTTGACACTGGTTGGAGGAGTCATTGGCTATCTGTTAGGAATGCTCGTTGCTTATGCGATCGGCAGTGCGATGGATATCTCCGTATCGGTTGACCTGTTCACTGTTTGTCTAGCAGTCGGCGTTTCCAGCGGAATCGGCTTGATCTTCTCAGTCATGCCGGCATCAGAAGCAGCCAAGAAAGATTTGATCGATATTTTGAGGTAAAGGCTGAAATAATCATCATGAACAGTAAAAGAATTCTTAGATACACTGAGCTATCTCAAATTTGAGGTAGCTTTTTTCTGTAGAAAAAGAAGTTTAGCAAAGGCTAAACTTCTAATTTCTCTTTCAGAGCTTCAGTTAGTGTAGCTGAAAAGTTGATTTTTGCTTCGTTGCCCAGATCGTTTAGATAGCTTGGGATAGTCAATGTTTTCTTGATGGGCTTGCTGTTAAATTTTTTGCGATAAAATGCCAGATCGATTTCAATTGGGATCAATAAATCTTCTGGTGCTACAGGGATACTCAGATGATCAGAGGGCACAGGAAAAGCTTCTTTTTCATCCTCAGCATCGAGGAGCCAACCAGCAAGTAAGTCTTTTGCCATATACAGTGCCTCGTGCATATTCTCACCAAACGTGGCGGCATTGTCTAAATCTGGAAACACAACGTTGATCCCATCCTCAGCAAAGCTGAACACGGCATAATAAATTACCAAGTTGATCATTCCTTTTGAATCAGTATAGGAGATAAGGTTTTTAAAATACAATCATTTTAGCACGTGTAATAGCACGTGTGAATGTTGAATCAGTTTATTTCTCCGCTTTTATACTAAAGTTATCAAAAGGGTTATTAGTTAAGTGAATGAACCTTTACTTGAGCTACGAAAAAAACCATCGCCGACCAGCGATGGTTTTCGTTATATAGACAGCACTAATATTAAAGTTTTCGCTGTCTAGCTTCATGAACTAGCTTTTCTACACAACGGTGTGACCCAGCCAGTTGCTACTAAATTAGCATTAAGCAGAACGAGCATATCGCGAGTAAGAAAATTTTGTTAAGTCTGAGAAGCGCCAAGTTGGAATAATCGCCATCAGTTCCTAAAGATCGCTGTGTTTCTTGACAACTTATCAAAATTTTAGTCTTATTGCTGTGAGACACAGCGATCGGTTTTTGGAGCTGATATGGAATAGTACCTACTTGGTGCTCAGCTAACTCCTAGCTAAGAAATCATTTTTTTAAAATCATGAAAAATGAATCTGATTATCGTTGCGCATACCATTCCACTAATCACGCTAGTCATCTCTCAGTTGATGTGGATAAATTCTTGACAGAATTTATCTGTATTTTCGATGATATACCATTTTTCTAATCACGCTAAAGCGTGGAGAAAAACTGGCAAAGCTGAGCGAGTTCGTGAAGCCTTTCTTAATTCTTCATTTTGAGGTAGACGCTTGCATTCTTTATGATTGCGCTTGGACAAATAATTACTTACAATTATGGAAAGATTAGTAATGTTTAGAAATAATTAGTAATAAATGATATGAAAATGTTTGCTATGCAGTTTGAGTGAATCATTGCTTAATCAAGTAAATTCAATACAGATTGAGTTTAAAGTTCGAATACCGTTTGTAGCAAAATTTTTCTTGTCCATCAAAATAAAAAAGAGGATTTAAAAAGGGGTGTCTCAGGTGAAAGAGAGTGTTAAACATATTTCTACAAGAAAAGAGCTGTATGATGAGATTTGGAGCATTTCTGCAGCTGGAGTTGCTAGGAAGTATGATATTCCTTATAAACAGTTTTTAGAACAAGTTAAAGAAGCGGATATTCCCATCCCAACTTCAGGCTATTGGGCAAAATTGTGGAGTGGAAAATCAGTAGATGTTATTGAGTTGGCTGGTAATCCCAATGAGCAAATAATCCTGAGTGAAAGCGAAACGGATTCAGATCAAAACCGCAATAAAACACATAAGGATTATAATCGTACTCAACTATACAAGGAAGTTTGGGAAAGACCAATAAAAGATGTCGCAAAGAAATATCACGTTTCAGATAAGACAATTCGTAAAGTGTGTGAATCTTTAGGAATTCCCACTCCGCCAATAGGTTATTGGTCAAAGGTTCGTTCAGGAACAAAGGTTAAGCGTCCCCCTCTACTAAAAGGAAATTATCCGAATGAAATTTCAGGTAAGAGAAATAAAGAATTGTCTTTTCCAGAAAAAGTAGCATCCAAGGGAAAACGAATAGACATTTTGAATGATCAGGAGTTTAAAAAAGTTCTTACGATTGCTGATCAAATTGAATTAACTGATCATGATGAAAGGATTAACCCTATAGTAATCCGGCAACAAGCAATAATTACCAACTGGCAAAAAGCCTACGCCGAAAATCTTAGTGAAGGGTTGGGAAAATATGAGCTTGGTGATCCACCGATGGATGCTGACAAACTTTCAGAAGAAGGAGTTGCAAGAAGGAGCAGGATTGTAGATACCTTAATGAGGGCGTTAAGTTCTGAAGACCTTGTTACAAGCTCTGAGGAATCTTTTTTTTTAATAAAAGGAGCGGATGTGAGATATTCTTTTTCAGAGGCTAAAGATAAGGTACCTCATGTCCTTTCAGATAAAGAAAAGATGGAAATGTTGAAGTATGAAGAAGAGAAGAAACGCCGACCTTCAGCTTATAAACCGAAAATCAGAAAATATGATTACCATTTCAATGGGAAACTGAGTCTCAAATTATCCAATAACAAATTTTTTAGAGACTCTAAATCGACTAAGATTGAAGATAGGCTAGATGAAATAGTAATTGCCATTTATGAAGCAGCTGATTTTTCCAGAAAGAAGAGTATTAAAGAAGCTGAAGAAAGATTAAAAAAACTAGAAGCACTACAATTACAGGATGAGCAAAGAGACAGATATAATGCTGAAATTGATAATACAAACTTTTTACTAAATGAAGCTGACGATTATGAAAAATCTCGTCGAATTAGAAACTTAATAAGTGCTGCCGAAAAATCAGAAAGTAAAGAAAAGTATTCGGAAGAATGGATCACATGGGCGAAAGCTAAAGCTGATTGGTTCGACCCAACTGTTGCCAAAGAGGATGAGATTTTTGGTATACGTAAGCATACAAAGAATGTACAAGATAAGAAATTAAAAAAGAAAGATGATTTCTGGTATTAGTAAAATGGATAGTCTGCAAAATCTCTAGCACTCGTGAAAATGAACTTGTAATTATTGCTCAAGCACCAATGATCTATATGGGTAGAATAAAGAACTACGATCTGTGAACTGAATATAAGCAATCCCCTTAGTCTCTTTTGAAGTCAAAGAAGGACTATGGGGATTTTACATTTCTATTTCATTTTGAAAAATAATGTATAAGGGTTTCATTTTACTACCAAATTAAGTATCTATTTGTGTAAAAGAAATTGACCTTTGAAAACTGAATAGATTTTGTTAGGAACAGAACATTTCAAATTGAGCCAAAGCTGAACTAACGCGATGACCTGAGGAACAAAGCGATCATTAGTTGTAGCTTACGCGTCTTGCTAACGTGTTGCGATGAAATTTGGAGTGATAATGATACCTCTGGTGATCGGTAGCCATATCTAAATTTATTTTCCACACAGACACGTTGAATAGCTTTTTTCTTAATTTCAATTGGGTAAGCAACTCTAGTTTCCATATAAAAAACACCTCCATATTAAATTCATTTTAACGTGAATTCAACTAGAGATGCTTTTTTATTTTGTTTCAGTTTACTGGGTCAGTTCCAATCGTTGCAAACAGCTTTTTTATTATTTCCGTTTTTGTTTACCGGCATTACGTCCGTTGCCAGTATTGTTGTTCTTGTTTTTATTCTTTGGTTGATTGACTTGTTTCGGTTGGATCGGTTCCGCTTTTTTGATTGGTTTTGTGACCACTTGTTTTGGCGGATTTTTCTTTAATTCCTCTTGAATCTGCGCTTTGATACGAGGACGCATCAAGACGTTAGTGATAAAGGTTTGAAGACAGCTGAAGATACCACCGACTACCCAGTAAAGCGCCACTCCGGCAGGCGAAGTGAATGACATGAAGACGATCATCAATGGAGAGGCGATCATCATACTGCGCATTGTTTTCTTCTGTTCTTCTGGCACACCGATTAATGAGATGTATCCTTGCAGCAGGTAAGCGACACCTACGACGACTACTAAGATATAGCTTGGTTTCGCCAAGTCTATGCCTATGAATGTCGAATGCTGGATACCTTCTGAAAAACGAGCCGTGTAATACAGTGCGGAGAAGATCGGCATCTGGATCAGTAACGGTAAACAACCCATGCCGCCCATCATGCTGACATTGTTTTCTTTGTAGACTGCCTGCATTTCACGCTGTGCTTCCATTTGTTCTTCTTGTGTAGATGCTTGTTTTACTTTTTCTTGCGCCGCATCGATTTGCGGTTTGATCGATTGCATTTTTTCTGATTGAATCAAAGATTTCTTCGATTGGTTGATTCCCAAAGGCATAATGACCAAACGGACAATGATCGTCAAAACGATGATCGCTAAACCGTAAGACCAGTTGAAATTGTTAACCATCCAGTTAAGAAAGTTCTCTAGTGGAACAACCAGCATGCGATAGACTAGACCGGACGTATCAGGGGTCCCATCCTTATCCATTCGTACACAACCCGAAAGGAGTAAAAGAACACCCAAAAGGCCGGAGCCCAAAAGCCAATTTTTAAATTTTGTCATTTATTTCTTCCTCTGCTAATAAAAATTTATACAGGAAATACTATACTAGATAACACAAGGCTTTTCAATCTAATTCGAGAAAAGTAAGGGAACCTTGTCAATTTTTTAATAGACGACATTGAACTTATCATAGTCTTTAATGGCAGGGTCTTCGTATTGTTCAATATGCGAAACTTTGGCAAAGGGATTTTGCGGCTGTTTGACTTTTCCTAGAAATTCGGTGATTTGTTCTTTGGTACCAACGGCTTCGATGGTCACACTGCCATCGTCTTCATTCTTCACCGTACCAGTCAGCCCGATCTCGACGGCCATTTGATACGTGGTATAGCGGAAGCCGACGCCTTGAACACGTCCAGTAACATTTATATGCATCTTCATAAGAAAACCTCCTAATTATTTCTTATATCCATGATAACGATTTTTGCTGGTTGAGACAAGAATTCGCGTGCTATAATAACAGTCGGAGCTAACTCAGAGAAAAAATAATATCTAAATTAAGTGAGGCAAACATCTTGAAAGAGATTCAATCGAGTAAAAATACATTGATCAAAGAAACCAAAAAGCTGCAGCAGAAAAAATACCGCCAGCAAACTCAAAGCTATTTATTGGAAGGCTTTCATTTGATCCAAGAAGCCAAAGCCGCGAGTGTCGTCTTAAAGGAAGTATTTATCAGCCAGCGGGGCTTGAACGAATGGTCCGAATGGATCGAAGCGAACCTAACGGATTACTATCTAGTTTCTGACGAGATCTTGAAGGCTTTAGCCAGTCAGCCGACGCCACAGGGGATGATTGCTGTGGCGGAGATGCCGCAGGAGGAGAGCCGTGATTTTTCCGGTGCTTGGCTATTATTAGATAATGTGCAGGACCCCGGCAATGTCGGTACGATGATCCGGACTGCGGATGCGGCTGGTTTTTCCGGTGTCATCTTAGGACAAGGGAGTGCTGATCTGTATAATCCAAAAACCTTGCGCAGTACACAGGGCAGCCTTTACCATCTATCTGTCCAACATGGCGAGCTGGCAGAGATCATTCCGCAATTCCAACAAGCCGGCAGCCCAGTTTTAGGTACAGCACTTGATAAAGAGGCGAAGGATTATCTAGCTGTGGAGAAAATGACTGATTTTGCCCTAGTCATGGGGAATGAAGGACAAGGCATGTCGCCGGAGTTATTAGCGCTGACGGATCAGAATTTGTACATTACGATCAAGGGTCAAGCTGAGTCGTTAAACGTTGCGATCGCGGCCGGCATCTTAATGTTCCACTTATTTAAGTAAAAATTCACAATTTGGTAACTGTTATTAAGGAACTGTTAAACTTTATTCACAAAGACCTTGGAAGCCTATTCACCACTTTGAATGCGTGTTATAATGGGCGACAGAAACAGAGAAAAGGGGCTTTCTATCCATGGCAGAAAATTGGCGTGACGATGAAGAATACGTTTCTTATATTGAAGATTTATTAGCTACCGACGAAGTACAAAGATTAGCAAATTACACTCAGCATATGAATTCAACACGATTGGAACACTCTATCAGTGTTTCTTATAATAGCTACAAATTAGCAAAACAATTTAACGGCGATGCCAGAGCGACTGCTCGCGCAGGCCTGCTGCATGACTTGTTTTACTATGACTGGCGGACAACGAAGTTCGATGAAGGCTCACATGCTTATATGCATCCACGGATCGCTGTGAAGAATGCGGAGAAGATCACCGATTTGTCTGACCTTGAACGTGATATTATTATCAAACATATGTGGGGTGCAACGATCACACCACCGAAATATAAGGAAGGCTACATCGTAACAATGGTCGACAAATATTGCGCCATTAAAGAAGCCGCCGTGCCTTTAGTAGATAGATTCAATTCCTACAAAGCACGCTTAAAGAAAGAATGGAGTTAATAGAATCCATATTAGGCATCAAACAATTATTGTTTGATGCCTAATTTATGCGCTAAAACAGCTTTTGAAAGTGAGGACCAAGTTATCAAACCGAATATAGCAAAGCAACTATTTTTTGCCATCATGGGCACCTTTATCGCCGCTGTCGGTGTTCGTTTGATCGTTGTCAGCGGACTGGGGGCAGATGCAATCAGTACCTTAGTCTTAGGTATCCTGCAGCATGTGCCGCTGAAGTTTGGTACGGTGAGTATGCTGTTTAACGGGATCATACTGATCATCATCTTTTTCTATGACCGAAAGATGATTGGGATCGGCAGCCTGATCAACAGCTTTGGCTTGGGCTTTTGTCTGAACATCCTAGATTGGGCGGGAATTCTGCATACGATTCCTAGCGGTATGGGTTACTTATCCATCATTGCGGGTTCGATCGTTTTTGGCTTTGGGACAGGTATCTATCTATTAGCCGATGCAGGCTCGGCCGCTTATGAATCCTTGATGATCTTATTGAAACGGGTATTAAAAAGCTCAGTAAAGGTCGCTCGGATCATCTTGGATGCCGCGATTTTTTTGACCGGTTTCTTATTAGGCGGACACATTGGCTGGGGGACGCTGATCGTATTATTATTGATGGGGCCTTCGTTAGAGATGACCCTGAATCAATTACCCAAGCTAAAATTCTTCCGTGTGCAAGAAGTAAAATAAAGTGAGAAATAATTTTCCCTAGTAAGTATAGGGGTTATTTGCTACAATAATAAAGGTTCATTTTATAGTAGAATCATGCATGGACGAATGTTCACGCAGCAGAATTCGAACGTATAAAATAAGAAGAGGAGTGCTTATTAATGATTTCAGCAAGCGATTTACGTGCAGGTATGACTTTCATTCAAGACGGAAAATTGATCAAAGTTTTAGAAGCCAGCCACCACAAACCAGGTAAAGGAAATACGGTTATGCGGATGAAATTACGCGACGTGCGTACAGGTTCAACGTATGATACAACTTTCCGCCCAGAAGAAAAATTCGAAAAAGCGATGATGGAAACAAAAGCTGTTCAATACTTATACAGCCAAGATGATGTTGCAATCTTCATGGATCTTGAAACTTACGAACAATATGAAATCCCAGTTTCAACGATCGAAGCAGAAATGAAATACATCCTTGAAAATATGGAAGTTAAAATTCAGTTTTACGGCGACGAAGTGATCGGATTAACACCTCCGACAACAGTTGTCCTAAAAGTTGCTGAAACACAACCATCAATTAAAGGTGCTACTGTGACAGGTTCTGGTAAACCAGCAACAATGGAAACCGGACTAGTCGTAAACGTTCCTGACTTTATTGAAGAAGGCGAAATGCTGGAAATCAATACACAAGAAGGTACGTACCAAAAACGCGCGAATAAATAATCAAGGAAAACGCCCTGATTGCGAAAATGCAATCAGGGCGTTTTTGTTTACTTCTTCATCGCCTTTGACAATGAAAAAATCAATATTACGATTCCTAAGGTGATTAAAACGCTGAATAAAATAAGAAGGATAATCCCTATTTTCGGAAGAGAATCGAATAACGTTAATAGCTGCTGCATTTGGTTCCACTCCTTGCTTTCTGAGTTGACTATAGTAAAAAGAGCGCTGCTGAATGCTCATGAATTAAAAATCTGATTACTTCAAATGATAGTTGAAGGCTTGATCAATACAGATCTTTAGTACCTCTTCGGGCAACGGCTGATCGAGATCAAGAAGGATCGCTCGATTTTTTGAAAAGCTCAAAGTATCGGAAAACAATGAGCGCCAAGTTTCGATCAAGTTGGTTTGACAATGTACGAAAAAACCAATCTGACTGTCAGAAAACTTATCGATTCTGATTGGTGTTCCCTTCAGTGCTTCAAACGAAAGCTGTCCCCATTTCGCGCTTTCGAGAATTTCGATAGCAGATTCGTCAGCGACCTCATGAATCAGTGCCTGCAATTCTGTCAGCTTTTGCTTTTCTGCTGGCGAATAATTCGGATAAAAAGCCTGAATGTCAGTTTTCTGCATGATGTTTTTCCTCCATTGGTGACTACAGCCATTATAACATGATAGTCCCGTACATTTTAGTAAATATATAACTAGGATCAGTTACATATATATCCTTTTGAAAATATGTGAAAGATAATTAACTACAAAATAACTGCCTGCTAAAAAGCAGGCAGCTACCAACAGAGACTAGTACGATCATTATTTTCTTGATGGACAAGGCATTAAACAAGTAAAAAGCTAATTAAAAACGACAGAAAATCAAAAGTAAAATGAACCGCATAACTAGCCCAGATCGATTTTGTTTTCATATAAGCCATGGTCATGGCTATCCGAGTAAAAGTTAGACCTAAAATCGCATAACCGACATTATAGCCGTAGGTAGAAATATGATACAAACCAAAAATCACCGAAGAAACTACCAAGCCGAATAATAATGCGCGCTTCTTTGACCAACCCCAGTGATACCCCAGCTGAGCAAAAGCTAAAAAGGGCATTAAGGCGAGAAATTCTTCCCCTAAAAGCTGAAAGACATTCTCTAAACGAACCAGCCAAAAGGCTGTCCAAGCTCCGCTATGTGAAGCGGAAAGCACATCTTGCGGATTGGTTTCGCTGCCAAAAAAATGCGAGGCCAAACCGCCGGTAATTGATCCAACAATCCATGTCAAAAAAATAAAGAGTACGATCCACAGCCAAGCTTTACCTTTTAACGGCCGAAAAATTCTGCGCCAATTCCCATTGGTCCCCCAATAAAAACCTAAAAAATTTATGATTAAAAAAAGTATTCCCGGAGAAGCAATTTGGATAGCTTCAAAAAAAGTCGGGTGATAATAATGACTGAGACTAGGGCTTCCGAAAATAGGAATAGCTTGCAATAGGCTGGTGGAAAGCAGGATAAAAGCCAGAATATTCGCGCCAAGAATTTTCAGCCAGCCGCTTGCAGAAATTAGAGCATCATCATCAAATATATATGGATAATTGAACGATTCTTTTTTCATAAAACCACACCTTCCATTGATTGCTCTGATTTTACCACTAAGCGGTTATTTTTCTAGCTAAGATGCTTGGCTTACCAAGCAAACAAAAAAGACTGATGGATTATTTCCATCAGTCAATCATTTACGGAGAAGGAGAGATTTGAACTCTCGCGCCGATTTCTCGACCTACACCCTTAGCAGGGGCGCCTCTTCAGCCACTTGAGTACTTCCCCAAAAGGAGGATAAGGGATTCGAACCCTTGCACGGTATTACCCGCCTGACGGTTTTCAAGACCGTTCCCTTCAGCCGGACTTGGGTAATCCTCCAGTAACACTAACGGTTCCGACGGGATTTGAACCCGCGATCTCCTGCGTGACAGGCAGGCATGTTAACCCCTACACCACGGAACCTTCTTAGCACAAAGAATAGTATACCGAAAGATAACGTCGACTGCAACAAAAAATCAACAAAATAAATAACGTTAGCGTCATCCCTTTATATGCCTAAATACAATGAAATAAATGACGAATATACGGATTAAACAACAAAAACAAGCGGAGGTTACTACGGATCATCTGAAATTTTCAACTCCGACATTTTTTATAATAGTCCAGATAGTAATTTTCGTTTAAATATAACCAAAAAAATTTTCTCTCTGCTAATTCTGATGGAGACAACTATCAACAACCACATTTAGCTAGCCATAAAAAGCAAGTTATCCAGCCATTTTTTGCGATCGGACAAATTATTGTGGTGAAATTAAGAAATATCCTTATACTCAGTATCATTTAGTGGTAATATTTTCTTGAGATAGAGGATTAGAAGAGGAAAAATAAGCGGCAGATGGGGTTAAGATTGAACTATTCTTAGGGAGGAAGGATCATGGACTTTCGATCAGTTTTGGGTATTACGAATAAACGTCGTTTGGCATTGCTGGAAAAATTGTATTATCGTCGCGAAGGCTGGTCAAGTGATCAATTAATGAGTGAGTTGAACTGTTCGTTGCCGATTCTATTAAATGATATTGAACTCATTAATGAAGGGCATCCCAGTTTTCAGATCGTTAAAACAAAGGGCCTTTATTACATAGTTGTAGATAAAAAAGTTAGTTTAGGGAATTTGTATGCCGATTTTTTGAATAGCTGTCCAGAATTTCAAATTATCGAAGAGCTTTTGTATGAAGAGTGCGAAAGCATTACTGGATTAGCCAAAAAATTATATTTAAGTTCATCGAACACGCAGCGCTGCTTAAAAAAGATCGAAAAGGCATTGTTGGATGCGGGGATGGAGCTGTGCTATCGTCCATTGCGGATTGAAGGAAATGAAGGGGAGGTCCGTGATTTTTACTATCATTTTTATAGTGAGCGGCAGAGTGCCTTCGAGAGTACATTACCTAAATTACCGACAGAGCACTACCAGATCATGGAGCTGTATGTCAGTGATTTTGTCACGGAAAACCAAATTCACGAGAAATACGTTTTTCAAAAAAGGCAGGTCTATAATATGTACGTCAGCTTTTGGCGAATAAAAAGAGGCCATGAATTTCCTAAGGACCAATTACGGACTGAAGGAATCAATCTGCCGCAGGGAGAATCGTATAAGGCGCTGGCACAAGCGGTTAATGAGAGATTAGATATGGAGTTGACCCCGGCTGTGCTCCGTGATGCACTTTGGTTAACTTTTTCTGATTCGGTTCTTTTCAGTGTGCCTCATATCAAACTTGCTTTGACTGATAATTCGAAATATCAGCAGCTATTTAACCAGCACTATGAATTGGTGGAAAACTATAATAGGATGCTAGGCTACCGTTTCAGCCGGGATAGCAAAATTAGTTTAGCGATCGTTTTATCAAATGATTTCTATATGCATGATCCTCAAGGTAAATATATTTGTTTCTTAAGGAAAAATCGCGAGGCGTTTTTGAAGGAAGTTTCTAAGGTCTACCGCAGCGGTGTAGAAAAGATCAGAATACTGGTCCAACGATTTGTTCACAAATTTCAGATGTATCAGGAAGAAGACTTTGTCCTGAACTATATGTACCTGCTGATTACAACGGAAGTGGACAGCTTGGATTGGCTGGCAGATCAGGAACCTATGCTAAAAATCCTGCTGCTTTCTGATCTATCACCCACGGAAGAAACCTTTTTAGCAAAACAAATCACCGATAATATCTATGGCAACTTTCGGATTGTCAATTTTGAAAAGCTATCCGGTGGAATACCTGAATTATATCGAGAGCTGGCGAAGTATGATTGCTTGATCACGACCGGTTCTTCGCGAGGCTTACCGGAAGACTATCCAGTCGTCGTCATCGATCCTTTCTTAACATCAGAAAGCAAACGCTGGATACAAGATATGATTAGTGATCTGGGAGAGAAGAAGAGGGCGTCTCGGCGCTGAAAATACATGAATAGTTAAAAGGCGGCAGGCTAGGAATTTTCTTAGCCTGCCGCTTTTTGTCTAAGAACGTACGAAAAAGATTTAATTTTAGTTGAATAGCTGAGCAATGAAAGAGATTTAGCTGTTAACCATTAAAAAATATTATGAAATAGATCGTGCTTTTCCGTTATTTTTAGCTGAAACGGCTGGACTTATTATTTTTAACGCTAAAAATTATTATGGGGTCATATCCCCATAATTTAGGAATTTCTGCTATATAAATCTTTATTGGTGACTAATTTACGAGTTTTTCTCTTTTTACAAGTTATTATATACCCATTATTTTTATAAAATATAAAAATAAGGCATCCTATAGTTGTTCTTTTATTGCTAACTGTCATGGTATGCTTAATGTGTAACAAAGCTTACACTTGTTTTCTAGTAAGAGTAAAGAGAAAAGGAGGAGTATACTATGTCGAAATGGACTGCTAAATTGACTGTTACTAATACAACCGATCAGGATTTAAAGTTAGTATACAAATACGTTAATGCACGAAACGCAATTGTTTCGTTTCCAACGAATATTCCTGCCAAAAGCAAAGCTGCTTATGAAGTGATTACTCCACATGGAGAAGCAGCAGGTCCTGAATTTAAGATCAGCTTAGTTGCACAGGGGACAGATACCCAAAGATCCTTAGGGTCCTTCGATTTTCATGTGGATATTCCTTATTGGTCGCCAAAAAATACGCTTAGCTATCATTGCAATCGTGACTTACTTTGTCAGGTGATTCCCGGCATGATTTACGATCGGGATCAGAACTACAATGGTGAAGTAATTATCAGCGCACTTGAGATAACGGATATGGTCAATAAGAAAGTCTTGAATGAAAAAGTTCAGGCCAACAGCTTTAACGAGTTTTAGTAGATGCTAACGTATAACAATTAATAGCTATGTGGCGGTCTTATTCCAGACTTCAATCGGAGTAAGATCGCCGACTTGCGATCTGGGAACTTGTTTAGAGAATGGCTGTCATACAACTTGGAAATCAACAGTTAGTTTTTAGGGTAAAAAAATAATTTTCTGTGATTAAAGATAATTTCTTTCGAATTTTTATTAGTAATAATAAATGGTATTATTAATCACTTTGAAATTAGTGTAAACTGTAGTTATATTTGGAAAGGCTATCAAAATATAATTATGGAGGGTTACAATGAAAAAATGGATTGTTTTTGTGGTGTTGGGTGCAATTTTAGCAGGGTGCGGATCTGGTGGAGCAAAGGAAGCGAGTATATCGGAGTCAAGTACAGAAAAAAGTACAGAGACAACTTCCTCAACCAAACAGTCGACCGCTAAAACAAAGGCGTCCAGTGTTAAAAAGAAGGTTATATTTAAAGCTGCGGACTTCCAGATTGAGGAAGCAGCCTATCAAATTAAGATTCCAGATAACTGGGAGGTCACATCAGAAGAGGATTTTGATTTTTATGCTAGTGATGAAAATAATCCAGAAGTAATTATGATTTATGGCATGAAAAAAACTGATTTTGAAGGAATCGATGCCTTCAAAAATGCGATGATAGGTCAAATTGTTTCAGACGAGGATGTTCAAATTAAGGAAGAATCTAGAAAGGAAGTCCCGTATCAAACGGCACATTACTCAGGATATTTATACACCATTACAACGGTATCTGACGGAGCGAATGTGGGAATTCAGTATTATTTCTTAGAAACAGAGGCAGACTATGTCGTAGTCAATATTGCAGGACTTCCTTCTTTCTATGATAGAAATGCCGAGACTATCACTGAGATGTTGAATTCTTTTGTGTCAGTGGAACAGATGAACACTCAGAATTTGTAAAAGCAACTAACGGTATCAGCGAAGGATAACGCTGATACCGTTTTTTTGAATGATCTCAAGTGAATCAAAAAAGACTTGGTTATACGATGACATTTAAAAATTTGGCGGATGGGGCATCGCATGCTCAAGCACAAGCTATCAACAAGCCGATCAGCGCGTCCTAATCGGCGTCAATAAAGGCTCACATCAAAAAAGTACAGAAAATGTCTCTTTTCTGTACTCCCAAAACTCTTGAATTAAACACCTCTGGCAGGCTTTGAAAACTGTAAAGCTTGACAGTAGGCCATTTTTGCCAAGCATGATTATCCAAATTGGTAATGCAGGATAGCTTTTAACCGTCTTTCTTTAGGAATCAATGTTTGCACCTGATCTTTACCATAGCCAACGATCATTTGTTTCCCTTTGATCGCAAAGGGCTTTCTGATCAGCCGTGGATTTTTCACCATTAGTCTTACAAGTTCTTTGACTGATAACGAATCAACTGAGTCCTCATCGAGATTCATATCCTTCATTGCTCGATAGCTGAAAAGATCATCGAAGCCATTTTCGGTAAAGCTCATGATATTTAGCAGCTCATCTTCTGATAATGGCTTTGTATCAATATAGCGTTCTTCATAGTCGATTTTTTGTCGTTTAAGCCATTTGATCAATTTGCGACTCGAACTATTGTTTTTCTCTACATAGATTTTTAACAAAATAAATTCCTCCATTTCTACTTTCACTTGTTTACGTTTGAGTGAGACGTCTAACCAAAATAACTTCAGCACCATCTTTTTTATGCTTGGAAGAATTCATTTATAACTAGGAAATTGACTGCTAAGATTCAAAATCTAGCAAGCGGGATTATTCCCGATTTTTCCGTTGATGTTGACAGTGGAAACAAGTTTAATATACCGCTCTTACAATATGTTGTCAACGTAAACATTTTGATTGTTTTTCCTTTTTCTTTGTGATAGGCTTTTTTTATGAAGAATATGAAGAAAACTCACCCTTACCACCACGGAAATTTACGAGTTGAATTATTGCAAGTAGCCCAAAAAATCCTCTTGGAAAAAGGGGTAGAAAAGGTTACGATCCGAGAAATCGCCAGAGAAATCGGTGTTAGTCATGCCGCGCCGCAACGCCATTTTAGAAATCGCCAAGACCTGTTGGATTCACTGGCAGTACAAGGCTTTTCCCAATTGGAAAAAGTGTTGAAGGCAGGCTCTCTTGATAGCGAAATCCCCTTGTTAGAGCGCTTAAATAATGCGGCCTTGAGCTTTGCACATTTTGCTGCAGACAACGCCGCTTTATTTGAGTTGATGAATTCTAGTAAGTGTTGTGATGATAAATTGGGAGTGATGAAAGAAGCCTCAGAGAGTGCATTTTCTCCGATTCTAGAATTGATTATCAGCGGACAGGAGCAAAAGATAATTCAACCTGGCAACCCGCTAAAAATCGGGCTGGTTCTATATGCGACCCTATTAGGTATTACGACCATGGTGAATGGTGAATTGATTGAACGTGATAGACTTGATGATTTTGTACTAGACTCGATGGACCATTTTTTAAAAGGCTATCGGTATTGATTTGTTTACTAGGTGGATAACTGCGATTAACAGTCAGAATATCAGCAGAAGAAAGTGAGTGAAGTTTGGGACGAAGAGATGCACTCTTTGTCCCAAGCTTTTTTTATCATGAATCCGCAAACCGCGGATGTCTGTTTTTTTCCAGTCGTCATGGCTCCCTTCTGTTCATTTAATCTCCCAAAAAATACAATGAGGATATTTCTTTACCTAACCAGATGATTTTACTACTCAAAAGTATAATAATCGTAAGTAGTAAAACAAGAGGCTGCCATGATGTTTCTTGGAAGAGAGAAGGAGCCTTGAAACTCTTGAACGGATGTACCATAAAAAAGGATTTCAAATGGCGATTGTTTACGGTCGGCGGCGGATTGGAAAAACTGCATTATTAAATGAGTTTATCAGAGAGAAGAATGCACTTTATCTACCTGCAGAAGAGGTGAATGACTCGCTAAATTTACAGAAATTCTCAAAATTAGTGGGGGAGAAACTTGGGATCAGAGGGTTTCCAACTGTGGATGATTGGAACAACTTTTTTTCTATTATTAAGGAACAGTTTGGAGATGAGCGTTTGGTACTCGTCATTGATGAGTATCCCTACGCCGTATCAGCGAATAAGTCCCTCAACTCTATTTTGCAGCATGTCATCGATTATGATTTTAAAGAGACAAATATTTTCTTGATTCTCTGCGGATCATCAATGAGTTTTATGGAAAACGAGGTGTTAGGCGAGAAAAGTCCTTTGTTTGGTAGAAGAACAGGCCAACTAAAATTAAGTCCAATGGATTACTATGATTCAGCAAGATTCTATCCTAATGTTAGTGATGAGGACAAGATAAGGTATTATGCATGTATTGGTGGAACCCCTTACTATCTCTCGTTGATTGATCCAGAGTTGTCTTTTGCCGAGAATCTCAGAGAACTCTATTTTGTCATCAATGGTTATCTACTTAATGAAGGTATTCTGCTGATGAAGCAAGAGTTTAGAGAGCCGGCGAATTATAACGCGGTCTTGCAGGCGATTGCTAGTGGTTCAAACACACTTGGTGAGATTGCAGGTTTTACAAAGTTGGAAAGCAGTTTGATCTCAAAGTATCTTGTCACGCTGCAGGAATTGAACTATATTGAGCGCATTACCCCATTTGGCTCCAATCCACTTAAAGGGAAGACAAGCCAATACCATATTACTGAAAACTTCATAGCCTTTTGGTATCGCTATGTCTTTTCAGTTAGGGCAGAAATTGAACGGGGGTTTGGAGAGCACTATGCTGGTTTGGCGCTCAATGATTTGCCTGATTTCATCGGTCCGATATTTGAAGAAGTGACTCGACAATATTTGCGAAGACTCAATGAACGAGGCCGGCTTCCATTTGTTGCTAAGTCATTTGGAAAATGGTGGGGAAAGGACAGAAAAGGCAATGTTCAGGAAATAGATGTGGTCGTTGACTCGATTACAGGCAAAGAGCTGCTTATTGGTGAATGTAAGTGGCGGAACAGCTTTAAAGCAAATAAAACAGTGGACGTTCTGGATGAACGAGCCGCACATTTTGATACTTATACTACATATAAGTACCTGTTCTCAAAATTCCCAGTTAACATCGGAGCAAGACCAGATATTGTCACCATTGCTATTGCTGATTATTTCAAGTGAGGCTAGAGAATGCCTGACAATAACAACACAAGAATTGTGGAGCGTACAAATCTAAATAAGACAATTCTGTTGGTAGACTCAAGGTGTTCTATCCATTTTCTCTTTCGTTACGGTAGATCAGTTTGGAGCAAAAAAAACAATAGCATTAATTACGGAATTATGTTTGTGGGCTTTGCCTTAGCTTGCTATTTTGGTCCAGCAGTGATGCGAAGTGTTCTACAACGCGAAGGCTCTTATCAAAATGTGTCTATTATCGCCGCCATAAACCACTATGAAATACCTGCGAACGTTAGAAGATCGCAGGTATTTCTATTTTCAGTCGTCATGGATCGCGCCCACTTAACCAATGATTGACAAGGGCAACGACCAATCCCACAAAGAGGGGAGCGAGGACATAGCGGATCAGCTCACTCAAATTATCACCTCCTTTCCAGATGGGAGGTCGACGACGTGAATGGGTTACCTACGCATAGTTAGTTAGAGAAGGGCAGAATTTAGTCGCGATCGGCGGGATCATGTGACCGAATCTTCGGTCCTTCTTTGTTTGGGCTGTTCCTTCGACTTAACAGTCGCCGAATGAGTCCAACCTGCTTTTTCTTGTCGATCCGTTTTTCAGGCGGTTCGGCAGGCTCGGTGACAGTTTTTTTCTCTTGAAGTAAGGATTCTGCTTGAAGGAATCGATCCAACTCGGTGACTCGTTCCTTTGTAAAGTCCTGATAACTGTAGCTATTTGGCATTTTGTAAGAACCAGCCGGCTGCTGAGGGACAGGGATTCCTTCTATAGGCAATTGCATCGGAATTACTTTGTTCGTGGACACTTTACTTTCTGTTTTTGACTCAGTCTCTTGTGCTAAAAGTGTGGGTAGTTGTGCAGAATTTAGCCTAACCGCAGGGATACTAGCAGAAAGTTTATTATCTGTTATTGTGCTTTTTTCTTCGATTTGTGGATTATTTTTTATTAATGAAAAGTGGTTAATTTCCGTTTTTTCTGCTAGGTCTTGTGTGGACACTTCTTGCTGCGCCACAGTTGGCAAAGCCATTTCCTCAACTTCTTCACTAGTTTTCTCAACATTCTCAACAGGAAAGCAGACCGGCTTCGCACCACCCGAAGCCTTTCGATCAAAAACAGGTGTGACAGTCTTGTGCACATACTTGGCAGACACCGAAGAATCAAAGAGCTTCACACCATTCGCTTCAAAAATTCCCAAGGTTGCTAAAAGGTCGCAGCACTCTTCAATGGTCTCATCTGATACGCTGGTATCGATATTTCGATAGGTCCAGACATGTTTCCCGCCGATGCTGTTGTTAAACGTTGCGACTAAATTTGTTGTTTTTGTAATCATTTTTCTGCTCCTTTCTCCTCTAATTTTTGCGTAGGTCAAGCTATTGCGTAGATTTTGTTCGATCAAGTGACGGCGGAGACGATTCAGTTGCTTCTTCAGGACGGACAAGTGAAATAAGAGAATGAACAAGTGATGCGGCCTTTTCGCCGAAGCTGCGGACAGAGAACAATTTCAGTGACAAAGTTTTCCATTCAAGGTCTAAAAAATAGTCTTTAAAATAATGAAAGAACCGCTTCATGGTGCGAGTAGCTTTCGTATTCAGAAACAGGAAGCGAACAAGATCCTTTAGAATGTAGGCAAACTCCTGCGCTCCAAGTTGATATCGTACGCGTAAAGTCAAAATGTATTTAATGGTGACAGTGCTGTTTTGTGTAAGTTGATAGAACCATGTGATCCGTTCTTCCAGTGTTTCAGGTTTTAATGAGAATAATTGACGATGATCGAGAGCGAGGTCTTGTACCTTCATTCTGGTTCGCATCCTTTCTAATTTTTTATTAATAGAAGCGAGCGACAAGTTCGCCGCTCCACCTCAAAGTGAGTTAGGCTTTCTTCTTAAAGATTTCCGTTCAAGTCGTTTCGACATAGTTCGCACCATCGACCGTATTGAAAAGCAATGCGCCATCTTTTTCGAACAGCTTCACATTGGATAAACGGTCTAATAAGTCTTCGATCTCCGTTGAGCTTTTGGTCGTTGTAGGATTGTCAAAGCTCCAGGTTTGACTTCTTCCTTCACTGGTTTTGAAATTTGCGACAAGTTTTAACATTCATTTTTCCTCCTATTCGTTTATTTAGAGTAGCGTGTCTGAGTCGTTAAGATCACGCTGTCTGAGTAGCTGTCGTCTGGCGACAATGCAGTCATGATTTCGCCAAGCTCAATGATTTGTTCGCTGGTTGGGTTATCGATGATGTTTTGGAAGCTGATTTTCTTTAACTTTTCTGCTCCTTGGTCAACTAAGACCTGTAGTTTGTTGCTTAATGGTTGGATCATCTGTTTTTCCTCCATGTGATTTTTTGTACCGGCCGGTGACTAAAAGATAAATGATTTCAAAAAAGAATGCGAATTCCAATTTGGCCTTTTGACCCCCAAATTGACACCTTTTTAACGGTGGAATGCGGG